>CAJXSZ010000013.1 GCA_913060815.1 uncultured Sulfitobacter sp. | reverse complement strand
TCTACACAGAGTAGATCGTCGGCAGCGTCAGATGTGTATAAGAGACAGGATAAAGGCAGCGATGTCGTCGCCACATTCAGCGAGTTTGCTCTCAAGTGCCTTCAGATCGCCGAACGGGATGTATTCGAACCCGGAGGCAGGCCCGCCAAAGTCCTTTTGGTACAGCGATTTGCCCGTAGCGGACAGCGCACCCATTGTCTTGCCATGAAAGCCATTTTTGGTGGAGAGAATGATGTCGCGTCCGCTGCGAGCACGCGCAAGCTTGATCGAGGCTTCCACGGCTTCCGCGCCGGTATTGGCCAGCGTGACGACCCCGAGATCGTGCGGCGTGATGCGCGCCAATGTGTCGGCCAGTTTCTCCGCTTCGGTAGCACGAAGAGGCTGAACCATTGCCGGTGTTAGAAGGCTTTGTTGACGGTTTAAGGCGTTCCAGATTTCTGTTGGATTATGACCAAAGGGCAAAGCACCATATTGCGAAAGGAAATCCAGATAGCGACGACCGCTCGAGTCGATAAGAGTGGCGTCCACTCCATGTGACAGCTCCAGATCAAGTCCGAAGGTTTCAAGCAGGTGTCCACGTGTCGGGTTTAATGTGTTCATAGTGCTCTCCATCAATTGCCCACTTCTCTAAGAAGGCGTTTGTCCTAAGTGACTATGAAATCAGGGCGCAAATTGGGCGGAAACAGATTGTTAACATGACTGATTGTGTCGAAAGTTTCATATTTTTGACAAATCGATTCATTTTCAGTGCTCCGTCGTTTGGGTTCGGTATGGTCCGAAAAGCAATGCACACAACAAGAATTATGCCTCCGAGAGAGGGTCGTCGATTAATTATCAGATGAAGAATATGCCGCGACACTCGTCTATGACGTTAGGTTCGCTGTTGTACTGCCCACATCTGCTCGTGACGGAGTAGCTCAGCAGAGCGATGAGGCCAAGAAGACTCTTCCTGTGCGGCAACAATCTGCGCAAGGCATAGTGTTTTGTCGCTGGTTGGACGGGTGGGCGCTAGGGGTACAATTGCTCATAAGTCTTTCCCTGCTGCGGAAGCAGGGCGTGAGAGCAATCCGGTAAAAGAACGAAGCATCAGTCAGACTCAAAAAGCCGCAACGACTGTCGCGGCTTTTCAAAAATTCATTTATCCGAGACCCGTAGTCCCGAAAGTCGCTAAGTTACGACTGGCGACGACGGCGTCTGCCGACTGCCGCGAACGCACCAAGACCACCAAGCAACAGAAGGCCTGCCGCAGGGACCGGAACAACTGAGATGGAGTTCAGAGCACCATCGAAGGACTCTGATGATTCGAATGTGAACATCAGCGATGTTACATCTTCAAAGTCTACGGCGGCGAAATCAGCGTCGCTGAAAGACAGGAAGGGTGATGAAAACGGTGTCAAAGCTTCAACATCTGTGCCAGTGCCAGCGCCGCTGACCACAGTTGTAGAAAAGTTGGTGCCGATGACGTCGCCACTCAGAATGCCGCCAGGGAATTCAAAGAAGAACTTGTCAGTAAAACCACCTGACGTCAGATCAACAGAACTGCCGAAAGTATAAGTGATTGTGGCAACGGACGACTGACCAGGTGAGTTCGAAAGCGTCACGGAATTCGACGGAACGAAGCCGCTTGCACCTGTGCTCGTGAACGTGGAAGCACCCAAGCCACCGCCGCTTGTTACGACTGACATCGCCCGATCAGCGGAAAGATCGCCAATACCCATCTCGACGTTGCTGTTAACTGCACCAGGTGTTGGAACGTCAATCACCTGCTGGAAAGTCGAAAAATCGTCGATTACTATTGTCACTGCAGTCGCGGATGACGCTGTAAACGCAACAGCCCCCGCGGCCAGAGCTAAATTAAAAAACTTCACTAGATATCTCCTCTTTGTTGAGCATAAAACACACAAACCCCCATGGATATCGTGCATGACCTTTGGTTAACGTTAAGCCTCGCACTAGGGTGAGTCAACGAAATTAGCCAGATAATTAAGGTTTTTCAGGATAGCTGAGAAGATTTAGGGCGACTGTTTACCATATGGAAACAAAGCTCGTATTTTTGTCAAGTTTATCCATGACGACAAGGAAAACATTGCAAATGCTCGTTTTCTTAGCGAGGTATTCAAACTTCGGTTCCTGCGCGTAACTCCATCACAAAGCAACCTGCTCCATGATGAACAGAAATCATATGTTCCTTTATGCAGTCGTAACAGTATGTTGCGCCTTTGAAGGGGTGCTCACGCTGAGCGACAACGGTCTGATTCTTCCAGAGCATGTGAGGTCGTTCGCCTACTACTATGGGGCATTCTGGCCGGGGCTGCTCGACAACTGGAAGCCGAATTACGTCGTTCAGCCGTATCTTATGTTCTTTACGCATGTCTTTTTGCACACTGGGTTGGTGCATCTTGTCGTGAACATGATCACGCTCTGCTCTCTAGGCTTGGCGGTGATTAACCGTGTCGGGCAGGGCAGATTCGTACTCCTATATGCAATCTCTGGCCTGGGGGGCGGAATCGGGTTTGCCTTTCTGGCGGAGAATCTGCAGCCGATGGTGGGCGCTTCGGGCGCGTTGTTTGGCCTACTAGGTGCGATTCTCGCATGGGAATTCGAGGATAGTCGGGAAGATCGAGAGGCGCTTCGAGACTTCGCAATGGTTATCTTCCTGCTGACGGTTTTGAATTTGGTGTATTGGTGGGCCATGAACGGGCAGCTTGCCTGGCAAGCTCATCTCGGGGGATTTCTCTTTGGCGCAATAGCGGCAATTGTCATGCGACGAAAAGTGCCGGATGACGAATTGCCAACGTAAAACCTTACAGGGCAGGGGCGATAGAACACACCGTATTTACCGAATCGGCCTGCTCTGATCACGCGACGCACAGTTTCGATAAGATAGAAAATCACTTTGGATCGTGCCGTTTGTTCACGGCTAAGCCACGACTGATGCCCCAACTGGGTAAAAGACGCCCCCTCCTCGTGTGTTAACTTGCTGTTAACGGAAATTTCCGCGAAAATCGCAATGCAGCCTGAAGCGCTCTTTTGCGCCGGCGGATTTTGCATCTGAATAGGGAACGTAACTGTGCGTATTTTCAAAAGACTTTTTCCAGCCGTCATTTTACTTTCAAGCACGTTGCTTCTTGCGGCCTGCGATTCTGCCGAAGAACGGGCCGAAAAACACTTTCAAAGTGCAGTGGCCTTGATCGAAGAGGGTGACCTCGATCGTGCCATCGTGGAATTGCGAAATGTGTTCGAGCTCGATAGCGGGCATATCGAGGCGCGCCAGACTTTGGCTGAACTGCATATGCAGCAAGGCAACGAGCGTGCCGCTTTCGCACAGTATTCAGTTCTGGCAGAGCGCGATCCGGAGGATTACGAAAGCAGAATTAAACTTGCGCAGATGGCATTTAACTTCGGCAGCTGGGACGAATTGGATCGGATTGGCACGCAGGCCATGGAACTGGCTCCTGACGACCCGCGCGTGAAAATCATTGCGATGACCCTTGCCTACAGAAACGCTGCTAATGACGACAGGGCGTCTGACCGTCGTGAAATAGGCAGACAAGCTATTCAATTGTTGGATGAAAATCCCGAGAATCTTTTCGTGCGCAGTCTGGTTATGGATCATTCAATCCGTGAGCAGGACTTTTCCAGAGCCCTTGCCGAAGTCGACTGGATGATTGCCAGCGATCCCACCAGAAACCGATATTATCGGGAGCGCCTTCGTATCTTGGCAATGCAGCAAGATAAGGAGGGTATCAAAACCCAACTGCGCGAGATGGTTGAAATTTTTCCGGAAGATTCCGAGCAGAAAGCCACGCTTATACGCTATCTCGTATCTCAGAATGATCTCGATGGCGCGGAGGCCTTCCTCCGTGAACTGGTAGACGAAGCCGCACCCGAAGAGCCGGGCGCAAAAGTCGACCTCATCCGCTTTCTGGCAGAGACTGGTGATTTGGAGAGAGCCCGTGAAGAAACAGCCAAGGCCATTTCCGACAATGCTGATCCGAGCCCGTTCCTGATAATCGAGGCAGGGTTCGATTTTACTGAGGGCAAGCGCGCAGAGGCGATTGCAACCCTGCAGGATGTGCTGGAGACATCCAAGGCTGCTGACGAGGGCGAGCCTTCCGAGCAAACGCTCAACGTGAAAGTTCTCTTGGCGGAGATGCTGCTGAAGACCGGTAATGAAGTTGGCGCGCGGACCCATGTGGAGGAATTGCTGGCCGAAAACTCCACACATCCCGAGGCGCTGAAGATGCAGGCGGCCTGGCAGATCGACGCTGATGAAACAGGGGCCGCACTCGCGGGGCTGCGGTTGGTCCTAGACCAAAAACCGGATGACGCTGACGCGATGACACTGATGGCAAACGCGTACGGTCGCACAGGCCAGCCCGATCTGGCCAAAGACTTTTTGGCTCAGGCTGTGCAAGCCTCAGGCAATGCGCCTAGCGAATCTCTTCGCTACGCGCGCCTTTTGATCGATGAAGAACGGTATCTTCCCGCCGAGGATGTTTTGATTCCGGCATTGCGCCTTGATCGGACAAACACGCGCCTTTTGTCGATGCTGGGCCAGCTCTATCTGCGGATGGAAGATTACGGACGCACGACGGGTGTAATCGATTCGCTGCGCCGGATTGGTGGGGAACAGGCCGTTCAAGCGGCCAATGGGCTGGAGGCAGAGAAACTGAATCTCCAGAAGGGACCCTCCGAGGCGATTGCCCATCTCGAAGGCCTTGCCAACGAGACCGAGGCGACTGTCGGAACTCGGATCGCGCTGGTGCGCGCGCGGCTCAGCACAGGCGACGTGAACGGCGCTTTAGCCTTGGCAAAGGAATTGAGAGAAGCAAATCCGGAAAATCAGGCGCTGTTGGTCGTTTTGGCAGTCGCCCACACAGCAGCCAGAGATTACGATGCTGCGGCCTCCCTCTATAAAGAGCTTATCGTAGATGGGCCCCGTCGCGCAGGCATCTGGCTGAGATTGTCGCAGCTCAGTCTGTTGAGCGGTGATCGTGATGCAGCCAAATCAGCCATTGATGAAGGTCTCACCCACACGCCCGAAGATCCTGATCTGTTGTGGGCAAGAGCGTCGATCGCGGAAGCTGACGGAAACATCGAAGCGGCCATCGAAATATACGAGACTCTCTACGAGCAAAATTCTGGCTCCACCGTCGTTGCAAACAATCTGGCCAGCTTGCTGTCCACCCATCGTACCGACGAAGACAGCCAGGCGCGTGCGTGGAAAATTGGACGCCGTCTTCGCGGTTCCGACATTCCCGCCCTGCAAGACACCTACGCTTGGCTTTTGCACCAGCAAGGCAACAGCGCAGAAGCCTTGCCGATTCTCCAGAGTGCTGCTGAGGGCCTGCCAACGGATCCGCTTGTGCAATATCACTTGGGCAAGGTGTATCTGGCGTTGGAACGTCCGGAGGAGGCACTTGAAGTGTTTCGAAAATCAATCGATATCGCCGGCCCCGTCGATTCACGGCCGCAGATCGAGGAAGCCCGAAACCTGATCCAGCGTCTTCAGAACCCCGAGCCCGCTGAAGAATAATACAGAACAGCGTTTTGCGAAAACTCCAGCTTCGGGGTCTCGCAAAACGCGCTATACGCACACCGGGCCAATGCGGTTTTTTGCATTATCCGGATTCCGCTATGATCCACTAATGCAACAGGTTTTGCTAACTGTGACAGAAATGTCGGATAACGCTTCTTTAATCTCTCCGGTCCCTTTAGGTTTTCGCTTGATGTCGCAACGGTGTGTAAACAATCGCGCCTAGCGTTGAAGAAACAAAATATAGATGCTCGTGAGGTGGCCGGATGGCAAATCCAAAACTTACAGTACTGAAGGTAATTGGTATCACCCTTTTTCTGGGCGCTTGCACCATTGCTGGGCCGGGGCCGAGCAAGAGTGAGCTGTTGAATGCAGAATTTGACGAAACGGAGCAAACCCAAGTCGTTTTTGTCGATGAACGCATCACCAAGTTGACCGCCGCCAAGACGAGTTCGTCGTTCCCACATGCCCTTCTGTCGGCATCGGGTTCATCTTCGGATGTGATCAGACCGGGCGATACGTTGTCGCTCACTATCTTTGAGAACATCGAAGACGGTATTTTGGCGCGCGGCAAATCGGGTTCAACCAATCTGGACTCCATTCAGGTTGACGGTTCAGGGTTTATTTTCATTCCCTATGCAGGACGTGTGAAAGCAGCAGGGAACTCCCCAAACCGTTTGCGTGAGATCATCACAAATAAATTGAGTGCGCTGACACCTGAACCTCAGGTTGTCGTGAAGCGCGCGGCGGGTGACGGTGCAACCGTATCCATTCTGGGAGACGGCGTGGCCACACAAGGCGTTTATCCGATCCAGCGATCCAACAACACATTGACCGAACTTTTGGCGGTTGCAGGCGGAATGACAGCACCGTCCGAAGTGGTGCGTATTTCGCTGCTGAGAAACCACAAAACCGGAGATTTCTGGTTCGAAGACATTTACAAGAACCCGCGGCTAAACTTTGCATTGCGGTCTGGTGATCAAGTGCTTGTGGAACGTGATCCGCGCACCTTCACCATTTTGGGCGCAATCGGAGAGCAGACAAACCAACCGTTCGAAAGTCGGCAACCCTCTGCACTTGAGGCCGTTGCACAAGTCGGTGGTTTGGACAGCGACAGAGCCGATCCAACGGGAATATTTGTGGTGCGTGAACACTCGGCACAGTTTGTGAACACTTTAATGCAGCGCACCGACATCGTCGAAGAGCAGAGCGTGGTGTATGTGATGGACCTGACCGAACCAAACGGGATCCCACTGGCACGGCAGTTTGATATCCACGACGGTGACACAATCTATGTGACTGAAGCTCCGTCTGTGAAATGGCGCAAAACATTCGATACAATTAGTGCGCCGGTGAGCAACCTCATACTCATCGACCGGCTGACCCAGTAAAGCGTCTCACGTTCAAGTTGTTCGACTAAGAACAATCCATTGCCCTCTCATCGCTTTGCTTTGCAAAATCATGAGAGGGCAGTGGAACATCAGATGATCAAGTGGCTCTGGCGGTCGCTAGTGTTTGAAATCCCATTGAGAAGAGCTTGGAAATGCGCGCTGGATAGGCAGATGTCTGACCTGCTAAACTCCGAGCGCCCATATACAACCTACCGCATGATGCCCAGTTAAGGCCCATACCAGCAATCCAGTGATGAGATTAGAACCTGTGATCCCTCGTTAAACGGCTTCAAATTGCTATGAAATCACGGA
Source organism: uncultured Sulfitobacter sp. (assembly GCA_913060815.1). Classification (GTDB taxonomy): domain Bacteria; phylum Pseudomonadota; class Alphaproteobacteria; order Rhodobacterales; family Rhodobacteraceae; genus Sulfitobacter. Next base: position 85,691 of record CAJXSZ010000013.1, on the reverse strand, counting down.
CCAACCCTCTCTATGGCGCATCAGATCGGGCAGGTCGTAATGAGATTTTCAGGCCGCGCACAGCACCTTAGCCAGATCAGTTTGGGATAAAGCGGGGCAAATCCGTCAGCATTTCCCTTAGAAGATCATTCATCTTTGCCTCGGCCACCGCTTCCGGTTCGTCTTTGCCGATCGGGCTAATGATCCGAACAATTGCACCGTCATAACGCCCGGCCATGACACCGCCCGTAAGCACATTGAATTTCGCTCTGGTGTTGCGTGGAATGGCCACGCCCATATGCTTGAACCAGTAATAGACCAGACGTCGTTTCTCGCCCATCTGAATGATCACACGGTTGACTTCATACGGTTCACTGAGGCCAAGCGCAGCAGAGATATCGACACGCTCGACTTTCGCAATTTCCCAGCCTGCGCCGGGAAGGCAGATCTCGGGTGTATGCACCACGCCATCTTCGGCCAGATCCCGATACCAGGCTGAAAAGAAATCAACCGTCGGTTCGCTGGGCGAGCGCCCATACTGGATGTTGATGTAATCATCAGCAGCAAGGATCCGCTCTACCAGTGGCGAGAACCGCTGCTCATCTCCGTATTGGCGCCAATCACCGATTTGCTTCGGGAAAAACGTAAAATCCAAACGATCCGGCGCCTGCGACTCGCGGGACGGCATAAGCGGCCATGCGGCTGCAACTGCGATGACAAACACTGACGCAGTGATCAGCGCGCGTGACGGGTAAACATACTGCAAGCGAGCCAGCTGGGGCATGAGCCCATCTGTATCGAGATCAAGTGCCTCGGTGAGCGACATCTTACGGGGGTTAAGCTTGAGCATCACCCAGGCCAGTACGAAGAGAAGGAAAACACTGGCCATGAAAATGACCCAACCTTCAAAGAAATGCGTGAAGCCTTCTAACCATTCAGGGCCAAAGTGCTGCATCAGAATTCCGGCCATCGCAATGCGTACCGAGTTCATGAATACCGCGATGGGCGCGGCTGCTAGGAGAAGGACCACCTTGTGCCACTTCGGACCCTGATACAGCACCGCGAAAATGTATGAAAAACTCATGATCGGGAACATATAACGCAGGCCCGAGCAGGCCTCGGCCACGTGCAGCTTCAGGACTCCCAGATCAATGATGTTACCATCCAGATATACAGGTACGCTGGCCAGCCTAAGAAACCAGACGCCCAATTCCGATGAAACGAGCTGCAGGATGGTCGAGACCTCGAAATAGAGCATCCCGGGCAATGGCAACATGAAAACCAGATGAAGCACAGAGGGCCAGAAAAACTTGCCCGTCTGCCATCCAAAGCTGATGAGGATAATGCCTGCCACCCAGACAATGATGGCATAGGCCTCGAAGGAGTCGATTTTCAGGAGTTTGCCCATCGCAGCGAGCAGGATCGCTAACAAAACAACAAAAACACCCTGCCAGCGGTCATTCTTAGGGCCCGGCTGCGGCGGAAACAGCTTCATCTCGCGCAGGAACATGAGCGCAGACAGCACAGGGATCAAAGGGCCGTGGCTATATTCCGGTTCACTCCATGCATCGAACAGGATGACGAAGCCATGGCTGAAAAACACGGCCGCCCCGACCGACATGGCCAGAAGCCAGAACAGACCCCAGGTCATATATCCCGCGGCGAACTTGCCTAGATAATTCTCATTGGCTTTCGTCGTCATAATAATATGTCCTTAAGACATCCTGCAATTACCCACGACACAATACATGCTGGACGGTTAGAGGCAATTCACAAACACCTTACCTAATGGCAAGCAGCTAAGTACTCTACGACAATAATGCCTTAGCGGGTCGCGGTTCAATCGTAGTTAGACGAGTTGAAATTTAGCAGCTGTTGCGATCAGTGATCGGACGAGCGGGCTTTGCGGCGTCGGGCAAAGCCAAGGGCACCAATGCCGGCCATCATAAGCAAACCAGTTGCGGGTAGGGGCGTTGGTATTATCTCATACTCAAGCGCGCGGAGCTTCCAATCATCGTTTTTCTGGTACGCTCCGAATGCAAAGGATGAATCGGATCCCACGCTGAAATTGGACACCGTGCAAATCCAGCAATTGTTGGGCAAAGACACTCCGACATTAAATCCGCCGCCGTTTAGCGCAAAGACTTCGTAGTCGTCATTGTTGTTAACATAGGCAAACGTCGCGCTGAGAAGGTTAACCTGCCGGCCAACGAAGTTCAGGACCACAGCCTCATTCGAGCCTCTACCGTCCACTTGGTGATTGTCACTACAGCTCCAGACGCTGTTTGTGTTTGTATTTACTTTTTTGTCACCGCTGCAAATACCGATACCGCCAGACGATCCGGCCCAACTCGCAATGTAGGGATCACCATAGAAAAGTGGATCGGGAAACTTGTCATCGTAAAGCGAGCCTTGCGCCGTCACGGTGGTGCCATCCGACCCCGTGAAGGACAGTGCGCCCTGTGTCCAGTTGTTGTTCTCGTTGAACGATACAACCGCAGCATTCGCGCTGGCAGCAAAGGTAGCGAGCGAAAGTGCTAAAATCGCGCCAAATACAGATTTATGGGTCATCTAAGCCTCACTAATTGATTAACACATTATTACCATCTCTTCGTTAACTTCTCTAGCTTTACAGAACGGGGAAAAATGCCGTGCGTATGTCCTTATTCACGGATGGCACTTTATTTACGTGAGTGTTTTTGAAGAAAACTGTTTTCCGCCAGCAAGCATTTTTCATCCGCACAGAAGTCAATTAATTGATAATACGGTAATTAATTAGCATTTATTGTTGATGATTACGGTTCGTGCGTTGAACTCATGACAACCCAAGGTTAAAGCCGTCCAGTCATCAGCGCAGCTAAGAATATATAATGACTGGGCTGATAAGAAGGCTGCATGGGCCTCGACTGTTTCCCAATGACGTACAGTGGCGCGGCATGACCAATATTGTTGATTTTACTGGAGAGGTCCGTCCTTGATGATTCGGATCTTGACCTCGATGCGCGCGCCCTTTTGTGCGTAACAACCTTCATCTCGGCCCGTAGCTCTGGGCAATTACGCCCGACAGTTTTGGGATCTACACCAACAAGACGGCAGGCCAACGCTACACCGATTTCGCGATCCAGCATCGTACGAAGAACTGTCACTCGTGTGGCATTTCGGAGTGGGGCAGATCACCCCGACTGACTTATGAGGGCCACAAACTTTCGACCACAAAGAAATGAAGTGGGAAAGGTCGTTCCAGTTCGGCTGCGCCGAAAGGTGCCAGAAGGCAGCACAAAGCGAGGACCAGATTCCATTTCGATGTCTCGTCGCCCTCTCTCACTGCCAGACGCAGTGTCAGCAGAAGGGCCATGTTTGCCCCCATGCCTCCCCATCTATGGAAATCGTTTGCCAAGAACGACGCAAGCAAGGGCGCAACAACAGCGGCAATCAGCAGCACAAGTTCACCATTGCCCCTCACATATTGCAAAGCCCTGAGTGTCAGAAGCCCGACATAGAGGAGGACAGGCAGCAGAAATACGATCCGACCTTCTTTCACCGCGAGAAAAAGATGATGCGATTCACTTATGCTCCGTGCGACCTCGGACCCGACTTCAAAATATCCGCTCCAAAGTGTGTGTTGTCCATTGGCATTGGGCAGGTGCGCCCGCATCACCTCCTGAAATTCCGCTTCGGGAACCCCAACCTGACCGAAAAGGACAACAAGCAGCGTCGCGATCAAGGCCGTAAGGGCAGGTACCAAATAGGCGGGATTCAGTGCTGGCGTTCTGGACCGATAGTTGAGGTGAAGCGCCAAAAACTGTGCCGGCAACGTGAAGATGAAAAGTTCATGCGTAAGAACCCCGATCAGGATCAACACACTGAAAACCGCGTAATGCCGAACATACAGGATATTGACGAGCACAATGAGCAGCACAAAGACGTCGAGCGTGCCCGTCGCATATCCTGAGTGCGTCAGAAACGCAGGCGAGAATGCAATTCCAAAGAGAAAAACAGGGTTCTTAAGCCTGTTTGTTATACAGTACATCGCTGTAAGCAGAGCCAGAGCCGCTATCGCGATAAACTGTATAAAATGGGCAAACACATACTCATTGGAAAACAGCGTATTGGCACCCGTTTGGGAAAGAAGTGTCCCGACAAACCCGCGGCGCATGAACCCGAAATCAGCATAAGAGATATAGAGCTGCCAGACGCGGCCAAATGAGAGCAGTCCCAAATCAGAGACGATCCATCTGTTTAGAATAAGTGTCGCGAACACCGTCGCCGCCGCAAAAATCACCAAGGTCGTTATGTGTGATTTTGCGCCCTGTGCCTTGCTCATACCTTACCCAATCAACGATCTACTGTGGCATCACAGGCGCTTGATACGCGCTTTGAGCAGGCAATTTACGTGCAATATTGCAGACCAAAGTCAAAAGACGCTCCAGAAATTCTGATACGGGATATAGCAATATTGCGCATGCGAAGAAGTGAGAAACCAGGTCGTCGTGTAAAATCCATAGGTGAGTATCGGAAGAGAAAGAACAAATGTTCGATTCAGCTTTGGAAAGGCGACGTGAGCGAGAGCGGCGAATGTCAGAATACTCAACGGCATAACGTAGTAAATGACACGGTGCAAAAGAATAGACGAGAATATCGCGACCGGAATCAACGAGAAGGTCAAAGCTGTCGTCACGCGCATGAGCTCGAAGGATTCGGGGAATGCCGTTTTCAATTGCTCTTTGTATTTCAGGTAAAAGACCGCTGGAACCAGCAAGAGAGTGTACCTGATAAGTGCCCCATTTGATGTGATCTCGGAGTTATCGAGGTACCTGTCACTGTAGGTCTCGACCCGGTCGCCCATAAGAAACACAACCAGCGGACTTAACACAGCCGCCGCACCAAAGAGCCATTTGGTCGTGACCTTTCGCCCAGCCAGAGGCACGAGCGGCAAGAACATGATCACACTAGCATGGAACATTGACCCCGAAAGTAGCCATACACCCGTCCAGATTTTGTAGCCACGCATCCACGCCACCGTCGCCACCATAAGAAACCCGACAGCGAGGCCTTGCCGAATTCCTGACATCGCCAGTTGAACGATAACCACTGGAAACAGCAGCGCGAGGATCAGCAGGCTATTGCGATGTGCCCGACAAAACACAACAAAGCAGACAACCATAACGGCCGAGGCAATGAAATTCAGCCACATATAGTGCAGCTCGTTGTCGCGTACGAACTTCATCAGGTACCAGAAACCCGGCTCATCAAAATCGGCAAAGACCGCGGAAATCGGCTGATCTAGGGCTATGATTTGGAAACGGTGGAGATATCCCCACCAGTCACAGCCAACTGTATTTCGAGCGCCCATGTACCACAGCAGGAAGACCCCGAAAAAGACAACAAAAAGCTTCTGCGCGCGATCGTGAGCAGCCAAGGCTGTCACAGACATCCACAAGTATACTCCTACATATGCAAACATGGCATTGATCCCAAGCGCTCATAGTTTCCGGTAAGTTCCGTCGAGGTCACGTTCATCTTTACTCTGAGGCGCTGCAGATGGACAAATACACATGGCACTGTGCAAAAAGTTATCAGGCAATTTCCAGTATTTGTCTCAAAATTACAAGGTTATCGCCAGTAACGAAAGCGTTTTGCAACCGCGCGTGTATCGCAGGCCCAAGGCGCTGTCTGTCTAGCGGCGATGTTATTCGGGGGGCTGGCGAAAAGCAGGGTTCAGTTTTTGGAGGGCTGTGCGATAGGCGTCGACCACGATGTTATGCCCAAACTCGCGCTCCATCTTGATCCGACCGGCCCGCCCCATGTCGGCACGCTCATCTGGTGTGAGCGCGATGAACGCCTCGCAGACCTGAGCCAAGCTCTCTGCGCTGCGCACGGCACATAGGAAACCTGTTCTGCTATCCTCGACAACAGCGCGACACCCTGGCACATCCGTCGCGATCAGGGGTCTGGCCATCGCGGCAGCCTCGATCAGCGTGCGCGGCGCACCTTCACGGTAGGAGGGCAACACGACGCAGTCAGCGGACGTGATCTGTGGTCGCACATCATCCGTCTCTCCAAGATACTCAATTGTCCCCTCTTTCTCCCAGCTCTCGACAGTTTCGCGATCAATGGCCGTACGATTTTCGGCGCTCGTGGCCCCAAGAAGCTGAAATCGGGCGTGCGGGTGGCGTGCCCTCACAAGGCGTGCGGCATCGACATATTCAACAACACCTTTGTCACGCAAAAGTCGGGCGATCATCAAAAAGACCGGGGCAGGGGTGCCAGCAGGCAACGGGGCGGCAGCGAACCGATCAAGATCAATGCCCGATCCCGGCACACGCCGCGCCTGAGCCTCGGTGACAAGCTTGCGATCAATGAACAGTGCCTGATCGTCCTCATTCTGAAAGAACACGATCGGTAATTTGCGGAACGATGTTTTGTAAAGGAACGTCGCGGCCCGTTCAAGAACGGCACCTGAAAGGAACGCCGTGCCCAAACCGGTGACGTTCGGGATAAAGGGGATGCGCAACGATTTTGCAGCGATTGCGCCAAATAGATTATTCTTGATGGTAAAACTGAGGATTGCGTCAGGTTTAAACTCACGAAAATGCTTGCGGAAACGGAATGTCAGCCGGCCATCCTGAATTGGATTGAGGCCCTTCACACTCATCTCAAGATGACTAAACGAACACCCCATCGCCTCTAGATGTGGCACTGCGTCATCTCTTGGAGCCAAAATCCTGACGGTATGACCGTCTGCCAGAAGCGCCTCAACGAGTGGACGTCGGAAATTCCAGATATTCCACGCTGCATTGACTGAAAGAAGAATTTTCACGCAGAAATATCCCACAAAACATCAGATTGATTGCCGCTATCATTCAGGCCAGATGCTGTCCACATCGTCAAGGGTTAGATCTGTCAGACAAGTTGTGAACACAAGGTCAGCAATACCGATGGCCCAATGCTTTTGGTTAAAGCATTTCGCGACAACCCGTGCTAGAGATATGTCGCGAAACACCATGTCTGATTGGAGAAATGATATCGTGTACCTTATTCGCGCAATGGGTCGCTTGCTCACTCGGGTGCTTGCGATTTTGGGGCTTGCCGCAGTTTTACTGGTGGTGATCCTGCTTGACCACATCATCCGTACAGACACGGATGATCGTTCGGAAAGACCCCCGCGCACCGTTGTCGTTTTCACTGGTGCCTATGACCGGATCTACCTCGGGCTCGATATGATTGCGTCGGATGCGGCTGACTATCTACTTATCTCCGGAGCGAACCGGACGTCGGGACTTATACCACACAAGTTTCCTGTGCTGTTTGACCCAACGCCAAAGCAGGCTGAGTGGGTGACCAGCGGGCGCATTGTGCTGGCAGCAGATGCCCACTCGACCTTTGAAAATGCTCTGGAGACGAACTGCTGGCTGGACACGCTCACGGATGTGGATGAGGTCACCATCATCACATCCCGCAGACACATGGCGCGCGCCTCTCTGGCGTTGGAAAGGGCAACAGGCTCTGTTTCTGTCGTGCGACTGATATCCGATCCGCTTGAGCCTTATGACAGGCTTAAGATCGATCTTGACGAGTTCGGCAAATTTGCCGTGACGTGGTTGGTCACCCTGCTTCCAAATCGCTTCTGGCCCGCAAACGAACCTTCTATTTGCAAGTGATCCGCTTTAATTCAGATGATGCGTGGTATCTCGGGAAAACCGCTTGAGTGCTGTTATAGCGAAAGCCACTCAGATATCGAGAAGTAGTGCGTGAGCGCCGAGCCGATTATCGCTGTCCGAACCCGGACAGTACAACACCAATCGTTGCAAAAATAATCGACAATTCAAGAAGAATGCTGCGGTTGCGGATATAGAAGCTGTCGTAGCGCGCCTTGCGGCGCACCGACCGCAGGTTGTCCGCATACCCGCCACGGACCTGAGCAAGGCCAGTAATCCCAGGGCGCACAGTGAACCGCTTGCGATAGCGTGGCACGCTCAATGCGTATTCGGTTGCATGCTCGAAAGCATCGGGTCTTGGTCCGATGAGGCTCATATCCCCGGTCAGTATGTTCAGAATGTTTGGCAACTCATCCAGCTTTGATCTGCGCAACAGCCGGCCAAGTGACGTGATACGATCTGCGTCAAGCGGTGCGTTGGCATCTCTCACTGCGGCACCATTGTCCAGCATTGTGCGAAACTTCCACATCGTGAACGGTTTACCATGCCGTCCCATGCGACGTTGACGGAAGAACAGCTTGCCAGGGTTCCAAATCGGATTGGCCACAAATATCCCGAAGGCCAAAACCAACATGATAGGGAGGCACAGAAGCGCGAACGACAAGTCCATCAAGCGCTTGGTAAGAGCAAAAGAGAACCTGTGATATTTGAAAGATGGCCCATCGGCCCACATATTCATATCAGTGGCAACCGCCCGACCGGACGAAACAATAACTTCTTGTCTCAACGTCAAATCCCCCAAAATTAGCAGCGCAATACAGCTGCCTGGATGGTGCCTCTAATTTCAGTATAGCTGGATTTTTCCATTTTGCTCGACGTACGTTAACTATGACTGCTACAGCATCTATCATCAAGTTATTTCAAAAAATAGCGTGTTTATCGGGGAAAAACTCTGCTCTCGACCCTTATTGTTTCCGATGCGGGAACAAACTTACGATTTCAGCGAGATGGGCAGACATGGCTTTGTTAATTCAGCCGCGCTGGATCTGGAATATTCAACCTATAGATGTATTTAGCTCGAGGGGATTCGCCAAAAGGCGCTACCCGATTCTCTAGGCATTAGGCGTCATCCAGTCCTGCGTATGCCCGAGAGGGGTGCGGTATTCAACCAAAGGGGACGCAAAAATCGCGTCGCCGAACGCTCTAGGCAGTCAGAAAGGCCCGTTTTTCGTAACGGTACGCATTCAGAACGACACCTAGCAGATTTGTCTGTTCAGAGACCTCTCGTTTGCAAACCTCAAACTGATTGAACTGGGTCTTATCCGCTCTGGCCACGATCAACGCACAATCAGCATTTTTAAGAAACGCACGCGTGTCGTCATTCACCAAAACTGATGGCAGGTCGAAGATGATCACATCCGGCTTGTAATACTCCTGAATGGTATCAAGCCTTTTTACCGTTTCATCAGCGAGCAGAATACGCGTCGGATCAGCTTCCTCGCGCTGCGCCATAGAAACGATCAGGTTATCTTGATAACGCACGGCTTGCTTCTCGAACGGGACTTCCCCCGTCATGGCCTCGCCAATCCCGTATTCTGGCTCCATGTCAAAGAAGGATGCGATTGTCGGATCCCGCAGATCGAAATCAAACAGCATGGATCGCAGCTCGCTCTGACGGCTCAGCGCAAGCGCCAAGTTACAAGCCATTGTGGATTTACCTGATTGCGGCATCGGAGAGGTTATCGCAAGTCGGGTCCATCCATTCTTACGCATCTGCAAAAGAGCCTTTGTGCGCAGAATATCGAACGGCGTAGCGGCCTCACGAGCCGTGCGCGTAACGATCCGGCGCTTAACCAGCCTTTTATCCTTTAGATCCAGCGCCGGAAGTGCCGCCCAACGATCGGAGACAGGTCCATCCGATCGCGGCGTGTCCTTGAGTGACGACGGCGTGGTAGTCGGCACCTCTTCCTGCGCAGCACGCGTTTTTCTCGCCTTATCCAGAGCCGCTTGTAGTTTTTCCATGTGGGTTCACCCTAACCGCAAACTTTAACTAACCAAGCCCAAGCTTGGCGATACTTTTCTGAACGATGAGCTCAAGCGGCATGTAATTTGTATCAACATACCAGAGGCCTAACGGAACACCAATTGCTACGGCAAGTGTCGCTGCGACCAGTGTAATGCGACGAACCCTTCGCTTGAGCCGGCTTTCCATATAAGGAATGACTGCCATTGGCACAGTATCGAACAGCTCTGAAAGTTCGGTCGGCCGTCGAACGGTCCGGTTCAGAGCTTCAAGCAGAACAAAGTACCCCGCAGCGAGAGCAATGCCGAGAAAGATGCTGACAGCAGCGATACCGATGCGGTTGGGGCCGCTTGGAACACGCGGAACATTCGCGTTCTCAATCACATTCATTCTCTGGCCTTGGGCCGAGGCCTCCACACGTTCGCTGACTTGTGCCGAATTGAAGTTAGCCACCGCACCATCATAGAGCGCCTGAATCCGATCCAGATCACGCTCGAGCTCCTCAAGTTGGAAGGAGTTTGCAGTCGTTTCCGATATCCTGTCCCGCGTCTCGGTCAGCGCAACATCGGTGGTTTCGATCTGCTTTTCCAGCGTTTCAACGCGCTCTTTGGCTTCCTGAAGCGCGATTTCGCGAAGGACGTCATCTTCCGAGACACTTTCCCCATCGGTGATCGTGGTCAATTCGGAGTTGTCTGCAGCAACGATCACTTCCAATTGCTCTATTCGGTTTTTCAGCCGGATAATTCTTGGATTATTCTCGGCGTATGTCTCTCTTAAGCGCTTAATCTCTCCTTTAAGGATGAGTAACTGACGCTCACGATCATCTTCCGCTTCGGGCTCTGGCTGGGTTACCGTAAGTCGAAGTTGTAGATTGTTTAGATACTGCCGGGCTCGCAAGAGCTCAGTTTCGAGATTTTCAAGACGATCTTGCAATCGGGTCTCAAGCTGCACGCGAAAAGCGCGATCCTGCGGCAAGGCATCTGCGTTGTTCGTTTTGAACTCCGCTATTTCCACCGTTTTTTGAGAGAGATTAACACCGAGCCGTTGGACCTCTTGCTCGAAAAACTCAAGCGTGTTTTCAGCACGCGATACACGGAACCTCGAATTTTCCTGCAAAACCAATGTGACGTATTCATTAACAACACTCGCCACGACCTGAGGAGACCGTCCCTTAAATGAAATTGTCATCAGGGTCGCGCCGTTCAAGCCACCACTTCTGCGAACAATTCTTGTGGCCGTTCGCATATCACTGACGACCGTATCAGGCTCCCTGTCCCGGATGTCTAGGAACACATCGTACCGATTGGCGATATCGATCATATTGCTGCGTGTCATAAGCCTTTGCTCGATGACCTCGAGCTGTTCCGCAGCGCTGGTCTGGACAGTCGTGGGAATCATACTGACCGGGATTTGCGGGGCTTCGAGCAGAAGCCTTGCCGATGTCGAGTATTCTTCAGGCAGCTTGAAAGCAGTTGCAATCCCAATGCCCGAAATGAGCAAAAAGAACAGGGTCATGACCGGCAGGCGGCGAAGTATCAATGCGCGGTAGAAGCCAATGTCGATGCTCATTCTGCTGCCCTATCCTTAACATCAGTTCTACTCGTCAAAAAATACGTCTCATTGTAGGGCTTCAAGATCAAACCGTCGTCCATGAGTTCCTGGATCGTGTCTGCGTCTACCGTTTTCTTTCCCGCACTCGACGCATAGACAAGCGCCATATCGCAGATCTTGTTTATCATGCGGGGGATGCCCGATGATTCACGATGAACAACTGTGATCGCAGCTTCTTCGATTTCTTCACCCGATCCACCAGCATGTCTCAATCTGTGCCGGATGTAATCATGCGTCGTCTCCAAATCCAATGGATCCAGATGATATGTCGATGTGACACGCTGCGCAAACTGACGTAATTGAGGTCTGCGTATCAAATCCCGCAGCTCGGATTGACCGACCAGAATGATCTGCAAAAGCTCGTCTTTGCCCGAGTTGATATTTGTCAGCATGCGCAACTCTTCGAGAGTCTCCATGCCAAGGTTTTGGGCCTCATCCACAATCAGCGCCACATGGCGGCCGCTCGAATACTGTTCGATCACAAAGTCCTGAAACTGCTGGAACAACTGCACATAGTCGGCACCGCCATCAACTTCGAGATCAAATGCGCCCAAAACCCAACGGAGCAGATCACCACGATCGCCACGTGCATTGGAAATCAAACCTATCGTAATATCCGTGTCGACATCGCGCAGAAGTTCCTGGATCAAGGTTGTCTTACCGGTCCCGACCCCACCAGAAACCACTGTCAGCGGCGCCCGTGTCACAAGACCGTATTCAAGCACCGAACGCGCGCGAATATGCGCTTTTGACCAATACAAAAATTCAGGATCGGGCGACAGAGAAAACGGTCGCTCGGTAAATCCGAAATGGTCGTTATAAAGTACAGAACTCATTTTGATCAGGACCACTTGGGCGTGACCGAGCCAGCCCTTGTTAAGTTAAAAGTGTATGGATGCGTTTCCCAATGAATGCAACCTGTGACGAAACTATGGCGACCGCCCGTGGCAGTCTGGGATTAGGTAAGATTATTCCAGCTCTGATAACTGTCTTGCGTTATTTTTCCTCTTGTCAGCGCGTTTACATAAGAGGCTTCGGGCATTTGACCAAAAGCCGACAGGGACGGTGATATCCAGACCAGCTGACCACCATGTGGACGGTATTGGACCACGAACGCCTGACCATCCCCGCACCCAAAACAGCTGAACGTCGTATCAGGTGGCCCGACGACGGCGCCAGAAGGCCAACGTACCCACCCCCCCAAGCAACAGGACAAATCCCGCAGGCAGCGGTGCTGCAACCAGCGTTTCTGTCGGCTTCACGGCGGCTGTACCGACAGATTGCACGCCGAAGTCGTCACCAATGCCAAGAAGTGAAACCAGTGAATTTTCGCAGCCCGTTTGGCTTGTAACGCGGTTGTCGTCTGGTCCACATGTTTGCGTGCGGGCGACGACCCAAATGGGCTGTTCATCTACCGCTTTTAAGCCGCGGCTCCAAACCGGGGTATCGGACTTAAGCTTGGGGGTGATGACGCCGTCTGTCACCGCATCATCATCAAGCGCACCATTCTTGTCCGCACGATTCTGGGCTTCCTGATCGAGCGCTTCCTGATTGTGCGCGTCCTGATTGTGCGCTTCCTGTCCCAAAAATTCGCTTCCACCGGCACCGTTTTGTCCTTGGGGGCCCGCGGCCAGACCGCCAGCGTTGTTCCCGCCGAAACGCGCGGCACTACCGGTTCCGCTCAGACAGAACATCGTGGCAAACAGGTTCGCGCCAATCGACTCCGACTTGGCCTCGGTGATCGAATATACCAGACTATCTTGCCCGCAATTAATCATCACGTTGCCCGAAGCAACAGCAGTAACACTGTCGAAATCGAGCGTTGATGACGATGCGGATGTCGCTGCGGCACATGCTGCTGTTGCTACGACAAAAAGAAGCTTGCGAATTTTCAAAATGGGCCCTCACGGTTGATACGGAGACGGTATCAGATCTATTTACGATTCTACAAATTTTACCGGTCTGGCGTTGCCCAATTGGGTCCAACGATCAGGAGTTGCGGTCATTGTTCACGATCTCGGTGCAAACCGCCATTTTCACGCAAGAAATGATCCGCGACGAGGCGTGCGAAACTCCGGCAAAGCGGCCAGATACAGCTAAGGCCTATGGGGTGCGTCGATCCAAATCCGGCGAGCAAAATCCTCTTTCAAACGCTTCGGCGCCAGCAGACACAGTGGGCGTGCTGCGTGATCGGGTTTTGCTCAGGTCATGTGCGCCTCAAAGCCGTCCCATTCTCGTCATACAATTGCAAAAATACAGGTCGACTACTGATGTTGCTGTATCGGAAACGAGCAAGCCACCGTGACAAAGGCAGGGCGCAGTTTTTTGGTGCTCACAAAATTAAGTTTATCTTAAGTGAAGTGGAATACTGTGAAATTATGATACTTGGATACCTCATATTTGCGGTTTTTGCGGGATTGTTGTCTTCCATTTTGGCCCTGTTGTTTGGCTTTTCCTTTTGGTTTGCCTTCGGCGTCTACACAACCGTGGGCACAATCACACTCATTGCGCTACCTTTGACAGCCATGCTGCTTGGGGCCGGCTCTCCCGATCAAGGAAGAGCCACGCACCCGCGCAACCTGCGGGTAGGGCGCAGGCCCATAAATTTTGGCAAACAATCGATCGCGTCTAACCGCACAGAGGCCTAGTCGCGTGGCTGCTAAGGCAGACACATCGCGGACGATGTTGTGTTGTCAAAGCCTTAAGTCGGTTGCATCAGCATCAAAGAGGTATTTGAGGTCGTAGACCATATGGTCGACAGCGCCGAGGGCGCGGATACCTTCAATCCCACGGTCCCGAAATTGATCGTGCGCCACGGCAAGGACAATCGCGTCATATGTGCCAGCGCTCGGCGCCTCGACCAGATCAATGTCGTATTCCGCTTTGGCCTCTTTAGGATCGGCCCAAGGATCATGGACATCCACATCCACACCATATTTCCCGAGTTCTTCCACCACATCGACTACACGTGTGTTGCGCAGATCAGGGCAATTTTCCTTGAAGGTAAGCCCAAGCACCAACACGCGTGCCCCATTGACCGGCATGCGCTGTTTGAGCATCGCTTTAATCAACTGTTCGGCCACATGGGCGCCCATTCCGTCATTGATCCGACGACCGGCCAGTATGACCTCCGGATGATAGCCAATGGCCTGCGCCTTATGCGTGAGATAATAGGGGTCGACACCAATACAGTGGCCGCCAACCAAACCCGGACGGAATGGCAGGAAATTCCATTTCGTACCAGCAGCTTCCAGCACAGCTTCGGTATCGAGATCCATCTTGTTAAAAATCAGAGCCAGTTCGTTGACCAGCGCAATGTTAAGATCGCGCTGTGTGTTCTCGATCACCTTTGCCGCCTCGGCCACCCGAATGCTCTGCGCCTGATAGGTGCCTGCGGTGATAATTTCGTCATAAAGGGCAGTTACTTCGGCCGCGACTTGCGGCGTGGACCCGGCCGTGACCTTGCGAATGGTCGGCAGCCTGTGTTCCTTGTCACCCGGATTGATCCTCTCGGGGCTGTAGCCGCAAAAGAAGTCCTCATTGAAACGCAAACCCGACACCGCCTCTAATACGGGCACGCATTCTTCTTCCGTGGCTCCAGGGAAAACCGTACTTTCATAAATGACGATATCGCCTTTTTTCAGCACGTGACCCACCGTTTCGGATGCTTTGTGTAACGGCGTGAGGTTGGGGCGCTTGTGGGCATCAATCGGCGTCGGCACCGTCACGATAAACACCGTGGCGTCTTTCAGATCATCCACATCCGAAGAGAAGCTCAAATGCTTGGCCTCGGCCAATTCATCGTTGTCCACTTCGAGGGTGGCATCATGGCCATCCTTCAGCTCGGCAATGCGGCTTTGGTTGATATCAAAGCCAATCACCTTGCGTGTTTTGCCAAATTCGACAGCAAGTGGAAGACCGACATATCCAAGGCCGATGACGGCAATAAGGGCTTTCGACATATTCAAATTCCTCAAAGGGTTCTGACTTCAAATCCGGCCAACAGGCACTGCAAATCTACAGCGACCCCGAAGACCGCAACACATCCGCACGAGACGCGGGGCAAAAGATAACATTCCTATCGTCGTACGCGCGACCGGCATCCAGAGTGGTTTTGCCGCCGGTGGCCGGATCGATAACGACATAACCAGCCTCCTCCAGCAGGTCACGCGCAGCAGCATGCTCAGCTGAGCTTCTGGTCCACTCGCAGACGATCAGAGGCTGTAATGAGAGCAAAGTCTGGCGCGCGCCAAGAAGCAAGCGCCCCTCGATCCCTTCCACGTCTACTTTGATGAGATCAGGCTCCACCCCGTGTCGCGCGCAGTGATCATCCACCGTCACAACGGGCACGGGGTAGCTGTCCTTGTCGCCCGGCAGGAAATTGGCATCCAGAGACGCACTGTAGGCATTGGCACCGCCAGGATCATGGATCAGAACTTCTCCAACCTCATCTGCCACGGCCTGCTGAAAAACCTTCACATCCAGACCAGATACTTCGCAGTTTACACCAATTCTTTCGGCGATCCGGCTGACAGGCTCAAACGCATGCACAGTGGCATCGGGGTTAAGTGCTTTGGCCGTGAAAGCAAAGCAGCCCGTGTTCGCGCCAATGTCCAGCACGGTTTTTGCATCAAGCGCCAGACGCCCCCACCAACGCATGACCTCTGGCTCATGGCCGATCCAGCCGCGCCAGAACAATTCGTTCTCAACACGGTCGCCCCAAGACATCAACGTCAATGTCCCGCGACCTTCGGGCAAGCGGATATCGAACGGACCCGACCTGTGCAAATGTTTGAACACTGTTTCGGGGGGCGTCACGCTTAGGGCACGCATCGCCAATGCGGGCGGCCGCATCAGGCTGCGGACCAGCTCCTTCATGGGCGTTTTCCGTAATAGTCACGGAACCACTCTACGAACAGATCGATCCCGTCACGGAAATCCGTCTCGGGTTTGTAGCCGGTCAGACGTTCAAGCAGGTCAGCGTTGGCCCAAGTGGCTGGCACGTCGCCCATCTGTATGTCCATATAATTTCGCTGGGCCTTCTTTCCCAAACTGTCTTCGATGGCGTCAATGAAATCCAGCAGGCGTACCTTCTCGGAATTGCCGATGTTGACAACGCGGTAAGGGGCAACCGGGCTGAGGCTGTCTCCTTCTTTGATATCCTCGGGCGTCTCGGGCCGTTCCGGAACAGCAGCAATCAAAAGGGCGATGCCACGCACAAGGTCGTCAACATAGGTAAAATCGCGATACATCTCACCATGGTTGTAGATGTCGATCGGCCGATCATCGAGGATCGCATCCACAAACTTGTAAAGCGCCAGATCCGGACGCCCCCACGTGCCATAGACGGTGAAAAACCGAAACATCGTTGTCGGCAGGTTCCACAAATGCGCATAGGCGTGGGCCATGCTTTCATTCGCCTTCTTGGTCGCGGCGTAGATCGTCAGCTGGGTGTCGGCCTTTTCCGTCTCATCAAAAGGCATCTCGGTATTGGCACCGTAAACCGAGGATGTGGAGGCCATCAGCAGATGATCCACCTCATGCCGCCGGGCCGCCTCCATGACGTTGAACGTTCCGATCACGTTTGAATCGAGATAGGCACGTGGATTTTCCAAGCTGTAGCGAACGCCAGCCTGTGCTGCCAGATGCACGATCACATCTGGTTCAAACGCGTCGGCCACGGCATCAAAAGCCTGCTGATCTTCCAGCTGCCCTATCGTGCACGCAAAATGTTGGTTTTGAAGCAACATGGTATGACGCTTTTCCTTGAGCGTCACATCATAGTAGTCCGTCATTCCATCATAGCCGTGAACCTGCCAGCCTTCTTTGAGCAAAAGCTTTGCCAGATGGAACCCAATAAAGCCGGCCGTACCAGTAATGAGAATTTTCTTCATCAAATTGTCCCAATCGTTTAACAATTGATACCGTGATAAAGTTTAGTTTCCAACCCGCTGATGCATCGACTTGCCGTCGATTTGCGACCAAACCAAAACAGTCATCGGGATTTGTCGTGATTGACGTCTATCCCTCAACTGTCTGGCGCTGGTGCGGGAAAAGCAGGGCGAGGTAGGCGTCGATCGCAATGTCTGGCGTGAACGCGGCGGCCCGAGATTTCTGACGATCCGAGTCAAACGGGCTGGCGAGCGCTTCACGCAATGCAGCAGTCATAGCTTCCTGATCTCCGGGGGGTGTCAGTCGCCCGTATTTTCCGTTCTCAAGGATCTCTCCGGGTCCGGTCGGGCAATCTGTCGACACGATCCTTAGCCCGTGGTGCATCGCCTCAACAATGACATTGCCAAACCCCTCACGCCATGAGGCCAGCGCGAACACATCCGCGCTGGCATAGAATGCATCAAGCTCGGTCTGAAAACCTGCAAACTTTACGCGATCCACGACCCCCATTTCCTGTGCCCGACGCTCCAGATCACCGCGCAGATCACCGTCGCCCACCAACATGAGGCGGGCGTGAGGATCATTAAGTCCTGCCAGTGCATCAATCAGCAAGGCCTGGTTTTTGACTTGCTTGAAGGTCCCGACTGTGATGATCCGCTTGCCCTGACCACCCTGCCACAGGTCTTCGACATCGTCCCGCGCGCGCGCGGTCACGCGACCCGAAAGAGGGACGGGGTTGTAAATGACGTTGTACTGGCCCCGATCCAGTCCCGTCAGCTTCGCGAGATCGTCTGCCACGCCCTGAGAGACGCCAACAACACCCTCCGCGCGTGTGGCGGCATACTTCAAGCTCTTTTGCAGCATCAACTTATGAAGCGCACCCCGACCTTTGTATTGACGCGACAACATGCCGTGTTCGACCAACACAACAGGGCATTGATGCCGTGATCGTGCGCGGGCCCATATCGTGAGAGCAGTCAACGGCCACATTGACGCAAGGATCGCATCAGGGCGTCGTTCCGCGATGTAGTTTATCAAGGGTTTCATCGCCGACCTGACACGCGGCGCATCGAGGCCCACAATCTGCCCTATCTCACTGGCTTCTTCCAGCAACTCTCCGCGTGCCAAGCGCAAGACGAATTCAACATTGAACCCACGCGCCCTGAAACCTCTAGCAAGATCAAGGTTCACACGTTCCGCACCGCCACCGCGAAGGTCAGGTAGTACAATCGATATGGTCTTTTCTGACAAGACAATCCCTTTGTTCGCGCTGCATGACCCGCTCAAGCCAGCGGCAGGTTCACTCGTTTTCCCCGATGGTCCGGATCACCCGTGCTGGCATACCGACTGCAACACTATTCGAAGGAATATTTCGCGTGACAACTGAATTTGCCCCGATAACCACATTGTCCCCGATTGTGACCCCCTTGGTCACGGTCGCCTTGGCGCCGATCCACACGTTGTTGCCAATAATGACCGGTGCCGTAGTGAACCCTGCCTGAGCAGTGATCAGCCCAGGGCCAAAACGATGATCCTGATCACGAATGGTGACGTGTTCCGCAATGAGGCAATCCGTTCCGATGATGACTTGATCCCGTGCGCAGATCACACTGCCCGGCCCGATATAACTGCGCGCGCCAATCTCGAGGCGCCCGTGTTTAACCGTGATATCCGTAAGCCGGTCCAAGGACACGCCGTCCTGCAATATCGCTGACCCGCCATCTGTTGCACGCAAACGGACATGTCGCCCAACAACAACTTTGCCTTCAACTTCAAAATCGGACCTCATCAGAGAGAGATATCCAGCAACCGAAGTTCCAAGACGTCGGCTTAGGCGTAACAACCGGCCGAAAAAACGTTGTAAGCTGAATGGCATTTGTATTGGGTTTACTGCTTTGAAAATAAACTGCGGAGTTGTCTTTCTGGATCTTCGATAAGCGGTGCGGCTTTTCAGGTCAATGTACCTCTCAGAGGGACCTGACGCTAGAAATGGCGTCTTTGGTAGCCTCTGATCAGCAATGCGCTGAATTTTGATGCGCGCCTTTGAACATTGCAGAAGTTTGGCTTTGGTGAAGGCAACGCGTTCTGAGGCGGGATCAATGGTGGGATTGCCTTGATATCGCCACACTCCAAGCTTAGATGCTCACACCGCTGAAGATGAGTTGAAAAAAGCATGAATCTGCACTTCGCCTTGGACACCACACTGTTGAGACAGGCGTGGGACCTTAAAAGCAGCCACAGCTGCGGTCTGTGTCCGCTCTTCGCGCGCCGCATCTTCTTGGCTCCACCGGAGGATAACAGGTGAACGCATCGCACCCAAACTTTTTCATCGTTGGCGCTCCCAAATGCGGCACGACTGCGCTTTACACTTATTTGGGGACACACCCCGAGATTTTCTTTCCGGCAGATGCCAAAGAGCCGCATTACTACAATGATGATATGCCGGGTTTCAGATGGTACACGGACCGCTCTGACTATCTGGCGTTGTTTGAAAGCGACGCGGCGCAACGTTCCACGATACGCGGAGAGGCATCCGTTCAGTATCTCTACTCCAAAGCTGCAGCCGCCAATATTGCGCAAGAGGCGCCCGAAGCGCGTATTCTCATTTGCCTGCGCGGCATCGTGCCCTTTCTGAAGTCATACCATAACCAGATGCTGAACAATCTGGACGAAGACATCGCGGATTTGCAGCAAGCGTGGCAGGCTTCCGGACAGGTGCGCTCTGTCGCGCGCGAGGCGTCAATGCTGGATTACAAATCCATCGGGCTGTTTGCGCAGCAGATTGACCGCTATCGCGCGGCCTTTCCCGACAGCCAGATCCGCATAATGCACCTTGAAGACTTCATCGCAGATCCGCGCGGGATGTATCAGGCGGTGGTGTCGTGGTTGGGTCTTGATGACGACGGCCGGATCGCGTTTCCCCCCGTTCATGCAGCCACAACCCAGAGGTCCAGAGCCCTTGCCGGTTTTCTCAAGTCGCCGCCTCCTGTGATCCGCCGCAGCGCCCAAGCGATTAAACGGGTAGCGGGTGTGAGGTCCCTCGGGCTGGCGCGCAAGATGCAAAAGATGAACGTAACGCAGGTAAACAACGCGAAAGTTCTTGATCCCGAACTGGTCAGAGAGATCGAGGCCCATTACGCAACGGATCAACAGGCGCTGGCGCACCATCAGGATCTGGTTTTGAAATCCCTGACCTCGACACGCGGTGTATCAGCGCAAAACTGAACCGTCCCGCGCTTCGACCTGTCAGCGTGGTTTCCTCAACTTCAAGACGCTGAACTACCATTTACCCAAGGTGTGGGTTTGTTCAGCAGCGCGCATCATTCACTTTTGCGACGTATAGTAGATGTCCCGCTTTGCGAGTGACCGTTTGCGCATCGCGGTAATTTTTCCAATCCATGACTTGGGGAGGAAGCTCGCACCATATGAAACCAGCAGTTTAGGGTCTTGCAGCACAGCAGAGGGGCGTAGGGCAAAACACTTGTAAATATTTTCGCGGCCTTTGCGTGTTTCCTGACGATCAAGGATGAGTTGCATCGCCTTGACCCGATAGATTCTAAGCAGCGAGTCATCTTTCAATGACCGGACATCCTCTGGCAAATCGGGTAGGTTAAAGTACCATTCCCGATGTCGGATCAATTCATCGTTCATGATGCTGGCAGCTTTGCCAATATTGCTTGAGTGATCGCGCATCACCGCGACGTTTTCATCCACATGGGCATATTCGTATTTGAGCGCGATCCGCAGATGAACGGCTTCTCCCTCGGCTCGAAACTGCTCATTCGGTTGAACGTGGTCAAAAACGGCCCGTCGATAGAGCGGGGTCACCGGATAGATAAAGTTGCCTTCCTGAATAAGACGCTTGGCGATATAGCCCTCATGCACAGGCAGCTTGACGTCGATAGTCTTGCCGGTGTCTTCGAAAAACCTTTGCCCGTTCGCATAAACGACCCCGACACTATCGCTGGAGTTTTTGAACTTCTCGACCTGAACTTCGGTCTTATGCGGCAGGTACCAATCATCAGACGGCAGAAAAGCTACAAATTCGCCCTTCGCCACGGCAAGAGCCTGATTTAGGACCGCGCTTTGGCCCGCATTTTCGGTGTTCAAGATGATAGTGACCTGCGGATGATGCTCATATTTCCGGATCACATCATGGCTATTGTCAGTGGAGCCATCGTCAACGATGACAAGCTCGATTTCCGGATATGTCTGCGCAAGAACGCTTTCAACTGCCACATCAATATAAGCGGCATGATTGAAGGACGGGATGACAACTGTAACCAATGGATGAGACTGCACAGGCCGACTTCTCTCTGTTATTTGCGGTTCTCTTTAGGATGAAACGGGTTCAAGAGGAACTGCTTTGATTTTTGGAGGAAAGGCCGATCCGGTCAAGAAGCCTGCGAAGGCCTTTCCTGAAATCTTGATTAAGACAGGAGAAGCCTGCCCATAGACCAAGCAGCGCCAATGCCAATGCAATATGCAGAACGCTGTTAAGGTCCATGAGCACCAGGATCGCGGCGGCCCCGACCAACACCAACGCGCTGATGCTTGAAAGCACGTTGGAACGTGCCGGTACAAACCCGAACACCAGATAGCTGACCGTTAAAGCCTGCACCGTGTTATAGATCTGGGAAAGAAGATATGCCAACGCCACACCGGTCAATCCGTAACGCGGCAAAAGATAGACCGCGAGCGATATGTAAACCAGTGACCAGAGGAAATAGGACCCCGTCGACAGAACCAACCGTTTGCGCGCCAAAAGCGCCATGCTAACAGTTTCGGCCGATACACGAAAAAGGTCCCCCGGCAAAATCAGCAGCAACAGGATCGCAGCCGGTATGAATTCCGCCGTGAACAGCAGCCACATCAACCAGTCTCCCGTTGACATGAGGATCACGATGACAGGAGGCAAAACAAAAAGGTAAATCGACCATGTCCGGTTCATGACACCAAACATTTCATTGTCGGTCCGCGTCTTGGCCAGAATCGGAAAGTAGTATCCGACAGCGGTAGCCGACAAACCACCAAGGTAAACTGTGGCCACCTTTACGGCCATCATATAAAGGCCGTTACTGTCTGCACCGAGCGACGCGATGATCCAGCGAGAGATCAAGATGGTTGTCAGTGTTCCGATGGAGACCGCGATCAGGCCATTCAGCCCGAAGCCCAAGTTAACGCGCACCTCCTGAAAGGAAAAACGGCTGGGCTCGGGTCGTGCCACATCCATACCAAGAACTTTGCGTACATAATAAAACGTGAACCCCAAATAGAGCGCATGCAAAGCGACATAGCTCAGAACCGCGCCCTTGAACCCGATCAGATAGAGCAGCGTGATGAGGACAATAACACTAAGCACATCCGCAGAAATTCGCGCCTTCACCACGGCGGACACCGATCGCGTGGCATTGAGCATTGCGCGGTACACCTGAGCCGCAGCAAAAATCGGCAGCCCGAGCATTATCAGACAGATCAATTCCGCACGTTCACCACCATCTGCGAAAACAAGGGCGGACAGCTCCGTGCTGAAGACACACCCGCCCACCGCGAACAGCAGGGACGACATCATTAGCACAAAGGTGTTGGACGACATGTGGTTGCGGAACGCGTCGCGATCACCTGCGTCCCAAGACGGTGCCAGATGACGCAGCAACCCGTTGTAAAAGCCAAGGGATGCCAGAACAGAAAACAGACTCCAGAGGCTGGTCAGCTGGTTGAGGATGCCAACGCCTTCGGCACCAAGCGCTATCGCCGTAAACTTGCCCTTTATGACTTGCGTGACCGAACCAATCGCCGACGCACCTGAAAACAGCGCAAATGCCTTGGCCAGCCCGCTCATTCCGGACGTTCTTTGATCACTTTTGCAGGAATACCACCGATAATCGTGAAGGGGGCGACGTCCCGCGTCACAACGCTGTTGGCACCGACGATTGCACCTTCTCCGATCGTGACACCCCGTGTGATGACCGCGCCCGCACCGATCCAGGCCCCGTTTCCGATATGTACCGGCGCGATCTCATACCCTTGGCGGGAGATGGGTTGGGTTCGGTCTGGAAAAGCATGATCGACGTCCAACACATAGACACCGGGCGCCATCATGACGTCGGACCCGATCTCGATGCGCTCCATCGCCGTCAGAATACAACCCGCGTTGATGGCCGTGCGATCCCCGATGCTCAACGTGCCTCTGCCGCCAAACCAACAGCCTTCACGGATTGCCACCCTTTCTCCAAGGTTGACGGTCAGATTTCCAGGGATGTTCAAGCCGCGTCCCAATGATCCGCCGCGACCAGCACTTTCGAACCCGCGCGCAATCACCTTATAGCGCAGCTTGGCAATACGTGGTTTCAGCCAACCGCGCATCCTGAAAAGATATCCCACGACGCCCCGCAAGTCAGATCACGCCGCGCAATACGTCGACAACTTTTCTGGCGGCCTCGAGGCCAAGTTGGGGACCGATCGGAAGACTAAGCACCTCATCAGCGAGGTTGCGTGCAATCGGCAGACTGTCAGCTGCGATGCCGAGAGAGGCATAGGCTTTTTGCATGTGCGGTGGCACCGGATAGTGAATAAGAGTGTCAATGCCTTGTGATTTGAGGGCCGACTGTAGAGCTTCACGGCTACGGGCGCGGATCACATATAGGTGCCAGGCAGGGTCGGCCCATTGGGGTACGTGGGGCAACACGATATCAAGTCCCTCCAGCCCTTCGCTATATATACGCGCGATATCACGCCGCCGGTTGGTCCACTCCTCCAGATGCTTCAGTTTCACCCTGAGCACCGCAGCCTGAATAGGATCGAGCCGGGAATTTGTCCCAAGCTCCTCATTGATGTATTTTTCCCGAGACCCATAATTGCGCAGCACTCGGATCCGCTCCGCAAGATCTGCCCGGTTTGTTGTAATCGCGCCACCGTCGCCTAGCGCACCAAGGTTCTTGCCGGGATAAAAGCTCCAACACGCGATATCCCCGTGGCCCCCGATACGTTGGCCTCTGTAAGCTGCACCATGGGCTTGCGCTGCATCCTCTATCACCGCACACCCATGTGCGTGGGCGATGGACAAAATCGGGTCCATATCGGCTGGCTGACCATAAAGGTGCACCGGAATGATCGCCTTGGTTTTCGGCGTGATCGCCGCCTCTATCTGATTTGGATCGATGTTGTGTGTGGACGGATCAGGTTCCACAGGCACTGGCACCGCGCCCACGCTCGTCACCGCCAGCCAAGTCGCAATATAGGTGTTCGACGGCACAATGACTTCGTCGCCGGCGCCAACATCAAGCGCGCGCAAGGACAGTGTCAAAGCGTCAAGCCCGTTAGCCACCCCGACCGAGTGTTGAGCCCCGCAAAACGCCGCCCATTCGGTCTCGAACGCGTCGACCTCAGGGCTTAAAATGTACCAGCCGCTTTCCATAACCGTCGCGACGGCCTTATCAATATCGTGCTTTAGCTCTGTGTAAGCTGCGCCCACGTCGAGAAACGGAATCATGTTATTTTCCCCAGATTGAGCCGCCAGTATTCAAATCATCAATAATCTGTATAGGACCCAATGGGAACCATCTTAACAAGTCCCTCATGCTGGGATCGATTTCTTAGACCTATTGTGCGGACATCTCGAAAACCACTTGGCGGGACGCCGGCAATATTCCTTGGCAAATTGATTTGATCAGGTCGTAGCGGCCTTTAAGAAATCTTTGTAATCCCGGAAGTAATCGTCTTCGTCATAGGGCCTTGATGCTAGTACCATGCAAACGGCACCCTGACTAAAACAGTCCATCTCGCGCCATACAAGTTTGCTCACGTGCAAACCCTTTCGCGGATCTCTCAGCCAGAAATCGGACTTTGTTTTGCCATCATCGGTTCTCACTCTGAAACTGCCTGACAGCGCAAATATCACCTGTTCGAGCTCTTTATGCGCGTGACCACCACGTTCGGCATCTACAGGCACATTATAAAGGTAATAGACACGCGCAATGTCAAACGGCAGATGATTGCCGCCTTCCACGAATGTCAGATCTCCGCGCGGATCATGTATCTGAGGCAGCGTGATTTCCTTCACAAATCCCAGTCGTGCACCCATGTCATGTCTTTCCTTCGAAATCTTTAGACACCTTGCCGGATCGGCTGCAGTCCGACCGGCACTGTATTCAAATATATCCGGCTCTTTCCGGTCGATTTTTGTCATACACGCTATCTACGAATGGCGAAAGACCACAAGACCCGAGCAGGCAATAGCGGGGGAAACCAGAAAGAGCACTCTGGTCTTACGTGACAAGAGCATGCCCGAAGAAATTCTTGACGTCGAGTAACGACAGGTTTTTCGCTAAGACAACAGCCCATTAGCGTCTGCCATGTTTTGCTTTGATGTGAAAACGAGGTGTGTGAGATTAGAAAAATCTGTTATCTCTTGTGTTCAAGTTCAGCACCTTACTCTAGCCCGATAGATTGAAGCATGTCCCAAACCTCACGCCGCGATAAACTGCTCAAGTCCACATCAATGGATGATGCGCTTCTAACGCATGTCCGTTTTGTAGTTCCGGATGATGCTGCATTTATCTGCGCGTTGCGTGCGGATCCCAACCTTAATCAACACATCTCAAAAAGCTCCGCGGCCGTCGAACACCAGAGGACATGGATCGAAAATTATAAAAAGCGCGAAGAAGAGGGCGAAGAGTTTTACTTTGTTATCCGCCATCAAGCCCAGGATTTGGGCGTCGTTCGCATGTATGACTTCAGGGGAAACTCTTTTTGTTGGGGGAGTTGGATTATCCAGCCCTCAAAACCATCTGGTCTGGTCACGTATTCAGCAATC
Source organism: uncultured Sulfitobacter sp. (assembly GCA_913060815.1). Classification (GTDB taxonomy): domain Bacteria; phylum Pseudomonadota; class Alphaproteobacteria; order Rhodobacterales; family Rhodobacteraceae; genus Sulfitobacter. The sequence continues at coordinate 59,713 of CAJXSZ010000013.1, read as the reverse complement.
ATGATTTACAAGATGGGGTTCGATACTTTGGGTTTCGAGCAATCTCATTTCGACGTTCGCATTGAAAACGAAAAAGTCATAAACTTCCATATCCGTTCGGGTGCTGAACCGACAACGCGCGATGACATTGACCAGCACTTCGTTTTCCCAAACTCAAAGTGGCCTGCCTTTCGGTCGGCGAGTGACAGTCAAATCAAGATGCATCAGGTGGCAGGTTAGTCCGACATGGGGCAGTGCATGCAACGCTTGAAAACACGGCCTAGATCTTCCGCGTTTTGAATATGCTTTCTGGAATGGCGCGGATGATCATCATAATATATCGCCACGTGCGCTTAATATAGATTATGTTAACTTTTCTCTCCACCGCATCAACCAGCGCCTGCGCCACATGGTCCGGTGTGGTCGTCAGCGGCGCGGGTAAGTCCATTCCTTCGGTCATCTTTGTTTCTACAAACCCAGGCAGCACGGTGACAACATGCACGCCTTTACCTGCCAATCGGTTCCGTAAACCCGACAGGAACGCCGAAAATCCCGCTTTCGCAGACCCATAGACATAGTTGGTGGCCCGACCTCTTTCTCCCGCGACAGAACTGACACCCACAAGCGTGCCGGATCCGCGCACCTCGAACCGGTTGGCAAACTCGGCAAGAATATGTGCGGGACCCTCATAGTTGCTGCGCATCACGCGGACCGCGGCATCGAGGTCCTGCTCGTTTTGCGATTGCTCCCCCATCAATCCGACGACGCAGATCGCCACGTCGGGCATTTCGGGCAGACCGTCGACAAATGCTGCGTGTGTCGCAAGGTCCAGCACGTCAAACTCATGCAGGGACACCGCAACATTATGCCTGAGCACCATGTCGGATTGATCGGCTTTCAGCGTGTCTGCGTTGCGTGCCGCAAGCTGAACCGGATGACCCAGCGCTGCAAAGGCATGCGCGGTGGCTTTGCCGATGTCTGAACGCGCGCCCAGAATGAGAACGGGAGATTTCGTCATAAATTAAGTCTCCGGGATTGGGCAGATGCGAAAGAATTTTGCCAGCCATTGCCCTGACGCTCGGCACGAAAGGCCTCGATCCGCTTATCGGATGCAGCAAAGACATCCGCAGACATCCGCGCATCCTTGGCAAGGTAAAAGCGCCCGCCATGGTCAAGTGTGATGCGATCAAGCTCGCTCAGCAGGCGCAGAGTTCGGGCGTTGACCGGAAAATCGAGGGCCAGCGTGTAGCCCTCCATCGGGAAAGAAAACGCACTTGTCTGAGGTCCAAATCGTTTGAGAACGGCAAGAAACGCGCCAACCTCCGCCTTGGAGATGGCACTTAGCAAAGCCGAGAGGCCAGCGTAGGACGCAGCCAGCGGCAACACGCATTGAAACTGGGCAAATCCTTTGCGCCCATAGATACGGTTCCAGTGCAGGATGGCGTCCAGCGGAAAGAAGAAGCTGTCCCAGTTGGTGATCTGTTGACCCGACTTACGCGACCCTCTCCGGTAGTAGAGCGCATTGAAAGCGCGCGCCGTGACCTTGTTGAGTGCAAAACCCGGCGCATCAAAAGGGACCGCCCACGTCCTATTGTCGGGCACATCGAAAGCCGCTCGTGCTCGATCTTCGGGAAGATCAGTCAAGCGAGCATGTTCCCCCAGCGTCACCAATGAACGCCCTTTCGTGCTGCCCGTCGCAAGGCAATCAATCCATGCGACGGAGTAGCTGGCGTCAGGATTGGCTTCGAACAGATCCATCGCGGCCTCGAGATTGGCGGCCGGTTGCGTAGTCTGCACCATCCACGCGGACTCCACAGGGCGCAGACGGATCGCTGCCCGCGTGATGACGCCCGTCAACCCCATGCCACCAAGCGTATGATCGAACAGGACAGGATTTTCCAAGGCAGAGCATCGCGTGACCGCACCTTGGGCATCCATCACATCAACCCAATCGACGCAAGTGCGGAAGCTGCCATCCTTGTGGTGGTTCTTGCCGTGCACATCGGCGGCAATCGCCCCCCCAAGGCTGACGAATTTCGTGCCGGGCGCCACCGCGAGGAACCAGCCACGGGACAGAAAAGCAGCGATGATATCCCCCAGCAGCACACCCGGTTCGGCGATCAATTGGCCGATGTCGGGATCAAACGCCAGCATACGGTTGAGATGCTGTGTCTTGATGGTTGCTGCGGTATTGATGGCGCTATCGCCATAAGCGCGCCCGTTCCCGCGCGCGATCACGCTCTGCGCGGCCCGCACATCTTCGCGAAGTTCGGCAAAACTGCGCGGCGCGTGGACAGCCGCGTCCAGAACCGGATAACGCCCCCAACCTGAAAGGATCATGTCACCACCTCAAGACGTTTGTCGGTGAACACAAATCGCTGATCGAGATGGAATTTGATGTAATAGCCGATGCTTAAACCAATGATGGCCCCAAGCTCGCGCATAGCATCTGTTTGCCAAACGAGCCAAAAGACAGTCTCAACGCCCCAGAAGATCGCTGTCGTGATAAGTCCCATCGCCGTATAGAGCGAAAACTTGCGACCATGGGCTTTCATGCCCGTGGCATCATCATAAAATATCCATTTCTTATCGAGGATGTATTTTGTGATAAGCCCCACAAATGTCCCTGCCCCGACCGCCAGAACAAAGGTGAGCCCCTCGTTGCCTTGAGCCATAACAAGACGCTGCATGCCCAAATTTGCGAGGGTCGCCAGAATGGCAAAGGCTGTAAATCTGATGACAAGCTTGCGGAAGGTCACAACACAGCACCTGCAACCACAAAGGCCAGACTACCGAGGAAACACGCTTGGCTAATACGGTCTTTTGCAGCGTAGACCAGTGGATCGTCATGCATCGCGCCGCGATGCGCGAGCAGGACCGTGCGGGTGATCCAATACAGCAAAATGGTGCAAGCCCCCCACAACGCCTCGGGGTGGTTATACAGCTCGGTCACCGCAGGCGAGTTCACATAAAGCGCCATCACAAGGACCGCGACATATCCCGCGCTGATCGAAATCATCGAAATGATTGGCAGGTCTTCGGTGTGATAGCCGCGTCCGGTCGCCTTGAGCTTGCCCCGCCGCGCACTGTCGACAAGTTCCGCCTGCCGCTTTACCGCAGCCAGAGACAGGAAAAAGAAGATCGAAAACGCGAGGAGCCAAACAGACAGGGGTATGCCCGTCGCAGCCCCTCCTGCCACGATACGCGCCGTATAAAGACCGGCAAGCACGCAGATGTCGACGATTATCCGCCGCTTGAGATAAAGCGAATACCCCGTGGTTAAGATGTAGTAGCCAAGCAATACGCCGAAAAAAGCCGGCCCGAGCAAAACGGCGATCACTGCCCCTATTCCCAGAAGCCCCACCGCCATCCACATACCTGAGGCGATTGGAATACTGCCCGCAGCGAAAGGTCGTTCACGCTTGCGCGGATGCGCCCGGTCGGCACCCAGATCAAGCAAATCGTTTACGATATAGACGCTCGAGGCAATGAGGCAGAAGGCGACAAATGCGAGCAGGGACACCATGAAGGTAGGCCCGTCCAGCTGATGCGCAGCGAGCATAGGCAAAAAGACCAGAGCATTCTTGAGCCACTGATGGGGTCGGACCGCCATGAAATATGCTATCGGTCGGGAGGTGTGCGTTGTAAGATGCTCCACCTCATCGGCAACGCTGGACGCTTTTGCCCTCAAAGCGCTCGAGAGATTTACAGTGATGGCCCGCTTGGCATGTTTCCAGACGTCCAGATCAGCTTGTGAATCCCCAATATAGGAAAATTGCTTTTCCCCATACGTCTCGATCAGAAATCGCGCTTTATTTGGCCCTTTCAGATTTTCGGACCCATTTGATCCGTGCACTTCATCAAAGAATTTGAGGTGATCTGCGATGGACTGCGCAATTTTATCATCGGTCGCCGTAACAAGAGCTGTGCGTCCACCCGAGGCGCGCCATGCTCTAATATAGGCTATCACCTCGTCATCATAGGGAAGCATGGTGACATCAATCTGCGCCACATCGGCCAGATAATGCTTTAGGGCTGCCTTCCCTTCCGACAATGCCAGCATCGACCTGAACGGGCTGCGCCAGTTCCGACTAAAAGCGGACCAGAAACTCTCGAAAAGCATATCGCTTTTCAGGAGCGTGTGATCCAGATCGACAACAAGAATTTCACGCATGCGTATTACCGGAAAACAAAGCCCCAAACCAATTGATATCTCTCTTACACAAGAGTGAGAGCTTTGTCGCGCCTCACGGGATATGGCGCATCTGTGGGAGGTCTACTCTGCTACCGAACGCAATAGTTTACCTAAGTCCTACTCCGCATGGGGCGCGCACCATCCGTCTAATGAGTCATGGGGTGCAGACGATTCGATAGACGCTGTTTGGCGGGATTTTTTTAGGCGCAATTACTACGTTCCCAGCCGATTTGCTCAAAATAACTTTCAGCGCAAATTCAACGGAATGACGCACCAAACGTCCCCGAAACAACGTAAATGGGTCTTTAAGATAGAAAAATCGAACTTTTAGTGATAATGTCTTAAGCAGTGTTGGAATTATTCACAGCAACACGTGTCTCCACGGGCTCGCCCGTGAGCCCCACCGGGGCACTTTAAAGACTAAGTATTTAGTACAGTCCAACACACTTATTACGTGTGCTAAAAGATTCAAGCACACCTCATAGTTGTATAGCTCGGCAACCTGGCTGCCGTCAAGACTTCTAAGAAAGGTACTGAAGATGAGAACGACAAAGACCTTAATTGCCGCGGTCGCGGCGACTTGCATGGGAACGGGAGCGATGGCCGCCTCTGTTTCGATCGACACGATTAACGCAGCATGGCAGAACCCAACCCCCGCGGGTGTGGCGATTGACAACAGCGGTGATACGGTGAGCGCTCGCTGGGGTAACGGGAACAATCCGTCAGGGTACGACTTCACACCGAGGAGCCCACTTGGCTTCACCTTGGCGGAAAACACGCCGACCGTGCTCGGGACATTTACTCATTTGAATTTTCCGATTACCGGAACGACGCTTGAAAGCATTCAGTTAAACTTTTCATTCGGTGGATCGGTGCTGGAAGATGGGGAAGGTAACACATTCCCGCAAGGTATTTTGACAGCGTCTTTCGGGGCTATATTCGATTTTATCCACGAAGAGACCACCAACACTGCGCCTTGCGGACTCTTGCAGCAGTCAGGCGTACCCTGTGATGATATCGTAACCGTCTCGGCACAAGGCGGCGCCGATGAAGATATCCTTGTGGACAATACAATATTTACATTCACCCTGCTCGGCTTCAGCAACGATAATGGTGCGACATTCAGCGAGACTTTTGTGACAACCGAAAATGGAGCAAATTCGAGCGATCTGTACTTTGATTACAAGGTCAGCGTCATACCTCTGCCGGCAGCTGGCTGGTTGTTGCTTGCGGGGCTTGGCGCCCTTGGTGTAGCGGGACGGCGTCGCAAGTCAGCCTGATCTGGTCATCACATAACAATAAAAAAGAGCGGCTTTACAGAGCCGCTCTTTCTGTTTGATTAAGAAGTCTGACGATTACAGCCAGTTTGCGGCATCACCAATCCCTAATAATGATGGTGCGTACTAAACCTTCAAGCCGATTATCCGACCCGCAATTTCAACTATCCAGAAACTTTGCACAACCCGGCAGGGTGCACACGCCACGACAACTTTCCGGCAAGATTAAGCCACTCCTGCTTAAGGCGGGCGCTTTCTACGGCTCGGCGTTCTGCCGAAAGCTCGGCAACCACGACCTCGCGCCCAAAGGCAGCTTCAATTGTATCCGCATCAAATATGCCAAATGAGAAACCCATAGAATCACCTTTTCAAAGATCTGCAGTCGAAGGCAATTATGCGGCGAAATGTGTCAATATAAAGGCAAACCGCACAACTTTGGCAATCTGACCTTTTCCAAGCCCCACTTTAGCCTGATTTCTTCACTAGGGGCAGGCGCGCGAAGAGCCTGATCGTATTGCCTTGGCCAAGGCCCCGCACGAGACGCGACAGAAGCGGAATCTGCTTCAGCACTTGCCCTGCCAGCTCCGAAAGTAATTCCAATAAATACACACACGCATGTACAAAAACCCGCTTTTTTCTTTGTACCGCCTATTTTTCTTCGGAACGCCCATTTTTCGCCAGAATTCAACAATAGGGTCAATCCAATCATAATGTTTCTTTAAATGAGCATAATCGTCGGGCGGGAGCCCAGACGGTCGAGAGGGTGGCAATGTTTGGGATCAAGCAGCTGGCAGTGACAACAGGGGTAGTGATCATTATCGCGATGATCACCTTGGTGTTATCACGTTCCCTTCTACCCACCGATGCTTTGGCTGCGCCCGGGCCAGTGATTGAGAGAACTGCATTAAAATCAGTATCGAAGCCAGCGACACCTGTTTCGGTTACCAGACTCCGTGCGGCGGATCACTACAACGTGCAACGGCGCTTTTCCGGTCGGATCGAACCCAACCAGACCGTCGACATCGCTTTTGACGAAGCGGGCAAACTCATCAAAATCTTCGCTGGAGAGGGTGAAACCGTGACAGCAGGCGCAGCTCTTGCGGGTCTCGACACCGAATTGCTTGAGATTGAGCGTGATCGCCTTGTCAGGCTGCTTGCAAGTGCCCGCGTTGAACAGAGCAGCATGGAGAGCACGCTCGACCGCGAAGAGAGCCGCAAAAACAAGTCCCGCGAAACAAAGAACGCCATTGATACGCTTCGGATTTCATTCGCGCAGATTTCGGGGCGCGCAACCGATCTCGAAGGACAGATCACTATGCTCGAGGCACGGATCCGGCGGGCAACCCTGCATGCTCCGTTCGCAGGGACCGTTTCACAGCACTTTGCCGATCCGGGAAGTTCTTTCGAGGCGGGGCAGCCGATTTTGAGATTGATCGAGGACGGGCCCAGAAAGGTCAGGATCGGTGTCGATTCGGTTTTGTGCCGTGATCTTTCGGTCGGTGACGAGCTTGATTTGATGATCGGGGCTGATCTGTTCCCCGCTCGTATCACCGCGATCCGTCCGAATATCGACCCCGCGACCCAGACGCGTGCCGTGGTGTTCGAACTAAAAGACGATCCGGCGATTGTGGCCGGAAGTGTAGCGACAATGCAAATGATGCAAGAGGTTCCCGCCAGCGGTACGATCGTACCAATAAGCGCCTTGCGCGACGGATCGCGGGGCCTTTGGGAGATTATCGTCGCAATGCCAACTGGCGAAAACCACCGCATAGCGGTGGAGGCCGTCGAGATACTCAATGTCAGTGACACTGCCGCCTTTGTGCGGGGCACTTTTGACCCGTCGGCCCTTCTTGTCACCGAGGGACAGCATCGCCTTGTTCCCGGCCAACTGGTTTCGCTGATCCAATGAAACTGGACCTCACCTACCGCCAGCCCCGGCTTCTTATCCTCGCGATTGCACTGATCGTCGTCGGGGGTCTCTCTGTCTTGTCTACAATTGGGCGGCAGGAAGATCCTACCATTACCAATCTTTATGCGCTGATCAGCACACCCTACCCCGGCGCCGAGGCAAGCCGCGTCGAGGAGCTTTTGACAATCCCGATCGAGGAAAAGCTGCGCCGCATCCCCGAGATCGACCTGATCGAATCTACGTCCTCGGCGGATGTTTCCGTCATCTCTGTCGAGCTTATGGCCTCGGTCGACGTGGATCAGATCGAGCGCATCTGGGCTGAGGTGCGCGAAGAACTGGATGACGCGCGCCCCGATTATCCCGAAGGTGCGGGGCCAAGCAACGTCGACACCAATTTCGCCAATACCTACGCGGCCATTATCGCTGTTTCCGCGGATCGCCCGGACATTCCTCCTGCAATACTCGGGCGTTATGCCAATGCGCTGTCGCTACAGCTTCAAAACGTTTCGGGCACAAGCAAGATCCAGAAGTTCGGCATGCCGCAAGAGGAAATTCGTGTCGAGATTTCGCCCGCAAAACTGGCATCGCTCGGTCTTACATTTGCTGATGTGGCAGGCACCATCGCGCAGGCCGACGGGCGAACACAGGCAGGGCGCGTGGCCAATGAAGGCCTCAACATGCAGTTGAGCGCGACCGAAGAGATATCAACGCTTCAAGATCTCTATGGTGTGGACCTGCGCAATGACAGCGATACAGCGCTCCACCTCGGGACTTTTGCAGATATCACGCGGGGCGTTCGTGACCCGGTGCAGACCATAGGTGTTCACAACGGTGAGGACGCGGTCCTTGTGGCTGTGCGGATCGAAGACGGTGTACGCATTGACAGCTGGGCCGCAGATCTCCGCGCTGAACTTGCGGATTTCAAATCAGCCGCGCCGGATGGGCTGCGCATCGAGATGATCTTTGACCAAGGTGGCTACACGAACAAACGGCTCATCGAGGTGGCGACCTCGCTCGCCATCGGGTTGGCTCTTGTCGTTGCGATCCTGCTGGTCTCGATGGGCTTGCGTGCGGCGCTGATCGTCGGCGCTACAATTCCATTGGTGGGTCTGGCAACCATTGCCAGCCTCTATTACGTCGGCGTGCCGATCCATCAGATGTCCGTCACGGGTCTGATCGTCGCCCTTGGATTGGTGGTCGATGCCAATATCGTCATGGTCGACGAGATCATGCGCCGCATTGCAGCCGGTCAATCCCGCGGACAAGCCGTCAGCGGTTCGATCCGCCGCCTGACGGCCCCACTCACGGCCTCGACACTGACAACTGCATTCGCCTTCATGCCGATGCTTTTGCTTCCCGGAGCGTCAGGCGATTTTATCAGTACGATCGCAGTTGCAGTGTTGCTTATGTTGGGCTGGTCGCTGGTGATCGCGCTTGTGCTGACCTCGGGTCTGGCGGGCCGGATACTGCCTGAACCACGTGAAGACGCCACCCCATCCGCCTTGTTTGACAAGTTCACCGCAATGCTCAGCTGGTCCCTTGCCCATCCTCGCCTGTCCCTATCACTTTTCCTGTCGCCTGCCTTGCTCGGAATGGTTCTGGCCCCCACCCTGCCAGCGCAGTTCTTTCCCGGCGTCGACCGAGATCAGTTTCAGGTTGAAATCCACATGGCTCCGGGTGTGCCCCTCGAACAGACACATGCCGCTGCATTGGCGGTGGGGGACACTTTGCGCGCCGATCCGCTTGTCGAGAGCGTGACGTGGATGGTCGGGCGGGGCATGCCCATGTTCTACTACAACGTGCTTAGCCAAGAAGGCAGTACGCCACATTATGCCCACGCTATGGTCGTGACCCGATCACCCGCCGCAACACTCGACGTTCTAAGACGCGTTCAGGGCAGCCTTGGTGACGGTATTCCGGCAGCTCAGGTTGTGGTGCGCCGTTTGGTGCAAGGCCCTCCTGTCACTGCCCCCGTCGAGACACGGCTTTTCGGACAGGATGTCGTGGCATTGCGCGAGGCGGGCGAAGAAATCCGGCGTGTCATGGTCGACACACCTGGCATCGTTGGAACCCGCGCGTCTCTGTCTGGTGGCGCGCCCGGCGTGACCCTTCAGATAAACGAGGCCCGCGCCGAAGCCTTGGGGTTCGAGAATGCCTCGATTGCTGCCCAGATTGCTGACGCAATTGACGGGCGCGTCGGCGGGTCCATTCAGGAAGGGGAGGAACAAATTCCGATCCTGGTCATGGCCCCTCAGCAGACACGCGAAAGCATCAGTGCCATCGGCGATCTGTACCTTGTCCAACCCCAAGCCCGAGCTGAAGCTGTCGATGGGTTCACGGCGACGCCGCTCTCCACCCTCGCCACGATCACCCTGACCCAAAAGGAGAGCAGCCTTTACCGCAGGAACGGCGATCGGGTGAACATCGTGCAGGCATTCACGGCGGCTGATGTTCTGCCTCAAAGCGTGGAGACCGACCTTCTTGCACGGCTTGACAAAGCCGGTTTTGAACTGCCGTCTGGTGTGACAATGACAACCGGAGGGGACAGCGACGCCCGCGACCAGACAATGAACGATCTTCAGGCGTCTTTGGGCATGATTCTGGTTCTCGCTGTGGCCACCGTGATCCTCACTTTCGGATCATTTCGCCTCGCAGCGATTTCGGGGGTGGTCTGCGTACTTTCCGTGGGCTCGAGCCTGCTTTGCCTTGCACTCACCGGGCAACCTCTTGGCATTATGGCGATCATCGGAATCATCGGCGCTATTGGCGTGTCAATTAACGCTGCAATTATCGTCATCACAGCGCTGCAAGAGGATTTGCATGCGCGCGGGCGGGATGAGAAGGCAATTGTATTGGTCGTCAGCAGGTCGGTGCGGCACATCAGCTCAACGACGATCACAACCTTCGCGGGCTTTCTCCCTTTAATTTTTGCGGGCGGAGGCTTTTGGCCACCTTTCGCTATCGCGATTGCAGGTGGAGTACTTCTTTCGACGATCATATCGCTGGTGGTTACACCAATCCTCTTTGCGAAATTCTGGGCATCGCGCGATCACCTGTTCGATGAACGCCTCCATAAAATGGCGCCGTCCCCTTCTCGCCCGTTGCCAAGCCACTCATCTGTTTGAAGAGCGGCAGGTTTACCAGAGACTGATCTGCGTTGAAGCAAGCATTGCAATTTGATGTTTCTAATTGGTCTTTTCCAGCTAATCCAGAGCAGCGAGTACGGATCGGCAAACGGCTACATTTGCGTCCCAACCCATTGCTCCTGCAATAAAAACATTACAGCGATATAGAGCACATGACTTTAGCGGAATAAATGAATCCTTGATCCATTTTAAAACTGCTGCAAACTTATCCAGAATTGAGGACCACTTCTAACTACCCTGGGTTTCGGCAGAAATATGAAGACAACAACTTCAGAGTGTAGCTGCAATTTCGATTTTGTGGCGAGCACCGGGCGAACTGCAACAACATATATTGCGACTTCTCTAGATACGATCGACGGGATTGCAGCTTGTCATGAGGGGTACAGAGGGTCTGATAAAGATAGCGATCCGGTTCTACCTCAAATTAATCTTGAAAATGCACAGGCTTACAATTCCGATGCAGCAGCTAGTCAGGTTGTAAATGAAAAGAGAAGTGCGTCGGAAATAAAAGCGGCTCTGGCATTGACAGGACAGCAGCGACTTATTGATGTCGCCTACTATAATTCGATGATCGGGATGGAGCTTTTGCAGCAGCTACCAGACTGTCGGATGATTGGGATCATCCGCGATTGCGAGAGTTTTGTGCGATCGTGCACAACGATGACAGCTGAAGATCCTCTGCCAGTCGGCTGGCCCGACCCCGAAAAAGAACTTACCGCAAGAGAGAAATTCATTGGCATGGGCCGTATCCGGCCGCGACGGGGTTCTGAAGAGAAAGCTGAATGGCAAGGGTGGAGCGCTATTCGGCGCAATATCTGGCTTTGGCAAGAAACAAATCTGCGTCTTTGCGAAGCCAAGTCAGTATTTCCAGATCGGGTCAGTCTCGTGCGGTTCGACACTTTCCAGAACAATCCTGAAAAATTTTGGAAGCACCTTGCATCCTCCTTCCAGTTGCCATCGACCCCGAGCGTCGCAGGGTCAGCGACGACAAAGGCTGTAAATAAAAAACCGTTTGGCTATCAGGTCGGTCCGGCTGAAGACTGGAGCCCTGACGAGATAGCTGCACAAAAAATTTCGCAAAACCTGATAGATGAGAAAGCAAGCTATGACTGTTGAGTTAGAAGAAACGTCGTTGTGCACGGTGATTGAAGACGCGCTCAAGACTGCTTCGAAATCCGAAGCATTGTCAGAACCGGTAACTATGAATTCTCGTATGGGGTCGCCGCGTGAATGGGACTCCCTGTCGTTTGTCGCCGTTTTCATCGCTGTTAGTCAGGCTTTTGATGTCGATTTGGATGACGATGATGCGATCCACTTTCAAGCGGTGTCGCCAATGTACCAATTTCTGGATGAGATCCTTAACGAATGACGCAGTTGCACAGCGAGTTAAGCGATGTCTTTTGCCACAACGCCAATGTGGTGGCAGTGGCACGGCCAAGAAACCAAGATGTGACCTATCAGGCTCTTGGTGGCATGATTGCTAATGTGCAGTCTTTAATCGCAACGCGGGCACCCAAGGCAGTGGGGATTCTCGGCACCCGAAGTCTGGAGGCATATGTTGCCGTAATGGCTTGCTTCTTCTCAGGAGTGCGCTTTGTTCCACTGAACCCCGAGTTGCCAAATGAAAGACTAGATAAGATCATCCGTTATGGGCAGGTCGACCTTCTACTTCATGATGGTAAGAGAAATGATATCGATAGTTTCGCATCAGGGTTTAGCAGCGATATTGCAGAGGTCGCAGCAGGTGAAGACACGTCGGACAAACCTGTCCTTAGTAAGAAACTGCAAGCTTCGGATATCGCATATCAAATGTTCACGTCCGGATCGACGGGGGAGCCCAAAGGTGTGCCTATCACATATGGAAGTCTGTCCCATTATGTCAGCGGAATTCGAGCTACGACCGGACATGACACGGGCGGGCGCTTCAGCCAGCTGTTTGACCTAAGCTTTGACCTGTCCATGCACGACATATTTGTCGCTTTGGCAAGCGGTGGCACCCTTGTTCCGGCCAGTAATATCGATCTCATGATGCCGCATTCCTACATCCAGAAAAAATGTATCGACTACTGGTTTTCTGTTCCATTGGTCGCATCGGTAGCATTGCGCGGTCTGGGCGATAACCCTGTAAAGCATAAACTGAAAAAGGCGATGTTCTGTGGGGAACAACTTCCAACTGAATACGCTACGGGGTTCAGGGCATTCGTGGAGCCCGATGGTCCGATCTACAATCTTTATGGTCCGACCGAGGCGACTATTGCCTTCACCGCCAAGCATTTTAAGGATGCAGACCCTGACCTGGCCGTTGTTCCTTTGGGAGAACCTTTTGGCGAGAATGTCATTGGGATCAGAACGCACGAAGGTGAAGTTGTCGAAGCAGACGAGGGCGCTGAAGGCGAGCTTTTACTTGGAGGACCGCAGGTATTTTCTGGCTATTACCCCGATAATTCAGTCGAATGTTTCGTGGGCGAAGATCCAAGATACTACTGCAGTGGCGACCTGGTTCGCGTCAAAAATGGCGAATTGCATCACATTGGACGCATTGACAGCCAGATCAAACTTCGTGGGTATCGCATTGAGTTGGGAGATATCGAGGCTGCCTTTCGCAAGGCGTTCGGTTGTGCTGCAGCGGCGGCGGTGGTTCTGGGTACAGGAGAGAGCCGCGAGATTGTTTTGGCCTATGAACATACAAAAAATATCGACGATTTTTCGCTGCTGGATGCCCACCTGCCCGCGTATATGCGGCCTGCGCAGTTCATGCGATTTGAGAAAATTCCAACCAATATCAACGGAAAAGTGGACCGGAAAACTATCGGGAAAATGCAATGGGCCCTGTAGCGAAAGCTCCCTTCCTGATTTTGCTCTCACTTTCTGCACTGGCGTTGATAGGCGCAAAACTGGAATCTGTTGACACCGATGTGTCTGCCGAGTGCGCTTTCAAACTGGCAGCACTTGATGCTCCGGCTCCTGATGTTCTTTTCCTCGGGGCAAGCCGAAGCGGACGGGCGGTTGACCCTCGGTACATGATGGATCGCATCGAGGCCCATTCAGGTCAGAGTGTCTCTATCGAACTTCTGGCGCTTACAAACACGACCAGCCCGTTCATGCCACAATTACAGCTGCTCTTAAAACGCTATCTTGAACAGCGAGGGGCACCTGAGCATGTCGTCTTGGAGCTGGTTTATCAATTCGATCCAGACAAGCAACGTGCCTCAGACCTCCCGATCATAACGGATCGTCTTTTCAAGTTTGCAAGCTTTATGGAACTCGTTGAGATCCGCTCCGGTGTCATTCTGAATGCGCACCAAACTGTCCTGCCTCGCACGTTTGAGGCGGAGTATCGTTCTCTCCCCTCGCTTGCCCTACAGAAAATTGAAACCAGCATTTTCGCTGCATTACGCTGGCCTGCCAGACAGTTTCTAAACGAAGACCGATGCGAGGGCGAAGAGATGTATCGTCATGGCAATCAAGAATTTCTCTACAATACCGTTCACGATGACCTGACGTTCGAAGACAGCCCCGCTTTGCAGCGACTTCGGGCCAATTGGTCAAAGGAGGCCAGCGGCTTTCTCCCACTCGCGCCAAGCCGACCATTTCGACATTTTGAAACCGACCGGATCGAGAAGATTATCTCCATGTTAGAAGATGCGGGCAGTTCGGTAACGCTGATGATTATGCCCTCTCTGGGGGATACCGAACTTACACAAGTCGAGGTCGATGAGATTGCAACGGTGTTCCCTGGATACCCACTCATACATCCCTACAACCTATTTGAATCCGAAGTAGGGGCCGAGTTTGCCAACAGCTTTTCAGACACCCACCATATGACGCCCTACGCTGGCCTGATTTATTCGCGATATTTAATCGATGAACTTCTTGGGTTCGACTTTTGATACAGCCGCTTCAACATCTAATTGTGATCTTACTGGTTTGGTGCTTGTGCCAACTGCTGCCGCGTCGTGCGGGAGTGCACGTTCTAAGCGTGGCGGGGCTGATTGCCGTGGCAATTTTTGCTCCGGTTGCTGCCGGGTTCATCGTGTTAACAACGCTCGAAGCTTGCATCATGGTGGTTTGCTTTGGCCGTCTTGATCGATCATCAAATTGGCGCAAGTATGGCCCGTACCTTCTACTGGCCAATCTGTTTTTCGTCGATCTTCACTACTGGTTGCTGGCAATGCCCGTTGTCACACTTGCAATATCCTTTTCGACAATCCGCATTTTCATGACAGCCAAGCAGCTTCTCAACAGCCGCAAGAAAATACCTCTGTCTGATGTATACTGGGTCTTTCCTGCAGCGTTCTTTTTGCCTGCCATTGTGATCGGGCCGGTGTTTTCGGGAACACTGTTGCGCGATCAGAACCGGGCGGGAGCAGCGGAAGAAATTGGCCTACGTGACTACCGAATGGTGTTGCAGGGTATCGTTCTGGTAATTCTGCTATCGCCCGCAGTTGGCAACTTGGGCACAACACTGCAACAGGATGTGTTGGACATATTCTTCGTCGACTGGCCGTTCTTGTTCCTGCAGCTGTTTGCGGCCTTCTGGGGCCAATCCCTGATTGCCGAACACACCTCTCGATTCTTCGGGTACCGTTTGCCCGTGAATTTTGACCGCCCTTGGAAAGCGCGCACAATCAAGGAGTTCTGGAACAGGTGGCACCGCTCCATGGCGCAGTTCGTTCTGCAGTATATTTTTCTTCCACTTAACCTAAAGGGTGTTCCGCCCAAGATTGCTACAGTGGGGGCATTTGTTTTCATGGGGCTCTGGCACAATCTGACACTTGGCTATTTTGTCTGGGGTCTTTGCCACGGTCTGTTGCTCGCTTACAGTGGCGACGTTTCTGAAAGCAGAGCGAAGCGTAACACAACACGTGTCTTTGTTTGGACTATGGTGATCTGCCTGTCCTGGTTTGCAAATTATGGACCTGTCTCATGATGACCCCCCGCCAAACCGAACTCCTAAAGATCTTCTGCATTCTGGTGGTCGCGGTCCTCCTGCTGTTCTTTATTGTACCCGGCCTACAGGAATCACCTTACAACGAATTCTAAGTTCGTCGGGTTTGCGTCGATTAACGAGCAGGAATCAGAAACGGTTTTGGTCGAGGACAGGATCGTTTAGGCAGAAAAGCCCCCTGCCCTACTGGCGGCAGCCATTGCCCAGAGTGTTTAACACAGGGAATTAATATGAGTTAATCCTCTGTTTGCGCAGGTTGCTCGGCAGTCTCATCCGACAGATTCTGAACATCGGGACGACTACCATTTCCGTTGAATACCATATCAGGAAACTCTCGCTGAGCCAAAGCAAACGGCATGAGCATCCTGTAAGGTGTCGGAGAGACATACGGATTGAGGTTTGTGAGCTGATGGACCCCGCGCGTGTTGACGTTATCAATTCTCACCACACCTGACGGCAGACCGCGCGGGTCAGCAAAGCCGGAAGTGAAAGGAGGTCGAGACTCCCTGATATCAAACCGCCCATCCGCGGTACCAAACCTTATCCGCGAGCCTGATGACACCGAGACTTTACCAGCGACAATTCTTGGGGCGTAGGCCCATCTTTGCAGACCAATCCTATCACCCAAGTTCGGTTCAAGACGCGTGGCAGGATATAGTGACAAAAAGAGGATACCCCCCGTCCATGTCGTAGTGGCCTTGCCCGTTATTGTGAATTGATGAAGACCACTGCCGAAGGAGAGAATGTCATTCTTTGTCGTCTCGGTTCCATAATCAATCGTAACGGTGCCCGGCCCTAAGAACACAAATGTTGCAGAGCCTTCGGTATTGTAACTTACCGCCACAGAAGGTGTTGCTCCAAGATAGGGTTCAGTCTCTACCACAATCAGGTTTTCATCTCGCAACTCTGAGGGACGCTGCACAAGCTGCTGTTCCGCCTCTCCGAGTGCTGCCAGAAAATCCGCATGGTCGTAGGCAAGTGGGAACCGCTCCCAATGCGGATTTGCTTCAAAGCTCAAGTCCGAGCGGCCATTCGACCCCGTGTTGGAATTGGCCATCCGGCGCGCATAGGCATAATGGTGAAATTCACTGTCGGCCTCCGCAGCCTTGGACGCCCTCAGGTTGCGCTCTAGCCCTGTAAAGTATGGCCCGCTGAACTCTACAATACGTGAACTGTGCAGCTTTTCGTGGGTCAAGGCGATGCTCAGATAACGCTCGAACTCGGCGCGATACTCGGTGTCAGGCATGGCGTCCACAATCTTGGCTGCATGTACCATCCCGAGTGTGCTGGCCGAAGCACTCGATGTGGACCAGAACGTAAAGAGGTCCGCAACACGACTATCTCCCTCATAGAGTTTGTCGACCGCATCCAAAAGAACGTCCTGATATGTCGTCGTCCCATTGCGCCAGTGCCGTACCCAATGCTGTTTAGCAATCAGGTTCTTTGTCCAGTTTCCGCTCGTTTCCATGCTGATGCCCACCGCACCATCTGTTGCATGTTCTGCAAAGTCATCCAGATATCGAGCGGGCAAATGCCGCATGTAGCCATCCCACGCCGCTATATCGCCATAGCAGCGTAGACCAAATTCGGGAACGACCTCGGACCACAGCTTGCCCATGGCCAGATAGCCAATACCCAGATTGTTGAACCCCCTCGCGATATCCACGTAAAGTCTGGGACATTGGAAGCTGACAGGGGCTCTGTGCCCCGCATAGGCGTAAAGGCCCAGCATCACGTCCGGCTCGGCCTGCGCGATGACCGCCGCCACGTCGTTGGCAAACCCGAACACCTGTTCACTTGCCCATGTGCTGCCATCATTCGGGTCAATAGATGCACGCTTTTGCGCATTCAGATTTACAGCAAGATGTTCCGCAACCCGATTAATCAACGCGGTATAATCGGACCCTGTCAGGTCCAGATTGAATGAGTTAGTTGCACTTCCAACAGATCCTGTCATGTAATTGGGATTATTGGAAAAAAACCTGTCTTGTGCATCAATCGCATTTATTATCGCCGGATACGCATGGCCTACCGGCCTGCGGGTATCATCAACGCATTGAAGCTCATTCCACAGCTTCAGATCAGCGCCAGTGTTTCCACCCCCTGCCCCGTAATTAAAGAACTGCCGAATGTAGGAAAAAGAGAACTCCTGCCGAGGCAGGATCACCCCACCGGACGGAAGTACACCCGGCCGGGTTCGCTTGGCGGGCGTCCAGAAGCGATAGCCGAGCTGATAGAGCGCCTCGGAGGCGCCGTGCTGAACGGCCGTATCCGAACCCGCTGTAATCGCATACCCGGCAACAGACCATTCGTTCTCACCATACGAAGGGTTGATTGACTGCGTAAATGATCGCGTTGCATCGACCGCGGCGAGCTCGGCATCGAAGCGTCTCAGATCATACACCATCAAGCATATTTACCAGAAAGCTCTGCCAGAAACTCTTGCAACTCCATTGCCGCATCCTCGATTGGATTGGCCTCGAAGAAATGCATCTCGAAAAGATGGATATTCACGGCGCTGTCTGGTGTCGTGTTTGAAACATCACCGAAAAGCGCCCCAAGATGAGCACCGTCCGCATTCGACCCCATCTGATGACGGTTCCCATTGATGATACCGGTCGCAGCAGTGCCCGAATTCACCGCAACACCGTCCAGCGTCCAATAGGTGTTTTGCCGGATTTGATCCTGACACAGCACAAGCGTGCCGATCACACTGTCGCTGAGGTTCGCAGGGCCAGCTGTAACATTGCCCCCGCTGGTCAATTGAACGCGCCGGTCGTTGCCCACAAAAAGCGCGACCAAACGATTGCTACTACCGTTGCTGCCATCTCGTGCAAAGCCGATGGGATACCGCACCAGCGTCCCACCAGAGACCCGATCAAGACGCGCAACCAGCACCACTGTGCCTTGCCACACATTCGGGTGCCAAAAACGGGCATTCCAAGTGTTATCCAGCTTTACACATTCGTGGGCATCGACCGTTTCAAAGACAGGAGACCCATTGAGCACTTCCAGAGGGTTATTGTTGCCAGTCAGGTCAGCAAACTCACTGTTTGCATAGTTGGCCGCGTTGAAGCGGTAGCCCAGCTGCCAGCCGGGTATATTGGATGCGGGCATTACGTGGCCTCCACGATTTGAGGGATGCACCAGTCATAGTGCGTGTATGTCGGGTCAAAAGGGCTTGCCCAGCCCGCATCAGTGGACCGCACTGCGCAGCCCGTATGACTTGGGTTGTGAATATCGCCGGGCGGGCCACTTTCTCCGACAAGGGTGCCAGAGGTGTCTTGCGACGCAATGCGCAGCTCTGGTGTGCCGATGGGCGCAGAGGCCAGCGTGATAGCGATATCGTTGCCCGAATATGTCAGACTGGTGATGGCAATAAATGCCGACGCACCGTTGTCCCAGACCTCAAGCCCCTCCTCTGAATGCGCCGCATTCAGGTTTGCACCCCAATTGTAACGCGCGTCCTGCACCACAGGCTTGTTAAAGGTCGCAGTCCAGCCCGTGCCGACCCCCGAAAAGGAGGTGCAGCGCATGGCTGCGATGTTTTTTTCGACCTGATACGCCGCGCGCTCACCCATAAGTACGTAGCCAGCAACCGTCGGATGGACGCGATCCGCTTCCGCGGGAACGGAGTAGACCTCGCCGATGATCACATTGGGCAACGTGTCCGCAACCGCCAGAATGGACTTTTTGATCGTGCGATCCGCATCAGGCTGGTTTTGCTTTATCGGAAACGAAATATGGAACTTGGCGACGTAGGATGGATCACGCAATGCCTGCCGCACCGCGATCCGGCAACGGTTGATATAGTTTGTCAGCAAGGTCTCGTAATCTGCTTGTGAGGTTTGCGAATTGGCGTTCGCCTCGCCATGCTTCATGGAGAACATGATACTGATATCACTGCGCGCGTAGCCCTCTCCTTTGAGCAGAGAAACACTGCGCTCAACGGCAGCCGAAACTTGATGATAAGAATTGTGAAGGGTTTCCAGCGTTCGCGCACCGATTGCCGCCGAGTGCAGCAGCACATCATCATAGTCTGTCAGGATGTTTGCCACTCCGGCAAGTGGTGACTGTCCTCCCCCTCCTTCGGCAAAGGGCACTGTAGAGGCCCAATCGGCTTGGTTCAGCGCATGCTCCTGATTGGACGACCAAAAATTGAAGCTGCTGATATGCGCGCCGCCTGTCGCCATGATAGCGTCACTACCGCCAGACTGGACAATCGTACCACCCCGCCCCGCATTCAGCGATTGGCCAACGCCGATGAATACCACCGCTCCAGAGGCTGACGCAATCCTTTGCACGCTCTCCACATCCACGATGCCCAGCTGATCGGTGCCCAGTAAAACAGAGTAAGGACCGCCGCCCGAGGTGATTTCAACCTCCGCCGTAAATGTACCGCCGCCACTTGGATCGATCTGGACGGTAGTACTGCGATGGTTCGACGTGAACGACAAAGAAACATCAAAAGATGTCACAGTAGTTGATGCCCCAAACACCAGTTGAATGGTTATGAGTTCACTCACACTACCATCAATAAAGGCGTCGCTATAGGCCTGCCCGAAACCACCTGACGCGGTCTTTTCTGCATCAAACTGTCCGCCTGCCGTCGAAAAGCTGGCAAACCCGATGCCGATATCGGCCTGTGTCCAGCTTTGCGCAAAACTACTGTCCGTGATCGCCTCGGCGAAAGCTGCGACAACGAGACTGTCATTTCCAGCGGCATCCACTTGGGCCACGTAAGCGAGATATGCCACCGCCTCCGATAGTCCTGTAATTTCGGCGCTCTGAGGCCCAGCGGCGCTTACCGCTTGCTGGCCCTGGACCGTTCCGACAGCCCCTGCCTTTATCTGCGCCAATGTAGGAGCAGCCTCCCCCGCGGGCTGCACAATGAAGAAGGCATCACCCTCGTCCGTATCGGTGTTAAAGGTCAGCAGTGCCGTGGTTGTTCCAGTGGTCACTATCTCCACCGAAGACACTATCGGAATTGTGACATCAGATGGCGTGAAGGGACCAGCCTCAAGGACGGAAGATGTATTCCCCATCCTGTCATCCTGCATGAAGTAGGCGTAGTACGCAGCTTGCGTAAGGTCGTTGGCCGAGATGAGCTGCACCCCTGCCTCCGAAACCGCCTGCCCGCCATTGGAGTAGCCCGCGGCAACGCCGGTGCTGTCTTGCCCCAATCTCATTTGAGCGGCTGTTGGTGTAGCCTGAGTGGTCGTGACAACAACGTAGAGGTCGCCATTGTTCTCGTTGGTCGTGACAGCCAGATCAACGTTGGTTTCATCGTTGACAGTAAAATCAGCTTCGCTCAGCGTTGGCGCAACAGTGTCTGGAACATCTGTCGCAAAGCTTACCGATTGAAACGCGCTGTGTTCGCCGTTCTGTTCAGCCAATGCATAGAGATAATAGGCCGTCCCCGGCGCGAGACCGGATGGCCCTGACATTCCTGACGGCGCACTCGACATCACGAATGAACCAAACCACTCAGCACCCGCGCCAGAGATCATATCGGCCTCCGTCGGGGGCGTCGCTGACAAAGACACATAGAGGTAGACAGTAGCTCCATTTGATGACGCCGAAGCCATCACCTGAGCGTCTGCCTCTGTCACCGCCAAGACCTGTAATTGATTAATCAACGGGACGCTGGCCTGCACAATCTGTGGCTTGCGGCTGAGCGAAAGATTGATCTGTTTCATAGCAAAGCGACCAAATCACTCGCTGTTGTTCCCGTCGAATGAACGCGCGAGGCACGTATTGGCAGTAGTGCTCCGGCGCCCAAACCGAAAAAGGTGACGATAGCTCCGCTCTTCAATGTCACGCGAACAGCACCACCTGTTCCGACATGCACGGCTCGTGTTACCTTTTCCAGATCGGCCCCGTCATTTGGAACAATGTCAAAACCATCCTTAGCGGGAGCGTCGAGTCCGTGTACATAATCACTGTATTCATCCATCTTGTTCATGCCCTTTTTCAATGAGAGTTCGAGGGGCAATCTCGGGCTTATTCGTTAATCTCAGCCCACCAGTGCGTGCGTTGCTTTTGCCAACAGCGGCTTGTACCGCAGACCCCTCGGCCACAGTTGACAGCTCTCAACTCAGTCAACGTCCCTCTGCAAAAGCGCCATCACGATCGGCCCAGGCGAGAAGGCGCTTTCGATAGATTTCCTGGTCAAGCTCCGCAGATACCCACCCGGAGAATTGATATCGGTCGCTCTTTGAAGAATGGCGGCGACGGTGACGGCTGCAATGTCATGACCCATATGGGCCTGAGCCTCGGCCGACGTATTCTGACTGATGCCCATCATACCACTGACCACGCCAACTGCCGAAACAAGCTGATGCCAATGGTGGATCTCGTCATTGGCATATTGCAGAATGTCCGGGCACGCCTTCAACACCAAACCAAGCGGCATGTTAGGCTCTGCTATTACCCTATTAGTCTCTGTTCTCTGTTTATCAGAGCCAACATCAACTTTCCGCTCTTTGCTTTCTTGGCAAAGTTCAAGATCAGTACTCTCTTGCATGCTATGCGCCCGTTCTGACAGGCTCTCGTTTGAGGGTAGCACCACAAGACTTTCATTATCGGAAAGCGGGTCCCCTTTATGAAAAGACAGTGGCGCGCTCAGCACCTCCAGATCTCTATCTGTGATGTCAAAGACATGCCTCACTTTCGTCAAATCCCGCAAAAGCGACCATTTGTCAGCATACGGCACACTGACCGCTGTACGTGCCGCCTCAGCATTTTCA
Source organism: uncultured Sulfitobacter sp. (assembly GCA_913060815.1). Classification (GTDB taxonomy): domain Bacteria; phylum Pseudomonadota; class Alphaproteobacteria; order Rhodobacterales; family Rhodobacteraceae; genus Sulfitobacter. The sequence continues at coordinate 37,510 of CAJXSZ010000013.1, read as the reverse complement.
TAAGCGCAGCTGTCAACTCAAGGCTTAAGAGTCAGGGGGTCAAACAACGGAACCAAAGGCCTCTCGGGAGACTTCCTCGGGGCGGCCTCTTAGATGTCCGAGCTGCGGCGCTGCATGCAGCAACATCGCGCCATGCGCTCTTCGGCATGAGGTTGAGATTACCATCCTGCAATTCCAAGTGAATAACGTGACGGCCCGATCAAAGACCGATGGGAATGCGGCGGCATCTCTTGGAGCGCCCTCACCCCTTTCTCCGAAGGCTCGCCCGCCCAACGCCGAATGCCTGCTGGGGTGAGCGTTCGCTTCCACGGCAAACTTGCGGCCGTACAGCACAGGAGTGTTGAATTCGTCTTCCTAATTGCGCTAGTCGTCTTTTGATCAGGGAGCGCATCGCATGACAGAAAAACCCGACGACAGCCGCCATCTCGAAACGCTGGATCGCGATCTGGCGCGCTATTCGAATTTGGAACTGGCCAGTCACTACACCTCCCGCCCCTTGGTCGGGCCAGGCATATCGCTTGTTTTTGTCCTGCTGGCGGGCATTGTGGCGATGTTCTTTTTCGGCGAGCAGAATAATTCGTTCATCGTCGTTATCGCCGCCTGTCTGGGTGCCTATATGGCGCTCAATATCGGGGCCAATGATGTAGCCAATAATATGGGGCCTGCGGTGGGCGCAGGGGCGCTTTCAATGGGTGGCGCGATTGGCATTGCGGTGGTGTTCGAGAGTGCAGGCGCGCTGATTGCAGGCGGCGACGTCGTCTCGACCATCGCGAAAGGCATCATCGCCCCCGAAAGCATGGGCACAGCGACCACCTTTATCTGGGCGATGATGGCCGCGCTTTTGTCAGCAGCGCTTTGGGTGAACCTTGCCACTTGGGTCGGCGCGCCCGTCTCCACAACACACTCAGTCGTTGGGGGCGTAATGGGCGCAGGGATCGCAGCGGCCGGATTTGGCGCCGTGAACTGGCCCACAATGAGCGCAATTGCCGCCAGCTGGGTCATCTCGCCCGTGTTGGGCGGGACGATTGCGGCGGGCTTTTTGTGGCTCATCAAGTCCAAGATCATCTACCGCGAAGACAAGATTGCTGCGGCCCGCACTTGGGTGCCCATTCTTGTAGGGATCATGGCGGGCGCATTTGCCACCTATCTGGCCCTCAAGGGGATCAAGAAGATCATCAAAATCGACATCGGCACCGCGCTGCTGATCGGTGCTGCTATTGGCGCATTGATTTGGGCCGTGATGATCCCCGTTATCCGCAAGCAGGCAGAGGGTTTGGAGAACCGCAACAAATCGCTGAAAGTGCTGTTCGGCATTCCTCTCATCGTGTCTGCCGCCCTTCTGTGTTTTGCCCACGGCGCCAACGACGTTGCCAACGCTGTGGGGCCCTTGGCTGCGATTGTGCAGGCCTCTCAGTCAGGTGACTTTACAACGGCTATCAGCATTCCGTTCTGGGTTATGATCATCGGTGCTTTTGGTATTTCGTTTGGTCTCTTCCTGTTCGGCCCCAAGCTGATCAATATGGTCGGCGGCCAGATCACCAAGCTTAACCCGATGCGCGCCTATTGCGTGGCGCTCTCTGCTGCGATCACCGTTATCATCGCAAGCTGGCTTGGTCTGCCGGTCAGCTCGACCCACATCGCAGTGGGTGGTGTGTTTGGCGTGGGCTTTTTCCGCGAGTGGGACGCAGAGCGCCGCATCAAGAAAGCACGCCTCGAAATGCCGGACCGCCCTGCCTATTCCACCGAAGAGCGCAAGCGCCGCAAGCTAGTCCGCCGTTCGCATTTCATGACGATTCTCGCGGCATGGGTGATTACTGTTCCTGCTGCAGCGCTGCTGTCGGGGATGATCTTCTTCCTTATCAATTCAGTCATGGCCTGAGGCACGGGTACAGCCCCACAGCCTGTTAATTTCTTTGTCATCGGCATCACAAACAAGCGCGAAACAACCCTCGCCCGGCCCCATATGGCCGAAACAACGGCTCCTTGCGCTGCATGGTTGACTGGCTTTCAGGCGGGTCTTTATCCCGACAAGGAAACCTTTGCCGCCAGTTGAGCGGTAGAGCGCAAGTTCGAGCCCTTAATGGAAAAAGCGACCCGTATGGTACGCGATGCAGCGTGAGGCCGTGCAGTCACCTCGACCATCGCGGAATGAGCGCCATGGCCAAGCCACGCAAACCTTGCGATACTGTCTGAGAACAACCGCTGACAGGCCACCCTATGCCCCCTTCCCTGCCCGACCACGAAGTAACCTACCGCAAAGCACGCGATCTTATCCTGTTTGGCGAACTCGCCCCTGGTGAGGCGGTCACGATCAACGGGATGGTAGAGCGTTTGGGCACTGGCATCACGCCAGCTCGTGAGGCCATTCGACGCCTTACGGCAGAGGGTGCGTTGCGCGCCAGCGACAACCGTCGGCTGATGGTGCCCGAGCTTACGATGGAACAGCTCCAAGAGCTGACCTATGCCCGCACAGGGATCGAGCCACAGATTGCCCGCCTTGCGGCGGTAGGCATCGAGCCAGCAGATATTGATGAGTTGGAACAGATTGACGCCCAAGTGAACGCCGCGCTGGAGGCTGGCGATATCAAGGGCTATCTGCAGCACAACCATATCTTCCACTGGACGCTTTACGCCCATTCGGAAGCCGAAATTCTTATGGCCACCGCCGCGTCCCACTGGCTTCGCGTGGGTCCAAGCCTGCGGTGCATAGTCAAGCGGGACAAAAGCACTCCCCTGCCCGACATGCATCAGGTCGCCATCGCATCCCTGCGGGACGGTGACTATGAAGCCGTCGGAGAGGCCATTCACAACGATATTCTGCAAGGCCACGCCAACATCGCTCAAGGTCTCGAGGACAAGGACTAAAGCCTATTTAGCGTAGTAGCCTTCGATCACGGCAACTTCCTCGCGGGAGCCGAGAATGACCGAAACGCGCTGGTGATGGCCTGTCGGGACAACCTCCATAATCCGCCCGGTACCGGTAGAGGACGCACCTCTCGCCTGCTCTACCAACATACCCATCGGGTTGGCCTCATACATCAGGCGCAGCTTGCCGCCCTGCCCCGCATTGCCGCTATCCTTGGGATATAGAAAAACGCCGCCGCGCGTTAGGATGCGGTGCACGTCGGCAACCATCGACGCACACCAGCGCATGTTGAATTTCTTGCCCCGCGGGCCATCCGCACCGCGCAGACAGTCGTCGATATAGCTGCGCACAGGAGCATCCCAAAGATCATACCGCGACGCGTTGATCGCAAACTCCTGCGTCTGGGGCGGGATGCTCATTGCGCCAGATGTCAGCAAAAATTCACCCGATCCGGGATGATGGGTAAAGCCGTCGACCCCCTGCCCTACTGTGATCACCAGTCCTGTAGACGGTCCATAGATTGCATAGCCCGCGGCAATTTGAGCAGTGCCCTTGATCTGAACCGCCTCTGCCGACGGTTCAATCGCGTTCTCAAGCCTGACAATTGAAAAAATCGTTCCAACAGAAAGGTTTACGTCCAAATTCGATGATCCATCGAGCGGATCATAGTAAACAATAAAGTCGCCCGCCTGCGGGGCCTCTTTGCGCCAATTCACCTCGTCGACTTCCTCGGACACAAGCGCCGCAACAGTAGGGTTTGCACCTACGACCTCCTGAAAGATCTCGTCAGAGATGACATCCAGTTCTTTCTGCGTTTCGCCTTGGACGTTCTCCGTCTCTGCCGCACCCAAGACACCTGCGATGGCACCATGACGCACACGGTCGGCGATCATGCGACAGGCCGTCGCGATATCCTCCATGAGGATCATCAGGTCGGTATCGGCTTTCTGGCTCTGCAGGTGCTGGCGCAATGTGGTCTGTGTCATGTCATATCCTCTTCGCGGGCCACTGCCCTTATTTCTCGGCCTGCTTGGCCACCAGATCGGCCACGGCATCCGCCAACCATTCTGCATCCACCTGCCCGCCCTTGAGCGTAAGGGAAAGCGCGCCACCAGAGGCTGTTTTCACGGCCACTTCAACGGCACCTTTACGGGCTTTGACCACCTTTGTGGCTGGCTTTTTCTTCTCTTTTGCTTTGGGCCCTGCACGCAATTGGGGAATGATCTCACGAAATGCCCGTTTCGGCGTGTTCGCGATATCAACGGATGCGGCAATCTGGTCGTGTAGCTCAACACAAGAACGCCCGAGCGAAACATCATTCTGGCTCACCGAAAGACGCTGCGCAATTTCCTGCTGGCTTAAATCACCCAAAGCGTCCGCGATGAGACCAATAGAGAGCAACTCCTCAAACCCGCTCAGGTTTTGACGCATTGTGTTCTCGTGGAACCGCTCTTCCAGGTCGGCGAGGGCCGCCTCTCCTTCCACGGTTCCGATGACAGCGACAACTTTGCGGTTGAGCTTACGACATGCCGCGAGCCGACGGCGGCCCGATTGAATGATGAATCTGTCGGCTGTGTCCAACGGGTGATCAGGGTCAGGCTCCCATGCGGGATCAACGGGGCGCACACGAATGGCCTGCGTCTGTCCACGGCGCGAAATGTTGTCCATTAGGGCCTGGAACTCAGGCTCGTCTTCCCAGCCGGCCTGACGGTCACTGCCCGTCGGGTCCTCAACCTGTATCGGCAACAACTCGATCGAGACGGTGCCGTTGAGGATACCGTCCCTGATCGTGGCCCGTGTGTCCTCTAGGCGCTGCCGCAGCATATTCATCGCCGTGCCACCCCACATGCCGCCCATGCCGGGCTTGCCCGCTTCACCGATCTCGTCCTCAAGCGGGATGGTTGTTGCATCCAGTCTACGTTTGCGCGCCATCAGCCCCACCTTTCTTTAATAAAGTCATCCGCAAACCCGCGTGTCGGAAGATGCGGCAGTACCCGCCCGACAAGGCCATCGTTAACCGCATTCGCATTTGCCATAAAAGCTTTCGCTGATGTACGCCGTGTGCGGGGCGGCAGATATTCGTAAATACTTTTGTATTCCTCTGCGGCGTTCGCAATCGCATCAGAGCGGTTGTACCACACCTGACTGATCTCGCGCGGGGAGCGCCGATAGAGATCGAGGATCTGGTCGGTATCCTGATTGTTCTGCTCCTGAACGATTGTCGGCAGCACCACATGGTTGCCGTTTCCAATCTCCAGATCAGCTTCAAACCCCATGATGAACTCCAGGTACTCACCGATGTTGCCAATATAGGTGGCAAGCGTGGCGAGATCGAACCCCTTCATCGTTTGGGGGATAACGACACTATCCGCGGCAATGAGGCCATTAAGCTGCATCAGCGTAAGGGAAGGCTGCTGGTCGATGACAATTACATCCAGACTTTCTGTGAGCGCTGCATCAAAGCGGGCAGGGCTGAAGGCACCGTCCTCGTCCCGCAGATCAGCCATTGTCGTTCTGGGCGCATTGCCAGCATCCCATTTCGCAATGGCATCCCGCAGCACACGGTAGACAGGCACACCACCACGCTGGGACAAGAAGAACAGACTGATATCGCCGTTCTGGATATTCGCACCACCAGGGATCAAGCGCACCCCAGGCCACGGGGTCGCCCGCCATATTGCATTGAGCTCACTCGCGTCCCTTTGCGTCAGCTCCGAAGCGCCGGGATCATCTACGCCCATGAATTCAGCCAGGGTCGGGGTATCGGGCGCGAAGAGAGGGAGGTCAGCATCCGCAAAATATAGGCTCGCGGTTGCCTGTGGGTCGGCGTCGATTATGCCTACCCGAAGCCCGTAGAATAGCGAAAGATACTGCGCAAAATGCGCTGCGGTGAGGGATTTTCCCGTCCCGCCTTTCTGTGCGCCGAACGTGACCACTTTGAGCGGGTCTCCCTCTTGGCGCCAGTAAAGATGGTCACGGCGCGCACCCGGTCTGCTCGCAAGGATCCCGCGGATGGTGATAATCTCTGAGGGCGAAAAGCTACGCTCGCGCCCGACCCTTTCACCTTCAGGGTAGTAGGGCTCATCCTTAGCGATGCGCGTGAGATATGTGGTATCGACACCAAGAAATTCAGCGACTTCGGTCTGCGAAAACCGCCGTGAAACGCGGCTGCGCATCGTCAGATCGCGCTGTAGCTTGGTATTCACCTGCGCCATCACGCGGCCCATGTTGCGAATGAATTGTTCGAATTGCCCGTATGCCATTTATTCTTATATCCGTGGATATTGCTATGCTGCGACCTTGGGGCTTATTGCCGGTGAGGGCAAGCTCCGCTGGTAAAGTTTCCACCGCCGCATATAGGATTTCAGTAACTTCTGCGCTGCTAAATCATTGTGTTGAGGGGGTAGCTTTTCTATCAACTTTCCTATTTGATAGGCATTCGGCAGGAGCTTCCAGTGAGGCTCCCAAGTCCTTTCAAGCTCCTCCATCACTGCATCTAACGCCTCATGCGAGCAAACTACACTGAGCATGTGGTTTGCAAGAGCGCCAACATCTCCTGAAAGGCCTCGATCATCTGCAAACTTTCCTAGTGCTCGCTCAATATCCGCGGATATAAGGGGTGCGTGCCGAGGTTTAGCCAAAATGATTGCATCCGTGTTTTGAAGCAGTGTTCTGGATGGCAGCTGCTCGAAAGCGGGGTAGGGGGCTTTTGACACAAGACCCTTCCATTCAGAGACTAAATCGCAAGTTTGATCCTGACTCTGTTGTTTTTTATGTATATGGTTTTTAGTTCTTAACGGGCGTTCAGCGGGCTGAACCCTGCGTTCAGCTTTCTGCGCTTCCGGTGAGGCGCAAGGCGCTTTGTCTTTTCGGCTCAAGCTGGCGCGCCACTTCTTCCAGAACAAAACAGTGTAGCGCAGCCGGTAGTTATACCCGTTGGCCATTTTCTGCTCTTCGGTGCCGAGCACCTCCGCTTCGCGAAGTTCTGCAATGTAGGCGGAAATCGAAGCGCGGGACCGTCCAAGGCGTTGCCCAAGTTGGGCAAGCGAAGGCCAGCATTGGCCCGACTTATTTGCCATGCGGCACAGCTCGGCCAAGGTGCGGAACGCTCCGGGAGAAAGGTCGAGATCGAAAAGGGCGACAGGGAACGCGACGAAGCCGCGGTTCGGGTCGCAGTCAATAGTTTCAGACATAAAAGCTCCATGCGCTGCAAGCAGGGCTTGCAGCGATTCGGGGGCGATGATACTGTCGGGTACAAGCAATCGGACAGTGTCAAAGCAGACATTGACGAACGAGGCTCGGATGGCTGCAACCATTCGGGCCTTTTGTTTTAAGGGTGTGTCAGGTGTTTTCTGCCTCCGCTCTTGTTTCTACCTAGGTCCCGCGCAGTCGTGGATTTCTACGCACTTTGGTCGCGGGTCTGCCTCTTGGAGGGTGTATCCCCTCTTAGTCCGTGTATTAGGTCAGGTTTTGCATCAAATGCAATGACTAATGTTTGATACGTCAAGCATTGGTCGTGCAGCTCGCCACAGCACGCTCTAGTCTATGCTCCTCCATTGTGATTGCGCGCATCCATTTGGCGGGTATGGTCGGTCCGAATAACCGAGGAGATGCAGCAATGTGGATCGCAGCCCAGCAATGTGCGGATCGATTGAACGTTTGGGTGACTGACGGCGAGCGTGTGCATGTGGCATCCACAGCCATTGAGGTCGACACAGATTTTCAGACTGCATTGATCGGGTTGATCGAACCCCACATGCGGCAGAGTAGGGTAACGCCAGTTGTGAGTGCCGGGATGCGAAGCGGCAGCTTTGTGCAGGTTCCTTGCGCAGTGGCCGCCGCCCGGAAGATCGCAGCCACGGATCCTCGCATCGCCCTCTATGCCATTCCCCCGATGTCTCAAGAAAAGCCCGCAGATTTCCTGCAGGGAGAAGAGGCGCAGATTGCAGGGTTTCTATCCCGGAACAAGGATTGGGACGGCGTTCTGTGCCTTCCGTCTGCGTGCAGCCGTTGGGTGCATGTCAGTGCAGGTGAAGTCATCAGCTTTACCAGCTTCCTCACAGGCGAATTGTTTGGCCTTTTGACCCAACATTCAAGTCTGCGGTCCGCAACGCAAGGGCAGGGATGGGATGAGGGGGTCTTCCAAACAGCCCTTTCCGATGCCATGGCGCGGCCTGAGCGGGTCGCCTCGGCCCTGTCCTCAATTCTGGCAAATGCCGTCTTGAACCAGGCATCTGCCGCGAGCGGGAAGGCACACTTGTATGGGACGCTCATAGGGATTGAGCTGGCCGCATCTCGCGCGCACTGGCTCGGCCGTGAGGTCGTGGTCATCGGGGCCCAAGACGATACCGCCCGATACGCCAGCGCGCTCAAGGCGCAAGGTGTTGCAGTATCCGAGCAGGCAGGTGATCTCCTTGCGCTTCGCGGGCTGGCGCAGGCTTATGTTGCGCTCAACCTGTAATGCCCATCCTGATCTGAAGCCATGACAGCGCGTCGGTAGAGACGCCGATGTGATCCAGATAGCCCATAATAGAGCCATAGTTTTCATCAACATGAGCAAGCATACCCGCCATCGCGCTTGCAGGGCTTTCGAGAAATGTCGCGTACGCTGTGACATCGCCACCATTCGCGCGCGCGCTCGTCAGGAACTCCGCAACCAGATCAGGAATAAAGTCAGAGCTCAGAGCGTAATCAGCGATGATCTCAGTGTGTGAAACGCCCGCCAGCCCCAGCAGCAGCGCTGCGATAATGCCAGTACGGTCCTTGCCAGCCGTGCAATTGAACAGGATCGTCCCGTCACGGCTCGTGGCCATCCGCTCAAGAATATAACGGATCGCCTCGCCCCGTGTCTCAACCGCTGTGAGATACATGGCCAAAAGCGGATGTGCGCCCTCGGGCACTTCAACCTCGGCCAGCGCCTTGGGGGGAGAGCGCATCAAAGAGGGGCAGGTTCACCCATTCCACACCACGTTGGGGTTCGAGACGGCTGGGAGCGTCGCGCACCTCGGAGGCTGTGCGAAGATCGATAACCATCCGCAGCCCTTCGAAGTGCAGCCGCTCTGGCTCACCCTCATCCAAGCGGTGCAAACAGTCGCCGCGCAATAAGCGCCGGTACGGGATCAAAGTGCCTTACGCCGTGACATAGCCACCAAGATCACGGACATTGCACGCGCCGCGCACCACGATTTGTCGGGGTTGAGTATCTGTTTTCATTGGTGGCAAATATCATCCGAGTACGAAGGTTCAAGCGCTGAGGCGGAAAGAGAGAATTATGATGGGCAAAGTTGCAGTGGTGACGGGTGCTGCGGGCGGCATGGGGCGCGCGATTGTTGCACGGTTGTTGGCGGACGGCATGAATGTCGTCGGTCTCGATATTGACCGCACAGGGCTGGAAGAACTCGCAATTGATCCTGCGTTTACCGGCATCGAAACGGATCTCACCAGCAGTGCGGCAATTGGAGCAGCTTTTGAGCAGATTGCATCAGAGCACGGACAGGTGCACGCATTGGTCAATAATGCTGGCACGTGCCTGATGTCCGAGTTTCCCGATATTCCTGAGGATGAATTCGAGCTTCAGATGGGGCTTAACTTCACGGGCGCATTCCGTTGTTGTCAGGCCGCAATCAAGCTGATGGAAGGGGGCGAGGGCGTGCGCAAGATCGTCAATATATCGTCCAACGGGGCGTATAACTTTGACGCCTTCGACCCACCGCACTATCGCGCCTCCAAGGCAGCACTTGATACGCTGACCAAGGATCTGGCCCGACGGTATGCCACGCAAAAGATCGCGGTGAATTCAATTGCGCCTGCGATGACCGAGACGCCGCTGTTCGGGGTGGTAAGCGAGGAAGTTCTAGCCAATGCCATCGCGCAAATGCCGCACGGGCGCGCGATGCAGCCCAGTGAGATCGCGGATTGGGTGGGCTTTTTGATCTCGCCAACGGGTGATATCTCCAGCGGTAATGTAATTATCCTCAATCAGGGGCGCGATGTCCGCTAACGCGGTTTGGTCCGAGTGGCTATTCAAACCAATGCGGTGCCTTTTTAAGATCGGGCCACTGCTCGGGCGAGTGACCAAAGATAACAAATGCATCACGCGTTGCGGCCATCTCCATCAGACGTGCGCCGTGGTGAATGGCCAGCGGTACATCCCACGACCCTGCAAATCCCTCGTCAATTTCGCTCGCTCGGCTGATCGCGTCGGAGGTAAGCAGCACCGCGCCTGTTTTGGGCAGGTCAAGCATGAATGCCATCTGACCAGGCGCATGACCCGGGCAAAAGAGCACGCGAAAGCCATTGCCCAAATCAAAATCGGCATCCACCAACAAATACTCCGCTTCAGGCCATTCCATCGCCTGTTTGCCAGACCAGTAAAGCGGGCGGGGCAGGGCGCGCTCGGCTGCTGCGATCAGGATAGGCGCATGGGGGAAAGCGTGCATATGGCCTACGTGGTCGATGTGCGTATGGCTCTGGATCATCAAAGTGATGTCTTCGGGCGACAGGCCAAGTTGAGCCAGCTGGGCGGCGGGCATATTCTCGGGTGTTACCGACAGGACGCGGCCAAAGCTGCCCAGATCGTCTTCATCGGTCGCGGCCTGTGCATCGACGGCATATTTCGCGGGAAAGCCCGTGTCGATTAGCACGGTTTCGTCTGCATCCGTCTGTATTACAAATCCGCAAATGCCGATGATGCGGCCGTTGGCGTGGACTTGAAACAGACCGTAATCGAGCACAGCCAAACGAATGGGTTTGCCCTTTAGGCGCGCATGGTTTTTCATGGCCCAAACAAACGAGGGGCCGTGATGAAAGTCAAGATACACACTTTGTTTCAATATCTTCTGGAGACGACGCAAGCCAATCCCGAGGCGATGGTTGGCTTCTCACTGGCCGAGTCGCCCCGACTGGGTGATTTTCTGGATGATCTCGATCCTGATCTGGCGCTGGATTGGAATAACCGTGATTTCAGCGGCTTGCCCGAACTCAAAGAGCATGTGCTGCGGCAGGCGGGGCTGACGGATCTGTGCAAACCCGCGGATGTTCTGATCACCGCAGGGGCTGCGGAGGCGAACTATCTTGCCATCATGCAGCTGCTGCAACCCGAGGACGAGATCGTCATCGAGACGCCGGGCTGGCCACAGGCGGAGGTATTGGCCAAAGCCATTGGCGCGAAAATAGTCAAGATCACGCGGCAAGAGAGCGAGAACTGGTGCCTGCCGCTGGATCAACTCGCGGATGCGATCACGCCCAGAACGCGGATGATTTTTCTCAGCAATCCCAACAACCCGACCGGTGATGTGCTGGCGCGGGAGGAGTTGGAGCAGATCGTCCAGATGGCCGACCGCGTGGGCGCTTGGCTGTTGGTCGATGAAGTTTATGCGGGGCTTGAGTGGGACGGCCCGCGCGCCCCCAGCATTGCGGGAATGTATCCGCGGGGGATCACCACAGGATCGGTGAGCAAGGGTCTGGGCCTACAGGGGCTGCGGACAGGTTGGATTATTTGCCCTGATGCGGGTCTGATCCGTGATGCGGTGATCCTGCGTGAAAATGCGTCGGAGATTATGAACATCATGGGCGAGGTCATCGCCGAGATTGCCCTGCGCCCCGAGCGATACGCGCAAGCGATGGCTAAGGCCCGCAGTGAGGGACAGGCAAACCTTGCGCGTATGAACGATTGGGTCGCCGCTGAGGAGGGCTTGAGCTGGGTCAGCCCGCGTGCAGGGTTGATCGGATTGGCACGCCTGCCCGAAGGGATCGACAGCGATCCGTTTGCGCGTTTTCTCTTGGCCGATCCGTACCGCACCTTCCTGCTACCGGGCAGCGCTTATGATCAACCCAACCACATCAGATTGGGGGTAGGGGGCGGCGCTGCGGTCAATCTGGATGAAGGGTTAACGCGGCTTTCAGCAGGTTTGCGCGCGGCAAGGGCAGCGCTGTAACCAGTTGTTTTGCTTTCCTGACAAAGCTCAGGCTTGCCTTCATGCGGTGATTGTCTCACCTTGTTTTGTACGGGCGCTTGGCCTGTCCGCAGACTACGGAGGCATGCGCCATGAAGTGTCCACCTATTGGCATCGATCTTGGAACGACAAACTCACTTGTTGCGGCCTTTATCGACGGTGCGCCTGTTCTTTTGGCAAATGCGGGCGGGCAGGTGATGACGCCGTCGGCGGTCGCGTTGCAAGAGGGCCGCATACTGGTAGGGCAGGCGGCATGGGATCACGGCATTGCCGCCCCATCCGAGGTGGCCATGGCGTTCAAACGGCGCATGGGCACGGATGCTATGACCCAGTTGGGCGAGATGTCGATGGGCGCGCCCGATCTCTCTGCGCTTGTGCTTAAAAAGCTCAAAGCCGACGCCGAGGCGCGATTGGGCTCAGTGATCGAGCAGGCAGTTGTTTCCGTTCCTGCCTACTTCAACCAGCCCCAGCGCGAGGCCACGCGTACCGCCTGTCGTCTTGCGGGGATTGAGCCTGTGGCGCTCGTGAACGAGCCGACAGCCGCCGCACTTGCCTATGGGTTGGAATACCGCGACGGGGAGAGCCAGTTTCTTGTGTTTGATCTGGGGGGCGGCACGTTCGATGTGACTGTGCTGGAGCATTTCGAAGGAGTTATGGAGGTCAAAGCATCCTCTGGCGATGGCCATCTGGGTGGCGAGGATTTCACCGAGGCGACTTTGCGTTTGCTGTGCCGTGAAGCGGGGATTGACGCCACTACGTTGACCGCGCCTTCGCGCGAGCGCCTGCGATACTTTGCCGAAGCGGCCAAGCGCAAACTGTCGGATGCCCAAGGGTACAAATTCGAGTTCGAAATGGACGGCATATCCTATAGTGTGGACCTTGATGCAGATGCCTTCGAGGCGGAGGTAGCGCCACTGGTCAAACGCATGCGCAAACCACTGCATCGCTGTCTCTATGATTCTGACGGGGTCGAGCGTGAGATTGACCGCGTGATCCTCGTTGGTGGTGCCACACGCATGCCGCTTGCGCGCAAGATGGTCGCGCGGGAGCTGCGTATATTCCCCGATGGCGGTATCGACCCCGATCACGCCGTTGCATTGGGTGCTGCCGTGCATGCGGGGCTGATCGCCGAGGACCGTGCTCTGGAGGATGTGGTGATGACAGATGTTTCGCCCTTCTCAATCGGGATAGGCACGTCGCAGGGGGATGACCAGCACCGTGTGCGGGATTTGTTCCTGCCAATTATTCCGCGCAACACCGCCCTGCCGGCCAGTCGTGAGGAGCGTGTCGCCGCCGTGCATCTGGATCAACGCGAAATTATCGTGCGTGTATTCCAAGGCGAATCCGCCCATGTGGGGGATAACATCCTGTTGGGCACGCTCGACATTCCCATTCCGCCTGACCCTGACCGCGAATTCAAGGCCAAACTGGATGTGAGGATCACGCAGGATGTGTCGGGGCTGGTCGAAGTGACGGGCCGCGTCGACGGCTCAAAGAAAGTGCATCGCCTTTTGGTAGAGACGAATGCCACAGAGCTGAGCGATGAGGAAATTGCGCGCCGTATGGCCGCCCTTGATCATCTGAAAATCTATCCCGCCGAGGATGAGGCCAACAAGGCCGTCGTGATGCGGATCAAACGTCTTTATGAGATGGCCGAGATGCGCGACCGTGATTTTCTGCGCGACATGCTGGTCAGTTTCGAGTTGCTGATGCAGGGGCAGGACCCCAAAGCCATTGAGAAGGCGCGCACCCGCATCAAGGCGCAACTCGACAGTATTGACGAGATTTATGTCTCCTGACGCGCAATGGCCATGGGAGGTTCTGGATCTTGATGGGCCAGCGGATGAGCGGACGGTAAAACGCGCCTACGCCCGCAAACTCAAATCCATCGACCGCTCGGACGTTGCCGCGTTCGAAGGGCTTCGCAAGGCTTATGATGCTGCCCGAAAGGACGCACAAGGGGGTGCGCGAAAGGGCAGGGCGCGGCCAAAAATGAGTGAGCTTGCAGCGGGCGCGGAACATCACCCCGCAGCCCTGCCGCAAGAGGGGGCAGCGCGCGACGAGAGCAAAGATCGCGCCGAGAAGGCATCCCTGCCAGCCACGCCAGCGCCCGCGACGCCGAAAAACCACCCCGCTGAGCCGCTCGCATCTCCACCCAAACCGGCGCCGGCCCAAGAGGTGGCGCGTGCGCCTTTACCGCCCCCTGTTCCAGGCTCTGCGGGAGATGGTCAGGACTTGGTTGATGATATTATCGGCCCTCAGATTCGGGCGGCGATCGACGATATTGATCCTGTTGCCTTACGTGCTGCATTGGGGGTGGTCGACAGCGTGAGCCGTGCACAGCGCAGCCAGATCGAGGCAATCGTGATCCGCGCCCTGCACAACGATTTGTCACACCTGTCACGCGGGATCGCACGCGAGATTGATGCGGTGTTTGACTGGTCCGCGGACGCGCTGGTCACTGAACGGATAATGCAGCGTACAGTTGGGCGCTCTGCCCTTTTCGGGCGTTTCGTAGAGGCGGCCATGTCTGCCTCTGCGGCGCGCAAACCGCCCCCTGTGCCCGACCCGCCGCTCGAGCCGATAGAGCCACAGGGGGTTATGTCACTGGTCGGCATTGTCGGGCTGATCATCCATACTGTCATCGAGGTGATGAGTGAGGCAGAGCCAAGCTTGGTCAGCGCCATCATCGTGTTTCTCGCCACAGGGTTTCTGCTGATCATTACGGGAATGATCTTCGCAGTGCCGCTCTATGCCCTGCGCTGGATTGCGGGATATCTGATCCGGGTTTTGCCCGAAGCATCGCGCCTGCGGCAAAAGCTGGGCGCGGCAAACGATTGGTTTGTGCGGCACCGTGTGAACATTTTCACGCTTGCGGGTGTGGGGTCGATGCTCGCTATCTTTGGGTCTGCATGGTTCATTGAACCGTTCTTTCCCTAAAGCAGACCACCCCAAGGACATGGTTATATGACTTACGAAATACGAGCAGATGTAGTTTTTTGGGGCACGCAGCGTCTAAAAGTCGATGTGGCGGGGTTTGAAATCCTACACCCGTCTGTCGCGCGCGCAGGGGAGCAGATACTGTTCGGAGCAAAACCTGCTCGGGTCGATGCGGCCTCCTTCCAGATTCTATCGGCGGGCTATGCCAAGGACGGCGCGCAGGCGTTCGAAATCCTGAAATCCAAGTTGAAGCCGATCAAGGGTGCGGATCCAGCGACGTTTGAGGCACTCAGCCCGACCTATGCCCGCGACGCGGCAAACGGGTTTTTCCGAGGGAAACGGATCGCAAAATGTGATCCTGCAACGCTCGTCCCCTTGCATGAAGTTTTTGCGGCAGACAGCAGCAGTGTCTTTTTCATCAACAAGAAAATCACCGCCCGTGTGGAAGGGATCAATCTGGCCTCAGCTACAGTGCATGCGCAGGCGAATGAGGTGAATTGCCCGCCTTCGGTTATGACGGATGGCGATGCTGTATTCATCTATACGATGTATTCAAACACGTGGCTCCGCGTTGAGGGTGCCTGTGCGGACAGCTTTCGATTTCTGGAAGATGGCCGTTTGCACGGCCGCTATCAGGTCGATCGGAAACACCTTTATTACCATGGGCAGGTGGTTGAAGGCGCTGATCCGGCAACAAGTGAGACCTTCGGGCATGGTTTGGTTCGGGATGGCACACACGTTTGGTGTGGAACCGATCGTTTGGATGGTCTTCAAACGGTTACGCATGATGGAAAAACCATTGAGCATCACATTGGTATCGAGTTGGAACACAGCGGCCATACGGGCGATCTTTACCGTGACAGCAAAGCGGTTTGGCACATCCCTCCGCCGAGGTTGTCAAAGCCGTTTGAAAAGCAGCAGATCACGCTGATGGCAATGGATGCAGTGACGCAGTCCGGAGTGCATGATGCGCTTGATACAGCATATCGGCGTATATTTGCCTTTTTAGGCTCTGTTTTCAAACAGCAGCCCCTCCTATTGGATTTTCAGAACTTGCCTGAAGCTGTGCCAGAGCCAGCTGATCTCAGGCTTGAGCGCACAGGGGGCTGCATTGATGTTTTCTGGAAGGGCACCCGTGTGAGCAGCGGGCCAATATCCGCGTGGCTTACCCATGCAAGCGCGTTCTGGGCCAAAGCCTACGGGCGGCGAGAATCTCTCTACATCTATCCTCACACCAATTGGTTGCCGAAGGGGGACGCGCTGCACTGTGCTGTTGCGCGCAGCTGTGCGGGAGAATTGATTGATCTTGCGGCGGCTTTATACGCTGAGGGCGAAATATTTGAGGCGCAGGTAATCGCGCATTTGGTTTTGTACCGTGCGATGCAACATAAAGTGGATGCACCGCTTCTTGCGCGGGTGCCCATGGCGTTGGTGGGTGAGGGGCGCCACACCGCAGTGCATCACAAGTTTGAAAGCACAACGAACCTTGCCGCCGCGCGTGAGGTTTTGCGCCGCGGGGTGTTGTGCGATGCGGATTTCCGCATGCGTTATGACGGGTTGCGGCTGCTGCACGGTGTGATGAATGACACCAACAAAAAAGCGCTGTTCTTTAGCGAGGTTATTCCCGAAATCATCACGCTCTTCCCGATCGAGCAAGCAGGCTTTCTGCGAGAGATGATGTCAGCGGTGATCGAGATTGCCTTAGTGGCGGCGGATGTGGATGCCGAAGTATATCACACCGGTCACCACAGCGCGATTGAACCGTTTCTACATCATCAGATTGCACAGGGAGTGAACACAGATTGGAACCGCATGCGTCTGATCGAATGTCACTGGGCGCAGGGAAGGGATGTTCAGGCGCAGATGGAGACGCTGTTGGTTGATTGCCCAGACGGTTGGCCTGCGCCGCCGCGCTATAGCCACCGGATCGGTTGGCGCCACGTCCGACTGAAGCTCATGTATGACCGCATTGTCGCGGCCCGTGCGCATCCTGTGGCAGTCGAGCCGGCAGAGCGCTCCCGTGCAGTGTTAGGTGCGCAAGTAGCAGCTCTGCGAAAGCACTTCGGGCATCCCGAGAAATGGGATGAGTTCACCGAAATTGATCGGGCGCTTGAGACTTTGGCCTGAGCGATAGCCCATCAGAGCAAGTTGAAATATGGATACCGCTGTAAAGGGTGCTGGACGACCATCCACGACGCACTCGCGTTCTGAAAGAGGCTTCTAACCATGATCCGTGAAATATCGCTTCCTGCTGTATCTATGGGACTGCTGGCCGCATTTGTCGGCTATTCCGCGTCGTTTGCGATTGTACTGGCGGGGATGAAAGCAATGGGTGCGTCCGAAGCACAGGCGTCGACGGGCTTGTTCTTTGCTACGCTGGGCATGGGCGTTTGCAGCATTTGGCTGCCGGCGCTGCTGCGTATCCCTGCGGCTGTCGCATGGTCCACACCGGGCGCTGCATTTCTGGCCGCCACGGCAGTTTTGCCCGGAGGTTTCGGCGAAGCGGTCGGGGCCATGATCTGCTGCGCTGGACTAATTGTTCTGACAGGTTTTGTGCCACACATCGGCAGGGTCGTCGCTGCGATTCCCAAACCGATTGCCAACGCGCTGCTGGCTGGCGTTCTGCTCAAGCTCTGTTTTGCGCCCGCACTGGCATTGGGTGAGATCCCGCTGCTGGTCGCGCCCGTTCTGGCAGCATGGCTTGTCGGACTGATGTGGCGAAGGCTTGCTGCGATGCCTTTTGCAGTAATCGCTTTTCTGGTGGTTCTGTATTTTGCCATTGATCCGTCGGCGGGCGGCACAGGGGCGGATGCCTCGTGGCTGCCAAAATTTGCGCCAGTCGCACCCGTCTTCACTGCGCAAGCTTTCTTCTCCATCGCGCTGCCACTGTATCTGGTCACAATGGCGGGGCAGAACATTCCCGGATTTGCTGTGCTGGAGCTCAATAACTATCCGGTTGAGCGCCAGCCACTGCTGCGCCAGACGGGGCTTGTCAGTCTCGCGATTGCGCCGTTCGGATCCGTGCCCGTGAACATGTCCGCAATTACTGCGGCTATGATGGCAGGAGAGGATGCAGGTCGCGATCCATCCGTGCGCTATTGGGCGGCAATCACATCGGGCATCGTCTATGTCGTGCTGGCATTCGCTGCCGCTTTGGTTACATCTCTGGTCAGTTTGGCCCCAATCGAGCTGATCACCGCCGTTGCTGGCCTTGCTTTGGTTCCGGCTTTGGTGGGAGCAATTTCGGGGGCGTTCAGTGATGCGGACCAATTGGAAGCGCCCGCGCTGACGTTTCTCATCGCAGCCAGCGGGATGACCTTGTTCGGCGTAAGTGGCGCATTCTGGGGCGTGATTGTCGGGGCGGTAATCTGGTATGCAAAGTCGATGGCGACGCCATGCAAGAAGGAATGACGATGCTGTGCGTTTTCGATCGATAAGGTTAATTATTAATATGTGGTGGGATCATAGGTTCATGGTGTCGGGGGCGCGGTTGCTTTACCGAGGAGTATGAATCGCATTACCTCACAGAATAATCGTGCGATGCCGCCTGCGCTGCACCGTGCAGGTTCTGGACATATATAGCAGACACGAAAAAGGATACCGCATGAGTGACGCAGTCTTGATCGAACGCAAAGGGCCAATTGCATTGGTCACTCTTAACCGCCCCGACAGCCGCAATGCGCTGTCCGCCGATGTGATCGACGGGTTGCTAGATTTTCTGGCGGGGGCGAATGGCGATGCTTCGCTTGGCTGCATTATCCTGACAGCCAATGGCAAATCTTTCAGTTCGGGCGGCAACGTCAAGGAAATGCGCGACGGCACGCACCCGATGTTCGCAGGCACCCCCATCGAGATGCAAGAAGGCTACCGCAACACCATCCAGCAACTGCCGCGCATGTTCCACCAGCTTGACGTGCCAGCCATCGCCGCTGTGAACGGGCATGCGGTGGGCGCTGGCATGGATCTGGCCACGTTTTGCGATATTCGTGTGGCCTCCACTGCCGCGACCTTCTCGGAGAGCTTCCTGCGCGTAGGCCTGATTTCGGGCGATGGGGGCGCGTGGTATCTGCCCCGCGTTGTGGGCAAGGCAAAGGCGATGGAAATGGCGCTCACCTGTTGTGTGCTGGACGCGGATCAGGCGCGCGACTGGGGGCTTGTGACCCATGTGGTGGAGCCTGACACATTGCTGAAAAAGGCATGGGAGTTGGCCGAGCAAATCACCGCCTTCCCGCCCAAGAGCATCCGCCTCAATAAGCGCCTCATTCGCCAATCCGCAGAGGTGCCACTCGAGACAGCCCTCGATCTCGCGGGCAGCTTTCAGGCCATTGTGCAGAATACAGAAGACCAGCAAGAAGCAGTTAATGCCCTTCTGGAGCGCCGAGCACCTGCCTTCAAAGGTTCATAGCTGTTTTTGACTTCACACGATGAATGTTGGAGCAGCGGACATCACCTGGAACTGCAAAGGAAAGCGGCGAGCCCGCGCTGTGGGACGTATTCCGCAACTGGCATTCTGCGCCCTGCTGTTGCAGGGTAAGAGGATACTCTGGACAGAGCTCGCTGAAAGAGTTTGAACTTGCACGAGGTCTTGCGTCGTAAATGAACGGAAAACAAAGATGTTTTTGAAGAATGCTTGGTACGTTGCTGCCTGGGGTGACGAGATAACCCGCGATCTGCAACAGATTACGGTCCTCGGCGAGAATATCTGCGTTTTCCGCACGCAGGCAGGAGAGTTGGTAGGGTTGGAGGATGCTTGTCCGCACCGCAAACTGCCGCTGTCCAAAGGCCGCATAAAGGGCGACACCGTCGAGTGTGGCTATCACGGGCTGACCTTCGATTGCGTGGGCCGTTGCGTCTGGGCACCCGGTGCGGGGGGTATCCCCTCAGAGGCGCGGGTCCATGCCTACCCGCTGCATGAGAAATACGGGCTTGTCTGGATCTGGATGGGCAATCCTGCTCTGGCCGATCCATCCGACATCTTCGAGATCGAGAACTACGACAATCCCGCATGGGGTATCAATCGCGGTGCGGCGATGGAGCTGGACTGTAACTACCTGTTGATGTGCGACAACCTGCTGGACCCAACGCACGTGGCGTGGGTGCATCAAAGCAGCTTTGCCGCTGCTGCCACCAAGGATACTCCGCTTCGCGTCAAAAAGACGGATGATGGTGTGATCGTGCACCGCTGGATGATGGATCACGAACCTGCGCCTTTCTATAAGAAAGTCGTCGAATTCGAAGGCAATTGTGACCGCCTCCAACATTACGAGGTCCGCTACCCTTCACATGCGCTGATCAGGGCCGTCTTCACCCCTGCGGGCACAGGCGGGCCTGACGGGCCGTTGCACGAGAACACGTTCATCATGGACAGCTACAACTTTATGACGCCCACAAACGAGGGGCAGACACGCTATTACTGGTTCCAGTTGCGCAATATTCGCCCCGAGGATGAAGCCCTGTCCCAGATGATGTCCGAGGATGTGCAACACGCCTTTGAAGAGGACCGTGCTGTGCTCAACGAAGTGCAGAAAGGCATGGCAAACAAGACCTCGCCACATATCGACTTGCCCATTGACGGCGGGCAGTTGCGCTTTCGCCGACAGCTTCAAGCGATGATTAACGAAGAGCAGCAAGTCGATCGCCAGATGGCCGAATAGACCGACGAGAGGTAGCATAGATGACACATCCCCTTCTGACCCAAGATCACATTGACGCTTACCAACGTGACGGCGTTGTCCTTGTAAAAGGTCTTTTCAAAGATCAGGTCGAACAGCTGCGCGCAGGCGTGGAGCGCAATATGAACGAGCCAGGACCCTATGCTGCCGAAAACCTGAAGGAAGGGGAACGCGGGCGGTTCTTTGATGACTACTGCAACTGGACCCGAATCCCTGAATTCGCGGAAGCGATCATCGCGTCCCCCGCTGCCGCAGTCGCGGCTGAACTGATGCAATCGAAATCCGTGCAGATGTTCCACGACCATGTTCTGGTCAAAGAGCCGGGCACCTCCAAGCCGACACCATGGCATCAGGACAGCCCCTATTATTTCGTCGAAGGCCAGCAAACGGTCAGCTTCTGGTCACCGCTTGACCCCGTCCGAAATGCATCACTGCGCTGCGTTGCGGGCTCACACCTTTGGGAAAAGGAAGTGTTGCCAACACGCTGGCTGGCCGAGACAAGCTTTTACCCCAATGACGATGATTACATGCCCGTGCCTGACCCAGACGCCGAAGGCATGGACATTCGTGAATATGATATGGAGCCGGGTGACGCGGTGGCTTTCAACTACAAAACACTGCACGGCGCGCGTGGAAATGAAGCTGGGACACGGCGGCGTGCCTTTTCCCTGCGTCTGCTGGGTGATGATGCCCGATATGTCGAGCGCCCCGGCCCGACATCGCCTCCCTTCCCCGGTCACGACATGACCGCAGGCCAGCGTTTGCGCACCGATTGGTTTCCGATGTTGCTGGATACGGCTAACTAAGAGGTGAAATTTGGGAAGCAGTGTCGAAAAGTCACCTGCAAGACCTGACCTCGTCCCTGCGGGTGCATTCAGCTATCCTGTGAAAGACGCAAAAGAAACACGGTGGTTTGGATTTCTACTCCTGCCGCACTTCACCTTGCTGGCCTTTAGCGCAGCTCTTGATCCATTGCGCATTGCGAACCAGTTGGCGCAGAAACCGCTCTACGGGTGGATGGTTTATTCGGAGGGCGGCGCGCCTGTTTCATCCTCTTCTGGCATCGATATCGGCGTACATGCCAGCTTGGAAGCGTTGAAGCCAGACACCTATCTTTTTGTCTGCTCGGGGAACAATGGCACCAACGCAGCGTCAGACGCGGCCCTCGGGAGCGTGCGTCGCCACGCGCGATTTGGTGGCAAAGTCGGCGGCATTTGCACAGGTGCTGCGACCCTTGCGCGCGCAGGTCTTTTAGCTGGCAAGAGGTTCACCCTGCATTGGGAGAACCAACCCGGCTTTCACGAGGCATTCCCGAAACTTTCCCCTACCCCACAACGGTTCGAACGGGATGGTGATCTCCTGACTTGCGGGGGTGGCACTGCGGCAACCGAAATGATGATCTCGCTTATCGCTGAGGACTACGGCAAAGATTTTGCCATTGCGGTGTCCGATATGTGCCTGAACGGATCTGACATTTCGATCCGAAATGAGCAAAGGTCATCCATTGCAAAGGCCATCAGCTCTCGCAACCCGCGCGTTCTGGCGGTGCTGCGTGCGATGTATGATAATATAGAGGCGCCTCTCACGCTTGACGAATTGGCCAAACATGCTGGCATCTCGCGCCGCCAGATTGAGCGCCAGTTTAAGCAACTTCTGGGAGAGGCCCCTGCCCAAACGTATCGCAACATCCGTCTGGATCGGGCAAGGACATTGCTGATGGAGACGAACATGAGTGTGATGGAAGTTGCCATGGCTGCAGGGTTCAACTCCGACAATGTCTTTTCGCGTCATTTCAAAGCGCGGTATAACGAGACGCCTTATGGGCACCGCGGCCGCAATAGCGCCAGAACCTGATTTCAGAATTTGCTACATCACTGCCTGTCAGAATGCGTTCAGGCCCGAGGCACGAAAGGAAAGCGCGATGAGAATAGGTTTGATCGGCAACGGGGCGATCGCAAGCTATGTGCAGCGCGCCCTCGCGCAGCGCCCTCATAGCGTTGAGGCCATTCTGGTGCGGCCGTCACGCGTTGCGGATAACCCGCGCCTCTTTGTGGGATCGGTCGCGGAGCTTCCTGATGGTCTGGACATGGTGATCGATTGTGCTGGGCATGCGGCCCTTGCGGCCCATGGTCCCGCACTTTTGGCGCGTGGAACTGATTTGCTCACTGTCTCTCTTGGCGCGCTGGCAGACGAAAGTGTTTTCCAAAACCTTCAAGCCGCCGCGCGTAAAGGCAACGCAAAGCTGCACCTTGCCAGCGGCGCTATTGGAGCGCTGGATTGTCTACAAGCTGCCCGTGTTGGCCAGTTGCACCATGTCACATACGTTGGCCGCAAGCCGCCGACAGGATGGATCGGCTCACCAGCCGAACAGAAGATAGACCTCGCGGCGCTCAGGACGGGTGCACACACCCATTTTGAAGGGACCGCACGTGAAGCCGCCCTCGCATATCCCAAGAATGCAAACGTTGCTGCCGCTGTGGCGCTTGCGGGTGTTGGTTTTGATAAAACAACCGTGCGCCTCATCGCAGATGCAGATGTTGGTGCCAATATTCACGAGATTGAGGCATCGGGCGACTTTGGATCATTCACCTTCCAGATCAGCGGACACTCCCTGCCCGATAATCCGCGCAGCTCGGCGCTTGCCGCGATGAGCATAATCAGCAAACTCGACGCGCGGGGTGCAGTGGTCACCCTGTGATCAGTGCGGCCAAAATTGGCAATCCCTCGGCCATCACGCTAGAAAGCCCCATATCCGAAATTGAACCTGCATCAGGAATGAACCCAGTGAACCCATCATCAGACCAAATCACCCGCGCCCATACTGAAAAGATGGACGCGAATGACCCTATCGCACATCTGCGGGATCGCTTTGTCTTGCCCGAAAGCGATATTTATCTTGATGGCAACTCCCTCGGTCCGCTGCCCCACGGCGTGATGGAGCGGTTGGAGAAAGCAGTCAAAGAGGAGTGGGCACAAGGCCTCATCCGGAGCTGGAATGATGCCGATTGGTATCCAGCCCCGCAACGCGCAGGTGCCGCGATTTCCCGCCTGATCGGTGCGGATGAGGATGAGGTGATCGTCTGCGATTCCATTTCTGTGAACCTCTATAAGCTGCTGGTGGGTGCGCTGCGCATGCGCAAGGATCGCAAGATCATCGTCTCCGAAATCGGCAATTTTCCCACGGACGTCTACATCAACGCCGAAGTCGCCAAGATGATGGGCTGCGAGCTGCGTTGTGTACTGCCCGAAGAAGTCGAGCAGGCGATTGACGAGGCGGGCGAAAACCTCGCTCTCGTGCAGCTGACCCACATCCACTATAAATCAGGTCGTGTTTACGACATGGAGGGTATCACCAAGCGCGCACAGGATTTGGGCGGGCTTGTAATCTGGGATCTGGCCCACTCAGCGGGTACCTACCCCGTCCAACTGAACGGGTGTAACGCGGATTTTGCGGTTGGCTGTGGGTATAAATACCTCAATGGCGGCCCAGGTGCGCCCGCGTTTGTCTTTGTCGCGCGCCGCCACTTCGAGACGATGCACCAGCCGTTGGTGGGTTGGCACGGCCACGCCGAACCCTTCGCCTTTACCCAAGAGTACAAGCCCCACGCCAGCATCGAGCAAATGCTCACGGGCACCGCGTCCCAGCTTGCCACACTGGTGCTGGAGGCCGCGCTGAAGGTGTTCGACGACGTCGACATGAATGTGCTGCGCCAAAAGAACATGGCGCTAGGGGATTTGTTTATCGCACTGGTCGAGCAAGAGCTCGGCGGCATGGGTTTCGAGCTGGCCAGTCCCAAGGAGGCAGAAGGGCGCGGCTCCCAAGTGTCCCTCACGCATGAGCATGGTTATGCCATCATGCAGGCAGTTATCGCACGCGGCGTCGTTGGTGATTTCCGTGCGCCCGACATTCTGCGCTTTGGCTTTGCCGCACCTTACGTGCGCTATGTCGATATGTGGGATGCTGTGCATCACATCCGTGAGGTGATGCAAACCGAGGAATGGAAGCGCCCCGAATTCAATGAACGGCGCGCCGTTACATAGGGCAAAAGCCGCTCGGAAGTGCTCCGCCCAACCTTATTTCGTCGCGCGATACTCGCTCTGTTGCTCAACCCCTAAATCGGGAGGAGCATCAGGGTGATGACTGGAAACGCCACAAGGATCACAACACGCACCAGATCAGACGCCACAAAGTACAAGATCGCCTTATACGTTTCGACCATGGGGGTTTCGCGGTCCATTGCGTTGATGACAAACAGGTTCATGCCAACGGGCGGTGTGATCAGGCCAACCTCGACCACGATCAGCACCAGAATACCGAACCATATTGCTGTGCGCTCGATATTGATGCGGTTCAACACGCCGTCAGAGACCCCGCGCAGGCCCAGCTCTCGTGTGATCTCCCGCGAGAGTTCCTGACCGTTCGCCAACATCGTTTGGGCATCGGCCAGCAACACAGCCGGCAATTCCGCTCCGCTTGCCAACAGTGTATCAAGCCGCGCTGTTTGGAGCTCCACCATGCTGACGAGGGCAAAGTCCAGCTCCTGAATGACGGGCCAGAAGATCGGAATGGTCAGCAGGATCATCGATAGGCTGTCCATCAGACACCCTAGAAGCAGATAGAAACACAGGATCACAATCAGGATCACCCATGGGCTGTAGCCGCTGTCGCCCACCCATGAAGCCGCCTCTTGTGGCAATTGCGTAAGGGCCAGAAATCCATTGTAGAATGCAGCACCCAGCACAATGAAAAAGATCATCGCGGTGGCGCGTGCTGTTACATAAAAGCTCTCAGCCATCGTGGCGCGGTTCAGACCACCCGCGAGCCATGCGATCAAACCTGTGCCAAAGGCACCGACGGCGGCTCCTTCCGTGGGCGTGAACCATCCCAGATAGATGCCGCCTACAACGGAGATAAAGACTAGTAATACAGGCCACACCGCAATCAGGGCGCGCATCCGTTCCGAGTAGGGTTCGCGCGGACGGGTGCCTGCCGAGCCGGGGTTCAGGCGCACATAGACAGAGATCGCAATCATATATCCTGCTGCGGCAAGGATGCCGGGAATGAAAGCGGCGAGGAACAGCTTTGCGATGTTTTGCTCGGTCAGGATGGCGTAGATGACCAACACAACCGAGGGTGGAATGAGGATGCCAAGCGTGCCGCCCGCCGCCAGCGTCGCGGTGGAGAACCCGCCCGCATATCCATAGCGTTTGAGTTCAGGCAAGGCGACGCGGCTCATCGTGGCGGCAGTAGCAAGCGACGAGCCACAGATCGCGCCGAACCCTGCGCAAGCCCCGACAGACGCCATCGCAACACCGCCCCTACGGTGACCAAGAAAGCTGGACGCTGCATGAAACAATGCCTGAGACATCCCGCCAAGGGTCGCGAAGTGGCCCATCAACAAAAACATCGGCACGATAGAGAGCGAATAGTTGGAAAAGGTGGAATATGTCTCCGCCTTGAGCCGCGCAAACGGCAAGGTGGCATCGCCCGTCACGATGATCATGCCGACCAGACCAGCGACAAACATCGCAAGCCCGATAGGGACCCGCAGGAAAATCAGAATTAACAGCGCGGGGAACGACAGCAGCCCGATCATGATGTCGCTCAATGGTCTGCTCCCATCTCGACGGGCAGAATGTCGCGGTTGGCACTAAATTCCAGCACACGGAGGCCTGCAATATAAACTCCGACAATTGCCGCTACGATGGCGCCTGTCACACTAAGTGCGTAGCCCCACCAAACGGGGAACTGAATAAGGAAGCTGGTCTGGCCCGAATTCAGTTTGCTTAGCATGCCCTGAAACAGCTGATAGGCGATGATGATCAGGACGGCGGCAAAGACAAACTCGATCATCATGCGCAAAAAGCGGTTCATGCGCAGGCGCAGATGTTGGGTGAAGATGTCTACGGAGGCATGCGCCCCGTTAAGGTGACATATCGGCAGGAAGGCGAATATGGCAAAGGCCATGCCCGCCTCGACCAGCTCGAAATCACCATTGATCGGGCCAATCCCCAACGCCAACAGGTAGTTCGCCAGATCAGGCAGCGCCTGCTGCATCATATCTCCGTTGAGCACTGAATTCAGCGAGCGGCCCAGAACCGAAAGGCACACAATGACAATGAGAACTGTCAGAACAATTCCGCCCAAAAGCGCAAACAGCCGTGACAGCTTTTCCATAAAGCCCTGCATACCGAACGTCCCTAGTAGGGTACGCCGCGGTCCATACCAGACCGCAGCGCGCCTTGATTACATCTCTGATTTGGCGCCTTTGCACTCACCGCTCATCAGCGATTGTGCACGGTCGATAAGCGCTTGGCCGTCCATATCCTTGGACGCCATGTCAGCCACCCAGGATTCGTAGATAGGGTTCACCACAGCTTGCCATTCGGAGGTGTCGGAGACGGTAATGATGTTGTTGCCCATATCAACGGCCAGCTCACGGGCCGGACCGTCGGAATCAGATTGAACACCGCCCGCAAAGATCGAGAAATCTAGGCCGGAGTTTTCGTCCATCACGGTCTTCAGATCATCAGGCAGCCCTGCATAAACATCCTTGTTCATCGCCAGTACAAACCCGAGGTTATAAAGGGCGGGGCCTTCGAATTCGGTGTGGTTCTCGACCAACTCTGGGATCTTCAAAGCGCCGGTAACTTCCCACGGGATTGTGGTCCCGTCGATCACACCTTTGGACAGGCTCTCTGGAATGGCTGGCACGGGCATCCCTACAGGCGTGGCGCCCGTCAGTGTCAGAAGCTCATTCACGAGGCGCGAGCCGCCACGAATTTTCATGCCTTGCAGATCGGCAGGCGTCTCGACCGGATCAGCCGTATGCAACATGCCCGGACCGTGGACCCAAGTGCCAAGGATTTTGACGCTGGCGAACTCGTCGTCTTTCATGCCTTCGTCAAACATCTTCCAATAGGCACATGAGGCCGCACGCGCATCTTCGACCATAAACGGCAGCTCGAACACTTCGGTGGAAGGAAAACGACCTGGCGTATAGCCGACAACCGTCCAGACAATATCGGCAACGCCATCAATCGCCTGATCCATCAAACCGGGAGGTGTGCCGCCCAATTGCATCGAGGGAAAACGGTCAATCTTGATGCGGCCTTCGGATTTCGCTTCGATGCGGTCCGCCCAGACATCAAGGATCAGCTTTGGCACGTTCGCTTGCGCTGGCAAAAACTGGTGCAGTTTCAGTGTGATTTCTTGTGCGGATGCGCCCGTGCTCAGCACTGCGGCGGCGGCGGCACCGCCCAAAAGGCGCGTAATGGTTTTCTTCATGGTCATATGTTCCTCCCGAGAACTAGTTGAGGCAGATTTTCCCGCCCCGCTTTTTATATGTCCGAGCTGCGGCGCTGCATGCGGTAACATCGCGCCATGCGCTCTTGGGCAGAACAATGAAATTACCCTCCTGCAATTGCAAGGAGATAACGTGAGAACCCGGCCACAGACGGATCGGAATGGAGCAGCGTCATCTATGAAACCTCAATTGTTTTGCCGAAACTTCTCCTGCCCTCATTTCGAAATTCCGCATTGCCAAGTTGTTGGCAGGGTTTGTTAAAAGCATATTGGCGCGATGAATGTTCTGCTTGATATGCCACGCCTGAAGGGCTTCCGTTATCCTCGTGAGATTGCTGCGTACGCGGTCCGGGCGTACCATCGGTTAGCTCTGAGCGCGGCTGATGTTGAAGACCTGTTGGCAGCGCGGGGAGTGATTGTCAGCCGAGAAGCGATAAGACTGTGGGTCAATCGCTTTGGTCAACACTTTGCAAATTGCATCCGCGGCCGAACGACACGTGGCACCTGAACGAAGTAGTTATCACGAACCGTGGCGAGAAGTATTGGCTGTGGCGTGCGATCGGCGCCAACGGAGACGTTCTTGATATTCTCGTGCAAACACGCCGTAGTGCCGAGGCTGCGAAGCAATTTTTCAGAAGACTGGTTACTAGGTTTGCTGAGCCTAGGGTCGTCATCACCGATAAATTGCGCAGCTATATGAGTCCGATCAAAACACTGGTCCCGAAGGCTGACCATCGTGCGCACAGGGATTGAACAACGCGATCGAAGCGTCGCGCCGGCCGACACCCAATCGAGAGCCGAACTTCGGCAAATTCAAATCCGACCGGCAGGCTCAGAGAGCCGGGCTGCATATGACCAGATCAACCTGCTCTTCCGGCCATACGGCAGATATTTGGCGTGTATCTCATCGACATGGAACAAGGGGAGATGTGCCTGTTAAAGCCGCTTTCGGGCCCGTATATGTCGGTAAATCACCACTTTTCAGACGTAAAAAACCACGATTCGCGTTGCAGAATCAGAAGCGTAGTCCAAACATGTAATATGTTGCGCACCCAACGATGCAATGCTCATTCCGGGAACGAAGTTTTGAAGATCCTGTTTTTAACGAAATACCCAAAGCAGGGTGCCTCCAGCCGTTACCGCGTTTATCAGTATCTGGACCGGTACAGCGAACTCGGAACAGACGTTGCCGTGCAAAGCTTCATGGACGAGTCGCTCTATCAATTGAGCATGTCGCGCGGGAGTCAGGTCGGCAAGATCTGGATGACCGCCAAGGCCATTGCGCGTAGACTGGCCTTTGTGTGGCGGCACCGGGATGCCGATGCGCTCTACTTGCAGCGCGAGCTTTTGCCTTTCGGCCCGCCGATGATCGAACGGCTGATGAAGCGCAGGGGAATGCGGCTCATCTTCGATTACGATGATGCCCTGTTCATCAAGAAGGCCAGCCGCTACAACCGGATCGCATCTTTCTTTCGCTCACCGCAAAAAATCGCCGATATCATTCGCATGGCGGATCTGACAATCGCGGGCAATGACTGGCTTCGGGATCAGGCAATTTCTCTAGGCGGGCAGGCGATCACGGTAGAAGTGGCCGAAGACACCAATCGCTACTTACCAAAAACCTACGGTGACGAGCAGGTGACGATTGGTTGGTTGGGCTCGCCCTCAACCTCCAAATACCTGCATCTGATTTCCGATCAGCTGCGCGAGGTGGCCAAGGCAAATCCGCTCGTGAAATGGGTCATGGTGGGCGGTGGCGACTTCAAGATGGAGGGTGTCCCTTGGGAAACACGCGATTGGTCTTTTGAGACAGAGAAGAAATCGCTCCATGAATTTGACATCGGTCTGATGCCTTTGCCGGATGAAAAATGGTCATTGGGAAAATCCGGTGGCAAGGCGCGCACATATATGGCCGCCAGCGTTGTGCCGGTCGTCTCGGCCATGGGCTATAATCTGCAACTTGTTGATCACGGGCGCACAGGTCTTTTGATCGACAAGCAGCACGCATGGGCCGATGGGCTCACCAACCTTATCCAGTCACCAGATAAACGCCAGTGTATGGCCGAGGCTGCGCTGCAAGATGTCATAAACCGGTTTTCCATCGACGGTCAGGCGGCCAAAATTCATGATGCTGTGACAGCACTGGTGAATAATGACTGCTCCTGATCGCCCCACTGCAGTCGTGATGGGCCTTTCGCCCACTGGCCTGCATATCGCGCGCACTTTGAAACGCCTCGGCGTGAGTGTGATCGGCGTCGGCCGGCCGGGGGAGGTAGGGTTCTCGTCTTCTGTCCTGTCGCAGAGCATTGTGGACGACGGATCTTTTGACGTCTTTGAACGGTTGCGTCAGGTGCTGGTCGGGCAATCCGCGGTCCTGATGCCCTCTTCGGACGAATATATTGAACTCATCGGTTCGACTTCGCGGCCAGACTTTCTAATCCAGAACAGCTATCACTCAGGTGCAGCCGATCTCTTGCTGACGAAATCTGCGTTTTACGAAAAATGCGATAAACTCGGGCTGAAGTACCCGCGCACCCTGACGCTTGCGCCTGGCGCACCGCGCGAAGTGCTGAGCGAAATCAACCTGCCTATCCTGCTCAAGCCCTCCCGCATGCATGAACACAAAGCGATGATGCGGGGCACAAAAGGTTGGGTGATCAATGATGACGCCGAATTGACAGCGCTGTGGCCTCGGATTTCGTCTTTTCCAGGTGAACTGGTCGCGCAAGAATTTATCCCGGGACCGGAAAGCGAAATCCGCCTTGTTTGCGGAACCCTCAGGGCAGGAGGGGAGGCAAGTTCCCTTTTTACCTGTCGCAAGCTGCGCCAGTACCCTCGCGGGATCGGCTCGGCTTCGGTTGTGCAAAGCAGTGAAGAACCGGACGCCGCCGAGATGGCTTTGACCTTCCTCCGATCGATCAATTATCAGGGGATATTCGGGGCTGAGATGAAAAAACACGCCGGCACTGGTGAGCTCTACTTCATCGAAATTAACCCACGTACATCGCTGTGGTTCTCGGTATCCGAAGCGGCGGGATGCCCTGTCGTCCAGCAATCCTATCTTGATGTAGTAGACCCTGACGGCACCCCGCTGGGATGTGCCCAGCAGCCTGGCGTACGATGGCGTTACTGGATCAAAGACAAGGTGACACAAGCCGGATATGCCTTCAAACCGCACCCCGTCTTCCCCAAACCCCGGATGAACGACGCAGGCCCGGTGCGGAAAAGACTTTGGGCGGTATACGAGCCGTCCGATCCATGGCCCGCGCTCGTGGAGCCATTGGGCCTTGCCCGCAAATTCATGCGGCGCTTGTTCAAAAAAGCGGGTTCAAAGTGACATCCAGTTTCACAATTTCTCTGGATTTTGAGCTGCGCTGGGGCATTCGCGACAATCCGAACGAAGACGCTTACGCGGATGCGATCCTCGGAGGACGTCGCGCCATACCTCAGATGCTTCAGGCGTTCGAAGACCACGGCGTGGCCGCCACCTGGGCCACGGTCGGATTTCTCTTCGCCGAAACCCGCGAGGAGCTGCTCAGCCAATTGCCCGCGACACGGCCAGACTATGCCAATCCTCACTTCTCACCTTATGACGATGTGCTGAACAGGGTCGGGCAGGGGGAGGCAGATGACCCGCTGCACTACGGTCTGTCTTTGATCCGTCAGATCGAGGACACTCCCGGACAGGAGATCGGGTCGCACAGCTTTTCCCATTTCTATTGTCTCGAAGAGGGGGCCACGACAGAGGCGTTCGCTGCCGATATGGCCGCGGCACAGAGCATTGCGCAGTCCAAGGGTATCACAACGCAAAGCCTTGTTTTGCCACGCAATCAGCAAAGCGAAGGCCATCTGATTGCTGCGCGACAGGCAGGTATCACCGTGTTTCGCGGCACCCCCGAAGTGGCATTCTATCAACCCCGCGCGCGCGCGGATGAACGCCGCCATTGGCGGGCCCTTCGGCTTCTGGATAGTGCTGTGCCCCTGACATCGACGCTGGCAACGCCTGCGCATGATGTGACCTCGGACCTCGTCAACACACCTGCATCACGGTTCTTGCGTCCGCTGCGTTCAACGTCCTCCCTGATGGCCAAGGCGCAACGGCGCAGGATAAAAGGCGAGATGACCAGGGCCGCGCGGCAAGGAAAGAACTATCACCTCTGGTGGCATCCGCATAATTTCGGGCGCGCGACCGAGGCCAATATGGAAAACCTGCGCGCTATTTTGCGCCACTTCGTTTCCCTGCGTGACAGTCACGGGATGCAAGCGATGACCATGCTTGACTTGGCTCAAAGCGTTTCCACGTCCAAGAGATGATGGTCCTGAGTCTGTCAGGCGCAATCCGTTACCGGTTTTTAGCGACAGCCCGATAAACACTGTCATACCGTGCAACGGCCTCGGTCAATGAATAGTGCTTGCGCCCCTGCTCCTTGATGTCCACGCGCCTGCCAGCTTGCGCCAGATCGACCAGCACGCGCGCCACGCGGTTTACCTCATCCTGACTGTCATTCTGCAGCACGGCACCATATTGACCATCCTGCACAATCCTCTCGATGTCACCCACGCCATGGTTAGAGGCCACAGGGAGGCCGCAGGCCATGTACTCGCCTACCTTGGTGGCAGACACACCCAGACTCGACGGGGTGGAGACTTGAAAGGACAGTCCGATATCCGCCGCATTGAGGTAGTTCGGCACCTCCGCATGGGGAACGCGGCAGGTGATCACCTCGTCCTCCTCCAGTGTCACCCCGTGTGAGGCTGCAGTGCGGACGTGCTCGGCACTCTGATGATTACCCATCAGCAGTAGTCTGGCCTGCGGGACAAGCTGACGGGCTGCCTCAAAGACGCGATTCACAATGTCCATCCGGTAAACACCACTACTGGACCCCAGATAACATACCACCAGCGCATCATCCGGAATACCTAGGCTTGAGCGGACCTGCGTCCGGGCCTGAGGTGAAATATCAAATGCCTCTTGATCCACCGAACAGGGCACCACCGTGATCGGGCAACCACCATAGCTTGGCGCAGCCGCAATAACGTCTTTGGCATCCTCAGTGAGAGTCACGATCTGCGCGGCCTCAGCATAGGCGCGGGCCTCAAGCTTGCGGAAGTGGGCGATTTTGGCGCGGTCCAGCAGGTTACTCTTCGACCACGCGTCTCCCTCAATTCTCTGGTCAATCCAGAACCCGCGCACATCGCACATCAAGGCGGCGCCATGCTCCTTGGCCGCAGTGAGGCTGGGACCCAGCGGCATGTAGCTGCGGCAGTGGATCAGATCGGTCGCGCGTTTCTTCATTTCCTGCCGCAGCCGTTTGAGCATTTGCATGGGCACGAAAAACCGTTGCGCCCGACCTACCATCCCTGCGCGACGAAACACCGGAGAAAACCGTAATGTGCCTGCACAGGACGGGTCATTTTCAGCCGAGAGCGAGGCAGGGGGGGTGACCGCCCACTTCGCCGGATCCTCAACCGAAATCACCGTGATGTCGTGCCCGTTCCGCGCGAGGCCCTGAAGATAAGGCAAAACCTGCGCCACTCCGATGTGATCCGAGAGGCCGTTGTTGGTGATGAAGATGCTGGTTGCTTTGGTCATGGAGCCTAAATCTTGGATGTACAGTCGATACTATGATGATTTGCAAAGCAAAAGCCGCCCACAAGATGGGCGGCTTAACTTCAAGTCAGGTGTGGCTATTCAGGATTTACGCCGCTTCACGAAAGCAAAGGCGCCAAGACCCGCAAGCAAAAGCGGGAGACCAGCCGGCAACGGGATCGGTGTGGTAGGCCCGCCCGGAATGATTGCACCTGCACCCGCAACATTGTTAAAGCCCGCTTGCCCAAAGATAATCGAACCATGTTCTACTTCGAGAAAAGCGTAAAAGCTCTCTGGGGTACTGGCGAACCCTGTCGGAAGAAAGCCGTCCAGTTGTCTATAGATCGACGTGCCGATATCCAGGCGGAAGCCCAAGAAACCGCCATCACCTACGTTAGGGATCGCGTTATCGCTGGCAGCATCAAAAAGGTCTTGAAACCCGCTATCGTCACCGAAAGTATTTGCGCCAACCACATCGCCAGCATCGAAAAGATCAGCGATGCCATTGGTCGAAGAGATGTACACCTCTTGATACGGTGCCTCAAATGAATTGGGGTCATCAATTAGAACGTCTCGTCCCGCAGCGTCTGTTACGGTGACGGTCGGGGGAGTGACATTTGGAGGACCACCTACAAAGCGAAATTGATCAGAGAGAGCGTTTACAAAACCACCAGCGCGGAAATATCCACCAATGCCCAGTTCGATGTCATTTACACCATCTTGGTTGAGATCCAAACTCGTGAAATTCGAAAAGCCCGAGTCTGTGATTGTATCTGCACCAGCTTGACCTGGATCGAAAACAACTGTGCCCGCGCTTGCGCCAAAAGCTCCAGCAGTAGACAGCAAGACCGCGCAAATGGATAATTTTTTCATAACATCCCCTTTCAATCTCATTCCATGACGAGTGATTTCTGCCAAATTGTCAAACAAATTCTTGTGATCATGGACAACACTCACAGGGTTTGCCAATCTGATGCCATGCGTAAATGGCTCTCCTTATTCGGTCCTACACTTGCCCTAACACTTGTCGCTACGTGGCTTGGGCCTTCGGCCGGTGCTGGGGAAATAAAAATTTTAAAACAAGGACTTACGCAAACCAGTCAGGCCACTTGGGCCGCGACAGGTCTTACTTTTCCCGAAGCTGATGCCAACCTGCCGATCATCGGACCTGCGAACAGGCAAGACGGAGCGCGTCTGCTTAGATTCTTGATGAGCAAAAATGCCATCAACGGGTTCAATCAGGTCATCTATGACAACAGGGATCGGGGACATTCCAGCCTCAAACCTTCAGATTATCCCGCTCTTGCGAATCTTAAATACGGCCCAGAGCTTCAGTCCGATCAGCTGGATACCGGACTGGCCGGACGGATTATCTTTCCCGCGGTGGTATTCGGGAATTCTTCGACAGCGGTCACCAATGGGCCTGCGCCGCGCAGCCTGCCGCGTCTTGCCATGACAAATCCGTCGTGGCGGCAAGTCACGCCGATGCTCTATGTAAACAATCACATCTATGTTTATCCCGAGCATCGCGATCACGATAATGCGGACCTTTTTCCGATCAACTGGCCTTACACGATCATCAGTCAGGGATCGTCGGGGTCTGACAAAGTCTTTCTTAATGCGATTGCTTTGACCCTTGCTGCCTTGCCTGCGGACACGTTTGAGTTTTTGCGTGAAAACGGTCTGATTGCGCCAACGGTACAGATGATCCTGCGCCGCAATCTAAAGTCAGTGTCATCGCGCGAAGAGTATCTGACAGGCAATGCGCATCCCGCAGTATTTCAAGGCCGGCTTGTTCAGGCGGGCCGGATGGTTGAGCAGGCATCCAAATTGCGCCCCGAAGATGTCCCGCCACTTGTCCGACTGCGAGTCGTCAAGGAGGATTTCCTGCCGTCTGCGGGGCTTGCGGGTCTGGATGAGCGCTTTTTAAACACGCCTGCTGCGATCGGGCGCACATGGCGCAGCTTCGCTTGGGAAAAAGAACTTGTCGTGACCGCCGAGGATACAAAAGCGCTTACGGACAAACCGCTGAGCTTTGAATGGCGGCTGTTGCGGGGAGACCCGAAGCGGGTGTCGATTGAGCCGCAGGGGCCAGACAACCGCGCAGCAAGAATTCGTATCAACTGGCACGATCCATGGACGGAACCCGACCCGCTCGGAGCGCAGGGTAAACCACGGAGCATGTCGCGCGTCGATATTGGTGTTTTCGCAAATAACGGTGTCCATGACAGCGCCCCCGCGATGATCTCGATCGATTTTCCCGAACATCAGCTTCGCCAGTACGCAAGCGATGAAGATGGCCAGATACGGCTCTCGAAAATTGATTATAACGCAAAGGGGCGTGGCGCCTATTTTGACCCGATGCTTTTCTGGACGGCCCCATGGGCTGATACGGCACGCTATGACGAAAGCGGAACCAAGCTGCTGGGATGGGATCGGGTGTCTGCCTATGATGGCACTGCCGACTTTGTCACCCACGTTCCGCAAGATGAAACGAAAGATTACGTGCTTGATGTCAGCGACATGAGTGCCCCCAAGCTGCGGTTCGCAAAAGATACGGCACCGGTTGAAACGGAATGACCTCCTGAACGGATCAGCCCAGACAGGTTTCCATAAACGCCTTATGCGTTCCGCCTTTTTGTGAGGTATATCACGAAAGGCGAAACGCTCTGGTGCATCTATTTCAAAAACCGCTCGTCTCAGGTTGGGCACAAGGCCGTCTGCTGCCAAGGTAAAACACTGTCAGTGTGAAACCAGACTGATCTCGACAGCCTTCGCAGGTGCGTCCTCTTTCTGGCGCCGCGCATAGGCTTCGGCAACGCGCTTGAAATCATCATCCGCAAGCATGGTACCATACCACTGAGGCTCGGCAGGTTCGAACCCGTGTCGGCGCGCCATTTCAGACATACGATCCGCCTGTGCAAGGCTCAGATCGCGACCAATGCTGTAATCCTCGGTCTCTCCTTCCAGCGCCAGAAGCATTGTCTCTCCGAGACATCCCCAGCACAGGTTTTCGGGCAGGTTTTGGAAGGGCCCAAGGTTTACAGGGAAGGGTGGGTTGACCAGACCACCATCAAACACCAGCACACCGTTTTCTGACAAATCGGCATGGGCCACGTTTGCAGGTCGCGCAACATCGCACACAACCGTACCCGGACGAAGCTGGGTTGGATCGAGGAATGTGACATCTGCGCTGGTGGCGACCAAAACCATATCGGCAGTCTCCAGAGCGGCTTTGAGGTCTGTTGTTACCTGAATTGGCGCATCTTGCCCTCTTCGCGTGCAGGCCAGTTCGAAGTCTTTCGCCGCACCTTTTACGGCATCTTTGTCTTTTCCGGCCATCAGCTTGCGCACGGTTTTGCTCAGACCACCGCAGCGGGGGGTAGGTTGCTCAGAAGCGAGGGCGTGTACGACCTCATCGGCAACCTTGTCCAAGAACTTGTGCGCTTGGACATTTCCGCCGTTGCCAACCAAGGTCAGGCGTTTTGCCTGCCTTGACAGCATCAAGCTAGCCAAGCGACCGATCGCTCCTGTCGCACCAACCACCACAATATGCGCATCGGCTGGATCCATCCCGACACGGCGCGCTGCACGGGTAAGCGCAGTCACACCCGATACTGTTGTGAGTGTGTTGCCACTCGTGACAGGCACGCCTTGGCCCGCAACGGCTGCGCCGCCACTGGTGACAATGGATGTGAACGCACCAAGGCCAAAACGGCTTGCTCCAAATTCAGCGGCCATTCCCGCAGAAGATTTGATCATTTCGCGCGCGGCTTTCCGGTTTTTACCCATCATATCCTTGGGCAGCAGAGGCACTGACATGATCATACCTTCCGCTGAGGCACCAGTCCGCGAGGTCCCGCCTTTTACCGGCCAGGCAAAGCCAGGACCGACACGCTTGACCCATTCCATCCAGTTGGCCCTTTCCTCTTCGCTGAACCCAGCGAAGGACGGATCGGAACGCAACACATCTTCTTCCTCGGTGTAGTGGATAAGGAAACAGAAACGCCCCGGGGTTGCTTCGGGTACGCCCCGCGCCGGCCCTTGCTGGGGCAGGAAAGGTTCTTTGTCCTTGAGCTGCTCGGTGCGCTTGGACGAAACCAAATGCTGCATGAGTTTGCGGTAATCTCCACGGTCTGTCTCTTATACACATCTCCGAGCCCACGAGACAGGCAGAAATCT
>CAJXSZ010000012.1 GCA_913060815.1 uncultured Sulfitobacter sp. | reverse complement strand
GTTAGGCCTGCCGCCAGCGTTCGTTCTGAGCCAGGATCAAACTCTCAAGTTGAAATGCTGTTACCAGCATATCCTTGACGTCGAACCTCTGCACATCGACCATATGACCTTACTGAAATCATATGGCGTCTTTTCTGTTTGATGTACTTAAAGTTACCAAAGTAACCGAAAGCCACTCAAACAGTGAAGCTGACACTCTATCATCGAACCGAAGTCCTAAGAGCGCGATATACAGACGTTGATCCATCGAAATAGACCAAACCGCCCACATATCTCTTCAGATATCTAATTTTCAAATAACGTAGAGACAAAAATCAACAAGATGCGCTGTATAACTCTAGCGCGCCCCGCCGTCAATCTCTCTGAATTCCTTACTTCGCCTCAAGTCCTCAGCGTCTCCGCCGCGTCCCGTCCGCTGCCCCGTCGCTCATTGCTGCGCTTCGGTAAGGGGCGTTCTAGTGTTAGTTCCCAGAAGCCGCAAGCGGTTTTTACACGGAAAATGACTCTTTCGTCATTTTTTCCCGATGCCTGCCGAACGCCAGTGCTAAACCTCTATATTTTTATGACGATCACGCTCTTTCGGTCCAAGAATTTTTTGTATCTGGAGGTGGTTTTTCTCCGCACTCGGACGGTTTCGCCTAACATTTAGACGTTCCTCAGGAGTGTTAGGTGCGATTACTGCCCGACTCGGGTGGAATCACGCCTTGTCGGCGTTCAGTTTTTCAAAGCGCTGCCCATATAGATGACCGACTTCAGCGGCAGCTGTCCGAATATAAGGTCGCCACGCAGATTAATGCCCCTTGGACCTAATCCAGTAATCTTGGCTGGCTCCATTCCTGCAGATTCGAGCCCAGCCAGCAGTTCGGCAGGTTTTATGAACATCGCAGGGTCGTGCGTGCCTTTGGGGAGTAGATGGAGAATGTCTTCAGCTATTGTGATCGTGGCAAGACGCGCGATGATGTTGCGGTTGATTGTATCAAACAGGAACATGCCACCAGGTTTGAGAACGCGCGCTACCTCGCGCAGCACTTGATCCAAGTCCTGAACATGTTCCAGCACATCGACACAGACGACAGCATCGAATTGCCCGTCCATATATGGAAGCGCCTCTCCCACACCGACATCATATGTAATGTCACGCCCCTGCGCATGAGCGGTTGCGGCAGCGATGGCTTCGGCGGCGGGGTCGATACCTGTGACCTGCGCGCCGCGATCATCCAGCGCTTCAGCCATGAACCCGCCCGCACAGCCCAGATCGAGGACCGCTTTGCCCTGCCAGTCGATCAGCTTGTCAAAATATCCCAGACGTCCCGGCACCATGTTCTTGAGTGTGCGCACCCAACGGATGTCGTCGGACCACCATTGCGCTGCGACGTCGTCATAGATTTTCAAATTGTTGCGCTGTGTCATATTCGGTGCCTCCGTGCCGTATCTGGAAAACGAGATAGGGCACGGAAGGCGATGCGCTACGCCTAATCGTTGCGGCGAACGCGCGCAGCGGTTTTATCGGCGAATGCTGCCAGTCTTTCGCGGGCAGCAGGCTGGGTGTTGACCACCCCTGCAACCACCGCCTCGGCATAGGCGGCATCCATGGCAGACATATTCTGCATATGGCTCACCGCGGAGCAGATCGCGAAGTTGGACAGCGGAAGGTTTTCAGCGGCTTTGCGCGCCAGATCCATCGCGGCGTCAAAGCTGGAGCCCTCAACGATGTATTGTGCCAGTCCCAGATCAACGGCCTCTTGGCCCTGATAGACCCGGCCCGTCAGCATCATGTCGATCATGCGCGCTTTGCCAACCAGATCGGTGACGCGGATCGTGGCCCCTCCGCCTGTGAACAATCCGCGCTGACCTTCTGGCAGCGCGAAATAGGCAGATTGATCCATGACACGGACATGGGCGGAACTGGCCAGCTCAAGCCCGCCACCAACGACAGCCCCTTGCAGCGCCGCAATCACAGGCACACCACCATATTCCATTTTGTTGAACGCCTCGTGCCAACGCAGACAAACGTGCATAAAGTCGGCGGGACTACGGTCCTCGTCGTGATGCTCAACCAGATCGAGACCAGCACAGAAGTGATCCCCTGCTCCTGCCAACACAACGGCGCGCACGCCTGCGCGGGGCGCTACCGAGAAGAAATCGACGAGCTCTTCAATCGTGTCGATGTCCAGCGCATTACGCTTTGCTGGGCGGTTGAGGGTCACGACCCAAAGGCCGCCATCGTGCTCCTCAAGCGCCAGATTGGTGAAGCGGTCGGTGTCAATCTTGAGGGCCATCGGCATATCCTTTGATCGTAGCTACGGCGGGCCGCAGCGAGGGCTGTTTCACTGCACGCTAGCGGCGCAAGTCTCGCGCAGCAATTCTATTTTTATCGCGATGCCGTAGCGTCCTGTTTGCCGTTCAGCAGTAGCGCTCAGGCCCGTTCCATTGCGAAGCGGAATAGCGGTCACCATGCGCCCAGCCTACTGGCAGGATTTCTGCGATTGCCGTCAGTTCATCAGCCGTCAAGGCGCGCCCTGCCCCTTCAAGCAATTGTGCAAAATGGGAGAGCGAGCGGGTGCCCGGGATCGGGATCACATGTTCGCCTTGCGCGAGCACCCAAGCGATCGCCAGACCTGCCGTTGAGATGCCCATGTCTGCCGCAAGTTTCTGGAACGGCGCAACGGCTGCAATATTGGCATCATAGTTTGGCTGCATGAAGCGTGGGTTATGTGTCAGGAAAGGCAACTCTTGCGCCGCCGCATAGGTCAGCGGCGTATCAGTCAGGAACGAGCGGCCTATGGGAGAGAAGGCCACAAGCGCCACACCAAGCTCGGCACAGGTCTGGACCAACCCCAATTCAGGGCTGCGCGTGCTAAGCGAATATTCGGACTGAACAGCAGTGACAGGATGAACAGCATGCGCGCGGCGAAGCGAGGTGGGCGCAATTTCGGAAAAGCCGATCGACTTGGCTTTGCCTGACTTGACCAGTGCCGCCATTGTCTCGGTTACTTCTTCAATCGGTACAGACGCATCGCGGCGATGCACATAATAGAGATCAACCGCTTCAACGCCCATGCGTTTGAGGCTGCCCTCCAGCTCTGCCTGTAAATGTGCCGGAGAATTGTCAAAGATATTGCCCGGCCCGTCGGGGTTGCGGGTGATGCCGCCTTTGGTCGCAATGCTAAAGTGGTCGCGCGCCGTTGGGTTGGCCTTGAGGTACGTTCCGATCACCGTCTCGGAGGTGCCCATGCCATAGACATTGGAGGTGTCGATATGGCTGACCCCCGCCGCGACTGCCGCATCCAGAATGTCGTGGCTTTGCGCTTCGGTCGTGGGGCCGTAAAAGTTGGAGAATGACATCGCACCGATGCCCAGCGGATGCACGAGAGGGCCGTTCCGGCCAAGGCGGCGATGCTGCATGTCAGCGCTCCTCTGGCAGGTTTAGTGCGTCCAAGCGCCCCGACGGCCCGTGGCAAAGTTCTCGCCATAGCCGCCGTCGCGGATAACCGGCTTGCGCTTGTTCGGGTCCTGAACCTGAACGTTGATTCCATGCTCGGTCGCGTACTCGAGCGCATCCTCTTTGGTCTCGAACTGCAACTTCACCTGACTTTGTGTGTCGGCGGAGGAGGTCCAGCCCATCAATGGATCAACTTCACGCGCCTCCGCCTGAGCGAACTCAAGCACCCAATGCTTGGTCTTTGCAGTGCCCGATGACATTGCTGTACGGGCTGGCTGATAGATTCTCGCGCGCATGGCTCTCTCCGTGAATGGCTTGGCTCGGATATGGCATGGCGCACCGTTTGGATCAAGGGTGTGCTCTGCTGCCAGTTTCTAACAATTGGACTGCCTGTGCACCTTGAACAGCCGTCAAAACATGACAGTTATATAGTCTAACAAGCGGAGACATCCCTGATGCCCTATGCGCAGACCGATAGAAGCAAAGTGACCGAAGCCTTTCTTGCCAATCCGGCAGAGGATGTGCGCACGCGGCCCAAGCTGGAAGGCGGCAAGACTTTCGTGCTCTCAACGGAGTTCGAACCTGCGGGCGACCAGCCAACCGCGATCAAGGAGCTGTCTGAAGGCATTCTTGCAGGCGAGCGTGATCAGGTGCTGCTGGGCGCAACGGGTACGGGCAAGACCTTCACCATGGCGAAGATGATCGAGGAGACCCAGCGCCCCGCGATCATCCTAGCCCCTAACAAAACGCTGGCTGCCCAGCTTTATGGTGAGTTCAAAGGCTTCTTTCCCGACAATGCGGTCGAGTATTTCGTCAGCTACTATGATTACTACCAGCCCGAAGCCTATGTCGCGCGCTCGGATACCTTCATTGAGAAAGAGAGCCAGATCAACGAACAGATCGACCGCATGCGCCACTCGGCCACGCGGTCGCTGCTGGAGCGCGATGATGTGATTATCATCGCTTCTGTATCGTGCATCTACGGCATTGGCTCGGTCGAGACCTATGGCGCCATGACGCAGGACTTGAAGGTGGGCACCTCATATGATCAGCGGCAGGTGATCGCCGATCTGGTGGCCCAAGCCTACAAACGCAACGATGCAGCCTTCCAGCGGGGCACCTTCCGTGTGCGCGGCGACAGTCTCGAGATCTTCCCTGCGCACCTTGATGACCGCGCATGGCGGCTGAGCTTCTTTGGCGAGGAGTTGGAAAGCATTACGGAGTTTGATCCGCTGACAGGCGAGAAAACGGACACAAAAGAGCAGGTCCGCATCTATGCAAACTCGCACTACGTGACACCAAAGCCCACGATGAATCAGGCCATCATCGGCATCAAGAAAGAGCTGCGGATGCGGCTGGACCAATTGGTCGCCGAGGGCAAGCTGCTGGAGGCGCAGCGGCTGGAGCAACGCTGTAATTTCGATCTGGAGATGCTTGAGGCGACAGGCGTGTGCAACGGGATCGAGAACTATTCGCGCTACCTGACGGGCCGCGCACCTGGAGAGCCGCCCCCTACCCTGTTCGAATTTATCCCCGACAATGCAATCGTTTTCGCCGACGAGAGCCATGTCTCTGTGCCGCAGATCGGCGGCATGTATAAGGGTGACTTCAGACGCAAGATGACACTGGCCGAGCACGGCTTCCGCCTGCCTTCGTGCATGGACAACCGGCCGCTCAAGTTCGAGGAATGGGACGCGATGCGGCCGCAATCGGTATTTGTATCCGCCACACCCGCCGCTTGGGAGTTGGAGCAGTCGGGCGGCGTGTTCACCGAGCAAATCATTCGCCCTACGGGCCTGATTGACCCCGTGATCGAAATACGCCCCGTCGAGATGCAGGTGGATGATCTGCTCGACGAGGTGCGCAAAGTGACCGAGCAGGGGATGCGCACGCTGTGCACCACGCTGACCAAACGCATGGCCGAAGACCTTACCGAGTACATGCATGAACA
This sequence comes from uncultured Sulfitobacter sp., assembly GCA_913060815.1. Taxonomy (GTDB): domain Bacteria; phylum Pseudomonadota; class Alphaproteobacteria; order Rhodobacterales; family Rhodobacteraceae; genus Sulfitobacter. The sequence goes on along the minus strand of CAJXSZ010000012.1, from coordinate 93,139 downwards.
GGGCATTCGTGTCCGCTATATGCACAGCGATATCGATACCATCGAGCGGATCGAGATTTTGCGCGATCTGCGCCTCGGGGCATTCGATGTGCTGATCGGGATCAACCTTCTGCGCGAAGGGTTGGACATTCCCGAGTGCGGGCTTGTAGCAATTCTAGACGCAGATAAGGAGGGCTTCCTGCGTTCGGAAACCTCCCTGATCCAGACCATCGGCCGTGCGGCGCGTAACGCCGAAGGCCGTGTGATCATGTATGCCGACCGCATTACCGGAAGTATGGAACGCGCCATGGGCGAGACAGAGCGCCGCCGCGCCAAGCAGCTCGCCTATAACGAAGAGCACGGCATCACGCCGATGACGGTAAAGAAGAACGTCGAGGATATTCTTGCAGGGCTGTATCAAGGCGACACCGACCAATCCCGTGTCACGGCCAAGATCGACAATCCGCTGGCGGGTGGGAATCTTCAAACCGTGCTTGAGGGGCTGCGCACAGACATGCGCAAAGCGGCCGAGAACCTCGAATTTGAAGAGGCCGCGCGCCTGCGCGACGAGGTCAAGCGTTTGGAGGCGGTAGACCTTACCATCGCGGATGACCCAATGGCGCGGCAATATGCAGTAGATAAAGCCGTTGTTGACGCCAAGCAGAAATCGGGCCGCAGCACGATGGGCCGAGGCGGTATGCGTGGTGGCGTTAAAAGACGCGGGCGATAGACCTAGAGCGGGGCGGGCCTGAGCTTTTTCGAAAAGCTCACACGCCCGCCCTTCTCGATCCGTCCTGTGACAAGCCACCTGCCGCGCAGGTTCGGAAATTGGCCGCGCCACGCCTGATAACGGTCTCCGCTGACGATCTGGAAACGCCCCTGATCGCAGGCCTCCAGCAAAGCACCATCAGCGGAGGTGCCACGCGGCACGATGATTGGGGAGGTTTGCCCTGCTAAACGCTCCAGCTCACCCTGCCCTAGATATCTGTGAATACTATGATCGAAGTAGATCACGGGCGTATAGCGGCGCGCCACAAGGGCGCGGAAGACTTGCATCGGCGCTTCTGGATCGGGCTGGCCTGCGCGCCAGAACAATACGTTCGAGCCGTCTACTAATATCTTCACAACGTCTCCCTGTCGCCGTCCGGTTTAGAGGTGCCAGCTATCTTTCTAACCTAGAGTAACCGTTTGTTAACTGCGATTAACCGAAAGTAAGCGCAGGAGAACAGTATCCACGTGCTTTACCGATTCATTGCTGCCTTCATACTCGTTGCTTTGGCACACAGCGCACAAGCTGGGCCATGGCTGCGTGAGAAAGGAGCAACCTTTACGGCAGTATCCGTCACAGGAACCTATTATCTGGATACAACGAGTCAGACCTATGTGGAATACGGCCTCACGTCCGACACAACGCTGATTGCCGATATCGGGATGTCACGTCTCTATCTTGGCGCGGTCAGTGGCTCTGCCACATTTTCAATCCGGCGCGCGCTTTCAGCAACTGATGCTGTGTCCAAGTGGGCCTATGACGTTGGGGTCGGCGCAAGCTGGACAGATGTCACAACCAAACCCCATCTGCGCACGGCGCTCAGCTGGGGCAAAGGAATAGAACTGCGTGAGAAGACAGGCTGGGTCACTGTTGAAGCAGCTACAATCTGGGACATTGAAGAAGCGCAGCACATCGCAAAAGTCGATGCGACGGTCGGCTTGAACTTTACCCCCGTCACGGCTGGCATGTTCCAGTTCTTCACCGCCTTTTCAGATGAATATAGCATCGCAAAACTTGCCCCCTCTGTGATAATTACTCCAAAGAATGCAAAATTCAGCATCCATATAGGTACTGAAACCACGATCGGTGATTTTGAAAACAGCGCTGTGAAATTCGGTCTTTGGCGCAAGTTCTAGGGCCGCTCCGACAGATGTCTGCCGAAGCGGCGGGCCTTGAGACGTCTAGACCACGTCGTTGTCCATTCGAACTGTTACGGAAATCTTGCCGCTCACGGCCTCGGACCAGATGACGTGAACCTGATCAGAATCAGGCCCCTGCTGTGCACGTACAAAAGGATGGTCATAGTTGCGCTGGTTGGACGCGTTGCGTACACCGCCCCGCACAGCAACGGCATCAATGCTGAGCGCACGCGCCTCAAAGGGCAGCCCCGGCCCCGTATCGACCACCCATGTCTGTTGATCCGTGTTTTGCTGCATCTCTTTGTGAAGCGGGTTGGCAACGGGGCGACTAATCCCGTGAAACGAGTTGCCCTCGAACCGCACATTCCGCGTTCTGGTAAAGTCCAGATCGGCATAGCTGGTATCGACGCGCTCTGCCCGCGTGATTGAGCCGTTGATACTCCGGAACCTATTGCCCGCCACGTTTAGGCCGTTCAGGTAGTGCCCCGAGCCGTAAGGCGTGACCACAAGGAAGCTAAAGCTTGAAGAGACATCGCCGGACAAAAAGATGTTGCTTGTCACATCAAGCGAGCTGAACGAAAAGCCGCTGGTTAGGTTGGGTGTCGCGTCGCGCTCGTTCGTCCACTCCAGAAACGCGTTGTCGACATAGTTGTTGGAGAAAATGCATGACGCAGACGGCTCCGCCAGGACTATCCCAGCGGAGCGTATACCGCCGTCAATCGAATCGCCTTGGAAGAAGTGGTTGCCGACAATCAGGTGGTTCTGACCAGACATGACAGCAAAATGCTTGAAGCGTTCGGCACGACAGTTCCGCAGCTTCACATCATTTGCGTTCACATTCAGCGCAATACTCTTGCGTTGTGACACGTTGAGAGCATTTTCAGAGGATAGAAATTGGCATCGCTCGATGAACATGCCCTGACACCCCGACCCCATAGATGTAATACCCCGATCCTTTGGCGTGGTAATAAAGCAGTCACGGATTGTAAAAGTAGATCCTTTCTCGGCCAGCATGATCGCGCTACACAACTGCTGGCATTGAAATTCGATATTATGCATGATGAATTTGGCCAGAACGTCAAACCCACTGAAATCCAGCATGTATTTATGACGTTCAAAGGTATAAAGCTGCCTGCCGACCGCATCATGCAAAGGCTCGCTCAGATAGAGTTCGCGGCGCGTGACGCTCTTGCCACGGACATAGATTTCACGACCGACCCCCGAACCGCTGACCGTGCTCCCGATCGGGATGTTGGCCGTATTGGCGACATCCGTGAGCGTCCTTGGGTCACTGGCGCTATAGGTTCCGCGATGGGAGATTGAAGTAGACTCCCAATCCCCACCGGGCAAGGCAATAAGCTGACCGTTATGTATGGCACGCCGTGTCTCATAGCGCGTGCGGTTCGGAACCGCTGCCTGCATGTCGATCGGGCCTGTCAGAGCAACCTTTCGCCCCCCAAGATCGAGCGATTCATGATCTGAATTGTTCAGAAGTGCCTGAAACGCTTTGCGGAAGGCCAGCTCTTCATCATCAAAGGCTTGAATATAGTTGGGCAAATCAAAATTCTGCCTGAGCAACAGCATCGCACTTGCAGGCATGCTGACGGTGCCCTCGAATTTCGTGGGCGCGTCGAAAGTGACGTTGCCATTAAGGCGGAATGTACCTGCAGGAATAAGGACGGTACGGTCATTGGCCGCCGCGTTCGCAGCCTCAAAAGCAGCAGTGTCATCCGTGCTGCCGTCGCCGATTGCGCCAAAATCACGTACATCAACGGTCGACACGATGTCTCCCAGAAACAGCGCCGAGGCATCTGTAATCTCGATATCATCCACCCGCACAACGCCGCCGTTCTGGCCCAGTAGGTCGATGCCAAAGTGTCCGTAGTCTGCCGTTGGTCCCCAGACCAGATCGACTCCATCGCGGTTGCCGATCCCGACAATCAGGCTGAGCTCGACGACTTCGCCATAGGTCGTCAACGCAACCGACGGTCCTGTCGTATCCACACCACTGACGGCGTTGCCATTAGATCGTGCCGCATAGGCGGCGATGCGAACCGAGGGGAGCTCACCGCTAATGGCTTTCACGCGCACTTTGATCTGCACATAGCAGCCAGGTTCGATGGGTGTCTGGCCCATATAACGCAAGCGCTGGGTGCTGGAGGTTTTCAATATCTCCAGAGCTCCACCAAAGTCCTCATCCGCGGGGACAAAAGCCCCGTTTCCAGAGGTGGCATAGTTCGATGTGCCCGGCGTACCGTCACCAGTTGAATAAGCTTCCAGCCCCTCGGAGTAGGGTGCAGGCGTCAGTGTGGCCGTGTTCATAAGTATCCCTTTCGCGCTTGCCGGCGCAAATGCCGGACAGGCTGAGGGAAATATCAATGTAGGTTTAATGCAGTGCTATACGACCGTGACGGTGGTGTTGCGCATTAGACCGCCGCACCCGGAGCATCAAGTATCTGGACGCCATTGATGCGCCACCCCGCCTGCGTGCGCTGCATGCGGTATTCAAGATAGTGCAAGCGGCCCTTTTCATCTTTGATCTCGACCTTTTGCCAGTAGATGCCCTCCTCCTCGCGCAACTCAAGGAAGGCAACATCCGCGGGCCGCCAAACCATCGGATAGCCTTGCGTTACCATGCGCCCGAAATTCTCGGAGCTCATAAAGAAACTCTGGATCGCAGGGCTGGCGAATGTGAACGCTTTGGCGAAATCATCGGCCTTGAACGCTTCAAACTGCTCGCTGATCACGCCGCGGATTTCAGTATCTTGCGCGAAGGCTCCTAATGTCGAAGCCACAGTAAGAACCGTAGCCAGAAGTACAGTCTTCATATCGTCTCTCCCCATCGCTGATGCACATAAGCTAACGCGCATCAGCGATGGGGCAAGAAAATCAGCTTTGGACGAGCTTTCCCGCCAATGCGTCATCAATGAGGGCAACCGTTTCGTCCACACCGTAAAGCGCGATGAAACCGCCAAAGCGCGGCCCCTGAGATGCCCCGAGAAGTACTTCATAGAGCGCCGTGAACCAGTCACGCAGCGGGTCAAACCGCTCCTTACCTACAGCAAAGACCATCGTTTGCAGCGCTTCGGCATCAAGACCACCGTCCCACGCGGCCAACTGTGCGCGCAGATCTTGTAGGGCTTCACGCTCCAGATCGTTGGGTGCGCGGAAGACTTTGGCAGGCTTCACAAAGTCATTGTAATACCGCACCGCGAACTCGGCCGCCTTATCCATGCCCGGATTGTTTTGCGGTGTAGCATCGGGCGCATAGCGCTGGATAAAGCCCCAAAGCTGGCCCTTATCCTCAGCCGAAGACACAGACGCGAGGTTCAGCAACATCGAAAACGGCACGACCATATCAGACTTGGGCACGTCACCGCTGTGGATGTGCCAGACGGGATTATTAAGCTGACCTTTGACATCTTGTGTCTCAAAGGCGCGCAATTGCTGGTGATATTCGTCCACGGCCTTCGGGATCACGTCGAAATACATCCGCTTGGCGGTCTTGGGCTTGAGATACATGAAATACGACAGCGATTCCGCGCTCGCATAGGTAAGCCATTCGTCAATCGACAGACCATTGCCGGACGTCTTGGAAATCTTGTGGCCATCCTGATCAAGGAACAACTCATAGCTGAAATGCTCTGGCGCGCGCGCCCCGAGGATACGACAAATCTTATCGTAGATCGGCGTGTTGGTGCTGTGATCCTTACCGTACATCTCGAAATCTACGCCAAGTGCTGCCCAGCGCGCTCCGAAGTCGGGCTTCCACTGAAGCTTCACGTTGCCGCCCGTAACAGGCAGGGTCATCTCTTCGCCGTTCTCGGTGTCAAAGGTAATGGTGCCTGCTTTGGCATCGACAGACTTCATCGGCACATACATCACCCGCCCGCTCTCAGGATGGATGGGCAGGAAGATTGAGTAAGTCTGGCGGCGTTCCTCACGCAAGGATTTGAGCATGACCTCCATGATCTCGTCATACTTCTCGGCAGCGCGCATCAGAATTTCGTCGAACTGACCCGTGCCATAGAATTCCGTGGCCGAGATGAACTCGTATTCAAACCCGAAGGTATCGAGGAAACGGCGCAGCATGGCGTTGTTGTGGTGACCAAAGCTCTCGAACTCGCCGAACGGGTCTGGCACGGAGGTAAGCGGCCGCTGCAGATGCTCCGTCAGCGTATCGGGGTTGGGCACATTGCTCGGCACTTTGCGCATGCCATCAAGATCGTCAGAAAAACAGACAAGCCGTGTGGGAATATCGCTGATCGCCTCGAAGGCGCGACGGATCATCGTGGTGCGTGCCACTTCGCCAAAGGTGCCGATGTGGGGCAAGCCGGAGGGACCATAGCCCGTTTCGAACAGGACATACCCCTTCTCGGGCGTCTTGCCGCCGACACGTTTGAGCAGACGACGCGCTTCTTCAAAAGGCCACGCTTTGCTCTGCATTGCTGCATCCCGCATCTCAGACATATCAAACTTCCCGAAAATAATCACATGCGCCCTATCGCGCCGCTGCGGCTTCATCTATTGCCGAAGCCACCCGCCGTCAATAATCTGCGCTCTCGCCTGTTTGCGTAAAGGAATCTTGAAAATGTCCGACAACCCCTCCCTTACACTTAGCGCCCAAGACTGTCTTGTGGCTGTCATGGTCGCCGTTTCTGTCTCGGACGAAGACATCGGCACAGCTGAGTTGATCAAGATTCAGACAGCAGTCAACATGCTGCCGGTTTTCGCAGACTTCGATGTGGACCGTATCCAATCCGTAAGCCAGATGGTGTTTGACCTGTTCGAGCAAGAGGATGGCCTTGATGCCTTGTTCGGGTTGATAAAAGAAGCCTTGCCCGACCGCCTTAACGAGACAGCGTATGCGCTGGCCTGTGACGTGGCGGCCGCAGATGGCACGCTGGAAGAGGCAGAACTGCGCATTCTCGAAGAAATCCGCTATGAGCTAAACATAGACCGGTTGCATGCAGCAGCGATTGAGCGCGGCGCGCGGGCACGCCATCTTACTCTCGGCTAAATTCAGGTAGAGACAGGGGGCCAGCCCCCTTGGCCTTTGGCCAATTCCCCCGGGATATTTGGAACCAAAAGAAGACAGCTAGGCCCCGTAGAGGACACCCCAGCGTTCAATGAGCTGTTGTTGCATCCGTTTGGCGCGCCTGTTCCAAGTCTTGCCCCCTGGCGGGCCTTCGCGCTCGGCACGGCTGAGCGTGGCGCGTATGCCCTCGTCGGCGGCGAAAATAGCGAACGCCATCTCGGTCCCGTCAGGCCCCGTCAGATAGCCTGCCAGCGTCGAGACGAAATTCAGCGTGCCGGTTTTCGCGTCCACCTTGATTGGATGATCGTTGATCACACGACGCTTCTCGTCGCGCATCGCAATTGGTTTGAGGATATCGCGCAATCCCTCGTCGCGGACCTTGATCAAGGCAGTGACCATATCTGCTGCCGTGACGCGACTGTCATCGCCAAGGCCTGAATGATCAACCAAAGCCGCCGACTGCATCCCCAGATTGGCGCGCGCCCAGACGTTCATTTGCTCTGCCGAGGCTTTTAGACTTGCGGGTTTCGTGCCCCGCGCCACAGTCGCGGCAAGGCCCATCATTTCAGCAGTGAGGTTCGTGGACCACTTCAGCATGTCGCGTAGAATGCGGCGCAGATCGTCGCTTTGATGCCGCACAAGGACATCCCCCGCTGGCACGACATCAATCATTTGCGGCTTGCCCAGACGGATGCCATTTGAACCTGCGAGCGTCTGGAACACTTCGCCCGCATAAAGCCCCGGTTTACGTACTGGCAACCAACGTGCCCCACTGTTGCCCAGCGCACCACGCGCAACGCTCCAGACGTCTTTTCCATTCCGACTTTCGTAAGCATAGACTGGCGTGCCGCGGTCACGGATTGTCATGGAGGCCATTTGCACAGCGGGACGATAACGCTCGGTGCGCCCCTCCATCGTGACGGTGTATTGGCCACTCGCGCGTTTCCATTCGAAATGCACGCGGTTGTAGTTAAGTGCCAGACCAGAGACGCCAGGATTGTAGCCGACTTGATCGGGTTGCTTGGGATCGATTCGCGCGAGCACGGGAAGGCTTGCTTCGTATACTTTGAACCCCCCTTTGACACCGATGATGCCAGCCGCTTTGAGATTTGCTGCCATCCGGCCGAGAATGTCGGTATCAAGCGTCGGGTCGCTGCCGCCCACAAGGACCAAGTCACCTTGCACTTCGCCACCCTCAACGCCACCCGTCGCGATCAGTCGCGTCTCGAAACGGTGATCAGGTCCAAGCGCATCTAGTGCGTAAAGTGCTGTTATCGCCTTGGTTACACTGGCAGGCGGGCGCGCGGTCGCGGCGTCTTTGGATTCAAGCCCAAGTCCGGTTTTCGCATCCGAGACCGCAAATGAAACTTTGCCGACCAGCTTTGCCTCGCCCAGAATATCTTCGACACTGCGCACTGCACGTTTGAAGAAATCTTCCCCCCGCATCACGGGGCGCAGGGATGTCGTCGGCGTAGCCGCCTGCGCCGCCTGCGCGCCCATTAGGCCCGCAGCAGCGGCTGATCCCAGAAAGTTTCGTCGTGAAAAATAGCGTTTCATATCCACAGGATTACCCTAAGTGAGGCGATAGCTACAAGCGCGGATAAATCACGTTTCCTTTGATTTCAGATACGTGGTAGCGCATTTCGAATGCAGCGCGCGGTTCTCATCATGTTTCTGGCGATGTCGCTGATCCCTGCGGGGGACAGCGCAGGTAAACTACTGACAGGCACTTACAACACAGCCCCCATTTTTGTGGCATGGTCGCGGTTTTTGGTCGGCGCATTCCTTATCACGCCGTTTATCAGCCGTAGCGCTTGGGCGCTGTTGGGAAACTGGCGAATCTGGGTACGCGCCGCTGTTCTGGCTGCTGGAATTACTTGCATCCAGAGAGCGCTCCAGATCGAAGACATAGCGACCGTTTTCGCCGCATTCTTTGTCGGACCGTTGATCAGCTATGTGTTGGCCGTGATCTTCCTGCGTGAACCAGTGACGCCGACACGCTCGGCGCTGATCATTTTGGGCTTTTTCGGCGTGCTGATTGTTGTGCGACCTGGTGTGGAAACGGGCGCGGGCGTACTCTGGGCTTTAACCGCAGGCGCAAGTTACGGCGTCTTCCTGACGATGTCGCGCTGGCTCGGCGGGCTTGGGACCCCGCTTGCGATGACTTTTACCCAGCTTGTCATCGCAGCCCTGCTTTTGCTCCCCTTCGGCCTAAATGCACTTCCGGAATTCAACGGAATCGTCGTTGCCCTGACTGTCACTTCAGCACTGTGTTCAATGTTGGGTAACCTCTTGCTTTTGTATGCCTACAAACTGATCCCGGCCACACGCATCGCGCCACTTGTCTATTTCCAACTGGTCGCCGCAGTGGGCCTCGGGTGGGCCATCTTTGGCGATTTACCGAATGTCTGGACATGGGCGGGCCTGATTGTGATCCTGACCGCGGGCCTCGCTTCTGCGCGGCTACGCTGACCAGCCGCCAGAGGCACGGATCGCCGAGGACGAGACATCCATCATGGGTACATTCACAAAGCACCATGCAGGTGCGCGTGCACGGCCCAGCAAATGGCTATAGCGACCTGCAATGCGGTACGGCGCGTAAAGCGATGCGGCTTTGCTTGTCCGTGCCGAAATGCGCTGCCCCGGCCTTGCAAGAATGCCCATTGGCACCGTCTCGGCGATGCGGCGCCAATCCTGCCACAGATGGAACTGCGTGAGGTTATCGGCACCCATAAGCCAGACGAACCGCTGGTTGGGGTAGAGCTTTTGTAATCCGCTTATTGTCTCAGCGGTATAGTGCGTTCCTAAACGCGCCTCGATGTCCGTCACCTGCACACGCGGATGGTCAATAACGCGCCGTGCTTTGGCCAGCCTCGCCTCGATCGGCGCAGGTCCATGCTTTTTAAGCGGATTACCCGGGCTGACCAGCCACCAGACCTGATCCAATCCAAAGCGCTTTAGCGCCTCACGCGTGATGTGCGCGTGGCCCGCGTGCGCGGGATCGAACGATCCGCCCAGCAATCCGATCACCTGACCGGCCGCAGCATATGGAATATCATGGCGCATAATGAGAACGGCCCCCGAGATTACTCAGGGGCCGAAGGGACGGTATGACCCGCCATTTGTCAATCTCGCTTAATGCTTGTGCTTGATGATTTCACCCGTCTTCAAACGATCAAAATAGCTGTTCATCTCACGCTTGACGATGGGCATCAGGCAATAGAGCGCCGTGATGTTGACCACCGCCATGGCAAAGATCATCGCATCCGAGAAATCGATAACCGCGCCGAGTTGTGCCGCGGCGCCCACGATGATGAAGAAGCAGAAGATGAGCTTGAAGATCAGCTCGGTCGTCTTGCCTTCCCCGAAAAGGTAGGTCCATGCTTTGAGGCCGTAATAGCTCCATGAAATCATAGTAGAGAAGGCGAACAGAATCACTGCAACCGCCAGCACATACGGAAACCAGCTAAAGCCACTGGCGAACGCTGCCGACGTCAACGCGACACCAGAAGAGCCATCTGCCGTCTGGATTGCTGTGCCCGCCTCGTTAAGCAGGTAGCGGCCAGTCTCGGCATCCCAGACCAATACACCGGAGATGGTGATCACAAGCGCCGTCATCGTACAGATCACGACCGTATCGATAAAAGGCTCGAGAAGGGAAACAACACCCTCGGTCACAGGCTCTTTTGTGCGCACGGCAGAGTGTGCAATCGCAGCCGAACCGACACCCGCCTCATTCGAGAACGCGGCCCGTTTGAAGCCTTGAATCAGCGCGCCGACGAAACCGCCCGCGACACCAAGGCCTGTGAAAGCACCTGCGAATATCTGGCCAAACGCCCAGCCGATCTGATCATAGTTCACGAGCAGAATAATAAGTGCCGCGATGACATACATCACACCCATGAACGGCACGACTTTCTCCGTCACGCTAGCGATGGATTTGATGCCGCCAACAATGACAAGGAACACCACCACAGCAAAAATCGTGCCTGTGATGAGGCCGCTGAAATCACCCGTAATCTGTGTGATTTGCGCATGTGCCTGGTTGGCTTGGAACATATTGCCGCCGCCCAGCGCACCACCGATGGTGAAGATCGCAAATACGATCGCCAGGAACCGACCACCAGGCAGGTTCCGCTCCTTGAAGCCCTTGACCATGTAGTACATCGGACCGCCAGAAACGGTACCGTCCGGGAATTCGTTGCGGTATTTCACACCCAGCGTACATTCCGTGAATTTTGACGCCATCCCCAAGAGACCAGCGAGAATCATCCAGAACGTGGCACCGGGTCCACCGATGCCGACAGCGACCGCAACACCCGCGATGTTTCCGAGGCCGACCGTTCCCGACAGAGCAGTTGTCAGAGCCTGAAAATGGCTAACCTCACCCGCGTCTTTCGGGTCGGAATAGTCACCCTTCACCAGCTTGATCGCGTGACCGAACGCTTTGACCTGAATGAATCCGAAATAGATCGTAAAAATCGATGCGGCGACAACGAGCCACAGCACGATCCACGGAAAATTCGTTCCAGGCAGATTCATAAAGATCAGGTTCACAAACCAGCCTGTAGACCCTGCAAAGATATCATTTACCCGCTGGTCGAATGAGGCCGCCTCTTGCGCCGCAGCGAGGGTTGGAAGGCTCAACGCTGTGCCAGTGGCGGCTAGTGTAAATAGTCGTTTCATCTTGCTTCCCCCTTACGGAATGACTGTAATCGGAACGCTGGATGCCGCAACAAGCCGCCCTGTCACGCCTCCGAACAGACGTTCTTTCATGTTGCGCTCTCCCATGCGGCCCACAATGATCTGCGAGGCGCTGTGCTCTTTCGCCAGACCTTCGAGGATATCAGCCACGTCACCGTGCTGCACGACACCTGTGGCAGCACACCCTTCGGCAGTTGTGGCCTGAACAGCGGGGCCAACGACCCGCTCGTGCGCCAGCTGAAGCTCTTCTTCACGACGCGCGTGGCGCTTTTCGTTCTCCTCAGCGGTTTGAAAGCTGAAGGGAGACCATTCGATCACGTAGACAAGCATGATCTGGCAATCGCCGATCAGCTTTGCGCGGGCCTTGGCGAAATCGAGCGCGCGCTTACCCGCATCCGATCCGTCGAGCCCCACAATAAGCGTTGTTTGAGACATTATTCTTTCCCCTGTTCCCGACCGCATCTAAAACGCGATCTAGTTGGCCCGCGAGCACGACTGAAAACCACCCTACGGGTATTTTTAGATTAACGGGTTCAGCTGCGACATATTGCCTTAAATTTGGGATATTTCAGCCTTTTGGTCTGATTGTGCAACTAATTTCCCCTTTTTCGACTGGGTTTTCCCGAAATGATTACAAACAACGGATGAGCAACTAGCAGTTGTGCCTCTCCGAAAAATAGAATCGTTTTTCGCGTATCATTGCTGTTCATCTGCCTGCATGCATCGGGACGTTGAATATTGCCGACCCGCCAGATATTGCAGGGGCAAACCAGATCTCGATGAGGAATCGCACCATGGCCGCCTATCAATACGTTTATCACATGCAAGGGGTCTCAAAGACCTATCCGGGTGGGAAGAAGTGCTTTGAAAACATCCACCTGAACTTCCTTCCCGGAGTGAAAATCGGTGTGGTCGGCGTCAACGGCGCAGGTAAATCCACCCTGATGAAAATCATGGCTGGTATGGACAAAGACTATACCGGCGAGGCTTGGGTCGCTGAAGGCGCCAAAGTCGGCTATCTGCCGCAAGAGCCAAAGCTGGACGAGACGCTGACCGTCCGTGAGAATGTCATGCTGGGTGTGGCGGAAAAGAAAGCCGTGCTTGATCGCTACAACGAACTGGCGATGAACTACTCCGACGAGACAGCAGACGAGATGGCCGCATTGCAGGACCAGATCGACGCCGAGAACCTCTGGGATCTCGACAGCCAGATCGACGTCAGCATGGAAGCGCTACGCTGCCCTGCGGACGACGCCGACATCGCAAACCTCTCAGGCGGGGAGCTGCGCCGCGTGGCCCTGTGCAAACTGTTGCTTGAAGCGCCTGACATGCTGCTGCTCGACGAGCCGACCAACCACCTTGACGCGGAAACCATCGCGTGGCTCCAGCAACACCTCATCGATTACAAGGGAACGATCCTGATCGTTACCCACGACCGCTACTTCCTTGATGACATCACAACATGGATTCTCGAGCTGGACCGTGGCCGTGGTATCCCGAATGAAGGGAACTACTCCGACTGGCTGGAAGCGAAGGCGAAGCGTCTTTCCCAAGAAGCCCGCGAAGACAAATCGCGTCAGAAGACCCTCGAGCGCGAACTTGAGTGGATGCGCCAAGGTGCAAAGGCCCGCCAGTCCAAGTCGAAGGCGCGGATCAAATCCTATAACGAACTGGCAGATCAGTCAGAGCGCGAAAAGCTCGCCAATGCCCAGATCGTCATCCCCAATGGTGAGCGCCTTGGTAACAAGGTCATCGATGTTGAAGGTCTGACCAAAGCGATGGGCGACAAGCTGCTGGTCGAAAACCTCGAGTTTTCCCTGCCACCCGGCGGTATCGTGGGCGTCATCGGACCAAACGGAGCGGGCAAATCCACGCTCTTCAAAATGCTCACTGGACAGATCGAACCCGATTCTGGCTCTGTCGAAGTCGGTGATACGGTTCAGTTGTCCTACGTTGACCAGTCCCGCGATGACCTGAACCCTGATGACAATGTGTGGCAAGCGATTACAGGTGGCGCTGAACTTATCCAGCTTGGCGATGCAGAGATTAACTCACGCGCCTACTGCTCCTCGTTCAACTTCAAAGGCGGCGACCAGCAAAAGAAGGTCGGTTTGCTGTCTGGCGGGGAACGTAATCGCGTGCACATGGCGCGGCTGCTTAAATCAGGCGGCAACGTGCTGCTGCTCGATGAGCCGACGAACGATCTGGACGTTGAAACTTTGCGCGCACTTGAGGATGCTCTGGTAGATTTTGCAGGCTGTGCTGTGGTCATCTCCCACGACCGTTTCTTCCTCGACCGTATCTGCACCCACATCCTTGCCTTTGAGGGTGAGGCCCACGTCGAGTGGTTCGAGGGCAATTTCGAGGACTATGAAGAAGACAAGAAGCGTCGTCTTGGTGCCGATGCGTTGGAACCAAAGCGTCTGAAGCACAAGAAATTTGTGCGCTAAATCAGACTGTTGAGGGCGGCCATTGTGCGGCCCTCAACCACAAGGGGAAATTTGAATTGATTTCCCCGTTTCTGCAGGACCGATGCGGCACCACCTTGGAGACATGAACAGACGTTTTTTCCTGAGCACGCTGAGTGCGCTGCTCGCCGCCCCCGCGCTGCCCGCAATGGCGGCACCAATCGCACAGCGGCATATAACTACAGCGACGATAATCGCACGGTCGCATAACCGCTGTACGACCGACATGCTCATGCGGCACTTGAAAGTACCGCGCGACATGGCGAATCGCATCCAGACACAGCTGTTACGACAGGGCGTGATCACGCCACCCGTGGCAGGCGTATCCTTGGCATCCAACCCGACCAACACGCATTGCATTCCAAACGAAGCGATGCAGCCGAACAACCTGCTACAAAAGGCTGCGCGCCTGAAGGACAGGCTAGAGAGGCTGGCCTTGCAGGGGGAAGATGAATCGGCGGACGTTACATTGCCTAGAACAAGGACCGAGTCGTCTGGACCAGCGGATACCTGAGGGACATGAGTCGATGGACTTGAGATCCAGTTGCTTGGCGGATTCCAATGCAAAAATGCATTGCTTTAGCGCTTTCCAGACCCGCACCACAGCAATTTTCGACCTGTCGCAAGGTAGGCAACTGCCTGCCAGTCTCGCGTAGTACTCTTGAAATTTTGGCAAACTTGTGCTAGTTACTCCCCTGCATACGTTATCTTTATCTAGACCACTGCCACCGCTTTTGCGTCCAGTCTCTCGATTACAGACCGACCGAGCCGAGCCATCGCACAGTGCGGATGGCATATCTATTAGGAGACTACGGAATGGCTACTGGCACCGTAAAATGGTTTAACACAACAAAAGGCTTCGGCTTTATCGCACCCGATGGTGGCAGCAAAGACGTGTTTGTACACATCTCGGCTGTTGAGCGCGCAGGCCTGACAGGTCTGGCCGATAATCAGAAAGTGACCTTCGATATCGAAGCAGGCCGTGATGGTCGCGAATCTGCGACAAACATCGCACTCGCCTAAAGGCTGACAGCACGGGCCACGCCATAGGCTGGCTTCTGCACCACACGAAGATTTGACCGACCATTCTGCAACGGATGGTCGGTTTTTGTGTTCTAGGGTTGAATAATCGCTACACATAGCGAAAATAATGCAACTCCATGCTGCACAAGGAACACCACATGCGCCGCCGTACATTTATTGCCAGCTCGCTTGCTGCGACCGCTCTGCCTCAGGTCGTTACAGCCCAATCCGTTGCTTTTGATCCCACGCCCCAAAATGTGCGGATCAAGAAGAGCTACAAAGTCGGTGAATTGATCATTCTTCCGCGCAGCTATTACCTTTATTTCGTGACCGACGTCGGACAAGCCCGCCGCTACGGCGTTGGTGTTGGTCGCGCTGGGCTTGAATTTACAGGCACCGCAACCATCGGTGCAAAGAAAGAATGGCCCACTTGGCGTCCAACAAACGAGATGATCGAGCGCGACCCAAGCGCATACGCACGTTTCGTTGGCAACACGGATGCCCAGCCCGGTGGCCCTGACAATCCGCTTGGCGCGCGTGCTTTGTACCTGTTCCAGAATGGTCGCGACACGTTCTTCCGTATCCACGGCACCACAGCCCCCAAATCAATTGGCCGCTCGGTGTCTAACGGCTGTATCCGCATGCTCAACGAGCACGTGAAAGACCTGTACCAGCGCGTTCCAATCGGAACGACCGTTACGGTTGTGTAAGCTCCAAGAAATCGAATTTGTGAGAAAGGGCTGGCATCTGCGCCGGCCCTTTTTCTTTAACAAGCTATCCTCAACTGCAAACAATAGGCGCAAACACCGACAAGGAGGAGGCGAGCAATAGGAAGCGTCGCAGACACACCGATCTAAGCCTCTAGCTAGGCTCTGGAACAGCACACACCTATCGGGTGCAATACCAAATCAAGCCAGCGCGCGTTTGACGCATCGGCATTCTGGACAGCTGCGCCGGGAAACAGTAGCGCAAGACTATCCTAAGCCCGAGATGCGCATGACCCAGCACACCTACCCCAGCACCAACGCCTCTTACCGCAAAGCAGACATGCTTGTTCATGCGGTGGGGCTTTTCCTCATTCTCACGGCGGGAACTGCACTGATCTGGCGGGCGGGCGCCCTGCTCGAGGCCAAGCTGGTGGTCGCCGTGAAAGTCTATGTGCTCTGCGCTTTGGTTTCCAATCTGGCATCGTGTTTCTACCACTTCTCCCCATGGCACACCCGCCGCAAGCTGTTGCGACGCATTGATCACGCGGCGATCTACCCCAGCATCACTGGCACATTCACGCCATTCTTTGTTCAGGCCAACACCACGTGGACAATGACCCTGTTGTGGCTGTGCTGGGGGCTGACGATTTTGGCTGTCTGGAACAAGATCACCAACGAAACGGTGCAGTCGCGCTGGTCAACTGCCTCCTATCTCGCACTTGGCGCACTGGGGCTATGTGCATTGCCCGATATGACGAATGTTCCGATCGTGACCCTATGGTGCATCCTGATCGGGGCCGCCTGCTATGTCATCGGAACCATGTTCTATGCGCGCAGAACCATGCCCTACCGCTATGGCATTTGGCACATGTGGGTGAACTTTGGTGGCATCGCGATGTTTGCAGGGATCTGGATCGCGCTGTTCTAGGCACGAAAAAAGGGCCCGCGTTTGACCGCAGGCCCTCTATCTAAAGCCGTTAGATTTAGTTCAACGCAGCATCCGTGATGACGCTGGTCCATGCGCCCTCGGGCTGCTTGGAGATGACAGGATCAGAGCCACCCGCGAGCAGCGTATCCACCGTCCGCTGGAAATCAGCTTCGGCCAATGTGCCATCAGACCCCGCGGTCAGCTTTGCCACTTCCTTCATCATGCGCACTTGTGCCTCTTCAGATTGCGCACCTGTCTCATCGTTCTCGATGATGATAGCGCCCGCTTCCTCAGGGTTCTCCTCAGCGTACTTCCAGCCTTTCATAGATGCGCGCACAAAGCGGGTCATCTTGTCGACAAACACCTCGTCCGTGAGGTTATCCTCGAGAACCCAGATACCGTCTTCAAGGGTCGCAACGCCCTGATCCTCATATTTGAAGGTGATCAGCTCATCGGGCTTCACACCCGCATCAAGCACCTGACCGTACTCGTTGTACGTCATCGTCGAGATACAATCCGCTTCACGCTGGAGCAATGGATCAACGTTGAAGCCCTGCTTGAGCACGGTCACACCGTCCTCGCCGCCGTCGGTGCTGATCCCTTCCTGCGACATCCATGACAGGAACGGATATTCATTGCCAAAGAACCAGACGCCGATGGTCTTGCCCTTAAAGTCCTGCACGCTCGTGATGCCCGTATCCTTCCAGCAGGTCAGCATCAGGCCAGATGTCTTGAACGGCTGGGCGATGTTCACAACAGGCAGACCCTTTTCACGCGCGGCTAGCGCCGAAGGCATCCAGTTGAGCATCGCATCCGCGCCGCCGCCTGCCAGAACCTGTGGCGGAGCGATATCGGGACCACCGGGCAGGATCGTGACGTCCAGACCCTCTTCGTCATAGAAACCCTTATCCTGCGCTACATAATAGCCCGCAAATTGCGATTGCGTGACCCACTGTAGCTGCAAGGTTACCGTATTGGCGTGACCATCCGCAAACACTGGCGCTGCGGCCATTCCTGCGGCACATGCCGCTGCAATCATCATATTCTTCATCTTTCGACCTCCAAGTCGGTTGGTTAATACTACGTGCCCCGTTTATCGGGATCATCGTTATCGTCGTTTTTATCTCTGTGACGGGTGCCAGAAGGTTACCCGTTTTTCGATCCATGTCACCAAGCCATAGAATGCACTGCCCGCGACAGCTGCCACCACAATCTCGGCCCAGACCATATCGAGTGCAAGCTGCCCGAAGCTCGTTGATATCCGAAACCCCATCCCGACAGTCGGAGAGCCGAAAAATTCAGCAACAATCGCCCCGATCAGCGCCAGCGTGGTCCCAATCTTGAGCCCGTTAAAGATGAAAGGCGCCGCAGCTGGCAGACGGAGCTTGAAAAGGCTCGCCCAATATCCCGCCGCATAGGTGCGCATCAGATCACGCTGCATGCCGCTCGTATCTTTAAGTCCCGCAACAGTATTCACAAGGATCGGGAAGAACACCATGACTGCCACTACCGCCGCCTTGGAATGCCAATCGCTCCCCAACCAGCGCACCAGAATGGGGGCAGTACCCACAATCGGCAAAGCCGCCATGAAGCTGCCCACGGGCAAAATCCCCCGCGTCAGAAACTCCGACCGGTCCGCCAGTACAGCAACTACAAACGCCGCCCACATCCCGATCAGATAGCCAACCAAAGCGCCCTTGAGCACGGTCTGCTTGAAATCTGCCCACAGGATGGATCCTTCCTGCATCATTCGTTCTATCACCGCCAAGGGTGCGGGCAGGATCACAGGATTCACCTCGAACCCGCGCACCATTAACTCCCAGACAACTACGATAGTCAGACCGAAAATTGTCGGCACCGCAAATTTCACCAAACGGTTATCGCCCTGCGGCCCATTCGATAGACGCACATTGAGCAGCCACCCTGCCGCCCAGATCACACATGCCAGCAAAACATAAATCATGCCGCAGCCATCCCCATACGCCGCAGCGTCATCCGCTCAATCGCACTGAATATTCCCACTAACGCCGCCGCCGTCAAAGCAGCAGCAAAGAGTGCGGCCCAGCTGACCAAAGGTTGGCCGTACTGGTCCCCGACCAACATCCGCGCCCCTAACCCTGCACGCGCACCTGTCGGCAGCTCCGCCACAATCGTCCCGACCAATGAGGCCGAAATGCCGATCTTGAGCGAGGCAAAGAGATACGGCGCAGAAGCGGGTAGCCTTAGCGACCAAAACCCTTGAGAGCTCGACGCGTTGTACGTTCGCAGCAGGTCCAACTGCATCGCAGACGGGCTGCGCAGTCCTTTCACCATTCCCACAACAACTGGAAAGAATGAAAGATATGCCGCGATCAACGATTTCGGAAACAACCCCTGAATCCCCATCGAGCCGAGCACAACAATCACCATCGGTGCCAGCGCCAAAATCGGAATTGTCTGACTGACAATCGCCCATGGCATGACGGACCGGTCCATCACACGGCTATAGACAATCCCGACAGCCAGAAGAATCCCCAGCCCTGTACCAATCACAAACCCCAACAACGTCGGGGCCAGCGTCACCCAGCCATGATAGACAAGCGACCGCTTCGAGGTGACTTTCTTGGCAAAGATCGTATCAAACATCTCTCCCGCAACTTGCTGCGGCGCAGGCAGTCGTGGACGCTTGAATTGATAGGTCAGCGGAATCAAATCGACGTTTTGCACGGCCAAACGCACCCCACTCAATTCCTGTCGTTCCTTGGGTGTCTCGGGCGAAACCACAGCACCGTCCCGTTGGGCCTGATCCGCCACGAGGTGCATATTCATGGGGATCACAGCAAGCAGCCAGATCCCGATGATTGCGGCGATCACGGTCAACACAGGCAAGACTGATTTCACCACAAAGCCCCCCTTACCCATGCGCCGAGAAGATAGGGTGTCGTCGCAGACGCGTGTCGCACAGCATCATTCATCCAGATGTCCCGCCCGCAATCCCTCGCGCACGCGATGCGCGATCTCCAAAAACTCGGGGCTTTCGCGAATCTCCAAAGGCCGCTCTTTCGGCAACGTGCTCTCGATCACATCTGTAATACGCCCCGGCCGCGGGGACATCACAACAATCTTGGTACTCAAATATACTGCCTCGGGAATTGAGTGTGTGACGAAGGCGATTGTCTTACCCGTCCGCTCCCACAGATGCAGAAGCTGCTCATTCAGATGGTCCCTCACAATCTCATCCAACGCGCCGAACGGCTCGTCCATGAGCAACAAGTCGGCATTGAACGAAAGAGCCCGCGCAATGCTCGCCCGCTGCTGCATTCCGCCACTCAATTGCCAAGGAAACTTGTTCTCAAACCCTGCCAGTTCCACCAGTTCCAGCACCCGTGCCACCCGCTCTGCATGCTCGGCCTTCGGCACGCCCATTATCTCAAGTGGCAGGCGAATGTTCCCGCCAATCGTACGCCAAGGATAAAGCCCCGCTGCCTGAAACACATAGCCATAAGCCCGCGCCTCACGCGCTGCCTGAGGGGACACACCATTCACGGTTATCTGCCCGCCTGTAGGCTGCTCCAAATCCGCCATTACCCGCAGAAATGTCGTCTTGCCACAGCCAGACGGGCCGATGAAGCTGACGAAGTCGCCTTGCTTGATGTCGAGGTTGACCCCCTTAAGCGCATGCACGGGGCCATCG
Source organism: uncultured Sulfitobacter sp. (assembly GCA_913060815.1). Taxonomy (GTDB): domain Bacteria; phylum Pseudomonadota; class Alphaproteobacteria; order Rhodobacterales; family Rhodobacteraceae; genus Sulfitobacter. The sequence continues at coordinate 72,711 of CAJXSZ010000012.1, read as the reverse complement.
TTGGTTTGGAAGGTGAGGTCTAGGTCTTTAGCGGATATTACTGTCATTAAAGTATCTTTGCAGTTAGTCGCGTTGGGTGGGCCAAGGCAGTCTTGTAATCAGACGTCCTGAAGAACGGCCAAACAGTTTGGTGACCAGCGCATATAGAGCTGGAAGCCTTTGGCTGTCGCCCCCCTGCGCCTAACAAAGCGCGCATCCACGAACCCGTCGCACCATTCTCAAAACCATATGGGCGCTCCAACTTGTGTCCTTCGAGATCGTCATAATAATGCGATGCTGTATCCCTAACCGTATCCTCCGCCGGATATATTGATACTGGCACTTCATCTGGGCAAAAAATATTCGTGGTCTTTCCCCCTGCAAATAGCCTGAGCATTATAGCGGGGCCCCGCGCTGCGCGGTCGACCAGATCCGAGCTGGGCGATAGATATGGCCTAAACACGGACAAAAACCCCACTTAAATTCCCGCCGGAATATTCAAAGGGTCCCGCTTGATCATCTTCGGTGAATTCAACTCTTTCCACTTGCTCAGCGCTACGTTCGCCGACGGGAATGCAGGCCGTGGCACGAACCTTCCGCGCCCTGGATTGGGCTGCGAGTTTTGCCCCCACGCCCAGATCACTTCCCCACGGCTCAAGGTAAAGCGGCTCTGCGCACGCACCTCGAACCCCTCGAACACGTTGTAGTCGAGAACCGAATGGTGGTTGCTGGGCGAGATTGTCTTGGTGAGCGTCGGATCCCAAACCACAATATCCGCATCTGCGCCTTCAACGATCGCGCCTTTGCGCGGATAGATGTTCAAGATCTTCGCGACATTGGTCGATGTCGCTGCGACAAACTCGTTCATCGTCAGACGCCCTGTCTCAACACCTTCGGTCCACAGCACGGCCAGACGCTCCTCAAGCCCGTTGGAGCCATTCGGAATGATCCTGAAATCATCACGCCCTGCGCGCTTTTGCTCCGTCGAGAAGGCAGCGTGATCCGTTGCCACCACTTGCAGGCTTCCCGACTGCAACCCCGCCCAGAGGCTGTCCTGATGGTCCTTACTGCGGAATGGCGGCGACATCACGCGCCGCGCGGCATGGTCCCAATCCTTGTTGAAATACTCAGATTCGTCGAGTGTCAGAAACTGGATCAACGGCTCGCCATAGACCCGCATGCCCTTTTGCCGCGCACGGCGAATGGCCTCATGCGTCTGCTCGCAGGATACATGTACGATATAGAGGGGCACACCAGCCGTATCCGCAATCGTAATCGCACGGTTAGCAGCCTCACCTTCCAACTCGGGCGGGCGCGAATAGGCATGCCCCTCGGGCCCCGTAATCCCCTGATCAAAATACTTTTGCTGTAACTCGGCCACCAGATCGCCGTTCTCTGCATGCACCATCGGCAACGCACCAAGCTCGGCACAGCGCTTGAAGGAGGCAAACATCTCGTCATCCTCGATCATCAACGCGCCCTTGTAGGCCATGAAGTGCTTGAATGAGTTGACGCCCATATCAATGGCGTCCTTCATGCCATTAAACACATTCTCGTCCCAGCCCGTGATCGCCATGTGGTATCCCACGTCCGAACATATCTGCGGCGCGGATTTGCGGTGCCATTCATTGATCGCGTTTTTCAAATCCCCGTCTGCTCCTGGCAAACAGAAATCCACCACCATCGTGGTCCCGCCCACGGCTGCCGCCCACGTCCCGCTCTCGAACGTCTCCGCCGCCGTGGTCCCCATGAACGGCATCTCCAGATGCGTATGCGGATCAATCCCGCCAGGGATCACATAAGCCCCACTCGCATCGATGTACTCATCGCCCTTAAGGTCGGTCCCGATCTGCTTGATCACCTCCCCCTCGATCAAAACATCCGCGACCCAAGTCCGATCCGCTGTGACGACCGTGCCGCCTTTGATTACCTTGCTCATCCCGGCTCTCCCATCCTAATTCTTTTGGTCAAAAATATCCCGGGGTTCGGGGCTGGCCCCGATCAGACACCGGATATCAAGACCAGTTTCACCCGACAATTTCTGCCGTCTCCACAACTGCATGAAGCAGCACATCAGCCCCGGCCATCGCCCAGTCCTTTGTGATCTCTTCCGCCTCATTATGCGAAAGCCCGTCCACGCATGGGCACATCACCATTGCCGTCGGGGCCACACGATTGATCCAGCACGCGTCATGCCCCGCACCCGAAATCAGGTTCATATGACTGTAGCCCAATCGCTCGGCGGCGTTGCGCACAGCGGTCACGCACCCTTCGTCAAAGGCCACAGGATCGAAACCACCGACCTTTTCGAATTCAATGCCCAGCCCCATCTCGTCGGCAATCGTTTGCCCTTCGGTGCGCAAGCGCGCCTCCATGTCCTCGATCACCGTCAGATCGGGTGACCGGAAATCAACCGTAAAGACCACCTTGCCAGGGATCACATTGCGCGAGTTGGGGAAGACGTCGATATGGCCCGCCGCCCCGACAGCATGAGGCGCATGGCTCCACGCAATCTCGTCTACCTTGTCCAATATCCGCGCCATGCCGAGCCCTGCATTCTTGCGCATAGGCATCGGGGTAGAGCCTGTGTGGCTGTCCTTGCCCGTCACGGTAACCTGCGTCCAGCTCAGACCCTGACCATGGGTGACCACGCCGATATCCTTGGCTTCAGCCTCCAGAATAGGCCCCTGCTCGATGTGCAACTCAAAGAAGGCGTGCATCTTTCTCGCGCCCACCTCTTCGTCTCCGCGCCAGCCGATCCGCGCCAGTTCATCACCAAAGGATTTGCCCTCTGCGTCCGTTTTGGCATAGGCCCAATCTTGCGTGTGGATCCCCGCAAACACTCCCGAGGACAGCATCGCAGGAGCAAAACGCGTGCCTTCCTCATTGGTAAAATTGGTCACTACAATGGGATGCTTGGTCCGAATGCCCAGATCATTTAGCGTGCGCAAAAGCTCCAGCCCCGCCAGCACCCCCAGCACACCGTCATATTTCCCGCCCGTGGGCTGCGTATCAAGGTGAGATCCTACATAGACAGGCAGCGCATCCGCATCCGTGCCTTCGCGGCGCGCAAACATGTTGCCCATCTGATCAAGTCCCATGGTACAGCCCGCATCCTCGCACCAACGCTGAAACAGCGCACGGCCCTCGGCATCCTCATCGGTCAGTGTCTGGCGGTTGTTGCCCCCAGCCACACCAGGGCCAATCTGCGCCATCTCCATCAGGCTGTCCCACAAACGATCAGGGTTGATTTTGAGGTTCGCTGCGGGTGCGGGCATGTGGTGGCTCCTGACTGTCTGCTTCCGCCTGAGACGGGATAAAATTTTTACCAATTGGTAAAGCAACGATTGCTCCTGCCTTCCTGTCTGTCAAGAACTGGTTTAGACTTGCGGGCAAGACCGATACCCCTCTGCCTGTTTTCCAAGCACGAAACGAGCTGACCTTGACCAACACCACGCCCAAGAAACCCTCGCGCATTCAAACACGCAACAGGCGCTTGATTCTCGATGCCGCGCTCGACGTATTTTCACGTGACGGATACGGTGGTGCGACGCTGGACGCGATTGCCAAGGGAGCGGGTCTGAGCAAGCCTAACGTTCTTTACTATTTCGAGGGCAAAACCGAAATCTACGTGACCCTCTTGAGCCAGCTTTTGGAAACATGGCTGGACCCGCTGGTAGAGCTTGATCCCGACGGCGACCCTGTAGAAGAACTGCTGGGCTATGTGCGCCACAAGCTTGATATGTCGCTCGAGCTACCCGCCGAGAGCAAGCTTTTTGCCGGTGAAATTCTGAAAGGCGCACCGCGCATCTCGAAGTACCTCAGACACGATCTCAAACCACTCTTTGACCGAAAGTGCCATGTTATTCAGGATTGGATCGATTCAGGCCGCCTCGCTCCTGTTGACCCCGCGCATCTGATTTTCTCGATCTGGGCAACCACACAACATTACGCCGATTTCGGCGCTCAGGTTGCGGTTCTTCTAGATGCCGATGATCCCAGCGCAGGGGCACATGCCCACCTTGAACAACTGTTCCGCAGCTTGTTGGTACCCCCGCTCCCCAAGGACTGATGCGTTAACCAATCGGACAAGTTTTGCGTGTCAGAAGCGTTTCTTTTGCTAGTCTATCTTTATCTTTGAACTTGGGTGTTGGGCGCATAAGTGAAAAGGGGCTAAAAATGGCATTGAACATTCCAATCAATCTAATGGCGGGTACCGTTGCACCAATACCTTCGCCAACAGCATCCGATACTTCTTCTGAAACAGATAGCGTAGCGGCAATACAACCCGCATCCACAAGCGCAGATGCACGCGGGGCCACTGCCGATGGTGGATTAAACTCCAGAGGCGGTAGCAATCAGGCATCGCAAATCCTGATGCAGCGCTTTCAGGGCGGCTCTCTTCAAGATGCCCCAACGCGCGCAGAGCCGAAATCGGTTGTAGCCGCGCAAACCACCCCGTCACTGCTTGTCACGACTGAGCCGGCGCCAAAGACTGCGCAGCCCGCTGCGCTGACAAGGACGGGGGCCGAGCTCGACCGCTATGCGCCGCCGAACCCGTTGCCGACAGCCCCCATTCTCAAGCTGGCCGAATCCTACGCGACTCTCACCCGCAGAGCAGCATAGCCGTTTACTCGGCTGCCGTGGCAGACGGGTTGTTGGGATGCGTCGTCCAATTGGAGTATACATCTTCGACAACCTTGCCTGTGCGCGGATCGACCTCACCTGCGGGCATCTCGACCATCGTGATGCAATTTTCTACGGGGCAGACTTCTACACACAAGTTGCAAGCGACGCACTCCTCATCGATCACGGTGAAGGTGCGATCCTCTGACATGGCAATCGCTTGGTGCGAGGTATCCTCGCAGGCGGCATAACACCGGCCGCAACTGATGCAGTCTTCCTGATTGATCTGCGCCTTGGAGACATAATTCAGGTTGAGGTACTGCCAATCGGTTGTGTTCGGAACAGCCGCGCCCATAAAGTCTTGGATAGAGGTGTGGCCCTTCTCGTCCATCCATTCAGACAGACCGCTGATCATCTCTTGCACCACTTTGAAGCCATAGGTCATCGCCGCCGTGCAGACCTGCACGTTGCCGCAGCCCATGGTGATGTATTCCGCCGCATCACGCCAAGTGGTGACACCACCGATGCCGCTGATTGGCATCCCTGCCGTTGCAGGGGCGCGCGCGATCTCGCTCACCATGCTGAGGGCAATCGGCTTGACCGCTGGCCCGCAATAACCACCGTGGGTGCCCTTGCCGTCAATGCTCGGGTGTGGCGACATGCTGTCAAGATCAACAGAGACGATGGAGTTGATTGTATTGATGAGGCTTACCGCATCCGCTCCACCACGCCGTGCTGCCTCGGCAGGTTTGCGGACGTCCGTGATATTGGGTGTCAGCTTCACGATGACAGGCTTGGAATAATACTGTTTGCACCAACGGGTCACCATTTCGATGTACTCGGGCACTTGGCCTACCGCAGCGCCCATGCCCCGTTCGCTCATCCCATGCGGACAGCCAAAGTTAAGCTCGATCCCATCAGCGCCAGTGGCTTCAACTTTTGGCAGGATGTCCTTCCACGCCTGTTCCTCACAGGGGACCATAATGCTCACGATCATGGCGCGGTCGGGGTAATCTGCTTTAACGCGTGTGATCTCGTCCAGATTGGTCTGTAAGTCGCGGTCTGTAATCAGTTCGATGTTGTTGAGGCCCAAGACGCGGCGATCCGCGCCGTGGATCACGCCGTAACGCGGGCCGTTGACGTTGACGACTGGCGGCCCTTCGGAGCCAAGCGTTTTCCAGACCACGCCGCCCCATCCTGCCTCGAACGCGCGGCGCACATTGTATTCTTTGTCCGTCGGCGGCGCAGAGGCGAGCCAGAACGGGTTGGGGCTCTTGATCCCCAGAAAATCTGTTGTCAGATCAGCCATTGTTTCATGCTCCTATATATCTACGAGGGTTTCGAACCCGCCGTAAATTAATCGCGCCGCGTCAAACGGCATCTCACCCATCGCGCCAAGGCGTGGATCACTCATCGCTTTTTCCATATTGGCATCGCATGTGGCCTTGTCCGGCCACTCCTGCCAGCCCGTCACAACAGTCTCGCCTTCTTTGACGTTGACCGCGCGACCATAGGACGTCGTCTCGCCCTCGGGCACCATATCGCCCCAAACCTCCACTACACGTAGTGCGCCATGGGATTTGAAAATCTCTGCTGCCGCCTTGCAATGGGCAAGGTAGGCGTCCTTCTGGTCGGTCGGAACAGCAGCCACAAAGCTCATTATGTACATCGCCTGCGCTCCTAGCTGCCGGTCAGCATTGCATGAATATCCATCGCAGCATCACGCCCTTCCGCCACGGCGGTAACGGTGAGGTCATCCCCGCCGGCAGCACAATCACCACCCGCCCAAACACCTTTCAGGCTGGTGCGCCCTTGCTCGTCCACAGCAATCTTGCGTCCGTCCAGGTCAGGCAATGTCTCTCCTTCAAGCGTCTGACCAATCGCCTTGAAAACCTGATCGGCAGCAAGGCGCAGTGTCTGGCCCGTTGGTGTCATCGTATCATCGACATAGTCAAATTCGATCTCGCGCACCGCACCGTTGCCATGCACAGCCTTGGGCGCCGCATTGGTCACAATCCGCACGCCTTTGCTGGCGGCGAGGTCCTGTTCAAACACGCTGGCGTTCATCGCGTCGCGGCCACGACGGTAGACGAGCGTGACATTGAGCGCACCCAGCAGCTTGGACTGCACTGCCGCATCCACGGCAGTCATGCCGCCGCCGATCACAACAACATCGCGACCTACTGGCACCTGCGCCACATCACCGGCCTGCCGCAGCTCTGCGATGAAATCCACCGCATCAAGGACTCCGTCCTTGTCCGCGCCCTCGACGCCCAGCGCATTGACACCGCCCAGACCCATGCCGAGGAAAACGGCGTCATAGTCAGCCTGCAAACTTGCGAGGCTCAGGTCAGCGCCCAGTGCGTGACCCGTCTCAATCTTGATCCCACCTATCTTGAGCAACCAATCCACCTCACCCTGTGCAAATCCGTCAGGCGTTTTGTAGGTGGCGATACCATATTCATTGAGGCCGCCCGCTTTGGACCGCGCATCAAACACCTGCACATCATGTCCGAGCATGGCCAAGCGATGCGCCGCAGACAGACCCGCAGGACCCGCTCCTACGACCGCTATGCGCTTCCCCGTCGCCTCGGCTCGGGTGAATGGATGGACGCCCTGCGCCTGCAAATGATCCGTGGCGTAGCGTTGCAGCTGACCGATCAGCACGGGCTTGCCTTCGGCCTCTTCGCGCACGCAGGCTTGCTCGCACAGCTGTTCGGTGGGGCAAACACGGGCGCACATGCCGCCCATGATATTCTGCGTCAGGATTGTCTTAGCCGCCGCATCGGGCGTGCCCGTGGCGATCTGACGGATAAACAGGGGTATGTCGATGTCGGTAGGACATGCCGTGATGCAAGGCGCATCGTGGCAGAAGTAACAGCGGTCTGCCGCAACAATTGCCTCATGCTGGTCGAGTGGCGGGTGCAGATCACTGAAATGCGCCTCGTAGGCATCAGGCGCAAGCCGTCCTGCCTGAATCCCCTCGTCAAAAACACCGTCCGCCATGCGTGCAACCTCCGCCAACTGCTTGTTCACCTCAGAACGCTGGCACAGGTCTATTTTTTTATCAACTGGTAAAATTTATATCTCGGGTTGCGGGCTTACCTGCTGCACAATTTTCAGGCAACTGGCTAGCTACCAGCGGCAATCGCCTGTTCCAGCTCCAGAACCTTCGGCCCTACCGCCTCGATAATTTTGCGCACACCAGCGGAATTCGGGTGGATACCATCAGCCTGAAACCATTCCTGAAGGGCGGCTGGCGCTATGGCCTCGCCTTCGTCGACCAAACCCGCAAAGAAGCTCTCAAGATAGACCGCACCATACTCTTGCGCCAATTCGGGATAGATCGCATCGAATTGCGCTTTGTAATCAGGTCCAAAGTTTCCGGGCGCTTCCATCCCGATGAGCAACACTTCAACCTCTGCGTCTTGAGCGGCCTGCAAGATACCCTCGATATTACTGCGCGCCTGCTCTGGGCTGAGCCCGCGCAGAAGATCATTACCACCAAGCGCCACAATCATCCCGTCCACCTCGGGCGTCAGCGTCCATGCCACACGGGACAGCCCGCCCGCTGTTGTATCTCCCGAAACACCGGCATTGATCAGATCAAACTTCCCGCCGTTGGCAGTCAGCCAAGCTTCAAGCTGCGGCACGAATCCATCCGATTGCATCAACCCGTATCCTTGGGTCAGGCTATCGCCCAATGCGGCGATCACCACGTCCTCGGCCTGTGCAAGACCAGCCCAAATCATAAGAATCCCTGTCAAAGCCTTGCGCATCGCTACATTCCCTCCATATCCCGTAGGGACGCCATCGAAGGGGCCCCAATGAGCAATCCAGTTTTCTCTCTTAAAGATGCAACTCTGCGGCTGAATGGCAATGCCGGACCCGTCGATATCCTGCACGGCATCTCGCTTGAGGTCACCGCAGGGGAGAGCATTGGCCTCATTGGTCCGTCAGGATCGGGAAAATCATCACTGCTGATGGTCATGGGCGGGCTGGAGCAAGCGACAGGCGGCACCGTGTTCGCCATGGGCGAGGACCTGACCGCCATGGATGAGGACGCCCTGTCGCGTTTTCGCCGTGACCGCATGGGCATCGTGTTCCAGTCCTTCCACCTCATTCCCACAATGACGGCGCTGGAGAATGTCGCCACGCCTTTGGAACTTGCAGGTCACGCGGATGCGTTTGACCGCGCGGCCGAGGCTCTTGATATCGTCGGCCTCGGCCAGCGTGCGGGCCACTACCCCGCGCAAATGTCGGGGGGTGAGCAGCAGCGCGTGGCCCTCGCCCGCGCCACGGCTCCGCGTCCTGCAATCCTGCTCGCCGATGAGCCGACAGGCAATCTCGACAGCGCCAATGGCGAGGCGATCATGGATTTGCTGTTCAATCTGCGGGACCAATTCGGCTCGACACTGGTGCTGGTGACCCATTCGGATGCCCTTGCCCAACGTTGTGACCGTGTGATTACTTTGCGCGATGGCCGCATCGACAGCACGGCTGTGGCTGCATGAGCCTGTCGCTGGCCACAAAATTTGCCCGTCGTGAACTGCGCGGCGGCCTGCGCGGATTCCGCCTGTTCCTCGCCTGTCTCGCCCTTGGCGTGGCGGCTATTGCCGCCGTAGGGTCCGTGCGATCCGCCATTGAAGCAGGTCTTGAGCGCGAAGGTGCCTCCATCCTTGGTGGCGACGCAGAGCTTGAACTGACCTACCGCTTTGCCAGCGAGGCCGAGCGTGCATGGATGCAAGCCAACGCCACTGCCGTGTCTGAAGTGGCCGACTTTCGCTCCATGGCAGTGGTCGGCGAAGACAGGGCGCTCACGCAAGTAAAAGCCGTAGATGAGCTCTATCCCCTGATAGGCACCATTACTCTATCCCCCGACATGCCCCTCGCCGATGCCTTGGCGCCGATAGAAGGCCAATCAGGTGCGGTGATGGAGCGGGCGCTGATCGACCGTCTCGGCCTCACCATCGGGGACACATTCGCCCTTGGCACAAACAACTACACCCTGCGTGCCGAGATCACGCGAGAGCCTGACAATGCCGCAGGCGGCTTTAACCTTGGCCCGCGCACGTTGGTGCTGCGCGACAGTCTGGAAGGGTCGGGCCTGCTGGCCTCTGGCGCCCTGTTCAATTCCAAGTACCGGCTGCTGCTGCCCGAGGGCACGCCGATTGACGAGCTTGAACTTGATGCAAAAGAACAGTTTGAAGGCAGCGGCTTGCGTTGGCGCGATGCCCGCAATGGCGCACCGGGCGTTGCGCAGTTTGTCGAACGGCTGAGCGCGTTTCTCATCCTTGTAGGTCTGTCGGGCCTTGCCGTGGGCGGTGTCGGCGTATCAGCAGCGGTGCGCAGCTACCTCAGCCGCAAGACAGAAGTCATCGCTACCTTGCGCGCGCTTGGTGCAGACCGTGCCACGATCTTCCAGACATATTTCATCCAGATCGGTATCCTGTCGCTTCTTGGGGTCGCCATTGGTGTAGTCCTTGGCGCGCTTCTCCCTATCGCCGCCTCCCCGATCCTTGAGGCCCGCCTGCCGATCCCCACGGCCTTCACCATCTTCCCAGCACCGCTTTTTGAGGCGGGCATGTACGGCATCCTCACTGCCTTTATCTTCACGCTCTGGCCGCTCGCCCGCACAGACCGTGTGCGCGCCGCGACCCTGTTTCGCGACGCATGGGACGGGGCAAGCCGCCTGCCCGCACCGGTTTTCATCCTCGCAACTGGCGCGGCAATCGCAACGCTTGTCGGTATGGCAGGCTGGTTCAACGGCAGCTGGTTCCTCACGCTTTGGACCCTTGGCGGCATTGCGGGCGCGCTTGCGATCCTCGCACTGGCCGCATTCGCTATCCGCGTCGCCGCACGCAGCCTAAGCCACCGCATGCGCGGCCGTCCCCGCGTGCGGTGGGCCATGTCCGCAATCGGTGGAACAGGTGAAGGCGCTGGGGCCGTTGTGCTTTCGCTGGGTCTGGGCTTATCGGTCCTCGCCGCAGTTGGACAGATCGACGGGAACCTGCGCCAAGCTATTGCAGGTAACCTGCCCAGCATCGCGCCAAGCTATTTCTTTGTGGATATCCAGAAGGGCCAGATCGAAGGCTATACAGAGCGGCTCGAAAACGATCCCGCCGTTAGCCGTGTCGACAGCGCGCCCATGATGCGCGGCGTGGTGACCAAGATCAACGACCGCCCCGCGATCGAGGTTGCGGGCGATCACTGGGTCGTCACAGGCGATCGCGGTCTGACCTATGCCGACCAACCAAACCCCGATGCAATCATCACCGAAGGTGAATGGTGGCCCTCGGGCTATACGGGTCCGCCCCAGATCAGCTTTGCTGCGGAAGAGGCTGAGGAGATGGGCCTGAGCATTGGCGATACTGTCACCATCAACGTATTAGGCCGCGACATTACGGGCACCATCACCAGCTTTCAGGAGGTTGATTTTTCGACGGCTGGTATCGGCTTCGTACTGACCATGAACCCTGCCGCCCTTGCTGGTGCGCCGCATACGTTTCTGTCCACAGTCTATGCAGAGCCAGAGGCCGAGGCGCAGATCCTGCGTGATCTGGCGAAGGCTTATCCCAACATCACTGCCGTACGCGTCAAGGATGCGATTGACCGTGTGGCCGACGTTCTTGCGGGTCTGGCCGCTGCCACATCCTACGGCGCTGCGGCGACATTGCTGACTGGATTTCTGGTTCTGATAGGTGCCGCTGCCGCAGGGGCGGATGCGCGCACCTATGAAGCGGCAATGCTGAAAACAATGGGCGCATCGCGCCGCATGATCGCCACCAGTTTTATCCTGCGCGCGGCACTTCTGGGGCTGGCTGCAGGGGGCATCGCGCTCTTTGTGGGGGCACTGGGGGGCTGGGCTGTGAGCACCTTTGTGATGGAGACAGAGTACACTATTATTTGGCCCTCTGCCCTATTAATTGTGGCGGGTGGAATTACAGCGACCGTTCTGGCGGGCCTGGGCTTTGCCCGCCGTGCATTACAGGCGCGACCTGCGCGGGTTCTGCGCGCACGTGAATGATCCTGTGTAGCGAATTGGGCAAGGTTCCCCCTTTGCCTTGGTCCCGCAAGCGCTTAGATTAGGGGGCAACAAGGAGCGCGATAATGTCTGACAGCACAACTGAATCTTCCCCCGAGCAAACCCTGCCCGCCACACTGGCACCCGCAGTCACGCCTGCCCAGCGCAAACAGATCATCAACATCGTGCGCCGTGCCGCCAAGGCCGAGATCATGCCCCGCTTCCGCCGCCTGTCAGACGGCGATATTCGCAGCAAATCCAACGCCGACGATCTCGTGACCGATGCCGATACAAAGGCAGAAGCGATGATTACCCGCGCGCTGCAAATTGCCTTTCCCTCCGCACTTGTTATTGGCGAAGAAGCGGCGGCAGCAACGCCTGATTTGCTGGACGGTCTGGCCGAGGCGCAACTCGCCTTTGTCATTGATCCCGTGGACGGCACATGGAACTTCGCAAATGGTCTACCGCTGTTTAGTGTGATCGTTGCAGCGCTGCAATACGGCAAACCCGTGTTCGGCCTGATCTATGATCCAGTAGCCGACGATTGGGCCATTGCAGACACCGAGATGACTCCACAGCTCCAGCGCCCCTTCGGCGCGCCCCGCGCGCTCAAAGTCTCCATGGGCAAATCGCTGGATCAACTGTCGGGCAGCTTCAACCTGCACAGATTCCCCAAAGACAAACAGGCAGAACTGGCAGCAACGCTGCCTGGCTTTGCACGCGTGAACTCGCTGCGGTGTGCCGCGCATCAATACCGGATGCTGGCGCAGGGGCAGATCGACTTCTCCCTGACTTCAATGCTGCACCCATGGGATCATGCAGCGGGTGCGCTTATTGCCCAGCAGGCAGGCGCACACGTCGAGATGCTTGACGGTGGCGAGTACTCTGCCGCCCGTCAAAGCGGTCACCTGCTGATCGCGCCTGACAAGCCAACTTGGAACAAGCTCAAGAAGGTCTTCGGCTTCTTGCTGGACGAGACCCCGTCGGCATAACCCCTAGCGGATATACTTCTGGTAGGCAGCCTCGGTCATAAACTCATCGATTGCGCCCTCTTCGTCGATGCTCATCTTGAAGAGCCACCCATCCCCTTGCGGGTCTTCCGAGATAACCTCGGGCGCATCGGTCAGGCGGGAATTCACCTCCGTGATTTCACCATCCAGCGGTGCCAAAATATCGACAGCATCATCATCCGCCTCGATCACAACAACAGGATCATCTGTCGCGACGACGTCCCCTTCTTCGGGTAGCTCGACGAATTTCGCTTCGCCCAATTGCTCGGCTCCATAACTGGAAAGGCCAACGGTGACTTCATCCTCACCGTCTTCAATGCGCAACCACAGGTGTTCTTCAGTAAATCTCATGGCACTGGCCCTCCGTTATTTCCGTTCTGCCAAAGCATTCGGGCTTTATCAATCCATCATCTGGACGGTTGCCCCTGTCTGGCGCTGATGGTTAGGTAAGGCAAAATTTGTCTATGCAAAGGTTCCTTATGCACCCCTGTTTTTTTGGCTACGGCAGCCTTGTGAACCGCGACACCCATGTCTACGAGAATGCGGCGCGGGCACAACTGAAAGGATGGCGGCGCACGTGGGTTTATACCAGCGCACGCGGGCAAGCCTTTCTTAGTGTGATCCCCGATGCCGAGACAACAATCGACGGGCTTATCGCCGAGGTGCCGCATGGCGACTGGGAGGCACTGGACGCACGTGAATACGGATATAATCGCATTGCATCAGGCGACGCAGCGCTGCATCCCGTCAGCCCTGCTCCGCAGATTTCCCATTACGCAGTGCCGCAAGAGACATGGGTGAACAGCACCGCCAATCATATCCTGCTCAGCTATCTTGATGTGGTCGTCCAAGGGTACCTGCGCGAATTCGGCGCAGCAGGAGTGGCGAATTTCTTTGCCACTACGGATCGCTGGGACACACCCGTTCTTAACGACCGCGCAGCGCCGATTTATCCGCGCGCGCAGACGCTCAGCACGCAGGAAACGGCCCTTGTCGATCAGCATCTGGCGCTGCGAAATACGCCAGTTACTGCGGCTTAGCCGCGCGCTTTAATTACCTGCAACAGCGGCAGCACGGCAGACATATCGGGCCCGTGCGTTTGCCCTGTCAGCGCCTTGCGCAGCGGCATAAACAACCCTTTGCCTTTGCGACCCGTAGCTTCTTTTACCGCTGCTGTGAACTGGCCCCATGTCTCGCTGTCATACTCACCTTCGGGCAACATGGTCATAGCTTGGGCGATAAACTCGCGGTCCTCATCGTCGATCACAGGCTCGGCACCTTTGGTGAACATGTCCCACCACGGGGCCAGATCGTGCAGCGTTGTGATGTTCTCACGCGTTACCGCCCAGAACTGCTCTGCCTTATCCTCAGGCACGCCCAGCGCGGCGATCGCATCGGCGACCTCGGCAAGAGGCAGGGCCGAGAGGTATTTCGCCGTCAGCGGCTTGAGGTCTTCGGCATCGAATTTGGTGGGCGATGACCCAAAGCGTGTGATGTCAAACCCCTCGACAAGCTCTTCCATATCCGTGCGCAGCTCGACAGGGTCGCTTGACCCCAGCCGCGACATCAGGCTCAGCAGCGCCTGCGGTGCGATCCCTGCCTCGCGTAGATCCTTGAGCGCGAGCGTTCCGAGGCGCTTGGACAATGCCTCACCCAGTGGGCCAGTGAGCAGTGAATGATGCGCAAAAGAGGGCGCGGTGCCGCCCAGCGCCTGCATAATCTGGATCTGCGTGCCCGTGTTTGTGACGTGATCAGAGCCGCGCACAACATGAGTGACGCCCATCTCGGTGTCATCGACAACGCTGGCGAGTGTGTAAAGAATCTGGCCATCGCCACGGATCAGCACAGGATCGGAAACAGAGGCGCCATCGATACTGATATCGCCCAGGATACCATCGTTCCAAACGATCCGCTCATGCTCCAACTTGAACCGCCAGACGCCATCGCCACGCTCGGCGCGCAGCGCAGATTTCTCATCTTCCGACAGGTTCAAAGCGGCACGATCGTACACAGGCGGCTTGCCCATGTTGAGCTGCTTCTTGCGTTTGAGGTCCAGCTCGGTTGGCGTCTCGAACGCCTCATAAAAACGCCCCATCTCCCGCAGCTCTTGCGCGGCGGCGTGGTATTTCTCGAGGCGCAGGGACTGACGCTCCACATGGTCCCAGTGCAGGCCAAGCCAGTCAAGATCGCGTTTGATCCCGTCGACGTATTCTTCTTTGGAGCGGTTGGGGTCCGTGTCATCAATCCGCAGGATAAACTCACCGCCCGCCTTGCGCGCAATGAGGTAGTTCATCAACGCCGTACGCAGGTTTCCTACGTGAATCCAGCCTGTGGGCGACGGGGCGAAACGGGTAATGGTTTTATCAGACATGCGGGAGCCTCCTGTTGAAGCGCTTGCTTGCACAGGTCGGCGTCATTGTCCAGTTGAGGCGGCTAGAGCTTGCCCGCTGACTTCAAACGCTCAAGCGCATATCCGAGGTATTCGGTACGAA
Source organism: uncultured Sulfitobacter sp. (assembly GCA_913060815.1). GTDB lineage: Bacteria > Pseudomonadota > Alphaproteobacteria > Rhodobacterales > Rhodobacteraceae > Sulfitobacter. The sequence continues at coordinate 57,580 of CAJXSZ010000012.1, read as the reverse complement.
ACGAATGGCCGCCCTCAAACAGGCAAAACTCGAGAATGTCTTCGGCGTCATTTTCGCTTTGCGCACAGCGCAGCATTGGGGTGTCTGCCTGCGTGGCAGGCCCGAAATTGCCCAACGCGGCATACATAGCAAGCGCGTCAGATACCTTTCCCTGGCGGGTCGGACCAATAGGGCGCCCGTCCAGAGGCACAGTGCCATCCGCATCGCCATGAATGTGGATCAGGCTTGTGGCCGGCGTTGCGCAATTGCTTTGCGGCTCCAGCCAGAAAGTGCCTGAGTAGGGTACGAATCCTGCAAAGCTATCAGGCCGTACGCAGGCGAGGTTCCAGACCAGCATGCCGCCCGCGCTGAAACCACTTGCGACCAGCTTGCCCGTATCAATACCGAATTGTTCCTGTGCATCGGCGATGACTTCTTCGATATAATCAAACTCGAACGCGCCTGTGCTATCGGGGGTCCGCGGCCCATTTGGCAAATCCCACGTACCGCCCACTCCCTGCAGGGCAATCAGCGCCAAGCCCTGCCCGTGCACCATGCGCCGCAGACTGCCGTTGCGCATCACGCCCGCAGCATTGCCGCGATAGCCATGCGCCCAGATCAGCGCGCCGACAGGTGCATCGTGGACCTCGGGCAATGAGATGCGGTAGCTGCGATCCCCAACCATACAGTCGCTGTCAGCACCGCAAGCCTGCGCCACCGAGGCCAGAAAGCTGAATACCAGAATGAGAAAGTGGCGCATGAGACCTCCGTGATCCCCTCCACCCTGCGGCAGTGGGATCACAGAGGCAAGTCACCTACGCGTGTGCCCGCCGCGCCTGCGCGCCAACTCTGCATTGATCGCGCGCGCCACATCGGCCACGGGCACAACAAACATCTGTGCGCTAAGATAGACGGAGCCGTGCATCAGCGCGGCATTCAATTGCGCCCATTTGCGCTTCAATAAGCCAAAGCGCGCCACATAAGCGTCGTGGTCCTTGGCATGCACCACCAGAAACATCTGGTCACTGCTCATAGCGGCCTCGGCGAAGTCGATCTCCTCCCAGCGCAGGAACGGATAGCGCCAAGGTTGCACGCCCTCTTGGGTCAACGACAAAACAGGCGACAAAGCGACCGCACGGTAGAAGATCACCACCGTGCACGCCCCAAAGAAGCCAGCCGCAGGGCCGCCTGTCAGCCAGCCAACGGGACCTGCCACAATCGCGATGGCAAGACCAACCGCCGTCATTCCCAGCGCCATCACCCCCAGAACCCAAAGTATCTTGCGCGCAGGGGCGTAGTGTTTGGGCAACCCGTCCAAACGCCTAGCTCGGGTCGCGCCAGCGGTTGGCGATCGGATAGCGACGATCAAGCCAGAAGGCCCCCTTCGTCAGTCGCGGCCCCGGCGCGGATTGGAACCGCTTGTATTCGGAGATATAGACCAGATGCTCGACCTGTCTGGCGACCTCGCGGTCAAACCCTGCGGCCACGCAATCGGCAATCGAGCCGTCGTTGTCGACCAAAATCTCCAGCATCGCATCAAGCTCGGGGTAGTCGGGCAGGCTGTCGCTGTCCTTCTGGTCATCGCGCAGCTCGGCCGAGGGGGCTTTGGTGATGATGTTGTCGGGAATAACAGCGCCCTTAGGCCCCATCATCCACTCGGCGTGGTTGGCGTTGCGCCAGCGGCACGTCTCGAACACCCGCATTTTATAGAGGTCCTTGATCGGGTTATAGCCCCCCGCCATGTCGCCGTAGATCGTGGCATAGCCCACGGCGACCTCGGATTTATTGCCGGTGGTCAGAAGCATTTCGCCAAATTTGTTACTCAGCGCCATGAGGAGCAGACCGCGCAAACGGCTCTGGATATTCTCCTCCGTCAGCCCCTCTTCGGTCCCCTCAAACAATGGCGCCAGCGTCTCGGTGATCGCATCGCGCCCCTGTTTGATCGGCACATGGTCATAGCGTGCGCCAAGGGCGGTCGCACATTCCTCCGCGTCCTTCAAAGAAGCCTCTGAGGTGTATTCAGACGGCAACATCACACAGCGCACGTTATCTGCGCCCAGCGCGTCGACGGCGATGGTGGCCACAATCGCCGAATCGATCCCGCCTGACATGCCGAGCAGCACCTTTTTGAACCCCGTCTTGCGCATGTAGTCGCGCAGACCCTGTACCATGACGCGGTAATCCTGCGCGTAGGAGTCGGCATGCACAACCTTCTCACCCTCGACGATGCGCCACCCATCTGGTCCACGTTCAAGATCCACATGCTGAATGACGCTATCAAACGCAGGCATCTGGAATGCCAGTTTGCCTCCCGGATTGAGGCCAAAGCTCGCACCGTCGAAGATTTGGTCATCCTGACCGCCCACCATATTGAGGTAGATCAGCGGCAAATCCGTCTCGACCACACGCGCAACCATGTGGTTCATCCGTGTGTCGAACTTTCCGCGGTAGTAAGGCGAACCGTTGGGCACCAGCAGGAACTCAGCCCCCGTCTCTGCCAGCGTCTCGGCCACGTCCTCATGCCATGCGTCTTCGCAGATGGGGCTGCCGATGCGGGTGTTGCCCACCGAATAAGGGCCGCCCAAGGGGCCACTGTCGAATATGCGAACCTCATCAAAAACCGTCTCGTTTGGCAAATGGTGCTTCAGCACACGGCTCGCAATTTTACCGTCCTTGAGAATCAGGTACGCGTTGAACAGTTCCGCCCCCTCGACAAGCGGCGCACCGATGGCGAGCGCAGGACCATCCGCACAGTCAGCAGCCAGCGCCTCGATATGAGTCATTACATCCAGCTGGAAGGCATGCTTCATCACCAGATCCTGCGCGTTATAGCCCGCAATGAACATCTCGGGCAGTGCCACCAGATCGGCACCTGCGGCTTTGCCTTGCGCCCACGCGTCCCGCGCTTTTGCTGCGTTGCCAGCCAAATCACCGACGGTTGGGTTCAGCTGTCCCAATGTGATGCGAAAGCGGTCTGCCATGACATATCCTCTTGTGTGTTGTCCCCGATGTAGCAGATCGCCGCCCAAGGGAAAGCCCCGAGGCAGCAGCGCGGCAAAAGGCCGTTGCCCCTGTGCGACTGCGTCTCTAGTCTGAAACGCGACTCGTCGGGCCCCGTGTGCCCGTGCAAAAGAACAGGACCGCCATGACCCTTCGCACTCTCTTGCTCGCTCTCGCTGTGACACCGCTGACATTCAGTGCTTTAGCCGCGCAGAACACCCAGATCCTGAGCAAGCAATACGACGATGGCGGCGTCTATGAAGGGACGTTCAAAGACGGGCTTCAACACGGACAAGGAACATATGTCCTGCCCAACGGCTATGAATACTCTGGCCAATGGGTTGAGGGAGAGATCAAGGGCAAAGGCACCGCCCGTTTTCCAAACGGCTCCATTTATGAGGGTGACTTCGCCAAGGGCAAACCAGAGGGCATCGGCAAGATCACCATGGCAGATGGCGGCACGTATGAAGGTGAGTGGCTGGCTGGCACTATTGTGGGACAGGGCGTCGCCGTGCATGCCAACGGGGAGCGGTACGAGGGCGGTTTCCGCAATGGCAAACGTCATGGCAAAGGTGTGCTGACCACGCCGTCAGGCTATGAGTACAAAGGCGACTGGGTCGACGGGCAGGCCACAGGGCAGGCCGTGATCACCGATGCCGAAGGGGCCGTTTACGAGGGCACTGTGGTCAATGGCGCCCGTTCGGGTCAGGGCAAGCTGGTTCATCCCGAGGGCTTCACGCTTGAGGGGACATGGGCGAACGGTCAACTCAATGGCAAGGGGTCTATTACCCAAGCGAATGGCGACACCTATGAGGGCGATCTGGTGGACGGTCGCCGCGAAGGCGTGGGCAATGCGCGCACAGCATCCGGTGACACCTATGTTGGAGCCTATCTGAACGATCAGCGTCACGGCACTGGCGTGTTTACAGGCGCAGACGGCTATAAATACGATGGCGAATGGGTCGAGGGACGCGCCGAAGGCACAGGCACCGTGACCTACCCCGACGGCTCGGTCCAGACAGGAGTTTTCGTGGACAACCTCGCCAACGGGCGCGGCAAAATCACCTATCCCGACGGCTCCACCTATGAAGGCGACTGGTCGGCGGGTGTGATTGAAGGACAAGGCCGCGCAACCTATCCAAACGGCATGGTCTACGAGGGCAGCTTTGTTGACGCGCGCAATGACGGGCAAGGGACGCTGACCTATGGTGACGGGCGCTCCTATGTCGGCGGCTGGAAAGCGGGCCTTCGTCATGGTCAGGGCACCGCCACCTATCCCGATGGCACCGTCTATGTCGGAGAGTTCAACGAAGGTCGCCGCGAGGGCACAGGCAAGATCACCATGCCTAGCGGTTTTGTCTATGAAGGTCAGTGGTCGGGCGGCGAGATCGACGGAACAGGCACAGCAACCTACGCCAACGGCGATATTTATGTCGGCTCCTTCGTGCAGGGCAAACGTCAGGGCAGCGGCACAATGACCTACGCCAGCGGTGAAGAGGCCTCGGGCGACTGGAACAATGGCGCGCTATCCAGCGCAGCAGGTGCCGCCGAAAACGCCGAGACACCTGCAGTTCCTACAGATAACGACCAATAAGCATCACTTTGCAGGCGCAAATTCTGCGTTGAACGCTTGCGCACCCGATTTCGAAAACCGCACCACGCGGCTGCCCGCTTCGCGCTTGGCCCATCCCGACTGCTCCATCTGTACCAGCATTGCACGACCCAGACCGCCTGCCAGATGCGTCCGCCGCGCGCTCCAGTCAAGACAGCTCCGGCAAACGGGAGCGCGTGCTTTCTCGAGCGCCTCAAGATCGATGCCAAAGCCAGTGACAAATGCTGCGCCCTGTGCACTGAGCGTAACATCATCGCCCCGCTCCAACAGGTCCCCACGTCCGATCATCGCATCATACATCGCAATCCCGCGTGCGCCGGCAAGGTGGTTGTAACACACGCGCGCCTCGCGCAGCGCGGTATCGGCAGGACCAGTGCGGATCCGCAGATGCCCCTGCCCTGCAGCGAGCCCCATCAGGGCTTCCAACACAGCTGCCGCCTCGGGACCGCTGAGGGAAATATATTTGTGACGGCCTGACTTGCGCGCATGGCACAAACCGCCCGCCTCAAGCTTCGCCAAATGGGCGCTGGCCGTCTGCACTGTGACACCCGCCTCATGCGCCAACTCGGTCGCGGTGAGCGCCTTACCACTCATCAACGCACTCAGGATATTGGCGCGGGCAGGGTCACCGATGAGTGCTGCAACTCGGGCAATATCAGGACCTTCTTTCATACTTCGGCCGTAGGCGAAGCATTCCCGCATCGCAATGGGTTAGAACAGGGAGGCTATCATAAGGAAAATCCATGCTCACCTGCATCATCCGCTACCAAATCGACCCTACCAAAAAGGCGCAATTCCAGCAATATGCGCGTAATTGGGGCCAAGCCATCCCGCGCTGCGGCGCCGATCTTGTGGGGTATTACGCACCGCACGAAGGCTCTTCAACGCTGGCCTATGGCATCTACAACACTCCCTCATTGGCGGAATATGAAGCCTACCGCGAGCGCCTTGCAGCCGATCCGCTGGGCCGCGACAATTATGAATTCGCCCAATCAGAGAAATTTCTCTTGCGCGAGGATCGCACATTTCTCACCCTCGCCTCCAGCCCACATGGAGAGCCGAGATGATCGCTGTCATTTTTGAAGTCATGCCCCACCCTGACCGCAAATCAGACTACCTTGATATGGCGGCGCTTATGCGCCCGCTGGTGGATAAAATCGACGGCTTCCTCTCTGTCGAGCGGTTTCAGAGCCTGACCAACCCTGACAAGCTGTTGTCACTGTCATTCTTTCGTGACGAGGAGGCGATTGCCGACTTGCGACGCCTTACAAAACACCGCGCCGCGCAATCGGCAGGGCGAGAGGGGATGTTCAGCGACTACCACCTGCGCATCGCCCATGTGATCCGCGATTACGGCCTGTTCGACCGCGATGAAGCGCCCGCTGACAGCAAGGCGCTCCATGGCTAGGCGGCCCTAACGATAGGGGTTTTTCGGCGTACGGTCTGTGCTCAGAGACCCTTGAGATCGCTCGACGATCATTACCGCTGCATCCGCCAGATGCTCACGCCCGATTGCCTCATCACCTTGCGCTACCCGCAACTTGTGTGCCTCCAGCATCACCTCCGCATGGGATGATCCGCGTGGCGGGATGAAGGTGTAGCAGGCAAGCTCAATGAGAAGGCCCAGTGGGTCCTTGAAGTAGATTGAGTGCATAAAACCGCGGTCTTTGACGCCTGAATTGCCGATGCCGCGCTCCTTGAGGCGTTCCAGCACTTGGTCAAACATGGCACGGTCGAGCTCGAAGGCCAGATGATGGACACAGCCTGCATCTGTGGGCGTGCGGTTATGTACGGGCGTTCTGCTCTCGTTGGTGAAGATCGTGATCAAACGTCCATCGCCAGGATCGAAGTAGAGATGCCCTTCCTCAGGATCATCAAGGTTGGGCTGGTCAAACAGGAAAGGCATGCCCAACACGCCTTCCCAAAAATCAATGCTCGTCTGGCGATCCGCACCCATAATGGTGATGTGATGCACGCCGAGTGTTTGTATCTTCTTCATATTGTGACCCTTTTCCCCCGTTTTAACCAACCACATAGTGCGTAGGCGGATGCGCGCAAACGTGCCTAAACAGTCGCCGCAACCCCCTTTAATCCAGCGCGCACCACGCCTATAAGGTCGCAGCTAGCCTGTGCGAGAGTCGCGGGCCTATACGTATTTTGCAAGGTGCTTATTCACATGTCGATCTTTGGAAACCTGCGCGGCCTTTTCTCGTCTGATATGGCGATTGATCTGGGGACTGCCAACACGCTGGTCTATGTGAAGGGCAAAGGTATCGTTCTGTCAGAGCCTTCCGTAGTTGCCTACCACGTCAAGGACGGTGTGAAAAAAGTGCTGGCCGTGGGTGAGGATGCCAAGCTGATGCTGGGCCGCACACCCGGCAGCATTGAGGCGATCCGTCCGATGCGCGAAGGCGTCATCGCCGATTTTGACACTGCGGAAGAGATGATCAAACACTTCATCCGCAAGGTGCACAAACGCTCGACCTTCTCCAAACCAAAGATCATCGTTTGCGTACCCCATGGCGCGACCCCAGTTGAAAAGCGCGCGATCCGCCAGTCTGTGCTGAGCGCTGGCGCACGGCGCGCGGGCCTGATTGCCGAGCCGATCGCGGCAGCGATTGGTGCAGGCATGCCGATCACAGATCCCACGGGCAACATGGTCGTAGACATCGGCGGTGGTACGACCGAAGTGGCGGTTCTGTCGCTCGGCGATATCGTCTATGCCCGCTCTGTCCGCGTCGGTGGTGACCGCATGGACGAAGCGATCATCAGCTATCTGCGCCGCCAGCAGAACCTACTGGTGGGTGAGACAACAGCCGAGCGGATCAAGACCTCCATCGGTACGGCACGCATGCCCGATGACGGGCGTGGCACCTCGATGCAAATTCGCGGGCGCGACCTGCTGAATGGTGTGCCAAAGGAAATCGAAGTGACCCAAGCGCAGATTGCCGAAGCACTGGCCGAGCCTGTGCAGCAGATTTGCGAAGCCGTGATGACCGCGCTTGAGACAACACCACCAGACCTTGCCGCAGACATCGTCGACCGTGGCGTGATGCTGACTGGCGGTGGTGCGCTTCTGGGAGATCTTGATCTGGCGCTGCGCGAGCAGACAGGTCTGGCCATCTCGGTAGCGGATGAGCCGCTGAATTGCGTGGCACTTGGAACCGGCAAAGCCCTTGAGTACGAGACACAGTTGCGCCACGCTATCGACTACGACAGCTAACAGCTGCCTGAGGAGGGCGCCTCCCCGTCATGGCCAGAGAACGCCAAAACGCCAATGAATACACAGGTCCGCTGCGGCGGCTTCTGACGGCTGTTCTGGTGCTCGTTCTTTTTGCGGTGTTCCTGCTGTGGCGCATCGACAGTCCGCGGGTGGAGCGATTCCGCGCACAGGTGACTGATGCAGTTGTGCCAAATCTCGACTGGGCCATGGCGCCTGTCACCGGCACGATTAATCTGCTGCGCGATTTTCAAAGCTACCAACGCCTGTCAGAGCAAAATCAGGAGCTCCGCTCGGAACTCCGGCGCATGCAGACGTGGAAAGAGGCGGCCTTGCAGCTGGAGCAGGAAAACGCCCGTCTGCTTGACCTCAACAACGTGCGCCTTGATCCGCGTCTGACCTATGTGACAGGTGTCGTGCTGGCCGATTCAGGATCGCCGTTTCGCCAATCCGTGCTGCTTAATGTGGGAGCGCGCGATGGCTTGGTTGAAGGCTGGGCCACGATGGACGGGATCGGCCTCGTGGGTCGCATCTCGGGTGTGGGCGAGAACACGGCACGGGTGATCCTGCTCACCGATTCAAGCAGCCGCATCCCCGCCGTGATCCAGCCCTCGGGCCAGCGCACGATTGTTGCGGGCGACAACTCTGCGGCGCCGCCAATTGATTTTCTCGAGAACCCCGAAATGGTGCGCCCCGGCGACCGTGTGATCAGTTCTGGCGATGGCGGCGTGTTTCCCGCAGGTTTGCTTATCGGGCAGATAGCGGCTGATCCGGGTGGTCGGCTTCGCGTGCGCCCTGCCGCTGATTTCGAGCGGTTGGAGTTCCTGCGTGTCTTGCGTCACCACGGCACGGACACAGCAATCAATGCACCGACTGTCGTCTCGGATGCCGCCCCTGCACCCGCTGCCATCGCACTGCCTGCGGACGCAGGCGAGTGAGCTTGCATGGATGAACTTTCTCCCCTTCGGTTGTTTATCATGCGCAGCGCGTTTGTCGCACTGACCATTTTGATCCTGTTCTTTCACCTGCTGCCCATCGACACCCAGCCTGTGACCCTCTTCACCCCCGAACTGCTGCCACCACTGACCGAGATTGATCCTGCCGAGGCGCGCTTGCGGGCGTTGCTGGATCAGGGAACCAACCGCCACTTGATCGGGCCTGACCTGCTTATTGCCTTTGCCTTTGCATGGTCCCTGCGGCGTCCTGAATATGTGCCGACGCTTCTGCTGGCACTGTTGTTCCTGCTGGCCGACTTGATGCTGCAACGCCCGCCAGGGCTTTGGTCGATATTGGCGCTGCTGGCCTGCGAGAATCTCAAAGGGCGCAGCCGAACCTTGCGCGACTCTACGTTTGGCGCGGAATGGATTGCTGTCGCGATCTTGCTCACAGGAATTTTGATCGCCAACCGATTTGTATTATTTATAGTGCTCGTACCCGCGCCCCAACTCAGGCTCAGTTTGATCGAACTGGCAATTACCGTGCTGATCTATCCCGTCGTGGTATTTATCACGCGTTCAGTGATGGGGGTACGGCGCGCCGCACCAGGAGAATTGGACGCGCTAGGCGGGCGCGCATGACACACAGGAAGATGAGGCAGACCGCATGAGACGCAGCAGAGCCGAGACAGACGCGAGCCATACCAAGCTCAGCCGCCGCGCAGCGCTGCTGGGCGGGGTGCAGCTGTTGTTCATGGGCGGGCTGGCCGCGCGGATGCAGTATTTGCAGGTTGATCAAGCGGACCAGTTCCGCCTGCTGGCTGAAGAAAACCGCATCAACATCCGTCTTATTCCACCGGTGCGCGGTGAGATTTTTGACCGCAATGGTGTGCAACTGGCGCAAAACGTCCCCAGCTACCGCATTGTGATGGTGCGCGAAGACGCGGGCGATGTGGAACAGGTTATCACCCGCCTCGCCTCGCTTATTGATCTTACCCCCGAGCAGATCGAGAACGCTCTGGCCAAGCCCAAGCGCTCTGAACGCTTTCTGCCCGTCACAATCGCCGAGGATGTGAGCTGGGAAGCGGTGAGTGCTGTTTCGGTCAACGCACCCGCCCTGCCCGGCATTGTTCCCGAAGTAGGGAGTACACGGGTCTATCCACGGGGGTCCGATTTCGCCCATGTCGTGGGCCGTGTCGGACGCGTGAGCTCAAAGGACCTCGACGCGCTAGAAGATCCTGACGCCGTATTGCGCATCCCCCGTTTCCAGATCGGGAAGATCAACGTCGAAGCCCGCGAGGAAGCGCTGCTGCGCGGTGTCGCAGGGACAAAACAGGTCGAGGTAAACGCCACAGGCCGCGTGATGCGGGAGCTTGAGCGGCGTGAAGGCAATCCGGGCGCTGATCTGCAACTCACGCTGGATTCAAAGCTGCAAAACTATGTTCAGGCGCGGCTTGAGGGGGAGAGCGCTGCGGTTGTCATAATAGATTGCGAGAAGGGCGATATCGTCGCGAACTCCTCTGCGCCGTCCTATGATCCTAACCTCTTTATCGGCGGCATCCTGTCGAAAGACTATGATCCACTGCTCAACGACAAATACCGCCCGCTGGTCAACAAGACAGTGCAGGGTGCCTATCCACCGGGCTCAACCTTCAAAATGATGACCGCAATGGCTGCGATCGAGGCGGGAATTATCGGGCCTGATGAGACGGTCTACTGTCCCGGTCATCTGGAAGTTGGCGGGCGGAGGTTCCACTGCTGGAAACGCTCGGGCCACGGCTGGGTTGATCTGGAGACGTCGCTGAAACGCTCGTGCGATGTCTACTACTACGATCTGGCGCTCAAAGTGGGCATTGAGAAGATCACTGCCATGTCCAACCGCTTTGGCCTTGGTATTCGCCATGATCTGGCGCTCAGCTCGGTCAATTCGGGTCTCACACCGACAAAGGACTGGAAGCGCAATAACAGGGGCGAGGACTGGGTCATCGGTGACACTGTCAACGCCTCTATCGGGCAGGGCTTTATGCTGGCAACGCCGATGCAGCTTGCGGTGATGACCGCGCGGATTGCCACAGGCCGCGAAGTAACGCCCCGTCTCATCAAGACGGTCAACGGCGTGGAGCAGCCGATCAAAGGCAATGAGTCGCTTGGGATGAACGAGAACAACCTGCGCAAGATGCGGAAGTCCATGTATTCTGTCGTCAATGATCGCCGCGGCACCGCTTACCGAAGCCGTATCATCGCTGACGGGATGCGCATGGCAGGAAAGACAGGAACTTCGCAGGTCCGCTCGGTTGTGGTTAACAACTCCGAAGTCCCTTGGGAGCAACGCGACCATGCCCTGTTCGTAGGCTATGCTCCTTATGACAATCCACGCTATGCCTGCGCCGTACTGGTTGAGCACGGGGGTGGCGGCTCTTCCGCTGCGGCCCCGATTGCCCGCGATGCGTTGCTCCAAGCGCTTTATGAAGGAGAGCCACCGCTGGAGGCCTATCCAACAGCAGACCGCGCGCGGATCAAAACGCAGCAGCGCAGATTGCGCGATGTAGAGCCGAAAGCGCGGGTCAAAAAGAGCAGTGACCAAGCATGAGTTATCTTGAATATACGGTCAAATCGGTCCCGACCGGTTTGCGCAAGGTACTCTACCTGAACTGGCCGCTTGTGTTGCTGATAACTGCGGTCGCCGGCTCGGGCTTTCTGATGCTCTACTCGGTTGCGGGCGGTGCCTATGACCCTTGGGCCGCGCCACAGATGAAGCGGTTCGGCCTTGGCCTTGCATTGATGATCACCGTAGCGCTTGTACCCATCTGGATATGGCGCAATCTGGCGGGGGTCGCCTTCGGTATATCTGTTTTGCTGCTCATCGGGGTCGAATTTTTCGGTGCCGTCGGCATGGGCGCACAGCGCTGGATTGATCTGGGCGTGATCCGTTTGCAGCCGTCCGAGCTGACCAAAATCACGCTGGTGATGTTTCTCGCCGCCTATTACGACTGGCTTCCTGCCAAGAAAATCTCACGGCCTTTCTGGGTGCTCTTGCCTGTCGTAATCATCCTGATCCCCACCGCGCTGGTGGTCCAACAGCCAGACCTCGGCACGGCAATTCTGTTGCTTTCGGCGGGGGGCGGTCTGATGTTTCTTGCTGGTGTGCATTGGGCATATTTCGCCAGCGTCTTTGCGGGGGTTATCGGGCTTGTAGCGGCAGTGTTCAAATCCCGCGGGACCGAGTGGCAGCTTTTGGAGAATTACCAGTTCCGCCGTATCGACACTTTCCTTGATCCCGCCTCCGACCCGCTCAACACCGGCTACCATATCGCGCAATCCAAGATCGCGCTTGGGTCTGGCGGATGGACGGGACGCGGCTTTATGCAAGGCACCCAGTCGCGCCTTAACTTTCTTCCTGAAAAGCATACAGACTTCATCTTCACCACCTTGGCGGAGGAGTTCGGCTTTGTCGGGGGTATATCGCTTTTGGTGCTCTATGCGCTGATCGTGGTCTTTTGCCTCGTCTCTGCCGTGATGAACAAGGACCGCTTTGCCTCGCTGTTGACGCTGGGCATCGCGCTAAACTTCTTTTTGTTTTTCGCCGTTAACATGTCGATGGTCATGGGGCTTGCCCCTGTTGTTGGCGTGCCCCTCCCGTTGGTGAGCTATGGCGGCTCGGCCATGTTGGTGCTTATGATCGCATTCGGCCTTGTCCAATCGGCTCATGTGCACAGACCGCGTTAGTTTAGATAAGGCCCCTGCCCCATGTCCATTTTCCACTTTGCGTTCAACGTAACCGACCTTGATCAGACGCGCGCCTTTTATGGTGGCCTGCTGGGCTGCACCGAAGGGCGCAGCACCAAAACTTGGGTCGATTTTGACTTTTTCGGGCATCAGTTGTCATGCCATTTAGGAACACCGATGACGGTTGCCGCCACTGGCTTGGTGGGCGATCACAAGGTCCCCATGCCGCATTTCGGCGTCGTGCTGCCCTACGCTGAATGGCGTGCGCTGGCCGATCATCTGACGGCACAGGGAGTAGATTTCATCCTCGCGCCACAGACCCGTTTCAAGGGCGAGCCAGGGGAGCAATCAACGATGTTCTTCACCGACCCCTCTGGCAATCCTGTCGAAGTCAAAGGACTGGCCCACATGAACGATGCATTCGCAACATGATCAATATTCTTTTCGCTGCCCGCCCCGAACGCTGGGATACCTATGAAGCGCCTTTGCGTCGCGCCCTTGAGGCAGCAGGGATTTCCGCACATCTCGCCCAAGATATCGCGCCTGATAAGGTCGACTACATCGTCTATGCCCCCAATAGCGATTTGCAGGATTTCACCCCCTATACCCGCGCCAAAGCCGTGCTGAACCTCTGGGCTGGCGTGGAACAGATCACGGGTAATAAGACACTCAAAATCCCGCTGGCCCGAATGGTGGACCACGGGCTGACAACCGGCATGGCCGAATGGGTGACGGGTCATGTGATGCGCTATCATCTCGGGATGGACCGCCACATCGTCAATCCTGAGCATGCATGGACACCGCACACCCCGCCGCTCGCAGCGGAACGCGAAGTGGTGATCCTCGGTTTAGGAGCGCTGGGAACCGCCTGCGCAGATATGCTACTGGCCCTCGGCTTCTCCGTAGCAGGCTGGTCGCGTAGCCCCAAAGACGTGGCAGGCGTGACTTGCTTTCATGGCGCTGACGGGTTGTCACAAGCCTTGGCGCGGGCCGAAATTGCGGTGACGCTACTGCCAGACACACCTGCGACAACGAACATCCTTAACGCCGAAGCATTGGCACAGATGCCGCGCGGCGCGTTTATCATTAACCCTGGACGCGGCCCGCTGATTGATGATGCGGCGCTTATCGAAGCGCTGGACGCGGGCCAGATCGCCCACGCCACGCTGGATGTTTTCCGCAGCGAGCCTTTGCCACAGGACAGCCCATACTGGTCGCACCCGCAGGTCACGGTCACACCGCATATCGCGGCAGAGACCCGCGCCAGCACCGCGAGCGAAGTTATCGTCGAGAACATTCGCCGCGGTGAGGCAGGTGAGCCTCTCCTCAATTTGGTGGACCGCGACTTAGGCTACTAAGCCGCGCCCTTTCAGCAGCGCCTCGACGCCCGGCAGACGGCCACGGAACGCGATGTAGAGCTCCGCTGCATCGCGGCTGCCGCCTGTGGACAGGATGTTCTCTTCCAGTGCTTTTGCGCGTTCAGGATCAAACGCACTGCCCGCTTCCTCAAACGCTTCGAATGCATCCGCGTCCATGACTTCGGACCACATATAGCTGTAGTAGCCGCTGGAGTATCCGTCCCCCGCAAACACATGCGCGAAATGCGGGCTGGCATGGCGCATGGTGATCGCGGCGGGCATGCCCAAACCGTCCAGAACCTCCTGCTGCATTTCCATCACATCCGTAGGTGGCTCGCCCTCGTGAAACGCTAAATCGACCAGCGCGGAAGAGACATATTCGACCGTGGCGAATCCCATATCGAATGTGGCAGCACCCAGCACTTTGTCGAGCATCTCCCTGGGCATCGGCTCACCCGTTTTGGCATGGATCGCGAACTCACCCAAAACCTCGGGCACCTCCAGCCAATGCTCATACAGCTGGCTAGGAAGCTCTACAAAATCGCGCGCGACAGAAGTGCCTGAGATGCTCTCGTAGGTCACATCCGACAGCATCTGGTGTAGCGCATGGCCGAACTCGTGAAACAGGGTGCGCGCATCGTCGTAGGACAGCAGCGCTGGATCGCCTTTGGCGAAGTTGCACACATTGATCACAACAGGCCCCTGCACCTTCGGGAACTTCGCTTGCCCACGCATCGCCGAACACCACGCGCCTGAGCGTTTAGAGCCGCGTGCGAAATAATCTCCGATGAACACCGCCACATGTTTGCCGTCCCGCGTCACTTCCCATGCGCGGCAATCTTCGTGATAGAGCGGCACATCCAGCGGCTTGAACGCCAGCCCGAACAGGCGGGATGCGCAGGCAAACGACGCCTCGATCATTCGGTCGAGCTGGAAGTACGGCTTCAGCTTCGCCTCATCCAGATCATGCTCCGCCGCGCGACGTTTTTCAGCGTAGTAGCGCCAGTCCCAAGGGGCCAGTTCACCGTTCACACCGTCTGCATGCATCATCTTTGTGAGCACTTCTGCATCGGCGTTTGCTTGTGCCTTTGCAGGCTCCCAGACCTGCATCAGCAGGTCGCGCACGGCGGCGGGGGTCTTGGCCATTTCCGTCTCAAGCTTGTAGTCGGAGAAACTTGCATAGCCCAAAAGCGCGGCACGTTCTTTGCGCAAGTCCAACGTCTCGGCAGCGATGGCACGATTGTCTGTCTCACCGCCGTTTGCACCGCGGGCTTCCCACGCTTTGAAAGCGCGCTCACGCAGATCGCGGCGCGGGCTGAACTGCAGGAATGGCGTAATGAGTGAGCGTGACAGCGTAACAACTGGCCCGCCTGCATCTTTCTCCTTGCCCGCCGCGCGGGCAGTATCAATCACGAACTCTGGTAGCCCTTCAAGGTCGGCTTCATCGAGTTTCATGAACCAGCTACGCTCATCGGCAAGCAGGTTCTGGGTGAACTGTGTGCCCAATACGGCGAGACGGGCTTTGATCTCTTTCATCCGCACCTCATCTGCGCCTGTCAGTGCCGATCCAGCGCGCACAAAACCGCGGTGGGTCAGCATGAGCACGCGTTCCTGCTCATCGCTCAGGTCCAGCGCGTCACGCCCCTGCCAAAGCGTATCAACGCGAGCAAACAGGGCCTTATTCGAAGAAATCTCCGAGAAATGTGCCGACAACTTGGGTGAAAACTCACGCTGCAGCTCTTCGCGCACTTCATTGCTGTTGGCGCCAGCAACAGTAAAGAATACGCCCAAAACCTGATCCAACAGATGCCCCGCGGCCTCCAACGCCTCGATAGTATTCGCAAAAGTCGGAGCGTCTGCATTTCGCGTAATTGCAGCAATCTCCGCGTTATGCGCAGTCAGCGCCTTCTCAAGCGCGGGCGCGAAATCATCGTCTGAAATCTGATCAAACGGCGCGAGGCCGAAGGGAGTATTCCAGTCTTGCAAGAGCGGGTTCATAGCAGTCTCCTTTGCACTCAATCTAGGAGTGCGCTGTGGGGGATACAATCGTTAGCGCTGCGTGTGTGTGCAAATCGGGCAATCGGTGCGGGGCTTGACGCCGATGCGGCGGCTCTCACCATAGAGCGCGTCATAGATCACCATCTGACCCAGCAGCGCTGTGCCTGCACCGGTGATCAGCTTGACCGCCTCTACCGCCATCATGGCACCAACCACACCGGGCAGCGGACCAATGACCCCTGCTTCGGCGCAGCTGGGCGCGAGGCCGTCAGCAGGCGCTTGGGGAAAGATACACTGATAACACGGCGCGCCACGGGCGGGATCGAACACGCTCAGCTGTCCTTCCCACTGGCTTAGCGCGCCAGAGATGAGCGGGATGCCAGCGGCGACACAAGTGGCGTTCACCAAATAGCGCGTCTCGAAATTATCAGTCCCGTCAAGCACGAGGTCATACTCGGCAAAGAGCTCAGGCGCGATACTCGCATCGAGACGGCGGTTATAGGGGCGCACCTCGACAAAGGGGTTTTGCGCTTCCATCTCGGTCTGCGCCGAGAATACTTTGGGCATACCAATCGCCGCATCTTTATGAATGACCTGACGATGCAGGTTCGAATTCTCGACCATATCATCGTCAATCACTCCAATGCGACCAACGCCCACCGCCGCAAGATATTGCAGCGCAGGCGCGCCAAGGCCTCCTGCGCCAATCACCAGCACCTTCGCGTTCTTGAGCGCCTTTTGCCCCGCGCCCCCGACTTCGCGCAGCGCGATATGACGCGCGTAACGGTTGAGCTCGGTATCGGAGAAACTGCCCGATTTTCCTGCGGGCAAGATCGCGCGCTCCTCATCCACACCTGATTTGGTGCGCAGGTCCGCAATAAAGCGTGAGTATGCCCAGACAACTCCACCGATGCCCGACACGATAAGCCACAGCGCCGCACTGCCCCCCGTCGCCTCGCGCAGCGGATGGCCTTCAGGAAAAACCAGCTGCACCCCGATCACGGCGAGCAAAAGCAGCCCGATCATCATCCAACGCGCCGAGCGCGGCGTGCGCATCATAATGCCCAAGCCCCAGATCACCGCCGCCAAAACCAATACCAGCAAAAGTCTACTCCGTTCCGGTAGAGCCGAAGCCCCCGATACCGCGCGCTGTATCATTCAACGCATCCACGGCAGTGAACCTAGCCTGCACCACAGGCGCGACAACCATCTGCGCGATCCGCATCCCGTGCTCGATCACGAAAGGCACCGTCCCGCCGTTCTGCACAATCACGCCCAGCGGCCCGCGGTAATCGGCATCAATTGTGCCAGGACTATTGGGCAATGTGATTCCGTGTTTGAGCGCCAGCCCCGAGCGTGGTCTAATCTGCACTTCAAAGCCTTGCGGAACAGCCAATCGCAACCCTGTCGGTACCAGCACCCGCGCCTGCGGCTCCAACGTGATCGCACTGCGGTCAGGCAGGTTGGCACGCAGGTCAGCACCTGCAGCCCCTGCAGTCTCATACTGCGGCAGGCCCAACGCGCGGTCCGCACCGTCTTCCCACACCATGCGCAGCTCGACGTCCTGCATCAGCTGATCGCATCCGCAATACGAGCGGCCAGCTTTTGGGCCACGGCATCTTTGCCCATGCGAGGCCATTCTTCCGCCCCTGCATCGCTGATTAGGGTCACGGCGTTCTCGGAACCGCCCATAATGCCCGTTGCGGGCGAGACATCATTGGCCACGATCCAGTCACAGCCTTTGCGCAACCGCTTGGCCGTTGCGTTCTCAATCACATCATTCGTCTCCGCGGCAAAGCCCACCACAAGCGGGGGGCGGTTTTCCTTGAGATGGCTGACACCATGCAAAATGTCGGGGTTCTCTGCAAATTCGAGCGCGGGCAAACCGTCTTTGGTTTTCTTCAGCTTGCGGTCAGAGGCGGAAGTGACCCGCCAGTCCGCAACCGCCGCCGCAAAGACTGCAGCATCGACAGGCAGAGCGGCCGCGACCGCCTCCTGCATCTGTTGTGCGGTTTGCACGGCAACCACCTCAACGCCCTCGGGCGGGGCGACATCGGCTGGTCCCGTCACGAAAACCACATGCGCGCCCAGTGCTGTCAATGCACGCGCCAGCGCCGTACCTTGCGCACCTGACGAACGGTTCGCGATGTAACGGACAGGGTCAATCGGCTCATGCGTGGGACCAGAAGTCACCAATATGCGGCGGCCCTTTAGCGGCCCATCCGACAGCGCAGCCTCGACGGCCTCGACAATCTCCATTGGCTCGGACATGCGGCCAGGCCCGTGTTCGCCACAGGCCATATCACCCTTGTTAGGGCCTACTATTGCGATGCCATCGCCTCTCAGCGTCTCCAGATTACGCTGTGTCGCGGCATGCTCCCACATGCGGACATTCATCGCTGGCACGATCATCACGGGCGTGTCGGTGGCCAACAGCAGTGTCGAGGCCAGATCATTGGCCAGCCCACCCGCCATCTTTGCCATCAGGTCCGCAGTTGCAGGGGCCACGACCACCAGATCAGCGACACGGCTCAACTGGATATGGCCCATCTCCGCTTCGTCATCGAGATCAAACAGATCGCGGTGGACCTTGCGGCCTGCCAATGCCGACACGGAAAGCGGTGTTACGAACTCCTCGCCGGCGCGGGTCAGGACAGGGGTCACAACTGCGCCACGCTCGCGCAGACGGCGGATCAGGTCGAGCGATTTGAACGCGGCGATGCCGCCCCCGATAATCAACAGAATGTGTTTTCCAGCCAGCATAGGATTCCCTTGGTTGGGTCGCGTCGCCTGCACCTTATGCCGCAGGCCGCACCTGCACCAGACCCTACTGGGTGAAGGCCGCGCATGGATCGCCACGCGCTGGCGCGGGCGCATCGAGGGTGAGGGAAAAGCCGCCATTCACAGTATTGCCGTCTTCCCCTTGCCCGAGTGAGAATACCGTCACCTCAGGCGCTGCGACCTGCATCAAGGCAGGCATACCCCAATCGGTTCGTGCATGGCCGTTGCCCGTGATCACGACAACAGGCCCGCCCGTCTGCGCCAAAGCGCGGAGTGCTGCATCTGCCAATGCCATGTCGCGTATCCGCTGGGCATCGACCATCATCGGCAAGACATCTTCCGGCAGGGCACCGCAATGGGCAATTGCCTGCAAGGCTTCGCGGGCCGCCTGCTCTTCGGGGTCGGCAGGCTGATCCAGACCAAAACGTGCGGCTTCGGGCTGTTCTGCGATTGGGTCCTGCAACTTTTCGCGCAATGTCTCGCGCAACACACCTGCGCCAAAGATCGTGGCATCGGGCGCCGCGGCAAAAATAGGGAAATACATATCAAACGACGGCCATGCGCTGTCTGACCACCCAACGGCAGCGTCAAGCTCTGCCTGATCGGTCCAGTCGAAAGCAGCATTTGCGGCCTGCGGTGGAGTAAGCATCTCGAAGACGAGGGCGGCGGGTTGTATATCTGCGACCCAAGCCGCCTGCCGCGCATGGTGATCAGGGTTGTCGTGCTGCTCTCCCAAGACGACCACCTGCGCCTGCCGTGCCGCGTCTGGGATTTCGGCCCCCACTTCAGATGCAAAAAGCGCAGCCCCGAAGGCCACGCTCATGCTTAATTTCCTTGGAAAGAAAATAGACGTCAATCTCATGTGAGAAAGTGGAACACTTCTGTCGACTGCATCTCAAGCGATTTGCGCATCTTTTGGAACGCTGCTGCCTCCAGCTGGCGCACGCGCTCTTTGCTGAGGCTCAGCTCTTGGCCAAGGCTCTCCAGCGTGCGGGGCTGATCGCGCAATTTCCGCTCACGCACAATGAACTGCTCACGCCCGTTAAGTGCGGCCATAGACGTCAGCAACCACTCGCGCAGCCGTTGTGTGTCGTGGTCGTGCTCAACATTCTCGGCGGCTTGCGCGCTGTCGTCCTCTAAAGCGTCAATCCATTCACGGCCTTCGTCCTCGGACGATTGCGTCGCGTTCAGAGAATAGTCAGATCCGGACAAACGGCCTTCCATCATCTCAACGTCGTGCAGTGGCACACCAATCTCGGTCGAGATCATCTGGCGCAGCTGGTGACGGTCGAGCTCTTCTCCAGCCGAGGCCGCCTCGCGCTCAAGTCTGGCCTGAACACGGCGCATGTTGAAAAATAGGGACTTCTGGGAGGATGTCGAACCTGTGCGGACCATCGACCAATTGCGCATGACGTGATCCTGAATGGACGCTTTGATCCACCAAACCGCGTACGTGGAAAAGCGCACCCCGCGGTCAGGGTCGAACTTATCAGCGGCTTTCATCAGCCCGAGACCCGCTTCTTGAATAAGATCATTCATGGGAGCGCCGTAACGCTTGAATTTCGAGGCCATGGAAATCGCCAAGCGCATGTAGGCGGTGATCAGACGGTGAAGTGAAGCCTCGCACCGCTCATCGCGCCACGCATAGGCGAGCTTCAACTCGGTCTCTGCGTCCAAAAGCTCTGCCTTCATCGCAGTGCGGGTGAGTGAAAAATCTTGCGCAGTACCCATAGCCATTGTTTCGTCTCCCAGTGAACGAGGTCATCTTGTAGTGACCCTCTGTTATGAGTACGCATGAAAGTGCACAAAGGTTCAAAAAGGTTTCAAAAAATGTTGCCCAACGGCTCTTTCATCTTAGGGGGTGCAGCTTCTGGAAAATCTGGATGGGCAGAAAACTTCATTCTTTCGAGTAACTTAAGCCCAATCTACCTTGCTACAGGCCGCATTTGGGATGATGAGATTTTGTTACGCGTCAAAGTGCACAAAGACCGTCGCGATACCCGTTGGACGACGATTGAAGAGCCTCTTGATTTGGCGACGCCTTTGGCCAACCTCGCTGCCGATACCCCCGTCCTGATAGACTGTGCTACGATGTGGCTGAGCAATCAGATGATGGAGGAGGCCGATATTGACCATGCGACCCAGACGCTGCTCGACGCGCTCCGCGCTTGCGCTGCTCCTTGGGTCATCGTCTCCAACGAAGTAGGACACGGGATCGTGCCTGACAACAAACTTGCCCGCCAGTTTCGCGAAGCGCAGGGCAGGCTTAATATCGCGCTGGCGCAAGAGGCCGATCTGGCCGTTCAGGTGACTGCCGGCCTGCCCCAAGTTCTGAAAGGGTCTCTTCCATGACCACTTGGCATTGGGTCCGCCACGGGCCCACCCATGAGAAGTCTTTCGTCGGCTGGCGCGACGTCCCCGCCGATCTGTCAGACCATGATCTGATAAATCGCGTGCGCCAGCATCTGCCCGAAGAGGCGCTGATCGTCTCCTCCGATCTGATCCGCTCTATTCATACGGCAGATGCCCTTCGCATGGACCGCCACACCCGCCTGCCTCACGAGCCTGACCTGCGTGAGATCAACTTTGGCGTCTGGGACGGAATGCGCTTTGATGCCGTTGCCGCACGTGATCCGCAGCTTAGCCGCGATTTCTGGGACAAACCCGGAGATATACAAGCCCCCGAGGGTGAAAGCTGGAACCAGACCTCAACGCGGGTAAGTAAGGTGGTGGACCGCATGAACGCAGCCTACGAAGGGGCGCACATTATCGCGGTGGCGCATTTTGGCGTAATCCTGACCCAAGTGCAGCGCGCGCTTGGGGTCTCGGCCTATGAGGCGATGGCTCATAAAATTGACAACATCTCGGTCACAACGCTGCATCACAAAGGTGGAGAGATCTGGAGCGTTGAGCAGATCAATCACATCCCTTGATGGGATGCCCAACGCATGTGAATTTGCACAGTGTTGGATGCCCATCTAGAAACATCCCATGACGTACAAACTTTATATCGGTGACCGCACATTTTCGAGCTGGTCCTTGCGCGGCTGGCTCATGCTGGAAAAATTCAACCTTCCTTTCGAAGAAGTCGAGGTTGGTCTCTATAACGGCACAATGGCTCAAGAGATGTCCAGCATCGCGCCTGCCCGCCTTGTGCCTGCGCTCACCACGCCCGAAGGCGATGTCGTTGGCGAGAGCCTTGCAATAGCCGAAACACTGGCCGAGAGGCACCCTGATGTTGCGATGTGGCCTGCGGATGCCTCTGCGCGCAGCCGAGCGCGTTGGCTTTGCGCCGAAATGGTAGGCGGCTTTAGCGCGATACGCTCAGATTGCTCGATGCAGCTTGTGCATATTGATGGTGATTTCGTCCCTTCCGAAGCTGTCAAAGCGGACCTCGCCCGCATTGAAACGCTTTGGGCGTTTGCGCGGGAAGCAGCAGGCGCGGGTCCATGGTTGTTTGGTGCATACTCACTCGCCGATGCCTTCTATGCGCCCGTGTGCGCACGTATTGTCGGCTATAATCTGCCCGTCTCGGATGCGGCACGGGCTTATTGCGAGGCCACCCTATCGGATCCCGCGTTCCAAAAGTGGCGCGCTGAAGGTTTGAAGCAGGCATATGATCCCTTCCCCTACCCCCCCGTGGGCCGCACCACGCCTTGGCCCTATTAACCTTTCCTAAACCCTTACTCCTGTAGCGTTAACCAATTGGGACGTACGGGGTCGAAAAATGGTCGCACGCGCATACAGCGTTGCATTTCAAGGGGTTGAAGCGCGCATGGTCGAGGTGCAATGCGCCGTTACGCCCGGTATGCCCGCGTTCTCGATTGTCGGGCTGCCAGACAAAGCGGTCTCCGAGGCGCGTGACCGTGTACGAACCGCACTCACCTCCATGGCGATTGCCCTACCCTCCAAACGCATCACCGTGAATCTCAGCCCAGCCAATCTGCCAAAAGAGGGGAGCCACTTTGATCTTCCGATTGCTTTGGCCCTGCTTGCCGCTCTCGACATTCTGCCAAAGGACGTTGTCGAAACCGTGGTCGGGTTGGGTGAGCTTTCGCTAGACGGTTCTCTGGTGCCCGTCGTTGGCGCACTGCCCGCTGCTGTCGCCGCAGCCGAAGAAGGTCGCGGTTTGTTGTGCCCGCTTGGTTCGGGCGCAGAAGCGGCATGGGTGGAATCGTGTCAGGTCATAGCAGCTCCCAGCTTGGGCGACGTGGTGCGGCATTATACGGGGCAAGTGCCGCTCCCTCACGCGAAGGCCGGTGAAGTTGCTGCACCTAATCACACCCATGATCTACAAGATGTCAAAGGACAGGAACGCGCCAAACGCGCCTTGGAGATAGCTGCGGCAGGGCGACATCATTTGATGATGGTCGGCACACCGGGTTCGGGAAAATCCATGCTCGCCGCGCGCTTGCCGAGCATTCTACCGCCTTTGTCAGCGGCGGAGGCGCTTGATACTTCCATGATCCACTCTCTGGCAGGCCTGCTGGATGAGGGCGGTATTTCGCGCAGCTGCCCGTTTCGCGACCCGCATCACACCGCGTCGATGGCCGCGATTATCGGCGGTGGCCGCAATGCCAAGCCAGGGGAGGTCAGTCTGGCGCATAATGGCGTGTTGTTCATGGACGAATTCCCCGAATTCGCCCGCAATGTGCTGGAAACCCTGCGCCAACCGATCGAAACAGGTGAGGTTATGATCAGCCGCGCCAATGCCCATGTGAAATACCCCTGCCGTTTCATGCTTGTTGCGGCGGCCAACCCTTGTAAATGCGGGTATCTTCCTGATCCTGCGCGCGCGTGCTCACGCGTTCCACAATGCGGCGAGGATTATCTGGGCCGCATCTCTGGACCGCTGATGGATCGCTTTGATCTACGCGTTGACGTCCCCCCAGTCAGCTATTCCGACCTTGACCTGCCGTCTTCAGGAGACACATCGCAACAGGTCGCCGCTCGCGTAGAGCAGGCGCGCGACATTCAGAAAACCCGCTTTGCCGCAGAGCCAAACATGCTCTGTAATGCAGATGCGGAAGGCGATGTGCTCACCGAGATTACAGCGCCCGATACCGAAGGGCGCGAACTACTGCTTCGCGCAGCCGAACGTTTCAGCCTGTCGGCGCGGGGCTATCACCGTGTGCTGAGGGTTGCGCGTACAATTGCCGATCTGGACGGGTCTTCACAGGTCCGCAAACCGCATATCGCCGAAGCCGTAAGTTTCAGACTTCCCAGTTTTGCCGTTGCCTGATCCATAAGGCCAACGCATCCAGCGTATTGCGCGCTTCGGGAAGTATATTGTGGAACAAGGGCCAGACGTGGGGCAGATCATGCTCCACAATCAGTGAGGCATCGCCCCCCGCAGCCTTGAGCCGCTCTGCCAGCCTTAGGGCATCATCGCGCAGAATTTCAGTATCGCCAACAGTCATCCACGCGGGTGGCGGCGCAGTGAACTCTCCATAGAGGGGGCTCACACTGGGGTCTTCACGGCTCTGGTCACCCAAGAACATGTCAACCAACTTACCCGCACTGTTGGTGGGCAACAGGACATCCTTCTCGGCGTTGCTGTTAAAACTCTCACCGCGATACATAAGGTCGGCGAGGGGCGAAAAGCCGAAGACGATACCCGGCCCTGCGCGACCCTCCGCGCTCAGCGTGGCAACCAGCCCGAACGCAAGCGCCCCTCCTGCACTATCACCGCCCAGCGCGATGTTCTTGGGATCAACCCCGCTCGCAATCAAACCATCCCATGCGGAACGGACATCATCAGGCGCGGCGGGAAAGGGATTCTCGGGCGCTAACCGATAGCGCGGGAGCACGGCACGCGCGCCGATGCGGCCCGCCAATTGCGCCGCCATCGCGCTGTGCGAATTCGGACTGCCAAAAACGAAACCGCCGCCATGGATGTAGAATAGCACTCGGTCTTGCGCCGCGTTCTTCGGCACAACCTCCAGACAGGGAACCTCACCAAATGTGCACCATGCCTGTTTGAGCCCCCTTGGGCCCCGAAACAGCATCCGCGATTGCATGTCGAGTGCACGGCGGATCTGCGCGGGTGTTCCATTGCGTAGGCGCCGCTTCTCCACGGCGCGCAGCCATGGATTAAGGAGATGGCGCATAAGACTCATGCGCGCTCGGCTTCAATCACGTCCCAGATTTTGCCCGCAATGTTTACTCCGTCAAACCGCTCCAGTTCCTGAATGCCGGTGGGCGAGGTCACATTTATTTCAGTCAGATAGTCGCCGATCACATCGATGCCGACAAACACCTGCCCCTTTTCTTTCAGGACACCGCCAATGCGGGCACAAATCTCGAGATCCCGCTCGGTCAGACCGATCTTCTCGGGCCGCCCGCCTACGTGCATGTTGGAACGCGTTTCGCCCTCCGCAGGCACACGGTTGATTGCACCTACAGGCTCTCCATCTACAAGAATCACGCGCTTGTCACCCTTGGCCACGTCAGGCAAAAATTTCTGAACGATCAGTGGTTCCCGCGAAAAGCTTTTGAACAACTCATGCAACGAGCTGAGGTTTCTGTCTTCACGGGTGAGCTTGAAAACACCTGCGCCACCGTTGCCATACAGCGGCTTGAGAATCACGTCGCCGTGCTTTTCCTTGAACGCTTTGATCGTCGCCAGATCATGCGCAATTGTCGTTGGTGGCGTCAGGTCAGGAAAATCCAGAACCATCAGCTTCTCTGGATAGTTTCGCACCCAGAACGGATCATTCACCACCAGCGTGGTCGCCGAAATCCGGTCAAGCAGATGGGTCGATGTAATGTAATGCATGTCAAACGGTGGGTCCTGCCGCAGCCAAACAACATCGAACTCCGACAAATCTACCTCACGCATTTCACCCAACACCGCAGGATCACCCACCACGCGCTGAACTGTCATATCCTGACCACGTGCCGTGATCCGCCCTTCTTGATATGCGAGATGGTCGGGGGTGTAGAAAAAGAGTGTATGCCCTCGTGACTGCGCTTCTTCGGCGAGACGAAAACTACT
The DNA here is from genome assembly GCA_913060815.1 of uncultured Sulfitobacter sp. Lineage (GTDB taxonomy): Bacteria > Pseudomonadota > Alphaproteobacteria > Rhodobacterales > Rhodobacteraceae > Sulfitobacter. The sequence continues at coordinate 31,974 of CAJXSZ010000012.1, read as the reverse complement.
ATCTGCGTTGATGTCTACGGCCCCGATCGGGTCCATTTGAAAGGCGATTTTCATGCGGTATTCCTTGCTACTGTCACCTTAAATGACAAAGCATGACGATCTAGGCAATGGCCAGCGGAATATCGTCAGAAATGGTCAAACGCGTTTTCAATAATTTGTGTGTCGCCAAATCCATTAACCAAGGCCACGTCGAACCGCACATTTGTAAGGCTACCTAGCGGCTGGGTACCCAAAAACTCCTCTGCGGTTCGGTACACCCGCCGCATCTGGGCCTGTGAAAGTGCATGTGCCGCACGATCAAAACTCCGGCTCTGCTTGACCTCGATAAATATGAGCCCGTCGCCGTCTTGCACGATCAGGTCAATCTCACCCGATTTCCCCCGCCACCTTCGACGCGCAACAGCAAACCCGCGCCGCTCATAGTCTTGGGCAATACGCCCTTCTGCAGCAACGCCAGCATGATAGGCCATGCTGCCCCGATGTGTCCGTTGTTTTCGCGTCTCTTCCGCCATCCCGGTATCAATCTTCTTTCGAACTAAGCTCTAGCGCTGCTTGGTACACCTGTCTGCGCGGCAACGCGTGCGCTTTGGAGACCAAATCAACCGCATCGCGCATGGAAAGCTCTTTCAGCGCTGCCGACAAAGCAGTTTCTAAGTCATCCGAATTAATTTTTTCTAAATCGCCACGATCCACCAAAACGACAATTTCGCCTTTGGGTGTTGTCTGGGCATAAAATTCGGCAAGCTCATCCAACGATCCGCGCCGGACTTCCTCGAATTTCTTTGTAAGTTCGCGGCACACTGCAGCAGTGCGCGCGCCTCCCAAGGCAGTCTTAGCATCCCGCAGCATCGCACCGATTCTCTTGGGCGATTCGTAGAACACAAGGGTCGCACGAATATCCCGCAAGCCTTCCAGAGCATTCAGCCTTGCGGCCTTTGCGCTTGGTAAAAAGCCTGCAAAATGAAACGCATCTGTCGGCAAACCGCCTAACGCAAGCGCCGTGAGGACCGCTGAGGGACCAGGCGCGCAAGTTACGGGCACACCGGCAGCCGCTGCTGCGCGCGACAATTCAAATCCCGGATCGGCAATCAGTGGCATCCCTGCCTCAGAAGCATAAGCGATTGATTTCCCCCCTTGCGCCGCGGTGATCAGCCGCTCGACGGCACCTGCGCCCGAATGATCATGGAGCGCCGATATCTTGCGCCCGTCCAGAGAAATCCCGTGTATATCCATAAGCTTAAGAAGACTTCGGGTGTCCTCGGCAACCAGCATATCCGCACTCGCCAACACATCCAGAGCCCGCAATGTAATGTCGCGTGCGGTCCCTATCGGGACACCTACAAAAGTGATTCCCGATGCTAAGTTCTGCTTATGGATATTCAATGCTGGACCCGCCCTTTGGACACGATATGATTACACCGATTAAAGCGCGGAGCCATGCCTGCGCCAGTTCTGGGGAGTACAGTTACCATGTTTGCCATTCTATCTACCATCCGAAAGCCACTGCGGATACTTATGTTGCCACTCTTTGCCATGATGCTGGCGGCTTGTGATCCTGCAATGATGGGTGGTCTTGGCGGCGCTGGTGGCCCAAAAATTGATCCCAAGGCTCCTGTTCCTGTCGCCCTTTTGATACCACGAGGTGGCTCGGCTTCTGATAATCTGCTGGCAAAGAATCTTGAGAATGCGGCGCGTATGGCGATCCGTGATCTGGACGGTGTGCAAATCGACTTGCGCGTTTATGGCACCGCAGGCAAAGCATCGACCGCCGCAACAGCCGCGTCTCAAGCGGTTGCTGACGGCGCCAAGATCATTCTGGGACCGGTCTATGGCGAAGCGGCAAACGCAGCAGGGGTCGCTGTGGCCTCGTCCGGTGTCAATGTTCTGTCATTTTCCAACAATTCAACCATCGCAGGCGGCAACGTCTTTGTGCTTGGGCCAACATTTGACACAACGGCAAAGCGACTGGTCAGCTATGCAAAGCGGGCAGGCAAAGACAAAATCGTGGTATTGCACGCAAATGATATTGGCGGGCAGCTTGCGCGAAATGCCATCCAACGTGCAATCTCGGCCAATGGCGCAACACTGTCAGGCGACATCGAATATGCGCTGAGCCAGGAAAGCGTGCGCGCTGCAGTCCCGCGCGTAAAAGCGACGATAGAATCCTCTGGCGCCAACGCGTTGTTTATGACCGCCAACTCTGCAACTGCTTTGCCGCTGCTGGCAGAAATGCTTCCCGCTGCAGGTGTCCGCAATGCAACCTCACAATTCGTCGGGATGACCCGCTGGGATATTCCTGCCCAGACGCTCGCTATCCCTGGCATTCAGGGTGGATGGTTTGCTCTGCCAGACCCTTCCGCCACCGCAGCCTTCGCGGCACGATATAATGCCGCCTACGGCGCGCGCCCCCTTGATATCGCAGGACTTGCATTCGACGGGGTCGCCGCAATCGGATCTCTCGTAAAGAGTGGCCGGGCGAACGCACTCACAGGGTCTGCCTTGACCCAGAATGCGGGTTTCCGCGGCGCGAATGGCATTTTCCGCCTGCGTTCAGACGGAACGAACGAGCGCGGCCTTGCTGTGGCGACAATCCGCAACAATCAGGTTGTCCTACTGGAGCAAGCACCAAAAGCATTTGGTGGTGCGGGCTTCTGAGCGCCGCTGGATGACACCCGAGCTTATGATAAACGCAGATGCGGCTCTTGCGCCGCGCCTGTGCGCTTTGCCGATTGAAATCTTCGACGCGTCCCGAATAGATGACGCCATCGCAGCAGCGGTCGCACAAGACATCTCCGAGACGGTCGTGCGGAGAGAGACCGTCAGAATTTTGCGCGCTGCCCAGAAGCAAGGCCGCGCGGCAATTGCAGAGGCATTTACCGCGGCGCCTTTTGATGCCGCCGCAATGACCGCCTCTTACACCTACCTGACGGACGGGATGGTCAAATCGGTCCTGAACGTCATCACGACTCACCTGCATCCTGCTCCCGATGACGCACCTCCCCTCAGCGCGATTGGTGTCGGTGGATACGGGCGCGGAGAAATGGCACCCTTTTCCGATGTGGACCTCCTGTTCCTGCTGCCTGCTGCCATAACTCCGTGGGCCAGCAGCGTCATTGAGGCGGCACTCTATATCCTGTGGGATCTTAAACTTAAGGTCGGCCACTCCAGCCGCACCATCCGCGACTGCGTCCAATTGGGTCATGAGGATTATACCATCCAGACCGCCCTGCTTGAGCACCGATACGTATGGGGCGATACCGATCTGGCCGAGCAGTTGAGCGAGACGCTCAAACGTGACCTCTTTTCAGGCTCAGGCGCTGCCTTTATCGAGGCCAAGCTGGAGGAGCGCGACAACCGCCACATCAAACAAGGCCAGCGCTATGTCGTTGAGCCGAATGTCAAAGAAGGCAAAGGCGGCCTGCGTGACCTGCAGTCCCTGTTCTGGATCGCCAAATACATCCACGGGGCCGAGCACTCCGCCGATCTGGTTGCCGCAGGCGTATTTCGCGACGATGAGTACGAGACTTTCAAGGAGGCCGAGAATTTCCTCTGGGCCGTGCGCGGGCATCTGCATCTGCTGACAAATCGCGCCACAGAGCAGTTGACCTTTGACATGCAGGTCAGCGTGGCCGAAGCGATGGGCTACACTGACCTTAAAGGTCGCCGTGCCGTCGAGGTCTTTATGCAGGCCTATTTCCGCCACGCCACAGCCGTTGGTGATCTGACCCGCATCTTCCTGACGAAGCTGGAGGATATGCACGTCAAATCCGAGCCCCTGCTAGAGCGGTTGTTCCGGCGCAGGCCGAAGATCAAGGATGGCTATACCGTTACGCACAACCGCATCGCGATCGAGGACGAGGCAGCGTTTCTGGCCGATCCGCTCAACATGCTGCGCCTGTTCGAGGAGGCTTTGCGCACGGGCATGCTGATCCATCCGGACGCCATGCGTACGGTCAAAGCGAACCTCGAATTGATCGACGACACCGTACGCGATACCCCCGAGGCCCGGCGCATCTTCCTTGATCTGATGCTCAAACACGGCAACCCCGAGCGTGCATTGCGCCGCATGAACGAGCTGGGCATGCTGGCCGCGTTTATTCCTGAATTCGAGCCGATTGTGGCGATGATGCAGTTCAATATGTACCACAGCTATACTGTGGACGAGCATACGATTCAGACCATCGCCCACCTTGCAATGATCGAGAAAAATGAACTCGAGGAAGAGCTGCCCGTTGCTTCTTCGATCCTCAAGCGTGGTGTGAACCGCAAGGTCCTGTATGTGGCTCTATTGCTGCATGATATCGGCAAAGGTCGCTCCGAAGACCACTCGATCCTTGGCGCGCAGATCGTGCGCAAGGTGGCCCCGCGTCTGGGTCTCAAGCAGGATGAGGTCGACACTGTGGAGTGGCTCGTGCGCTACCACCTGCTGATGTCGGACATGGCGCAGAAACGCGACATCGCCGACCCGCGCACCGTGCGCGACTTTGCCAAGGCGGTGCAGACGGTCAAACGCCTTGATCTGCTGTGCGTGCTTACCGTCTGCGATATCCGCGGCGTGGGCCCGAACACTTGGAACAACTGGAAAGCTGTGCTGATCCGTGGCCTCTACCGCCAGACGCGCCGCGCACTTGAGACGGGTCTGGAAGACCTCAACCGCCAAAACCGTGGCAAAGAGGCGAAAAAGGCGCTGCGCGCAGCCCTCCCCGATTGGTCCAAGAAAGAGCTCAAGGCCGAGACCGCGCGCCATTATGATCCCTATTGGCAGGGTCTGCATGTCACAGCACATGTGGCTTTTGCCAATCTGTTCAAAAACCTCGACGAGGATGCCATCAACATTGATCTGCACCCCGACGAGGATCGCGATGCCACGCGTGCCTGTTTTGTAATGCCCGATCACCACGGCATTTTCAGCCGCCTTACGGGCGCTCTGGCGCTTGTTGGGGCCAACGTGGTTGATGCGCGCAGTTATACCACCAAAGACGGGTACGTAACCGATGCCTTCTGGATTCAGGATAGCGAAGGGAACGCCTATGAGGCATCCAAGCTGCCCCGTCTGCGCCAGATGATCGAAAAGACCCTACGCGGCGAAGTAATTGCTCGCGATGCGCTTAGATCCCGCGACAAGGTCAAAAAACGCGAGAAGGCCTTCCGCGTGCCGACCTCCATCACCTTCGACAATGAAGGCTCGGAGATCTATACGATCATCGAGGTAGACACCCGCGACCGTGCAGGCTTGCTCTATGATCTGGCACGCACGCTGGCGGATATGAATGTCTATATCGCCAACGCTGTCATCGCTACCTATGGGGAGCAGGTCGTCGATACCTTCTACGTCAAGGATATGTTCGGCCTGAAGTATCACTCCGAGAGCAAGCAGCGCAGCCTCGAGAAACGCTTGCGGCAGGCGATCACCGAAGGCGTCGCACGGGCCGACAGTTGAGCGCGGTCCGCGACCAAGCAGGCCTGCAACGCACTATTGCACTCATTCCGTGGTACCAGCTCTTCAACAATCTGCTGTTCTGGCAGGCTGTGTGGTTTTTGTATTTTCAGTCCGAGCTTTCGGGTGCCGAAGCGATCATTCTCTACACCGTCTACGATATGTCCATCACGGTTTTGGAAGTACCTTCAGGCTATTTTTCGGACCGCATGGGGCGACGGTGGACGCTGTTGCTCTCGGCGCTTTGCGCGCTAACGGGCTGCATCGCACTGGCCGTGGGGGGCAGTTTTGCGATGCTGGCGATGGGTCAATGCCTGCTTGGCGCGGGGTCAGCTTTCAAGTCAGGCACCGATTCCTCGCTCCTTTTCGAAAGTCTCACCGCCGCAGGACGCAGCGACGAGGTCGAGGCGCAGGAGGTCCGTGTCTGGCGGTTCAGCCTTACGGGCCTCGCTCTATCGGCCGTGATCGGCGGCGCGATGAGCCTATGGTCCCCCGTGCTCCCCTTCTATGCCACCGCCGCCGCATTTGCTGTGGTGCTGCTGCTCGTCATCCTCATGCAAGAGCCGCCTGCACGCGCGGGCACCGTCATCACATTGCGCGGCCAACTCGGCGCGCTCAGACTGGCCTTCCTCAACCCCGTGCTCACATGGCTCTTTGTGCTCGCGGTCCTGATGTACGCGTTCAGTCATCTGCCCTTTGTTTTCGGCCAGCCATTTATTCTGACAACGCTTGGCAACTACGGCCTCGCAACCGAAGCGCCTTTGGTCAGCGGCATGGTCACCAGCGCCATGATGATCGTCGCGGCCTTGGCTTCGCTGATCGCATTGGGGGCGCGGCGCAGATTAGGTCTGCCCCTGCTGCTGCTCTTGGCCTTCGGGCTGCAAATTGCGCTCGCAGGCGCTTTGGCTCTTAGCACTTCGGCCTTAGTGATCGGTGTGCTTTTGCTGCGTATGGTGCCCGATTCCCTTTCTGGCCCGTTCATCACCGCCCGAATCCAGCCTTTGCTGGAGGACAGCACCCGCGCCACCTATATGTCGCTGAAAAGCCTTGGGGGAAAGGTGTTCTTTGCCGCGACCCTGCTGCTTGCCGCGACGAGTGCCACAGACGCAGGGCTGCTGCCAGCGGATGATTTGCAACGCATTCTGGGCTGGTACACAGCGGGCGGACTCACCTGCATTGCCGTGCTGGCCCTGAGCGCGAAGTACATCGCGATCGAGCCGCCTCAAAAAACCGAATGATCGCCCAGCGCCACTGATTTATCCTCGGCAATCAACTGCGCATAAAATTCAAACAATGTGTCACTGCCCGTCTCTGGCGTTGCTTCCGCGTCATAGCGTGCGCCATCCCAGACCAGCATCGATTCTGTCGCATAATAACGCCCGATGCCTGCCAGCTCCGCCTTCTCCGCCATCTTCGGGCTGACCCGCCCCAAAACGCGCAGCGCACTGCGAATGGCGCTGATCAACGCCACGGGCACGCGCTTGACCTTCACAGGACGGTCCAACATGCGCGAAAGAGCGGCAGCCTGATCCAAAGGAGTAATCGCGGGGCCGGGGCCGCCGATGGGCAAAATTTGATTGGCTCTTGATGGATCATTCACGCACTGGGCAATGAACAGTCCCAGATCGCGGTCGCTGATCGGTTTGCAGGCCGTGAGCAGACCATCCCCAAACACCAGAAACGGTTTGCCTGCACGGACGCGGTCAAGCTGCCCCGAGAGAGATTTGAAAAACGCTGTTGGCCGCACGATGGAATAGGTCAGGCCCGAGCGTACCAGCTCCGCCTCAAAGGCAAGCTTGGCGTGCTGGAATTCCAACATCGGTTTTTGCACACAAATCGCCGAGAGCAGGATGAACTGTCCCACACCCGCAGCCTGCGCCGCTTCCAACAGAACGACATTCACACCGCAATCCACATCCCATGCGTCGCGCGCTGTGCCACTGCGCGATGCAATGCAGGAGACGACCGTGTCAAACGCCTCCCCGCGAAATCCATCACTGGCCAAAGAGACGGGATCACCCGCATCGCCCACACGCACTTCCACGCCCAGATCGGCGGTGCTGCGCGCAAAACAGACAACCTCATGGCCATCTGCCACTAGCGCATCGAGCGTAGCGCGGCCTGCGGTTCCCGTGGCCCCGACCAATAAGATGCGTTTTGATGCCATGCCGTACCATCAGGAAAAATCACCCCGCACGCAAGCATCTGCAAAAGACAATTGCAACACAGCCCCCCAAGGCTTAGGCCAAGAAGCATCCGCAGCAAAGGCCCGCGCCCCATGAAACCCATCCGCCTGATGACCGGCTTTTTCACCGTTGGGGTATGGACCCTCCTGAGCCGCATATTGGGGTTTGTGCGCGAGATCATGATCCTGTCGCTGATCGGGCCCGGCCCTTTGATGGACGCCTTCGTCGCGGCGTTCCGTCTGCCCAACATGTTCCGCCGCTTCTTTGCAGAAGGGGCGTTTAACGCGGCTTTCGTGCCGATGTTCTCCAAGCGCCTCGAGGCCCAGTCAGGCTCAGCCGAATTCGCACAGAACGCTTTCTCGGGTCTATTCTTCGTCGTGACGCTTCTCACAGGCCTCGGCATGATCTTCATGCCTGCGCTGGTCTGGGCAACGGCCGAAGGCTTCACGGAGGATGCGCGTTTCGACATCACGGTAGGCTTTGGCCGCATCGTCTTTCCCTACATCGTCTGCATGTCTCTCTCCGCGCTCTTCTCGGGCATTCTCAACGCCACGGGGCGATTTGCCGTAGCTGCCGCTGCACCTGTTCTGCTCAACATCTTTGTCATCGGCGCACTCACCCTCGGCGCATGGGCGGGTGGTGAAATTATCCTCTGGCTAATCTGGGCCATCCCGCTGGCGGGTGTAGCGCAACTTACCCTCACATGGCGCGCCGCAGCGCAGGCAGGTTTCTCTATGCGCCCCAAGCGCCCGCGCTGGAACAAGGATATGCGCGATCTGGTGGTGATCGCCCTGCCCGCCGCCCTCGCCTCTGGCGTTATGCAAATCAACCTTGTTGTGGGCCAGCTTGTGGCCTCGCAATACGAGAACGCTGTGAGCTGGCTCTTTGCCGCAGACAGGCTTTACCAGCTGCCGTTGGGCGTTGTAGGCATTGCCGTGGGTATCGTGTTGCTGCCAGAACTGTCGCGCCGTCTTCAAGCAGGCGATGATGCCGGTGCCAAAGCTGCCCTAAGCCGCGCGGCGGAGATATCATTGGCTCTCACCATCCCATCAGCAGTAGCGCTCATGGTGATCCCGCTCACCCTAATCTCCGTTTTATTCGAGCGAGGCGCATCAGGCGCAGATGACAGCGCCGCAATCGCAACAGCCGTAATGATCTACGGCCTCGGGTTGCCTGCCTTTGTCCTGCAGAAAATTGTGCAGCCGATTTATTTCGCGCGTGAAGATACCAAGCGGCCCTTCTACTTCGCTGTGGTGGCTATGATCGTGAATGTCGCCCTCGCCGTAGGCCTTGCGCCTTGGGCTGGTTGGCTTGCGCCTGCGATTGCGACCACAGTGGCGGGGTGGGCGATGTATGCACAGCTTGCTTGGGGCGCACGCGGATATGGTGATGCTGCCCGCGTCGATGCAAGGTTCCGTAAACGCATCTGGCGCATCATTGCAGCCGCTATCATTATGGGGGCAGCCCTTTGGTTTACAAATATCCAGCTGACCACGCTGCTCGCCGTGCCGTGGTGGCGCGGTCTGGGGCTGCTCATTTTGGTTAGCATCGGGGCGGTCGCCTATTTCGGCGCTGGGCAATTGCTCGGTGCGTTCAAACTATCGGAGTTCAAAGCAGCGATGCGGCGCGGCGGCTAACGGTCGCGCATGCGGCGCAACAAGCGCCCCCATTCCCCAGGTGCGCAGATAAAGCACAAAAAGAACCCACAAAAGAATCCTGCAAGCTCTGCAACCCAGCCGTTGCCGACACTTCCAAACAGGCTCCAGATCAGTTGCAATGCCATCAGCATGCCTATGAGCGTGAACGCTTCCAACTGCTTGCTTCCCGTTCCCTCCAGTCTGCGCCAGATCAGAAAGCTATAGCCGCCGATCAATCCGTATACCGACGGATATGCCCCCACCAGCCAGACGGGATCATCCAGCAAAAACGCGTAGGCCAGCGCACCGCCAATGCCCGACAACACAAACAGTGCCAACATGGCGAGCTGGCCCATGACTTCGGCCGCCATCTTGCCCAGCGCCAACATCAGCACCACAGCCAAGAGCGCGTGGGTAAAGCTCAGGTGAATGAACGGATAGGTGAGAAACCGCGCCAGATGTTCCAGCGGAAAGAACCCATCCGCCCACATCGCGTCAAACAAGTCTCCCGAGAAGCCCCAATCGCGCACCAACCCAAGCCGCCAGCCAATCGCGGACGGTCCACCGACCAGACCTGCCTCCCCCAGCGCCAGCACGGCCTCGACACCTGCCATGATCAGAAACAGGACGACCACCACCACAGGCAACTTGTTAAAAGGGGATTCGAGATCGGGGTTGTGATTGTCATCGCTCGGCATAGGGCACTCTTGCTTGTGTTGACGGGAACCTGCGCCATGGGTAAGCCCATCTCAGCAGCATATCCAGCCCCAAGCGGAGCCTTTCCATGAACAACACCCAATTCACCCCCCGCGTCTTTTCTGGCATCCAGCCATCGGGCGGCCTGACGCTGGGCAATTATCTTGGCGCGATCAAACGTTTTGTGGATATGCAAAATCAGGGCGATTTCCAGACGGTCTACTGCATGGTCGACCTGCACGCGATCACTGTCTGGCAGGACCCCGCCGCCCTGCGCCGCAACACGCGTGAGCTGGCAGCGGGCTTTATCGCGAGCGGTATCAGTCCTGAAAAATCTATTCTCATCAATCAATCCGCCGTGCCAGAGCACGCACAGTTGGGTTGGATCTTTAGCTGCGTGGCGCGCATGGGCTGGATGAGCCGCATGACACAGTTCAAGGACAAAGCCGGCAAGAACGCCGAGGCTTCGTCGCTGGGCCTCTTTGCCTACCCTGCGCTGATGGCCGCTGACATCCTCGTGTATCACGCCACCCATGTGCCCGTGGGCGAAGATCAGAAGCAGCACCTTGAGCTCACCCGCGACATTGCCGCCAAGTTTAACCACGACTATGGCGTTGATTTCTTCCCAGAGGTTGAGCCCGTCATCGAAGGGGCGGCGACCCGCGTGATGAGCCTGCGCGACGGCTCCAAGAAGATGTCAAAATCAGACCCTTCGGACGCCAGCCGCATCAACATGACCGATGACGCCGACACCATTGCCAAGAAAATCCGCAAGGCCAAGACAGATCCCGATGCCCTCCCCTCCGAGGCCGAAGGCCTCAAAGACCGCCCCGAGGCGCGCAATCTGGTCAATATCTATGCCGCCCTGAACGAGCAAACGGTCGAACAGGTTCTGGCGGAAGTTGGCGGACAGCAATTCGGCACGTTCAAACCCGCGCTGGCGGAACTGGCTGTCTCGAAACTCAGCCCGATCTCAACCGAGATGGCGCGCCTGATGGATGATGTAGGCGAGATTGATAAGCTGTTGGCCAATGGTGCGCTTCAAGCGCGCGAGATCACCGCGCCGATCCTTAAAAAGACCTATGAGATCGTTGGGATGGTGGGCTAGGCACCGCCATACCGCCACCTCACGGCCTTGGATGCGCTGCTCGATAGGCGTGGACAATCCCCCGCTGCTTTGCCACCCTTCCCACGACCAAGGGAGGCGACAATGACCACAGGATTTTTCTGGGACGAACGCACATTCTGGCATGCTGGCGGCAACTATGCCGCGACGCTGCCGCTCGGCGGGCTGGTGCAGCCGCTGGCTGCGGGCGGCCTGCCCGAGAGCGCCGAGACGAAGCGCCGTTTCAAGAACCTGATGGATGTGACTGGCCTCACGAGTGAGCTGGACCTACGCAGCGCGCCGCAGGCCACGCGCGAGGAATTGGAGCGCGTGCACCCCGCCAGCTACCTCGATGCCTTCAAAGCCGCTTCAGACGCAGGCGGCGGCGAGCTGGGGCACCATGCCCCCTTTGCCAAAGACGGGTATGAGATCGCGGCTTTGTCCGCAGGCCTCGCCACCGCCGCGGTGCGCGCGGTCACCAGCGGGGAGCTGACAAACGCCTACTCCCTCTCGCGCCCCCCCGGTCATCATTGCGAGCCTGACGGGCCAATGGGCTTTTGCCTTATGGCCAACATCGGCATTGCAATCGAGGCGGCACTGGCCGAAGGGCGCATCACCCGCGCGGTTGTGCTTGATTGGGACGTGCACCATGGCAATGGCACGGAAAAGGTTTTCTATAACCGCGATGATGTTCTCACAATCTCTTTGCATCAGGAAGGAAACTACCCGTTGGAAAGCGGCGCGTTGCACGATCGCGGTACGGGTGCGGGCGAGGGCTACAACCTCAACCTGCCGCTGCCCCCCGGGTTGGGGCATGACGGCTACCTGCATGCCATCGACACCGTGGTTATTCCCCAGATCAAAGCATTCAATCCCGATATCATCATCGTCGCTTGTGGCTATGACTGCGCGATGCCCGACCCGCTCGGCTCGATGCTCGCCCATGCAGATACGTTCCGCCAGATGACCGCACGTATCAAGCAAACCGCCGAAAACATCTGCGACGGCAAACTTGTGGTGGTGCATGAGGGCGGCTATTCGGAGGTCTACGTTCCCTTTTGCGGCCATGCCGTAATGGAGGTATTGAGCGATAGCTCCACGACCGCCCCCGACCCGATGAGAAAGGCGATGGCCATGCGCCAACCAAACCCGCGCATCACCGCTTTCCATAAACAAATGATAGACGACATGAGAACCGAACTAGGACTCTGACATATGCCCACGCCCAATCCTGCCGCCCTCGACTTTCTGCTCACCCGCCGGTCGCGCCCCGCCAAGACGCTGAGCGCGCCTGCGCCTGACCGTGATACGCTGATGACCCTACTCACCGCTGCGGCGCGCACGCCTGACCATGGCAAACTTGAACCGTGGCGGTTTATCGTGATCGACCATGCGGCAATGGCCCCTTTGGCAACCCTCGCTCAATCGCGGGGCGAGGCGCTCGGCTATGACGCGGAGCAAATACGCAAAGGCCGCATCCAGTTTGACCAAGGGCATCTGGCCGTGGCGGTGATCGAGGTCCAGAAACCCTCCGAAAAAATTCCCCCGCTGGAGCAGACCTATGCTGCGGGCGCCGTATGCCTTGCTCTGCTGAACGCAGCCCTCGCCGCAGGCTGGGGTGCGAACTGGCTCAGCGGCTGGCCCAGCCATGACCGCACGTTTATGGAGCAGGGCTTTGATCTGGCACCACATGAGCGTATCGCGGGCATCATCTATTTCGGCACCGAGACGAGCGCGCCACCAGAGCGCCCCCGCCCCGATCTGGAAGCTATCACAACATGGCTCTAGAGACTGTTTTCAAGGCATTTGGCCTCGCGATAGGCCAGATTGGCGACCCGCGTTTCCGCCGTGTGCTGTTGCTTGGTATCGGCGGTGCCTTGGCGCTTTTGATTGCCTTTGCTTGGGGCCTCTCTTCCATTGTCGGATGGTGGGCGGGCGACAGCATCACCCTGCCTTTTATCGGTGAGATCACATGGCTCGACAGCGTTTTCAGTTGGGGTGCTATTGTCGTGGCGCTGGGGCTGTCTGTCTTCTTGATGGTGCCGGTGGCTTCGGCCATCACATCGCTTTTTCTGGATGATGTCGCGGATGCCGTTGAGGCCGTGCATTACCCCGCCATTCCTCAGCAGCCGCGTACGCCGCTTATGGAAGGGCTGCGTGACACGCTGGGCTTTCTCGGCGTCATCGTCGGGGTGAACCTGCTCGCGCTTATCCTTTACGTGATTTTCGCGCCCGTCGCCCTGTTCATTTTCTGGGCCGTCAACGGCTTCCTGCTGGGCCGCGAATACTACACCCTCGCCGCTATGCGCCGCGTCGGACGCAAGCGTGCACGTGAGCTGCGCCGTAAACACTTCGCCACCATCTGGGCAGCAGGCATTCTGATGGCCATGCCGCTTTCAGTCCCGATCCTGAACCTTATGATCCCAATTCTCGGTGCGGCGACGTTTACTCACCTGTTCCAGATGTTGCCGCAGGGGCACCGCGGCCCAGCCAATCCTCCAGGTTATCCACGCTGATCACGCCCGACAGGATGATCGCGACGAAAGCGCCCCAGATCAGGAAGGACAGCCCTGTGCACCACAGCGCCTTTTTCTTGAGGTGGTGTTTCTCCGGTGCCCCTGCATGCGTGCCTGGCACAACGTCTTTCAGGTCGCCCTGCGTCTGCACCCGAATGGGAAGGATGATCAGGAACAGCATGAACCAGACAATAGCATATAGAACGAGAGCCGAAACCGGACCCATCAGACCTGCTCCAACTCAACCAATGCACCATTGAAGTCTTTGGGGTGCAGGAAGATTACGGGCTTGCCATGTGCGCCAATCTTCGGCTCTCCGTTACCAAGAACGCGCGCGCCTGTGGTGACCAAGTGATCCCGCGCCGCGATAATGTCGTCGACCTCATAGCAGATGTGATGGATGCCCCCCGCAGGGTTCTTGTCGAGGAACCCTTGAATCGGTGACCCTTCTCCCAGCGGATAGAGAAGCTCGATCTTTGTGTTGGGCAGTTCAATGAAGATGACCGTGACACCGTGGTCAGGCTCATCCTGCGGCGCGCCCACATTAGCGCCCAGCGCATTGCGGTACTGATCCGCGGCGGCCTCAAGGTCGGGCACTGCGATGGCCACATGGTTCAAACGTCCGATCATGGTCTTCTCCTCTGAAGGCAATTTTCCCGTTTATGCGGTGCAAAAGACGCGGGTGCAATGCGGCGCGTTAACTCTCTCTTAGGTATGACTGCGTAACGATAGGGTAACCAAAGGAAACGGAGAGTGCGATGGATACGAATGACCCATTTACGGCGAACTACCCGACCCCGACTGCGACACGGCCTTTACTGGGTCTGACGGTTTTGGTGGTGGAGGACAGCCGCTATGCCTGCGAAGCAATGCGGCTTCTGTGTTTGCGCTCTGGGGCACGGATCAGGCGCGCGGATTGCATCCGCTCTGCGCGCCGCCATTTGCAGGTCTACCGCCCCACTGTGGTGGTTGTCGATATGGGCCTGCCTGACGGCAACGGTGCCGACCTCATTGCCGAACTTGCACAGGCCGAAACGGACAAGAGCGTAGTCCTCGCCACCTCTGCCGATGACAATCTGGCAGAAGAGGCCGCGATCGCTGGCGCGCAGGGTTTCCTGAGCAAGCCTATAACCTCACTCGCTGTTTTCCAGCAGCTCATCTTGGCCGCGCTGCCTGCAGACCGCCAACCACCCGGCCTGCGCCCCGTTGTGAATGATCAGGTCACCCCTGACGAGATCGCCTATCACGACGATATCAATTACGCCGCAGAGCTTTTAGATAATTTAACGGATGACAAAGCGCTCGACTACATCGCGCAGTTTCTTGAAGGGGTCGCGCGGTCTGTCGAGGACGGCGGGATGGAGGAAGCCGCGCGCGCCTTGGCTACACGCCGTGCGGCAGGTCAAACCGTCATTTCAGAGACGGCTCAGATTGCCGGCCTGATTCAAGAGCGGCTCGCGACAAAGATCGCGATCTAGCATCACAGCAGCGTGGGGTCGTCGCTCACCCTGACAAGGCGGGTCATGTCGCCAAGGCTTTCACGCTGCTGCCCGTTTTCATCAAAATTGGAAGGAGCAAGCCATGCGGCATAGGCCTCCTTCAATGCGGGCCATTCCGCGTCAATCGCCGCAAACCACGCGGTGTCCCGATTGCGCCCCTTCACAACGGTAGCCTGTCGGAACACACCTTCAAAGCTAAGCCCCAGCCGCTGAGCGGCACGGCGCGACTTGCTGTTGAGGGCGTTACACTTCCACTCATACCGCCGATACCCCGCCTCGAATGCCCAAGCCATCATGAGATACATCGCTTCGGTTGCCGCTGGCGTCCGCTGGAGTGCAGGGCTGTAGCTGATATAGCCCACCTCGATCGAGCCCGCCTCAGGCGCTATCCGCAGATAACTGGCCGTCCCCTCCCAATTCCCTGTTTGCAGGTTCTTGATGGCGTAAAATCTGGGATCAACGCTGTTCTCGTGATCGCGCACCCAGCGATAGTATTGCGATGCTGACGAGAACGGACCGTTGGGCATATAGTCCCACACACTATCGTGCCCTGCATAAGCGCGAAACAGCAACGCAGCATGATCCTCGGCGCTCAGCTGCTCCAGCCTGACATAGCGACCCTCAGTCTCAATCCAGTCAGGGACAGGCGGCGGTGTCCAGTTTTCCACGGGCAGGCCCAGTGGGCTATCTGGTGAGTTATTGTTGTCCATACACAAGTGATAGGCGGCATCCCGCGAAACGCCAACACTTAGTTAACACAAACAATTTGGCTCAAATGCGCTTTATACAACGGCCGACGCTCCACATCAGCGCCATATTCCACCGTCAGTCACGCCATGAAACATATCGATAGAATGCGCACATGACCCCGTTTTTGAAACGCTTTACCGAAGACACCTCGGGCGCAGTAACTGTTGATTGGGTTGTGCTTACAGCAGCCGTCGTAGGCCTCGGCCTTGCTGCAGCGTCCAGCATCTCAGGTGGGGCAACGGACATGAGCGAGAATCTCGGCTCACACCTTTCGGCAGCCGAAATCTTCATCCAGAACGAATGACGCGCCGCAGCTTAATGCGGCGCGCTTAAGTCAGTCTTGCGGGATAACCCGAAGGCCCAATTCCATCAACTGCTCCGGCATCGGATCATTGGGCGCATTCATCATCAGGTCTTCAGCGCGCTGGTTCATAGGGAAGAGGATAACTTCGCGGATGTTGTTCTCTTCCGCCAGCAGCATCACGATCCGGTCAATGCCAGCCGCGCAGCCACCGTGGGGCGGAGCACCGTATTGGAACGCATTGACCATCCCACCAAACCGCTTTTCGACTTCTTCCTTGCCGTAGCCTGCAATCTCGAAGGCTTTGAACATGATCTCGGGACGGTGATTCCGGATTGCGCCTGACACCAGCTCATACCCGTTGCAGGCCAAATCGTATTGATAGCCCAGCACATCCAATGGATCACCATTGAGCGCCTCCATGCCACCTTGGGGCATCGAAAACGGGTTGTGCTCAAAATCGATTTTGCCTGTCTCTTCATCCTTTTCATAGATCGGGAAATCCACGATCCATGCAAAGGCAAAGCGGTCCATCTCCGTCAGGCCAAGCTCTTCACCGATAACGTTACGCGCACGCCCCGCCACCGCTTCAAACGCCTTGGGCTTGCCCCCAAGGAAGAAGGCCGCATCGCCAACGCCAAGGCCCAACTGCTGACGGATGGCTTCGGTACGCTCGGGTCCGATGTTCTTGGCCAGCGGACCAGCCGCCTCCATCCCCTCGCCCTGATCGCGCCAGAAGATATAGCCCATGCCAGGCAGACCCTCTTTTTGCGCAAAGGCGTTCATGCGATCACAGAACTTGCGGCTGCCGCCTTTTGGCGCGGGAATGGCGCGGATCTGCGTCCCCTCCTGCTCCAACAGCTTGGCGAAAATCGCAAAGCCCGAGCCAGCAAAGTGCTCGGACACCACCTGCATCTTGATCGGGTTGCGCAGGTCGGGCTTGTCAGAACCATACCAGAGCGCCGCGTCTTTATAAGAAATCTGCGGCCACTCCTTATCAACAGGTTTACCGCCGCCAAATTCTTCGAATACTCCAGTCAACACGGGTTGAATGGTATCGAACACATCCTGCTGCTCGACAAACGACATCTCCAGATCGAGCTGGTAGAAATCGGTGGGGGAGCGGTCGGCACGCGGGTCTTCATCGCGGAAGCAAGGCGCAATCTGGAAATACTTGTCAAATCCTGACACCATCAACAGCTGTTTGAACTGCTGCGGCGCCTGAGGAAGGGCATAGAACTTGCCCGGCTGCTGGCGCGACGGCACCAGAAAGTCACGCGCACCTTCAGGCGACGATGCGGTAATGATAGGCGTCTGGAACTCCTTGAACGACTGGTCCCACATGCGCTGGCGGATGGAGCTTACGACATCGGAGCGCAAGATCATGTTGCGCTGCATTTTTTCACGGCGCAAATCGAGATAACGGTACTTCAGACGCGTCTCCTCGGGGTATTCCTGCTCCCCAAAGACTTGCAGCGGCAGATCGCCCTTCACATCCCCCAGCACTTCGATGTCACGAATGAATACTTCAATCTCGCCTGTCGGGATCTTCGGGTTGATCAGGTCGTCCGCCCGTTTTTTCACTTCACCGTCAATCCGGATGCACCACTCCGCTCGGACCTTTTCAACCTCGGCAAATGCTGCAGAGTCAGGATCGCAGATCAGCTGCGTCATGCCATAATGGTCGCGCAGGTCGATAAAGAGGACACCACCGTGATCGCGCACACGATGCACCCAGCCTGACAGACGAATATTGTCACCTGCGTGGGAGGCGTTCAGTTCTGCGCAATTCTGGGTTCTATAAGCGTGCATATCATTCTCTTTCGTAAGCTGTTTGAGCTTCTTTTATTAGGCTGCAGCTACACATCGGCAGGTCTGCGAAGTCAAGGGGATGGTGTACGCCGAGCAGGTCGCCGAGACAACAATTCGTAAGATCGGAATTCGTACCAGCAATAGATACGCTGGTTTTCAAATCTCGTTGAAGTCTTCCAGCATGTTGTTGATGCCGCTTTCCAGATCGAAGCATGGCGTCCAGCCCAACCCCTCAAGCTTGGTCGAATTGAGGGAGGAATTGTCCATCATGTTAAAGACCCGCTTCTCACCGTCGGTGGGCGCTTCAAAGACGACCTTCACGTTACCAGCCTTGGCAATTTCGGCAGCCAGTTCGCTGATGGTGCAGATCGAATGCGGATTGGAGATATTGTACGCGTTCCCGCTTTCGCCGGCGACGAGAACCGAGAGCATCGCAGATGCGCAATCCAGCGCATGGCAATATGATCTCAACTGCTTCCCGTCACTTTTCAGAACGATATCCGAGCCCGACTTCACCATTCTCGCAAACTGGGCAGAGGCACGATTGTCGTATTTGTTGACCAATGGCCCGTAGATGTGTCCCGGCCTTACGATCACAGTGTCCAGATCATGCTCGACGCCGTACGAAATGCACAACGACTCGCCCGTTTGCTTTGACAGCGGGTAGGCAGCGCGGCTGTTTAAAACGTCAATCGGGCCATAATCCGTCTCGAGATACGGATCGCCAGTCTTGTTCGAGCCGTAAACCTCGCTCGATGAAACATACAAAACCCGCTTTACAGAGGATTTTACTGCAGCGCTCAAAAGGTTGTTCAGCCCCAGCACATTTGCCAGAATTGTATCAATCGGATGTGCAGCGAACTCTGATGGTGTGGCATTGCTGGCAGCATGGATTACATAGTCAATAGAGCCGCTAAAGGGCGCGACACTGGTATCCGTGGCATCGAATTGGGTAAAGGAAAGCGCGTCACGGTTTGAATGATGCGCGAAAAACGCCCCGACTTTCGCCTCGGAACGCCCTGCAATCACAACTTTGATGTCGGCATTCTTTACCTTGTTCAGCACCAACAGAAGATCAACAACAGACGAGCAAACAAGGCCGGTTGCCCCCGTGATCAGAACGGTTTTGCCGAACAGGGCTTCATAGCCGTCATTCGACGTAGCAACCTGTTCAATCTGCTGCCAATAGGTGTCGCTATACATCTGCTGAT
Source organism: uncultured Sulfitobacter sp. (assembly GCA_913060815.1). Classification (GTDB taxonomy): domain Bacteria; phylum Pseudomonadota; class Alphaproteobacteria; order Rhodobacterales; family Rhodobacteraceae; genus Sulfitobacter. The sequence goes on along the minus strand of CAJXSZ010000012.1, from coordinate 12,824 downwards.
TGCCTACTTGTTTCGGGCGTTCAAAAGCGCTTTGAAAATCAAAAGATCTTCTTGCGTTGTGATCTTGAGGTTCGTCTCAAGACCCTTTGAGAAGTGCACCTCTTCGCCAAGCGCTTCCATCAACGAACAGGACGCGGCTGTATCGGCAATGCCCCTTTCACCCGCTTCTTTATGCGCCCACAGCAACTTACCAAGCGTGTACGTATGCGGTGTCTGCGTTCTGTAAAGCTCTTCGCGGGGGATGGACTGTGTTGAGGACTTGCCACCATCATGGCTTTTGAAAACCGCCTCGACGCATGGAATTGCGGCAACCGCGCTTCCGAATTCGGCGAAGACTGACAAGCTGTCGGAGATGAGTTCGGGCGAGATGTTGCATCTGTTCCCGTCGTTGATCATCACAACGTCGTCTTCCGTCAACCCCTCATCCTTGAGCGTTTCCAGGCCCTTGAAAATGGATTCCTGACCGGTGCTGCCACCTTCAACAATCCACTTCAATTTGGTGATCTTGAATTCTTTTGAGTAGGCTTTGATGACCTCGACCCAAGCTGGCAGCGTCACGATGATAATCTGATCAATGCTAGGATGCTTTTGAAACTGCTCCAACGTGTGAACAATCAAAGGCTTGTTTTTGACATGAAGAAACTGCTTCGGCACGTCGTTGTTCATGCGCGAGCCAGTACCGGCAGCGGTTAAAAGAGCAATATTCATGGTACCTACAATTCCTAGATGATTATTTTTTGCATTCTACAATGAGGGGCAAGTAGTCGGTGACACTTTCTGTCGCCAAATCCTTCATTTTTTGCAGCTTTCCATCCGCAATGCCCTCGGCCAAGCTTTGCTCAAGCTTATCCACGATATACACCGCATCAAACTGATCTTGCTTGATCGCGCGATCTGGGTACCCGATGATTTCCATCAACTTTTCGACCTTGTCATTCCATGACAGGATCACAGACGGCACACCCATTGTAAATGCAGCGATTGACGAATGCATTCTGCAGGTAATGATGCCCTGATATCCGTTGATTGTCTCGACCAAGGGGCCGTCGTCCACAGGGCGTGTCACAAGGTATTCGGATGGCAGCTTCAACTTCTTCAGAATCTTTCGACCGAGTACGGTGTCAGCAGGCAAACCATTGGTAAAGAACTCATATTCGTAGCCACGCTTCTGAAGTTGATATGCGATCTTCGAAAAAAGGTTGATCCAGTCGCGAGCGCCAAAATCGACACCATACCCTTGCAGGCTGTTCCCGCGGATAATGCCGATGCCGATCTTCTTGCGGTCGGGATTGTCCGGGATCTGATACGCCTCCTTCATCCAGAACGCCGCATCAGCCAACAGCTTCACCTCGTGCTTACCACCTGCACAGGCCTGCACCGCTTCGGGATTGTCTCTGGCAGAGATCGACTTAACCGCAGGGGATTGAAGCGCACGCTTCAGCAGCTTGCTGCCAAAGTCACGCTCATCAAATGCGCCAGCACGCCCAATGGCGTTATAGACAACGTTCAGATTGTGCTTTTCAGCGTACTCACTGATCAAAAGCAGCGGCCACTGATATTCGTTATAGCTGTATTCAAGAAGACCAGCACCATCGATGATGATGAAATCAACACCTTCCAGCTTCTTGTCAAAATAGCTGTTCAAACGCTTCTTGTAGTTGATGCCATTCAACCAAAGCATATGGCGGAATCGCGCAATCGCGTTTTTCACAAACTTGTTTTCAACCTGCAGCCCGCGTTTCTTGAGAGCCAGCGATACCTTTTCGGTGAAGATACCTTTGGGTGAATAGTTGTAATAGTTCGCCAGACGCTTCTGAATAGAGCCGGAAACCGCTGTGATCTCGTCATTCCGACCCAGCAGATCAACCTCGACGAATTCAACATCAATATCGGGATCTACTTTGGCAAGCTCCTTCTGAACGATATATTCGAGGCCCCTTGCAATAAACAATTCACCAATATTCTCACTCTTAATGAGGCCACATATCGCAATACGCATCTAAACTTTATCCTCTTCTGGCATCGGTGATTGCTCGACAGTATCGTCTTCATCTTCAATCAGCAACGACGGGTCAATTTCCGCATCTTTTTTCCGTTTGAAAACAACAAGGCTATGCCGCGAAAACTGCTTCTCGGGCGGCAGGATGTCCATGTAATTTTCACCGTAGAGCTGCCGCAGATAGGTGTCCGCACCCGCGGGGCATTTGACAGTCTTTCCTTCGAATTCCATCTCTACCACTGGCGCATACTCCGCCTTGTTCACGCGCTCGACGATGCCATGCACATCCGTCATCATCACGCCCACATAATCGGACACCTGATACGGATACTTTTTAGCGAGCTTGATCACTTCATCGTGGTAGTTGGTCACATCAAAGTATTGGGTACGGAATCGCTTATACATATGTTTCAACATGCGCACAGGATTACGCCCGGCAAACTTGGGAGCGAATGCCTGAAAACGTGCCCGCTTTTTTGCATTCCGCAGCTTGCGGTAGTGCTGGCGCGCTTGCGCGTAGTCATCAGGCAATCCTTCAATCGGGAAGATGTCCATGAAGGCAGGGTATATCTTTGAACCGATCCCGCCCTTTTTGCCGCCACCGCGCTTCGACACGAGGATATCGTCACCGTATAGCTTCCAGTGGTAGGCAAACGTGCGCGGGATGCTGTTTGGCGGCACCAGAGTGAAGTTGCCAATTTTCCCGCCCGAAAGCGCCATCAGCTTTTCGCAGTCGGGTCGGGGCATATTGACGTCGATATCATCATCCCAAGGAATGAACCCCTTGTGGCGCACCGCACCCAGCAGCGTCCCGCCAGACAGATAATAGGTCAGACCATGCTCGTTGCAGAACGCATCAAACGCCACGAGCATTTCCAGCAGACCTGCCTTGAGTTCGTCGTCGCTTGCCAATCGATCTAGATCGTCAACAGTATAGAGCTCTTCCATTTTGCCACGCGCCACATTGAACGCGGCGCGCTCGGCGGCGTGATCTCTGGCAGGCTCCTCGACGTGCGGTATTTCGCGTGGAAATATGGCAGGATCAATCTGGGCCGTCTTTTTGCGCTTGAATGTCACAAGGCTGTGCCGCGAAAACTGTTTGGCAGGCGGCAGAATTTCCATGTATTTCGGGCCGTAAAGCTGCTCAAGGTAGGTGTGATGACCCGCTGGGCATTGAACGGACTTACCCTCGAAATCCATATGGATCACAGGCGCATAGTCACTCTTTTCAACCCGCTCTACGATGCCATGCACGTCCGTCATCATAACGCCAACATGCTCGGAGTCCTCAAAGGAGTACTTCTTCGCCAGTTTGATTACTTCGTCATGGTAGTTGGTGCTGTCCAGATAGCCAAAATACAGCTGTGCAAGCTTGTATTTGATCTTGGTAAGTGGGTTGCGACCGCGGTACTGCGTCTGGAAAACCTGAAACCTTGCCTTGCGCTTGATCTGCTTGATCTTCGCGTAATGCGTAACCGCGTCGTCGTAGTTTTCTGGCAATCCTTCGATCGGGAAAATGTCCATAAACGCAGGATAAATTTTGCGGCCGATACCGCTTTTTTTACCGTCTACGCGCTTGGACACCAGAACGTCATCGCCATACAGCTTCCAGTGGTATGCAAAAGTGCGCGCTACGTTGTTAGGCGGCACCAGTGTGAAGTTGCCGATCTTCCCGCCCGAAAGCTCCATCAGCTTTTCACAGTCGGGTCTTGGCATGTTCACATCAATGTCATCATCCCATGGAATGAAGCCCTTGTGGCGCACAGCGCCAAGCAACGTACCGCCCGACAAATAATAAGTGAGACCATGCTCTTTACAAAACGCGTCAAACGCCACAAGCATTTCCAGAAGACCGTCTTTGAGTTCGGCGTCGCTGGCCAATCGCTCTAAGTCACACGTCGTGTAAACCTGTTCCATGTATTCTCATGCCTAAATAATCTGCTCGTACCGCGCAATATGTACGCAGGTCTGTTACGCGGTAAGCGTATTCGTTGCAATGGTGATTTCCCGAATTAGTCAAGGGCTGGCAAGCCTGCACACCCTGCGATTGCTCGTTAAAATGTGGGGTTTGAACGGCTGTGTTGGCAGCAAGTCTGATGGCTGCCGTTCGGGGAAAACTCGACCGATGGACACCCCACCCATGTCGCAAACAGAATGGTTGATGTCCCAACTCAACCTGCATCGCAAAAATCTTTGCTGCAATCTGCGCAGAAAAGGGGGTCACACCATGCGCTATTCAGGTTTCAAAGTGATCAAAGAAGCACTGACTGGCCACAAAGGCTGGACCCCTGCATGGCGTGAGCCCGAGCCGCAGTCGCATTATGATATGGTGATCATCGGCGGCGGCGGTCATGGGCTTGCCACAGCGTATTATTTGGCCAAAGAGTTCAAGCAAAAGCGGATTGCCGTGCTCGAGAAAGGCTGGATCGGGGGCGGTAACGTGGGCCGCAACACGACAATCATCCGCTCCAATTACCTGCTGGACGGGAATGAGCCATTCTACGAGTTTTCGCTCAAGCTGTGGGAAGGGCTGGAGCAGGACCTGAACTATAACGCGATGATCTCGCAACGCGGCATCCTGAACCTGATCCACTCCGACGCCCAGCGCGACGCGTTTATCCGTCGTGGCAATGCCATGATCCTCAACGGGGCAGATGCCGAAATGCTGTCGACCAAACAGATCAAGGAACGCTACCCCTTCCTCAACACCCATGATGCCCGCTTCCCGATCAAGGGCGGGCTCGCCCAGCACCGCGGCGGCACAGTGCGCCATGATGCGGTTGCGTGGGGCTATGCCCGCGGCGCGGACAGCCACGGTGTCGACATCATCCAGAACTGCGAAGTGACGGGTTTCCGCATCGAGAACGGCAAGTGCCTCGGGGTCGAAACCTCCCGCGGGTTCATCAGTGCGGGCAAAGTCGGCTGTGCCGTGGCGGGTTCATCTGGCCGTCTGATGGCCAAGGCCGATATGCGACTGCCCATCGAAAGCCATGTTTTGCAGGCCTTTGTCTCCGAAGGCCTCAAGCCCGTTCTGCCAGGTGTCGTGACCTTCGGCGCAGGGCATTTTTATGTCAGCCAGTCTGACAAGGGCGGGCTGGTGTTCGGGGGCGACATAGACGGCTACAACTCCTATGCCCAGCGTGGCAACCTGCCAGTTGTCGAGGATGTCTGCGAGGGCGGCATGGCGATCTTCCCCGCCCTGGGCCGTGCGCGGCTGCTGCGCATGTGGGGCGGCATCATGGACATGTCGATGGACGGTTCGCCCATCATCGACCGCACCCATATTGACGGCCTCTATTTCAACGGTGGCTGGTGCTACGGCGGGTTCAAGGCAACACCCGCCAGCGGCTTATGCTTCGCCCATTTGCTGGCAAAAGATACGCCGCATCCCACCGCCACAGCCTATCGCTTTGACCGTTTCGAGAGGGGTTACATGATCGACGAAAAAGGGGTGGGCAATCAGCCCAACCTGCATTGAGCGGAGCGCAGCCATGATTCTCAACCACCCCCTGTTGGGCCCCCGCGATGCCGCCGAATTCACCTATATGGGCGATGCAAAGCTGATCGACAGACCCGACTGGCAGTCTACAAACGCCGCCCGCGAATTTTATGAATATGGCTATCTGCGAGACAATCCCGCCGGCCCGCATGAAGAGCTTTGGTTCCATGAAGCTGGCGACAGATCATGGCTGGTCGTGACCCGCGATACGGTGACCCACGAAATCTCGAAGGTTGAGCTGGCCCGCGATGTGGCGCGCAGGCGGGGACGCAGCACATGAGCCAGAAAAACAGACTTTCCTCTGGCGGCCAGATCGACCGCCTTACAGCGCCTGAATTCATCTTTGACGGCAAGACCTATCAAGGTCACGCAGGCGATACGTTGGCGTCGGCGCTGTTGGCCAACGGGGTGCGCCTCATGGGGCGCTCGTTCAAATACCACCGCCCGCGCGGGCCGCTGACCGCAGGCTCGGAAGAGCCGAACGCGCTAGTCGAATTGCGCGCAGGTGCGCGGCAGGAACCCAACACCCGCGCCACTACAGCTGAGCTTTATGACGGGCTGTTCGCCCGCAGCCAGAACCGTCTGGGGTCGCTCAAACTCGATCTGCTGTCGATCAATGACCGTTTGTCTAACTTCCTCACGGCGGGGTTCTACTACAAGACCTTCATGTGGCCCGCCGCGTTCTGGGAAAAGCTCTATGAGCCGATCATCCGCCGTGCCGCTGGCCTTGGGTCACTGTCGCTCAAAGATGATCCTGATGTCTATGACAAAGGGTTCTTGCACTGTGACCTGCTGATCATCGGGGCTGGCCCTGCGGGTCTGTCTGCTGCACTCACGGCAGGTCGTGCGGGTGGTGATGTCATCATTGCGGATGAGGATTTCCGCATGGGCGGACGGCTCAACAGCGAGACATATGCCTTGGGCGATCAAAGCGGTGCGGATTGGGCCGCCGCAACGGTGGCCGAGCTTGCCAGCATGCCGAATGTCAGAGTGATGCCGCGCACGACCGTAATCGGTGCCTTTGATCACGGCATCTATGGGGCGGTTGAGCGGGTCAGTGACCATGTGCACACGCCGGACACTGGCAAGCCCCGCCAGATTTTGTGGCGTATTTACACCAAGCGGACCATTCTGGCCGCAGGTGCTACCGAGCGTCCTATCGCATTTGAGAATAATGACCGTCCTGGTATCATGCTGGGGTCTGCTTTGCGCACCTATGCCAACCGCTTTGCCGTTGCCGCAGACAAGCGCGTGGCGATCTTTACCAATAACGATGACGGCCACCGCACCGCGGCCGATCTGCACGCCAAGGGCATCAAGATTGCAGCCGTGGTTGACGTGCGCGCGGATGCGCCGCGCAGCACTGATTATGAGGTGTTGCAAGGTGAGGTGATCGATACCAAAGGCCGCCTGGGCCTGACGTTTGCAGAGCTGCGCCTCGCGGATGGGACGACACGCACGTTGGAATGTGGCGCATTGGGCATGTCGGGCGGCTGGAACCCCAATGTGCATTTGACCTGCCACCAACGCGGCCGCCCCGTTTGGAATGACGCGCTGGCTGCGTTCGTGCCGGGGCGTGATTCGCCAAGCGGCATGAGTGTTGCTGGTGCGGCGCAGGGTGATCTTTCCACAGCAGGCGCATTGCACAGCGGCATGCAGGCGGCGATGGATGCGCTGGACATCCAAGCTGCTCCGCCTGCGCTGCCCACGGCAGAAGACGCCCCCGTCAACATAAAACCCTTCTGGTACGTCGAGGGCTGTTCGCGCGCATGGCTGGACCAGCAAAACGACGTGACGGTTAAGGACGTGAAACTGAGCCATCAAGAGGGCTTTCGCTCTGTCGAGCATCTCAAGCGCTATACTACGCTCGGCATGGCCACAGATCAAGGCAAAACCTCGAACATGGGCGGCCTTGCCATCATGGCCGGGCTTGCGGGCAAGACCATTCCCGAGGTGGGTACAACTATCTTCCGCCCCCCCTATACGCCCACCGCCATTGGCGTGTTTGGCGGCAGGCACCGTGGCCAGGATTTCCACCCCAAACGCCTTACACCCAGCCACCAATGGGCCGCGGAGCAGGGCGCTGTCTTTGTCGAGGTCGGCAACTGGATGCGCGCGCAGTGGTTCCCCCGTGCGGGTGAGACGACATGGCGCGAGAGCGTGGACCGCGAAGTGCTGGCCACGCGCCGCTCTGTTGGCGTGTGCGATGTGACAACATTAGGCAAGATCGATGTGCAAGGCACGAATGCGGCGACTTTCCTGAACAAGGTCTATTGCAACGGGTTCGCCAAACTGGCCGTGGGCAAGACCCGCTATGGCCTGATGCTGCGTGAGGACGGGATTGTGATGGACGATGGCACCGCCGCACGGCTGGCCGAGGATCATTTCGTGGTTACGACCACCACCGCGAACGCCCTGCCCGTCTACCGCCATATGGAGTTCGTGCGCCAATGCCTGTTCCCTGATCTGGACGTGCAACTGATCTCGACCACGGAAGGCTGGGCGCAATACGCTGTCGCGGGTCCCAACAGCCGCAAGGTGCTGGAAAAAATCGTCGATCAGGACATCTCGAACGAGGCGTTCCCCTTTATGGCTTGCGCCAATATCACCGTGTGTGGCGGTCTGCGCGCACGTCTGTTCCGCATTTCCTTCAGCGGGGAACTGGCCTTCGAGATCGCTGTCCCGACCCCTTACGGTGACGCGCTCATGCGCCGCATCATGGAGGCTGGCGCCGAATTCGACATCACACCCTATGGCACCGAGGCCCTCGGCGTCATGCGGATTGAAAAAGGCCACGCGGCAGGCAACGAGCTCAACGGTACGACCACCGCGCAGAACCTCGGTATGGGGCGGATGGTATCCAAGAAGAAAGACAGCATCGGGTCGATCCTGTCAGAGCGCGAAGGGCTGAACACAGCGGATGATTTGCGACAGGTCGGCATCCGCCCTGTTGACCCGACGCAGCCCGTTTCCGCAGGGGCGCACCTGATGAACCTAGACGGTCCCGTGGATGCAGCACATGATCAGGGCTATGTTACCTCGGCGTGCTACTCCCCCAATCTCGGGTATGCCATCGCCTTGGGCTTTCTCAAGAACGGGGCCGAGCGGATGGGCGAGCGGTTGCGCCTTGTCAGCCCGTTGACGGGCGTCGAGACTGAGGTCGAAATCGTTAGCCCCCACTTTATCGACCCCGAAGGAGTACGGCTCCGTGCATGATCTGAAACCTGTGACCGCCCTTGGCGAAGCCACACCGCGTGTCGATCGTTTCGCACACGTCACACTTACCGAGAATGACGGTTTGGCACTGGCGTCCCTCTCCGCGCGGCTAGGGTCCGAGGCGGCATGTCATGCCGGTCTTAAGGATTTGCTCGGTGCAGTGCCACAGCCCGGCAAGGCGGTCTTGCATGATCCAGAGGCCGGTTTCTGGATGGGGCCTGATCAGTGGATGATTGGCGCGCCCAAAGCGACACATCCGCATTTGGCCGATGACCTGAAATCGCGCTTTGGCACGGCAGCCTCCATTACCGAGCAATCGGGCGGCTGGGTTTGTTTTGATCTGGTCGGGACGGGCATGGTGAACGTCATGGAGCGGCTTTGCGCCGCCAATGTGCGCCGGATGCAGGGAGGTGATGCGCAGCGCACCGTTGTCCACCAACTCGGTTGCTTTGTCTTGCAACGCAACGACCCGCAGCATCTGCGCATCCTCGGCCCGCGTGCATCCGCACGCACATTGCACCACGCATTGATTACGGCGGCAACGTCCACAGCATAGGCGGTGATGCCACCAATCGCTGCGCAGCTGAAAGCCGCAATCCACGGCCAGCCCTTCATTCTTGCGTATCCAACGGCTGTAGCTTGAGGTAGACACCGCCAATAATAGGCTACGGATAAGACGGCGTAAAATTTCACATGGGCACTATGATATGAAGAAGATCGGGCTGGTTGGGCTTTATAGCATCGACAACATGGGGGATCTGGTCATCTGCGAAAGCTCCCGTTTCCTGCTGAAAGACTATGCGGACAGGGTCGAGATTGTGGACGTGGATGCAGCCCCGCGCGGGCTTTCTTCCTATCCGGGCATCCGCAAACTCAACCTGTTGGTTGCGGCATTCCTGACGCGGATCGTTGTCCCTGTTTTGCTGAAATTCCTGACAAGTTCCAAAGCACGCTACCACATCGAGAGTTTCGTATGGCGGTTGCGCTTCCAATGGCATTTCAAATCCGTCATCCCCACCTGCAATGCAGTGATCTTTTCAGGCGGTGGTTTTCTCAAATACCGTAACCAAGGCCTGAACTACCTTGTGGAGCAGGTCGTCGAGATTTGTGAGAAGAACGACATTCCTGTGATGCTCTCCGCCGTTGGTATCGAAGGGTTTGATATCGACGACTACCGTTGCGCACGGCTGAAGCAGACGCTGCAAAGCCCCTGCATTCACACCGTCACCACACGTGATTTCATCGAAATCCTTGAAGGTGATTACGCTGTAAGCGACCCTGTTCACACTGCATTGGTGGGCGATCCTGCTTTTTGGATTCCCGAATGCTATGCAGCGGCCAAACAAGACAGCGCAACTATCGGTGTGAACGTCATCCGACCCGATATTTACACGGCCTATGACAACAAACTCACCCCAGCAGAGCTTGAGGCTTTCTACATCGGACTTCTTTCCGCTCTTGATGCAAAGGAGGCTGATTGGGTCTTGTTCTCGAACGGGATGAAGTCGGATCATGAGTTTGGTCTGAAGCTTCTCGATGCTCTGGGAAAACCGTCTTCGCTTCTCCTGCCTCCGCCGCAAACCGCACGCGAAATGGTTGGCATCATCTCTGGCTTCAAAAATATTTTTGGCGCGCGGATGCATGCGTGCATTACGGCCTATTCCTTGAACGTTCCCGTTGTCGGCTTGATCTGGAACGAAAAGCTCACCCGTTTGTCGGAGTTGACGGGCCAGCGAAATATGTTCTTTCGGGAGACAGAGATGGATGCCGAAAATATGGCTCAGAAATTGCTGGACGCTGACTTTTATGAATACGACACAGACCGCCGCGACGAGCTCAAAGCCAAGACAAAATTCGAGCTCGACAACTTTGTGCGCTCAGTACTGGCAGACAGCTAGATGGACGCTGACTTTTGATTTCCAAAAGCGCGTTACTGTTCTTTAGGTTGTATGTTAATCTTCGAGCCACAGGCCCAGCCTTCATCACGCAACCCCCTTCACTCTGGATGACAGAAGATGAACTTAGCCCTTATTTTCTCTGGTGGTGTCGGGAAACGGATGAACTCCGGCGATATTCCAAAGCAATTCCTCCAGATCGGGGGGCAATCCATTCTTTCGCTCACAGTAGAGAAGTTTCAACGCCATCCGCAAATCGATGGCATTTTGATTGTCTGTGTTGAAACCCACACCCAGCAATTCCACGCCGAAGTAGCAAAGCACGGGCTCTCGAAGGTTATTGACGTGATTTCTGGCGGGGCCTCTGCACAAGAGTCTATACTGATCGGCCTGCGGCGTCTGAGCCGCTTTTCCGAGCAGAACGACACGGTCCTTATCCACGACGGCGTACGCCCGATTATTGACGATGATCTCATCTCCAGAAATATCGCCGCTGTCGACGCACATGGGAGTGCTGTTACAATTGTATCGTGCAACGAGACTATTCTGTACCGCGAGGATGCGACGAGCGCGCAATACAAAGCACTCGACCGTATGAGTTGCGTCATTGCGAGAGCACCACAATGCTACAAAATAGACGATGTGCTCCCCGCAGCAGAGCAAGCTTTCAGCGCGGGCACCGAATTTGTGGACACCTACTCACTGATGGAGAACTTCGGCGTATCCGCTGCGCCGGTGGAGTGTGATCAATCCAACATCAAAATCACGACTCATTCGGATTTCCTGACCGCAAAAATCCTCATAGAGGACGGCGCATAGATCTATCTGTGACAGCAGTAAGGGCTGGTGCTGAACTGCTTCAGGTAATTTGCAGATATTTGAGAAGGCGATCCGTTGCCTTCCCGTCACAGCGGTTCAGATAGTTCTTTTGATACGTGTCAAAGCCACCGGACACATCCGAAGACAGAATTCTGATGAGATCAGCCTCATCGAAAGCAACATTCTCTGAAACCTCGTTCATTGAGACATAGAACCCGACAGAGGATTCATACTCTTGATAGTCTGGAACATACAGAACAAGCGCGCCCTGCGGGTTAGCCAACATGTAATCCATTGCAATCGAGCTATAGTCGGTGATCAGCACATCTATTTCGCTCAACGCATCAGAAAGCTTGAACTGCGGCTTGAACGCTTCCGACATGAAATTCTCTTGGGGATGCGTTGAGATATAGCACTCGGCCCCTGCTCCCAGTTTTGCGAAAACACGTGCGACGCTGGGGGCTGGGCTAGGCTTCACCTTATGCGCATCTCCTCGGAATGTAGGCGCATAAACAATTATTTTTTTACCCGCCGCCATGCGCTCACTGTTTTCTTTAGCATCCTCGAGAAAGTATCTATCGGTGTAGCTTGTCCCGAGTGCTACGACCTTTTCGGTATCTATTCCCATAAATCCCGCAATCGGCGCTCTGCAGTGTTCCGCACTCACGACGACAAGATCGAAATTTCTAAAATTTAACTTCATCAAAGACGTCGCCAGCCAGCTGGATGTGATATCAAGGCCAACACGCTTGAACAGGCCAGCGCTATGCCAAAGCTGAACGACACGGGGCCGAAAAAGCCACTTGTATTTAAGTGCATAAGAGACGGGCAAATAGGTGTCGTCCAGGAAAACATAGTCCGCAGTCTTACACAGCCCGAAGAAGCGATAGATATGCCGTATCTTTGCCAGCAGCCCCAAATCTGACTGATTTTCGGATAGCAATATGACCTCCACCGACGCTTCCTCCAACTTTGGGATCAAACAGGCAAATGACGCCGAGGTATTATAAGAGCGGGACGTCACAACAACTGCAGTCGTTTTATCAGTACCGTCAGACCGGTGCCGGATCAGAGAAACTATCTGGATTGCTGGGACAAGCCAGAACGACAAAAGGAATTTCATTACCGGGTATTTGTGTCGGCTGACAGAACTTACTAGCTTTCCACAGGCGATGCGCAATTGGAACAGGATGCCAAATTTCCTTTGATGCATGTCTGTCTTAACCCCGATATCAGCCAAACTTCCACGCCTCGTAGATACACCTTTCCCTGAGAGATCTACACGAAAAATGACCAAGTCTGATCCCTGATCAGTTCTGCTTACGTGTCTGATACTACGGAGTTGATGCTGTCTCTTATACACATCTCCGAGCCCACGAGACAGGCAGAAATCTCG
>CAJXSZ010000011.1 GCA_913060815.1 uncultured Sulfitobacter sp. | reverse complement strand
TCTACACAGAGTAGATCGTCGGCAGCGTCAGATGTGTATAAGAGACAGACATTGGTGAGTGCTAACGGCGGGCTGCTTCAGGTGAAGGGCCGGTCAACAAAGATAACTTTGAGCATCAAGGAGCTACAAAGATGGCATTAACACCACTTCACGACCGCGTGCTGGTAAAACGCACAGAGGGCGAAGAGAAAACATCTGGCGGGCTGATCATTCCCGATAGCGCGAAAGAAAAGCCTTCCGAGGGCGAAGTTGTTTCCGTGGGCGCAGGCGCACGTAAAGACAACGGTGAACTGATCACACCCGCCGTAAAAGCAGGTGATCGTGTTCTGTTCGGCAAATGGTCCGGAACAGAAGTCACCGTAGACGGTGAAGAAATGCTGATGATGAAAGAGAGCGACATCATGGGGATCCTGTCCTGAGGGACAAGGCGGCCTTCGGGTCACACATGAAGCGCTACACATCATAAACAAATTTTAGGAGACTTCGAATATGTCTGCAAAAGACGTCAAATTCGGTACCGACGCCCGCAACAAGATGCTCAAGGGTGTGAACATCCTTGCCGACGCGGTCAAAGTAACACTGGGCCCCAAAGGCCGTAACGTGGTTCTGGACAAATCATTCGGTGCCCCGCGCATCACAAAAGACGGTGTATCTGTCGCCAAAGAGATCGAGCTTGAGGACAAGTTCGAGAACATGGGCGCGCAGATGGTCAAAGAAGTGGCCTCCCGCACCAATGACGAAGCAGGCGACGGTACAACAACCGCGACTGTTCTGGCACAAGCGATTGTACGCGAAGGCATGAAATCTGTGGCCGCGGGCATGAACCCGATGGACCTCAAGCGCGGCATCGACATGGCGACATCCAAAGTTGTCGAAGCGATCAAAGCGGCAGCGCGTGATGTAACCGACAGCGACGAAGTTGCGCAGGTCGGCACCATCTCTGCCAACGGCGAAGCCGAGATTGGTCGTCAGATCGCTGACGCGATGCAGAAAGTCGGCAACGAAGGCGTGATCACTGTTGAAGAGAACAAGGGTCTGGAAACAGAGACTGTTGTTGTTGAAGGTATGCAGTTCGACCGTGGCTACCTGTCACCCTACTTCGTGACCAACTCTGACAAGATGACTGTCGAACTGGAAGACTGCATCATCCTGTTGCACGAGAAGAAGCTCTCGTCGCTGCAGCCAATGGTGCCACTGCTCGAGCAGGTGATCCAGTCCCAGAAGCCGCTTCTCATCATCGCGGAAGATGTTGAAGGCGAAGCGCTGGCGACACTCGTGGTCAACAAACTGCGTGGCGGTCTGAAAATCGCTGCCGTCAAAGCACCCGGTTTCGGCGACCGTCGCAAAGCCATGCTGCAGGACCTCGCGGTTCTGACAGGTGGTCAGGTGATCTCCGAAGACCTCGGCATGAAGCTCGAATCCGTGACAATGGACATGCTTGGTTCCGCCAAGAAAGTCTCCATCACCAAGGATGAGACAACTGTTGTCGAAGGTGCAGGCGAGAAGGCAGAGATCGAAGCGCGTGTCACACAGATCCGCAACCAGATCGAAGAAACTTCTTCCGACTACGACAAAGAGAAGCTGCAAGAGCGCGTGGCCAAGCTGGCCGGTGGTGTTGCTGTGATCCGCGTTGGTGGTATGTCCGAAGTTGAAGTCAAAGAGCGTAAAGACCGCGTTGACGATGCCCTGAACGCGACACGTGCCGCGGTACAAGAAGGTGTTGTTGTCGGTGGTGGTGTTGCGCTGATCCAAGGTGGCAAGTCTCTGGACGGTCTCGAGGGTGCAAACTCCGACCAGAACGTCGGCATTGGCATCGTACGTCGCGCGATCGAAGCGCCGCTGCGCCAGATCGCCGAGAACTCCGGTGTGGACGGCTCCGTCGTTGCGGGCAAAATCCGCGAGAGCGAAGACGTGACATTCGGCTTTAACGCCCAGACAGAAGAATATGGCGACATGTTCAAGTTCGGCGTCATCGACCCCGCCAAAGTTGTGCGCACAGCACTTCAGGACGCGGCATCCGTTGCAGGTCTGTTGATCACAACAGAAGCAATGGTTGCAGACCGTCCGTCCAAAGACGGCGGCGCCGGTGGCGGCATGCCAGACATGGGCGGCATGGGCGGCATGGGAGGGATGATGTAAGCTCATCAGCTTTGCTGATGCGCGAACCCTGACAGTGTCTTTTTCGTAGAAAAAAGTCACAAGAAGGGGAAGACATCTTCCACCCTGTCCTAACCGACAGTGCAAAGGGCTCCCTCGCGGGGCCCTTTGTTTCGTTTGGGCTGCTGATTATTAACCGCCCTTCAATATGTACGGTGCTAGATTTCAGCGGAATTGTTGTGAAAGGTCGACTATGACAGCTGCTGCTCCGCTTGTTACTCCACCTCTCGATGAGGCGCCGAAAAACGATGTTCAGGACATCGACGACTTCATCTATTTGATGAGCCATGACGTCCGCGCGTCGGTTCGCGCTTTAATCGAGCTGCCCCATTGGATTGCCGAAGATTTGGCTGAGGCGGGGGTGGAGCTGAGCCCGTCCGTCGCTCAGTCCATTGATATGATGAACCGACATACAGCGCGGCTTGACCGGATGCTGGTAGATCTACTGGCCTACTCCCGTGTCGGCCGGTTGCAGGATATGGTGCGTGTTGACGTGAATGCAGCACTGGACGAAGTGCTAGCGGGGCTACACATGCCCGAAGGGATGACACTGGTCCGTGACATTGGCTGTTCACATATTGTTATGGGGGAGCAGGATGTGGGCACGTTGTGGAGTGCGCTCATCAGCAATGCGGTCAAGCACCACCATGCAAAGCAGGGCAAGATCCTTGTGCGCACCCAGCGGGAGGGAAACATGGTTCGCCTTTCGGTGAGCGATGACGGCCCGGGTATCCCGGACCGCCTTCATGCAAAAGCGCTGAGCGCGATGACAACCCTTCGGCCCCGTGATGATGTGGAAGGGACGGGCATGGGCCTTGCGAATGTGCGAAAGATGGCGGGGCACTACGGCGGCTCTCTGGAACTGTCTAATATTTCTGGCGCGTCGGGTGGCCTTAAAGTCGATATGTTGATTCCTCATGGATGTGACACTCCTGTCTAATTTGAAGTGATTTCACTTTTCTTTCCGTAGCTTAAGCGCGTGTCTTTGGGGCGCGCGTTCATCTTTTGATAGGCAAGAGGTGGCTAGGATGCAGGTGTAGATGGTTTTGTGGGAGAGTGTGACATGGCCGTGCCAATTGAGATTCTGGGCCCCGAAGAAGAGGTCGTTCCAACCGTTATCAAAACGCTGCTTCTGGATGACAGCACCTTTGACCGCAGCCGGATCAGGCGCCTAAGCAATAAGACCGCGCTTATGGTGGACCTGACCGAAGTCGGGACTATTGCTGAGTTGAAAGAGGCTGTTGCGCATCAGGTCTATGACCTCATCCTCATTGACTACCGTTTGCCGCAGGGTGACGGTTTGGAAGTATTGGCCTATATCCAGAAGAGCACGCTAAACAGCGATGTGGCCACTATTATGATTACAGGCGACGGGGATATGGAAACGGCCGTGACCGCTATGCGCAATGGCTGCCATGATTTTCTGGCCAAAGAGGCGATGACCGCAGACGGGCTTGGCACTGCGATGTTGGGGGCAATGCAATCCGCCGCAGCGCACCGCGACCTTGTCGCGCAAAGCGCCCATCAGCGGGAGATTATCCGTCAGGGTCTGACCGCTGCCTTGATGGATGAAGAGGTACAGGGCACTGTGGTGTCCTTGTTCAAAACTCAGCTTGATCAAGCGCAGCACGCCAATTCGAACGTCTTTGCCGTTTCCGATCACAGTGATCTTGAGGCGCTTCTGGCTACGCTTTCCGAGGATGACGACTTTATCTTCACCTAGAGGCCTTGGCGCGCCGCTGTTGGCAGGGTAGGCGGGGACATGCGTCTTATCCTGCTGACCCTTTTGACCATGTGCGCCTTTGCCGCCAATTCCCTGTTGACCCGTGCGGCAGTGGACGGTGGGCATATCGGTCCTGGAGCGTTTGCTGTGCTGCGGGTGGCCTCTGGCGCTGCGATGCTGGGCGGTATCGCATTGTGGCGTGGCGTCTCGTTGCCACTGTTGGCTCGCGTGCGTCTGACGGGAGCGGCCAGTCTTGCGCTCTACATGGTCGGATTTTCGCTGGCCTACCTTACGCTTGATGCAGGGTTGGGCGCGCTCATCCTGTTTGGCGTTACACAGATTACGATGTTTGGGCATGCCGCCTTTACAGGACAGCCGCCGACCGCGCGCCAATTGCTGGGCGCTGTTGTTGCCTTTGGTGGGCTGGTACTTGTCTTATGGCCAACGGAGGGAAGTGTGACGGACCCTGTTGGCGCAGCGTTGATGGTGCTCGCGGGGCTGGGCTGGGCCGCCTATACGATTGCGGGGCGCGGCGCCGCCGATCCGTTGGCCGCGACGGGTGCGAATTTCGTCCTCTGTTTGCCTGTGCTGCTGGTGCTGCTGGCGGCTAGCGGGCTGGAGGCGGATGCGGCGGGCATTGCGCTGGGCGTAGTGTGCGGAGCGGTCACGTCGGGGCTTGGCTATGCGCTGTGGTATTCGGTCCTGCGCCAGATGCGTGGTACTACGGCGGCGGTGGTTCAGCTTAGCGTCCCTGTGATCGCAATTGCCGCAGGCGTGGTTTTTCTGGGCGAGGCCGTGTCGGGCGTGATTGTGATCGCGGCGGCTATGGTCGTGGGTGGTATCGGCTGGTCAGTGACGGCTAAACGATAAGCGGCTCAAGCGGATCGTACAGTGGTGCGTCCGTGTCGCGCCATGCGACAGCGGCAAGGCTGTCGGGTTTTACCCTGATCTGCGCCATTTGATCACGCGTGACCCAGCGTCGGTCGGTCACAATGTCATCCACATCGCGCCAGCCGTGATCAAGGGTTGGCGGGCTGAGCAGGGTGCAGTGAAAGTAGACGTCGACCTGATGAAAGCTGCCATGAGGATCGTGAAATTCATTGACGAGACAAGGCGCATCCACAGTGATGCGCAGGCCTGTTTCCTCAAACACCTCACGCACCAGATTTTCGGGCAGCGCACTGCCGCGTTCTACCCCACCGCCGGGCGCGCACATCAGATCGCTTTTGCCCGCAGGCCATGCGTTGACAAGAAGCAGGCGGTTCTCATGCATGATGATGGCGCGCACGGCGAGGCGGGGAGGCGTTGAGGGGGTCATCTGGTAAAACGGCCTTGTTGGGGGATTACAACGGTGCGCAGAGGTACTACATAGCCGCTATGAGATTTGGTTTGATCATATGGGCATTGCTGCTGACGGCAAGTGCGGCGCAGGCGCGCTGTGTTGTGTTGTTGCATGGATTGGCGCGAACCGAGACGTCATTCGCTTTGATGGAAGCGGCGCTGGAGGCGGAGGGCTGGCGCGTGGTGCGTCCAGGGTATCCGTCGACCGAAGCTCCCATTGAGGAGTTGACCAAGCGTACGCTCCCCGATGCGGTGGCAGCCTGCGGGACGGAGCGCGTGGATTTTGTGACCCATTCAATGGGGGGCATTCTTCTGCGCCAATGGGTTGCGGATATGGGCGCTGACCGTGTGGGGCGTGCCGTGATGCTGGGGCCACCCAATCAAGGCAGTGAGGTCGTGGATCAATTGCGCGATGTGGTGGCCTTTGACTGGATCAATGGCCCTGCAGGGGTGCAGATGGGCACGGGCGATGCCTCGATCCCGCGCAGCCTGCCTGCGGCGGATTTCGAATTGGGGGTGATTGCGGGATCGCAGTCGCTCAACCCTTACTTTTCGACCCTGTTGCCGGGGCCTGATGACGGCAAGGTAGCGGTGTCCTCCACGCGGGTGGAGGGGATGCGGGCACATCTGGTGCTGCCTGTGACGCATACGTTCATGATGAACAACCCGCGTGTGATCGCGCAGACAGTCGCGTTTCTGCGCAACGGTGCTTTTGACCCCGATATGACCTATTTCGGGGCCGTGCTTGAGCAGTTCGGATGTCCCGACGGCACGTGTTTGCCCGGAATTGAGGCGCAAGATGTTAAGCCTTGATTTGATCGGGGCCGAGGTGCTGGGGCCAGACGGCCTGCACCGTGACGGGCTGTCGTTCGAGAACGGCATTATCGTTGATGCGCCTGTGGGCCGCGAAGTGGATTTGTCGGACTATCTGGTGCTGCCCGGCATTGTGGATGTGCATGGCGACGGGTTTGAGCGGCATCTCGCCCCGCGCCGCGGTGCGATGAAGCAGATGGCCGAAGGCTTGGTCGCCGTTGAGGCAGAGCTTGCTGCGAACGGGATCACCACGGCTACCTTGGCGCAATTTGTGAGCTGGGAAGGCGGCGTGCGCGGCCTTGAATTTGCCGAACAGGTGTTTGCCCATTTGCGCGATGTCGGTTCGAGCATGGTAACGGATTTGCGCGGACAGTTGCGGTTTGAGACGCATCTGTTGGAGTTTTATACCGAACTGCCTGACAAGATGGCCGAATGGGGTTTGAAATACATCGTCTTCAATGATCACCTCCCGCATGAGCGTTTGCGTGAGGGGGTGCAGCCCCGCAGACTGGTGTCCCAAGCGTTGAAGGCGCGGCGCAGTCCCGAGACACATCTGGCGCTGATGCAGGCGCTAGAGGCCGAGAGCGACGAGGTGCCAGCCGCCCTTGATTGGCTGTGCAAACAATTGGCGGCCCAAGGGATTTCCATGGGCAGCCACGATGACTGTACCGCCGAGCAGCGTGCGGCGTGGGCGGCGCGGGGCGTCAATGTGGCGGAGTTCCCCGAGACGCTGGAAGCGGCAGAGGCTGCGGCATCGCAGGGTGGTATCGTGGTGATGGGATCGCCAAATGTGGTGCGGGGCGGGTCGCATAATCTCAACGTTTCGGCGGTGGATCTGATTGCAATGGGATATTGTGATGCGCTGGCGTCGGATTATCACTATCCCAGTGCGCGGCGTGCGGCGCTTATGCTGTGGCAGAACGGGATGCTGGATTTGACAGCTGCATGGGCGCTTGTCTCGGCGGGGCCAGCGGCGGTTCTGGGGCTAGCGGATCGTGGTGTGCTTGCGAAAGGCAAGCGCGCCGATATGGTGGTGCTGGAGCGCGACAGCCTACGCGTCGCCGCGACGCTGGTGCAGGGGCGTGTGAGCTATATGAGCGGTGAGGTTGCGGCGCGGTTCATGGGCTAGGGCCTTCCGCTATGGGCTGGTTCAGGAGAGAATCCTGTTGATGTGCCCCATTTTGCGGCCCGCCTTGGTCTCTTCTTTGCCATAGAGATGAATGGCGCAGTTTGTTTCACGTGCAAGGGCTGGCACACGGTTCACATCGTCGCCAATCAGGTTCTCCATTACCACATCTGAATGGCGGCTGCCGTCGCCTAACGGCCAGCCCGCAATGGCGCGGATGTGTTGCTCGAACTGGTCCACAGCACAGCCATTTTGCGTCCAATGGCCTGAGTTGTGCACGCGGGGTGCAATTTCATTTACGATGAGCCCTCGGGGCGTCACAAAAAGTTCGACCCCCATCACGCCGACATAGTCCAGCGTGTTGAGGATTTTCGCCGCCAGCAGCACGGCATCGGTGCGCAGGCTGGCAGGTATCTTGGCGGGTACTGTCGTTGTGTGCAGGATGCCGTCACGGTGCACATTCTCGCCGGGGTCATAGCAGGCGACTTCGCCCTGCGGGTTGCGCGCCGCGATGATAGAAATCTCGATCGAGAAGTCGATGAACCCTTCGAGCACCGCGGGTGCGCCCGCCATATCGGCGAGGGCGGATGCCGCATCATCAGGTGATTTCAGACGGGCCTGCCCCTTGCCGTCATAGCCAAAGCGGCGCGTTTTCAGGATCGCGGGTGTGCCGACACTGGCGATGGCAGCATCAAGGTTTGCCGCATCTGTGACATCTGCGAAGGGCGCTACGGTCAGGCCAATACTTTGCAGGAATTCCTTTTCCACCAGCCGATCCTGAGACGTACCAAGCGCGCGGCGGTTGGGGTGGATCGGTGTAATCGCCTCGATCACATCAAGGGCTTCGGTCGGGATGTTTTCGAATTCGTAGGTGACAAGATCGACCGCATTGGCAAAGGCGGTGAGGGCGGCCACGTCGTCATAGGGGGCAGTGGTGACAGCATGGGCCACATCTGCGGCAGGCGGGGTGCTGCCCGGCTCGAAGACATGGGTGCGCAGGCCGAGGCGCGCAGCCGCAACGCTGAGCATGCGGCCCAATTGACCGCCACCCAAAATGCCGATTGTTGCACCAGTCGGCAGGGGATTAGTCATCAGATGGCTCCTGCGGAATTGAGTCCGACAGTGCGCTGCGCCACGCATCGAGGCGCGCCGCGAGCGCGGGATCGTTCAGGGCCAGAATGCCCGCCGCCATAAGGGCTGCATTCGCTGCACCAGGCGCGCCGATGGCCATGGTTGCCACAGGAAATCCTTTTGGCATTTGCAGGATGGAATAAAGACTGTCGACGCCTGACAGCGCTTTGGTCAGAACGGGCACGCCGATCACGGGGATACGTGTTTTGGAGGCCATCATACCCGGCAGATGTGCCGCGCCGCCTGCACCAGCGATAATGACTTGCAGGCCACGATCCGCGGCGGTTTTACCGTAGTCCCACAAGCGGTCAGGCGTGCGGTGGGCCGAGACAATGCGCGCCTCGTAAGCGATGCCGAGATCGTCGAGCAGGGTCGCCGCCTCGCGCATGGTGGGCCAATCGGACTGTGAGCCCATGATGATGCCAACGGGTGGTGTGCTCATTGCGCTGTGGCCTTTTGTGTCTGTCACTTGAACGCGCACTATAGCCTTTGTGCGCGGGGTGGCAATGTGATGTGCAGGGCAAAATTTTGGCTAAATCTGAAGCTGTGAGTTCCCCGAAACTCGGGCATGCCTCGGGTCAGGCGATGATGTCGGGTGTCAGGCGGTCTTCGATCTGGGCGATGCGGTCTTTCAACTGTAGTTTGCGCTTTTTGAGCCGCTGCAGTGTGAGCTGGTCTGCGGTGCTGCGCTCTCCCAATGCGCTGATTGCCTCGTCCAGATCGCGGTGTTCGCGGCGGAACACCTCAAGCTCGACGCGTAGCACCTCGTCGGTTTTCATAGCGATGTCTTTGGGCTGGTTCATCGGCTCTCTGATTCTGTCTACACGTTAAGCTTTTAGTCATAAGGCGTAACGCCAATGCCGCATAGCCCTTGCGCAAAGGCGATATGCTTCCCATATTCATAACAGCGCTGCCGCTCGCGGGGCGCAACAGACTGTCGCTTGAGATCATAAGGACGTGTCAAAGATGACGAAACTTACACTGGCTTCTTATCCCCATATGCTGGGATTCGAACAGCTGGAAAGGGTGCTGGAACGCAGCGCCAAATCCGGCAACGAGGGGTATCCCCCCTTCAACATCGAGCAGACCGATGACCGCAGCTATCGCATTACGCTGGCGGTTGCAGGATTTGCAGAAAAAGATTTGTCGATCACTGTCGAAGACCGACAGCTGGTCATTCGCGGGCGCCAAACCGATGACAGCGAGGGCCGTGTGTTCTTGCACCGTGGTATCGCAGGCCGTCAGTTCCAGCGCAGCTTCGTGCTCGCTGACGGGGTCGAAGTGGGCGAGGCATTGATGGAGAATGGTCTGCTGCACGTAGACCTGACCCAAGCCAAGCCTGAAACGGTCGTACAGACCATCAACATCCGAAAGGGGTAGAATATGGAAACCACAGCACTGACAGGACCAGTCGACAGGACCGTTTACGTCAAGACAATCGCCGTGACCGATCTGCCCCGTGAGGTGCGCGATCAGGCCGAGGGGTTGGATCAGTTGTATGCGGTACATGACGCAGAAGGACAGCAGCTCGCGCTTGTGGGCGACCGCAAGCTAGCCTTTGATTTGGCCCGCGAGCACAACTACGCGCCTGTATTGATACAATAAATTCCTTGACCGCTTAGGTCAGTCAGGGATGTTAAAGGGGTCGCAATTCGCGGCCCCTTTTTATGTCTGGAGCAAGTAGATGGCGTTTGAGTTTGACTGGATCGATGCGTTTACGGGCGACATATTCGGCGGAAATGGCTGTGCTGTTGTGCATGGGGCTGCGCATGTGTCCGATGCGGTCTGTATGGCCTATGTGCGTGAGACATCGTTGGTGGAATGCACGTTTGCAGGCCCGTCGGAGGTCGCAGATTTTCATGTCCGCTACTTTCTGGCCAGCCGCGAAATACCCTTTGCAGGTCACCCGACGGTGGCGACGGTTGTCGCGTTGCGCGCGCGCGGGATGATTGAGGACGGGCCAGTGACACTGGAGACCGCAGCGGGGATCATCCCTGTCGAGGTGCAGGGTGATCGCGTTACGATGACACAGAACGCGCCCGAATTCGGTGTGCAGGTCGATCCAGCGCTGGTCGCAGCAGTAGGCGGGATTGGCGAGAGCGACATCCTGCATCCGCCGCAGATCGTCTCGACGGGATTGCCCTTCTGCATAACGCTGGTCAAAGACCGCGCCACGTTGGAACGTGTGTCATTAGACCTCGGCGCGCTGGGCGCTTTTGCTGAGGCATTGGGCCACGATAGCACCGATATCATGGAGCCATTCTGGGTCTGCCTTGAGGGGGCGACGGGGAAAGGTGATACCTTTAGCCGCTTGCTGATGGCCCCTCCCAGCCCTCCTGAGGATCCTTTCACAGGCTCCGCGACAGGATGTATGGCGGCCTATTTGTGGGCGCACAGCCTGATCCCCGCGCCGAAGTTTACAGCAGAGCAGGGTCACGGCTTGGGGCGGGCAGGGCAGGCGCAGGTCGAGGTGCTGGGGCCGCAGGATGCGATCACCGGTGTAAAGGTCTCAGGGCGGGGTGCGCGCGTGATGTCAGGCACAGTATATCTGTGAGGTTGCGTGTTAGACGGGCCCCCAATTTGTACTGTGCGGGTCTCACCAGCGCTTAAGCAATTTCAACAGTAGATTGCCTTAAAGGCACCTGCCAGCGGCTCCTTCGAAGTTGCGCCTGTGCTCTGGCAAGGTCTAAACGACCTTTTCAGCCGCATATGATACAGCTTCGATAAAATTTTTCGGATTTTTCATCTAGGGGTTGACGAGAGGCCTGTCTCCGACACCCTATGCACACTAGGGAACTATATGCCGCTGGTTATGATCAATCGGCTGCAATATCTAGTGGGGGAATAGATAGTGAAGTTTGTCCAGAACAATCTTATTTGGATCGCGCCGACGGCTGCTGTATTCGGGTCGGCGCTTACGCTGGCCGCAGTCGGAGTGTTTGGGGGGATGGCGGACGATGACCCCGCGACTATTGCAGGAGCGACCGATCCGCTCGCGGGGTTTACAGCGCTTGTGCAAACACAAGACGCAACTCAGACTGCGGCGTCCAGCCCGGTCAATGGTCAAGATATTGTCAATCAGCTCCAGCGTGCCACGGCCAATGCTGGTGATGTCGAAGTGACGCGGGATGAGCCAATCTCCTTGCTGGACACGACAAGCATTGTGGCGCCTATTGCCGAGCCAGCGGTTGCTCCTGAGCCTGTTGTAACCGCCGAGCCTGCCATTGTGGCTGATGAGGAATCTACGCAGACCAGAGCGAGCGCGGCGTCATTTTTCGCCAATGCACAGGCTGACCTTGCGGCGAATAACCCCTGCGGTGATGACCTCAAAGCACTGGTGCAAGATACAAAAATCTATTTCCCGTCGGGTGGCCTGACGGCCGAAGCGTCTGGTCTGGTGAAAGCCCGCGTTATTGGCAAAATTGCCGAGGATTGCCCAAACTATACATTGCAAATCCGGGGCCACTCCGATCCGTCGGGCGACAGCGCTGTGAACCTCGCGTTGAGCAAAAAGCGTGCGGAAACGCTGATGAAGCTGCTGGCGTCCAGCGGGGTCAATACAAGTGATTTCATTGCTGTCGGAATGGGAGACAAGGAGCCGTCAAATGTTGTCGGGCCGCTGGGGTCTGCGTACTATGACCGCCGCGTTGATTTTCAGGTCGTTGAGAGCGTGAAAACCGCAAGTGCCGCAGGATTTGTGCAACAGCCCTGGAATACCATTCCTGCGGCGAGTGCTGCCTGTGCTGCTGATCTCAAGGTCCGCGCCGAGCAGACGCGACTGTTCTACAACACCCGCTCAATCACCGTGTCGCCGAGTGATCTTGCGCCAGTGTATGAGCTGGCCGAAGCGGTGGGCGCGTGCGAGGGTGCCCGCTTGCGCGTGATGGGGCATCACTCGGATGTAAACGGTGCAAACGAAAGCCTCAAGACAGGCCGCCTTCGCGCGCTTGTGTTGATGGGATCGCTGGTCGCGGCCGGCTACGAGGGTGAAAAAATTCTGGTGGGTGCGCCGTCGCATTCTGTTGGCGTCGCAAACCAGCCGACGCTGCCGCGCAGCCGTGTCGATTTTCAGATCATCATGGATTGAATGCAGGCTGCCGCGCCGTGCGGTAGGGTGCCACAAGTAGAAAGGCCAGCCTTTGGGGGCTGGCCTTTTTCCGTTGTCGTTGCGGAGGGGATCAGCCTTTGATCAGGCCCATCGACTCCAGCTTGAGCAACACCTGATGTGCGCAATTGTCGACATCGACATTCTCTGTCTCGACTGACAATTCGGGGTTCTGCGGCACATCGTAGGGATCGGAGATGCCGGTGAATTCCTTGATCTTGCCTTCGCGGGCCAGCTTGTACAGCCCTTTGCGGTCACGGCGCTCACATTCCTCGATAGAGGTGGCTACGTGGATTTCCACAAAGGCGCCAAAGTTCTCGACGTCTTCGCGCACCGCACGGCGCGTGGTGGCATAGGGCGCGATGGGCGCACAGATGGCGATGCCGCCGTTCTTGGTGATCTCGGACGCGACATAGCCGATGCGGCGGATGTTGAGGTCACGGTGCTCCTTGCTAAAGCCCAGCTCGGATGAGAGGTTCTTACGCACGATGTCACCATCAAGCAGCGTGACAGGACGTCCGCCTTGCTCCATCAATTTCACCATCAGAGCGTTGGCGATAGTGGATTTTCCCGAGCCAGAGAAGCCTGTGAAGAAGACGGTGAAGCCCTGCTGCGCACGTGGCGGTTTGGTGCGGCGCAGTTCCTTGACCACTTCGGGGAAGGAGAACCATTCGGGGATTTCCAGCCCTTCTTGCAGGCGGCGACGCAGTTCTGTGCCGGAAATGTTCAGGATTGTGACGGAATCCTTGTCCTTGATCTCGTCCATGGCTTCGTATTGGGCGCGTTCCTGCACCCAGACCATGTGTTTGAAATCGACCATCTCGATGCCCATTTCCTCCTGATGCGTGCGGAACAGATCCTGCGCATCATAGGGGCCGTAAAAATCTTCACCTTGTGAGTTGTTGCCTGGTCCAGCGTGATCGCGGCCCACGATGAAGTGCGTGCAGCCGTGATTTTTGCGGATGAGGCCATGCCATACGGCCTCACGTGGGCCAGCCATACGCATCGCGAGGTTCAGCAAGGACATTGAGGTAGTGGCTTGGGGATACTGGTCCAGCACCGCCTCGTAACAGCGCACGCGGGTGAAGTGGTCAACATCACCCGGCTTGGTCAGGCCCACAACGGGGTGGATCAGCAGGTTCGCCTGCGCCTCGCGCGCGGCGCGGAAGGTGAGTTCCTGATGCGCGCGGTGCAACGGGTTGCGGGTCTGGAAGGCGACAACCTTGCGCCAGCCCATTTTACGGAAATAGGCGCGCAGCTCGTTTGGTGTGTCGCGACGGGCTTTGAAATCATAGTGTACAGGCTGTTGCAGGCCTGTAACTGGACCGCCCAAGTAGACTGTGCCCGCTTGGTTGTGCAGGTAGTTCACAGCGGGGTGCGCGTCGTCATCGGCGCCGAAGACCTTCTCGGCCTCAAGTGCTTTGTTCGGAACCCAGTTGTCAGTGACGGTCATGGTGGCGAGGATCACGCCCTCTTGGTCGCGCAGGGCGATGTCCTGACCTTCTTCCAGTGAGGCGGCAAATTCCTCGGACACATCGAGGGTGATCGGCATGGGCCACAAGCTACCATCGGTAAGGCGCATGTTCTCGACAACGCTGTCGTAGTCGGCCTGACCCAAGAACCCTTTAAGCGGGTTGAAACCACCGTTCATCAACAGCTCGAGATCGCAAATCTGGCGCGGGGTCAGATCGTGGCTGACCAGCTGGCCCGCGTCTGTTTTCAGCTTTTGTGCGCTGTCATAGGAAACATAGAGTTCGGGGATGGGGGAGAGGTTGTGTTCCATGGGATTGATCCTGTTCTGGGAGGCGGTGACGCGTGACGCAGTACCCGTCAGTTCTGCGTGTAGGGCCTCATACTCGGTAAGTTTGCGTGCGAGGAATTGATCGATGAGGCGGTTTTTCTCCGCCGCACCGCGTGAGGTGATCGAATAGGAAAAGCGCGCGCGTTTGTCGGGACCATCGCGGTCGGTGATCTTGACCAGACCTGCCTCCACGGCGCTGCGCAATAATGCATTGAAGCGACCCAATGACAGACCAATCGCCGCTGCCATCCCGCGCTGGGAAGCATCGGGTGCTATGTCCAACTGCCGTAACAGGCGGAACATCTGGTCCTCCTGCTCGGAGGTGGATTTGGTCGCGGTGGTCATTGCGCTGCTCTGCATCGTTTCTCGAGCGCAGCTATGCACCGCAAAGTGTGTTCACGCCAGAACAAACTTTGGGCAATTGTGGGGCTTTTCAGGTTGTGGGCGTTTTGCAACAGGCAAATGCGGTGGGATTAGCCCTCGATCGCGGTGATCATATCGACGCGCTTGCCGTGTCGTCCGCCCTCGAATTCAGCGTCCAGAAAGGCGTCCACAATATCGAATACCAGTGCTGGGCCTGTGACGCGTGCGCCCAGTGCCAGCATGTTGGCGTTGTTGTGGGCGCGGATCATGCGCGCGGAAAATGGGTCGGAGCACACGCCACAGCGGATGCCCGTGACCTTATTGGCGGCCATCATAATGCCCTGACCCGTGCCGCACATGATAATTCCCAGATCAGCCTCACCAGCGGCTACTTGGCGTGCTGCGGCTTCCCCATGCTTGGGATAATCCGTGCTATCCGAGGTCATCGGACCGATGTCGGTGACCGTGTGGCCGCTCGTGCGCACATGCTCCGCGACTTGTTGGCGCAGGGCGATGTCAGCGTGATCGCTTGAGATTATGATCCGCATCAGGCCTGCTCTTTTACTTCGGCGCCGTAGCCCAGTGGCAGGGAGGTATCGCGCTCCACATCATCGCTGTTCTCGGCCAAAAAGCGCTCCGCTTCCAATGCGGCCATGCAGCCCATGCCAGCGCTGGTCACCGCTTGACGGTATTTGTGATCGGTCAGATCGCCCGCCGCAAAGATGCCCGGCACAGAAGTTTCGGTGCTGTCGGGCTTGGTCACAACATATCCGCCCATATGTGTTTCGAGCGTGTCTTTGACAAGCTCGTTCGCTGGCGCGTGGCCAATGGCGACAAAGACGCCTTTGCAGGGGATGTCTGTGATCTCGCCCGTTTTGGTGTGTTTTACTTTGACGCCTTCGACGCCCAATGGGCTGTCGCCGCCATAAACTTCGTCCAGCTGGTGGAACCACAACGGCTCGATCTTGGGGTTTTTCTCCAGACGGTCGATAAGGATTTTTTCCGCGCGAAGTTCGTCGCGGCGGTGGATCAGCGTAACCTTTGAGGCGAAGTTGGTGAGGAAGAGTGCTTCCTCAACGGCCGTATTGCCGCCGCCGATGACCACAATCTCCTGACCGCGATAGAAGAAACCGTCGCAGGTGGCACAGGCCGACACGCCAAAGCCCTTGAACTTCTCTTCGCTTTCCAGCCCGAGCCATTTCGCGCGCGCACCTGTGGCAAGGATCACGGCTTCGGCCTCGTAGACCGTACCGCTATCGCCCTTGGCAATGAACGGACGCTTGGACATGTCCAGATCGGTGATGATGTCGCCGATGATTTCGGTGCCCATCGCCTTGGCGTGCGCCTCCATGCGGATCATCAGGTCGGGGCCCTGAACCTCGGTATCGCCAGGCCAGTTCTCAACCTCGGTGGTTGTGGTCAGCTGTCCGCCCGGCTCGATCCCTTGCACGAGGATCGGGTCAAGCATGGCGCGGCTGGCATAAACGCCAGCGGTATAGCCTGTTGGGCCTGAGCCAATGATCAAAAGCTTGGTTTTGCGTGTCTCGGCCATGGCGGCATCCTTTCGGGGGAATCTGTTTGACGCAGATATATACCTCCCCGCGGTGCTCTTAAACCCCTGCACGGGGTCGTGATCGGCTGCAGGTGGATCGGGAAGGGTGTAAATATTATTGCGCATTTGTGAAACATTATTGCGCACACTGGCGTAATCTATATAACAATCGAAAAGCTGCAGGGGGACATATGGCAGGTACGCGACTAGACCCGATAGATCGTAAAATTCTGGCAGAATTACAAGCAGATGGACGGATGACCAATGTGGAATTGGCCAAACGTGTTGGCATTTCCGCGCCACCCTGTCTGCGCCGTGTGCGCACGCTGGAGGAACAGGGGTTCATCCGTGGCTATCATGCCGAGGTGGATGCGCGCGAGCTTGGGTTCGAGGTGCAGGTGTTCGCGATGGTCGGCCTTAGCTCTCAGGCGGAGGCGGACTTATCTGCATTTGAAGAACGATGCCGCGACTGGTCGCTGATCCGCGAATGTCACATGCTCAATGGTGAGGTGGATTTCATGCTGAAATGCGTGGCGCCCGATCTTTCGAGCTTCCAGAAATTCCTGACAGGGGAGCTCTTGACCGCGCCCAATGTGGCGAGCGTCAAGACTTCGTTGGTGATCCGGAACGCCAAGGATGATCCCGGCGTTCCGTTCGACGTTCTTGAGGAACGTTTGAGCGTTCAGGCCTGAGACAGACCGAACGAATTCGAGGAATTAGTATGCGTCCTGTTCGGGCGCGCGCGGATGGGCCAATGGGCCGAAATCCGACAGATGGCTGATCCGCGGGAAGAGCGAGATAAAACGGTCGCGCAAGCTGTGGCTGACTTCACGCGGGGCTGTGGCACCGGGGTGGAAGGTCTCCATCTCGATCCCGTCCACATTGATCACCGCGTGGCGGGACAGGCAGATGTGGAACAGGCGCGTGGGGGTGGGCGGCGTAATCTCGATCACGTTAACACCGTCCACAAGGCTCGCCGCAGGGGTCAGCAGCTGCTTGCCATCTGCAACACCACGCAAAGCCGCAGGTGTGTGCAAAATGCGCGCACCGGGTCCGACAGTGAGAGAGCGTTCGGGCCGCGACTGGCCCAAAGCGTCAGGCATAATGCGGATGAGCGGCGTGCGCTTGCCCGCGTCAGCAGGAGAAAAGGTCGAGGTGCCGACCCACGTCAGCTCCGCCGCTTCGCCGGTTGCCGTTTGCACCATATCGCCAGGCTGCAAATCCTCAACCGCGACAAGGCCCATCGACGTCTGCACCAAGCTACCGTGGGTGAAGGCGGAAAACGCATTTTCAAACAACGGGATCGCGGGTGCCGTGCTCTGCCCGATATAAAGCGACGTATCCTCGCGCAGGGCAGCGACCTCATAGGTGCGCTTTGGCAGGGCGGGCTGGGCGATCGGGCCGCCTGAAGTGGGCATGGATGATTTCATCATTCCGTAGCTCGTGTTGCGTGTTGCGGGACGTGCGGCAGCAGGATTGGCAGTCAGTGTCATGTAAGTAACCTATCATGGTTCGTCACATCCTTCGTCGGCCCCCACCGACAACGACGGAAATAACGTAGTTTGCTATTTCGTGTCTTTCTTGAGGCGTAATTCGCCATGTTTGCGCCGCATTGTCAAAGATTCCACGACCTTTGACCAGAAACGGCAGGTAATCCTATCAATTTGAGGGGATTTGTTTCCGAATTTTCGGAAAGCGCTGCCACATTCTGCCGGACTGATTGTGGTGTCTGCCCAAATTTTACCCGAATTAACCAGAATCGCCTGCAGGACTATGGTTCTCGGGAATCAAAAAAAGCCCTCCGCACGGGGGAGATGCGGTGGGCTTTTGTATTAGCGGCTCGGGCGGGGAGGCGCGATCCGCTGTCAAAGTGGGTCTTTGATCAGGCGCTCTTGCGCTCTGGCTGTGCTGGTGCGTTGCGCTTGGCGATGAAAGCCGCGCGACGTGCGCCGCGGGTCCAAGGCATGACTGTGTCATTCTCTGCAGCGGCTTTTGTGATGGACTTGATGAAACGTGTGTTGGTTTTCATGGCTCTGATCCTCGGTCTTCAATTTCTGTATGGGCGCCTGTTGTGGCTGCCCTTGCTTGAGATTGAACATGGCGGTGCAATCGGGCCGGTTTTGGGCATTTGACTAAGAATTTGGAAAAATTTGACGGGCTGTCGCCTGCAGAATATGGCGCGGTGGCCCTATTTGGAGCAGGCCCTTTGAAATAAGGGCGATCCGCGTAATTGTACGCGTCTTGGCAACAATGGCACGGATTGTTTCGGGGTAGGAAGTCGTAGATTGGGGCAGAGCAAAGGCTGCAGCTGCCCCATTTGTGCCTAGATCACCGTCTTTTCGATCATCAAAGCGTTATGGCGGCGATCAATCGGCCATAGTCGGCCTCTTTGGCGTGGGTCGTGCGGCGGTAGGAGTAGAACCGCTCGGCGTCGGAGAAGGTACAGTGGCGCGTCCACTCCGCATGGCCCACACCTGCGGCGCGCAGACGGTTGAGGCCAAAAGCAGGCAGGTCAAACATCATGCGGTCGCCGTTTCCGTTGATGAAGAAGCGGGCGTAGTCGGGGTCTTCGGCCATAAAACTGTCGAGGAACTCGGGGCCGACCTCATAGGCGCGCTGGCTGATCGAGGGGCCGATGACGGCGGTGATATTGGCGCGCTGGGCGCCCAGACCCTCCATCGCGTCCACAGTTGCATGTAGCACGCCATCCAGCGCGCCGCGCCATCCGGCGTGGGCTGCCCCGATCACACCAGCCTCCTTGTCTGCAAACAGCACGGGCTGGCAATCGGCGGTCAGCACCGACAGGGCAATTCCGCGCGTGGCGGTGACGAGCGCATCGGCGCGGGGTTTCTCTGGCAGGGGGGCATCAATTGTGACCGCGGTAGCGGAATGTATCTGGTGCACCCCAACCAAGTGATCCGCCGCGACGCCCAACGCCTCGGCCACACGCGCGCGGTTTATCGCAACGATCTCGGTCTGATCGGAGGAGCCTTGGCCGCAGTTGAGCCCTGCGAACACGCCAGAAGAGGCCCCGCCGCGGCGCGTGAAAAAGCCGTGCTTTACGCCGAGCGCGTCGGAGGTGAGGATTTCAAGCGTCATAGTTCCAACCCTGACAACGGTGGCGCACCCTGTGGCAGGATGCCGAATACTTTGAACAGGTTTCCCATTTCCTGCGGGTGCGTCAAGCGGCGATGCGCGGCGATATGGGTCTCAAGTGCTGCACCGCTAAGCGAATTGGCCAAAGCCGTTGCGCGGGCGGTAATGCCCAGCCGCTCAAGGAACACGCCCTGCGGTGTGACACGGGTATGGGCGCAAGGCGCGGTAGCGCGCAACAGCGCTTCAAAGTCCACATGCGCCGTGAGGTCGGCCATGCCGGGCGCGGCGAGGGGGTCTGTCGTCTTGTGATCCTGCACCGCTTGCAATGTGTCGCCCAAGCTGCGCCAATCACCATAGTCGAAGACGAGTGCGGCCCCGCCATGCGCAGCGATCCTTGCGGCGATTGTGGTAATGATTGGCGCAGCCGTGGCGCAATCCTCAATAAGGTCGCCGTCTTTTGTGTCTTCCAAGCGGTGGGTTAGCGCGGGTTGCGGCTGGGCCGGGCCGAGGCCAAAGGCAAGCGCGCCGTCCTGCACGCCCACCTGCCGCTCGTGCCAGCGGGTGCCATCGCGCACAAATTGGCGAATGGGCAGGGCATCGAAGAATTCGTTGGCGATGAGGTATGTTGGCTGTGCGGGCAGCTCATTTATACTCTTGATCCAGTTCGGGCTATGCCCTTTGAGTGCCTCGGCCTGCATATTTCGCAACGCGGGAGAGGCCTCAATCAGGGTGACCTCGGCGGCCTCGGCAAAGCCCGCAACGCGAGAGGCTACGCGCATTACGTCTGCCATCAGAGTGCCGCGCCCGGGGCCAAGCTCGGCTAATGTAAACTGCTTTGGCGCGCCTTGGTCCAGCCATGCCTGCGCCAGCGTAAGGCCGACCAATTCGCCGAACATCTGGCTGATCTCTGGCGCGGTGATGAAATCGCCCTGCGCACCAAACGGCGTGCGGGTTGTATAGTAGCCATGTTGCGGGTGCAGCAGGCACATGGACATATAGTCATCCAGCCGCATCGGACCGCTTGCCGCAATCTGCGCGATGATGATGTCGCGCAGGCTCATGCGTTCTTGCGGGCGCGCAGGATGAAGAAGATGCCGACGGCGATCATCGGCAGGCACAATAGCTGCCCCATGGTGAGGCCGTAGCCGCCTGTCTGCAGCGCAAGGCCTAGCGGGTTGCCCTCGGAGATGAACTGCGCATCTGGCTGGCGTACAAATTCGACCATGAAGCGGGCGCTGCCGTAGCCTGCCAGAAACGTCCCCATGATAAGTCCCGGTGTCTTGAACGCGCCTTTTCGCCACGCCAGCCAGACGAGGATCGCGCCAAGGACCGCGCCTTCGAGGAGCGCTTCATAAAGTTGTGACGGGTGGCGCGCGCAGATACCTGCCACATCGGGACAGTACTGCGCCGCCTGCGTGGGAAAGGCCACGCCCCAAGGCAGATCAGTAGGACGGCCCCAAAGCTCGGCATTGATAAAGTTGGCGATGCGGCCCAGCAGCAGGCCCGGAAAGATGCCAAGGGCCACCAGATCGCCAGCACTGATGCGGGGGATGCCGTGACGGGCGGTATAGATGAAAGCTGCGGTAATGACGCCCAATGCGCCGCCGTGGAAGGACATGCCGCCTTGCCAGACCATCAAAATCTCGGAGGGATTAGAGAGGTAATAGGCAGGCTGGTAGAAAAAGACATAGCCCAGCCGCCCGCCAAGGATGACCCCGAGGATCACCCACGTTAGCAAATCGTCGATCTGTTCAGCACTCATCACGGGTGTCTCATTGCGCCACAGGCGTGGCGTTTGCGCCGCGCGCAGCACCAATCGCCAGCCCGCCAGAATGCCGACAATGTAAGCCAGCGCATACCAGCGCAGCGCGAAAGTCATGCCAAAAAGCGAGATCGAGAAAATCTCGGGTGCGATGTCGGGGAAGGGGATCAGAGCGTGCATGCGGTGATTGAGCGCGGCTGGCGCGTGATGTCAACCTTGCAAGGTGCCGCGATGCCCCCCATATAGAGTGCAACTCGATGGAGAACTGATATGCAGACCCGCAACAAGATTTTTGACGACCTCGGCCAGATCATGACCAATGCAATGGGCGTGGCCCAAGGCGCTAAGGACGAGGCAGAGAATGCCATGAAAGGCATGATGGACCGCTGGCTGGCCGATCGCGATTTTGTGACACGCGAAGAATTTGATGCCGTGCGCGCTATGGCCCAGAAGGCCCGCGAAGAGAATGAAGCACTCAAAGCACGCCTCGACGCAATGGATAAGTCCTGAACCTAGCGTGATCTGATTGTCGCGCTGCCGCGCGGCCTCTTTTTTATCTACCGCGTAGCGCGTGATCGCCCCACCATCAGGTCGGGGCGATTTTTGTTTGGGGTGCAAAGAGCGCGATATCTAGGGAAAAGTGGGGCTGTTTCCCCAATATTATGCGGTTATCCCCCGCAATTTGTGGTTATCCCCAGAAAAGGGCTTGCCAGAGTCTACCCAGATCGCCACCATATGTTGTAGGACGCACAGGCAACAACGCGTTTTATAGCGGAAGCACTCTAAACCAAGGGGCGACGACAAGCCCCAGCGCTTCGGTGAGCAAAAATGAGGTGGCATAATGGCCCTGACAGAGCAGTATCTGGAAGATGACGTACACCCTATCGACATCGTTGAGACGTTGGCGACCCATCACGAATGGGCGTTTGACCGTATCTCGGACGAGCAGATCGCGATGGAGGTGGAGGCGCAATGGCGGACCTATCAGGTCACCCTTGCGTGGTCGGCCTTTGACGAGACGCTGCGCCTGATTTGTACCTTCGAGATGGAGCCACCGGCGGCCAAGCTGCCCGCGCTTTACGGGTTGCTCAATGACGTGAATGACCGCTGTTGGGCGGGGGCATTTACCTATTGGGCCGAGGAGCAAATGATGGTCTACCGTTACGGTCTTGTGCTGGCGGGCGGGCATGTCGCCTCTGCCGAGCAGATCGATACAATGATCGCAGCGGCGGTGACGAGCGCCGAAAAGTACTATCCTGCGATCCAGCTTGTAGTCTGGGGCGACAAGGCGCCTCAAGACGCGCTCAAAGTCGCCATTGCAGAGGCCTACGGGCGCGCGTAACTCTTTCCCTCGAGAATATCGGGAGGATTGAGATGGAAGATTCACGTATCGCACAAAGCGGTCTGGTGCTGCTGGGCTGTGGCAAGATGGGGTCAGCCATGCTGGAAGGCTGGCTGGCACGCGGTTTCCCTGCGACCTCCGTCTGGGTGAATGATCCGTTCCCGTCGGATTGGCTGAAGCAGACAGGGGTACATATCAATGATGCGCTACCCGAAGCCCCTGCCATCGTGTTGGTCGCGGTCAAACCTCAGATGATGGCCGAGGCGCTGCCGACGCTGGCGCAAATGGGCAATGGCGAGACTTTGTTCGTGAGTGTGGCCGCGGGCACACCGATTTCGTTTTTCGAGACAACACTAGGTGCGCAAACGCCTGTCGTGCGGGCCATGCCAAACACACCTGCCGCGATTTCACAGGGCATCACGGCGATTGTTGGTAACGTGCGGGCGGGCGCGCAGGGCCTTGACGAAGCCGAGCTGCTCCTGAGCGCTGTGGGCGAAGTCGTGCGCCTGAGCGAAGAAGCCCAGATTGATGCCGTCACAGGCCTCAGCGGCTCCGGTCCCGCTTATGTGTTCCACATGATCGAGACGATGGCCGCTGCTGGCGTGGCTCAAGGTCTGCCCGAGGATATGGCACTGCAATTGGCGCGCGCCACGGTGGCGGGGGCCGGTGCGCTCGCGCAGCAATCAGGCGAAGATCCTGCCCAGTTGCGCATTAATGTCACCAGTCCCAATGGCACAACCCAAGCGGCCCTTGAGGTGCTTATGAACGCAGAGGACGGGTTCCCCGCTCTTCTGCCCCGTGCAGTAGCCGCAGCTGCTGATCGCTCGCGGGAGTTGGCCCGTGGCTGAAATTTCATTTGATGATTTTATGAAGGTCGATGTGCGCACGGGCCGTGTGGTAAAGGCAGAGCCTTTCCCCGAAGCGCGCAAGCCCGCAATCAAGATGTGGATCGATTTTGGAGAGGAGATCGGTGTGCGCAAGACCTCTGCGCAGATCACGGCGCATTACACGCCCGAGGGGTTGATCGGGCGGCAGGTAATGGCGGTGGTGAACTTTCCCGCGCGCCAGATCGGGCCGTTTATGTCCGAAGTTCTGGTGCTGGGCGTGCCGGATGCGCAGGGAGAGATCGTGTTGGTTGGACCGGATCAAAACACGCCAACAGGGGGGCGGATGCATTGAAAAAAGTTCTGATAAGCAGAGTGTTGCCTGACGAAGTGTATCGAGCACTTGAAGGTTTGGAAGTTGTCCGCCGCGATGAGACAGCACCCCTGAGCAGTGATGATATGCGTGCTGCCTTGCGGGAATATGACGGGGTGATGTGCACGCTGGGGGATCAATTCTCAGCGGCGGTGTTTGACGATGTGCCCGCGCCGCGCTGCAAGGTGCTGGCCAATTTCGGCGTGGGGTTTAACCACATTGATGTCGCCGCGGCGAAGGCCGCAGGGGTCACGGTGACCAACACGCCTGGGGCTGTGACAGATGCTACTGCGGATGTCGCGATGACCCTCATGCTGATGAGCGCACGCCGTGCGGGAGAGGGCGAGCGGATGGTGCGCGCCGGCGAATGGGAAGGCTGGCATCCGACGCAGATGTTGGGCCTGCACCTGACGGGTAAGGCCGTGGGCATCGTCGGGATGGGCCGCATCGGGCAAGCGATTGCACAGCGCTGTCACTTTGGCTTTGGCATGAGCGTCCATTACTTTAGCCGCAGCGAGAAGGCGTTGACGTTTGAGGCGCAGCGGCATGGCGATCTCAAAGCGATGGCAGCGCAGGTTGACGTACTGGTGACGGCGGTGCCCGGCAGTGCAGAGACGCGCCATATCATCCATGCAGATATCCTCGGTGCGATGCAGTCACATGCAAGGCTTATAAACATCGCGCGCGGAGATGTCGTGTCGCAGGCCGCCTTGATTGATGCCTTGGAGCGCGGTGTGATTGGTGGCGCGGGGTTGGATGTCTATGAATTCGAACCCGATGTGCCCGATGCTCTCAGGGCTATGGATAACGTGGTCCTGTTGCCGCATTTAGGCACGTCTACCGGCGAGGTTCGTGTGGATATGGGGTTGATGATGGTTGCAAATCTACAAGCGGCGTTGCGAGGCGATACACCGCCCAACCCTGTTTAGCTATCGCCTACAGCCTCACGCCAATGGCGGCGGCACAGGGAAACGTAGCTCTCGTTGCCGCCGATCTGCACCTGTGCGCCCTCTCGCTGCACAACGCCCGAGGCGTCTTGGCGCACCACCATCGTAGCCTTCTTGCCGCAGTGGCAAATCGTACGGATCTCCCGCATCTCGTCAGACACTGCCAAAAGAGCGGCCGAGCCAGGAAACAGGTGTCCTAGAAAATCAACGCGTAGCCCGTAGCACATCACCGGAACGCCCAGATCATCGACGGCTCGGGCCAGTTGCCAGACTTGATCATGGCTCAGAAAGTGAGCTTCATCGATGAAAATGCAGGCGCAGGGGCCAGCATTGAGGCGCGTCTTGATCTTCTGGAACAGGTCCTCGTCGGCGTCATAAGTGTCTGCATCCTGACCAATGCCGATCCGCGACGCGATCCGCCCTTCACCCGCACGATTGTCGAGTTGTGCCGTTATGAGATACGGGACCATGCCACGTTCGCGGTAATTGTGCGCGGCCTGTAAAAGGACAGTCGATTTGCCCGCGTTCATGGTGGAGTAATTGAAATATAGTTTTGCCATCGGGACATTTATCTGTCTGCGGCGCTCGGACGCAAGCCCATCCGCGTCTCATTGACAAATTTACGGGGAAAATGCACTACGTCAGCAATATGGTTTTACAGTCTGCCTGCTCATGGCAAGACGCATTCGAGGAAGAGCACAATGGATGCTGCAGGCAACTATTTGAAAAAGCATACCGAGGCCTTGGTTAAAGCGGTTGGTGTCGAAGCTGCTTGT
Organism: uncultured Sulfitobacter sp.; assembly: GCA_913060815.1. Taxonomy (GTDB): domain Bacteria; phylum Pseudomonadota; class Alphaproteobacteria; order Rhodobacterales; family Rhodobacteraceae; genus Sulfitobacter. The sequence continues at coordinate 78,786 of CAJXSZ010000011.1, read as the reverse complement.
GAAGTGACTGGCAAGTCAAAGGCAACATTGGGCCGCTATTATTCCGACCATGATGAACACGCGGATCGCTTTATGCCTGTGGATGCCGTTGCCGCGCTGGAGGCTGCAGCGGGATATCCGCATGTAACGCAGGCTTTGGCAGAGTTGTCCGGCGCACGGGTCGAGTTTGACGAGCGGCGTCCGAATGATGATTCCAAGGGCACTGTCAATGCTGATGTCATTGCGCTGAGCCAGCGGTTTGCCATGCTGATGGCGGAATACCAGCAGTCGATCGCAGATGGTAAGATTACCGTAAACGAGGCCAAGCGTTTGTTGAAAGAGACCTCGCTTTTGCAGCAGGTGCTGGTGGACATGAAGCTGCATCTTGAAGATGAAAGTGTCTGATGATCTTCCTGCATTGGTGATCGAGGCCCTGCCACAAATTGATGAGGACCTGCTGAAATCACCTGAGGATGACGGGCATAAACCGCGGATTTTGCTGCTTTATGGCTCGCTGCGTGAGACGAGCTATTCCCGTTTGGCCGTAGAAGAAGCAGCACGCGTTTTGCAGTATCTTGGATGCGAGACGAAGATTTTTGACCCGCGTGGTCTGCCCCAGCCTGATGATGCCGAGCCTGACCACCCCAAGGTGGCAGAGCTGCGTGATCTGGCGATCTGGTCGGAGGGGATGGTCTGGTCCAGCCCTGAGCGGCACGGGGCGATGACGGGCATTATGAAAACCCAGATTGATTGGTTGCCGCTGTCGCTGCAGGGGGGCATTCGCCCGACCCAAGGGAAGACATTGGCAATTATGCAGGTTTCAGGCGGATCGCAATCATTCAACGCGGTTAATCAAATGCGCATCCTTGGCCGTTGGATGCGTATGGTGACGATCCCTAATCAGTCAAGTATTCCAAAGGCCTGGCTTGAGTTTGACGGTAAGGGGCGCCTACCGGAGGGGCCGTTCTACGCCCGCGTGGTTGATGTGATGGAAGAGCTGGTCAAGTTCACATGGCTCGTGCGTGGACGCGCTGACTACCTCGTCGACCGCTACTCCGAGCGGGTCGAAACGGTGGAGCAGGTGCACAAACGGGTCTCGATTAAAGACGTTTAGCCATGCTTCTGGACGATCACCGATCCCACGGAGTAGCCCGCGCCGAATGAGCAGATGAGGCCGATGTCTCCGTTCTCCAAGTCATCAGAATATTTTGAGAATGCGATGATCGATCCTGCGGATGATGTGTTTGCATAGTCTTGCAGAATATTGGGCTGCTCGCCTTCTGCGGGGGTGCGGCCAAGAACTTTTTTGCCGATAAAGTCGTTCATGGATTTGTTCGCTTGGTGCAACCAGAGACGTTTCAAATCAGAAGCTTGGGTGCCATCTTCGCTCATGTGGTCTGCGATATGCTCTGCAACCATGGGCAGGACTTCCTTAAACACTTTGCGTCCGTTCTGCATGAACTGCATGTCCCGGCGGTCTGCGACACCATCAGGGCGGGAGCGACGCAAGAAGCCGTTGTTGTTGCGGATATTGTTGGAGAAGTCCGTAGCACAACGGGTTGATTTGATTTCGAAATACCTACCGGACGCATCCTCTGTACGCTCCAGCAGCACTGCTGTGGCCACGTCGCCAAAGATGAAATGGCAATCGCGGTCGCGCCATTCTAAATGGGCGGAACATATTTCCGGGTTAACGACCAATGCGCTGCGGATGGAGCCTGCGCGGATCATGTCTGCGGCGGCCTGAATTCCGAAAGTGGCGGAAGAGCAGGCAACGTTCATATCGAAGGCGAAGCCATTGATTTCCAACAGGTCCTGAATCTCGATGGCGACGGCGGGATAGGCGCGCTCGAGGTTGGAGGCGGCACAAATGACGGCATCAACGTCGGCAGCGGTCTTCCCTGCGTCCTTGAGCGCTTTTTGCGCAGCGTCCAGCGCCATTTCAGCCATCTGAGAAGGCTCGTCATCGCTGCGCTGACGCAGTAGGGGGTGCATGACCTTTGGGTCGAGGATACCTGATTTATCAAGCACATAACGCTGTTCGATGCCGGAGGCCTTAAAGATGAACTCTTCTGAGGAGTAGTCTTTTGCAGGCAGTTCTCCTGCGGCGATCTGTTCTGCATTCTCGGCGTTGTAGATGTCCACGTAGGCATTGAAGGCGACGACCAATTCGGCGTTGGTGATGACCTCTGATGGGGTGAAAATGCCTGAACCTGTAATTGCGGGTGTGTACATCTTGGAATCCTACTTACGAACAATGGCTTAGGCTGGTTAGTGCCTGTGGATATTTTGTGTTTCGAGAGAGGGGTGTTTTGCGTACATCCTGCGTACACCCCCTGTACACCGGAGGTGCACCACTTAACTCCGTTCAGGTTTTAACGGATTTTTGAGGGCATGCCTATTCGATAATGCCATGACTTTAGATGTGCCCGTGGACCGTCGCACCTGCTTGGGTAGGAATAGCGGCGTTTTGATGCGTCACCCTTACCCCTGAAGTGATTTCACGCCGATATCATCCTGTGCCTGTGCCTTGATCGCGAGAGCGGCGGCATAGGCACCTGCAGCGGTGGTATAATAGGGGATGCGGTCGTAGAGGGCGATGGAGCGGATCGATTTGCTGTCCTCGACCGCTTGGGCCCCTTCGGTGGTGTTCATCACGAGGTGAATTTGTTCATCCTTCATCATATCGGTGATGTCAGGACGGCCCTCGTAGACTTTGTTCACGATCTGGCAGGGAATATCGTGTTCAGATAGCCACGCAGCGGTGCCGCGGGTTGCGGCGATGGTAAAGGACTGCGCGATGAGGGTGCGCGCGGCCTCAAGCACATCGGCTGTTTTGTCAGCGTCCTTAATTGAAAGGAACGCGGTGCCTGTGCGGGGTAGCATCGTGCCTGCGCCCATCTGCGCCTTTAGGAAGGCGCGGGGGAAGTCGCGGTCCCAACCCATGACTTCACCGGTGGAGCGCATCTCGGGGCCGAGGATCGTATCGACACCAGGAAAGCGGGCGAAGGGCAGCACAGCCTCTTTGACTGAGAACCATGGCATGTTCGGATCGGCCAATGTCATTGGATCGCCAAGGGGCAGCACGTCTTCATACTCCGCCTTTGCGTCATAGGGCGCGCGCAGGGGGAAATTGGATAAGGGCTCTCCGGCCATGATGCGCGCGGCGATGCTGGCGATCGCGGAATCGGTGGCTTTGGCCACAAAGGGTACGGTGCGCGAGGCGCGGGGGTTCACCTCGATGAGGTAGATCTCCTCGACGCCGTCGGCATTTGGTTTGACGGCGAACTGGATGTTCATCAGGCCGACCACATTGAGCGCTTTTGCCAGCGCTTTGGTCTGCACTTCGACTTGGGCGATGATGTCTTTGCTGAGGGAGTAAGGCGGCAGGGAGCAAGCGCTGTCGCCAGAGTGTACGCCCGCCTCTTCGATGTGCTGCATGATGCCTGCGACGTGGACGTTTTCGCCGTCCGAGAGGGCGTCCACGTCGAGTTCAACGGCGCCTGCGAGGTAGCTGTCGAGGAGCACGGGGCTGTCGCCCGAGACGACAACCGCCTCGGAGATATAGCGCTCGAGCTGTGTCTGGTCACGCACGATTTCCATGGCGCGGCCGCCCAGAACATAGGAAGGGCGGATCACCAGCGGGAAGCCGATGTCGGCAGCGATTTCCAGCGCCTCGGCATCGGAGTGGGCGATGCCGTTGTTGGGCTGCTTGAGGCCGAGGTTTTGCACCAGATCGGCAAAGCGTTCGCGGTCTTCGGCAAGGTCGATCATGTCGGGCGTGGTGCCGAGGATCGGGATGCCTTCGTCGTGCAGCGCTTGGGCGATTTTCAGCGGCGTCTGGCCGCCGAATTGTACGATGACGCCGTGCAGCGTGCCGTTTTCCTGCTCCACGCGCAGGATCTCCATCACGTGCTCGAACGTCAGCGGCTCGAAATAGAGCCGGTCGGAGGTGTCATAGTCGGTGGAGACCGTCTCGGGGTTGCAGTTGACCATGATCGTCTCGTAGCCCGCATCCGTGAGCGCATAGCAGGCGTGACAGCAGCAATAGTCGAACTCGATTCCCTGCCCAATGCGGTTGGGGCCGCCGCCAAGGATAACGACCTTATTGCGGTCGGAGGGGCGTGCCTCGCATTCTACGTCGCCCATCATGGGGGCCTCGTAGGTAGAGTACATATACGGCGTTTGCGCCTCGAATTCGGCGGCGCAGGTGTCGATGCGTTTGAAGGAGGCATGCACGCCAAGGTTACGGCGTGCGCGGCGGACGTTGTCTTCGTCGCGGCCTGTCAATTTGGCAAGGCGCGCGTCGGTAAAGCCCATCATCTTGATCTGGCGCAGGGCGGCCTCCGTCACGGGCAGGCCGTTCTTGCGCACATCCTCTTCGGCCTCGACGATCTCGCGGAAGCGGTCGAGGAACCACGGGTCGAACATGGTGGTGGCGTGGATGTCGTCATTGGACATGCCATGGCGCATGGCCTGCACGATGGTGCGCATGCGGTCGGGCGTGGTTTTGGCGATGGCTTTTGTGATAGCTGCGACGTTTTCGGGGGCGTCGGGTGCAGCGTCCGCGTTAAAGCCGGGGATGTCGATCTCGTCAAAGCCTGTGAGGCCTGATTCCATGGAGGCGAGTGCCTTTTGCAGGCTCTCGTGGATGGTGCGGCCGATGGCCATCGTCTCGCCCACGGATTTCATCGCGGTCGTCAGATATGGCTCGGAGCCAGGGAATTTCTCGAAGGCGAACTTCGGAATCTTCGTGACGACGTAGTCGATTGTCGGCTCGAAGCTGGCCGGTGTGACGCCTGTGATGTCATTGTCGAGCTCGTCCAGCGTAAAGCCCACGGCCAGCTTGGCGGCGATCTTGGCGATGGGGAAGCCTGTCGCTTTGGAGGCCAGCGCGGAGGAGCGGGACACCCGCGGGTTCATCTCGATCACGACCATGCGGCCGTCGGCGGGGTTCACGGCCCATTGCACGTTGGAGCCGCCCGTCTCTACCCCGATCTCGCGGAGCACGGCGATGGAGTGGTTGCGCATGATCTGGTATTCTTTGTCCGTGAGCGTCAGCGCAGGGGCCACGGTGATGGAATCGCCTGTGTGCACGCCCATCGGGTCTACGTTCTCGATTGCGCAGACGATGATGGCGTTGTCGGCTGTGTCGCGCACGACCTCCATCTCGAATTCTTTCCAGCCGAGCAGCGACTCGTCGATGAGGATCTGGCCCATGGGTGAGGCGTCCATGCCCGAGCGGCAATAAAACTCATAATCCTCGCGGTTATAGGCCACGCCGCCGCCTGTGCCGCCCATGGTAAAGGCGGGGCGGATGATGGCAGGCAGGCCGATTTCTTCGAGGCTTTCCAGCGCGAGCGCCACGCCCGCAGCAAGGTCTTTTTTGCCCGCTGCATCGGTCGGCGCAGTGCAGATGGTCGCGCGGGGGTTTTCAATGCCCAAACGATCCATCGCGTCGCGGAAAAGTTTGCGGTCTTCAGCCATTTCAATGGCTTCGCGTTTGGCACCGATCATCTCGACGCCGTATTTCTCGAGAACGCCCATTTCTTCGAGGGCGAGGGAGGTGTTGAGGCCCGTCTGCCCGCCCATTGTGGGCAGGAGCGCGTCGGGCCGCTCTTTCTCGATGATTTTGGCGACCATTTCGGGGGTGATCGGCTCGATGTAGGTCGCATCCGCCAGACCCGGATCCGTCATGATTGTGGCAGGATTGGAGTTCACGAGGATGACGCGGTAGCCTTCCTCCTTGAGCGCCTTACAAGCCTGTGCGCCCGAGTAGTCGAATTCGCAGGCTTGTCCAATGACAATAGGCCCCGCACCAATGATCATGATCGACTTGATGTCGGTTCTCTTTGGCATGGCTATGGCCCCCTATGAATTTCGCAAACTTTTGTGCTTATAGGCGCTGGGCGGCGGGGTGCAAGACGGAATCTGGGGGTGAGATTTAGCTGCTCCGGATGCAGAACGCTTTATGCGATTGAGCGGTTGCAATAACTATGTACCTGAAGTGACTAATGACGGCTTTGAGCCCACTTTGACAAATGCTGCACTGGGCACGAATGTCTGTTATCCATTATCCAAAGCGTACTGGCGTAGTCAGCAGAAAGTATTTAATTACAGCTCATTGAGTAGAACCAATTAGGGAACAGGCATTCAGCATGCGTATCAAAAAATTATTTTTTCCTCTCATACTCCTAACCGCGTGCAGCGGTGGAGGCGAAGGTGGGGTCATGGATCAAATTATGGAGTCTTGGAAAGGTGCTACACTTGATGAAGCAATTACCAAGTGGGGTTACCCTGATGGAGAAAGAAACATTGCAGGTAGATCTCTTTACCAATGGGATCGCAATGTTACGGTTGCGCTTCCAACGACAACAACGGGGACTGTCACGACCTTCGGGAATACCTCATACTTGAACGGCACTACCACAGGCGGGGTAATGAATGGATCATGTCAGAGGATTTTAGAAGTGGATAACGCGAACATCATCGTGGGCACCCAATGGAGCGGTAACAACTGCCCCTTTGCCGAGATGGGGCCTTATGCAAACTGGCGTCGATGATAGGTATACTATTTAAACGGGGGGTAGGTTGAATGGTTTGCCAAACCTGACGTTTACACATTTGTAGCGAAAGCTCACATTGTCTGCGCAGCGGACCTCGAAAATCATTGGGTGTCACCGCACTTTTTCACGCATCCAGATAGGTCCGCACAGCCGCTTCGAACTCCCGCGGGCGTTCAGCGTGGAGCCAGTGGCCTGCGTTGGGGATTTTCGCAAAGCGGGCGGCGGGGAAGAGGGATTTGATCAGGGGGCGGTGCTCGGGCAGGACATATTCACTGTCACCACCGCTCAGGAAAAGGGTGGGGTTGGGGAACTGGCCCGCGATCTCTGGAAAGCCGATAATGTGGTCCATCTCGGCGTCCAGCACGTCGAGGTTCAGGCGCCACTTTTTGGCAGCAACATCCAGCGATTGGGTGAAAAAGCTTTGGAGCGCAGGCTCAACCCCTTGCGCGCCCAGTTGTTCGGCCGCTTCCGAGCGGCGGGTGACGGTGCTCAGGTCCACAGCGCGCATGGCGGCGATCTGATGGGATTGGGTGTGAGCGTAGGGGACGGGTGCGATATCGGCGACGATCAGGCGGCGCAGCAATTCTGGATGTTGCAGGGCCAGCACCATCGCCGCTTTGCCCCCCATGGAGTGACCGACGAGGTCCACAGGGCCGCCGATCTGCGCGATCAGTTCGGCAAGGTCGCTCGCCATGTCTTCATAGGTCTGGCTGTCCGCGCGGGGGCTGTGGCCGTGGTTGCGCATATCCGGCGTGATGACGCGGCGGGTGTCGGACAGACGTTTGGCGATCACGCCCCAATTGCGCCCCGAGCCATAGAGGCCATGGGCGATGATGAGGGGTGGGCGGTCAGGGGAGCTTTCCCCGAATTCGGTAAAACTGAGCATGATGCCAGAGGTATCTGCATTGCGGCGCGGTGACCAGCGGCTTAGACAGGGGACATGATCACGGACAAGGATATGGCCGTCAAATCGCGCAAGCTGCGCGGGTTGATGCAGCAAAAGCTGGATGTGCGCGGGCGTGATTTGCGCCAGTCACTGAAGCGTGCGGGCCGCCGTTTGCCCAAATCTGTGCGCAAGCGCGGTGAGGCCCTGACGCGCGCCGAGATGTTGGCCCATAATCCCAAAACTGCGCGCCAGATTGATGTCGACGCAGTCGAGCGCGACTATGAATACGTGCGTGCCCATCTGGCCGCGATTGACGTGGACGAGCTGCGCAAATCGAGGATTTTGAGCGTAACAGGTGCGGTTGCCGCCAACCTGCTTGTTGTCGTCGTGCTGTTTATCGTCTGGCTGTGGTGGCGTGGCTACGTCTGATTGCCGCCGTATTGTGCGTCGGTGACGTGCTCCATCCATGTCACAGCCGAGCCGTCGAGCTCTTCTTGGAGTGCGATATGGGTCATGGCCGTCGTGGGGGAGGCCCCGTGCCAGTGTTTCTCTTCAGGCTCGAAATAGACCGTATCGCCGGGGCGGATGGTTTGGATATCGCCGCCCTCCCGCTGCACAAGGCCCATGCCCGACGTAACGATCAGCGTCTGGCCCAGCGGATGGGTGTGCCAAGCCGTGCGCGCGCCAGCTTCGAATGTGACAGTCACACCGCGTAGGCGGGCAGGGGCGGGGGTGCTTATGAGCGGGTCCATGCGGACGGTGCCAGTGAAATATTCGGCGGGGCCAGTGCCAGAGGGGCGGGAGCCAGCGGGGTGGATGATCATGGGCACTGTCCTTAGGGCGGGGTATATTGAGGACACAATGCCGTGGCACTAAAGATATGGGAAGGCTCTAGTTTTGGCGAAGGGCGGCTTTGAGCCCATTGTTACCGATGCTGCGGCACTCACGAATGTCGGCTCATTATGCCGAGTGGAGTGGACTAATAACGCGAACCACCTGTGGCCTGCCGCCAATACTATTCATTTGGGTCGAAGGAATGATGAATGTGGGCTGCTTGCCAACGGCCTTTCTCTTGAACAAGACAAAAAGTGCTTCGAACACCCGGCTTTGGAGCGCTGGCATAACGCAATACAGCCGTCACAAGAAGCCCATGTCCAAAAACACGAATCTGTTCATTCTCGACCATCAGCTCTTCTATAGTACCTGACTCCGTTTGTTTTCCGTTCCTGAAGAAATCTGAGATTTTGCTAAAATGGTCATCAAGAGAGGCAGAGTCGCAACCTTCGTGGTTGTCCCAAAATGCTAAAAAATTCTCCGACGAATACAGCCCTTTCAAACCGACCAAATCCCGCTTGTAGAAGCACTCATTGTATTCACGGATGAAATTTAGAGCGTCTTTGTGATTTTCATTTGCAGAGTTCACCTCATAGCCTCGTTCTTCCTATTTCCTATTGGTGTGGTTGCGGTTCTGATCTTAGAGAGCGCTCGTCAAAGTGTAAGCTGCCATTTGTGCGAGCACGCTTAATGTCCGCTTCGTCCGCAAAGCAGACCTTTGTATGGAACGTAAAAGGCCCCGAACATATCTGTCGGGGCCTTTGTTCGGTCTAAATGTGGGCGATTCAGAGGTTCGGGTAGATCGGGAAGTTGGCGCACATGGCCTCGACCTCGGCCCTTACCTTCTCCTCGACGGCGGCATTGCCTTCTTCACCGTTGGCGGCCAAGCCGTCGACCACTTCGATGATCCAGTCCGCGATCTGGCGGAACTCGTCCTCGCCAAAGCCGCGGGTGGTGCCGGCGGGGGACCCGAGGCGGATGCCTGACGTCACCATCGGCTTTTCGGGATCAAACGGCACGCCGTTTTTGTTGCAGGTGATGTGCGCGCGCTCGAGCGCTTTCTCGGTCGCGTTGCCCTTCACGCCTTTGGGGCGCAGATCGACCAGCAGCACGTGGGTGTCGGTGCCGTGGGTGATCGTGTCGAGGCCGCCTTTGATCAGCTGATCGGAGAGGGCTTGGGCGTTCTTGATAACCTGCTGGATATAGGTCTTGAACTCGGGCTGGAGCGCTTCACCGAAGGCCACGGCCTTGGCGGCGATGACGTGCATCAGGGGGCCGCCCTGAATACCGGGGAAGATGGCGGAGTTGAACTTCTTCGCCAGTGCCTCGTCATCCGTGAGGATCATGCCGCCGCGTGGGCCGCGCAGGGTTTTATGCGTAGTGGTCGTGGCCACATGCACGTGCGGGAAGGGGTTGGGGTATTCGCCCGCTGCGATCAGCCCTGCGAAGTGGGCCACATCGGCCAGCAGCCATGCGCCGACAGAATCAGCAATCTCGCGCATTTTTGCGAAATCGATCGTGCGCGGAATGGCGGAGCCGCCTGCGATGATCATCTTGGGCTGATGCTCGGTCGCGAGGCGCTGGACCTCGTCATAGTCCAAGAGGTTGTCTTCTTTGCGCACGCCGTACTGCACGGCGTTGAACCATTTGCCCGACTGGTTGGGCTTGGCCCCGTGTGTGAGGTGGCCGCCTGCGTCGAGCGACATGCCGAGGATGGTATCACCGGGCTGGAGCAGGGCTTGGAACACGCCTTGGTTTGCTTGGGAGCCCGAGTTGGGCTGGACGTTGGCAAAGCCGCAACCGAAGAGTTCACAAGCACGGTCGATTGCCAGTTGCTCGGCCACATCAACGTGCTGGCAGCCGCCATAGTAGCGACGACCCGGATAGCCTTCGGCGTATTTGTTGGTCATCACGCCACCCTGCGCTTCCATAACGGCAGCGGAGACGATGTTTTCGGAGGCGATCAGCTCGATCTCGGTGCGCTGGCGGTGCAGTTCTTTGTTCGTTGCCTCGGCAATCGCGGGATCTGTGTCTGCGAGACTGCGGGTGAAGAAGTCGGATGTTTTGGTCAACATGTGCAATGCTCCTTGAGCGTGAGGTCCGTTTGCAGGTTTCGTATAGGAAACTGAGCATCAGGTGAAGTAAGTAAAGCGACTAAGTCAGAGTTAGATGCGCCGCCTGCCTGATGCACCCTGCGTTTTGTCGCATTCGGGGATTTCTTGCGCAGCGCTGGTGCGTGACGGAATATTATGATTGTCTGAGTGGAACGCGGCGCAGATCGGAAACACCATGCCACAGAAAATAGCCTTTTTGGCCAGTCCAACCCCAGTGGCGCAGACGGCGCGTGCGGCGCTGATCGGGCGGTATGGCAATGTGGACGCTGAGGCGGCAGATGTGATTGTGGCGCTGGGCGGGGATGGTTTCATGCTGCAGACCCTGCACGAGACGCAGGAATTACCTGCGCCTGTCTACGGAATGAACCGCGGGACCATCGGTTTCTTGATGAATACATATGTCGAGAGTGATCTGCCTGCGCGCCTTGCAGGTGCGGAAGAAGCGGTGATCCATCCGCTGTCGATGAAGGCCACGCATACCGACGGGCGGGAATCACGCTCGCTCGCGCTCAACGAGGTGGCGCTGTTGCGGCAGGGGCCGCAGGCGGCGAAATTGCAGATTACCGTGGACGGGCGGATGCGGATGCAGGAACTTGTATGTGATGGCGCGCTGGTGGCGACGCCAGCGGGGTCGACGGCCTATAACTATTCCGCGCACGGGCCGATCCTGCCCATCGGGGCGGATGTGCTGGCGCTGACGGCAGTAGCTGCGTTTCGGCCACGGCGCTGGCGGGGCGCGTTGCTGCCCAAAACGGCCACCGTGCGCTTTGATGTGCTGGAGCCCCAGAAGCGGCCCGTGATGGCAGATGCAGACGGGACCAGCTACCGCGATGTGGCCGCAGTCGAGATACGCTCGGAGCCGAGCATTTCGCATAGAATTCTGTTTGATCCGGGTCACGGGCTGGAAGAGCGGCTGATATCGGAGCAATTCAGCTAAATCTTGCGATGATGTGGAACGTTGCGGGGTCTGGCGTGTTGATGAGGTAAGAGACAGCGAAGGGATCGCCTTTGCTGGCCACACATCAAGACGTAAAGGAGACCCGAGATGAACTGGGACGAAATCAAAGGCAACTGGAAACAATTCAAAGGTCAGGCGCAACAGAAATGGGGCGAGTTGACAGACGACGAGCTGGACCAAGCAGAAGGCAACCGCGAAGAGCTGGAAGGCAAGATCCAGACCAAATACGGCAAGACAAAAGAGGAAGCCCGCAAGGAAGTCGATGACTTCATGGCAAGCCTCTGAAGATTGCGCTTAGCGCTAAATAGAAACGGCCCCTTATGCAGGGGCCGTTTTTCGTTTTGGGCTAAAGCTTTAAAGAGGCTTTGGCGTTACCCTTTTGGCGAAACCGATGGTCTGAAGGGCCGCCTTAATCTCGTCCAGAATGGTGGGATCATCGATGGTCGCGGGGAGTTTGAACTCCTCGCTATCGGCGATCTTGACCATAGTAGCGCGAAGGATCTTGCCCGAGCGGGTCTTGGGCAGGCGGTCCACAACCAGCGCCAGTTTGAACGCCGCCACAGGCCCGATCTGGTCGCGGATGCGTTTGACGCATTCGGCTGTAATCTCGTCATGGGGTCGGTTCACACCGTTGGTGAGGCAGACGAAGCCCATCGGCGCTTGGCCCTTGAGCGGATCGCTCACGCCGATAACGGCGCATTCGGCCACATCTGGATGTCCTGCGAGGACCTCTTCCATGGCGCCCGTGCTCAGGCGGTGACCGGCCACGTTGATCACATCATCCGTGCGCGCCATGATATAGAGGTAGCCGTCCTCGTCGATCATGCCCGCATCGCCCGTCTCATAAAAACCCGGGAAGGTCGTGAGATAGCTTTTGCGAAAGCGGTCTTCGGCGTTCCACAGGGTTGGTAGCGTGCCGGGGGGCAGGGGGAGTTTGACTGCAATCGCGCCCAGTTCGCCTGCGGGCATAGGGTGGCCTGCTTCATCAAGGATTTGCACGTCGTATCCGGGCATCGGCACGGTGGGGGAGCCGATCTTGACGGGCAGCGCCTCCAATCCTGCGGGGTTGCCCGCGATGGTGAAGCCTGTCTCTGTCTGCCACCAGTGGTCATAGACGGGTTTGCCCAGCACATCCTGCGCCCAGATGATCGTGTCGGGGTCGGCCCGTTCGCCCGCCAGATAAAGTGCGCGCAGGCCCGAGAGGTCGTATTTTTTGACTTCCAGCCCTTTGGGGTCTTCGCGTTTGACGGCGCGGATTGCTGTGGGCGCGGTAAAGAAGCTGCGCACGTTATGTTCGGCAATCACGCGCCAAAAGGTGCCAGCGTCCGGCGTGCCGACGGGTTTGCCCTCGAACACCACAGTCGTGTTGCCGTGGATGAGCGGGCCATAGGCGATATAGCTGTGCCCCACGACCCAGCCCACGTCCGATGCGGCCCAAAACACATCGCCGGGGTCCACATCATAGATGTTTTTCATGGTCCAGTTGATTGCCACAAGATGGCCAGCGGTGTGACGCACGACGCCTTTGGGCGCGCCTGTGGTGCCTGACGTATAGAGGATATAGGCGGGGTGATTGCCTTCTACGGGGACACAATCGGCTGGCGTGCCAAGTGCTTTTGCGGCTTCCCATTCGATATCGCGGCCTTCGATGAGTTCACAAATCTCCTGTTCGCGTTGCAGGATGATGCAGGCGTCGGGCTTGTGTGTGGCCAGCTCGATCGCGCCATCGAGCAAAGGTTTGTAGTGGACCACGCGGTTCGGCTCCAGCCCGCAAGAGGCGGCGATGATGGCCTTTGGCGTGCAGTCGTCGATACGCACAGCAAGCTCGTTCGCGGCAAATCCGCCAAACACGACCGAGTGCACAGCACCGATACGCGCACAGGCCAGCATGGCCTCGATGGCTTCGGGCACCATGGGCATATAGATGATGACGCGGTCGCCTTTGGTCACGCCTTGGGCGACCAGCGCACCTGCAAGGGCGGCAACACGGGTTTGCAATTCGGCAAAGGTGATCGTCTGTTTGGTGTTCGTGATCGGGCTGTCGTAAATGATGGCGGCCTGATCTGCGCGGCCGTTCTCGACGTGGCGGTCGACGGCGTTGTAGCAGCCGTTGACTTGGGCATCTGCGTACCACTCGTAAAGGTCGCCGCCTTTGTCAAAGAGCGCCTGCTCGGGCGCGCGGACCCAGTCAATGGCCTTGGCTTGTTCGAGCCAGAACTGCTCTGGATTGTCTTGTGCGGCTTTGTAAACTTCTTTGTAACCCATGACGGTCTCCTCCCCTTATTGCGCAAGTGTTAGGCGCACAGGGGACGGTGCGGCAAGGATATAACGCGCTTGCCGCATAATCGGGGTAAATTATTTTACACTGGGTGTGTGAGGGCCTTAGCCATATTGCGCCACGGGCGTGCCTGCGATGGCGGCCATGTTCAGCAGCCCGCGTGCGGTAATCGACGGCGACACCACATGCGCACGGTTTCCCATGCCCATCAGGATCGGCCCAACCTCAAGCCCGCCGCCTTTCATTTTCAGGATGTTACGCACGCCAGAGGCGGCATCGGCGTGGGCGAACACCAGCACATTGGCTGGCCCCTCCATGCGGTTTTCGGGGAAAAGACGTGCACGCAGATCGGGATCAAGCGCCGTGTCGATGTTCATCTCGCCCTCATAGCAGAAGTCGTGGCTGCCCTCGTCCAATATGCGGATCGCCTTGCGCAGACGACTGCCCGATCCTTCGCCCTGATTGCCGAACTGGCTTTGCGAGCACATGGCGACATTGGGTGTCAGGCCAAAGCGGCGCACGTGGCGGGCAGCGCCGATGGCGATCTCGGCCAACTGTTCAGGTGTGGGGTGCTGGTGCACTTGGGTGTCAGCGATAAACAGCGGCCCGTCTTCGAGAATCATCATCGAGAGCGAACCATGCGCCCGCAGACCGTCACGGCCCAAAACCTGATCGATATAGCTGAGGTGCCAGCGCGTCTCCCCGAAGGTGCCACAAATGAGGCTGTCGGCCTCGCCGCGGTGGACCATCACGGCGCCAATCGCAGTGGTGTTGGTGCGCATGATCGCGCGCGCAATATCGGGGGAGACGCCGCGCCGCGCCAGCAAGCTATGATACGTTTCCCAATAATCGCGGTAGCGAGGATCGTTTTCAGGGTTCACGACATCGACATCCTCGCCCAGTTTGAGCGTGAGGCCTGCGCGCTCCATTCTCCGCGCGATCACTTCGGGGCGACCGATGAGGATTGGCCGCTCGGAGGTTTCCTCAAGCATGGCTTGGGAGGCGCGCAGCACGCGCTCGTCCTCGCCCTCGGCAAAGACGATGCGGCGGGAAACGGTACGGGCTGCTTGGAATACGGGGCGCATCAGCAGGGCCGATTTAAAGACCGAGCCGTCGAGGTTTGTCTTATAGGCTTCGATGTCCGCGATGGGGCGGGTGGCCACGCCCGTCTCCATCGCGGCCTTTGCCACAGCGGAAGAGACGATGCCCACAAGGCGCGGATCGAAGGGTTTGGGGATAAGGTAGTCGGCGCCGAATGTCAGCTGCTCGCCCTGATAGGCCGCAGCGGCCTCGGCGCTTGTTGTCTCACGCGCAAGGGCTGCGATACCCTCGATACAGGCGATTTTCATCTCGTCGTTGATCGTGGTGGCGCCCACGTCGAGCGCACCGCGGAAGATGAAGGGAAAGCACAGGACGTTGTTGACCTGATTTGGGAAATCGGAGCGGCCTGTGGCGATGATCGCATTGGGTGCAACCGCACGGGCGGCTTCTGGCATGATTTCGGGATTGGGGTTGGCCAGCGCAAAGATGATCGGCGCATCGGCCATTTTCGCGACCATGTCGGGGGTCAGCACATTGGGGCCAGAGAGGCCAAGGAACATATCCGCACCGTCAATCACATCATCCAAAGTGCGCAGATCGGAAGCTTGCGCATATTCGGATTTGATCGGGTTCATGTCGACCTCGCGGCCCTCATGCACCAGCCCGTGGATATCGCAGAGCCAGACGTTCTCGCGCTTCACGCCGAGTTTGAGCAGCATGTTAAGGCACGCAATGCCCGCCGCACCGCCACCTGTAGAGACGATCTTTATGTCTTCGAACTTTTTGCCAGCTACAAAAAGCGCGTTGGTGGCCGCAGCCCCCACAACGATGGCTGTGCCGTGCTGGTCGTCGTGGAAAACGGGGATGTTCATCCGCTCGTTGCAGATACGCTCGACTGTAAAGCAGTCAGGGGCTTTGATGTCCTCGAGGTTAATCGCGCCAAAGGACGGCTCGAGCGCGCAGACGATCTCGGCCAGCTTCTCGGGGTCGGACTGATCCACCTCGATGTCAAAGCAATCAATGTTGGCAAATTTCTTGAAGAGCACGGCCTTGCCCTCCATCACAGGTTTGGACGCCAATGCGCCAATATTGCCAAGGCCCAGTACCGCCGTGCCATTGGTCACCACCGCGACCAGATTGGCGCGTGATGTATATAGGGCGGCAGTCGTAGGGTCTTCTTTGATCTCGATACACGCCTCCGCAACGCCAGGGCTGTAGGCGCGGGCCAGATCGCGTCCGTTTGCCAATGGCTTGGTCGCGCGCACCTCAAGCTTTCCGGGCTTGGGAAAGGCGTGATAGTCGAGGGCTGCTTGGCGGGTGGAGGGTTTTTCGGTCATTGGGCGGGCCTTACTTTGAATTTAGTTTAACATTAAACTATTTCGTGAAATGTGCCAGCAGACATTTGGCTGGAGCAATTTTACGCCAGTTTAGATCGGGGGAATTAAGGACTGTAAAACCCTTCGCATCTTCGCGCTGGCACCGCTAGGGTGAAAGGCCACAAGACGAGGAGATTCTCCCATGACCGATCTGAGAGACGCAGCATTAGTAGTGCGCGAAAACGCCTATGCCCCCTATTCGGGGTTCAAGGTCGGGGCCGCGCTGCGCGGTGCGTCGGGCGCAATCTACGCTGGGTGCAACGTGGAGAATGTCGCCTATCCCGAGGGCACATGCGCCGAAGCGGGCGCGATTGCCGCAATGGTCGCTGCGGGGGAGACGTCGTTTACGGCCGCTTATGTGGTGGCGGGATCGCCGCTGCCTGTGACGCCCTGTGGCGGATGCCGTCAGAAGTTGGCGGAATTCGGGGATAAAACGGCAAGCATCCGCATGGCCACGGTAGACGGGGTTGAGCAGGAGATGAGCATCGGGGAGTTATTGCCCGGTGCGTTCGACCCTTCGTTTCTGGGGGGCTGAGATGGACGCGCGCGGAATTCTGGCCAAGTTGCGTCACGATCAAACTCTGAGTGCGGATGAATTGGCGTGGGTGGCGCAGGCCTTGGCCGACCAGACGTTGAGCGATGCGCAAGCGGGAGCTTTTGCCATGGGGGTGTGCCGCAACGGGCTGAGCCCTGAGGGGCGTGTGGCGCTGACGCAAGCGATGTGCGCATCAGGTAATGTGCTGTCATGGAACATGGATAAGCCTGTGCTCGACAAGCACTCCACAGGCGGTGTTGGCGATTGTGTAAGCCTCGTGCTTGCGCCAGCGCTTGCGGCTTGTGGCGCTTATGTGCCGATGATTTCAGGGCGCGGACTGGGTCACACCGGCGGGACGCTGGACAAGCTGGAGGCGATACCCGGCGTTGGTGTGATGTTGGATGAGGCGCGACTGCGTGCCGTAGTCGCTCAGGTTGGATGCGCCATTGTCGGAGCTACGGGCGATATCGCCCCTGCGGACAAGCGTCTTTATGCGGTGCGCGATGTGACCTCGACTGTGGATAGTCTGGATCTGATCACCGCCTCGATCCTAAGCAAAAAGCTTGCGGCGGGGCTGGGCGGTTTGGTGCTGGACGTCAAGGTAGGCTCTGGCGCGTTCATGAAGGATGTGGGTGCTGCGCGCGATCTGGCGAAGGCGCTGGTCGGGACGGCCAATGCGGCGGGATGCCCCACGCGGGCCGTTATCAGCGACATGAGCCAGCCCTTGGTGCCGAGCCTTGGCAATGCGCTGGAAGTGGCGGAGGTGATGCAAGTCTTGCGCGGTGAGGTGCAAGGCCCGATTGTCGAGCTTTGCGCGACATTGGGCGGCGTTTTGCTGGCCGATGCGAAGCTGGCCATGGATGTCGACACAGGAGAGGCCATGATCCGCAGTGCCATCGCGGAGGGCCGCGCAGCGGAGCGGTTTGGCGCGATGATCGCGGCCCTCGGCGGACCGGTGCGCTTCGTCGAGGACTGGCAGCGGTTCCTGCCCGAAGCGACGGTGGTGCGCGAGGTTACGGCGCAGGAGTCTGGCGTGGTGCATGCCATTGACGGCGAAGCGCTGGGCCTTGGGGTCGTAGCACTTGGCGGGGGCCGCGTGGTGGAGGGCGATGCGATCGATCCCGCCGTGGGGCTGAGCCGCGTGGTGCGCCTTGGGGAACGCATTCAGAAGGGCCAGCCGCTGGCTGTTATTCATGCGTCGCGTCCACAGCAGGCCGACAATGTGATGGCGGCGGTGCGCGGGGCGATTACGCTGGGGACGGGTGCTGTCCAAGTGCCTGAATTGATAGTGGAGCAGGTGACCTGATGGCACGCGCATTTCTGGTGGTGATGGATTCAGTTGGCATTGGCGGCGCGCCTGATGCGGACAAGTTCTTTAACGGCGAGGTGCCTGACACAGGCGCCAATACGTTGGGCCATATTGCGCAGGCCTGTGAAGAAGGTCGCGCGGAAGAAGGGCGGAGCGGTCCGCTGCACCTGCCACAGCTGAGCCGTCTCGGCCTCGGCCCTGCGCTGAATGCTGCGAGCGGGATGCAGATCGCAGCGTTCGATGTGCCTGTGGAGGGGACATGGGGGGCAGCCTCGGAGATATCGCAGGGAAAGGACACGCCGTCGGGTCATTGGGAGCTGGCAGGCCTGCCGGTCCCTTGGGCGTGGAAGTATTTCGAGCGTACAGAAGAGTCGTTTGACGCGGAGTTGATCGCGCAGGTCTGTGCCGCTGCGGGGACTGACGGCATCTTGGGCGATTGTCACGCGCCCGGCACGGCGATCATCGAACGGTTGGGTGCCGAGCACATGCGCACGGGCTGGCCCATTTGCTACACCTCTGCGGACAGCGTGTTCCAGATCGCCGCGCATGAGGAGACATTCGGGCTGGAGCGGTTGCTCACGCTCTGCAAGGACATAGCGCCCGCTCTGCATGCGCAGCGCGTTGGACGTGTCATCGCGCGGCCCTTTGTCGGGGATGCAGAGGAAGGGTTCACCCGCACGCCGAACAGACGCGATTTTGCGATCATGCCGCCCCGCCCTGTGCTGAGCAATTGGGTGCAGGATGCAGGGCATGCTACTTTTGCGGTCGGCAAGATCGGGGACATCTTCTCGATGCAGGGGTTTGACGAAGTGCGCAAAGGCACTGACGCCGAGCTGATGGGCCATCTGGGTGATTTGGTGAGGGATGCTCCTGACGGGAGCCTGACCTTTGCCAATTTTGTGGAGTTCGACAGCCTCTATGGCCACCGCCGCGATGTTTCGGGATATGCCCGTGCTCTTGAATGGTTCGACCGCGAGATCGGTGCCGTAATCGGACAGATGAAAGCCGGCGATATTATTGTTCTGACAGCAGATCACGGCAATGACCCCACATGGACCGGCACCGACCACACGCGCGAGCGGGTGCCTGTTTTGGTGGCAGGTGCGGGCGCGGGGACATTGGGTCAGATCGGATTTAGGGATGTAGCGGGTTTTGTTGCTGCGCATCTCGGGGTAGACGTGCCAGAGCAAAATTAGGAGCCTGACATGAGCGACCCGCATCTCACGATTGTTGACCACCCGCTGGTGCAGCACAAACTCACCATTATGCGCGATAAAGAGACGCCGACGGCAGTGTTTCGGCAATTGCTGCGCGAGATCAGCCAGCTTCTGGCCTATGAGGTCACGCGCAATTTAGCGATGACCACCAAGCAGATAGACACGCCAATGCAAGTGATGGATGCACCCACACTGGACGGCAAAAAGCTGGCGCTGATCAGCATTCTGCGGGCGGGTAATGGCCTGCTGGATGGTGTGCTGGAGCTGATCCCCTCTGCGCGTGTGGGATTTGTCGGCCTCTACCGCGATGAGGAGACGCTGCAACCAGTGCAGTACTATTTCAAGGTTCCCGACGCGATGGAGGACCGTCTGGTCATCGCTGTGGACCCGATGCTGGCCACGGGTAACTCCTCGGTCGCGGCAATTGATTTGTTGAAAGAGGCAGGGGCGACAAACATCCGTTTTCTTTGTCTTTTGGCAGCACCCGAGGGCGTTGCACGGATGAAAGAGGCGCACCCCGATGTACCCATTGTGACCGCCTCATTGGACGAGCGCCTGAACGAGCTTGGCTATATCATGCCAGGGTTGGGCGACGCGGGCGACCGTATGTTCGGCACGAAATAAGCGATCCTCAAAAAGTGTGACAGGCGTTGAACGGTTCATACGCCTGTTGCGTGCTGCCATCCAATTATCCACAGATATGCTGGGTTATCCACAGGCAGGCTGCGGCAAGACACAGAATTCCCGCGTAAATTCATGATAATGTGGCAAAACTAAGGCTATTGTTGCCACAGGCGCTAGACTTGGCTGAAGTGCTTTGTCATTGTTCACCAGAATATTCTGTGGGGGCATGAATGAAACTTACTAAACTTGTCGCAATCGCCATTTTCTCGAGTGCTGTCGGGGCGACTGCCGCATCGGCGCAGACCCGTCCAGGCAGTGAACCTGCCGAGTTTCCGCCAGCATCCTTTTTGGGCAAGCAATATGTAGACAGCGCAGGATGTGTTTTCATCCGTGCCGGTATCGACGGGAACACATCTTGGGTGCCGCGTGTGACGCGCTCACGCACTGGCGTATGCGGTTTCAAACCGACATTCGCAAACCAGGTGGCAGAGGCGCCCGAGCCTGCTCCCGCACCAGAACCTGTGCAGACCGCCGCAGTCGCACCAGCCGTTGCAGCGCCTGCACCCGCGCCAGCCGCCGCAGCGCCTGCGCCCAAACCACGCCCCAAGCGTGTGGTGCGCCGTGCAGCGCCTAAACCCAAGCCAGCGCCAAAAGTTGTGCGTCAGGTGGCCAAGCGCCCCGCTCCCGTCGTCAAAAAAGTGGCCGCGCCGCAGCCGACGATCGTGCAAGCCCAAGGGACGGCGGCCTGTGCAGGTTTGTCGGCAGTAAGCAGCCAATATGTGCGCAGTGGCAACTTGCCTGTGCGCTGCGGGCCGCAAGGCTCTGTGATTGAGGGGGCCGCAGCCGCGCCAGCGCCGCGCGGTCTCTTCGCATCATTGCGCAAGCCGCAAGAGCAGACCATTCAGGTTTCACCCAACCGCCGCATCGTTCCGCGCCATGTGGCGGTGAACCGTGTCAACACGACAAACGTTCAGGTGCCACACGGGTACAAGAAAGTCTGGACCGATGGGCGTTTGAACCCCAAACGCGCTGAGCAGTCAGTGGCGGGTCACAAGGCCATGGGTCTGATCTGGACGTCGACAGTGCCTCGCCGTTTGATCAATCAGGCCAGTGGCAAGGACGTGACGGCCAGCGAGCCGTTGATCTACCCCTATGTCGATTACGCAACCCAGCAGCGTGAGTTGGGTCAGGTCACGATCGTCAGGCGTGACGGCCAGATCCTCAAGCGTCTGGTGCGCAATGTGCAAGGCATCTTTACGCCGCGCCAGCGTCAGGCAAGTGTCGCCACAGTTGGGCGCCAGCCGGTCTACTCCAGCCGCTCTGCACCGCAGCGCGCTGCGCCCAAAGCGGCCGCCCAGCGCGCACAGCCCAAGGCAGAAGTTGCAGGGCGCGGATTTGTTCAAGTGGGCGCGTCCTTCACGGATACCGCCGCTGCGCACCGTTTGGCCAAGAAAGTGCAGCGCATGGGCATGCCTGTGCGGGTAGGCCGCTATACGCGTAACGGCCAGACCACACGTCTGGTCATTGCAGGACCGTTTGGTGGCAGCAACGGTGTTACCAGCGCCGTGACCCGTCTACGGGGCGCAGGGTACAACGCTTTCGCCCGATAACTGCTAGTTACTGATTTTTCAGATTGGCCCGTCAGAGAGCATCTGGCGGGCCAATTTTTTTGCCCATGCGGCATAGATCACGGGCCCGGGATGAAAGCCGTCTTCGGCCATATGGGAAGCATCCAGATCATCGGGCAGCGTGACATATGTGGTATCCTGCTCTATCGCCAAGGCTGCACGGAGCCCCGCGTCAAATCGCAGTGCGCGGCGCCCAAGAAGCCAGCGCAGCGGGTTGGGCAGCAAGGGAAATGCGCCAAGTGGTGGAACCTCACTGATATAGAGGTGGCGCGCACCCGTGCGGTCGCGCAATGTGGTGCGCAGGGTGGCGTGGGTGCGCAGCCAAGCGGACTGTGGCCCGCCACGGGTCACATCGTTCACGCCAAGGATAATCAGCACGATATCGGCTCGGGGCAGCGCCTCGGACTGGAGACGGGCAAGTGTTGTGGGCGTGGTCGCGCCCGTGCTGGCGATGAGGTGCCAGTGGACGGTATGCTGCGTGGCCAGTGCCGCACCGAGTTGACCTGCCAGAGCCTGCGTCTGGGTAGCGGCCCCCACGCCTGCCGCCGAGCTGTCCCCGACTATCAACAGGCTGAGAGGGGGGCCGTCTCCTTGGGTGGCAGTTAGGGGTCCTGCGGCTTCTGGCAGGCGCAGGGCACGTTTGCGCAGGCGCATCGCTTGGACCAGCAGGATCGGCGACAGGGCCAATGTGACCACTGCATCAGCCACGATCATCCGCCGCAAATACCTTGCAGGCGCAACCATGTGCTGTCGGGGATCAGCGGGTCGGTCGCCACGCCAAGCAGGGGATCAGCCTCGATCAGGGCCAGCACGCTTTCGCCAGTGATGTCGCGCGCGCGGGCATAGGGGGTGGCAGGCACGCCCGACCCTTCGAAGAGGGCCAGCAGATTGTCAATGTCAGGTGTCCCCGCGGGAACGGTCATCAAATGCTCGGCATAGGCGTCGAGCGCGCCCGCGTCGATGTTGCCCGTGGTGAGCAGGCGGAAGTTCTCACGTGGACCCACCACATCAAGCAGATCGGCCAGCGCGTCCCGCTCGATCTGGAGGGCAAGTTCAGCCAAAATATAGCCAGCGGCCACATCGGGCTGTTCCCAGTCCTCAAACACGGAGCGGTCAAGGACAATCACGCCGCCCGGCAGGTGCAGGGCAGGACGGCCCAACGCAGGCACCACCGCAAGCTTTGGCGTGCCGAGCCGCTTGCCGAGGCTTTGCAGGGCGCGCAGTCCTGCGGGATCGTTGCACATCGGTCCTGTGACCCGCTGCATTTGTTCAATGAGCGTGACACCCAAAGCCTCACGTTTGATCTGGGGGATCACGCGCAGGGTGTTGTCGCGCATCGCACCCGGCAGCCAGAATACAGCAAGGGCCACCACAGCCGTAATGGAAGCGATGACGCCCAAGCCGCGCAAGCGACCAGGGCGTGGGCGTGCTTTTGCGATGACTTTGCGCAGGCTCTCGATGGCCTCGACCATTTCATGCTCGTTCTCGGGCAGCTCGAGGGTTTCGCCCGCATCGCCATCAGGGTGGAAGACGGCGGGTAGGGCATCGGGGTTTGCGCGCTCGATCGCGGCGAGGGACCAATGGGTGATCGCGGTATCGTTCATGTCCGAGACTACCAGCGTTGCATTGCCAATAGACACGATAACCTCGCGCCGCTGCCCTTCAGGGTCAGGGCGCCACAGGCCTGTGGCCTCAAGGCGGTCATATTTGGTCAGGGCGGTCATGGCTATGGTGCTGCTCGGGCTTGTTATTACCCTACAGTATCAGTTGGGTAGGTCAGAGCAATGGGAGGTGACCAGATTGCAGATCAGAAATGCGGTTGAGGCGGATGTGCAGGAGATCGCCCAGATGTGGCATTTGGGCTGGCATCAGGGGCATGCGGCGGCGGTTCCTGCGGAACTGGTCGCGCTGCGCACGCCAGCGGAGTTTGTAGACCGCACGCGCGGGCATCTCGCCGCTACATCAGTGGCGATGCGCGAGGAGCGGATGGTCGGTTTCTTCATGGTGAAGGGGAGTGAGCTCTATCAGTTTTATGTCGATCCCGAATTGAAGGGCAGTGGCGTGGCGGCTGAATTGATGGGCCATGCGGAGGCGGCACTGGCAGGGCAGCGCGCCAATCTGGCCTGCGCCGTTGGGAACGCACGCGCAGCCGCATTTTACCGCAAGTGCGGGTGGGAAATGGTGCGCACAGGGCCCTATGTGGTCGAAACCTCGGAAGGGCCGTTCACTGTGCAGGAATGGCGGTTCGAGAAATCGCTTTGATCAGAGCGTCGCGGCCAGTTTGCGCAGCTCGAACTTCTGGATTTTACCCGTGGATGTTTTGGGCAGCTCTTGGAACACCACCTTCTTGGGTGTTTTGAACCCTGCCAGCGTCTCACGCGTGAAAGCGATCAGTGTGGCTTCATCCACCTGTGCACCGGGCTTGAGCTCGATAAAGGCGCAGGGCACTTCGCCCCATTTCTCGTCCGGCTTGGCCACCACAGCGGCGAGCATCACCGCATCATGGCCCATCAGCGTGCTTTCCACCTCCACCGAGGAGATATTCTCCCCGCCCGAAATGATGATGTCCTTGGCGCGGTCAGCGATCTGGATGTAGCCGTCACTGTGTTGCACGGCCAGATCGCCCGAGTGGAAATAACCGCCAGCAAAGGCTTCTTGTGTTGCTTGCGGGTTTTTGAGATAGCCTTTCATCACCGAGTTGCCGCGGATCATAATCTCGCCCTGCGTGGTGGCATCACGCGGCACTTGGCTCATGTCGTCCTTCATCACCGTGATATGTTCCATCATCGGGAAGGCCACACCTTGGCGCGCTTTGACTGCGGCCAGCTCGGGTTTGTCGAGTGCGGCCCAGTCTTCCTCACGCCAGATGCATTCGGTGACGTGGCCGTAGGTCTCAGTCAGGCCGTAGACGTGGGTGACGTTAAAGCCCATGGCCTCGAACTTGCCCAGCGTTGCAGGGGCGGGAGGCGCGCCTGCGGTGAAGACCTCGACCGCGTGATCGAATTCACGCCGCTCGTCCTCTCCTGCGTTCACCAGCATGTTGAGCACGATGGGCGCGCCGCCAAAGTGCGTGACCTTCTCATCCGCGATGGCGTCAAAGATCGCCTGTGCCGTGATGTCGCGCGCGCAGACCAGCGTGCCGCCGATCAAGGGCATCATCCACGTGTGGTTCCAGCCGTTGCAGTGGAACAGCGGCACGATCTGCATGAACACCGGATGCAGCACCATGCGCCAAGACACGACCGTGCCCATCGTCATCAGATACGCGCCACGGTGGTGATAAACGACGCCCTTGGGCCGCCCTGTGGTGCCAGAGGTATAGTTGAGCGCGAGGCTTTCCCATTCATCCTGTGGCATGTGCCATGCAAATGCCGCATTACCGCTGGCAAGAACATCTTCATAGACTGGATGCCGCCCTGTGGCTGGGAAGCCTGCAGGGGCGTCAGGGACTTCGATGATCTGTGGCGGGGTGTCGAGACGGGCGGCTGCGGCCTCGGCCAGCTCGATGAATTGTGTGTCGGCCAGCACGACAGACGCGCCGCCGTGTTCGAAGATATAGCTTACGGTATCCAGATCGAGGCGGGTGTTGATGGTATTGAGGACCGCTCCGCAGGCGGGCACGCCGAAATGCGCTTCGGCCTGAGCGGGGGTGTTGGGCAGCAGGGTGGCGACAACATCGCCCGCCGCCACGCCTATCGCAGCAAGGGCCGAAGCAAGGCGGCTACAGCGGTCATAATACTGTGCATAGGTAACGCGGTGATCGCCATAGACCACGGCTGTGCGCTGGGCGAAAACATCTGACGCGCGTTTGAGATGGGACAGCGGCGTCAGCGCCACATAGTTGGCATCACATTTCTCAAGTCCGCGCTCATCCTTCATCCAGCCCATGTCATGCTCCCGCCTGTGATAAGATTATTGCCAAAGCGCCCCAACAAGATATGCAGGACGCGTCCAAACACGATATGCAGGACGGGCAAAGATGCAATGCCCAAACACCAGCATTGCGAGGAGAGTTACACATGTCTGATACGGCATTGCGCCCGGGCTTGGCCGCGGCCTCCGTTCTGGGAGGGATGTTTGCGCTGGGGATCACGGATAACTTCGTGCCCTATATTTCCGAGACAGGATCGCTGTGGCAGTTTCACATGGTGCGCGGTGCGCTGGCGGTTGCTCTGCTGGCGCTGGTAGCGGCAGTGGGCGTTGGTGTGATCCGTCCTGTCAGCTGGCGCGCTGTGCTGGCGCGTTCGCTGTTTCCTGCAAGTGCGATGCTTATTTACTTCGGCTGCCTGTCGGTGCTGCCCATTGGCGTCGTTGTGGCGGGGCTGTTTACCGCGCCGTTGTTTGTGCTGTTGATCAATGTCGTGTTTCAGGGCGAGCGCGTAGGGCTGGTGCGCATCGGTGCTGTGCTGTCGGGGTTTATCGGCGCGCTGTTGGTGATCCAGCCCGATCCGAGCGCGCTGGACCCCGTTGCATTCGCGCCGATTGTGGCGGGGATGCTCTATGCCGTGGGGGCTGTGGTCACGCGGCTGTGGTGTGCGCAGGAGAGTACCATCGCCCTGTCGGCAGGGTTTTTCGGGATGCTGTCCGTCTTCGGACTGATCGGTCTGCTCATCCTGCCTGCGGGCGGGCCTGCGGGGTTTGAAGGCTTTGTCCTGCGCGGTTGGGTGCCGCTCACGGGTGATATGTGGTTCTGGATCGCGGTGCAGGCCGTGGGGTCGATCCTCGGGATCGGGTTGATCTTTCGCGGCTATCTGCTCGGGGAGGCAGGGCACGTGGCGGTGTTTGAATACTCTCTTCTCGTTTTCGCGAGCTTCTGGGCATGGGTGCTGTGGGACCAGACAGTTGGGCCGCTGGCCTTGTTCGGCATGGCGATGATCGCTGTCGCAGGTGTCGTGATCACACTGCGCACGGATGATGCGATGCCCGTGCGCGCCGTCAAAGTGCCCGAGGACGAAGACGCATGATCCTATCGCGGGGGCGCAAATATCTGTTCATACACGTGCCCAAGACTGGCGGCACTTCTATGGCGCTGGCGCTGGAAGCGCGGGCGATGAAGGATGACATTATGCTGGGCGACACGCCCAAAGCGCTGCGACGGCGTGGCAAGCTAAAAGGCGCGAAGGCGGCGGGACGGCTGTGGAAGCATAGCACCTTGGCCGATCTGGACGGGCTCATAGAAACGGATGAGCTGGAGGAGCTGTTCATCTTTACTATGGTGCGCAATCCGTGGGACCGCTTGGTCAGCTATTATCACTGGTTGCGCGCGCAGAGCTTTGATCACCCGTCGGTTGGCTTGGCCAAAGCATTGGCATTCGATGCGTTTCTGGCGGAGCCAGCCATTGCGCAAAGCTTTAGATCCGCGCCTGCGGTGTCCTACCTGACGGATGCCGAAGGGGTGGAGCGTGCAAATCTGTATATCAGGCTCGAGCATCTCGCGCAGGATATTGTGCCACTTGCAGCGCATCTGGGGTTCGCACTGGACCTCCCGCATGTGAACCAAAGCGCACGGCGGGCGGATTACCGCGAAGCCTATTCTCCCGACAGCATCTCATTGGTTAAAGAGATGTGCGCGGCGGATATTGAAAAGTTCGGCTACCGGTTCGGCGCCTAGACTGATTCTCGTCTGGCGTGTGTATAAGGGAGCTTTAGCTCGAATTTTGCCGAGAACGTAATTTAAGCGTGTCTCATTGTGCATGATTTAAACTAAATCTTCAGGGTTTGGCCGGAATTATACCGCAAGTTGTTAACTATGCCCCGAGTCTGCCCAATTCATGGCCCTTGTTCGCCTCACGAATCGTAGCAACTGGTCTCAAGGAAAACAAGCGCGCTCCAACGAGGGTGCAGACCGAGGGGAAGATGAAATGTTTGGAATGGGATACAAGACAAAGTTGCCTGCACGCCGCGCTGTAGAGATGACAGGCGCTTATGACGGTGGCCTTGCCACGCTGAGCCATGGCCTGATGGCTGGCACACGGGTTGCTAGCAATCTGGGCTGGCGCGCGATTGATGCCTTGGCCGTCGGTGACAAAGTGCTGACATTCGATCACGGCATGCAGGTGATCACAGAGATCCGCCGCGCCCACATGTGGCTCGATGCGCCCGAGACAGTCGAGATGCTTTGGCCTGTTGTGATCCCTGTGGACGCGCTGGGCAACCGTGAGGAGCTGACATTGCTCCCCGATCAGGGTGTCATGGTCGAGAGCGACGCCGCACAAGACATGCATGGTGATCCGTTTGCCGTAATAACCGCACAAAGCCTTGTTGGTCTGCGCGGTATTCGCCAGCGCCAGCCAATGCAGCGCATCGAGTTGATCGCAGTTTATTTCGCTGGTGATGAGGTTATCTATGCCGAGGGTGGCGCATTGATCCACTGCCCAAGCGATACGTCCACGCTGGACAAGTTCCTTGAAGCGGGTCCGCAGACCTACGCCGTTCTCAGCGGTGCTGCAGCGGAAGAATTGGCCGATGCGATGTATCTTGAGGATCACATGATGGACCTGCCTCACAGCAAGGCCTCTTACGCCGCAGTCTGATGTGGCAGATCCTACACGATAATTGACAATTCCCCCGTGGTTGAGAAGAGGGTCGCTTTTGCGGCCCTTTTTTTGTGGGCAGGGGCCTGCGAGTGGGGTGCGGTATACTGCGCCACGGCGGTTCAGACTACGGGGAATTAGTCGCGCAGGTGATAGGTCAGGGCGGCATGGATGCAGTGCCTCAGGGCCGTCTCGGTTTCACTTGTGTCCGCGTCCAGAAGGACGGCGCGGTTTTTGACATAGCGCAACGTTTTGCCGAACTGCTGACGAAATGTTTCGACAAGGCTGGTTTGGCAGTTGAAGAAAAGCGCGGGTTGGTTGGATGTCTTTTCCATACCAAGGCGTATGGTGCTGCCTGACTTACTGGCGCTGGTTAGATAAGCAGGCTCATTCCAACGCAGCGCTTCTTCGATATCGCCAATGCGGCTGTCTGCGGCGGCGACTCCGAATATCTGATCGCGCAGGGAGAAAAACCGCGCACGGTGTTGCGGGCTGATCTGGTCAAAACACTGGGCGACTGCGGCGGGCATTTTGGGCACGGCAGCGCTGTCGCTTTGGGTTTTGTTGGTCATGTCTTTGCCTCCCATTGTGACCTGCGTAAAGGGCAAGCGCCCCTCAGCCGACACCTCCCGCGGAGTTTTACGATACCACATTTCAGGAGCTAGGCATGAAAAAGGGCGCCTGAGCGCCCTTGATCGTTATTAATGTAGCGGATGTTACGCCGCTTTTTCAGCCTTGGGGCCAAAGCGGCCATAGAAGGTCTGGTTCTTCTCGGCCATCTCGCGCAGCAGGTCGGGGCATTTAAAACGCTCGCCGAATTGCGCCTCAAGCTGGTCGCAGCGCTCGGCCGCGTAGGGGGTGCCGATCATGTCGAGCCATGACAGCGGGCCACCGGACCACGGCGCAAAGCCCCAGCCGAGGATCGCGCCGACATCGCCTTCGCGGATGTCCATGAGCACACCTTCTTCCAGTGCGCGCACGGCTTCGAGAACCTGCACAAACATCAAACGGTCCTGCACGTCTTGCAGTGGTGGCTGCTCTTCGGCCAGGGGGTATTTGTCCTGCATGCCCTTCCAGTAGCCAAGGCGCTTGCCCTTCTCGTCATAGTCGAAGTAGCCCGCCTTGGTTTTGCGGCCCAAGCGGCCTTTCTCTTCCAGCCAGACGATCAGCTCGTCTGCCTCGGAGGCAGGATAGGCGTTGCCCATTGCGGCCTTAGTGGCGCGCATGATCTTTGTGGCCAGATCCACGGAGGTCTCGTCGCCCAGCTGCACAGGACCTACGGGGAAGCCAAGCATTTGTGCCGCTTGGTCGATGTACCAAGGGGCGATGCCTTCGGTGATCATGCGGTTTGCCTCCCCGCCGTAGGGGATGATGCAGCGGTTGGCGTAGAAGAAGCGCGCATCGTTCACCACGATTGGCGTCTTGCGGATCTGGCGCACATAATCGAGCGCTTTCGCCACTGCACGGTCGCCTGTCTCGGCGCCTTTGATGATCTCGACCAAAAGCATCCGCTCAACGGGAGAGAAGAAGTGGATGCCGATGAACTGGTCCTGACGGCTGGACGCTTTGGCCAGATCGGTGATCGGCAGGGTGGAGGTGTTGGAGGCGTAGATGCAATCCTCGGGGATCACTGCCTCGACCTTTTTGGTCATCTCGGCCTTCACCTTCGGATCCTCGAACACCGCTTCGATGATCAGATCGCAGCCCTTGAGCGCGTCGAGATCGGGCGTCGCAGTGATTTTTGACAGCAGTGCCTCTTTCTTCTCTACGGTGGCTTTCTTGCGCGCAATGCCCTTGTCCATATAGGCCTCGGAGTATGCCTTGCCCTTGTCAGCGGCTTCTTGATCGCGGTCGATCAGCACGACTTCGATACCCGCCTGCGCGGAGACGAGTGCGATGCCCGCGCCCATCATGCCAGCGCCCAATACGCCCAGCTTTTTGACACGCTGGTCAGGGATGCCTTCGGGGCGCACCGCGCCTTTTTCCAGCGCTTCCTTATTGAGGAAGAGCGAGCGGATCATGGCGGAGCTTGTGGGGTTCATCAGGACCGAGGTGAACCAGCGTGCCTCGATCTTGAGCGCCGTGTCGAAGGGCACCAGCGCGCCCTCATAAACGGCGGACAGCAGCGCCTTGGCCGCAGGGAACACGCCCTTTGTCTTGCCGTTGACCATAGCGGAGGCACCAACGAAGGTCATGAAACCCGCGGGGTGGTAAGGCGCACCACCAGGCATTTTGTAGCCCTTGGCGTCCCATGGTTTGAGAATATCCGCGTCTGTGGCCGACAGAACCCAAGCACGTGCGTCTGCCATCGGATCATCGCTGACCTCATGGATGATGCCTGCCTTCTTGGCCGCATCGGGGGCTAGCATTTTACCTTCCAGCAGCAGCGGAGAAGCAGCCATCGCGCCCAGCATACGGACAAGACGCGTTGTGCCGCCCGCACCGGGGAAGATGCCAACCTGAATTTCGGGCAGGCCGATGCGTGCCTTCGGGTTGTTGGCGACAAAGATGCGGTGCGTGGCGAGGGGAAGCTCGAGCCCGATGCCAGCCGCCGTGCCGGGCAAGACAGACGCGATGGGCTTGCCGCCCTTGTTGGTCTTCGGGGCCATGCCTGCACGCTCGATCTTGCGCAGGAGGTGGTGCATCCGCATCGTGCCCTCGAAGAGGCCTTTGGCAGGGTCATCGCCTGCGTCCTGCTTCATCTTGGCCAGCAGGTTCAGGTCCATCCCGCCCGCAAAGCTGCCCGCCTTGCCAGAGGTGATGATAATGCCTTTCACGGCCTCGTCGGCAAGCGCGGCGTCGGTCAGGGCATCAAGCTCTTCGAGCCCCTCAACGCTCATCACGTTCATGGATTTGTCTTCGCAATCCCAAGTGATTGTGGCGATGCCCTCTGCATCAATGTTCATAGTGAAATCGGTCATTGGTCTGTCTCTTTCTTTTATTCGGCGGTGCCTATTGGGGCCGCTGCGTTGTCAGCGTCTTGGTCCCAGTTTTTGAGTGCACGTCCTACATTTGTTTCATTGTCCACGGCATATTGGGTCGCGGTGAGCTGCCAGCGGTCATCGATGTACTTGATCACCGAAAAGCCGGGATAGGGTTCGATCACGCGCTGACTTCCTGCCATCATATGGCTGATATGGGTTGCCTCGATCGTGGTGAGGTCCTTGTATTCGGCCACTTCGCAAAAGCGGATGATGTCGGTGACGTTTCGGTCACGGTAGTCCGCCACCACCTTGAAGAACATCAGGCGCAGGGCGCTTTGTGTTTTCAAGATGGTTTTGCGATCAGGTGTGTCGATTGTGTGGGGCAGGGCAAAGCACTGTTCGAAAGTCTCGAAGTCCCCGCTCAGCAGGGCCTTCCCCGTCTTATCCAGTAGCATCTGGGAGACGTCTTTCGCCTGTAGTGTCTCTGCCGAGCTCACAGGTTACACCCGCTCGATGATCGTAGCCGCACCCATACCGGAAGCGATGCAAAGCGTTGCAAGGCCCACCTCTTTATCCGCGCGCTCAAGCTCGTCCAGAAGCGTGCCGATGATCATGGCACCTGTGGCACCCAGCGGATGACCCATTGCGATGGAGCCGCCGTTCACGTTGACCTTGTCGTGGTCCACGTCGAACGCCTGCATAAAGCGCATGACGACAGAGGCGAACGCCTCGTTCACCTCGAAGAGGTCGATATCCTTGATGTCCATACCATTGTCAGCAAGGATTTTTTCGGTCACGGGCACGGGACCTGTGAGCATGATCGTAGGATCGGTGCCGATCTTAGCTGTCGCACGAATACGCGCGCGGGGCTTGAGGCCGTATTTCTCACCGAATTCCTTGTTCCCGATCAGCACGGCGGCAGAGCCGTCAACGATCCCCGAAGAGTTACCAGCATGGTGAATGTGGTTGATCTTCTCCAGATGCGGATACTTGAGCAGCGCGATCTTGTCGAAGCCGGGCATGACCTCACCCATCTGCTGGAATGCAGGGTTCAGGCTTCCCAGTGACTGCATATCGGTCTGGGGGCGCATGTATTCGTCATGGCTCAAGATCTCGAGGCCATTCTGGTCGCGAATGGTGATGACAGATTTGTCGAAACGGCCTTCGTCCCACGCCTTTTTGGCGCGCTGTTGGGAGGCGATGGCAAGCTGGTCGGCCTCGTCACGGGTAAACCCGTACTCTGTCGCGATGATATCAGCCGAAATGCCCTGTGGAACAAAGTACTGGTCCATCGCAATGCTGGGGTCGGCGGCAATCGCTGCCCCGTCACTGCCCATTGGCACACGGCCCATCATCTCGACGCCGCCTGCGATATAGGCCATGCCCGCGCCGCCGCGCACTTGGTTGGCGGCAAGGTTGACCGCCTCCATGCCGCTTGCGCAGAAACGATTAATTGCAAGGCCGGGAATACACTCGTCCAGATCGGAGGCCAGCACGGCAGAGCGCGCCAGACAGCCGCCCTGTTCCATCACTTGGGTCACGTTGCCCCAGATCACATCCTCGACGGCGTGGCCTTCAAGGTTGTTGCGCTCTTTAATGGCGTTGAGCGTAAGCGCGGACAGGCGCAGGGACGTCAGCTCGTGCAGGGATCCGTCTGGGCGGCCCTTGCCACGCGGGGTGCGTAGAGCGTCATAAATATAAGCTTCGGACATAGTGTTCTCCTTTTTTGGCCAATGAGGCCGGATATTTAAATTCAGGCGCGGTCCGCAGGGGAGCCGGGCATGAGGTCATAGGGGGCTTTCCATCCGTCGGTCTGGGACAGGCGGGTCAGCCAAGCGTCGATGTTGGGATAGGCGCTGCGGTCAAAGCCGAACGGTTCGGGGTAATAGAGATAGCCACAACAGCTTAGATCGGCGTTGGTGATGCCATCGCCCACGATCCAGTCGCGGCCCTCAAGGTGGCTGTTGAGCACATCATAGGCAGCCGTCAAACGGCCTTGATTAAACGCGATAACCTCTTTGGGCTGCTTGTCGGCGGGCAAAAAGTTCATCAAGAAGCGCGTCATGCCTGCCATCGAGCTGAGCTTGTGATTGTCCCAGAACACCCAGCGCAAGATCTCGCGCCGCTCGGCGGCATCCTTGCCGCCGAATTTGCCAGATTTCTCCGAGATGTAGTCCTGAATGACGCCTGACTGGGTCAGCTTGATATCACCGTCAACCATCACGGGCGCTTCGCCAAGGTTGTTGAAGTCGCTTCGGTACTCGGGGCTGCGTGTTTCGCCACCGAAGAAATCGACCTTAACGGGCTCCCAAGCCAGTCCCGAAAGTTCAAGAGCGAGGGCCGCCTTATAGGCATTCCCGCTTTCGCCGAAACAGTAGAGCTTTATCGTCATAGACTTGGTTCCTGTTGTTGTGTCGTGCGCGGGCGAGCCCGCACCAGTTTTATTGGCGAAATGAAAAGGAGTGGCACGCGCAGGCACTGATCAGGGGGCTTCTTCATTTTTCCCTTTAAACTCAATTCTGCATTCGGGGTCAGCGCACCACTACAAATTGCGCGCAATCAACTCCTTCATAATCTCGTTGGTGCCGCCGTAAATGCGCTGCACACGGGCGTCGGCCCACATCTCGCCGATGGCGTATTCCTGCATAAAGCCATAGCCGCCGTGCAGTTGCAGGCACTCGTCGAGCACCTCGCCTTGCGTGTCCGTGAGCCAGTATTTGGCCATAGCGGCGCGATCGACGGTGAGCTCACCGCGCAAATGCTCCGCGATGCATTGATCGAGGAAAGCGCGTGCCACGGTTACTTTGGTTTTGCATTCAGCCAGTTTGAAGCGGGTGTTCTGGAATTGGGTCAGCGGGCCGCCGAAGGCTTCGCGCTCTTGGCAATACTGGATTGTGCGGGCGAGGCCCCCTTCCATAGCACCCACCGCTTCGCAGCCAATGATCAGGCGCTCTTGCGGCAGTTGCTGCATCATTTGGTAAAAGCCCTTGCCCTCTTCACCGCCCAATATGTTCTCTGGTGGGATTTCGACGTTGTCAAAGAAAAGCTCGGACGTGTCAGAGGCGTGTTTGCCGATCTTCTCGAGGTTGCGGCCCCGCTGGAACCCTGTGGCGCCGTCCGTCTCGACCACCACAAGGCTCATTCCCTTAGAGCCTTGGGCGGGGTCGGTTTTGGCGGCCACGATGATCAGATTGGCGTGCTGGCCATTGGTGATAAAGGTCTTTTGTCCCGACAGGCGGTAGGCGTTGCCGTCCTTGATGGCTTTGGTCTTGATCTGCTGCAAATCGGACCCTGTGGAAGGTTCGGTCATGGCGAGCGCACCCACCAACTCGCCCGTCATCATCTTGGGGAGCCAACGTTTTTTCTGCTCTTCCGAGCCGTAGTTCAGGACATAATGTGCCACGATGCCCGAATGGATCGAGTGGCCCCAGCTGGCCAGATTGGCGCGCGCGGCCTCAATGAGGATCGCCGCCTCATGGCCAAAATCACCACCTGCGCCGCCGTATTCTTCGGGGACGGAGGGGCAGAGCAGCCCCAATTCACCTGCTTCATACCACGCGTCGCGGTCCATCTCGGACTGCTTGCGCCATTTCTCGAAACGGGGTGCCCATTCGGTGTTGATAAAGCTGGCGGTCATATCGGCGAGCATCTTGTGCTCGTCGGTCATCCAGCTGGAGGTGGCGGGGGCGAAATCTTTCATGAGGTTATCCGATCACCTTTGTTGTGCCTTCGGGGAAGGTCACGCCGTCAAATTCGGGGTACACTTCGCGCAGCAGATTGATCTGACGCTCCTCGTCGATGCGGATGAGATGCCACTTGCCGCCGTCTTCGAGCGCGAGGGTGTTGTTGTTGGATTGCAGGGTCTGACCTGTTGGCGATTTGATAACAGTCTGGGTCGGGATCAGGCCATATGGGCGGCCAGTCGAAGTGGTCATGAAACGTGCCTGATCAAGCGCCATCCCGAAGGAGACGACCTCGACATTCTGGGTGACCCGCTGGGTGGCTTTAGCCATTTCGCGGCGCAGGTCAGCCTCGGGTACGCCACCTTTTGCTGCAATGGCGGTAATCATGCGGGGCGGGATCACATTGATGATCTCGGTGGTATCGTTGTTCACAAAGGCACGCTCGAAGCTGGCGATGCGTGCGGTGATCGCGGCGCGGTCTTCCGCGGGCAGGGTATAGGTTGATGCGGCACAGGCGGCGACAAAAAGCGCTGCGGCGACAAGCAAGGTGCGTATCATATCTGGTCTCCCGTGGTGTATTATGACGGCCTTTGCGGCTCTATCTTTTGCGGCTGTCGAGGTCCGAGTTGAACAGGCGCAAGCGCGCTGTCAGGTTTTCCTCGTTCATCACCGATGAGAAGTTTTCGAAAATAAAAGAAAGCGCTTCGCCCTCATCCAGCCCCGCCTCGGCGCTAAAGGATTTGAGGCGGCGGTAGCCGTCTTCCGTCATGGCGACGGGAAAGCGGCGGGTCAGGCGAAAGCGTTTTGGCATTGTCTCTCCGAATAGTGGGGCGGGAGGTCATTCCCCCCGCCATCACCAGCTTAGAAGTTCGCCGCGTCCAGTGCCATGACCGTGTCGGCACCCGATTGGATGCGCGTCAGGTGTAGCGCCGTGGCGGGCAGTTGGCGTGCCATATAGTAGCGCCCTGTCGCCAGCTTTGTCTCATAGAACGTGGCGTCGTCGGTACCTGCGGCCAGCGCGTCACGCGCCGCTTTGCCCATCATGCCCCACATCAGGCCAAGGCAGACATGGCCAAACATGTGCATGAAGTCGTTGGAGCCTGCCAGCGCATGGTTGGGGTTCTTCATGCCGTTCTGCATGAAGTACATGCCCGCAGCTTGAAGATCCTTCGACGCGGCTTTGAGCGGCTCGATGAAGTCCTTATCGAACGCCTCGTCCTGACCTGCGTTGTCCTTGCAGAAGCCTTTAACCAATTCGAAGAAGGCCATCACATGTTTGCCGCCGTCTTGCGCCAGCTTGCGGCCCACCAGATCAAGCGCTTGCACGCCGTTGGCGCCTTCATAGATCATCGCAATCCGTGCATCGCGGGTGAACTGGGACATGCCCCATTCTTCGATATAGCCGTGGCCGCCATATACCTGCTGGGCCTTCACGGTCATGTCGTATCCTACATCCGTCAGGAACCCTTTGATTACAGGCGTTAGCAGCGAGACGAGACCGTCCGCGTCCTTATCCTCGGAACGGTGGGCGGCGTCGATCATCGTCGCACCCCAGAGGATAAAGGCACGCGCACCTTCGGCGAAGCTCTTCTGATCCATCAGCGAGCGGCGGATGTCAGGGTGCACGATCAGCGGATCGGCAGGCTTGTCCGGTGCCTCGGCCCCTGTGACGGCACGGCCCTGAAGACGGTCGTGGGCATAGGCCAGCGCGTTTTCATAGGCGACCTGGGTTTGTGCCAGACCCTGCATGCCCACGCCCAAACGGGCCTCGTTCATCATGGTGAACATGGCGCGCATGCCCTTATGCTCTTCGCCCAGCAGATAGCCTGTGGCATCGTCATAGTTCATCACGCAGGTGGAGTTGCCGTGGATGCCCATCTTTTCCTCGATGGAACCTACGGTGGCACCGTTGCGCGCGCCAAGGCTGCCATCGTCGTTCACGTTGACTTTGGGCACGATGAAAAGGGACACGCCCTTGATGCCTTCGGGGCCGCCTTCGATCTTGGCGAGCACGAGGTGGATGATGTTCTCGGCCATGTCATGTTCACCCGAGGAGATGAAGATTTTCTGGCCTGTGATTTTGTAGGAGCCGTCTTCCTGTGGCACAGCCTTGGTGCGCATCAGGCCCAGATCGGTGCCGCAATGTGGCTCCGTCAGGTTCATGGTACCAGTCCAGTCACAGCTGACCATCTTGGGCAGCCATTTGTCCTTTTGTGCGTCCGTGCCGTGCGCAAGGATCGCGGAAGCCGCGCCATGGGTCAGGCCCTGATACATCGTGAACGCCATGTTGGCGGAGCTGAACATCTCGCCCACAGCGGAGCCGATAACGGCAGGCATGTTCTGGCCGCCATACTGCTCGGGCATGTCCAGACCGGGCCAGCCGCCTTCTTTGACCTTCTCGAAAGCCTCTTTGAAGCCTTTTGGCGTGTAAACCACACCGTTCTCCAGACGGCAGCCTTCCTTGTCGCCTGTCGCGTTCAGCGGTGCGAGGACTTCGGACGTCAGCTTGCCTGCTTCCTCCAAGATCGCACTCGTGAAGTCAGGCTCCAGATCGGCATAGCCTGGAATAGAGGCTTGGGTGATTTTCAACACATCATGCAAAACGAATTGCATGTCTTTGGTCGGCGCTGTGTATGTTGGCATTTGGTTCTCCCTAAAGAATTATTATTTGGTTTAGACCGCGATGCGGTGCTGGCTAAGTGATGACATCATTTTTTCCGCCCACTTGAGCTGATCGCGCAAATCGGCAATGGCACTATCGAGTTCGGCGCGCTGGGCCTCGAGGTCTTCTAGGCGCTTGCTGGCCAGCTTGTATGATTCTGTGAGCTGCATTTTCTGACCGTCACCTTTGTAGTAAAGGTCGAGCAGTTGGCGAATGTCCTCGAGGGAAAAGCCGAACCGCTTGCCGCGCAGGATAAGCTTGAGCCGTGCGCGGTCGCGTTTCGTAAACAACCGCTTTTGGCCAATGCGCTGAGGAAACAGAAGCTCCTTGGCCTCATAGAATCGCAGTGTTCGGGGTGTGACATCGAACATGTCGCACATCTCCCGAATGGTAGTGGTATCATTACTCATTATGAAAAACCCATCTGGCTAAACATTCAGGCGCCTGAAAAAAAATCGGCGGCACAGCGTCAAAATCTATTTCTGAAGCTTACGTAGTGAATGCTCACGTCAGTTTCCAGCTTTACGTTGGGTTACTTCACGTAAACTTTTACAGGCTTATGACAGGTGGCAATTTGGTGGTGGTCGATCAGGAGCTTTCAGCTCTTTCGACCAGCTCTTGCTGGGTATCGTCGCGCAGGCGGGTGAGCTCGGACAGAGCCTCATCTAGCTGTTTGCGCTTTTCCGCCAGTTCTGTGATCTGCCTGTCCGCCATGGCGACCCACGCGCGCATTTGGGCTTCGGTGCCTTCACGCTCATAGATCAGAAGCCACTGGCGAATCTCTTCGAGAGCGAATTCAAAGCTGCGGCCCCTCAGGATGAGCTCCATCCGTGCGCGTTCGCGGGGGCCGTAAAAGCGTGTGCGCCCTTCACGATCGGGCGAAAGCAGCTCGATATACTCGTAATACCGCAGGGTACGCGGCGTTACATCGAACTTCGCGCACATTTCCTTAAAGCTCAGGCGGGTCTCATCGCTCATGTCAGGTTGTTCCTCCGGAGGTCTAGGCTAAAAGCACAGCGCGCGATGTGCAACGCCCTCTTGCCCTTTACGTGGGCTGCTGCTGTAAAGGCCGCAAAAGAGAGGGGCACCGTTGCCCCCTACAGGAGGGCTGATGGCCGATCATACAAGGCTTGCGCGCCAATTTATCGAGGCGCTGCCGCATTCCGTGATGCTGGGGATGGAACCGCAACAAATGGCCGACGGTGAGGCGATCATTAGTATGCCCTACCGCGCAGAGCTGGTGGGTGATCCTGTGACCGGCGTGATCCACGGCGGCGCAGTTTCGGCTTTGATGGATACATGCTGTGGTGCAGCGGTGATGTGTCATCCCGATATTGGCGGCGGTACAGCGACGATTGATTTGCGCATCGACTACATGCGCACGGCCACGCCTGGTCAGACGATTGTGGCGCGTGCGACCTGCTATCATATGACTCGATCGGTTGCCTTTGTGCGTGCCGTGGCACTTGACGAAGATACGGATAATCCTGTGGCCACCGCCACGGGTGCATTCACCGTGGAGGGGCGCAAATGAGCATCCGCAAACGCCCCGAGCCTGTACAAGTAGTCAAGCAACGCCGTGATGCCGCGCTCAAAGCGCTGGCGGGGGCTGTGCCCTATATCGGATTTCTGGGGATCGAGTTCGAGCGCCGCGGCGACGAGCTGACGGGGATCATGCCGTTCAAACACGAATTGATCGGGAACCCTCTGTTGCCTGCGCTGCATGGCGGGGCGACAGCAGCTTTCCTCGAGATTACCGCGGTGATGACGCTCAACTGGGCGCATCTGTGGGATGATCTGGAGGCGGGCAAACTCGATCTGGAGAATGCCGCGCCAGCCGATCTGCCGCGGCTGCCCAAAACGGTTGATTTTACGGTAGATTATCTGCGTACGGGGCTGCCGCGTGATGCCTATGCCCGCGCAAGGATCACGCGGGCAGGGCGGCGCTATGCTTCTGTGCAGGTCGAAGCGTGGCAGGACAACCGTGACCGCCTTTATGCCCAAGCGATGGGGCATTTCGTGATGCCTGCGCCTGCGCGTGAGTGAGACAGCGCCCGAGCGGTTAAGCCACCGCCGCGTTCTGAACATCGCCATACCAGTTGTGCTGTCCAATGCGACCGTGCCGATCCTTGGTGCGGTAGACACTGGCGTTGTCGGTCAAATGGGGCTGGCCGCCCCGATCGGCGCTGTAGGCATCGGTGCGGTGATCCTGTCCGCGTTCTACTGGGTCTTCGGTTTCTTGCGTATGGGTACCGTGGGCCTCACGGCGCAGGCAGACGGGCAGGGCGATGCAGGCGAGGTTGCCGCACTGCTGACCCGTGCGCTGATGATCGGGCTGGGCGCTGGCGTGGTCATCATCGTTCTTCAAAGCGCGCTGTTCTGGGCCGCGTTTCAGGTGTCCCCTGCCAGCGCGGAAGTTGAGGGGCTGGCGCGGCAATACATGGCGGTGCGCATCTGGTCCGCGCCTGCTGCGATTGCGCTTTATGGCATTACAGGCTGGCTCATCGCGCAGGAGCGCACGCGCGCGGTGCTGGTGCTTCAGTTATGGATGAACGGACTGAACATCGGCTTGGATGTGTGGTTCGTGATCGGGCTCGGCTGGGGCGTGCAGGGCGTGGCTTTGGCCTCTGCCATTGCCGAATGGAGCGGGCTCGCGCTGGGCTTGTGGTTCTGTCGGGCTGTATTTGCCGGAACGGCGTGGCGTGCATGGCGCAATGTGCTGGACGGTGCGCGCTGGCGGCGGATGATGGGGGTCAACACCGATATCCTGATCCGCTCGCTTTTGCTTCAGGCGATCTTTGTGAGTTTCATGTTTCTGGGTGCGGGGCAGGG
Organism: uncultured Sulfitobacter sp.; assembly: GCA_913060815.1. Classification (GTDB taxonomy): domain Bacteria; phylum Pseudomonadota; class Alphaproteobacteria; order Rhodobacterales; family Rhodobacteraceae; genus Sulfitobacter. Next base: position 38,807 of record CAJXSZ010000011.1, on the reverse strand, counting down.
GGATGTGACGCTGGCCGCCAATCAGGTGCTGATCCAGTTCTTGATGATCGCGAGCTATGCGCTGGACGGTTTTGCCTTTTCAGCAGAGGCGCTGGTGGGCAAAGCGGCAGGCGCGCGCAATATCGTCCGACTGCGGCGTGCGGCTGTGCTGGTTTGGGGGTGGGGCATGGCGTCTGCTGGCATTCTGGCCGTAACCTTTGCGCTTTTTGGGGGGCTGATCGTCGAGACGATGACCACCGCGCCCGAGGTGCGTGAGATTGCGCGATTATACCTGCCCTATCTGGTGGTTCTGCCGCTGATCGGGTGTTCGGCCTTCATTCTGGACGGCATCTTTGTGGGCGCGACCCGCAGCCGCGATATGCGCAACATGATGGCGGTGTCATTTTGCGTCTATGTGGTGTGTGTTCTGACGCTGGAGCCCGCTTTCGGCAATCACGGGCTCTGGATCTCGATGCTGGTTTCTTTCGTGGTGCGCGCAGCGACACTGGCTGCGCGATATCCAGCGTTGGAGCGCGCCGCGTCGCGGTAGTCAATTTTCACCGAAACGCGCTAGAGCCATTCGCCGCGCTTGCTGCCGACAGCCTCGGCAACTGAGCCGAAGCCGTCGCGTTCAAGATGCGCATCGATACCGCGAGCGATATCGGCGACCATGCTGAGCCCACCGAAGACCAGCGCGGTATAAAGCTGGACCGCGCAGGCCCCTGCACAAATCTTGGCATAGGCCTGGTTGGCATTCCCGATGCCACCCACACCGATGATCGGCGTTGTCGTGAGGCTGGACAGCCGCGCCAGAACGCGTGTGGATTTCTCGAACAAGGGCGCACCCGAAAGGCCGCCCATCTGGTCGCGGTGCGTTGATTTCAGCCCCTCGCGGGACAGGGTGGTGTTGGTTGCAATGATGGCAGCGACGCCCGCGTTTTCTGCAACTTCGGCCACATCTGCAATCTCGGCCTCGGTCAGGTCGGGCGCGATCTTGAGCATGACGGGCGTGGTGCCGCGCACATCCATCACGCCTTCGAGAAGACCCGCAAGCGCTGCCTTGCCCTGAAGGTCGCGCAGCTTTTCGGTATTGGGTGAGGAAACATTGACCGTGGCGAAATCGACGTGATCTCGTGCGGCCTCCATCACACGGGCAAAATCCGCCGCGCGGTCGGTGCTGGTCTTGTTTGCCCCAAGGTTGAGACCCACGGGGATGGTGCGTTTGGCAGCGGCAATGCGCGGAATAATCGCGTCCATCCCCTCATTGTTAAAGCCGAAGCGGTTGATGGCGGCGGCATCCTCGGTCAGGCGAAACAGGCGCGGTTTGTCATTGCCGGGCTGCGGCAGCGGCGTGGCGGCGCCCACTTCGATGAAACCGAAACCAGCCGCACTCAGTGCCTCAACCGCTTCGGCGTTTTTGTCAAACCCAGCGGCGAGGCCCACGGGGTTGGGCAGGTGCATCCCCGCCAGATCAACGGAGAGGCGCGCGCTGCTCACGGGACCGGGGCGCGGCGTCAGCCCTGCACGCAGGGCGCGAATGGCCAGACCGTGTGCTGCTTCGGGATCAAAGCGGCGCAGGACGCTCAGGCCCAGCCCTTCGATCAGAGCATTCATTGAAACGTGCCCGACACAGGCATGGGCGCGCTGCGAATAAGGCGGGAATTCATTACGGCGGCCTGACGGTGCACGACTGCCTTTTGATACTCGGGATCGGTGACCATGGCGAGGAACGCGCCTGCGTTGGGGTATTGGGCGATGAACATCGTGTCCCATGCCTCGGACGCATCGCCGATCAGGCTCACTTCGAACCCGCCGCGCCAGATGATCGTGCCGCCAACGCGTTGCAGCACAGGGCCGCTTGCCGCGCCATAGTTGGCATAGGCCTGCGCCCCCGTCAGGTTCTCGCCCGCCAAAGCGTGATCTGCGGGGTATTCGGCGCGGTCAAAGAACTGCACCAGATTGAGCATGTTGATCGGCGTATCGCGGGGCAGGGATTTGAAAATCTCGAATTGTGCGCGCTGGGTATCGCGGTACTGCGTCATTGTGCGGCCTCCGTCAGCCCTGCGGGAAATTCATGCGCGCCGTCGACCAAAGGCAGCGGCTGCGCCCAGACGACATCATTCATTGTCAGCTTGCGGTAGAGATGCGGAAACTCCGCCCCGCCACGCGAGACTTCCCATTTGAGCGTATCGTCCAAACTGTCTGTCTCGAGCGCGAGCAGGAACAGCCCGTCCACGCCAGCAAAATGTTTGGCCGCAGTCTCGGCGACCTGCCCTGCAGTCGAGAGGTGGATATAGCCGTCGGCCACGTCGATGGGCGCGCCTGTTGTCTCACCCGCTGTACGCAAGGTTTGCCATTCGTCGGTACGGAGAATTTTAAATATAAGCATGGGCTCTGTGATGCCGCCGCGCGGGGCAGGGGTCAAGGGCGAAGCACCGCCCAAGGATGCAGCGCCCAAGAGGATGACGTTACGCAACCCCGCATATGATCTTTGACAGGCGTACGTCTGCACGCCACGATACGGACATTCATTCCAATGGGGGACACAACCATGAAGCGATTCCTTTTGAGCGCCGCCGCCCTGAGCCTTACGGCAGGCATGGCCAGCGCGGATTACACGCTGACGATTTTGCACACCAATGATTTCCATGCGCGGTTCGAGCCGATCAGCAAATACGACGGGCCATGTGGGGCCGAGGACAACACGGAGGGCAAATGCTTTGGCGGGACAGCGCGTCTGGTCACAGCCATTGCAGAGGCGCGCGGGCGAACCAATAATTCCATCCTCGTTGACGGGGGCGACCAGTTTCAGGGCACTCTGTTCTATACCCAATACAAAGGCCAGATGGCCGCCGAGATGATGAACAAGCTGGGCTATGACGGCATGACCGTGGGCAACCACGAGTTCGACGATGGCCCCGAAGTGCTGGCCGCGTTCATGGCTGCCGTTGATTTCCCCGTGCTGATGAGCAACGCGGATGTGAGCGCGGAGCCACTGCTGTCCAGCACGCTTGCCAAATCCACGGTGATCGAACGGGGCGGCGAGAAGATCGGCCTTATCGGCCTGACGCCCGAGGACACGCCCGAGCTTGCCAGCCCGGGCGATAATGTCACCTTCTCGGAACCCGTCGCAGCAGTGCAGGGTGAGGTGGACCGCCTGACCGCCGAGGGCGTGAATAAGATTATCGTCTTGAGCCACTCCAGCTATGCCGTGGACCAGATGGTGGCGGCGAACACCACGGGTGTGGATGTGATCGTGGGGGGGCACTCCAACACCTTACTCAGCAACACCAACGAGCGGGCCGAAGGCGCATACCCCACAATGGTGGGCGAGACAGCGATTGTGCAGGCGTATGCCTACGGCAAATATCTCGGTGAGCTGAACGTGACATTTGATGACGCGGGCAACGTGACCGAGGCCAAGGGCGAGCCGATCCTGATCGACGCCGCTGTGACCGAGGATGCCGAGACTGTTGCGCGTGTGGCCGAGCTGGCCAAGCCGCTAGAGGAAATCCGCAACACTGTTGTGGCCGAGGCGGCGGATGCGCTTGAGGGTGATCGCGCTGTGTGCCGCGTGCAGGAATGTACGATGGGCAACATGATCGCTGATGCGATGCTTGCGCGGGTCGCGGATCAGGGCATCGACGTGGCCTTGCAAAACAGCGGTGGCATCCGCGCTTCTATTGACGCGGGCGATGTGACCAAGGGCGAAGTGCTGACCGTGCTGCCGTTCCAGAACACGCTCTCGACCTTCCAGGTCACGGGTGCCGTGCTGGTCAAAGCGCTTGAAAACGGAGTGAGCGAGATCGAGGAGGTCGCAGGCCGTTTCCCGCAGGTGGCGGGGATGACCTTTACCGTTGATCCTGCCGCAGAGGCGGGTGCGCGGGTTTCCGATGTGATGATCGGTGGCGCACCTGTGGATATGGAAAAGGTCTATGGCGTTGTTTCCAACAACTTCGTCCGCAAGGGTGGTGACGGCTACGCGATGTTCAAAGACGCGGCCAATGCCTATGACTTCGGGCCCGATGTAGCGGATGTCGCGTCGGAATATCTGGCGGCAAATGCGCCCTACACGCCCGTTCTGGAAGGCCGCATTACGATTAAATAAGCGCTCTTGCAGTGCTGTAGAAAGGCGCGCCTCCCCGCGGGGCGCGCCTTTTTTGTGGCCGGTATTTTGCTTCTGGCCAGATCGCGGTAGACTGATGGGCAACGAGAGGAGGCAGATATGTGTGGACGAATGGCGCTGACGCTGCCGCCTGCGGCGATGGCGCATATATTCGAGGCGGCCCCCGCAAACACGTTGCCCGAGGGGCCGAACTACAACGTCTGCCCGACCAATGACGTTGCCGTTATCACGGGCGGCCCTGAGCAGCCGCGCCGCATGGAGGCGATGCGCTGGGGGCTGATTCCGCCGTGGTACAAAAAGCCTAACGATGGCCCGCTGCTGATCAATGCGCGGGCCGAAACGGTGCTGGAGAAACCTGCTTTTCGCGATGCGGTTCATGGGCGGCGTGTGCTGGTCGTGGCCAATGGGTTCTATGAATGGACCAAAGACGCCGACGGCGGGCGCGACCCGTGGTACATTACGCGATGCGACGGCTCACCGCTCGCGTTTGCGGCACTTTGGCAGAGCTGGCGTAATCCTGCGAACGGTGAGGAGATGCGCACTGTTGCAGCCCTGACTGTTGCAGCGAACGCGCCGATGCAGGCGATCCACCACCGCATGCCCGTGGTAGTCGAGCCGACCGATTGGGCGTTGTGGTTGGGGGAGAACGGCAAAGGCGCCGCACCGCTGATGCGGGCGGCGGCCGATGATGTGTTGCAGTGGCACCGCGTGGGCCGTGCGGTTAATTCAAACCGCGCCGAGGGGCCAGAGTTGATCGAGCCTTGGGAGCCTTCGCAGGAGGGCTAGCCCGTATCTCTTAGGACCCTGAGTCGGGTGCAACGGCCTCACTGGGAGGCTGGCCATAGCTCAGGGCACCGCGAATTGTACCGGGTTCTGCATCAAGCTCTTCGTTCGTCATCTCGATAGAGGCGTCGTCTACGTTGACCGTTTCACCCGTTTCATCTTGGCCGCCATTATCCGCGCCTTTGATGCGGGAGAAAAAGTCATTCTTCCAACCTTCTTCCACAACGATGCTGGCCGATGCGCCATCGGCAAGATCGGGGATGAACCAATCGGCGTTTTTTGACCGAAGTTCACGGTCAATACCAGAATCATTGATGAATGTGATCGTATCACCGGGTTGCACGTAGCTGACGCTGGGAAAGAACGAGAATTCCGCAATCATAATGTCATAGTTTTCGGCAGACGCAGAGCCGGTTGAACAGGTCAGCGCAGCGGCTGTCACAGCGGCGCGCAGAAAGAATTTGCTAAGCATTGCGATGCTCCTTGGTGTCGGCCCCCACCGTCACTTGGATATGCTATAGGCGGTGAATGTGGCCGAAGTTTGACAAATTGCGAATTGATTAACCACGTGGCACGCGGTCAGCGTGGCTGTGTCTGCGTCTCGAGCCATGCGCAAAACGCCAGCAGTGGCGGCGGGGCGGGACGGTCATCGGGCCAGACCAGAAAATAGCTGCCGATGCTCTCGGTCGTCTTGTCGGAGGCGAGGATAAGCTGCCCTTCTTTCAAATATGGCTCGGCCATGAATGTCGGCAGCAGCGCGATACCCAGCCCGTGAATTGCGGCCTGCGCCATCGTGCCGAACTGGTCGAACATCATGCCATGGGGCGGATCACAGGGATGCCCCACCGCTTTGAGCCAGCGCGCCCACGCGCGCGGCCTTGTCTCAAGGTGCAGCAAGGGATGCTCCAGCAGCATCTGCGGCTTTGTGAAGGGCGCGCCCTGCATGTCGGGCGCACATACAGGCACAACGATCTCAGGCGCAAGCGGCATATAATGCACGCCGGGCCAGTCCTCATGCCCGAAATGGATTGCCGCATCAAACGCACTTGGCCCCAGTGCGAAGGGTTGCAGCCGCGTGGACAGGTTCACCGTCACCTCGGGATGCGTTTGCGCGAAATCCGACAGGCGCGGCGCAAGCCAATGCATCCCAAAGGCAGGCAGGATCGCCAGTGCCAATGCGCCCGATTGTGTCTGGGTCGTCGCATTCACGCTTGCCTGCGCCAGCCGTCCCAAAACCTCGCGCACTTCGCGCACATATTCCGTTCCCGCCTGCGTCAGCGTTAAACGCCGCCCCTGCCGCGCCATGAGTTGTACGCCCAATTGCCCCTCCAGCGCTTTGATCTGGCGACTGATGGCCGATTGCGTCAGGGACAGCTCTGTCGCGGCCTGCGTGGCGCTTCCCAGCCGCGCGCAAGCCTCGAATGCGAGCAGTGCGGAGACGGAGGGGAGATATCGGCGGGGTGCAATCATCTATGACTAAAACTCATGTATTGAGGATGAACCGTTGTTAGAGGTTTCGCCGCTTATGTGCAATAATGGCGGCAATCTTTGAATTATGATCCTGAAAGGTAACGCCATGAACGCCGAAGCCCCTATTCTCAAAGCAAAAGATGCCCCCGATCTGGGGCAGTTCGATTGGTCCGATCCGCTGCGCCTGAACGAGCAGCTCTCGGAAGACGAGCGCATGATCATGGAAAGCTCTCGTGCTTACGCGACTGAAAAGCTGCAGCCGCGCGTCATCAATGCCTTCGCCAACGAGGAGACAGACGCCAGCATCTTCCGCGAGATGGGAGATATGGGCCTGCTCGGCGTCACCGTGCCCGAGGAATACGGCGGCCTCGGCGGCTCTTATGTCTCCTATGGTCTGGTCGCGCGCGAGGTTGAACGGATCGATTCTGGCTACCGCTCCATGATGTCCGTGCAGTCGTCGCTGGTCATGTACCCGATCTACGCTTACGGCTCCGAGGCGCAGCGCAAGAAGTACCTGCCCAAACTTGCCAGCGGCGAGTTCATCGGCTGCTTTGGCCTGACCGAGCCTGACGCTGGCTCCGACCCTGCAGGCATGAAAACCCGCGCTGTAAAAACTGCCAACGGGTACAAAATCACAGGCTCCAAAATGTGGATCAGCAACGCGCCCATCGCCGATGTGTTCGTGGTCTGGGCTAAGAGCGAAGAGCACGGCGGCAAAATCCGTGGCTTCATCCTCGAAAAAGGGATGGAAGGCCTGAGCGCGCCGAAGATCGGTAACAAGCTGAGCCTGCGCGCCTCGATCACGGGCGAAATCGTGATGGAAGGTGTTGAAGTGGGCGATGAGGCGCTGTTGCCTCACGTGCAGGGGCTGAAGGGGCCGTTTGGCTGCTTGAACCGCGCACGCTACGGCATCTCTTGGGGTGTAATGGGTGCGGCAGAGTTCTGCATGCACGCCGCGCGCCAATACGGTCTGGACCGCCATCAGTTCAACAAACCGCTGGCCCAGACGCAGCTTTTCCAGAAAAAACTTGCCGATATGATGACCGAGATCGCACTTGGCATGCAGGCCAGCTTGCAGGTCGGTCGTCTGATGGACAACGCCAATGCCGCACCCGAGATGATCTCTATCGTCAAGCGCAATAACTGCGGCAAGGCGCTCGAGATTGCACGCCACAGCCGCGACATGCATGGCGGCAACGGGATTTCGGGCGACTTTCAGGTTATGCGCCATATGATGAATCTCGAGACCGTCAACACCTATGAGGGCACACACGACGTGCACGCGCTCATTCTCGGCCGCTCCATCACAGGTTTGCAGGCGTTCTATTAATCATTGACAACCGATCAAATCAAAAGCCCGCGCCGCACCAGCGCGGGCTTTTTCGTGTTCAGTCCCGAGGTGCAGGCGCACCGCCCTCGAAGTTGTTGCCATTGACGTAGTCACATGGCTCCTCGCGCATCTCCAGATGCAAGCCCTCGCCCGTATAGGGATGCGCACGCGCAAGCTCTTCATCCACCTCGATCCCCAGACCGGGCGCGGTGGGCGCAGTCACAAACCCGTCCTCGACCCGAATGCTACCCTTGATGAGTTGCTCATGGAAGGGCGTCTCGATCGTCTCCGCCATCAGAAGGTTTGGAATGCTGACCGCCAGATGTACGTTGGCCGCCCACTCCACAGGGCCTGCATAAAGATGCGGCGCCATCTGCGCGTTATAGACCTCGGCCATGGCCGCGACCTTCTTCATCTCCCAAATGCCACCCGCACGCCCGAGCGCGGGCTGCAAAATCGTCGCGGCCCCGCTGCGCAACACAGGCGCAAACTCCGCCTTTGTGGTGAGCCGCTCACCAGTGGCGACCGGTATTCGGACGGCGCCGGCTACTTTTGCCATTTCCGCTACATTATCAGGCGGAATAGGCTCCTCATACCACAGCGGCGAATAAGGCTCCAAAGCCTGCCCCAAACGGATCGCGCCCGCCGTGGTAAACTGCCCGTGCGTGCCAAAGAGAAGATCTGCTCTGTCGCCAACCGCCTCGCGAATGGCCTTACAAAACGCCACAGACTGCGAGATGTCGGACATCGCAGGCATATGCCCGCCCCGTCGCGTATAGGGCCCCGCAGGGTCAAATTTGACCGCCGTATACCCACGCTCCACCGCGTCCAGCGCACTTTCGGCCGCCATCTCGGGCGAGGACCAGAACTCCTCCAGCGGATGATGCGGGAGCGGATAGAGATATGTATACGCCCGAACGCGCGCGTTCATCACACCGCCAAGCAAAGCATATACAGGCCGTTCCCGCGCCTTGCCCAGAATATCCCAGCACGCAATCTCAAGGCCCGAAAACGCGCCCATAACAGTCAGATCAGGCCGCTGCGTAAATCCCGCAGAATAGGCGCGCCGAAACATCATTTCGATGTTCTCGGGGTTCTCGCCTGCCATATGCCGCGCAAACACATCTTCGATCACGCCGCGCATAGCGTCCGGCCCGACTGAGGAGGCATAACACTCCCCCCAGCCCACAATCCCGCAAGCCGTCGTCAGTTTCACCAGTATCCAGTACCGTCCGCCCCAACCAGGCGCAGGCGGGGCCGTCACGATGATGTCCAAGTCCTTAAGCAGCATCACAATACCCCTTCATTTTGCCCTTTAAACTGAATTCCGCACCAACAACCTGCACAGTCTTTAGCGATCGAACAAAATCACGTTGCGTCGCGCGGCACCCGTCTTTGTGTCGGCAATCGCCTCGTTGATCTGGCCCAGTTCCCAACGGCCCGAGATCAGCTCGTCCAGCTTCAACCGTCCTTGCGTATAGAGATCCACCATCCACGGAATATCGCGCTGGATCACCACATCGCCCATCTTGGAGCCGACCATACCTTGCCCGACGGCGGCCAGCATTACAGGCTCATAGCTCGACGTTGCACCCGAATGGGGCATGCCCACCATTACCACCTTGCCGCCATAGGCCAGATAGCGCGGAGCAGTGTCATAAGCAGGGATCGCGCCGACGGTCACGATCACAGCATCTGCACCACGGCCCATGGCTTTCTTGGCCTCGCTCCACGGCTTCTTGCCAGAGGCGAGCACACCATCGGTGGCCCCGAATTCACGAGCGACCGCGAGCTTCTCCTCGCTCATATCAACGGCCACGATGCGCCGCGCGCCAGCAATGCGCGCGCCCTGAATCGCGTTGAGGCCCACACCGCCTGCGCCAATCACCACGACATCCTGCCCTGCGCGCAGGCCTGCGGCATTCACCACCGCGCCCACACCCGTGATCACGCCGCAAGCTATGAGTGCCGCGCATTCCTTGGGGATCTCTTCTCCGATCTTCACGACCTGTCGCTGGTCCACCACGACCGCCTCGGCAAAGGCACCGCAGGCCATGGCTTGGTGCAGCTTGCCGCCGTCCGAGGTCTTGATCGGTCCGTGATCGCCGTCATAGGGTGTGCTACACAGGGTCGGCGCGCCGCCCGCACAGGATGGGCAGGTTCCGCAAGACCGGATAAGTGTCACTACAACACTGTCGCCGACTGCCAGACCGTTCACGCCGTCGCCCACAGCGGCTACTTTGCCAGCCGCCTCATGGCCATAAACGGCGGGCAACGAGCCGCCCCATGCGCCTTCGGCGAAGGAGATGTCGGAATGACAGATCGCCACAGCATCCAGCGCCACCTCAACTTCGCCAGCCTCTGGTGCGCGTAGGGTGATTTCTTCGAGTTTCAGCGGGGCGCCAAATTCATGGCAAACGGCGGCATTTATTTTCTTCATGGGGTATCCTTTGCGTGTTGACCCGAGCGTTGCCCAGATCATCTCCGCCGACAAGCCTTTTTGCACAGCGCTACGCCGCGTCAGGCGCGGATGCGCGCTCGTGTTCCAATGATGAGGGCGGCAAGGCCAATCGTGCTCAATGTAGCGGCTAGCAGGAATGGTGCGCCCGGTAGATAGATCGGGGCTTGTGCATCGGTGAACTGGGCAAACGTATAGGTCATTGCCAGAGGTGACAGGATCATCGCCAAGGCGGAGGCAGAGGTCAGCGCGCCTTGCAGCTCTCCTTGGGCATCATCTGCCACACGTCGGGACATGATCCCCTGTAGCGCAGGGGGTATAATCCCGCCAAGCGCTGCCAGCGGGGTCAGGATCAGAACCCATGTGCCAGAGGTGATCATCGCAATGCCGATCAGGCTGGCAATGCTGAACAAATGCCCCGCAATGACTGTTCCGCGCTCGCCCAATGCTTTGAGGATCGGGCGGATCAACCCGCCTTGGATCAGCGCCATGGTCACTCCGAACAGGGCAAGCGACAGCCCGATGGTGGCAGGCGCCCACTCAAACCGCTCCTTGCCGAAATAGGACCAGACAGCGGGGTACACAGCAAAGCCGATGTAGTAGATGAAATAGACCAGCAGCAGCGGCGTCACCCCTTCCAGCCGCCCCAAAGCACGCAGCGCGCCAAGTGGATTGGCACGTCGCCACTCGAATTTGCGGCGGTTGGCATCTGTCACAGTCTCCTTGAGCACAACCCAGCCGAAGATCGCATTGCCAAAGGCAAGCGCTGCGGCCAGCCAAAACGGCGCCCGCGTTCCGTATTCGGCCAACAAGCCGCCCAAGAGCGGCCCCAGCACAAACCCCGCTCCGAACGCCGCTCCCACAAGGCCAAAGCGCGCCGCACGCTCATGCGGGGCCGAGATATCGGCCATATAAGCGCTTGCTGTAGACTGCGTCGCCGCTGTGATCCCGCCGACCACGCGCCCTGCCAACAGCAACCAGATTGAACCTGCAACCGCCATCACCACATAGTCCAGTGCCATGACCACAAGGGCGACCAGCAGCACAGGTCTGCGCCCGAAGCGGTCTGACAATCCGCCCATGACGGGGCCAAACAGGAATTGCATCGCGGCGAACGTGGTGGAGAGTATTCCGCCCCAGATCGCGGCCTCGGCCAGCGTGCCGCCGCCCAGCTCCTGAATGAGATCAGGCATCACAGGAATGATCAGACCGATACCCATCGCGTCTATCATCACCGTCAGCATGATGAATATGAGCGGCAGGCGCGAGATGCTACAGCGCCTTTGCCCGTGCAGCGAAATCCGCTGCGGCTTGGGGCGCATGGCCAAGCGACGCGGTCGCGTCAAAGAGATCAGCGGGCAGATCCGGGTAGGCGGCACGCGCCAGCGTCTCCAGCTCGGTATGTGTCTCTTGCGCCTCGCGGCACAGCGCTTTGCTCGCAGCTTGAGCCTCGGGCCGCGGCATATTGCGGGCCAGCGCAAAGCTCAGCGCTTCGGCATGGATCAGCCCCAGATTGGCGTTCAGGTTGCCTGTCATACGCGGAATTTCAGGTGCCATACTTCGCGAAAGGGACACGGCATGCTGCAACGCACTTGCCGTGCCAAGGGCGATCTGCGGCAGAACCATCCATTCAGTAAACCACGCGGCCCCGTCGCGTTGGTGCATCTGCTGCGTGGCAGGGGCCAACGCTGCGCGCAGGCCTGTGCATTGATGCCCCAAGGCCTGCAAGGCAGACGCGGCCACAGGATTTTGCTTTTGCGGCATGGTGGAGGATGCGCCCGCAGCCCCAAGAGTGACTTCACCGATTTCCGTGCTGGTCAGTGCGACCAACGTGGCCCCCATCCGCGCCAGTTGCGCGGTGAGCCGCACGAGCCAATCGGCAATGCGCAGGATCGGGCCACGGTCCACATGCCAGCTGCGCTTGGGATCGTGCAGGCCTAACCCTTCGGCAAGTGCGGCACGGGTGTCCGCTGCCTCACCCCCCAGTGCTGATGCTGTGCCAGCCGCGCCCGAGAGTGAGACCAATAGCGATGACGACCGAAGAGGGGGAAGCGCGTCGAGCAGATCGCACAGCCCGTGGCCCCAATCCGCCACAACCGCGCCCCAACTGGTGGGTGTTGCCTGCTGGCCCCATGTGCGGGCCGCCATTGCGGTGATGGCGTGATCTTCTGCTTGTGTGGCGAGGGCGGCAATCACCGTGCGCAAATCCGTCTCGACCAGCAAAAGAAGCTGCCGCAGGCGCAGCATAAGCCCAGTGTCGATAATATCCTGCGACGTCGCCCCCCAATGCACGAATTGCGCATGCTCGGGCGCGTTCATCTCGGCGCGAAAGGCCGCCACAAGGCCCGGAACGCTCACCCCGTTCTCGCCTGTGGCGCGCGCAATGGCACCGGGATCGATCTGGATTTCCATCGTAGCACGCTGAATCGCTTTCGCGCTCAGTTCAGGGATGATGCCTTGGGCGCCTTGGGCACGCGCCAGCGCGCCCTCCACCAACAGCATCGCGCGCAGCGCAGCTGTGTCGGAGAAGAGCCTCCCTGCCTCACCAGTCGGGAACAGATGCGCATGAAGCGGGCTGTCGAAAATGCTCGCGGCCATTAGGTGTCTTTCTCCATTTCGGCCCAAGTCGCCTTGGCCAGCTTGATCGCATGGTTTGCTTTTGGCACACCGCAATAGATTGCCACATGCTGGAACGCTTCCATCACATCACTTTGGCTGGCGCCCGTGCGCGCGCAGGCGCGGATGTGCATGGGTATCTCTTCAAAATTCCCCATTGCGGCCAGAAGCGCGAGCGTCAGCATCGAGCGTTCGCGCAGCGCGATTGCGTCCGAAGACCAGACCGTGCCCCAAGCGCCTTCGGTGATCAGGGTCTGGAAGGCCTCGTCTGCATCGGTTTTCGCAGCTTCGGCGCGGTCCACATGGGCATCGCCCAACACACGGCGGCGGGTGGTCATGCCGTCGGCAAAGCGCTCAGACATGGCCGACCCCTTTGAGAAATTTAGTCAGCACATCCGCAAATTCCTGCGGTTGCTCGACGCAAGGGAGATGGCCCGCACGGCGAATGAGATGGAACTGCGATGCAGGGATCAGATCGACAGTCTCACGCACCAGATCGGGCGGGGTCGAGCCGTCTTCGCTGCCCGCAATCCCGAGGGTCGGCAGGCGTAAGCCGCTGGTCGGGGTGTAGAAATCCGTGCCTGAAATGGCGGCGGAACAGCCCGCATAGCCATCGTCCGCCTGCTGCACCAACATGTTGCGCCACAGCTCCAGCTCGGGCGTTTTGCGGAACTCCGCGCTGAACCAGCGCTCCATCACCGCATCTGCGAGGCTCTCTACACCGTTTTGGTGAACGGCGGCGATACGCTCGTCCCACAGCGCGGGATTGCCGATCTTGGCGGCGGTATTGCTCAGCACCATGGCGCGGATGAGGTCAAGCCGTTTGACCGCCAACCCTTGGGCGATCATGCCGCCGATGCTGAGGCCGATAAAGACACACTCCTTAACGGCCAGATGATCCAACAGCTTCTCGCAATCGCTGATCAGCGCGCCCATTGTGTAGGGGCCACTGGGGACCGTCGAGAGGCCGTGCCCGCGTTTGTCCCAGCGGATTATGCGCAGACCGCCCGGCAGCAGTGGCAGGATCGGGTCCCAAAGCCGCATGTCCGTGCCCAGCGAGTTTGCAAAAACCACTGTCGGCCCATCTTCTGGTCCGTCCACGCGGTAGTGGATGCGCACATCACCTGCGTCAAAGAGCTTCATCTGGGGTCTCCCTTCAGGGTCATATGCGCCATGATCTGGCCGTGGTCAGAGGCGAGTTTGTTATACGGCGCTTCTGCGTGGCTGCCATCGGTGAGGTGGTCATTAAGCACACTGAAATATTCCATTTCGCCGATGTTGGCGCTGTATTCAGGCAGGAAATGGCGCGACAGATAAATCTGGTCAATGCTTTCGTAGACGCCGCCAAAGGCTGCGGTAAACACCATATCGCGGAGTGATTTACGCACAAAAAGTTTCTCGGCGGGGTGCAGGCGCACGGCTTCTATATCTTCGGTAATCTGGGTGGCTTCCTCAGCGCTATAGCGATCCCCGCGATGCTCGGCGTCATGGCGCAGCATCCATTGATAATTCTTGAACGGATGCTCGCCCGAGATGATCTCACTGCTGACCGCATTCTCCGCATCGTTGAAATCCCCCAGCACCATGACGGGGTTGCCAGCCTGTAACTCTTGCACAATGGCGTCTCGCAGCACCCATGCCTCGGCCATGCGGCGCATAGCGGCACGGGCAGACCCCAGCGCACGGCCCACGGGGTCATATTGCGTGAGGTCAACTTCGGGGGCAAAGCCGCCATCCTGCGGACGGATGAATTCGCCGAGTTTGGATTTGAGGTGGCAGTTGAAGACGGTGATCACGTGGTCGCCCACGGGGATGCGCACCTTGAGGATTGGGCGGCTGAGGCGGGAGATGCGGAAGAACCCGCCATCCTCACCCCCGTCCAAGAAGGGGATGTCGAGCGGCGCGCCCATGTCCTGAATGATCTCTGGCTCATCGGCGAAGCCGAAGCGCGACAGGATCGCCACGCCGGGGCGGCGCTGGCCTGCCTCGCCCGTGTCATTCATATTGGGGGCAAAGGCGATTTCCGCCTCGCGGTAGCTGCCATAGGCCAGCTTGTCGAAGATCGCGCGCTTGCGGTAGCGTTTTGTGGCGCCCGGCAGCGAGAAATCATTCTGTGCCTCGCCGTAAGTGTCGGCCAGCGTGATAGCATCGCGCAAGGAATCCTCGTCAAAGACTTCCTGAAAGCCCACGATATCGGCGTCCAGCGTGACCATCTGATCGGCGAGCCAGTCGCGCTTCCATGCGTATTCCTCGGGCGTGTAGGATTGGAATTGATAGTACTCTTTGTCCGCGCCGATGAGGTTTTTGACGTTGAAGCTGGCGATGGTGAAACGGGTCATAGGCGTTCCAGCGCACGGCTGAACATCGACGGATCTACGTTGCCGCCCGAAATGGTGACGATCACGTCATCGCCTTCAATCTGGTCCGCGCGGTAAAGAGCGGCGGCGAGGGCGGCTGCTCCGCCAGGCTCGGCGACGAGTTTGAGGTTCAGGAACGCTTGGCCCATTGCGTCCAGCGCCTCTGCATCGCTGATCACCAGCGCGGGGCCGCACAAGCGTTTGAGGATGGGCCACGTCATGTCACCCGGTCGCTCGGTGAGGATGGCGTCACAAATGCTGCCCGATTTCGCAGGGTTGCTCTTGATTTCGCCCGCCGTGAGGGATCGGGCCACGTCGTCGAACCCCGCAGGCTCGGCAGGGCGCACACGCAGATTTGGGGCGTCGGCCTCCAGCGCCAAAGCGATGCCAGAGGTCAGGCCGCCGCCACCGCAACAGACAATCACATCGGCGTTCTTGATCCCGTAAGCTTTGGCATCTTCGGCGATCTCCAGTCCGCAGGTTCCTTGGCCCGCGATGACTTGTGGCTCGTCAAAGGGTTTGACCAAAGTCAGCCCTCTCTCCTCGCTCAGTTGTGCACCGATCTCGTCGCGGGATTCTGTTTCGCGGTCATAGAGGACAACATCGGCGCCATACGCACGCGTATTGTCAATTTTGAGTTGTGGCGCATCGGACGGCATTACGATGACGGCTGAGGTGTCGTGCATCCGTGCGGCCAGCGCCACGCCCTGTGCGTGGTTGCCAGAGGAGAATGCGATCACACCGCGTGCGCGCACCGCTGGCTCCAGCGCCGACAGCGCACTGTAGGCACCGCGAAATTTGAAGCTGCCTGTTTGTTGCAGGCATTCGGGTTTGACCCAGACGCGGCGCCCCGCGATCTGGTCAAGGAAGCCCGAGCGGACCAGTGGCGTGCGCACGGCGTGGCCCTGAATGCGTGCGGCGGCGGCGCGGATCATCTCGATGTTCATTGCATATCTCCGATCCAGCGGCGCAGGGTCGAGAGTGCAGTTGGCTCGTCCAGAAACGGGATGTGGCCACGATCAGGGACGGTGGCGAGATGCATATCGGTCCGGCGGATTTGCATTTCCATCACGGTATCCTCGCTCAGCAGGTTGGAATTGCGCCCCCAGATGAGGGCAAGCGGGAGGCCCTTCAGCGCATCGAAATAGGGCCAGAGGTCGGGCATCATCTGCTCACCCGCCGCCAGCACAGCGTCGCGCAGGTGCTTGTCATAGGTGATGTGCAGGCCATCTGCGTCTTGAGTGTAGTGCTTGCGCGCTTCCTCCAGCCAACGGCCTTCGGGTACGTTTTTGAACTCGGGGAAGGCGCGCTCCATCGCGGCGGCAGCTTCCTCATGCGTTTTGGCGGCGGGGTTGCGGCCGATGTAGTCCTTGATCGTCTCGATCCCTTTCGGATCAATCACAGGTCCCACGTCATTGAGCGCTACACCGAGCAGGCGGTCTTTGGCGCCCATCGCAAGCCCCATGGCGTTCAGCCCGCCACGCGAGGTGCCCAAGATGGCGACTTTTTCCAGCCCTAAATGATCGAGCAATTCCAGCGCATCGCGGCATTCAACGGGCAGGGCGTAATTCTTCCAATCGGGGTCAAAATCCGACTGTCCACGCCCGCGGTAGTCCATCTTGATCAGGCGGCAGCCCTCAAGGTGGGGCGTGACATAATCGAAATCCGCCGTGGTGCGGGTCAGCCCAGCAAGGCAGAGGATGGGAAGGCCTTTGCCTTCATCGGTGTAGTAGAGCTTGAGCCCGTCGGAGGTGGTGAAATGTGCCATTAGATGCCTGCCAATGCTGGGATGCCTGTGAGATCTTCGAGCGTGTGAACGGGCGTCCAAGGGAGGCGGTCTACAGGCTCGCCTGCGCGGTTGACCCATGCGGTGGTAAAGCCGTAGCCCGTGGCCGCAGCCGCATCCCAACCGTTGGAGGAGACAAAGAGGACCTCGTCCTTGGCGCAGCCGAATGCGGCACCGACCAGATCATAGACGCGGGCGTCAGGCTTGAAGATGCCCACGCTTTCGACAGAGAGCAGCGCATCAAGCACGCCGTCGATGCCAGCACTGTCGACCGCGCCGCGCAGCATGGCGGGCGAGCCGTTTGAGAGAATGCCGGTGTTAAGGCCCGCGTCTTTGAGCGCGGTGAGCATGGCAGGAACTTCAGCGTAGGCGCCCAACTCCCAATACAGCTGGAGCAGGCGTTCGCGCAGCGCGCTGTCGTTATCGTGACCTGTTTTTTCCAGCGCCCAGTCGAGACCTTCCTGTGTGACCTGCCAGAAATCGCAATGCGCACCTGCGACAGCGCGCAGCCAGCTATAGCTGAGCTGTTTCGCGCGCCAGTGCTCGGCCAGTTGCGGCCAGTCGTCTTTGATCGCGCTGTATTCAGGTTCGGAGGCAGCTTGGCGTGCGCTGGCGGCAACATCGAAAAGAGTGCCGTAGGCGTCGAAGATACAGGTGGTAATGGGCATGGCAGGCTCCGCAGGGGGAAGGGGTGTTATGTCGCACAGTGGCATGAGGCAGGGCGGCGGAAAAGGGTGAAATGGGGGTTGCACCTCGGCGTATGTCTTGAAAGGGTGCGCCATCTTTCGGAGCACCCGCGCAGATACGCGGCCTCCTGCACAAATCCCCCTGACATATTGGAGACGACTTATGGCCGAAGTTAAGGCTGGCGACACCGTACACTTGCACTACACTGGCACATTGCTGGATGGCACCACCTTTGACAGCTCGGAAGGGCGTGAGCCGTTGGCGTTCGAAGTTGGTTCTGGCCAGATCATTCCCGGTCTGGATGTTGCGATCCCCGGCATGAAGGTCGGCGACAAGAAGATCGTCAAGATCGGTGCCGATGACGCCTATGGGCAGTCTAATCCCGAAATGCGTCAGGCTGTGCCGCGCGAAGGCATCCCTGCGGATATTCCGCTTGAAGTCGGTATTCAGTTGCAGATGCAGACACCCGACGGGCAGGCGATGCCTGTGACTGTGGTGGAAATGGATGAAGCGACAGTCACGTTGGATGCAAACCACCCGCTGGCGGGTAAGGACTTGCAGTTTGACATCGAGCTGGTGAAAATCGACGCCGCTTAGTGGTGTCTGAGGGGCTGTAGGGGCGCTGCCCCCTTGGCCTTTGGCCAATTCCCCCGGGATATTTTGGACCAAAAGAAATGGGCGCCATCTGCAGTTTGCGGGTGGCGCTTTTTTAAATTGAGGTGCGGGGTATTGGCCTACGCCGGTTGCGCGATTGACGACATGGAAAGCTGTCAGGCTTTCTTGCGCAGGCGGATGACCACATCGACGCTTGCGATTTCCGCGCCATCGGGGGCATCGGGGAGTTGCGCGATGACCAATTGATCGGAGGGGGCGTCGGTTAGGCGGGCCTCGTCTTCCCAAAAGAAATGGGGGTGATCGTGGGTGTTAGTGTCAAAATAGCTGCGCGAGCCGTCTACGGTGACTTCTTGCAGCAGGCCTGCATCGCAAAAGGCGCGCAATGTGTTGTAGACGGTGGCAAGTGATACACTGTCGGCGCCATCTTTGGCCGCTTCAAAAAGGCTTTCTGCTGTGACATGGCGGTGCTGGCCATCGCCCACCAGCAATGTGGCAAGCGTCAGGCGTTGACGCGTCGGGCGTAACCCGGCGGTGGCAAGCCATTTGGTTCCAGTTTCCAGCATCGTCTCTGACATGATCGGCCTCTTTACGAACTCAACCTAATATAGTGCGGGGTGGGGGGTCTTTTCAATTCCTAATGCTGCGGCACATCGCGCAAACGCCTCACAGGCGTTAAATGTTGCGGTTTCGCCCCGACACCAACAGCCGCATGTGATCTGTGCGCCCCTTGCAGGTCAGCTTACCGCAGTGTTAGTTGGACATAAGTAAAATGACCTACAGGAGCAAACACCATGGCCGATTATCCCACCAGCTTTGACAAAGAAGACTTGCTGAAATGTGCCCGTGGTGAGCTGTTCGGCGAGGGGAATGCGCAATTGCCTGCGCCTCCCATGCTGATGATGGACCGGATTACCGAAGTATCCGGCGACGGCGGCGCGCATGGCAAGGGCCACATCGTGGCTGAATTCGATATCACGCCTGATCTGTGGTTTTTCGATTGTCATTTTCCAGGCAACCCGATCATGCCCGGATGCCTTGGCCTTGACGGATTGTGGCAGCTCACGGGATTCAACCTTGGCTGGCGCGGTTGGCAGGGGCGTGGCTATGCGCTGGGCGTGGGGGAAGTGAAACTTACGGGCATGGTGCGCCCTGACCGCAAAATGCTGACTTACAAGATTGACTTTACCAAAGCAATCCAGACGCGCCGCCTCACGATGGGTGTGGCCAGCGGCACCGTCGAGGCGGACGGCGAGCTGATTTATCAGGTGACCGATATGAAGGTTGCGCTCTCCGAGAGCTGATTTCAGGCACGACCCACTCCGAGTGATGGCTCTGCAAAAAGGCCAAATCGGAGGGGGACGTGAACCGTTCTATGGGTCAGGCTGACTGCATGTCCTGAGCTATGCCGTCATGTGTGCCATTGACCGCCGCATCTGCGAGGACATGAGCCACATCAGCGCGGCTTGCTTGGGCGGATTTGTCCACGGATGAGCCCAGCACGATCTTGTCAGAGCGTCCTTCATCAGTCAGCGATACGGGCCGCAGGATTGAGTAGGTCAAGCCAGACTTCTTCAAGTGTTCGTCCGCCGCGTGCTTTGCCTCGAGATAATGGGCAAGCTCGCCTTCGGGATTTTCGGCATCTGCGCCAACCGTGCTGAGCATCACAAAGCGCGTGGCGCCTGATTTCGCTGCAAGATCGATTAGGCGGATAGCGCCGTCGCGGTCTACCTTGTCGGTCATTGAGGCATCAGTATCCCCGCCGGATCCAGCGGCAAAGACGACGACATCGGCCCCTGCACAGACATCCTGATCAAGATCGGTCAGATCCGCGATGCGCGTTGTCGTGCCCTCGGGCAAGACGCTGGTGTCGGAGCTGTCGCGCACGAGAGCCGTGGGATTGCCACCCATCTCGTTGATCTGTGCGACCAGTTGGCGACCTGTTTTGCCGGTTGCGCCGGCCACGAGTACGTTCACTGTCATGGTGTATTCCTTTTTGTTCAAGTTGTGACGGGTGTACGCCACTGTTGCCCTCCAAACACCGCCCGCCAAAGAAATGTTCCGTGGAAATTAAGGGCCTGCAGTTGGCTACCCGCTTGCACCTGCGCGCAGCACTGGCCTAAGAAGGGAGGAGGAATGTAAAGGGAGCCACTTATGCGCCGCGTCGTCGTCACAGGTTTGGGCATTGTCTCATCCATCGGGAACAATGCCTCCGAAGTCAAAGCATCGTTGAAGGCCGGCACCAGCGGGATTGAGGCCAGCGCCGAGATGGCCGAGCGCGGTTTTCGCAGCCAGATCGCTGGCACGCTCAAGATCAACCCCCAAGAGCATATCGACAAACGCACGTTCCGCTTCATGGGGCCGGGTGCGGCCTATGCCTATATTGCGATGGGGCAAGCGATCGAGGATGCAGGGCTGGGTGAGGATGTGATTTCCAACCCGCGCACGGGACTTGTTGCTGGGTCTGGTGGGCCGTCGACCTCGGCGATGCTCACGGCGCATGAGGTTGTGAAATCATCGGGCGCGACCAAGCGGATCGGGCCGTTCGCCGTACCCAAGTGTATGAGCTCGACGGTGAGCGCCAACCTTTCGACCGCCTATAAGATTAAGGGCATCAACTATTCCATCACCTCCGCCTGCTCGACTTCGCTGCATTGCATCGGTAACGCGGCTGAGCAGATTATGCTGGGCAAACAGGATGTTATGTTTGCGGGCGGTGGTGAGGAGCTGGACTGGACCCTCTCGTGTCTGTTTGATGCGATGGGCGCGATGAGCAGCAAGTATAACGACACACCGGAGCTTGCGTCCCGCGCATTTGATCAGGACCGTGACGGTTTCGTCATCTCGGGTGGCGGCGGCATGGTGGTGCTTGAGGATCTCGAACATGCTCTGGCACGCGGCGCCAAGATTTACGCCGAGGTGACGGGATATGCCGCGACATCCGATGGTCACGATATGGTCGCGCCCAGCGGTGAAGGCGGTGAACGCGCGATGCGTCTGGCGCTAAGCACCCTGCCGGAGGGCCGCGAGGTCAGCTACATTAACGCCCACGGCACCTCGACGCCTGTCGGCGATGTAGGCGAGATCGAGGCCGTGCGCCGTGTGTTCGGCCAAGGGTCCACGCCGCCTGTCAGCTCTACCAAGTCCATGACGGGCCACGCCCAAGGGGCCGCTGGCGCGCTAGAGGCGATCTTTTGTTTGCTGATGCTTGAGGATGATTTCATCACGCCTTCGATTAATGTGCAGACGCTGGACGAACGGCTGGACCCCGCCGAGATTGCAACCACGCGTGTGGATGATGCAGGGCTGGATTCAGTCATGACCAACTCATTCGGATTTGGCGGCACCAACGGATCGATGATCCTTTCGAAATACCAAGGCTAGGATCATAGATATGAGCGGATTGTTGAGCGGGAAGCGCGGACTGATCATGGGGGTCGCGAACGAGCGCTCCATCGCGTGGGGCATCGCCAAGGCGATGGCCGAGGCGGGAGCCGAGCTGGCCTTTACCTATCAGGGAGAGGCGTTCGGATCACGGCTCAAGCCGCTGGCCGAGAGTGTCGGCTCCGACTTTATGGTCGATGTGGATGTGACCGATGACGCCTCTCTGGATGCGGCATTCGAGCAGCTGGGCGCGCGTTGGTCCACGATTGACTTTGTGGTGCATGCCATTGCTTTTTCCGATAAATCCGAGCTGACGGGGCGGTTCCTGAACACCAGCCGCGCCAATTTCAAACAGACGATGGATATCTCCGCCTACAGCTTTATCGAGGTGGCGCGCCGTGCGCATCCGCTGATGACCGAGAACGGTGGCACACTGCTCACGCTGACTTATCAGGGCTCTAACAAAGTGGTCCCGAACTACAACGTCATGGGCGTGGCCAAGGCAGCGCTGGAGAGTGCGACGCGCTATCTCGCGAATGATCTGGGGCCCGAGGGCATTCGCGTCAACGCCATCTCGCCTGGTCCGATGAAGACACTGGCAGGGGCGGCTATTGGTGGCGCGCGCAAGACCTACAAGCATACAGGTGCAAATGCGCCGATGCGCGAGAATGCGACACTCGAGGCGGTGGGTGGCACAGCGGTCTATTTGGCCTCTGATATGGGGGCCTGTACCTCGGGTGAGATCATCAATGTCGATGGCGGCTATCACGTGCTGGGGATGCCGCAGGCGGAGAATCTCTGAGCAAGTCCTCCGACATTGCGCCGCCACGCCTGATCAGGCGGCGGCTGTTGGCCCTGCTTATTGACTGGACGGTTGTCTGGTTTCTTACAGCTCTGATGCTGTTGCCTTTTCTCAATCCCGATGAGACGGGTCTGCGGCTTGGTGCGCAACCTTTCAGCTGGAGCAGCTGTGAATGGCGCGATGCCCCTGAGGGGGCGCTCGGCACGCCGCGCGGAACAGCCGTCGCGGCGGGGTCGCGCATCTGTACGCAATATGCTTTCGGGATCTATAACGGGCGCGCCGTCGTCGTGAATTACGGTGGTCAAAGCCTGCGTAAACCCAGCCACCGCGGAGTGCCCGTCATAACAGTGAATACCGCTCAAACAGCGCGGTTTCCTGTTGATGGCACGGGGCATGATATTACGATTTTCGTGCCGCAGCTTGCCCTTGTGCCGCTTGCGATGATGATCATGGGCGCAGTTGCCATTGCGCGCGGTTGGCAAACGCCGGGAAAGCGGCTGGCCGGGCTGCGTGTTCTGGGGCGTGGTTGTGCAATGTGCCGTGAGCTGCGCCGTCTGGGGCCATTTTTGCTTGCAGGCACGCTTCAAATGCTGGCGGATTTGGTGCCGGACGCTGCCGTGTGGCTTATGCGCACCCCCGCTTGGACAGTGTCTGCGGTGGGGCTAACCGTCGTGGTCGGCGTATTGCTTTATTATGTGTGGCCGCTGTTGGTGTGGCGCGGTGCGATGCCTTACGACCGCGCCACAGGGTTTAAGGTGGTGCGGGCATAGAGGGGGCGGGGACGCTGCCCCCTTGGCCTTTGGCCAATTCCCCCGGGATATTTGGGACCAAAAGAAATGCGGGTTTACTGGATGTCGAGAGGGGGGAGGGATTTTACGGTGTCGTCTATTGCTTTCATCTGCGCCAAAAACGGCTCGAGCTTGTCGAGTGGCAGCGCGCTGGGGCCGTCGCAGAGCGCCTTGTCAGGATTGGGGTGTGCTTCAAGAAAGAGGCCCGCGAGACCGACGGCGAGGCCAGCGCGGCCAAGTTCGGCCACTTGGGCGCGGCGCCCCCCTGAGGCGGCTCCGCTTGGGTCGCGCATTTGCAGGGCGTGGGTCACGTCAAAGATGATGGGCGCATCGCCCGAGACATCGCGCATCGTGCGGATACCGAGCATGTCGACCACAAGATTGTCATAGCCGAAACAGGAGCCGCGCTCGCAGAGCATGATCTGGTCATTGCCGCACTCGCGCAGTTTCTCCACGATGTTTTGCATTTGAGGGGGGCTGATGAACTGGGGTTTTTTGACGTTTATGACGGCTCCAGTAGCGGCCACAGCGGCGATCAGATCGGTTTGGCGGGCGAGGAATGCCGGTACTTGCAGGATGTCGCAGACTTCGGCCACAGGGGCGCATTGGGCCTCGGTATGGATGTCTGTGATCACGGGGACATTGAATGTTTCTTTGATCTCTTGGAAAATCCTCAGGCCTTCTTCCATGCCCGGGCCACGGTAGCTGTGGATGGAGGAGCGATTGGCTTTGTCGAAGGAGGCTTTGAAGATGTAGGGAATGCCCAGCTTTGATGTCACTTCGACGTAGTGCTCTGCCACCTGCATGGCCAGATCACGGCTCTCGAGCACGTTCATGCCTCCGATCAGGGTGAAGGGCAGATCATTGGCCAGTTCGAGGTTTGCTACGGTGATACGGGTCATCGGGGTCTCCTATTTCAGGGGGGGCGTCTGCCAAAGCCATACTTTCATACCGCCATGAGGGATTGCGGGGCCTTGGGGTTTCCACGGCAATTTGGTGGCCTTGGCAAGCGCAGGCTCGGAGGTGACAAGGGCCACGCGCCAGCCTTTGAAACGGGTCAACAGCGTCTGACCCAGCGTGCCATAGAGCGGGTAGAGCAGGTTCTTGTTGCCGATGCGTGCGCCGTATGGCGGGTTTACGATTACGAGGCCTGCGGGGCCGTCGGGCGGGGTAATCTCACCTGCCGCGTGGTTGACGAATTGGGTCATGGTGTCCACGCCTGCGCGCGCTGCATTGGCGTTTGCCATGCGCACCGCCCCTGCGTCACGGTCCGAGCCGTAGTAGCGGTGCGGCGGGGTGCGCGTCTCGATCTGCTTCATCGCCTCGAAAGCCTGCGCGTCATAATTGGCAAGGCTCTGAAACGCGAATTCGCGCGTGCGCCCGGGCAACAGGCCAGCGGCGATCTCGGCGGCCTCGATCACAAACGTGCCGGAGCCGCACATGGGATCGACCACAGGTTCGCTGCCGGCATATCCTGCCTGCCGTAGCATCAGGGCGGCCAGCGTCTCGCGCATGGGCGCTTTGCCGACTGCTTCCTTATGGCCGCGTTTGTGCAGGCTCTCGCCCGAGGTGTCCAAGCTGAAAAGCACGTTGTTGTCATCGATGCGCACCTTGAGGACCAGCGTCGCCTCGGGATCAAGGGTCAGGCCGTGTGTCTCGGTCAGGGCAGTCTCGATCCGTTGGGTGGCCGCACCCGCGTGATAGATTTTGGAGGCTTTCGTGGTGACTTGTACGCGCAGGGGCACATCGGCGCGCAGCAGATCGCCAAAGGGGAACTTGCGGCTCCGCTTGTCGAGCTGGGCCAGATGGAAGGCCAGAAAACCACCGATCCGTGCCAACACCCGCGTGGCCCCGCGCAAGACCAGATTGGCGCGCCACACGTCCATCCATGTGCCTTGGAATGCGACACCGCCTGCGACAGCAACAGCACCGTCAAATCCCGCCTCAAGCGCCTCGGCGCAGAGGGCAGGCTCCATACCGGGTACTGTCACAAGGAATATCTCGAAGGGTTGGGGATTGCTCATGAGGATCGGTCTAAAGGGTGTACCCCTGCGGCGCACGCGGTTTTTGCGCATGACCCTGAAATATCGGGTCATGCGCGGGCGCTGCTCAACTTATTCCATCGAACTGAAACCGATCAGGTTGCCCTCTGTGTCCTGACACAGGCTGACAAATCCGAATTCCCCGATGGAGAACTTGGGGCGGATGACGATGCCGCCAGCCTCTGCCACGCGCTCTTGCTCGGCGGTGCAATCCTGGGTCATGAAGTACACGATGGTGCCGCCGACACCAGGCCCCGCGTGTGGGGATTTGCTCAGCGCGCCGCCTGCGCCGTAGTTGGCCATATCGGTGGGGAAGGCTTTCATCCGGGTCTCGCCTGTGGGATCGCCGAGGTCCTCAAGGGTGACATTCAGCACGGTTTCGTAAAAGGCTGTGGCCCGTGCAAGATCGTCTACGAAAATATCAAACCAGCCTACTGCGTTCATCTTTGTCATGTCGTGTTCCTTTATGTGCTCAAGTGATGAACCCAATCTAGGACAGTGCGCAGCCGCGGTATTGTAGATTTCGGACATGGTCCTCAGACATCGAATTTTTTCGAGTATTTGCCCGGCGTGTATCCCGTGGCCCTGCGGAAAGAGTGGATGAAATGGGACTGGTCCGCATAGGACCATGTGTCGGCCCCGTTCAAAGACTGCTGTAGTCTGAGCACTTTGAGGAAGTCATGGGGCGTAAATCCCGTGGTGCGTTTAAGCGTGCGTTGCAATTGGCGCGCTGACAGGTCAGCCGCTTCAGCCATGTCCGCGACAGAAGAGATATCGTCCAGATGTTGGAATATCCGCGTCGTCACAGGGTTGGGGGCCAGCATCTTCGCCTCCAGCAGCGTCTCGACCAATTCGGTCAGCACAAGCTGTTGCTGCTCAAAGGGCTGCCCGCCAAGTTGCGCATTCACTCGGAGCAGCGGCAGTGCTCCATCATAGGGCGCATCCACCATCCCGTGAAGAATAGGCTCCTGCGCGCTTTGCCAGACACCGGGTAGAAAGCGGATGTTCACGAAATGAAAGCTGCGGCCCAGATTGAACTCTTCGGAGGCGGCGCGCAGTTGGGAGACGCCCGTGATCTCGGGGCTGATCTGATCGAACACGATGTAGGTGCAGGCATCGGGCAGCGCGTGAAAGCGGTAATCCTGCGCCAATGCTCCTTGGGTGTTCAGCTCAAGGTAGCGGTGAACGATGCCGCGCAGATGCGCTGGCGGCTCGGCCTCGACAAAATGCACATCCTGCACAGTGCGGTCCTTGCCGTTCCCCTTGGGATCATACATGCGGGGACACGTTTAAAACCACTGGCCCGGTTCCATCAGGCCCAGATCAAGGAGTTGCCGCGAGTGCCACTCGAACGGTGCGGAATTGTGC
Organism: uncultured Sulfitobacter sp.; assembly: GCA_913060815.1. Taxonomy (GTDB): domain Bacteria; phylum Pseudomonadota; class Alphaproteobacteria; order Rhodobacterales; family Rhodobacteraceae; genus Sulfitobacter. The sequence goes on along the minus strand of CAJXSZ010000011.1, from coordinate 12,219 downwards.
CATTTGAAGGTGTGGATATCGAACGTACTGCCCGGATTCGCCTTGAGTGCTTTTGCCGTACGGAACGAGCAGACGGTTGCCGTCAGGTTGTGGTGCCATTTGCAGGCGTAGGTGTTGTATTCCTCATCCGAAAAAGTGTGATCGCCGCGAAGGCGTAACCCCGGAGCTGCTTTGAACAAGGAGATGCGGTCAATCTTTCGCCGTGCGGCGGGCACGTGCTCTTCATACCGCCAGCGCAGGCCCCCGTAGAAATCAAGCTGGCGTTCTTTGGGTTGGCCGTCGTTCTGCGGATCGGGACGGGCCAGCGCGTAATAGCCCGAGCGGTCCAGATGCGCCCGATCGAGAGAGACAGCAGTGGGTTCGGTGTCCAGATCATCGGCATAAAGATCAACGACATAGGTGAGCATCGCATCGCGCCGCTCTTCTGTGTGGAAACCCAGCATTTCGGTCACTACGCGGGTCTCGCAGAACGGATAGAAGAGGTATTCGGCATTGTAGCAGTAGTAAATCCACTGCCCCGGTGCCGCGTCGATAATGGCGTTCACCGCATTTTCGGTCCCATTTTCCGCAGACACATCATAATCGATGCGGTGCACCGTTTCATGCAGATCGCGGGGCAGTTCGAATACCGCTGGCATAAGGGCCAGCACATGGGCAAAGCCCTGTTGCTGGTGATGACGCAATGTCGTGTCTACCTCGATGTCATCCTCGACCAGCACAATCGCAATCGGGCCTTTGGCAAGGGCCGCCTTTTCTTGTGTGATGAATTGATCAAGCGAGGCGTAGCGCATTGGATATAAGGGTTTCCGTCCAGAGGAGATTGGGTCTTGGCATAGAATCGGTTAAATCGTCGTGCATTGCAAGATGCCGCATCGAGTGGTGTGCATTGCAAGATGCCGCATCGAGTGGTGTGCATTGCAAGATGCCGCAACCGCTGATACCTCGCGCAGCAATCCAGTCTTTATGTAATCTGCAGGCAACGCCCATGTCCGAGACAAAATCCCAAGCGCCCAAGAAGCTCTTCATCAAGACCTATGGCTGTCAAATGAACGTCTATGACAGTGAGCGTATGGCCGAGAGCCTCGAAGGCTATGTGCCAACGGATACCGCCGAAGATGCAGATATGATCCTGCTCAACACCTGCCACATCCGCGAAAAAGCCGCAGAGAAGGTCTATTCCGAGCTGGGCCGCCTGAAGCCGTTGAAGGCGCTTAACCCCGACCTTAAAATCGGTGTGACAGGATGTGTGGCGCAGGCGGAGGGCGAGGAGATCATCCGCCGCCAGCCTGCTGTCGATCTGGTGGTCGGGCCGCAATCCTATCACCGCCTGCCGCAGATGGAGGCGCGTGTGCGGACGGGCAAAACCGCGCTCGACACGGATTTCCCCGAGGAAGACAAGTTCAACCACCTCAAAGGGCGCGGTCAAAAAGCGCGCCGCGCGCCTGCGGCGTTCCTGACGGTGCAGGAAGGCTGCGATAAATTCTGCGCCTTTTGCGTGGTCCCCTACACCCGTGGTGCCGAAGTCTCCCGCCCCGCCGAACAGGTCGTGCGCGAGGCGCAGGAGCTGGTGGAGCGCGGCGTGCGCGAGGTCACCCTTCTGGGCCAGAACGTCAATGCCTATCACGGGGGCAAAACGCTGGCTGAACTCATTCGCATGTTGGCAAAGGTCGACGGGTTGGAGCGTATTCGCTACACCACCTCGCACCCCAACGACATGGATGATGATCTGATCGCCGCCCACGCTGACACGCCCGAGTTGATGCCCTATCTGCATCTGCCCGTGCAGTCAGGCTCTGACCGCATCCTAAAGCGTATGAACCGCAAACATACCGCCGAAAGCTATCTGCGCCTCATTGAGAAAATTCGCAGCGTGCGCCCAGATATTATGATGTCGGGCGACTTTATCGTGGGCTTCCCCGAGGAGACGGAGGCGGATTTCCAAGCCACCATGGATCTGGTCGAGGAGGTCAACTACGGCTACGCCTACAGCTTCAAATATTCCACCCGCCCCGGCACACCAGCCGCAGAGCGGCCTCAGGTCGACCCTGCCGAAGCGGATGAGCGGCTCCAGCGCCTCCAGGCTCTTATCAGCCGTCAGCAATATGCCATTCAGGAGAGCATGGTCGGACGAGAGCTGTCAGTTCTGATCGAGCGGGCAGGTCGCCAAGACGGCCAGATGCTGGGCAAATCGGAATATCTCCATTCAGTCCACATCGACAATGCGACGGCGCAGATCGGTGACGTGGTTCGCGTGCGTTGCACCCGCGCGATGACCAATTCTCTCACCGCAGTCGAGGTTTAGCGCACGCGCCTTATGCGCGGGCACCTGACGCATGCCGCACACAGATTTATCTACCGAATCGCGACGCTGGCGTTCAGGACAACCCACAGCGCTCTGTGCCCTTCTGCGAAGATCGCTTCAATCTCACTTGCCCCTACGTCGGGCGACTTTTGCGAAAATCGCGTAAATTCCACCGTTTCGCGGCTATTGATGCCGGATCAGAGCACTATACGCTTTCCTCGCCGCGGCGTTTTGCTTACCGTTCAAGTCAGGTGGGGGCCGCGCGAACTGCGTTGCAGTTTGTCTGCTGCGGACCTCGGGGGAACAAAAAAAGGGAAAAGAGCTGTGGTAAACACACTTTTCAAATCAATGCGTTTAGTCGCGGGAGCTGCGGTCATCGCAGCCGTCGCACTGTCAGCTGCCACTGCAAGCGCACAGACGAGAAGCCAGCAGAACAAAGACAAGGGCCAGTACATTCCGACGATCTGGGTTGATCCGGACGGGTGCGAGCATTGGGTCATGGACGACGGTGTCGAGGGCTACATGACGCCGCACACCAACCGTCAGGGCATTCCTGTGTGCCGTCGCGGCAACGTTTGCGGCAATATGTCCAGCGATCAGCTTTTCTCGACGAACTCCGCGCGCGTATCCAAGCATGGCCAGCAGCGCCTGATGAAGTTCTTCCGCGAGAACAAGGCGACCAGCTATATCATTACGGGTCACACCGACAGCCGCGCTTCTGACGCCTACAACATGCGTTTGTCGCTCAAGCGGGCCAACTCGGTTGCGCGCGTTGCCAAAGCATCCGGTGCCCGTGTTGCCGATGTACGCGGCTACGGGGAGCGTCAACCCGCTGCCTCCAACCGCTCTACCGCTGGCATGGCCAAGAATCGCCGCGTCGAAATTATCTGCATTCGCTAAGGAAACAAGCACATGAATATTCTCAAAATCACCGCGCTTGTGGGTCTGGCGACTGTTGTAGCAGCCTGTGAAGACGGCCAGATCTCGGGGCAGGGCCCTGACAAGAGCATCGACCGAGGCATCGACAAAAAGCACCTGAGCCAGCTTGAGGCAGGGATCTGGGTCGATCCCAACGGCTGTGACCACTGGATCATCGACGATGGCGTCGAGGGCTACCTCTCTGCCCGTCTCGACAAATACGGCAAGCCTGTTTGCTCTGGCGTTGCACCTCCAACCCAGACCGTCGGTGACTTCAAAAAAGGCGGCACAAGCATCATCGGCGATCCTGTCTGATTTGACGAAGCCGAGCGAAATAAGAACGGGCCGGAGTGTTTCGCACTGCGGCCCTTTTTGTGTCTTGCCCACTGGCAGATGTAGCTGTCGCACCCTATCTTACATGGTCTAACGCCCCGAAAGGACACCGCCTTTGCCTCCCTCCGATACGCTGACGCCTGAAGCGGGCCCCCCCGGTCCAGTGCTTGATTTTCCCGACAACCGCCTGCTCATTGACCTGTGCGGCCCTTACGACCAGCATCTTGCGGCCATTGAAAAGGCGCTGGAGGTCCAGATCGTGCGGCGCGGCAATTTCCTCACCCTGCTGGGGGAGGCACAAGCGACCGAACGTGCGGCGCAAGTGCTGCATTCGCTTTATGCGCGTCTTGAGGGTGGCCGGAGTGTGGAGCCTGCCGATGTCGACATGATCCTGCGGATGGGTAATTCTGACGAGGGCACAGGCGTGCGTGCAGGCGACCAGATCGAAATGCCCGTGGGGCAAGCGATTGAAATCCAGACCCGCAAAAAACGCGTTGAGCCGCGCACCAAGGCACAAAAAGCCTACGTGCATTCGCTATTCCAGAACGAACTGGCCTTTGGCATCGGGCCTGCGGGCACGGGCAAGACCTATCTCGCCGTGGCTGTGGGTGTGTCGATGTTCCTGTCGGGCAAGGTCGACAAGATCATTCTCAGCCGCCCCGCTGTAGAGGCGGGTGAGCGTCTTGGCTTCCTGCCCGGAACGCAAGACGAGAAGATCGACCCCTACATGCAGCCGCTCTATGACGCGCTCAATGACTTCCTGCCGGGTAAGCAACTGGCCAAGCTGCGCGAAGAGAAAACGATCGAGATTGCGCCGCTGGCCTTTATGCGGGGCCGCACGCTGAGCAATGCATTCGTTGTTTTGGATGAGGCACAGAATGCGACCACCATGCAGATGAAGATGTTTCTGACTCGCCTTGGCGAAGGCTCGCGGATGGTGATCACGGGCGACCGTACCCAGATCGATTTGCCACGCGGGCAGGCCTCTGGGCTGGCGGATGCAGAGCGCATGTTGAAACATATTCCCAAGATCGGGTTCAACTACTTCACCTCCAAAGACGTGGTGCGCCACCCGCTGGTCGCTGCAATCATCGAGGCCTACGAGGCCGAGGCCGAGCGCGCGCTCAACCGCGACAGGTGAACACGCTGGATATCCTCATTGAGGCGGGCGCGTGGGACGAAGACGTGCTCACGCCGCTTGCGCAGCGCGCTATTGTGGCGACCCTGCGCCACATGCAGCTTGATCCCGACGACTGCGAGATTGCCTTGCTGGCCTGTGACGATGCGCGCATCGCCACACTCAATGCCGAATTCAGGGACAAGCCCACACCCACAAATGTCCTGAGCTGGCCCGCCCAACCGTTGGCCCCCGTCGCCGAGGGCCACGCCCCGCCACCGCCCCAGCGCGGCTTTGACGACATGTTCGAGCTGGGCGATATCGCCCTCAGCTTTGACACCTGCGCGCGCGAATCCGCCGAATCAGGCACGCAGTTCGAAGCGCATCTCACCCACCTCATCGTGCACGGAACCCTGCATTTATTGGGGTATGATCACATCACAGACAGCGATGCTGCGCTTATGGAGCGTCTCGAGGTCGAAATTCTTGGCAATTTGGGCATAGATGACCCATATAATAGCGACCAATAGACCACAGGCGCCCCTTAAAAGGCCCGCTTCCAAAGACAGGACCCAATGGGCGACACCGACGGACACTCTACGGCTGCGCAGAGCGCGCAGGATCAACCCCTCCCCGATGACCAGAACGCCGACGGCGCAAACGATGGTGCAAAAAGCGGATTTTTCAGCCGCGTTATTGGCGCGCTGAGCCCGTCGGACATGCCCGAACCCGATGAGGTGCGCCCCGCTGGCCCCGAGCGTGCCACGACGGGTATGGGGAATCTGCGCCGCATGCGGGTAGATGATGTGATGGTCCCGAAGGCGGATATCACCGCTGTTCCTGTGACTTCCACGATGGAAGAACTGGTGAGCATTTTCAAGGAAAGCGGCCTGACGCGTCTGCCTGTCTATGATGGCACGCTGGACACACCTGTGGGCATGGCTCACCTCAAGGACCTTGCACTTCAATTCGGCTTTAACGGGAAGCCGAAGAGCTTTGATCTGGCCGAGATGGTGCGCCCGCTGGTTTATGTGCCGCCTTCGATGACCATCGGTGTTCTGCTCACGAAGATGCAGGCAGAGCGGCGGCATATGGCATTGGTGATCGACGAATACGGCGGCGTAGACGGTTTGGTGACGATCGAAGACCTTATCGAGCAGGTGATCGGCCAGATCGAGGATGAGCATGACGTGGACGAAGACGTTGTCTATTGGTCCGAGGAAAAGCCGGGGCAGTATCTTGCACTGGCCAAAACACCGCTGGTGGAATTCGAGGGCGTGCTCGGACAATCGCTGACAGAGCATGACGATGTGGACGAGGAAGAGATCGACACATTGGGCGGTCTTGTTGTGATGCTTGCGGGCCGTGTGCCTGCGCGCGGCGAGATGGTCGTGCATCCCGATGGTCCCGAATTCGAAGTGATGGACGCCGATCCGCGCCGCCTCAAACGGCTGCGCGTCTGGATGAATGGCTCTCCTGCCCCATGACACAGCGGCTGCTGCCGTTTCTGCCGCCGTTGCTCGCAGGGGCCGTCGCAGCATTGGGCCAAGCCCCGTTTGACTATCCCATCCTCATGGGTGTGGGGCTGACAATCGCGTTCTATCAGGCGGCCAAGGCCGACACCCCGCGCGCGGCCGCCCTCACAGGCTTTGCCGTGGGGTTTGCCTATTTCGCGATCACTCTGCACTGGATCGTCTCGCCTTTCCTTGTAGATGCGGCGCGCCATGGCTGGATGGCGCCTTTCGCTGTCGTCCTGATGGCTGCTGGTGGCGCGTTGTTCTGGAGTATTGCCTTCTGGGCCGCGCGGCGTTTGTCGGCGCAGCTTTGGGTGCTGGTGCCCTGCTGGGCGGGGGTCGAGCTTCTGCGCGCCTATATCTTCACGGGCTTCCCATGGGCATCGCCCGCACAAGCCACGGTGGACACTCTCGCGGGGCAGGCACTGGCATGGATCGGGCCGCACGGCGTCAATCTGGTGTTGCTGGCCGTGGCCTACGCCTTTGTGCTTATGGCCAAACGTGGCTACGCGGTGCAGACCGCTGTTTTGGTTGCAGTGCTGACCCTATTGGTCATCCCGCCTATTTCGCCTGACGTTTCTTTGTCCCAAAACACCCTGCGCCTTGTGCAACCCAATGCGCCGCAAGCCGAGAAATGGGACCCTGAAAAGATGCAGGTGTTCTATAGTCGCCAGCTTACCTTCACTGCCGCCCCGCCTGATGCGGCGCTGGGCGCGCCCGACGCCGTGATCTGGCCCGAGACGGCAATCCCGTGGAACTTGATATACGCTGAACCGATCCTGCAAGAAATCAGCGCCGCAGCGCAAGGCAGACCTGTCGTGCTCGGCGTGCAGCGCACCGAAGACAGCCGCCACTATAACAGCCTCATAGCCCTTGGTCCCCAAGGCGAGGTGATTCAAACCTATGACAAACATCACCTTGTGCCTTTCGGTGAATATGTGCCGCTTGGCAACTTTTTTGCGCTTTTTGGCATTTACGGCATGGCCCCGCAGCACGGCGCGGGGTTTAGCGCGGGGGAGGGGGCGTCCCTCATGGACCTTGGTGCGCTGGGCCTTGCGCTGCCGCTCATCTGTTATGAGGCGGTGTTCGCCCATGATGCGGGTGCCGCCCCCCAGCGCCCCGATTTCATCATCCACGCAACCAATGATGCATGGTTCGGGCAGCACGCAGGCCCGCAACAGCATCTCGCACAGGCTCGCATGCGTGCGATCGAGCAAGGCTTGCCCGTGGCGCGGGCCGCCAATACAGGCATCTCGGCGATGATCGATCCGCACGGTCGCATCACTGCCAGCCTCGGGTTAGGGCAGGCGGGATTTGTGGATGCGGCCCTTCCCGAGCCTCTCGGGCCCACGCTCTATAGCCGCACGGGGGATCTGCCCGTGGCGTTGCTGATCGTGTTCCTGCTGGGTGCTGCGGTGTTGCGCATAAAGACCATCGGTCGCACGCCACCTGAATAGTCATTGACCCAGCGCACCCCGCCGCGTACTTGGAACCCCAGCGCGCCACAACGGCTTCCTGACGTGGCGCTTTTTTCATATTGGAGCACGTTCATGTCCCGCAAATCCTATGTTTTCACCTCAGAGTCCGTCTCAGAGGGTCACCCCGATAAAGTCTGTGACCGTATCAGCGATGCCGTCCTCGACGCCCTTATCGCGCAAGAACCCGAGGCGCGGGTTGCGGCAGAGACTTTCGCCACCACCAACCGCGTCGTCATCGGCGGTGAGGTCGGCCTGTCTGACCAGAACAAGCTGCATGAATATATGGACCAGATCGACAGCATCGCGCGGGCTTGTATCAAGGACATCGGCTATGAGCAGGAGAAGTTCCACCACGAGACTGTGGAAGTGACCAACCTGCTGCACGAGCAATCCGCGCATATCGCGCAGGGTGTCGATTCCGCCACCGACAAGGAAGAAGGTGCTGGCGATCAGGGCATCATGTTCGGCTATGCCACCGATGAGACAGCCGAGCTTATGCCCGCGCCAGTCCACTACGCCCACGCGATCCTGCGCCGTCTGGCCGAGGTGCGCAAAGACGGGACCGAGCCTACGCTGCGCCCCGACGCCAAATCCCAGCTCTCGGTGCGTTATGAAGATGGTAAGCCTGTCGGTGTGTCCTCCATCGTGCTCAGCACCCAGCACGCAGATGAGACGCAGACCAGCGCCGACATCCGCGACATCGTCGAGCCATATATCCGCGAAGTGCTGCCAGAAGGCTGGATTTCAGCCGACACCGAATGGTGGGTAAATCCGACAGGCACATTTGTCATCGGTGGCCCTGATGGCGATGCGGGTCTGACAGGACGCAAGATCATCGTTGATACCTACGGTGGGGCAGCACCCCACGGGGGCGGCGCGTTCTCGGGCAAAGATCCGACAAAAGTTGACCGCTCCGCCGCCTATGCAGCACGCTATCTCGCAAAGAACGTTGTGGCCGCAGGCATGGCCAGCAAATGTACTATCCAGCTTAGCTATGCCATCGGGGTGAGCAAGCCGCTGTCGATTTATTGTGACACGTTTGGCACGGGTGAAGTGGACGCCGAAGCCATCGAGCGTGCCATTGCCGAAGTGATGGACCTCACCCCCCGCGGCATCCGAAGCCATCTTGAGCTGAACAAGCCGATCTACCAGCGCACTGCGGCCTATGGCCACTTTGGCCGCGCGCCCGAAGCCGATGGCGGCTTTAGCTGGGAGCGGACCGATCTGGCCGCAGCCCTCAAAGCAGCGGTCTAAGACTGCACAGTCTTCAATCAGGCCTTCGTCGGAATAGCGACGGAGGCCTGCTGGTTTCCGGTGTCAGCTTTTTTGGCCGATGGGTGGGCACGCGCGCATTCACTGTTACCGAAGCGGGAAGGAGGGCACTGCGTGTCCTACTGACCGTCGGACCCTGCGCGGGCTGGTCCGCGCCAAGGTGATCCAGATCATCGAGAAAGGCCCACAAGCTGCGCAGTGAACCCTCTACCAGTTCGACCCGTCTCGTGGCATCCTCTGAATTAATCTGTTCCACTTCGCGCAGGCCGCGCATCTGACGCATGATGCGGCTCACGATGGGCTTTATGTCTTGCGCGCAGGCGCGCGAAAAGGATTGGACGGAACCGTTCATCGGCACGGGGGGCGCTGCCTGTGCTGCCATGCCGCGCGCCAGTTGCGACTTTTGCAGCGCTGTGATCGCCGCACGTTCCAACGTCTGCGCCGACAGCTCTTCCTTTGTCAGATAATCACTAAATCCCAGCTTGAGCGCCGAAATGGCGATGTCAGCCTGATCCGTGCCTGTGATCATGACCGTTGCTGCATGACAATTGACGGGATCGGCGCGAATGATCTCGACCCCCTCAAGACCTGTCCCATCCGGCAAGTGGTAATCCAGTAGAATCAGGTCAAAACGGTCTTTCGACAGCTTTGAGCGTAGTTCATCGAGGGACGCGGCCACGATCACATGGGTTGTGAAGTCCAGCCCCCGACACAGTTTCTGCAGCTTTTTGCGGTCAAATTCGTCATCATCAAGGATCAGAATACTCGCAAACTGCGGTGCACGGGCCGCTTGTTGTGCGGGTGAGGCGGTGATGCGGGTTTGCTGGCTCATGAAGTCTCCTGACCGTCCGTTTCACACGATCCTACCTCCACAGAGCTTAATGCGCGGTAACCAGCGCCACCATTGCAGCGCGCACGCATCCCCGCTACATCGCGGGCATGAAAACGCCTGATCCCAAAACCCCCGTAAAACCGCGCCGCAATTTTTATGGTCGTCTCAAAGGCCATAATCTCAAGCAATCCCAGAAGGAGTATCTCGATACGGACCTTGCAGCCCTGTCGCCCGGTGCTGTGGATTGGGACAGCAACCCCGCGCGCACGCCGCTTGATACGCAAGCGATGTTCGGGGGCAAACCTGTCTGGCTCGAGGTCGGCTTTGGCGGTGGTGAGCATATGGTGCATCAGGCCGCCCAGAACCCCGATACGGGCATCATCGGTGCCGAGCCCTACATTAACGGTGTGGCCATGCTGCTGGGGAAAATCCGCCGCGCGGGCGTCGAGAATGTCAAAGTTCACCCCGGCGATGTGCGTGACCTTTTCGAAGTGCTCCCAGACGAGAGTATCTCGAAGGCCTTCCTACTGTATCCTGATCCGTGGCCCAAGACACGCCACCACCGCCGCCGCTTTGTGACCGAGGAACACCTCGTGCCGTTGCACCGCGTTCTCAAGCCCGGAGCGATTTTTCGCGTGGCCACCGATATCGAGGATTACGTGCGCCAGACGCTGGAACAGGTGCCGCGTTTCGGCTTTGAATGGTTGGCAGAGGCTCCTGCGGATTGGCGGGAACCTTGGGATGATTGGTATTCGACGCGGTATGAACAGAAAGCCCTTCGCGAGGGGCGGGTGCCGCATTATCTCACGTTCCGTCGTGTGTGAGGCGGATGGAGCGAGGGGTGCTACCCCTCGCGCTCCCCGGGATATTTATGACCAAAAGAAACGGGCTGGCATGGACGTCTGTGGCTGTGCTGACTAGAAGTTTAAAGACTTGATAAAGGATAGTTGTATGTCGGGCCACGGTGATCCCATTCCAATGACTTCCACAGCTTGTGGACCGCTGAGCGGTATTGCTGATGTGCCGGGTGATAAGTCCATCTCGCACCGCGCATTGATCCTTGGGGCGATGTGTGTCGGCGAGACGACGATCACAGGGCTGCTCGAGGGGCAGGATGTTTTGGATACTGCCGCAGCGATGCGGGCTTTTGGTGCTACGGTGACGGATCTTGGCGGTGGCAATTGGTCTGTGCGCGGTGTGGGGGTAGGCGGGTTCGCCGAGCCCGAGGGCGTCATTGATTGTGGCAATTCAGGAACTGGCGTGCGTCTGATCATGGGGGCCATGGCGACCCAGCCGATCACAGCAACGTTTAGTGGGGATGCCAGTCTGAATGGCCGTCCCATGGCGCGGGTGACTGATCCGCTTGCTCTGTTCGGGTGTCAGACGGTCGGAAGGACGGGCGGGCGGTTGCCTATGACTTTGGTGGGCGCACGTAGCCCTGTGCCTGTGCGTTACACTGTGCCTGTGCCCTCGGCGCAGGTGAAATCGGCGGTCTTGCTGGCGGGGTTGAATGCACCGGGGCAGACCGTGGTGATCGAGCAGGAGGCCACCCGCGATCATACGGAGCGGATGCTGGAGGGGTTTGGTGCTGAAATCTCCACGCGTGAAACCGATGAAGGCCGCGAGATCACGCTGACGGGGCGGCCCGAGCTGATCGCCCAGCATATCGAGGTGCCGCGTGATCCAAGCTCGGCTGCTTTTCCTGTTTGCGCTGCTTTGATCGTTCCCGGTTCTGACGTGCTGGTGCCCGGAATTGGCCTGAACCCCACGCGGGCGGGGCTGTTTACCACCCTGCGCGAGATGGGTGCCGACCTCACCTATGAGAACGAGCGCTTCGAAGGCGGCGAGCCTGTGGCCGATCTGCGGGCGCGGTTCTCGCCTGATATGCAGGGGATCGAAGTCCCGCCAGAGCGTGCTGCCAGTATGATCGACGAATACCCTGTGCTGAGCGTGGTTGCGGCCCATGCCAAGGGGCAGACCATCATGCGCGGTGTGCGCGAGCTGCGCGTTAAGGAAAGCGACCGTATTGACGCCATGGCAAAAGGTCTGCGCGCCAACGGGATTGACGTTGAAGAGGGCGAGGACTGGTGGATTGTGACGGGTGCAGGCCACGGCAATGTCGCTGGCGGCGGCCTGTGTGCCAGCCAGCTTGACCACCGCATCGCGATGTCTTTCCTGATCCTCGGCATGGCTGCCAACGCGCCTGTGCGGGTCGATGACGGCGGTCCGATCGCCACGTCCTTTCCGATATTCGAGCCGCTGATGGCGGCGCTTGGGGCGCAGGTGCGTCGTGATGTCTGAGGGCTTTACCATCGCGATTGACGGTCCTGCGGCGGCTGGCAAGGGGACTGTCTCGAAAGCCGTTTCGGCGCATTTCGGTTTTGCCCATCTGGACACGGGTCTTTTGTACCTGTCTCTTATACACATCTGACGCTGCCGACGATCTACTCTGT
>CAJXSZ010000010.1 GCA_913060815.1 uncultured Sulfitobacter sp. | reverse complement strand
AGATTTCTGCCTGTCTCGTGGGCTCGGAGATGTGTATAAGAGACAGATCTATGGCGATTCTTATTGGTTGAGGGTCACGGACTATCCCTCCCAAGGAGGGGCCGCAACCACGCTGACCGTCATCAACTCCAGCCCCGAGACAATCACGCTGCACTGGATTGACGGGACGGGGACCGAAATCCAATACGCCACAATCGCCCCTGGTGAAACCTATACACAAAGCACTTTTGAGAACGACAATTGGGTCATTCGCGGAGAAAATGGCAACTTCCGTGACCTTATCAAGGGGGAGCCGAACCAGACCATCAACTACGGCGAATTCGGTTTCGATGACACGATTGACGGCGGCGACGGAAATGACGCGATCTTCGGAGAGTTGGGGGCCGACACTATCTCTGGCGGTGCGGGCAGCGATACCATCGACGGCGGTGTAGGCCGCGATACGATTGAGGGTGGCGAAGGCGCGGACAGCTTGTCGGGGGGTGATGACGAAGACACATTTATCGTCAATGACAACTTCGGCAATGACACCATCATCGGCGGTGAAGGCGGTGCCGATTCCGACACCATCGACCTCAGCAACCTCAGCGGACCCGTCACAATTGTCTATGATGGCACCGAAAGCGGGACCATCACCGATGGCACCCATACCATCACCTTTTCCGAGATCGAAGCACTGGTCCTCACCAACCAGAATGACAGCGTTGACGCCTCGCTGGACAATGATGGCCTGTTTGGCGACGCACCCGGCGTAAATATCGACGCAGGCGCGGGCGATGATACCATCACAGGCGGGCGCGGCGGTGACACCATCGATGGCGGCACAGGCAACGATTCCATCGACGGCGGGTATGGCGACGATTCGATCGACGGCAACGCGGGCGATGACACGCTCTTTGGCGGGCAAGGCAATGACACCATCGACGGTGGTGAGGGCGCGGACAGCATCGACAGCGGGCTCGAAGCCGATACCGTTTTTGGCGGTGCAGGGAACGACACCATCAACGCGGGCGACGGCAATGACGATGTCTTTGGCGGGGACGGGGCGGATTCAATCGCAGGCGGAGGGGGGCAGGACTATCTGGACGGAGAAGCCGGCAACGACAGTATTTCAGGTGGGGACGGGGCCGATACAGTATTGGGCGGCGACGGTCGCGATACGCTCTTTGGTGATGCAGGGGATGACACCGTCTCGGGTCACGCGGGGGATGATGCCCTGCATGGCGGCGCTGGCCAAGACAGCCTCTATGGCGGATCGGGCGAGGACTACTTTGACGGCGGCGGCGACAACGACAGCCTCTTCATGGGGGACACCAGCGGCTTTGGCACCAATGATCCAAGCGACGGGTTGCGCGATGTGGTCCGCCTTCACCCCGGTTCGGGCGAGGATACGGCCTTCGACTTTGATATGGCAAACGACTATATCTTTATCGAGGCCGCCGAGCGCGCAGATGTAACGCTCACCCAGATCTCTGCATCCCAATGGGTTGTGACCCATCCTGATGCGGGGGCGGGTGACAGCCTTACCATCAATTTCCTGTCGGGCGCCGAACCTGCCAATGAGGCCGCTTTGCGCATGCGCCTTATCAACGAGGACCTTTATACCCCGCCCGCGAATGGCCAGCCCGCACAATGGAACCTTGCATGTTTCATCCCCACAAGCCGTATTATGACACCGCAGGGTCTGTGCAAGATCGGCAGCTTGCGGCGCGGCGATCAGGTTTTGACCGCCGATGCAGGGCCGCAGCCCATTTTGCAGGTTCTAAGCAGTCAATATGATGCCAGCACCATTCGCGACACCGCCGCGTTGCGGCCCGTGATCATCGACGCAGGCGCTTTTGGCGACGGCCTGCCGAAGCGGCGGATGGCAGTCTCGCGCCAGCATTGCTTTGCCCTGTCGGGCGGGCGCGACCTGATCCGCGCAGTCTATCTGGCCGAGCATTTGCCCCATGTCTGGATACAGCGCAATCGGCCCAATCGCGTGAAGTATATGCACCTCGTTCTGGCCAAACATCATTTTGTTCAGGTCGAAGGGGTGTGGACGGAAACCTTCTTTTCCAACGCGGCAGTGGTCGCTGACGCCCTAGCGGCGGGTATACCCAACCGTATCCAGCACACGCAGCGCTGCGCCCACCTACTCACCCGAGCAGACCTGCGCAAAGCTTCCTCTACCCTAGATCGCGTTGGTCAAATCGACAAAGCGACAATCGCTCAATCCGCGCCCAGCACCCGCGCAGAGACCGCAACCGCCTCGGCCCCTGCTGGCGTGATCCCGTAGACGCCCTTCTCGACTTTCTCGAACCAACCATAGTGGTTCGCGCGCATCATCGCTGTTGCCTTTGCCACGCCCGTCTCCCGCGCGACATCCGCGCCCTTGCTGGCACCGACCTCAAACAAGTAGACCGCAATGCGCAATGCATCCTGACGGTAGGCTGTGACAAGCCCTGCCCGCGTCTGCCCGCCATCATTCGGATCACCCTGCCTGCGCGCAAACTCACGCAAGAGTGCAGCGCGGCGCTTGGCATTTTTACGCGGCGCATAAGGTCCCGGATCGCAATGTACCGTGACCAAACCGTCCTCCAACCGCACTACCATCAGCCCAAGGCCCAACCGCCGGGCCATGGCCGTGTTCGCCTTTACGGCTTTGTAGAACGGCTTTCCCGCCTTATGCGCGACAGCCATATAGACATCATCGCTGACCTTCAGGCGCTCGACACATTGATGAAACAGCGCGAGTGAGAACCCCAACTTTAGCTCGACAACAACGGGCGGCTCCGCCCCGCGCACGGCGACAACATCTGCAGCACCCACTTCGGCTTTTACCACATATCCCTGATCCTCCAGAAAGGACTTTACAGGCGGGTAAAGGTCGGTTTCGCGTACACTCATACGCGCAATCTATCACCATTCCCAAACACCACGCGACCCCCTAAGATGCAGGCGATGACCCGTGATGAGCTCAAATCCTTCTGCGCTTGCTTGCCCCAAGCGACCCATGTGGTCCAATGGGGCAATTCCGATGTCTATAAGGGGGGGGCAAACTGTTTGCTGTGCTCGGCATGGGAGGCACATCCAATGCCGTCACATTCAAGGTCACCCATCTAGCCTATGAAATCCTCTCGGACAGCCCCGGCCTGCGCCCCGCCCCCTATCTGGCCTCGCGCGGTATGAAATGGATACAGCAGTTCGAGGAGCCGGGTCTGTCGGACGACAGCCTGCGCGAGCACATAAAAGCCTCCTACGATATGGCAGTCGAAAAACTCACCAAGAAGCTGCGTGCCGAGCTTGGCCTCTAGTGCCGCCAGACTTACCTCCCGAAAGCCTATGCCAAATCATTCATGAGGGTTTGCCCCTCGTGACACTGCGCATCAGCCTGCTATAAGGCCCGCAAATCGTAGCATAGCTTGCAGGAGCCCTCCCATGACCACCCTCGTATTCGGCCACAAATCTCCCGACACTGACAGCACAGGCAGCCCCATCATCTGGGCGTGGTACCTGTCCGAGATCATGGACACCCCCGCCAAACCTGCCCTGCTGGGTGAGCCCAATACCGAAGCGCTCTTTATGCTCGACCACTGGAACCTCGAGAAGCCCGAAATCATCGATGGCATCGACGCAGGCCAAGACGTGGTGATCGTGGACACCAACAACCCCGCCGAGCTGCCCTCAAACATCAACGATGCCAACATCACCGCCATCATCGACCATCACAAACTGGTCGGTGGCCTTGAAACCGCAGGCCCGATCCCCATCCGTATCGAGCCGCTGGCCTGCACCGCGACCATCATGTGGAAGATGATCGGCAAAGACATGGCGCAAATGCCGAACGATATCAAAGGCGCGATGCTCACCTGCATCCTGTCCGACACACTCGAATTCCGCTCCCCCACTACGACCCAAGAAGACAAAGCCATCGCATGGTCGCTGGCCGAGAGCCTTGGCGTGGATATCTCCGACTACGCAGCCAAAATGTTCGCCGCCAAATCCGATGTTTCCTCCTTCTCCGAAGCAGAGCTTCTGCGCATGGACAGCAAGGAATACGAAGTCGGCGGCAAGCAGTTCCGCGTGTCTGTGCTGGAAACCACCTCCCCTGCTGCCGTGCTTGACCGCAAAGACGCGCTGATGGCGGCCATGCCCGCCGTGGCCGAAGAAGACGGCGCAGACCAAGTCCTGTTGTTTGTGGTCGACATCCTCAACGAGGAAGCCACCATGCTGGTCCCGAACGATCTGACCAAAGCAGTGGCCGAGAAATCATTCGACGCCAGCGTGAGCGGTGACACGGTTGTCCTTCCCGGCATTATGAGCCGCAAAAAGCAGATCATCCCGTTTCTTAAAGTCTGATTGATCCCTCCAACTTACGACGCAAAAGGCCTCCCACATACGTGCGGAGGCCTTTTTTATTTGGAGATACCGTTGAGGCCGGATCGCCCTGCTTGGGGGATAAGTGATTTATGCGGTCGTCTGAAGAACCGCCCGCGGGTGTTCCCGCCTGTTCAGATGCTTGGCTTGCGGCGGCGGCAATCGCCGCCTGATCCTCTTCCGTCAACTCTTCGTGCTGGAGTTTGTCAGGCAGCGCCACGCGCACTTCACGGCGCGCAAAGTCTATGCCGTTTTCGGCGAAGGCGGCGGAGGCTCTGTTAAAAATCTCCTTGCGGATCATCAACTGCGTTCCGGATTTGGCTGTAAACTTGCCTCGGATTACCATACCCACATCCGTCACCAGCTTCTGCGCACCAAACCCGATGGCCAATCCTGCTATCCCCGCCCCTGCCAAGAGAGGCGTTGTGTCGATGCTGATGTTGCCGAGCGCCAAAAGGGCGAAGATAACCACAATCACAATTCGCGCTGTCAGCAGCACTAATTGCAACACACTGGAGAGGCGTGATCCGCCCGCGCCGCGCACAGATGTGTCGAGGGCGGGCGCCATGATTAGCAGGAACATCGTGATGTAATGGGGATTGCGCTGAAGCAACGCGAAGTTTTCAAAGCTGACCACAATACTCACGATCAGCCACGTTACCAGAGCGGCGGCTATGCAGAACCATGGATAAGCCTGCGCGATGATCTCGTCAAAACGGGTGAAATCACGATCGCGCCCCCGCATCATCACGACCAGCGCGTGCCGTGACCGAAACGCGATGTAGGCGACAAAGATATGCACGGAGGCGTTCAACCAGAACCCGAGGCCCGTTTGCCCCATGGGCACACCGTTCAGACTGTTGAAGGTGATGATGAAGGCAGAAAAGCAGATGAGCACGATCAGGGCGATCTGACTGCGGTGCAACCAACGCGCCCATGCATCATCCACGTTCACGATCCGCACTTCAGGCTTGTTGGGCGCAAGGATAGAGCGGGAAAATGCCGCCCCGACCCGAGGCAAAACACCAGAACTGTCAAGAAATGGCGCCCGATCTCGAATTCGCTTCCGCACAGCATAAAGCGCGTGACGGACACCATCACGATCACGAAGGCGATCAGGCCCAGTATGTCTATGAAAGACGGATGCAGCAGGAAGCCTAAGGTCGTTGCAGGACTGTCTGATTGCTTCTCATGTCCGCCGGTTTGCCAGCTATGCATGACGCGGTTGATCAGTCGCTCTACAATCAGACCCGCTGTGATCGCCAGCGCCATGACGCCAAAAAGCCTGAACAATCCGTCACGCCCCAGCTTGTTTGCGAAGGTGCCAAAGCTCTCAACCTGACTGGAGAAGAGAACTGGCAGCCTTTAGACTGGGACAACGACTGGTGTATACATTATTTGCAAAAGCGAACTAACCGCTTCACCAAGCGATGGCTCGTCAATGGAAACGCTTTGGGCGGCGGCAACGCTTCCAAGCCTTTGCAACAGCAGGTCGCGCACCTCGCTATCCGACAACCGCGCAACAAGGCTGCGTATGCTTCAGGTATAAGCGGATCTGGCAGAACGACTTCGTTTTCAACCGTGTCAGATGACGTGATCGGAAGGGTTTGGGCCGCGCCAAAAAGGCGCGAAAGCAAACAGGGCAAAGAGCACAAGCAACAAGGCTGATACCAGCGATTGTACGCGGCGTACGAATGTTGGAAAACCCTATCCTCCGTGTGCCCTACTAGGAAAGAGCATATAAGAAGCACATAGATGTACCCAAAAGCACAAAGTCATCGTGGGTATTTTGGGTCAATCTTTTTAATTCAGCAATCCAGATAGGGATTCATCCAGCCAAGGTGTCAGAATTGCTCCAAGCGCCTTCCTCGAACATGTCTGCTTGTAGAGCGCAACAAAGAGATACTTTCTGGCCCGAACGCGTCGTGAAGGCTAGGCTTTGTCAAACCGGTACGCTTTGAAAGCGTCGCAATTCCGCAGCTTTCGATTACCCGACGTCCCAAGCATCGGAGTCTTCCAGCTCGCCTATCGCAGTCCATGCGATCCGAACGCGCGCAACCCGTGTGTCACCCCACGTGCGGAACACCATATCAAAGCCTTTTTCGGTAACAGACTCTGCCGTCACATCCGCGCGCAGCACCGTGCCCGCGTCCATATCCCACAACGAGATCGACAGCTGCACCGTGGGCTCACTCAGATATTTCTCCGAGAACTTGATGCGACGCCGCCGCTCGCGCTGGCCGCGGCCGGTCCACATCTCGCCACCGTCCTCGAAATCCTCGAACAGCACTTCATTGCCGCTGTCCACGCCGACAATCAAACTGCGTAATTTTCTCATATCGGTCTTCCTGTCAGCGACTAGAGGCAAGATATACAAGCATTTAATGGCAAAATTCTGACAATCCAAACGCAAAAGGCCCCGCACGGATGCGAGGCCCTCTGAAAATTTGTGAACCGGCTTAGTTCTTGGCGGTAAGGCCCATATGCTCACCCATGGCGACCATGTCGGACAGCAGCTTGGCCGCGTCATCCACAGGGCCAGGCTGGTTGTCAAAGGCTTCCTTGGTCTTGGTGTACATGGTCCGCGCTTCTTCCATGATCTCGTCCATGGTTTCCTGCGTCATGTCTTCCTTAGCCAAGGCACGCTCCGCAAGAACGGAAACACCAGCGGCTGTGATCTCGGCGAAACCGCCTGTGACCACATACTGCTTCTGCCCGTCAGGACCGTCTACCGTAAGCAAACCAGGGCGCAGGGTGGTAATGGTCGGCGCATGGCCTTGCATCGCCGTCATGTCCCCATCCGCACCCGGAATTTGCACCGAGGCCACTTGAGCCGAGGCAAGGCGCCGCTCGGGCGACACCAGATCGAATTGCATCGTGTCTGCCATCTTGAGCGCTCCTTAAGCGGCGTCTGCCGCCATTTTTTCAGCTTTCGCAATCACTTCCTCGATGCCGCCAACCATATAGAAGGCACCCTCGGGGAGGTGGTCATACTCGCCAGCCACAACCGCTTTGAACGACTGAACAGTCTCTGCCAAAGGCACCTGCTTGCCGTCCGCGCCGGTAAATACCTTCGCAACGTCAAACGGCTGGGAGAGGAAGCGCTCGATCTTGCGCGCACGGGCCACGGCCAGTTTGTCGTCCTCTGACAGTTCGTCCATGCCCAGAATGGCGATGATGTCCTGCAAGGATTTGTAGCGCTGCAGAACCTGCTGCACGTCTGTCGCAACTTTGTAGTGCTCTTCACCGATAACCAGCGGATCAAGCAAGCGCGAGGTGGAACCCAATGGGTCAACCGCAGGGTAGATACCCTTTTCCGAGATAGAGCGGTCCAGAACCGTTGTCGCATCGAGGTGCGCAAAGGAGGTCGCAGGCGCAGGGTCGGTCAAGTCATCCGCAGGAACGTAAACGGCCTGAACGGAAGTAATCGAGCCTGACTTCGTGGAGGTAATACGCTCCTGCATCGCACCCATGTCGGTTGCGAGAGTTGGCTGGTAGCCAACCGCGGAAGGAATACGACCCAGCAGAGCGGACACTTCGGAACCAGCCTGAGTGAAGCGGAAGATGTTGTCGACGAAGAACAGAACGTCTGTACCGGACTGGTCGCGGAACTGCTCGGCCAGTGTGAGGCCTGTCAGTGCAACACGCATACGCGCACCTGGAGGCTCGTTCATCTGACCGTAGACCAGTGCCACTTTGGACTCTGTGAGGTTGTCAGGAACAATAACGTTGGATTCGATCATCTCGTGGTAAAGGTCGTTACCTTCACGTGTACGCTCGCCCACACCCGCAAAAACGGAGAAGCCGGAGTGCACTTTGGCGATGTTGTTGATCAGTTCCATGATGAGAACCGTCTTGCCAACACCCGCACCACCGAACAGACCAATCTTACCACCCTTGGCGTAGGGGGCCAGAAGGTCGATCACTTTGATGCCTGTTTCCAGAACTTCGGATGTTGTTGCCTGCTCGGCGAACTCGGGCGCGTCCGCGTGGATGGAGCGTGTCTCATCCGCGTTTACGGGGCCTTTTTCGTCGATCGGCTCGCCCACAACGTTCATGATGCGGCCCAATGTGGCGTTGCCCACGGGCACGGAGATTGGCGCGCCTGTGTCTTCCACTTTCTGACCACGAACCAGACCCTCTGTCGCGTCCATCGCAATGGCGCGAACCGTGTTCTCGCCAAGGTGCTGGGCCACTTCGAGGATCAGGGTCTTGCCCTGGTTCTGGGTGGTGAGGGAGTTGAGGATTTCCGGAAGGTTATCCTCGAATTGTACGTCAACGACCGCGCCGATGACTTGGGTGATTTTGCCGACTGCTTGTGCCATGTCGTTAGTCTCCAATACTCTACAGCGCTTCCGCGCCGGAAATGATTTCGATCAGCTCGTTGGTGATGACGGCCTGACGTGAACGGTTGTACTCGATTGTCAGATCGTCGATCATCTCGCCCGCATTGCGTGTCGCATTGTCCATCGCGGACATGCGCGCGCCCTGCTCGGATGCACCGTTTTCCAACAATGCCGAGAAGATCGCCGTGGCCACACCACGTGGCAGCAAATCCGCAAGGATCGCTTCCTCGCTTGGCTCGTAGTCGAACAATGTGTCAGGCGCATCGCCTTCTGCCTGCTCGAACTTGGCGGGAATGATCTGCACAGCCATAGGTGTCTGGCTGACCACGTTGACGAACTCTGCATAAAACAGCGTGGCAACATCGAATTCGCCATCGTCAAAACGGTTCAAGATGTCCTTCGCAATGCCTTGCGCATCGGCATAACCGACACGTTTGACTTCGGTCAGATCCACGTGGCCCACAAAGTGCGCGCCCAGATCACGCTTGAGCTGGTCACGGCCCTTCTTGCCCACGGTCAGGATTTTGACTTCCTTACCGGCAGCAATCAGTTCCTGCGCATGCGCACGCGCCTTTTTGGCAATGTTGGAGTTGAAACCCCCGCACAGGCCTTTTTCAGACGTCATAACCAGCAGCAGATGCACGTCATCCTTGCCCGTACCGCTCAGCAGTTTGGGCGCGGAATCCGATCCACCAACAGACGCCGCAAGCGACGCCATAACCGCGTTGAAACGCTCCGTATAAGGGCGCGACATCTCGGCAGCTTCCTGCGCGCGGCGAAGCTTCGCCGCGGCAACCATTTGCATGGCCTTAGTGATCTTACGCGTGTTCTTCACACTCGCGATCCTGTTTTTAAGGTCCTTGAGATTTGCCATTGGCTATCTCTCCCTTAAGCGAAGTCAGCAGCGAACGCGTCGAGAGCCGCTCTGATTTTCTCTTCCAACTCGTCTTTGACCTTGCGGTCGTTGTTGGTGATATCTTCCAGCAGATCTTTGTGCTTGGCGCGCAGGTGCTTGAGCAGGCCTGCCTCGAAGCGGCCCACGTCGGACACGGCAACTTTGTCGAGATACCCGTTGGTACCCGCAAAGATCACGCAAACGATCTCGGCGTTGGTCAGCGGGTTGTACTGTGGCTGCTTCATCAGCTCTGTCAGGCGCGCACCACGGGCCAGCAACTGCTGGGTGGAAGCGTCAAGATCGGAGCCGAACTGGGCAAACGCAGCCATCTCGCGGTACTGAGCCAGCGACAGCTTTACCGGACCCGCAACAGAGGACATCGCCTTTGTCTGAGCGGAGGAGCCAACGCGGGACACGGACAGACCCGTGTTCACAGCAGGACGGATACCTTGGTAGAAGAGTTCCGTCTCGAGAAAGATCTGACCGTCGGTGATCGAAATCACGTTTGTCGGAATAAACGCGGACACGTCGCCACCTTGGGTTTCAATGATCGGCAGAGCTGTCAAAGAGCCGTTGCCTGCATCATCACCCAGCTTCGCGGAACGCTCAAGCAGGCGGGAGTGGAGATAGAAAACGTCACCAGGGTAAGCTTCACGCCCGGGTGGACGACGCAGCAGAAGTGACATCTGACGGTAAGACACAGCCTGCTTGGAAAGATCATCATAAACGATCAAAGCGTGGCGGCCATTGTCGCGGAAGTGCTCTGCCATAGCAGTCGCGGAGTATGGTGCGAGGAACTGCATGGGTGCAGGCTCGGACGCGGTCGCGGCTACAACGATGGAATATTCAATCGCGCCTGTCTCTTCCAGCTTCTTAACGAGCTGGGCAACAGTGGAGCGCTTCTGACCGATCGCAACGTACACACAGTACATTTTCTTGCTCTCGTCGTCGCCTGCCGCTGCGTTTACCTGCGCTTGGTTCAGCATCGCGTCGAGGGCAACAGCCGTTTTACCAGTCTGGCGGTCACCAATGATCAATTCGCGCTGGCCACGGCCAACAGGGATCATCGCGTCAACGGACTTGAGGCCAGTGGCCATAGGCTCGTGAACAGACTTACGCGGGATAATGCCCGGCGCTTTTACTTCGGCCAAGCCGCGCTTTTTCGCGCCGATGGGGCCTTTGCCGTCAATGGGGTTGCCCAGACCGTCAACAACGCGGCCCAGCAGTTCGTCACCGATCGGCACGTCCACGATGGAGTTTGTGCGCTTTACAGTGTCGCCTTCTTTAATGTCGCGGTCGGAACCGAAGATAACAACACCAACGTTGTCAGCCTCAAGGTTCAGCGCCATGCCCTGAATCCCACCGGGGAACTCGACCATTTCACCCGCTTGGACATTGTCCAAACCGTACACACGCGCAATACCGTCACCAACGGACAGCACACGGCCTACTTCGGCTACTTCTGCTTCCTGACCAAAATTCTTGATCTGGTCTTTCAGGATCGCAGAAATCTCTGCAGCTTGGATACCCATTTATCCGACCTCTTTCATTACATTCTGAAGGGAATTGAGCTTGGAGCGGATCGACGTGTCGATCATCTTCGAGCCCACTTTAACAATCAAACCGCCGATGAGGGTCTCATCAACGGTCTGGTGCAGTGTCACGGTCTTGCCGGTTGTCTTCTTGAGAGACGCGGCCAGCTTGTCGGCCTGCGTCTTGGTCAGGGCTTTGGCAGATGTCACATCCGCCGTCACTTCACCCTTATCCTCCGCGATAATGTCGCGCAGGGTCTGCACCAGCTGCGGCAACACGAACAGACGGCGCTTTTGCGCCATCAAAGCGACCGTGTTGGCCATCATCGGGGACAATTTCATTTTCTTGGCAAGGGCGCTGATCGCTACCGCCTGCTCTTCGCGTGTGTAGATGGGCGAATGAATAAGAGCGCGCAAATCTTCGCTGCTGTTCATTGCATCTTGCAACGCTGTCAAATCCGTCTCGACGGCTTTGACCTTTTTGGCCTCTTTGGCCAGTTCAAATACGGCTGTCGCATAACGCTGCGCGATGCCGGTGGAAATCGAAGCTGGTTCGGACACGTCCATCCTCTCATACGTCTGCACCGGCAACCAGTCAGGTGTTACCAGTGGCTAAGCGCGTGACCCGAAAGACTCCGCGCGGTGAAATCACAGGCGATGTAGCAGACCGTTCCGCGTGCCGCAACACAGTATAGTAAAGGCGGATTTCGCGCATTTCCCTTTTTATCAAGGGTTTGGCGAAACTGCTGCCATTTGGCACGCCGATATTTTCACCGCAGCGCAGCATTTTGACACAAATTATACGATTCTTCATGCGCGGTCTGTCACGGCTTCATCACCCCCGGCGTGTCGCGGCCCTCATTGGCAACAATTACAACTTTTTATATCGTTTGTCGCGCGCTTCGAAACAAGCGACCCCTCAGCACTCACGTCTGAGCACAACCCCCGCGTGAAACCACTGAAAAGATTGACAGTTACCCAAGGTTAACCAAAGACTAATGAATAGCCTCATGGAGCCGTCATGTCTGTTTTAGCAATGTTGTCCCTGCTGGGGCTCGCCCTCTTCCTCCCTGCTCTGAGCAGCAATGATGAAGACCAAATCGATACGCCCGCCGATGCGGAGCAAGCAGAAGAGCCGGAAGAGCCTGTCAATCTCGACACCGCGCTTGAGCCGGAAGAGCCTATCATTTCCGAACCGGCGTCAGAGCCTGAACCCGAGTTTCTAACCAATACAGACGCCGACGTCTTTGGTACGCCTCAGGCAGATACAATCACGACTGTTTCAGATGCCCGCATCTTCGGACTTGAGGGCAATGATACGATCAGTGCAAACGAGGATGGCGGCGGCGCGGCCATATCTGGCGGTGCTGGCGATGACATCCTCTCCACCAACGTGCTGATGACAGAGCGCTCGACCGAGACAGAGGCAGACACGTTGACGGGCGGGGACGGAACCGACCAGTTCGAGATCAACCTGACCTTCCCCGAAGCAGGCATCGCCAGCGGCACGATCAACATCGCAACCCTCACTGATTTTGACCCCGACACAGAATGGCTCAACATCACAACAGACAGCACCGATGAAACGGGCGTCGCCTTCCGCGGCCTGTCCCTGTCAGAAGCCGAAGACGGCAGCTTTACCGATGTGATCGCAACCTACGCGGCCCTCGACGAAGAGGGCGCGGAAACACAGGCTGTCATTCGCCTTGAAGGCGTGCGCGATCTTGATATCAGCCGCATCAACCTGAGCACCGGCGATGCGACGACTTCGGGGAACGATTATATCTCTTCGGGTGGCGTCGACCTTGACCCCGATGCGACCCCGACAATCTCGGGCGGTCTGGGCGACGACCTGTTGCTGCACGAAGGACGCGATGACGCGGGGCCGCTCGCTCTGGATGGCGGCGAAGGGAACGACACGATCATCGCCAGCGAGATCGAATTCAGCAATCCATCAACATTGGACGGCGGCGCGGGCGATGACCTGCTGATCACCGAGCTGTTTACGCCCACCACCGACCAGACCGTCGACACTTTCACAACGGGCGAAGGCGTAGATACAATCCAGATCGCCTCGCTGTTTGGTAGCGATGGTCCTGCTGATTTCGGCCTTGCGGCGCGAGTTACCGATTTCTCGCCTGACGAGGATATGATCGTGATCGATACCAGCCCCTTTGGGGGCGCGTCTGCCAGCGGTCTCGGCACCTCTTTCAGCCTGACCGAGAACGTGGCACAGGGCTTTACCGACGTGAACATTCGCCTACTCGACAATGCGGGCGGCGAGGTCTTCACAGGCATTGTGCGGCTTGAAGGGCTGACGGGTCTGGCTGCTACAGACATCGCCGTGTCTGTTTCCGAAGGCGCACCTGAGGCCCCTGCCTATCTCTATACAGCCACCAGTGAGACCTGACGCAAGACAGGCCGAAACGGGTTAAACAGGCTTCGCCGTCGGCTCCATCACACCAATCGGCACGCGCGACTTTTTTGGCTTTACGCGGCCCTTGGGCGGATAGACCAGCTTGGTCGCCTCCACCATAAAGGCGCCGCCCGCCATCATCGTAGGGATGTGACGGCCTACCCGCTCGAACAGCCCGCCCGATTTCATCCACAGCCGCTGCCCCGAGGGGAGTTGATAAAGCGCGCCCACATGCCGCTCTGGCAGGAACTGGTGCTTACGCAGCTGCGCATCCAGCTGTCCGGGCGAATAGGGCCGCCCATAGCCAAACGGCGTACGGTCGCGCCGCGACCACAAGCCCGCACGATTGGGCACGATAAACAGCGCCTTGCCCCCCGGCCCCAGCACGCGCCAACATTCCTCGAGCAGATCCGAAGGCCGCTCGCAGGTCTCCAGCCCGTGCAACAGCACCAGCTTGTCCACATGGCCCGTCTCGATCGGCCAGAGCGTCTCTTCGGTCAGAACGGATGTATTGGGCATCCCCGCGGGCCACGGCATCACGCCCTGCGGTCCCGGCATCAGCGTAATCACCCGCCGCGCATCCTTCAGGTAGGGCCGCAGCAAGGGCGCGGCAAAGCCGAAACCCACAACCGTCTGGCCCTTGGCCTCGGGCCACAGCTCGACCATGCGGTCGCGCAACGATTTCTGCGCCGCACGCCCCAATGCGCTGCGATAATAGAAATTGCGCAAGTCTTGCACATCAAGATGCATTGACAGACCCTCGTACAACGCCAATTGATAGCATCCTAGCGCAGCACAGGAGCCTTGCCCATGCCTTCCGAGATGATCGAGACCGATAGCCACATCCTTGTCACCATCGCCTGTCTGTCAGACAATTACGCCTTCTTGCTGCGCGACAAGGCTACGGGCGACGTGGCACTGATCGATGTGCCCGAAGCGGCCCCCATATTGGCCGAGCTTGCCGCGCGCAACTGGACCCTCAGCCAGATCTGGCTGACCCATCACCACCCCGACCATGTTCAGGGTCTGGCCCAAATCCTCTCCGAGTACCCCGCCCCCGTCTACGGCGCTGCCGCGGATGCCCACCGCTTGCCTGACCTCGACGTGAGCCTCGGTGATGGCGACAGCTTCACGCTCGGCAGCGCTCTGGTCGATGTGATCGACGTCTCGGGCCACACCGTTGGCCACATCGCATTCCACGTGGCCGCAGCCCATGCGGCTTTCACCGCCGACAGCCTGATGGCGCTCGGCTGCGGCCGCCTCTTTGAAGGCACCCCCGAACAAATGCACGCGAGCCTGAACAAAATGGCAGCATGGCCCGATGAGACGCAAATTTGCTCGGGCCATGAGTATACGACCGCCAATGGCAAATTTGCCCTCACAGTGGACGCCGATAACACCGCCCTGCACCAGCGTATGAACGACATCGCCAAGGCGCGCGCAGAGGATAAATTCACGGTGCCGTCGACGCTGGCGTTGGAGCGCGCGACCAATCCTTACCTGCGTGTCTCGGACCCGTCCTTGCGCGCAGCGATCGGACTGCAAGACGCAACCGATACAGAAGTCTTTGCCGAGGTCCGCGCGCGCAAGGATGCATTCTAGCGCAACACCCTGACAGGGCGCCTATTGTATCTCAAGAAAACATGCCCAAATCTTATTTTAAGGAGTTGTCCCCGACTGCGGCATTTTCGCGGAGTAACGAGACTGTGTTCAGTCAAACACCGCACAAAACACCGTCAATGACTGCACTGAAAAATAAATATGACAACTTTATTAAAGAAAAGACTTGAAGCCGCGACACTATCAACCAAACTCTAATACTATCAGGCCATGGTTGGATGGCCGGCGCTGGCATCCCCCACGCATCGCCTCTGACCCCCGACGAAAAGGAGCACGCACGTGCCTTCATTCTCGACCACACTTGAGCAATCCATTCACGCGGCCTTGGCGCTCGCGAATGCGCGCAAACATGAATTTGCTACGCTGGAGCATTTGCTGCTGTCCCTCGTGGACGAGCCTGATGCCCTTCAGGTGATGAAAGCCTGCTCTGTCGATGTGGAAGAGCTGCGCGAAACGCTGGTTGAATTCATCGACGAAGACCTCAGCAATCTGGTGACAGACATTGAGGGCTCCGAGGCCGTGCCCACGGCCGCGTTCCAGCGCGTGATCCAGCGCGCCGCCATCCACGTCCAATCCTCTGGCCGTACCGAAGTGACTGGTGCGAACGTACTCGTCGCCATCTTCGCGGAGCGCGAGAGCAACGCCGCCTACTTCCTGCAAGAGCAGGATATGACCCGCTATGATGCGGTCAACTACATCGCCCACGGCGTCGCCAAAGACCCCGAGTATGGCGAGGCGCGCCCCGTCTCTGGCGCTCCCGAACACGAGGAAGAAGCCCAAGGCGTCACCGACGGCGACAAGAAAGAATCCGCGCTCGAGAAATATTGCGTGGACCTCAACGCCAAATCCCGTGACGGCGACGTTGACCCGCTCATCGGTCGCGACGAGGAAGTCGAGCGCTGTATTCAGGTTCTCTGCCGCCGCCGCAAGAACAACCCCCTGCTGGTGGGTGATCCAGGCGTAGGTAAAACCGCCATCGCCGAAGGTCTTGCACGCAAGATCGTTGCTGGTGAGACGCCCGAAGTGCTGTCCGAGACAACGATCTTTTCGCTCGACATGGGCGCGCTACTCGCTGGGACACGCTACCGCGGTGATTTCGAGGAACGCCTCAAGGCCGTTGTGACCGAGCTTGAGGATCACGATGATGCGGTCCTCTTCATTGATGAAATCCACACCGTGATCGGTGCAGGCGCCACGTCTGGCGGTGCTATGGATGCGTCCAACCTGCTCAAACCCGCGCTTGCGGGCGGCAAACTGCGCACCATGGGCTCCACCACCTACAAGGAATTCCGCCAGCACTTCGAGAAGGACCGCGCCCTCGCGCGTCGCTTCCAGAAGATCGACGTGAACGAGCCATCTGTGGAAGACGCACAGAAAATCCTCAAAGGCATCAAGCCCTATTTCGAGGATCACCACGGCGTCAAATATACCGCAGATGCGATCAAGACATCGGTCGAGCTGGCCAGCCGCTACATCAACGACCGCAAGCTGCCTGACTCAGCCATTGACGTCATTGACGAGGCAGGTGCCGCACAGCACCTCATCGCCGCGTCCAAGCGCCGTAAGACCATCGGCACCAAAGAGGTCGAGGCTGTGGTTGCCAAAATCGCGCGCATCCCGCCCAAGAACGTCTCCAAAGACGATGTCGTGGTCCTCAAAGACCTCGAAAAATCGCTCAAGCGGGTCGTCTTTGGTCAGGACAACGCGATCGAGCAGCTTTCGGCAGCGATCAAACTGGCCCGTGCTGGTCTGCGCGAACCTGAAAAGCCCATCGGCAACTACCTCTTCGCAGGGCCAACAGGTGTGGGTAAAACCGAAGTGGCCAAGCAACTCGCCGATACGCTGGGTGTGAAGCTGCTGCGCTTTGACATGTCAGAGTATATGGAGAAACACGCCGTATCGCGCCTCATCGGTGCCCCTCCGGGCTACGTCGGCTTTGATCAAGGCGGCATGCTGACGGATAGCGTCGATCAAGACCCCCACTGCGTCCTGCTGCTCGACGAGATGGAGAAGGCACACCCTGATGTCTACAACATCCTGTTGCAGGTCATGGATCACGGCAAACTGACCGATCACAATGGCCGCACCGTGGATTTCCGCAATGTGGTCCTGATTATGACCTCCAACGCTGGCGCCTCCGAGCAAGCGAAAGAGGCCGTAGGCTTTGGCCGCGAAAAGCGCACGGGCGAGGATACCGCTGCAATCGAGCGCACGTTCACGCCCGAATTCCGCAACCGTCTTGATGCGGTAATCTCCTTTGGCGCGCTGCCTAAAGAGACCATCATGCGCGTGGTCGAAAAGTTCGTGCTTCAGCTTGAGGCCCAACTTATGGACCGCAACGTGACGATCGAGCTGAGCAGCAAAGCCGCGGAATGGCTGGGAGACAAAGGATACGACTCCAAGATGGGCGCCCGCCCCCTTGGCCGCGTTATTCAAGAGTACATCAAGAAGCCGCTTTCCGAAGAGCTGCTCTTTGGCAAACTCGCCAAAGGCGGTGTGGTCAAGATCGGTGTCAAGAAAGGCGAGCTGGATATTCAGGTCGATGGCCCAGACAGCCCGCGTCTAACTAACAAAAAGCCGCCGCTGCTTACCGCTGAATAATGCGGTTTGGTCTTTTGACCCTTCTCTCCCTCGCCGTGCCCGCCACGGCGGGGGAGTTTTCGTTAGTGTCCCCCATTGATTGCGATCTGACAGGCCCTTGCTACATCCAGCAATATGTCGATCAGGATCCCTCTGACGCAAACTCGGACTTCCTGTGCACAGGGCTCAGCTATAACGGTCACAAGGGCACTGATTTCGCCCTGCCCTCCTACGCCATGATAGAAGACGGCATAGATGTGCTCGCCGCAGCCACAGGCATTGTGACAGGCATTCGCGACGGTGTTCCTGATGTGCACTACGGCCCCGACAACGCCGAGAGCGTTAAGGGGCGTGAATGCGGCAACGGCGTAGTGCTCCGACACGACAATGGCTGGGAGACGCAGTACTGCCACCTGCGCAAAGGCTCAGTGACCGTACAACGGGGTCAACAGGTCACTGCGGGGGATATCTTGGGCGAAGTCGGCATGTCAGGCCGCGCCGAATTTCCCCACGTCCATCTGTCCGTGCGCCGAGATGGTGAAATGATCGACCCGTTCGACCCTGACGGCACCATTACGTGCGGCCAACCTGACGAGATTACGCTGTGGGCCGAGCGGCCACCCGTCCGGCAGGGCGGCATTGTGAGCATTGGCGCTGCGGCAGCTATTCCCGAATTCGAGGCCATCCGCGCGGGCACTGTGCCCCTGCCCGACGCGCAAAGCGATGCTTTGGTGATCTACGCCTTCCTGTTCGGCACCCAGAAAAGCGACGTTTTGCACCTGTCCCTCAATGGCCCCGAAGGTGAGGTCATTGCACGTGACCTCCTACTCAAGGACCGCAAGGCCCAGCTCTTCCGCGCTATTGGCAAAAAACGCAGCCGCGTTCCGTGGCCCTCTGGCACCTACACGGGCACCGCAGAGCTGCAACGCGCAGGAGATTTGGTCGAACAGCAGCAATTTACACTCACCTTACCCTGACGCCAGATGGCGCACAGGGGCTGTACAGCAGGGTGTACGCAAAGCACCTTTATTTTTCAGTGAATTTAAGCTCGATCCGCCGATTACGCGCCCGCGCCGCATCCGTGTCTGCGGTGTCTACAGGCTGGTACTGCCCGAATCCGTTTGCCGCCAAACGGTCGGGTGGAATACCAAGGAAGTTCGCCATGTACTTGACCACCGACAAGGCGCGCGCCTGACTCAGTTCCCAGTTGTCCGCAAACTCGCCCAGCCCCGAAAGCGGCACATCGTCCGTGTGACCGTCCACCCGAATGACCCAATCGATGCCCTCGGGTATATCCGCTGCCACGTTGCGCAGGATATCTGCAACCTTGGCGACCTCACCCCTGCCCTCACGCGAAAGATCCGCGCCACCGGGCGGGAATAACACTTCCGAGCTAAAGACAAAGCGATCGCCCTCGATCCGCACCCCTTCTTGCGCGCCCAGTACAGAGCGCAGCCGCCCGAAAAACTCGGATCGGTATTGCTCGAGGTTTTTGGTCTCCTCCTCCAGCCGCGCCACCTCTGCCGCCTCCAACTCTGCACGTCGCCGCTCTTCAGCCGCGACCCGCGCCAGTGCGGTGTTGAGCTGTGATCCCAGCGACTGCAGTTCAACTTCCCGCGCAGCGTCCGCGACCTCGGCCTCGTCCAGCAGCCCCTGAAGGTTGCTCAACTGCAAGCGAAGCGCCGCAACTTGCTGATTCAAAAGCTCTGTCTGGCGTTGCGCCGCGGCAGATGTTTCCTGTTCCTGCGCCAACTCCGACTGCGCTTGGGCCAACAACGCGGCACGCTGTTGGGCCTCCGTCTGTGTCTCACCCGCTGCTGTCTCGGCGGCCAGTTGCGCCGCCAACGCCGCCGCAAGTCGCGCGCGCAAATCCTCTATCTCGGCTTCGCTGCCCTCCTGCGCAGCCGACAGACGCAGGTCCAATTCCTCTTGCGCAGCCCGCGCTGCCGCCAACAAAGTCAGCGTTTCCTCCGCCTCTCTGCGCTGAGCTTCCAGCGATAGGGTCATGGCCGTCAACTCGGTATCCGCATTTGCCAACCGCTCCCTCAAGGCCTCAGCCGCGGCCGCCTCCGCCAGCTGGGCCGCTTCTTGTGCGCTCAACGCCTCCCGCGCAGCATCGCGATCAGCGGTAAGGGTATCAATCTGGCCTTGGGCCTCTGCATTGCGTGCGCGCAGATCAACCATAAGCGCCTCCAGCGCCTCACGCCGTGCGGCTGCCAGCCGCGCCTGCTCGGCCTGCGCATCGGTTTCCTCACGGCTCGCGGCCAAGGCCGCATTGAGCGCTTCCTGCTCACTCAACAGCGTCGCCTCACGCGCTTCGAGATCGGAAACCTGCCCCAGCGCACGGTCACGATCTGCAATCAAACCAGCGACTTGCGCCTCAAAGCTGGTGATCTGAGTCTGTGCCTCGGCCAGCGCCTCGGCCTGCTCGGCACGCGCGGCCTGAAGCGTCGCAATGAGAGCGTTCTGCTGTGCCGCTTGGCTCTCCAGATCAGCTGTGGCGCGACGCTCAAGACCCAACGCCTGCGCCAAGGCTGCCACTTCCGACGAAAGCTCGTCCAGCTCTGTCTCCTGTCCCGATATCTGCTCCGTCAGGACAAACTGCACTACCATAAAGATGGTCAGCACGAACATCAGGACCAGCAAAAGCCCGGTCATGGCATCCACAAATCCGGGCCAGATTGACGCTTGGAACCGCGCGCCTGTGCGTCGCGACAATGCCACCCTCAGTCCTCCTTGCCGCCGCCCGAAAGCTTGCCTGTGGCCCGCATCCGCCGCGGCTCGGCGTTGCCGCGTCCCGCTGACATTGCTTTGACCAGCATCGAGATTTCCTGACGCAACTCGGCCATTGTCTCCTGCCGGCCAGCGGAGATTTCCTCAAGGATACGCAGCATTTGCACATCGATTGAGCGCAGGCGCATACGGCTCTCTGCATCGCCGCTCCCGCTGTCCATGCTGTGGTGCGCCCCTTGCTGTTCGAGTGCCTCGATCATGCGCTCTTGACCCTCGGCGATCCGCTCCAGTGCCGCCGACCCATTGCTCTGATCGCCCAACTGCACGGCCATGCGTTCGATGGAGGCCGCCAAGGCGCCAAGGCGTTGCTCAACTTCAGCGCGCCCCGCCTCGGAACGTGCAAACATCTCCTGCATCTTCTCCATCTGCTCGGCCATGTGATCAACCATGCCTGCCATCACTGCCTGCTCGGGTGTGCTGTCATCGCCTGCCGCAAATCCGATCCGCGTTATGGAGCTGAGCCAATCCTCCAGCTCCTGATAAAAGCGGTTCTGCCCGTGCCCTGCAAAAAGTTCGAGCAGCCCTACAATCAGCGACCCTGCCAGCCCCAGCAGCGATGAGGCAAAGGCCACGCCCATGCCAGACAACTGCGAATCCAGCCCCGTCATCAGGCGGCTGAACACGTCTGTGCTGCTCTCGCCTGCTTGGGGGGTCAGGGTGCGGATCGTCTCGACAATCGCGGGGACCGTAATGGCGAGGCCATAGAACGTTCCCAGAAGGCCAAGAAAAATCAACGTGTTGACGATATAGCGCGTTATTTCGCGGGCCTCATCGATGCGTGTCGCCACGGAATCGAGGATGGAGCGGGTCGAGGACGCGCTTACCTGCATCCGCGCGCCCCGCGTGCGCAACAGGGCCGCCAACGGCGCCAGCATCTGCGGCGGGGTATCCTCTGACGTGCCCTCATCCGAGGCAAAATCCTCAATCCAGCGGACCGAGCCGATGAGTTGCAACACCTGATAGAAACAGGCGACAACACCAATCAGAAAGACAAAGAAGATGAACCCGTTGAGGTAGGGATTGGCCTGAAACACAGGCAGTACCCTTGGCAGTGCCATGAACACGCCAAAGCCCGACAGGCCCAGCACCAGCAGCATCAGCGTGATCTGCCTGACGGGTTGAGAAAATTGCGGTGCGACTTCGCGGTCTGGCTGCGCCATGCGCCTCAAGCTCCTGACCTTATTGTTACTGCTCGTTGGTCTTATTTAGGACAAGCCTACATTCAAAATCAGCCAAAACCAAAGTGTTTATGAATCGATCTCACGCACCCGCGTGGCCAGCCATTCCAGCGCAGGATCGTGCAGGCCCAAAGTGGCCAGATGATCAGCTGTGTTATAGAGATACTCGCTGTTGGGGCCGCGCCCGCCCACGGCCTGCGCCATGATCTGCGCCTGCTCTTCGAGCGGCAGACCGCCGCAATATTGATTGTGCGCCTCGTCGATCACATAGACCAATGCAGTGACCTCGCGCCCGTCCGACAGGCGCACGGCCAGCTCCTTTTCTACATAAGCGGAGGAGATCAATTCCCGCTCGCGCAGATATGCAAGTGTCTGCGCCTCCTGCCCCGCGACAACGCGCAGCGCCACCCCTTCACAGGCCTCACCTGCCTGCTCGTCCAGCGCCAGCACCAGTCCGGGATCTTCGACTGTCCCGCGATGGTGGATTGAGCGCATGCAGAACGAGCGCGCATAGTCAGGCAAGGTCGCGATCACCTGCTCGGCAACCTCGAACCCCGGATTCCACAGCAAGCTGCCATAGCCGAATACCCACATACTCATCTGGTTCTCCTGTTTGGTGTCAGGTAAACCTCAAACGCGTGTCATTGGAAAGGGCTGCACATGGGTCGAGGCGGTGTTAAAATTTTGCTGCTGCTTTCCTTTGTTTGGATCGGGTGGTGGGCGATAGCCACAACTGGTCTACAAAAGGGCGTGATCACATGGCGGGACGCGCCCCGCGCAAGCGGCGTGCAAATCACCACGCAGCAGATGACGCGCGGGAAAAATCCCTTGCGTCTGGCGACCGAAGTGCAGGGCATCACCATCACGTCTGCCGACGGTGAGAACAGGGTGGATGTGCCCGATGCCACCGTTTCCGCCCCTATCTATTGGCCCGGTCATCCAAGGGTTAGGCTGCCTGCAGGCGAGATCGGGATCACGTCGTACAACTCCACCATGATCCTGAGCCATGAGGGCGCCGAGGCGGCCCTACGACTGCGCCCGAACACGGGCCTCACGCTGGAGTCTTCGCGCATTGTCATGGCCACGCCTCGCCTTGACGTTGTTGAGGGCCGCATCGCGAGCGCGCAAGCGGTACAGGCGTTTCTATTGCAGTTGGAGAGCCCCGCGCAATATCAGTTTGACTTCAACGCTGCGGACCTCGCCGCAGGCATTGTGCTGAGGCAAGCGATGCGGCTGCCCAATGCGTGGCCTGTAATGTTCGAGCATTTTGATGCGACGGGCGCAATCACGCTGGACCGTCCCTTGGACCGCAGCGCCAGAGCAGGCAACCGACCGCAACCTACTGCACTGAGGATTGATACTGCGCGTGCAATCTGGGGCGATATCGGCGTGACCTTCGCTGCCGATGTTACCGTTGCAGCGGGCGGCATCCTTACAGGCACAGCCAGCCTACGCGCGGAAAATTGGCAAAGAATGCTGGATCTGGCACAGAACGCTGGCACGCTTACCACCGAGATCCGCCCCCAGATCGAAAGCGTGCTGACGCTACTTGCGGGGGCATCTGGCGGCGGCAATTCTCTGGACGCGCAAATCACGATCACCGATGGCCAGATGCGTTTGGGGTTCTTCCCCCTTGGCCCAGCGCCCCGCCTCGTGATCCCCTAACGGCAGTAAGGCCCCGAGCGGTAACTCGCTGTGTCAAAGTGGAAGTGATCAAGGTGAAAGCGGTTCGCTTTCGGGCCAAGCACAGTGCCAAACGGGCCGCAGGCATCCGCATGGATCTTGCGCAATGCTTTACGGCTTCTGGCTGCGTTCCATCCCTTCAGCACGGTGATCTCGCTGCCGTCGACCATGCGGAAGGCCGAGATATCGATCGCCTTGCCCTTGCCATGTTCGGATATCTTACCGGTCTTGGAATTGTTGCGGCGGCGGCAGGCGTAGTGCGCGGCAACCTTGATCTCGCGCAGGCCGCCTCCTTTACCCGAGAACGCTGGTCTGGCGCTATTGTCGATCCATGATCTCAGCGCACGTGCGGTTGCGCAATCCATCGTTGATCCAACGCTGAGGCGCACACCGGAGACAGCGGTGATCTTGACACCATTCTCGATACCACAGCCCGAAATCCGTCCAGCGACACGGCCGACAACATCACCCCGAATGGACGGATCACCACAGACGGACCCTGCCACAGGAAAGGATTGCTCTGGTGCATTGGCAGGCACTGCATCGGGCGAGCGAAAGATCGGGCGAAGGGATTGAAAGAACCCGCGCTTGTTCTCGATGGCCGAGCGGTCAATCGTTGCGTCGGCTTGCGGGTTTGGCCGTGCTTCGGGGCGCGATGATGTATCAGGCCCCGCACAGGACAGCGTCGCCATGGCGCATAGCAGGATCGCCAGCCGCTTCACGGCTTGCTACCCGGATCACGGCCAAAGTTCGGGGCGTCCGTGTCCTGCCCCGCCTCAATGATACCGCGCCGGATCGCGCGGGTGCGGGTGAAATAGTCAAACAGATGATCGCCGTCGCCCTGCCGGATGGCCCGCTGCAAAGCAAACAGCTCTTCAGTGAAACGGCCCAAAATCTCTAGGGTGGCGTCCTTGTTGGTCAGAAACACATCGCGCCACATTGTGGGGTCAGAGGCGGCGATCCGGGTAAAATCCCGAAAGCCCCCTGCGGAGTATTTGATCACCTCACCATCAGTCACGCGGCGCAGATCATCGGCCACACCAACCATCGTGTAGGCAATGAGGTGCGGCGCATGGGAGGTAACAGCGACAACCAGATCATGGTGATCGGCATCCATCTCCTCAACATTCGATCCCAACCCTTCCCAGAACTCACGCAGCTTTGCTATAGGCTCTGGCGCGGTCCCTTCGGCGGGCACCAGAAGGCACCAGCGGTTATCAAAAAGCTCGGCAAAGCCCGAACGCGGGCCTGAATGTTCGGTCCCGGCAAGTGGATGACCCGCCACGAAATGCACACCCTCGGGCAGATGTGGCGTCACGCTGGTGATTACATCACGCTTGACCGACCCCACATCGGTGACGGTTGCACCCTGCTTCAAGGAGCCCGCAATCTGTTGCATGACCGCACCCATGACCCCTACGGGCACACAAAGCACAACCAGATCAGCGCCTTCGACAGCTGCGTTGATATCGTCGTAGACCACATCACACAGGCCTATTTCACGCGCTGTTTCACGTGTCTCGGCCGAGCGGGCAAAGCCCGTGACTTCACCAGCCAAGCCGCCGCGCTTTATCGACCAGAACATCGAGGACGCGATCAGCCCCAGCCCGATCAGCGCAACACGGTCGTATATCTGTGCCATGCTTAGGCTTCCTTGAACTGGCGGATGGCGTGCACGACACGGCGGCACCCGCTTTCGTCACCCACGGTGATGCGCAGACAACTGGGGAGATTGTAGCCCCCCACACGCCGCACGATCAGCCCTTGGGATTGCAGGTGGAGATCGCAGGCTTCGGCCTCTGATTGTGACGTGAAGCGCGCAAGGATGAAGTTGGCCAGCGACACATCCGACGGCACGCCGATCTCGGCCAAAGCATCAGCAAGCCACGTGCGCATGCGCGCATTCTCGGCGCGGCAGTGATCAACGTAGGCCACATCGCGCACGGCAGCCTCAGCCGCGGCGAGCGCCGAGCTGCTAAGATTGAACGGTCCGCGCACACGGCCCAGCACGTCAATCACATGCGAAGGGCCATAGCCCCAGCCGATGCGCAAACCACCAAGACCGTAGATTTTGGAAAAGGTCCGCGTCATCACCACATTCTGGCGACTGTCCACCAAGGCGGCCCCGCCATCATAGCCTTCGACATATTCGGCATAGGCTCCATCGAGCACCAGAAGCGCCTGCGGCGGCAAAGCTTCAGCGAGGCGCGCGATGTCGCCCAAGCCGATCATCGTGCCTGTCGGGTTGTTAGGGTTGGCGAGGAAGACCAGACGCGTTTTGTCAGTACAAGCGGCAAGGATCGTGTCCACATCTGTGACGCGCTCATGCTCGGCCACCTCTACCGGGGTCGCACCAGCAGCCAGTGCCGAGATGCGGTACATGGCAAACCCGTGCTCGGTGTGGATGACTTCCGTGCCCGGCCCGGCATAGGCCTGACATAGGAACGCAATAATCTCATCCGAACCCGTGCCGCAAATTATCCGATCGGCATCGAGGTTATACACTCCTGCAATCGCTGCACGGAGCGCGCCGTGATCTGCACTCGGGTAGCGGTGCAGCATCCGCCCCTCCCGCTCATAAGCCTTGATCGCGGCAGGCGACGGGCCAAACGGGTTCTCGTTCGAGCTGAGCTTGAGCGCATTTTCATGGCCCGCCACATGGGACGCGCCCCCCTGATAAAGGGCGATATCCATAATGCCGGGTTGGGGCGTGATCATTTGGGTCATGGCAAGGCTCATTGGTTGTTCAAGGTCTTTTAGCGCTTGATCGGCTTTACAGCCACCCGCGAAATTGCGACCGCGCGCATCTGTCCACTTGTGGCAGGGGCTGGATGCGAAAACGCCCCACCAGAGGTCTGGCAGGGCGCATCGAAAACTGTTGTCGGTGGCAGGCGAAGATTAGTTCTTCGCGTAGAATTCCACGACGAGGTTCGGCTCCATGACAACCGGATACGGCACATCGCCCAACGTGGGTGTGCGTGTGAAGGTCGCTGTCATTTTGGAGTGATCTACTTCGATGTAGTCAGGCACGTCACGCTCGGGCAGCTGTGTGGCCTCGATCAATGCAACCATCTGCTTGGAACGGTCACGAACCTCGATCACGTCACCCTCTTTTACGCGGTAGGAGGGGATGTTCACCAGCTTGCCGTTCACGCGAACGTGGCGGTGGTTCACGAACTGACGTGCAGCAAATACAGTGGAGACGAACTTGGCGCGGTAAACAACCGCGTCGAGACGGCGCTCGAGCAGACCAATCAGGTTCTCACCTGTATCGCCTTTTACACGCTCGGCTTCACCATAGATGCGGCGGAACTGCTTTTCGGTCAGGTCGCCGTAGTAGCCCTTGAGCTTCTGCTTGGCGCGCAGCTGGATACCGAAGTCGGAAATCTTGCCCTTACGGCGCTGGCCGTGCTGGCCGGGGCCGTATTCGCGGCGGTTCACTGGGGATTTTGGACGGCCCCAGATGTTTTCGCCCATACGGCGGTCAATTTTGTGCTTGGCAGCGGTGCGTTTGGTCACGGCTGTTCTCCTTATAGTGCCCGCGAGGGGCGGTTAAGGGCGTTGTCCTCTGGGTTCTCACCCCGACAGAGACCCCCTTGCGGGGCTCACCAACACCAACTCGGGCGCGCTTACTATGATATGAAGACGGGAGTCAATGCACCCGAGCACACTACTTGCCAATAAGGCAAATAAGCGACCTAGCGGAGAGTTCAGGCCGAATAGTCAAACTGGCGAGCTAGACCACGGACAGGCAAGCGCATTTCGCCAGCTTGTTGATGCTTGAGGACGTGCTCCCCTGCACCAGCGCACCAAGGCTACCCAGACCGCGACGGCCCGTCACAATGAGGTCCGAACCGGTTTTTTCCGCGCATTCAACGATATGATGCGCAGGATCACCCACCTCCATGTAAGTTTGTGTGATCGCCTGATTGCACTCCTTGGCAATCGCACGTCCCTGATCGAGGATTTTTTCTCCGCCTTCCATAACTTCGCTGTGCGAAGGCATGGTCGACACGAGATGATAGCTCGCGACAGCGCCCATCGCAAAAGCAACCGTTTGTGGTTGCGGCGTATGCACCAAGTGCAATTCGGAACCGTATTTAGCAGCAATATCACACGCGGTGCGCATGGCATTTTCCGAAGTCTTGGAACCGTCAATACCTACAACAATCTTATCAAACATGTGGTGTCCTTTCAGGTTTCAGGAGCACTTAAGATAGCAGCACGGCGAGATTCCGCATTGACCTATATCAACCTTCTGCAAGGGCAGCGCAGGCGTCATGCCTCGGACATCCCACCAAATGATCGTTCACCAGCCCGCAGGCCTCCATCCAAGCATAGACAATCGTGGGACCGCAAAATTTGAAACCAGCTTTCTTGAGATCCTTGCTCACCTGTTCGGAGAGTTCGGTCTTGGGCGGCACGTCTGCCATCGATTCAAAACGGTTCTGGAGCGGCGTACCCCCGACATAGTCCCACATGAATTTATCAAAACCGCCCTGCTCTTCCATCCGGAGCCATGCTTGCGCATTTGTGATCGTAGCCTCGATCTTGCCTCGGTGGCGGATGATTCCCGCATTGCCCAACAGACGCTGCACATCATCCTCGCCCCATCGTGCAATTACATGCGGATTAAACCCTTCGAACGCTTCGCGAAAGGCTTCACGCTTTTTCAGGATCGTAATCCAGCTCAGGCCCGCCTGAAATCCGTCAAGGATCAGCTTTTCCCACAGCGCGCGACTGTCATACTCTGGCACGCCCCATTCGGTGTCGTGATAGTCCAGATAGATCTGTTCAGGCCCTGCCCAGTCGCACCTTGTCATCGCTTGCTCCCCATCGGTTGGCTACAAATGGCACAAAAATTTATCTTTAACACGATTTTAGAGTCTCGCGTGCAATCACGGACAGGCCAGATGTGCTCCACCGACAATCAAAGGATGCCCCCCGTGAAAGGTAGACAAAGACGCAAGCCCGTTGGCCTCCCTGCTGAGGTACTTAGCCCACTGGATTTTGCGGTGGCACAACAGACGCGCGGGACAATGGAAATGGTGCAGGAAGCCATTAGGCACAATCAAACACTGCTGGCGTACCAGCCTGTCATGCGCAGCGACCTGCCAAACCAAATCGCCTTCTATGAAGGCTTGATCCGCGTTCTGGACCCTACGGGCAGAATCATTCCCGCGGGTGAGTTTATGGGCAAGATCGAGGACACCGAGACAGGCCGCGAGATTGATGTGCTGGCGCTGCGCCACGGGTTACGGGCCCTCAAGGACAATCCTCAATTGCGCCTCTCGATAAACATGTCAGCGCGCTCCATCGGTTACCGGCCATGGATGAACTGCCTCAACCGGTTTCTGAACGAAAGCCCGTATCTGGGGGAGCGGCTGATACTGGAAATCACGGAAAGCTCTGCCATGATGGTTCCCGAACTCGTCATTGACTTCATGCAGCGGCTGCAGCCCAAAGGCATCTGCTTCGCGATGGACAACTTTGGCGCGGGGAACATGGCAATTCGACATTTCAAGGACTTCGATTTCGACATCCTGAAGCTTTCAGGCCAGTTCATTCGCGGCCTATCGAAAGACGCCGACAATCTGGCAATCACGCGCGTGCTTTGCGCAATTGCGAAAGAGTTCGACATGCTCACCGTCGCGGAAGCGGTCGAGACCTACGAAGATGCGACATTGGCCATGCAAATTGGCATTGATTGCCTTCAGGGATATTACTTCGCTGCCCCCACAACACAGCCCGAATGGCTTGCCTCATCTGACGAGCGTAATCAGGCCTAAGCATGGCTTCGGCTTTGCCGTTCTTGCCGTGTCGCGCCCCATACGGTATCTCGGAGAAACAAAGTGGAGGGCAGATCGGCGCAATGCCAAGCGTTATATCTGTGCAATCCTCTGCTACGCATCACTCCAAGAGGACCGCTTTCTATGACCAATGTTGTTATCGCCTCCGCCGCCCGAACTGCCGTCGGCAGCTTTGGTGGCTCCTTCGCCAACACCCCTGCCCATGATCTGGGCGCAGCTATGCTCAAAGAAATCGTTGCCCGCGCTGGTGTTGACCCATCCGACGTATCCGAAACGATTCTTGGTCAGGTTCTCACCGCGGCACAGGGTCAGAACCCCGCCCGCCAGGCGCATGTGAACGCCGGTCTGCCCATCGAATCCTCCGCATGGTCCATCAATCAGGTTTGTGGTTCCGGCCTTCGCGCCGTAGCCCTCGCCGCCCAGCATATCCAGTTGGGCGATGCGGATATCGTGGCCGCAGGCGGTCAGGAAAACATGACCATGTCGCCCCACGCCCAAGCCATGCGCGCAGGCCAGAAGATGGGCGACATGAAGCTTATCGACACTATGATCAAGGACGGTTTATGGGATGCTTTCAACGGCTACCACATGGGCCAGACCGCCGAGAACGTCGCCGAGAAATTCCAGATCACCCGTGATCAACAGGATGAATTCGCCGTCGCGTCCCAGAACAAGGCCGAAGCCGCCCAGAAAGAGGGCCGCTTTGCAGACGAGATCTTCGCCTACACCGTGCCCGGTCGTAAGAGCGATACGATTGTCGACGCGGACGAATACATCCGCCACGGCGCCAACATCGAAGCAATGTCCAAAATGCGCGCCGCGTTCACAAAGGACGGCTCGGTCACCGCAGCGAACGCATCCGGTCTTAACGATGGTGCAGCGGGTGCCCTCTTGATGAGCGCGGAGAACGCCGAGAAACGCGGGATCGAGCCGCTGGCGCGCATCGCCTCCTACGCTACGGCGGGGCTTGATCCCTCCATCATGGGCGTTGGGCCGATCCATGCCTCACGCAAAGCGCTGGAAAAAGCAGGCTGGAGCGCAGAAGACCTCGATCTGGTCGAAGCAAATGAGGCCTTTGCCGCACAAGCTTGTGCAGTGAACAAGGAAATGGGCTGGGATCCGGCGATCGTAAACGTGAACGGCGGCGCGATTGCCATCGGCCACCCCATCGGCGCCTCGGGCGCGCGCATCCTCAACACATTGCTTTTCGAGATGAAGCGCCGCGGTGCCAAAAAAGGTTTGGCAACTTTGTGCATTGGCGGCGGCATGGGTGTTGCTATGTGCCTCGAACGGCCTTAAGCATGGTTGGGCGCGCAATATAATTGCGCGCCCACGCTCAACGCAGCAATAACATTACCATTGGGAGGATTACATGTCGCGTGTCGCACTTGTTACCGGAGGCAGCCGCGGGATCGGCGCTGCCATTTCAAAAGAGCTTAAAGACAAAGGCTATACTGTCGCTGCGACTTACGCGGGCAACGATGAAGCCGCCGCCGCATTTACGGCGGAGACAGGTATTAAGACCTACAAATGGAATGTCGCGGACTATGACAGCTCAGCTGCTGGTATCGCGCAGGTCGAGGCTGATCTGGGCCCCGTAGAAGTTGTGGTCGCGAATGCTGGCATTACCCGTGACGCTCCCTTCCACAAAATGACGCCCGACCAGTGGAAAGAAGTCATCGACACCAACCTTACAGGCGTGTTCAACACCATCCACCCTGTCTGGCCCGGTATGCGCGAGCGCAAGTTTGGCCGCATCGTGGTGATCTCCTCGATCAACGGGCAGAAGGGCCAGTTCGCTCAAGTGAACTACGCCGCAACCAA
Organism: uncultured Sulfitobacter sp.; assembly: GCA_913060815.1. Taxonomy (GTDB): domain Bacteria; phylum Pseudomonadota; class Alphaproteobacteria; order Rhodobacterales; family Rhodobacteraceae; genus Sulfitobacter. The sequence goes on along the minus strand of CAJXSZ010000010.1, from coordinate 80,927 downwards.
GGCGGGCGATCTGGGTATCGTGAAATCACTGGCTCAAGAAGGCGCACGCGCCAATATTACCGCCAATGCAATCTGCCCCGGCTATATCGGGACGGATATGGTTATGGCCGTGCCGGAGAAAGTACGCGAAAGCATCATCGCACAAATTCCTACGGGCCGTCTGGGCGAGCCTGAAGAGATTGCACGCGCCGTATCCTTCCTCGTCTCCGACGATGCGGGCTTTATCAACGGCTCAACCATCTCGGCGAATGGTGCGCAATTCTTTGTCTAAGCGATGACACCCTAACGGGGTTGAAGAGCATTCGGGGCTGGCAGATCACTCTGCCAGCCCCGTTTTATTCCGTAAGGTGGCGTGCACACCACCAGCGGAAAAACCTTAGCGTGTGCGCGGTGCGCGCAGCCATGAAAAGAAGTCCGTCATCATCTGGCCGCGTGCAGCGTGAGCGTTGTCCATGGCGGTACGGGCGGCGGGGTTTGTGGTGGCTTCAAACATTCTAAGTCTCCTGATGCGATCCGGTTCGGATCAATGTGTCTTTCTTGACATCAATATGGGCCTTACAAACCTTCTATACAAACGAGACTTTCCAACGCCTCAGTTAAGCTGTACTTAACTGAATATGTCGAACCGCCTCCCTCCCCTCACTGCCTTGCGCGCTTTTGACGCCGCTGCGCGTCATATGTCGTTCGCTCAGGCAGCCGCCGAGCTAAACGTCACCCCTGCTGCACTCTCGTTCCAGATAAAATCTCTTGAAGAGCATTTAGGCGCGCCGCTGTTTCGCCGCCTCAACCGCGCGGTTGAACTCACCGAGGCGGGTACCGCCCTGTCACGTGGTGCGGCAGAGGGGTTTCAGACACTGGCCACCGCGTGGCGCGCCGCACAGCGCACGCAAGACACGCAAACCCTCACCGTGACAGCTGGGCCCGCGTTTACCGCCAAATGGTTGGCACCGCGTCTCTATGAGTTCGCTCAGTCCCATCCAGAGATCGAGCTGCGTTTCGCCGCCTCGCTCCAACGTATGGATTTGATGCGCGACAATGTGGATGTGGCGATCCGGTTTAGCAGCAGCGTCACGCCAGAGCTCTATGTCCTGCCATTGGCTGAAGAATGGGTCATGCCAGTCATGACGCCTGCACTGGCCGCTCAGTATCCGACAATCGAGAGCCTGACCCACGCGCCCATCATTTTTGACGATTCGGTTCGTTTCCTCAAAGCGCCGATTGCATGGAGCGATTGGTTCGCCGCGCTGGGTGTATCCTACAACCCCACATCAGGCCCGCGGTTTTCCCAGGCAGATCACGCGCTTGATGCCGCCCTTGCAGGGGTCGGGATCGTGATGGGTCGCCGTGCTCTTGTGGTTAAGGACCTCGCAGAGGGGCGACTGGTAGCGCCCTTTCCAACCGCGCTTGCAACGGGTGCGCGTTTCAGCTTTCTATGCCTCAAGGGAATGGAGAATCGCCCCCAGATCGCGACATTCCGCGACTGGATCTTGACAGAGATTGAAAAGACCGCGCACATCACCGACAACCTCACCATTCTGGACCTTGCCGCTTCATGACCCGTATGAGCGCAACCGCTACAGGATTTCTCGCTGTGCTCTTGTGGGCATTGCTGGCGCTGTTCACAGTCGGGTCCGCCCCCACGCCTCCCCTGTTGCTCAACGCGCTCAGCTTCGGCATCGGCGGCGTTGTGGGCTTGGTCTGGGCGTGGCTAACCGGCAGCTTCGGCGCCATGCGCCGCGTGCCGTTGCGGGTCTATATCTTTGGCGCTTTGGGCCTCTTTGCCTATCATCTGTTCTATTTCTCGGCTCTGCGCGCGGCCCCTGCCGCCCAAGCAGGGCTGATCGCCTATTTATGGCCTTTGCTCATCGTTGTCTTTTCGGGCCTGCTGCCATCCGAGCGGTTGCGCGCAGGGCATGTGATCGGAGCGCTTTTCGGTTTTGCAGGCGCTGCGATCATCATTACCGAAGGCGGTGTCGGGCTGAGTGCAGAGCATTTGACGGGCTATCTTCTGGCGCTAGCTGCGGCCTTCACGTGGGCAGGCTATTCCGTGCTCTCTCGCTTAGTCGGTAATGCGCCTACGGCGAGTGTTGCAGTCTTCTGTCTTGCAACTTCACTCCTCTCCCTCCCGCTCCATTTTATGTTTGAGCAGACCACCCTGCCCGCAACAGCAATAGGATGGGCCAGCATTGCGGGACTGGGCCTAGGGCCAGTCGGCTTTGCGTTCTATGTGTGGGATATCGGATGCAAACGAGGAGACATTCAATTACTCGGAACCAGCTCCTATGCTGCACCGCTGCTGTCTACGCTTGTTCTGATCGTTGTGGGAATTGCCTCCCCCAGCATGACACTGCTGTGGGCGGCACTTTTGATCACTGGCGGCGCAGTTATTGCAGCGCGCGCCAGCATGTCCAGGAAATAGCTAGTCCGACAATCGGGCAATTTCTTCTTTAAGGCGCATCTTTTGTTTTTTCATATCGGCGACTTTCAGGCCGTCGATGCCAGGCGCACGCTGTGCCTGTTCAATCGCTTCGCTCATGTCGTGATGTTTCTTTTTCAACGTCTCAAGATGTGCATTAAGGGACATACGTCCTCCAGTTGTTAAAGCCATGCAAGGAGTGAACCATGATCGGAATCACTTGTCACGCCGCTCTGCAGCATAGCATGGAAGGTGGTAAACAATTGCTAAACGCCGCCTAAAAAGTCAGCGCCGCCCCTGCGCGCAAGACGCTTCGCACCTCATCAGTGAATTGATCCCCGTTCACATGGGCCGCGCCGCGATGCAGAATTAGGGGCGCAGACAAGCGAAAATCCGCCCGCCCCGACTTGCGCGCCCGCAGAATGATACGCTCTGCCGCGCGTCCCGTCCGTGCTGCGATGGGTAACACCTCGATGCTGCCCATATCGGCGGGAAGGGCCGCGATCAGATCGGGCAACCGCTCGGCACGGTGGATGACGTGCAGCTGCCCCTTGGGAGCGAGGCGTTTTGAAGCCGTCTTGATCCAAAGGGCAAGTGGCGTCTGCTCGCCAAGTGCGGCCTCGCGCACCGCGTCCTTTGTCGCCACGGATGCGTCGCGCCTCCAATAGGGAGGGTTTGCGAGCACATGGTCAAATTGCCGCTGCCGCAACGTCAAAGGGAGAGCCGCGATATCGGCAGTGACAACTTCCAATAACCCCTGACCGTTGCGCTCCGCGAGGTCTGCATAGGTCGGCTCACGCTCGACCCCTGTCAGTTCCAATGCTGGCACGCGCGCGCCAAGACACAGGATCGCAGCCCCCACGCCACACCCAAGTTCGAGCACCCGTTGCCCCGAAACCGCAGGTATAGTGGCTGCAAGCAGCACAGGATCAACGCCTGCGCGGTATCCCGAACGCGGCTGCCAGAGATGCAATCCTCCTCCGAGGAAGGCATCGCGGGTCAGATCATCCTCGCTCAAAACCCCAGATCGATCTCGTTGTCGCGCATCACGCGCAGCGCAGCGTCGTGATCATCCTCCCGCACCATCAATCGACGAGGGAAAATACCGATGCCGCCTTCAAGGATGCTCATATTTACGTCCATCGAGAAGCAAGCTATATCCTCGCCTTGCAACAGAGCTGAGGCAAAGGCGATGATCGTGGGGTCGGTGCTGCGCAAAAGTTCTTTCATACCTGTGATCTAATCTGCCGTGCGCCCAATTGTCGAGCGTCGGGACGCCGTTAAAAGTGAGCCACTGAATGAGCCAGAAACCACATGAGCGCCTCGGCGCTACTCTGAGCGAGGATATGGACGCTGTAGGTGTGCTCATCCGTGAGCGCATGTCGTCCGAGCATGCTCCGCGCATTCCAGAGGTTACGGCCCATCTGGTGGAAGCAGGCGGCAAGCGTTTGCGCCCCATGCTGACTTTGGCCGCAGCGCGCTTGTGCGGTTATGATGGCCCCTATCACGTTCATTTGGCGACTACGGTTGAGTTCATCCACACAGCCACGCTGCTTCATGATGATGTTGTCGACGAGAGCGCACAGCGGCGCGGGCGTCCTACTGCCAACCTTTTGTGGGACAATCAGTCTTCCGTGTTGGTCGGCGACTACCTGTTCGCCCGTAGCTTTCAGTTGATGACCGAACCTGGCTCGATGCGGGTGATGAAAATTCTGTCGAATGCGGCTGCAACGATTGCCGAAGGCGAGGTGCTGCAACTGACCGCAGCCCGCAACCTTGCGACTGATGAGGATATCTATTTTCAGGTGGTGCGCGGTAAAACCGCCGCCCTCTTCTCTGCGGCGACCCAAGTGGGCGGTGTGATCGCAGATGCGCCTGAAGAGCATATTAGCGCGCTGTTTGATTATGGTGACGCGTTGGGGATTTCCTTTCAGATTGTAGACGATCTGTTGGACTATCAGGGCTCTGAGGCCACTGGCAAAAATATTGGTGACGATTTTCGTGAGCGAAAGCTGACCCTGCCCGTGATCAAAGCTGTGGCGTTGGCCGATACGGAAGAGCATGCCTTTTGGGTGCGCACGATTGAAAAGGGCAAGCAGGAAGACGGCGATCTCGAACACGCGCTCGGCCTTTTGAACAAACATGGCACGCTGGCTCAGACTCGCGAGGACGCGCTGATGTGGGCAGGGAAGGCCAAAGCAGCACTTGCTCCCCTACCCGATCACGAGATTAAGGGAATGCTGATTGATCTGGCTGATTACGTGGTAGAGCGGATCAGCTAAGCACGCGGCCCGAGGCGACCCACCAGTCGGGATGCGCTTGGGCTATTCGAGCAGCCGCAGCGGCAGCACCAGCTGTGTAAAGGCCAAAACACGTGGCCCCCGACCCTGACATGCGCGCCAGCAATGCGCCGTCCAATGCGGCCAGTGCAGCTCGGACTTCGGGCGCGACTTCACGTGCCGGAGCCTCCAGATCATTGCGCTGAGAAGCCAGCCATTCACAGAATGCGGGCGCGTCCCCGAACGAGCGCAGCACATCACCCATCGGCTCATTCTGTTTACTGCGCAGCCCTGAAAACACCGTTCCCGTCGGCACAACGACCCGCGGGTTAACGAGGACGATCTCCAACTCTGGCAAGGTCTCGACAGACTCGAGCACTTCGCCAATCCCCCGCATACGTTGCGGCGTGTGCTTGAGGCAAACGGGGACGTCCGCCCCGAGGTCCAAGGCGTGATCCGCCCCACCAAACGCCCGCAAAACCGCCGCCGCATCAGACGAGCCGCCGCCAATCCCCGCACCATGGGGCAGGTTCTTTTCAAGCGTGATGTGACCCGTCCAACCCGCGAGTTCGGCTGCCTGCCAGACAAGGTTGCGCCGGTCTGTCGGGACGCCATCGGCGAAAGGCCCTGTTACCTCGATCTGCATCTGCGGCGCGGATTTGAACCACAAACGGTCCCCTATATCCGCAAACACAACCAGACTGTCGAGCAGGTGATAGCCGTCATCGCGCTGGCCCGTTACATGCAGTGTCAGATTTACCTTGGCGGGTGCGAAGACCTCAGTCGTCATTTGCCACCTTCAACGGTGCGGCGCCTTCTTCTTCCAGCACCACATCAAGACCGACCTCAAGCTTGCGGCGGATGCGGTCAGGCTCTGCCTCTGTATCCTCATCGGCAAATTCGATGAACGACAGGGCACGCTTCCATTGGAATTGGGCTTCGCGCTGGCGGCCAACGGCCCAGTAAACATCGCCCAAATGATCATTGATCACGGGATCAACGGCTTCCAGTTCCACAGCGCGCTCCATCTGGATCACGGCCTCCGCGTATCTGCCAAGCCGATAATACACCCACCCGAGGCTGTCCACGATATACCCGCTGTCAGGGCTGGCCGCGACGGCACGCTCGATCATATCAAGGGCCTCATCAAGCTTTCGCTGCTCTTCGACCAGTGAGTAGCCGAGGTAATTAAGCACTTGTGGCTGGTCGGGGTTGATCGCAAGGGCAGCGCGGAAGTCCTCCTCGGCGGCGACGCTGTCGCCATTCTGGGAATGCGCGATGCCGCGTGAAAAATACAAAAACCACGCGCGATTGTCGCCTTCGGGCAGTAACTCAAGCGCTTTTGTGTAGGCCTCAATGGCGAGAGCGTCCTCGTCCTGTGACCGCAGAACGTCGCCTTGCGTGGAATGCACGACCGACAGATCACCATGGCTGCGGGTCAGTTGGTCCAGCACCTCGATCGCCTGATCGGGCTTGTCGAGACGGCGCAGTGCAGCGGCGCGGCCGAGCTCTGCTACGTGATACGCAGGATCATCCGCATCTACCTGTTTATACTCTTCCATCGCGAGCTTGTACTGGCCAAGGTTCTCCAAAAGCCCCGCACTCAGCAATCGCGCGTCCACGTGGTCGGGACGTAGATATGCAGCAATGCGCGCATGAAGCAGTGCGAAATAGTCACTCGCCTGCTCGGCCTGTAAAATGGCTGCAAAGGTAAAGAACACCTCGGCCAGCCCCGCCTTTGCCGTGGGCGCATGGGTAAACGGCAACGTTTCGTTCGCTTCAAGGCGCGAGATTAGAATATCGAGTTCGGGATCGGTTGAGCCGTTGAACGTGGTTGCAATGAGCGCCACAGCATCTGCATTGCGGTCCAGTTGAGACAGGATTTCAACGCGCGCAATCACGCCGCGCCGCGTGCCTGCAGTTGCACCAGCGCTTGCCCCCTCAAAAAGCGCGTTTGCATCCGCGTAGCGCCCCACCGTCGCGAAGGCGAGTGCCTTGTGAAAGACCACAACGCCTTGCATGCCCGCCTCGGTCGAGACGGTATCAAACTGCGCCATCGCGCCATCGACATCATCCATTCCAATCAGGGCCCAGGCTTTTACAAGCCCATCAACCCATTGGCTGATGCCTTGTTGCTCGACCTCTTGCTCGGCAAGTGCAGAGAAGTCACCCGTACCTGCGAGACCTGCGGTGATCGCCATTCGTGCCGCCTGTGAGCGTTGCCCCGCCGCGACGATCTGCTCTGCAGGGGGCACAGCCCGCGCAACATCGCCCAGCGCCAGATAGGCTAGCACGCTCTGCTCCAATATCTCGACATTTTGCGGATCACGCGAAAGAGCGGTCGCAAAATACTGCGCCGCCGCTTCGAAATTGTTATCAATTACGGCACTGCGGCCCGCAAGGTAGGAGCCTGCCAGTGATTCAGCCGTGGCGGGCGCAGAGGCTACGCTCACCAGAGCAATAACGCTTAATGATGTCAGGAGATTTCGCATATGCTCAGGCCTTTTGTTTTTCAAACAGGCTAGCATGTTTGCGCAGGCACGCAATGGCGGCTCCCCACTTGAATAGGCAGGAAGCCGCGATAATTGATCACATGTTCGGGTAGTTCGGCCCGTCACCACCCTGAGGAGTGGTCCAGACAATATTCTGGCTCGGGTCCTTGATGTCGCATGTCTTGCAATGCACGCAGTTCTGGAAGTTGATGACAAATGCGTCCTTGCCGTCTTTCTCCACAAACTCGTAAACGCCTGCGGGGCAATAGCGCGCCGAGGGGCCTGCGTACTTCGCGAGGTTCACCTCGACAGGCACGCTTTCGTCCTTGAGCGTCAGATGCGCAGGCTGGCTTTCCTCGTGGTTGGTAAAGGAGAAGGCCACATTGGTCAGACGGTCAAAGCTGAGCTTGCCATCGGGCTTGGGGTAAGCAATCTCGGGATGCTTCGACGCAAGCTCGGTCGCGTCGGCGTCAGATTTGCCGTGATGCATGGTACCAAGAAGCGAGAAGTTGAAGAGCGTGTTGCACCACATATCAAAGCCACCAATGGCCAGTGAGGCAGTGAGGCCGAATTTGGACCAAAGTGGCTTCACGTTGCGGACTTTAAACAGGTCTTTACCGATCTCGCCTGTCCGGACTTCCTTTTCGTAGTCGGGCAGCTCGTCACCCGCGCGCCCAGCCTTGATCGCAGCATGTGCAGCCTCGGCCGCCGCCTTGCCTGAAAGCATCGCATTATGGTTGCCCTTGATGCGCGGCACGTTAACCATGCCAACGGAGCAGCCGAGCAGCGCTACACCAGGTGCGACCATCTTGGGCATGGATTGGTATCCGCCCTCGGTGATGGCGCGCGCGCCGTAAGCCACGCGCTTACCGCCCTTCAGAAGCTCCGCGACCATCGGGTGATGCTTGAACTGCTGAAATTCCATGTAAGGGAAGACGTGGGGATTTTTGTAGCCAAGGTGGACCACAAAGCCCACATAGACCTGATTGTTCTCTAGGTGGTAGATGAACGAGCCACCGCCCGCCTTCTTACCCAGTGGCCAGCCCATCGTGTGGGTGACGGAGCCTTCCTTGTGCTTGGCGGGATCAATTTCCCAAATCTCTTTCATGCCAAGACCGTATTTCTGCGGCTCTTTACCCTTGGCCAGATCGTATTTGGCGATGACCTGCTTGGAGAGGCTTCCGCGCACGCCTTCGCTAAGGAAGACGTATTTGCCGTGCAGCTCCATACCGGGCTCATAGCTTGGACCAGGCTTGCCGTCAGCGCCGAGACCCATCTCACCCGCGACGACACCTTTGACTTCGCCATTTTCGCCATAGACGATCTCGGAACACGCCATGCCAGGGAAGACTTCAACGCCCATTTCCTCGGCCTGCTCCGCCATCCAGCGACAGACATTGCCCATGGAGACGATGTAGTTGCCGTGGTTGTTCATCAGCGGCGGCATGGGGAAGTTTGGAATACGGACTTCGCCCGCTTCACCCAGCGCATAGAAGTTATCCTCGATTACAGGCACGTTGAGCGGCGCGCCCTTTTCCTTCCAGTCGGGGATCAGCGCATCAAGACCGCAGGGATCAAGCACCGCACCCGACAGGATATGCGCGCCAACTTCCGAGCCTTTTTCGAGCACGACAACATTCATATCTGCGTCAAGCTGCTTAAGACGGATCGCCGCAGACAGACCCGCAGGTCCCGCACCGACGATCACAACGTCATATTCCATCGCTTCGCGTTCAATCTCGGCCATAACGGGCGCTCCCTGTCTCTTGAAAAAACAATTTTTAATGAGGTAGCGACTGGGCGTGATCATTGCAATCACGACGGGGCGTTAAAATGGTCGCAGATTGGCGTTTTCGCTTAAAGTTTCGGCCTAGGACGCTATCGCACCGCTTGTTCAGGGTCGTCTTCTACCAGAAAGCGCTCCCCCTGCCATTTGCGGGCGGCGCCGTCATCGGGGCTATTGAGCTTGCACGCCTCAAGGCTGAGGCAACAACAGCAATCACATCTATGAGCATGGCAGACGGTTCTCCTTTCGCGATCACGATCAGATCGAACGCGAGATCGTGCAGTACGACTGAGCCGCTTTGTCTCGGCAAGACTGCGCTTGTGCTTTGCCCTTATCCGCTTGCATCTGACGTCTAATTTGGTTCAGGTAATGGCCAACACCAACACGCGCTCCGATCCTGTCGGGGCGCGCTTTAGTAGTACGGACCCTGACGCTATGGAAAAAATCCCGATGACCCGCGCCGGCTTCGCCGCCCTTGAGACCGAGCTTAAGCACCTCAAGACTGTCGAGCGCCCTGCCATCATTACGGCAATCGCCGAAGCGCGCGAGCATGGTGATTTGTCAGAGAATGCCGAATACCATAGCGCCAAGGAAAAGCAGTCCTTCATCGAGGGGCGCGTAAAGGAATTGGAAGGTGCGATTTCGCTGGCCGAGGTCATTGACCCTGCAAAGCTGTCGGGCACGATCAAGTTTGGCGCAAAAGTCACTTTGGTCGATGAGGACACAGATGAAGAGAAAACCTATCAGATTGTTGGTGAATACGAGGCCAACATCGAGAAAGGTCTGCTCAACATCAAATCCCCGATCGCGCGCGCCTTGATCGGCAAGGATGAAGGCGACAGTGTCGAAGTCCGCACGCCTGGCGGAGTAAGGTCATATGAAGTTCTACAGATCGTCTATGCCTGAGTATACACTCGAATCTGCGCCCATTCGGAGCAATGGTAATGTCTGACGCACAACCGTCATCTTCCCAAGAAGCGCCTCCAGCAACAGGTGCTTTGCGTAAAACGCAAAAAGTGTCGCAAGCCTCGCGCCCGACGCCTTTGGGGATTTATGACAAAGCGCGCGCAGATGGCATCACGGGGATCGAGATCACGGCCATCGCCCTGTCAGCTCTCTGGCTGATCGGGTGCTTCATCTTTTTCGTATTTGTGACCCAGCCCCCCGCCGTTGAGGGACAGGGTGGCTTGCGCTTTTTGATGACCATGTTGGCGGTGTTCATGCCTGTTGCGATGATATGGGTCGCGGCCACGGCGGCGCGCGCCAGCCGCGTCATGCGTGAGGAGAGCAAACGACTCCAAGCGGCGATTGATGCGATCCGCCACGCCTATATCGCTCAACAGCAAAGCGGTGGTGTCACGTCCGGACCCTCCGTTAGCCGCAAACTGGATGAGATCGCCGCCGCCACGCGCAAAACTGAAACCGCGCTGGCCACCTTCTCGACCCGCCGTGAAGAGCCCTCGCGCCCTGCGGCACCCGTTACCCAGAAGGCTTTATCCGAGGAACAGCCCGCGCTTGCGCTCGGGACGCAAAGCGCAGATATGGCCCCGCCGCTGGCCCATGATGATCTGATCCGCGCCTTGAATTTCCCTGAAACGGCAGAAGATGAAGTAGGCTTTGCCGCGCTGCGCCGCGCCATGAAGGACCGAAATGCCGCCCAGCTTATACAGGCCGCCCAAGACATCCTGACCCTGCTAAGTCAGGATGGCATTTACATGGATGATCTGAACCCTGACCGCGCCCGCACCGATGTCTGGCGTTCGTTTGGCCAAGGCGAACGCGGACGTGCGGTGGCTGCGCTGGGTGGCATTCGCGACCGCTCTTCGCTCGCGCTCACCGCTGGGCGTATGAAACAAGACCCGATTTTCCGCGATGCAGCACATCACTTCCTGCGCCGCTTTGACAAGCTGTTTGCCGATTTTGAAAAGGTCGCCAGCGACGAGGAGATCTCGGCGATGGCTGATACCCGCACCTCGCGTGCGTTTATGTTGTTAGGGCGTGTCGCAGGGACGTTCGACTAACCGTTCTCAGGAGCAAACCTGCGCGCGATTTTGCTTGTCAAAAACCGCCTGCACGGATTGACCATTTTCCAGCTCAAACACCGCGGTTGCTCCAGCCATTTCGCCGCCCGTCACGCGGATCTGCCCAAGGTCTGACCCCGTGAGACGGTCATCCACATCGATAGAGAACGCCGCACGCGCGCCTACTTGGCCGTCCTTCAAAACAACGCGCAGCATTTCGGCACCATCGGCCACGTCACCCGCAGTTACGCCGCCCTCGTCGCGCAGAGGTTGAAACACTTCAACGCCTGTTCCGCCACTTGCCGTGTCAAAGATGAGGCGCCCTCGGGAGCCCCGCAAATCAACGCTCACGGCTTGCAGCGCATCTGCGCCGACAACCAGTTCGAAACGATCCCGCGGGGCGCTCTCGACGAACCGCAAGGAGGCGCCCGTGCAATCAGCGGCCTGAGCGATCCCTGCACTCCACATTACCACAGCAAAGCTCTTCAACATATCGATGCTCCTAAAGTCCGAATGAACCGTACGGAAGGTAGTGCACAAGATCGCCTTTGCGAATTTCTTGTGCCGCCTCATCCAGTTCAACAAGCCCCTCTGCCCAGCTTAGCCCGCTGATCCGGCCTGATCCCTCCGACGCAAACACTTCGACCTGACCGTCAAGCATCCGCGCGCGCAGATATTCGCGTCGGCCTGCTTTCTTGCGCTTCTCGAACGCGGCGGGCACCAGAAAGCCCTGTGGCATGTGCCATTGCGCACCTGCAAGCTGCGCCAGCGCGGGGCGCGCAAATACCAGCGTGCAGACCATCGCGGCAACCGGATTGCCAGGCAATCCAAACACAGGAACCCCCGACCAAAGGCCAAGCGCGAGCGGCCGCCCCGGTTTGATCGCAATCCGCCACAGCGACATCGCGTTCGTTTTCTTCAGCAGGGCAGAAACATGGTCTTCATCACCCGCAGAGGCACCGCCACTGGTCAGAATGGCGTCAACGCGGGTTGCAGCCTCATCAAGCAGCTTGCGCAAGGTAGCACGGTCATCGGGCGCGCGCCCCAGATCAACTGCCTCATGGCCAAGCTGTGCCAGCAGCGCCAGCAACATAGGTCGGTTCGCGTCGTAAATCTGACCTGCCTTGGCATTTTCGCCTGCCTCGACCAGCTCGTCCCCCGTGGACAAGACGCCGACACGCAGGCGTTTGCGCACCATGATTTCGGCAATCCCTGTGGCAGACAAAAGCGCCAGATCAGCAGGCGTGACTACGCGGCCTGCTTGCACGATCACATCACCCGCAGCAACATCTTCGCCAGCGCGCCGCGTGTTGGCCCCCTGTTTGAGCGGGCCGTGGAAGGTGATGTGCCCCGCGTCCTGCGCGATGTCTTCTTGCAGGATCACCGTGTCCACCCCTTGTGGCAAAGCAGCCCCCGTCAGCACACGTATGGCGTGGCCCTCAGGCACTTCCACGGGCGCGTCCCCCGCAGCGGCACGTCCTTCCACCAAGGGCAAACGATGCAGCCCCTCCGCGCGCGCACCTGCAAACCCGTATCCGTCTACGGCAGTATTCGGCAGCGGCGGATTGGCACGGGCGGCATAGATATCCTGAGCTGCAACCCGACCTGCGCTTTGCGCCAAAGTGACAGCCTCGGTCCCTGCTACAGTCGTGAGCCTGCGTCGCAACAAAGCAAGCGCCTCATCCACAGGGGTCCAGTGCACACCCTGTGGCAGGGCAAAGCAATCATTGCGCAAGGGAGGTGCGCCGCCTGATGCGGCAGCGTTGAGCTCGGGTGAGAGGCCTGCCCCCAAAATCCATGCTTCCTCGCGTGCAGCTTCAGGCACCTCGGCCATATGCGCGGCTAATTTTGCCAAAGGAATGCGCGCAAGGGCAGCCGCCAGCAGTTTGACCTGCACACGGTCCCGAATAGCGTCAGCGCCCTGCACTGACAGCGCATTCTTTACTGCATCCTCGATTACTCCGGGCCAGATTTCCGCCAGAACGACAGGCGCTTCGTCATGGGGCTCAAACGGCCAAACGGCGACACCAGAGAGACGGCGCAAGCGGTTGAGCGTGGGCAAGCCCATCATCACCTGCCCGCCCACGGTGGGGGGGAAAGCCAATTGGAAACAGGATGAGGATGCCTTGGAGACAAGATCACAGGCGCGCTTTTCCGCGACCTGATCATAGACAATTCCCGCCTTGCGATAAGGGACATCGGGCCATTTGTCCTTGTGCGGCTTGCCCCAGAACGGCCCTGTTCCTGCAAACAACCTGTTGAGCGTCTCGGCAATGTCATAGCGGTTGTTTGTTCCGTCGGATGCGTCGGTTATCCGCGCCTCGAACCAGTCCCACAGCGCAAAAGGGTCATCCGACCCTGTCACGGCTCGCGCAAATCCTGCGGGATAGCCAAAGGGGAAATCAAACGTACACAAGAGCCGCCGCCCAGCCGCCTTCTCTTGCGAGATGAGCTTTACGATCTCTTGCTCTGCCTCTTGGCGTGAGCGGCAATAAAGAGGCTCCTCATCAATGCCGTCCCGCGTCACCCCCAGCCAGATCGCATCCTTGCGCGGCGTAGGCCCTGCGCGCTTGCCCGCAGACCAATCCGCTACAAGGATCGTATCGAACGGCTTCACAGGCCGACCTCGTTGAGGATGAAATCGGCAATGCTGACAGTGTCATCAAGGTCAAAAACAGGACGGTCCAGCGACAGAGGCGTATCACTCGCGATGGCGCGAATTGTCGGATCATCCGGCGCGATCAGCGGGTTTTGTGTGACAGCGCGGTGCGCCTCGACCTTGGGATGGCTATCGCGCTTGTAGCCCTCAATGAGCACCAGATCGACTGGAGCAAGTTGGGCTAGCAATTCTTCCAACGATGGCTCGGGCGCATCGCGCAACTCGTGCATCAGCGCGATGCGGTTGCGAGAGGCCAAGAGGACCTGAGAGGCACCTGCTTCGCGGTGGCGATAGCTATCCTTGCCTTGGTGGTCGACGTCAAAGCTGTGGTGTGCGTGCTTGACCGTCGACACGGAAAACCCGCGGCCCGTGATCTCGGTGACCAACCGCTCCATCAGGCCTGTTTTACCTGCGTTCTTCCACCCGACAACTCCGTAGCGATTCACAGCATCGTCTCCGCGTGTTCCAGATCTTCGGGCGTGTTCACGTTAAAGAATGCCTCTTCTTGGGGGAACAAGGCTTCGCGCCCGCCGTGGCCATCTGTCCACAGAACGACCTTGCGCAACCCGCCCTCCAGTGCTGCGCGCAGATCATCACGCAAAGCAACGGGCCAGAGCCCGAAAGTCGGATGCCGCGCACGGCCCCGTTTGGCATCGGGCGTCGCCGCAAGGACGAGCGGATGGGTCATCCCTTCGGACGCCAGCAAGAGTTGCGGCACCAAATCACAGGGAAAAAACGGCGTGTCTGCCGCGGCCGTCACAATGGTTTCAGCCCCCTGCGATGCCGCCCAGTCCAGCCCTGCCAGCACACCCGCAAGCGGACCCGCAAATCCCTCGACACTATCGGCGATCACAGGAAGACCCGTCCCCTCGAACCGCGCCTCATCACCATTGGCATTGAGTGCAACCTGCGCCACCTGCGGCGCCAGTCGGTCCTGCACCCGCGCAAGCAATGATTGCCCACCCAAGAAAAGCAGCCCCTTGTCGCCGCCGCCCATGCGCGTGGCCTGCCCCCCTGCGAGGATGACGCCAAAAGGTTGCTTCATCGCGATGCCTCCAGCCATGTTTGTACATCGGCCTCGAATGCGTCGATCTGCGCCGGGCTTTCAAATGCGGTAAGGGGGATCGAAGGGCGATTTCCGCCAAACCACAAAACAAATCCAAGCTTGCTTCGCGTGACCCCCTCAAATCCCGACCAGTCCAGCGAGGAGCGGTAGTGTATCCCCCTCGTTTGAACGCCAGAAGCATCGACCACCATTTCAACCGCGCCCTGATTTGCCCGTGCGGCAAGGGTGCGGCGCGCCATGACGGGCAGCGTGATGAAAATGCTCCCGAAGACAGCGACGTAGGCAAGGCCAAGACCCAATGCCGTGCTCCAGTGCATCAGCGTAGGTGTACCTGTCAGCAGATCAGTGACCCCGTAGCCAAGTGCGACCCCGCCCCAAACGAGCAATATGCAATGAAGCAGGTGCAGGAACTTGACCGCCCGATCCCCGCGCGCGCGCAGCACAGGACCCTTTGCGCGCATTGCGGCAACGAACATCGCTTCATCCGCGCTGTAGTGGAACACATAGGGGGCCTTCATGCCGCCGCCTCCATCCATGAAATCAAATCAGTCTGAAACGTCTGGGCGCTCACTCCATCAGGCAGAGCAGCATCGGGTACTGCATAGACTATTCCGCCCGCGCGCAGAACGGTCGCATCCTCGATCCGCCCGATGTGGTCAAAGCACCGCCACTGCATGCGGGTTTTGCTGATCGCAGAAGAAATCTCGACCCAATCAGGGCAAAACACCGTATCTACAGAACCGTGGCGTGCCTGCGCGGCATGGACCATCGCCGTCAGCTTACCTGTGCTATAGCGATACACAACAGCCCAGATGGCCAGCCCCCCCAAGCAACCGATCGCCAAGCCAAGAAGAATATCGTCGTTGAGTATTTCGAACTGCAAAAGGACCACAACCAGTGCCACCAACCCGATATAAAGCGTAAAGCCCATACCGAAACGGCGCCATTTTTGCGCCCTTGTGCGCAGGGGTTTGGACCATGACATCATAGCGCGTGTCAGCATCTCTGGCGACAGCTCATAGGTGAGCGAATAGCGTGTCATCGCGCCGCCGCCTGCCAGCGCTGCATCGTCTCAAGCGCATCATTTGCGTCCATCGGCCGGAGAAACTTGCGGCGCGGGATGGCGATAGCGATGCCCGAGATACCAACGACCAGCACATTCTTCGCCCCGCGCACCAGCTCCACATCCGCCCAGCCGCTGTGCCAGCGACTGTGATCCGTCACCAATGTGATACCCGAGGCGTCCAGCGTGATCTGCTGGCGACGGCCAAACCGCGACGCAGCAGTCATTTGGGCCACCATGACATAAGCCTGACGGGCCAGCCACAAGGTCAACAGCGCAAAGACGATATAGGCCACGGGCATCACATACGCGGGCACATCGGAATAGGCGCCTCCGCCAAACGCGCCCAACAGCAAGAACAATAGCATCGTCGCCCCGATGGGGGCGTTAAACCCAACAAAGACCGAATGGAATATCAGCAGCGCGCGCTGTTTGCCCCCAAGCGCGGCGCGCCCAGCGCTTGTCATTGCTTCAAGAGTTTCCGCTGCTGTCGCCTCGACATTCAGCTCCCAGCGCTCCTCACTCATGGCGCGCCCTTTCTGCCGCTGCGCCGAAGCTCATCCGAGATGGCGGCAGGATCGGCATCTCGCAGCAAGCGCTCCTCACCCGACAAACACATGAACCGCCGCCCCTTCATGCGCCCGATGAGCGTAAGACCAAGCTGTTGCGCGATCTCGACCCCCCAAGCGGTGAAGCCAGAGCGCGATGCCAGCACAGGGATGCCCATCATCGCTGTCTTGATCACCATCTCCGAGGTCAGTCGGCCTGTGGTATAGAGTATCTTGTCAGCCGCAGTGACATTCTCCGCCAGCATCCAGCCTGCGATTTTGTCGACCGCGTTATGGCGACCCACATCCTCCATGTAGACAAGCGGGCGCGCCTCTTGGCACAAGACCGTGCCATGGATGGCCCCCGCTTCCAAATACAGGCTGGGTGTGCGGTTGATTTTTGCCGACAGCGCATAAAGCCATGAAGTGCGCACTTGGGTTTGCGGCAGGGTCACGCCCTCCAGCCCCTCCATCATATCGCCAAAGACGGTCCCGACGGCACAACCGCTGGTGCGGGTCTTGCGCCGCATCTTTTCCTCGTAATCGGTCTTGCGTGCGGTCCGCACGACGACAACCTCTAGGTCTTCGTCATAGTCCACGCCTGTGATCTCATCACCGTCCTGCAACATGCCCTGATTGCGCAGGAAGCCCAGCGCGAGGAAGTCAGGGTAGTCGCCGATCGTCATGGCCGTCACGATTTCTTGGGAATTGAGATAGATCGTCAGAGGCCGCTCCTCGACCACATTTATCTCTTGGGCGACCCCTTCATGGTCGACACCTGTTACAGCACGGGTGAGCCGTCGCGCCTGCGGATCGGGCGCAATGAGGTATTCAGACAGATCATCACTTACAGCCAATTGCGCCCCCTAAAGCAACACGCTACGCATTCCCAGACAAACTAAAGGCTTCACATGACTTCCACCACCCGCAAATCAGCATACCGTCAGGGGATCATTGATGCCGCCCCCTTTATTCTGGTGATCATCCCGTTCGCTACGCTGTTCGGCGTTCTTGCCACCGAGGCGGGACTGAATGTGTTCGAGACGATGGCGTTTTCTATCGTTGTGATTGCGGGGGCGGCGCAATTCACAGCCTTGCAGTTGATGCAAGAGAACGTGCCAACAGTGATTGTGCTGATCTCCGCACTGGCGGTGAACCTTCGAATGGCGATGTATTCCGCTTCCCTCACCCCCTACATCGGGGCCGCACCCCTCTGGCAGCGCGCGCTGTGTGCGTATCTGACAGTCGATCAAAGCTATGTCGTGGGTGTATCCAAGTTCGAGCGCGAACCTGCCATGACCGTACCAGAACGTGTGGGGTATTTTCTGGGCGCTGTTACGCCAATCGTCCCGCTGTGGTATGGCTTTACGTTGATTGGTGCGTTGATTGGGGCCCAAGTGCCCGACAGCTGGGCGCTGGATTTTGCGATCCCCATTACATTTCTTGCAATGATCGCGCCGATGTTTCGCACGGCGGCGCATGTTGTGGCAGCACTGGTGGCGGTGGTCGTTGCCCTGCTGGCCGCTGGCGTTCCTTATTCGCTGGGCCTGATCATCGCGGGTATCGCTGGCATGATGGCCGGCGCACAGACCGAACTGTGGATGTCGCACCGCGAGGGTAAAGCATGATCGAAACAAGCGCCCTTTGGACAGTCATCATCCTTTTGGGCGTGGGAAGCTTTTGTCTGCGCTTCGTATTTACGGGGCTCGTTGGTGATCGCGCGATGCCCGACTGGTTGCTACGACACCTGCGCTACACAGCGGTCGCAATCCTACCCGCTTTGGTCGCGCCGCAGGTCGTCTGGCCTGCAGCGACAGATGGTGTATTCGATATTCCGCGGGCGGCAGCAGCAGCAGTTGCGCTTGCTGTCGGGCTTGTCACAAAGAATGTCCTGATGGCGGTGCTGAGCGGCGCTGCAACGCTCTACGGTCTGCTTTATCTACTCGGGTGAAGCGGCTTTGATACCGTCAAGGACGTTGCCTTCATCATCCTCGTAAAGGCGTGTCGTCCGCACCCCGGGAATTGCCTGCACCTGCTCCATCAACTTGAGCGGATAATAACCTTGCTGGATCGATTGGAATCCGGGGATTTGCTGCAAGATGGCCGACGTTGAGTGGGCGCAGTGGGCACTGGGAACAGGTCCGTTTGCCTGCACAAGCTGTAAGGCACGCTCTGCCTGCGCAGGGGTGACATCAAATTCCTGACTGACCACATGGAATTCGCTGCGCGCATGTGAGGATACATAGGATTTGATCCAACCAGGCGACATTCCATAAAGAACATCCCCACGCTCGGGCACCCGTTCATGGATGAAAGAGCCCGCAGGATCAAAAATCACGGATTGTGACCCTTGGACCAACAACGCCGTATGCGCGCCCGCACCCGTGCGGTTGTTCACCATCGTGATCAACGTAAGCTTGGGCTGGCCGCTATAGGCATAGACCGCTGCGTTGATCTCGGATGCAGTCGATTCTTTGCCCTTCTCTGCGCAGCCCGCAAGTACAACAGCCGACAGAGCGAGCGCGAGAAAGGGTTTCATCATAGTTCGGTCAATCAGATTAGCGGGCGAAAATAGCCATAAAAAGAAGGATGCCGATGATCACAATGACAGCGCGTGTGACAAAGGTCATGAACCCGTCAAATGTCTTCTGCTGTGTGTCTGTGTTCATGCTGCCATGTTCATGTTCGGCCATGAGAGAGTCCCTTTTGTCGTGATTGGCTAAAACGTAGGCACGCAGTACGGCATTTCGCCCGATCTGTCACGCCAGATTTGCTCCAACTTGGCGATAGGCCGCAGTCAGGCGTCACCCTTTTCCAGATCCGCGAGAAGTTTGAAGCCGATCCTGTTGGGCTCCGCCGTCTCGACCGCTTTGGGCAGAGCGCGAAACACCACGCTTAGCTGGCTAACGTGCTGCACCAGCTGCATTTTGGACCCCGCAGGATCTGCGCCGTAAAAGGTAACGATGTCAGGGTCAAAATACCCCATCCCCTCGATCTTGAGCACGCCTGCGTCCGTGCCCGCAAAGCCCATTGCGATCTCGTGGCCGTCATCCAGCCCCTCTTCGAACTTCTTGAGATACAGCACCGTGCGCTCATAGGCCCATTGTGCGGGGGATTTCTGCTCTACAGGCTTACCCGACACACCTTTGGGCAGTTTCTGGTCCTGAGCGTTTTTGGCATCGGGATCGGTATGGACTTCATGCACCCGCGGCATGGCATGTGCTTCTGCGGCCTCGGCCGCCGTTTCGATCTGATCGCCCATATGTCACCCCTTTTTCTGAAAGAGCCATGCACCGTCGTCGCGCAGGGTACGCGTGGCAAGGCCCGTCTGGTAAAGGTGGCTCAAATGCGCAAAGGCTTCAACCAGCGCGAGGCCATATTCCCCCTCACCTATCGCTCTTTTGAACAGGGGTGAGAAAACCTCGCCTGCGGTTTTCGGGGTGTCGATATAGTCAAGCAGGCGGCCCAATGCGCTGTGATGGTTGTCGATCAGCATCCGCATCCGTTTAGGCAGACCTGTGAACGGGACCTTATGGCCGCCCAACACCAGATGGTCGGCACGCCCTAACAAGGCCAAGCGTTCACAAGCTTCCAACCATTCGCCGATGGGATCGGCCATAGGCTCGGTGGCATAGACGCCGACATTGGGGCTGATGGAGGGCAGAATCTGATCGCCTGCAATGACCAGATTGTCATCACGGCTCCAGAAGGTCGCGTGTTCGGGCGCGTGGCCATTACCCATGTGGATGTCCCATGTGCGGCCACCCATCTGGATCGTATCGCCTTGCTGTATCCGCAAATAACCCAGCGGCAGCGGAGCGACGATATCCGCAAAATTAAAAGGACGGTCGGTGGCACGCTTTTGATAGATTGCCTCTTCCATCCCCGCCGAGCGGTAGAAAGCAAGGCTCTCGGCGTTTGGCGCCTCCTGAACGTCCAGCGTAAGCATCCGCGCTGTGAGCCATGCGGTGCGCGTTGTCACCAACTCGGCCCCATGCTCGGTCTGGAACCAGCCTGCAAGGCCGATGTGATCGGGGTGGTGGTGCGTGACCACAACGCGGGAAACAGGCTTGCCGCCCAGCGGCCCCGCCATGAGATCGGTCCAGATGCTTTTTGATTTCTTCGAGGCAAAACCTGTGTCGATGATGGTCCAGCTGTCGCCTTCATCCAACGCATAGACGTTCACATGGTCTAGTTTCATGGGCAACGGCAGGCGCATCCAGAGCACACCGGGGGCGACCTCGATCGCCTCTGTGCCGCTGGGTGGTGTGTCCCACGGATACCGCAGACCTTCGGGAGCGGGACGCTCGGCCATTATATTATTTCCATTCTATTGGGGCAGTCACGAGACCGCCAATTCTTCGGCGGTCAGCGCATACAGATCTTCCGCCCCTGCCTGCGCATGGGCCAGAAGGGCCGCATGCTCGGGCAGCATCCGCTGGATATAGTAGCGCGCTAGCTTTTCGCGTGCACCGCCGCGCTCGGCCACCGCCGCCTTGAGGTGCAGATGCGCGCCGAGGATGCGGGCAAAGGCGTGCAGATAGGGCACCGCCCCTGCAAAACGCTCCTGTAGATCGGTCTGAGACAACAGCCATTCAGTCGCCTCGCGCATACTCTCGGTGGCTTCCCAAACATCCGCTGCAAGGCGGGGGAATACCGCCTTGGCCGCTTCGACGTCTTCCGCGACCTCATCCAGCAGCGCCATCGCCGCCTCGCCGCCATCCATCATCTTGCGCGCGACAAGGTCCATGGCTTGAATGCCGTTGGTGCCCTCGTAAATCGCGGTGACGCGGACATCACGGCAGAATTGCGCGGCCCCCGTTTCCTCGACAAAGCCCATGCCGCCGTGGACCTGAAGCCCCATATCGGCCACCGCAATGCCTGTGTCGGTGCCAAAAGCTTTTGTGATCGGCGTCAGCAAAGCCGCGCGCGCTTTCCATGCTTTGTCACCGGTGGCATTGGCCATATCAATCGCCACGGCGTTGCACACAGCAATAGCGCGGGCGGCGAAAACGTCGGCTTTCATCGTGGTCAGCATGCGCCGCACATCTGCGTGACCAAGGATCGAGTCCTTGCCCTCTGCGGTTTTGGTTTTGCCCTGCTTGCGATCCTGCGCATAGGCCAGCGCGTGCTGGTAGGAGGCATCGGCCACCCCGATCCCCTGCCCACCGACACCAAGCCGCGCGTTGTTCATCATGGTAAACATCGCATCCATGCCGCCCTGAAGTTCTCCAACAAGCCAGCCTGTCGCGCCATCATATTGCATGACGCAGGTGGGCGAGCCATGCAAACCCATCTTATGTTCAAGGCTCACAACACTTACATCGTTGCGTGGTCCAACGTTGCCCTCATCGTCCAACAGCAACTTGGGCACCAGAAACAGGCTGATGCCCTTCACGCCCGCTGGAGCTCCCTCGAGCCGTGCCAGCACAAGGTGGCAGACGTTTCCGCCCAGATCATGATCACCCCAAGTAATATAAATTTTCTGGCCCGTGATTGCGTAAGTGCCATCACCATTGTCCACTGCTTTGGTCGTAAGCGCGCCTACGTCCGAGCCCGCCTGTGGCTCTGTCAGGTTCATGGTTCCTGTCCACTCGCCACTGATCAGCTTGGGCAGATACAATGCCTTGAGCGTATCACTCGCGTGATGCTCAAGCGCTTCGATCTGGCCTTGGGTCAACATGGGGGCGAGCTGCAAAGACAGGCAAGACCCGCTCATCATATCGCCAACGGCTGCGGTCACCGCCATCGGCAGGCCCATGCCCCCGTACTCGGGATCCGCTGACATGCCGACCCATCCACCTTCGCAAATCGCCTGATATCCCTCACGGAACCCCGGGGACGTGCGCACAACGCCGTTCTCGAGGCGGGCGGGATGCGTATCGCCTACCCGTTGCAGCGGGGCCATCACCTCTTCACAGAACTTGCCAGCCTCGGTCAGAATCGCACGGGTTACATCTGCTGTTGCATCGGCAAACCGTTCGGTCGCCCGCAGGCGATCCAGTCCGACAACTTGCTCAAACAGGAAATTGTAGTCTTCAACAGGTGCGCGATACGTCATACTACCTCACTCTAGTCCTCAGGTGATAGGTCTCACGCACATTCGAATGCGCGCAAGCCGACTTTAGGTAAAGATTGAACACACACCCGACGAAGTGCAAACAAAACGCGGCGTCATAGAAAACAGAGCGGGCCATGTCCTTCACAAGCGATCACATCGACACCGAATGCCTGTCAGAGGACACAGCGGGGTTGACCCGCGCGGCGGCCCTTCTGGGTAAGGGTGCGCTGGTCGCCTTCCCGACCGAGACGGTCTATGGCCTAGGGGCCGACGCCCGTCAGGGCGAGGCCGTCGCAGCGATTTATGCGGCAAAAGGCCGCCCCGCGTTCAACCCGCTGATTGTGCATGTGGCGGACACCCAGTCAGCCAAAACATATGTCGAATGGACACCTGCAGCGCAGCAGTTGGCAGATGCGTTCTGGCCCGGTCCTCTGACCCTTGTCCTGCCGCTGCGGCCCTCGCATGGTATATCATCACTTGTGACTGCTGGCCTCGACACGCTTGCGATCCGGGTTCCGGCACACCCTGCCGCACAGGCTCTTCTGGGTGCATTTGGCGGTCCCGTTGCCGCACCGTCGGCAAACCCCTCGGGCCGCATCAGCCCGACCACAGCAGAGCATGTTGCTACGGGTCTGGAGGGCCGCATTGCAGCAATTCTGGATGGCGGCCCATGCAATGTCGGCCTTGAGAGTACGATCATCGGATTTGACGGCCCGAAAGCTGTCATGCTGCGCGAAGGCGGCGTATCCGCTGAGCGGATTGAACAAGTGCTGGATCAAAAGCTGCATACATATGCTGACACCGCCATTTCGGCCCCTGGTCAATTGCTGTCTCACTACGCACCCCGTGGTGCCGTGCGTCTGAATGCAACGCAGGCGCACGAGGGGGAGCATCTGCTTGGTTTTGGAGAAATCGCCGGCACGCATACCCTTTCAGCATCGGGTGATCTGGCAGAGGCTGCCGCAAATCTGTTCGGGCATCTTCACAAGCTCGACGCGCTTGGCGGTGCGATCGCTATTGCCCCCATCCCGATGACGGGGCTGGGCCGTGCGATTAATGACAGGCTCAAGCGTGCGGCTGCCCCGCGCGACTAGGCTCTGCCCGCTGCGGCGGACAAGCTTAGGGGATCAATGCCAATACTCCGCAAGGCCGCATCCCAGACCGCATCATCTGCCGTCTCAAAAATGAGCGATGGCGTCGCAGGTGCTGTCAGCCATCCATTCTGCGCAATCTCCTGCTCCAACTGATCCGCCGCCCAGCCCGCATATCCCAGCGCGAACAAAAACGGCACAGGGCCATTGCCATCCGCCAGTGCGGCCAGAATATCTTGTGTCGCGGTCAGGACATAGCCGCCATTGACGATCAATGGATCAGGGCCGAAACCCACGGCTTCACGGTGAAGCACAAATCCGCGTTCAGTCTCGACTGGTCCGCCGTAGTAGACAGGCCCGGTGGCGGCCTGCGGCGCTGGCGACATGTCCAAGCGGCTGAAAACTTCGGTCAGCTGCATGTCGCCCACAGGCTTGTTGATCATCAACCCCATCGCGCCTTCCTTCGAGTGCGCGCAAATAAAGACGACAGAGCGTGCGAACCGCGGATCGCCCATACCGGGCATTGCGATCAAAAGCTGGCCTGTCAAATCCATTTCCGTCTCCTGCCCCGATCTCTGATTTTTCTCCAGTTTGCCCAGCCACGCAGCCCGCCGCAAGACGGATTAGCGGAACATGGCTACCCGGAAACATGGCTGACTGACTTGTGACTTGGCAAACCAACGTCCGAGCGTCACATAAGAGGCATGATAAAATCAATCCTCTGCGCCGCAGCACTCTCCACCTGCCCCGTTGCCCTCTTTGCCGACATGCATACAGACCTGCCTGTGAAGGCAGAACTTATGGACGGCTGGCAAAAGGCGGACGGCACTCGCATCGGCGCTATTCGCCTCACGTTAGCCGACGGATGGAAGACCTACTGGCGCGCGCCTGGCGATGCGGGGATACCGCCCAGTTTTGCATGGAAAGGCTCCCGCAACCTGTCAGGTGTCGCCGTGAGCTGGCCTACACCAAAGGTGTTCGGCCAGAACGGCATGCGCTCGGTCGGGTATGCCAATCAGGTGACGCTGCCCCTGTCGGTGGCTGCCAAACAGGCGGGCAAACCCGTCAAGATCAACCTCGAGATGGAGATCGGCGTGTGCAAAGATATTTGCGTACCGCAAACTCTGAAGATCAAAGGCGTGCTGGACAGCGCAAACACTAGCCCCGTGCCAGCGATTGCTGCGGCTTTGGCGGAACGGCCCTACTCCGCACATGAGGCAGGCGCACAGGCGACCACATGCAATCTCACCCCGTCCGAGGACGGTCTGACCATAACGGCCACCCTTCGCTTGCCCAGTACCGGCGGCTCCGAACATGTCGTGATTGAGGCAGGCCGTGCGGATGTCTGGGTTTCGGAAGCCACAGCACAGCGCCGCGGCAATACGCTCACCACTCAGGCCGAAATGGTCACAAACGGATCGGGGCCATTGGCGTTGGACCGCTCCGCGATCAGATTTACGGTTCTGGGATCATCCCACGCTGTCGATCTGCGCGGTTGCAGCCCCGACTAGGGCTCTAACACACGCTTGCGGCGTACCAGCATCGCACCGGCACCGATGGCATAACCAAAGATGGCAAGGAGTGCGGCCCCTGCGGCGAAAAGCAGAAACGCCGCTGGCATCGCGGACATATCGCCGAAGCTCGGAGCGGTGTGAACAAGTGCGGGGTGCAGCGCGCCATTCATGGCCGCAAAGCCCAAGGTCAGAGCACCCCATCCCAGAATCACGGCCCAGAGTGCCACCAGCCCTAGCTGCAATCCGCGCACAGGCGCGCGGAGGCCACGGCGCATCGCCTCGATCTGGCGCGCGATATCGTGCTGTGTGGCCACAAGCGCAGGCACCACCAAAAGCACAAGTATCATGCCAAAGCCCAAACCGTAGACCAGCGTGATGATCGTAGGTTTAAGAAACTGCGCTTGCTGGCTGCGCTCGAACAGCAGTGGGGCCATACCCAGCACAGTCGTTAATGTAGTGAGCATCACAGGGCGCAAGCGGTCGGCCGCACCATCAATGATTGAAGGGATTAGGCCGCGATCGCGTGCATATTCGTCGATGGTCGTGACCAGCACGATGGAGTCGTTGATGATAATGCCCGTCATGCCCAGCATGCCGACCACCGTGAACATGCTCAGCGGGACATCCCACACGTGGTGGCCATAAATTGTCCCCACCAGACCGAAGGGAATAATCGCCATTACAACCACGGGCCGCGTCCAACTGCCAAACACCCATGCCAGCACCAGAAAAATACCCGTTAGGCACAGGATCAACCCAGTCAACGCTTCGGTGAGGAACTGGTCTTCCTGCTCGCTCAGGCCAGCAAGGCGATATTCCACCTGCTGCTCGGCAGCGATGCGCGGCAGGATGTCTTCGGCCAAGGCAGTGTTGATCTCGGTTGCGCGCGCGGCGTCATCCTCGGAGATATCGCCCGTCACCGAAATCAGTCTGATCCCATTCTCGCGCCGCACAGTGCTGAATCCTGTGCGCTGCTCGACGCTCACAATATCCGCGAGGGCGACGTAATTGCCCAGATCTGTGCGGATTTGCGTACGGTCCAGAAAATCCGCCGTCAGCTCCCCCTCTGGCAGCTCGACACGGATGGTGGCAGAGCGCGGGCCGTCTGGATAGGTCGCGGCCTCAATCCCGCCCAAACGGTTGCGCAGCACGCGCCCCAGCTGGTCAATGGTAAAGCCCAGCGCCAGCCCCTGCGGCGTCAGATCAAGGATCAGCTCTTCCTTGTCGTAAGCGAGGTTATCCTCGACGGCGCTGACTTCGGGAAACTGTTGCAGCGCATTCTTGAGCGCCTCGGAGGCATCTTTGAGCGTCTGGGTGGAGGCTCCGTAGAACTGCACGTCAAGCGCATCTCCCCCCGGACCAGAGCGCCAGCCGCGAAAGCTCACCGTTTCGGCAAGCGGATGGTTAATCACCTCATCCTGCAATTCAGCCACAAAAGCAAAACTGGAATAAGGGCGCAGGTCAGCGTCAATTAGTTCAATCGAGATACCGCCCAACAGATCGCTGTCCTTGCCATCCGCCGCCGATAGCCCGCGCCCGCCATTGCCGCCAATTTGAGCCATGACATAATCAAGCGGGTTGGTGCCATGCTCCGCTTCAAGGCGCGCGGCGACCGCGTCCGTGGCCCGCTGCATCTCGCGCATCATCTCAAGCGTGTCTGCGCGGGTGGCCCCTTCGGCCATGATGAAATTGCCAGTGACCGATCCACGCTCGGGCGCGTTAAAGAACCGCCATTGCACATCGCCGCGTACAAACAGGGCGACCTGACTTGCGAGCACAGCAACAACACCTGCGAGCACAACATAGCGTGCCGCAATCACCCCCGCCATGAAGGGGCGGAACAAACGTTCGCGCACCCAGACGAAACCAGCGTTGATGACAGTTGACGGGGTGTCGATCCCGTGCGTGCCAATCGCCTGCATCATGGCACGCAGGCGCGCGGGGCGGCTCAGCAAATAGCCCGCGATCAGCACAGCGGTGACCCCCGCGAGCACAGTCGCACTTGCAGACAGCAAGCCATATGCTGCGCTCACCTCTGCGCCCGTGAGCCACAAGAAGCCTGCAATCACCCCGAAGATTATCGCTGTGATGAGAACCGTCGCGACAACCGCCGACACGATCCCGCCGATAACCAGTTTGGACATTGTGAACTTCTGCCGCTTATCAATGCCATCGAGGGCATTTTTCATATGGTGCGGCAAGATCAGGAAGCACTCGATGAGCGAGGCGATCAAAACGGCGATAACCGTGAACGGAATATCACCGATCAGACTGCCGAACCGCCCGCCGATGGCAACCAGACCGAAGAAAGCGATAACGGTGGTCAGCGTCGCGGCAAAGACGGGCATCGCCATGCGTTGCGCCGCTCCCTCGGCGGCCTCCGCTGCGCTCATCCCGCCAAGGCGATAGCGGTGATCGGCATGTTCTCCCACCACGATGGCATCATCGACAACGATGCCCAGCGTAATGATCAGCCCGAACAAAGAGATCATGTTGATCGTCAGGCCGCCCAGATACATGAAAGCGATTGCCGCCCCCATCGCCACAGGAATACCTGCCGCAACCCAGAAGGCCGTGCGCGCATTAAGAAACAGGAAGAGCAATGCAATGACGAGGCCAAGCCCGACAAGCCCGTTGTCTATGAGAAGATCAAGCCGTCCTGTAATGGCCGCCGCCCGCGTGCGGATCAGCTCAACCGTGACACCGCTAGGCAGACTCGCCTGAAGCTCGGCGGCAACGTCTTCAACCTGTTCCTGAATGCCGATCGCATCGCCACGGTCCGAGCGGTCCACCCGCACGGACATCGCGGGATTATCGCCTACGAAAAAGCTGCGCTCGCGGTCGATCCCTTGGGCCCGCACGGTCGCCACATCCCCGATCAACAGCTTTGATCCATCAGGGTTGGAGCGCAGCGTGATCGAAGCAATCTGTTGTGGTGTACGTTTCGCAGTCCCCGTGCGCACCCGCGCATTCGCCCCGTCTACATCCCCCGCGGGGTCGGCGTTGACTTCCTCACCAATGGCAGCGGCAATCTGGGCCATCGTCACGTCAAACGCGATGAGCTTGTTCGAGGGCACTTCGACAAGCGTTTGTGGCGTGGCGACCCCCTGAATGGTCGTGCGGGTGACGCCCACGGCAAACAAGCGAGTGACAAGTTCATCTGCAAAGCGGCCCAACTGCTCAGGCGCTACATCGCCTGTGATGACAACGTCCGTTACACGGTCCCGCCATGCGCCACGCCGCACCTCAGGCTCTTCGGCCTCCTCTGGCAAGGTCGAGATCGAGTCGACGGCAGTCTGCACATCCGCTGTAGCACGGGCCATGTCCCAATCGGGCTCGAACTCCAGAAAGATGCTGCCGCCCCCTTCGCGCGCCGTACTGGAAGAACTCTCGACACCCTCCAGTCCCAACAGCGCCGTCTCCAGCACCTGATTGACCGCTTCATCCACATCCTCTGCACCCGCGCCCTGCCACACGGTGCTTACGGTTACGCTGTCAAGGATCACATCAGGAAAGAACTGCGCCCGCATGTTCGGCGCAGCCATGACTCCCGCAACGACCATCAGCACCAACAGCAGGTTTGCCAGAGTTTTGTGTCGGGTGAAGTAGGACAGGATGCCGCCTGCAGTCTTCGGAATAGGCCGCGCCATGCTCTAGCCTCCCATCCTGCTCTCGATGCGGGCGACCATGCGGGCGGGCACCTTGGCCTCGGCGAGACGGGCCAGAATACGGGCCTTGGCCTCATCCGGCATACGGCTGTTACCTTCAACAAACGCTACAAGCTTTGCGCGCCGCTCCTCGCTCAGCTCAAGCATTTCAGGCGCCTGTGCCTGTTCAGCATCCCTGCGCAGCGGTGTCACAGAAATTCCCACGCCCAACAGCGGGGAGCGCGCTTCGACAACTTCGCGCCCGACGATATCGCCACGCACCAGCACGTCATCGCCTTGGCGGCGAAAGACTGAAACGGTCATCGCCTCGAGGCGGTTTTCCTCGCCCAGCAACAAAACACCACCTGCGGCATCCACCGCAGAGGCGGGCAAACGAATGACGTTCTCTAGCATCGGCTCTTGCACGCGCACGGTCACAAAATCTCCTGGTTTGAACCCAGCCGCCTTCCCGAGCGAGGCAAAAACAAGCCGCCCTGTCTGCCCCTCCCCCGTCGCGGCAGAAGTCCGTGTCACGCGGCCCGGTGCTTCAAGATCAACGCCTGCTACGTCAAGAGCGACGGACACATCGGACTTCACGATCCTGCCTGCGTCGTCCAGCAGTCGCGCATATTGCGCTGTGGACAAGCGGAACGAGACTTCGAGGTCGTCGGGATCAATCAACTCTGCCAATCGCTCGTTCTGGCTTACCAGCCGGCCCTCAACGACCGAAGTGGCACTTAGTGTTGCGTCAAACGGAGCGGTAATTTCGGTATCGTCCAAGCGGCGCTGCGCATCTGTGAGCGCAATTTCAGCACGGGTAATGGCCGTAGCCGCCTGATCCACACGCGCCTCGGCCTGTGCGAGCAGTTGGCGGCGCGCTACAACGGCTTGACGCGCTGACGAGGCTGCAAGCTCTGCCGTTTCGGACGCGGCCCTTGTGCCAGCACCGCGCGTTACAAGGTCCGTCTGCCGCTGGGCTGCGCGCGCACGCAGTTCTGCCTGCTCAATTGCTGCCGTCAACTCGTCACCCGCCAGCACGACATTGCGCGCGGCATCGCGCGCCTCTGCTTGTGCGTCAGTCAAGTCACTTTGCGCGCGCTCAACCGCTGACTGCGCATCTGCTGGATCAAGCCGGACCAGAACATCGCCTGCGCGCACGGTCCCGCCGTCCTCGAACCCGTCGGCAAGGTAGATCACTCTCCCACCGCTGGCCGCACGCAACTCCAGCGTCCGCTTGCTGGCGATTTCGCCAAAGCTCCGGAGTACGGGGGTGATTGCTGCGGTTTCGGCCAGCACCACGTTGACAGAAAAAACACGTTCGCGGGCGGCAGGGCGCGACGGCTCATCGGTCATGCGGGACTGGACCGCACCCCCGATCATCTGCGCCGCCCACACCAACAGACCCAGCGTCATAGACGCCAGAAAGAGCCCGATCATACTTTGTCTTAAAAACCGCATCGCTTTTCCGTATTACTGACCACACTCTATGTAGCGCTTTACGAAACGCTTCCAAGCAAAGCTTATACGCGCAGCCCCCGAATTTCCGTCACTTTTTTGGGAGACGGAGTGGGATTGTACTATTTTCGGCGCTGGTGCTCGTCCAGACGCGGCAGGATTTCCACGAAATTGCAGGGGCGGTGACGATAGTCGAGCTGTTTGAGCAGAATTTCATCCCATGCGTCCTTGCATGCGCCGGGACTGCCCGGCAGGGCAAAGAGATAGGTGCCATTGGCCACACCACCTGTGGCACGCGATTGCACCGCACTGGTCCCGATTTTCTGCATCGAGACGATTGTGAACACTGTCCCGAACGCGTCGATCTCTTTCTCATAGACATCGCGGTGCGCCTCGACCGTAACATCGCGCCCTGTGAGGCCCGTACCTCCGGTGGAAATAACAACGTCGATGTCAGGATCAGCACACCATGCGCGCAATTGCTCGGCGATCTGGGCACGCTCGTCGCGCAGGATCATGCGGGCGGCAAGCGTATGACCCGCAGCAGTCAAACGTTCTACCAGCACATCACCTGACCGATCCTCCTCGACACTGCGCGTGTCCGATACGGTCAGCACCGCAATCCGCACCGATATAAAATCTTTCGTCTCGTCAATCTTGCTCATCATTCACTCCACAACAGCGATACGCACAGCGAGTGCTGCATAAATACTGCCCGTGACATACCCCAGAGCTTTGCTGGAACGCACCAGCTTGGCCCCCAGCGTGCCCGCGTAGGCGCCAACCATTCCGTTCACGACAAGCCCGCCCAAAGCAATCATAGTGCCAAACGCCAAGAACTGCACAAACACTGGTCCCGCTTCGGGGACGACAAACTGCGGGATAAAGGCAAGAACGAACCATATCACCTTGAAATTAGTGAGGTTCGTAAAAAGCCCTGCGCGAAAGGCTTGGGCAGGACGCATACCACTCCCGCGTATCTTGAGGTGGCTGCTGCGGAAGGCCTGTACCGCGAGATAAAGCAGATAGGCCACACCAAGCCAGCGGATCACCGTGAAGGCCCAGGGGAAGGCCGCCACAACCGCGCCCAGACCAAGCCCCGCAATGGTGACATGAACCAAAGCACCAACACTCACGCCAGCACTGGCCGACCATGCCGCAGCGCGCCCCGATTGCATGCCTTGTGCCAGACACAGCATCATATCAGGACCAGGCGTCAGGTTGAGTGCGAGTGCTGCAAACACAAAGGCGGGCAGGATCGAAAGATCAATCATTTATCCACAGCCGCCTTCAGCATTAACAAATCGCTCCAAGCCTCGCGCTTAGCTGCGGGATTTCTAAGCAGGTATGCAGGATGACACATTGGCAAGGCGGGCTTATCCACAGCCTCGGCCCAATGGCCGCGCAGCCGCGTGATACCGCGCTTTGCAAACAACGCCTGACAGGCCCAATTGCCCATGACCACCAGAACTTTCGGGTCTGCCAATTCGATATGGCGCAGCAAGAACGGCTTCATCATCGCGATTTCTTCAGGCTTGGGGTCGCGGTTGTGCGGAGGACGCCATGGCAGCGTGTTGGTGATATAGATCGGCGCATCGGCATTGCCCCGCCCCATGCCTATGGCGCCAAACATACGGTCCAGCAACTGTCCCGCAGCACCCACAAACGGCTTGCCGATACGGTCTTCTTCACGGCCCGGCGCCTCACCGATGATCATAACTGGCGCGCCAGCAATACCGTCCGAAAAGACCATATTGCGCGCGCCGCGCTTGAGATCGCACAGATCAAAGGCGTCTATCGCTTGGCGCAGCTCTTCGAGAGTCGTTGCCGATTGCGCGGCTTGTTGCGCTTCTGCGGCTGCGTCGCGCTTCTCCATCTTCACTGGGCCTTTGGTAAGATGGGGCTTGGCCTCTTTTACAGCCGCTTTGGGCAAGCGGTCAGGCAGGGCGTAGCGGTCTATGGCCGCATCGCTGATGCATTCATCTGCACCAAGCTCGATCTGCCAGTCCAAAAGCGCGCGCGCTGTGTGAAAATCCAGTGATTCCATACGCGCAGTCTACGCCTACACTTTAGGGATCAAAATGCCCCATCGCACACTTCTTGCCCGCCCGCTTGCACCCGCCTATAACGGCGCAAACAGCCCGAGGTTCAGCCATGTCTTATCCCCACCGCCACCTGCTTGGTATCGAGCCGCTGCACCCTACCGAGATTACAACGCTGCTTGATCTGGCGGATAGCTATGTCGACCTCAACCGCCAGCCCGACAAGCACGGCACCGCCCTTGAAGGGCTGACGCAGATCAACATGTTCTTCGAGAACTCCACCCGCACGCAGGCCAGTTTCGAGATCGCGGGAAAGCGATTGGGCGCGGATGTGATGAACATGGCGATGCAGGCCTCTTCAATCAAAAAGGGCGAGACCCTGATTGATACAGCGATGACGCTGAATGCGATGCATCCCGATTTGCTTATTGTGCGGCACCCGCAATCAGGGGCAGTTGATCTGCTGGCCGAGAAAGTGAATTGTGCCGTGCTTAATGCAGGGGATGGCCGCCACGAGCACCCGACCCAAGCGCTGCTTGATGCTCTCACGATCCGCCGTGCCAAAGGCCGTCTGCACCGCCTCTCTATCGCAATCTGCGGAGATATCGCACACAGCCGCGTTGCACGATCCAATATCATGCTGTTGGGAAAAATGGAGAACCGCATTCGTTTGATCGGACCGCCCACATTGATGCCATCGGGAATTGGCGAATTCGGTGTCGAGGTGTTTGAGGATATGGCTGAAGGCCTCAAAGACGTCGATGTTGTTATGATGCTCCGCTTGCAAAAAGAGCGCATGGATGGCGGGTTTATCCCCAGCGAGCGGGAGTACTACCATCGATATGGCCTTGATGCGGAGAAGTTATCCCACGCCAAGCCCGACGCCATCGTTATGCACCCCGGTCCGATGAACAGAGGTGTGGAAATCGACGGCACACTTGCCGATGATATCAACCGCAGCGTCATTCAGGATCAGGTCGAAATGGGCGTTGCAGTCCGCATGGCCGCGATGGACCTGTTGGCCCGCAACCGTGTGTCAGCTAACAGATGAGCACGTCAGGTTTCTGGGATAACATTCTGGAGACAGATGAAAATCTGCTCTGGACAGGACGGCCGCAACCTCGGCCGCACTGGCGCAATCGCGCGCTCTATGGCCCCGCGCCGATTGCAGCCCTTGGGCTCTTGGCTGCGGCCTATCTCATCATCTCGCTTTACGGCGTTGAGGGGGACATGTGGCTTTTGATCCTGCCTGCGCTTTTGATCATCATCCCCGCACGCGCTACGCTACAACAGCTTCGGGTGTATGAAGCGACACGGTACGCGCTTACGAACAAGCGGGCTTTGTTCTTTCAGATCAACGGATCAGAGACCCGCGTTAAAGCGCATCCAACCCGCGCCATGATCGCGCCAAAAATGCTGAACACCGTGCCGCCCAGCGTTATCTTTCTGCGCTATGATGATGACAAGCCCGTAGAAATCGGGTTCGAGTATATTGAGGGGGCGGACGCGCTGCTTCCTCTATTGGAGGAGCGTGCCGCATGAACAATCTTCTCATTCCGCGCCATGAGGCAGGGATTATCCGTGTTTTCGCAATTTCGCGCCCCATTGCCACACTGGCGCGCGAGCTAAAACAGCAGCCAAAAGCAGCTCTTGCGTCTGCGCTCTTGGGGCACGAAATTACCGAGGACGCATTCGAGCTTTTTGCACTGTCCGATCTGACTGGCGTCGGTCTGCCCAGCTATCTTTCCGAGGGGTATGATATTGCGCCTGAGACATTGCGGCAGGATAGGGCCAAGCTCGAAGCGCTTGACGGCTATGTTCTGCTGGTCTTCTCCCGCGTCAGCGACGCAGGCGATGTGACCCTGAACCCGACATCTGAGCTCACTCTCATCGGCAGTTACAGTGAACCACGCGCCGCGCAAGCCGCGGCACCGATTGCGACGCCTTCGGCAAAAGCCTACTCTGGCGCAAAGGAACCTGCGACAGCGCCCACACGCTCCAGAGTACGCAATGCGCTTTCCGTGATAAGTGTGGCCCTGACCCTTCTTCTTATATGGTGGATACTTCGATGAAAGAACCAGAACCCGATCACAAAATGTCAGGACGTGTGGCAACTGTTGCGTTGCTGGTGGCCTTTGCCGTAGCAGCGGGCATGGTCTGGATGGCGGGATGAGCGAGCCGCTCGCGGCTTGGGCACCAGCGTTGCCTGTGTTCTTGCGCCGCAGCGCTATTGTCGGCGCATTATCCATTGCGATTGTAGCGCTTATCGGTTGGGTCATCGGCTCCACAACAGGCTTTTGGCAGATCCTGTATGTCGGCCCCGTGCTTTTGCTGGCCTATAACATCGGCTTTGACGATCCCGCGCGATGGCGCACTGCACGACAGAACAGGTGGCACCTGCGCACGGATGCCCTGATCGAGCACGGCCCCAACGGAGAAGCATCTATGCCCCTTACCGAGATCGTCGATGCACGCCCGCGCCTTGGCTGGAGCGTTGTGGTCCGCCTCAAAGACGGTCAACGCCTGCGCCTGCCTTACGTGCGAGACCCCAAGGAAATCGCAGCGCAAATCCTGTCAGCACGCGCAAGGCTGGCAGCATGAAGACCATGCACACATTATCCCTGCATTCCGCATCCATTGACGACAAATCAAAACTACGCCACCTGATGCACTGGACCCAGAGAGAGTTGCCATGACGCTTCATTTCACCAATGCCACGTTGATCGACCCCCAAGCGGGTGTCGAGATGCAGGGTTCGATCACTGTCGAAGATGGAAATATCGTGGCGATTGTCGAAGGCGGCATCGCAAACCCCAAGGGACAGATTATCGACTGCGGTGGCAAATACCTTGCTCCCGGGATTGTCGATCTGGGCGTTAAAGTCTGTGAGCCAGGTGAGCGCCATAAAGAAAGCTACCGCTCTGCGGGCCTTGCTGCTGCCAAAGGGGGCGTGACGACAATGATCACGCGGCCCGATACCGATCCTGCGATCGACAGCCCCGAAACCTTGGAATTTGTGACCCGCCGCGCGAATGAGGCCTCGCCCGTGCATGTGCTGCCCATGGCCGCCCTCACGAAGGAACGCGCAGGCCGCGAGATGACCGAGATCGGTTTTCTGATGGACGCGGGGGCTGTCGCCTTCACCGATTGTGATCATGTCGTCATGGACACTCGTGTATTCTCCCGCGCGCTGACGTATGCGCGCAGCCTTGGTGCGCTGGTCATCGCGCATCCGCAAGAACCAATCCTGAGCAAAGGAGCCGCTGTCACATCAGGTAAATTCGCCTCTCTGCGCGGCCTGCCTGCCGTTTCTGTGATGGCCGAGCGGATGGGACTGGACCGCGACATCGCGCTGGTCGAGATGACAGGCGCTAGATACCACGCCGACCAGATTACCACAGCCCGTGCTTTGCCTCCGCTACAGCGGGCCAAAGCCAACGGGCTGGACGTAACCGCAGGGATCGGCATTCACCACCTCACGCTCAACGCCCTTGATGTCGCCAACTATAGAACCTTTTTTAAGCTCAAGCCACCGCTGCGTGATGAGGACGACCGTCTTGCGATGGTCGATGCCGTCGCATCGGGTCTGATTGATGTCGTCTGTTCGATGCACACCCCGCAGGATGAAGAGAGCAAGCGTCTGCCGTTTGAAGAGGCTGCCTCCGGTGCCGTCGGGCTTGAAACACTGCTGCCCGCAGCATTGCGCCTGTGGCACGCAGACATGATCACTCTGCCACAGCTTTGGCGCGCAATGTCACTTAACCCTGCCAAGCGCCTTGGCCTGCCGTCGGGGCGGATGGAAGCGGGAGCACCCGCTGATCTGGTGCTGTTTGACGCCCATGCGCCCTTTGTCATGGATCGTACAAACCTGCTGTCGAAATCGCGTAATACGCCATTTGATGGTGTGCGGATGCAGGGTAAGGTCTTGGCGACGTATGTGGCGGGCGCATGCGTCTATGATGTCTGAACTGGATGAGCTTCATGCCTTTGATTGAAAACACGTGGATGGTTTTGCTGCTTTGGGCAGTGCTCGGGTATCTGATCGGCTCTGTGCCCTTTGGTGTGATCGTCGCAAAGGCCATGGGCCTCGGCAATCTGCGCGACATCGGATCGGGCAACATCGGGGCGACAAATGTGCTGCGCACAGGCTCGAAACCCGCGGCTGCGGCAACCCTAATCCTCGATGGCGCAAAGGGCGCTGTGGCGCTGCTACTGGCACGAAGCCTGAGCGGCGAGGATGCGGCACAGGTGGCCGCACTGGCGGCTATGATCGGGCATTGCTATCCTGTCTGGCTAAAGTTTCAGGGCGGCAAAGGGGTGGCGACCTTCCTTGGCATCCTGCTCGCCATCGCTTGGCCTGTGGGGCTTGCGGTCTGTGCTGTGTGGCTGGTCGCAGCCGCGCTGACCCGCATGTCGTCTATGGGTGGCTTGGTCGCGGCGGCCGCGTCCAGCATCCTCGTTATCGTGATGGGATATGGCGGCGCGTATCTGCTATGCCTTGTCCTCACGCTGATCGTGTTCTGGCGTCACCGCGCCAACATCAGCCGCATTCGCGCAGGCACTGAGCCCAAAATCGGTCAGAAGAAGTGAGAGCGCCCGCGCCAGACGGATTTGCAGCACGGCTGCGCGAAATCCCCATAGGGTTGAGCCATGGCCGCCTCGGCCAAATTAAATGGACAGCAACGCGCAGTGATTTCAACGCAGGCCGATCCATCAAACTGGTGGCCGAGGCGCTGGATCGCTCCGACTATATCAGCCTGAATTTCTACGATCTGGAAAGCGGCGCACAGCTTGCGCCCTGTGAGATGCCCCATGAGAAGGTCATCTCCTTTGTCCAGAACTACCAACCGGAGCAGACATAATGAAGTTGATCGCCATGATCGCAGCGCTGGTGCTGGCATCCCCGCTGGCAGCACAGACATTTGACGTAAAACTGGGCGGCAAGACCCTCGGCAAGCTGAGTTACAGCGCCAAGGGCAGCGATGCGACGCTCCGCTCGACCCTCGACAGCACACCGATGGGAGTGTTCAACGGCACTTTCAAAGGTAGCAGTAGCGCCAAGGGCCAGTTCGTCGGCGACAGTAGATCATCGCGCAAGCAGCGCGTTGTCACGGTAGATATCGCACAGGGACGCGCAACTGGCGTCGAAATCACACCAGCAGCTGAAATGACTGATCTGTCAGACAAGAGCCGTGTTCCCGCTGGTGTCACAGACCCCGTGCGGATTATCGGCGCATTCATCGGCGCCACAGGCTGCCCATCATCTATGCGGATGTATGACGGTCGCCGTGTGGTGACGCTCACACCCCAAGCTGGCAGAGAGGATGGCGCGACGCTTATCTGCCCTGTCAGCTATAAGGTCGTCGCCGGGCCTGGTCATTTGTCACCTTTGGGCATCTCCAACGCAAAGATGGAGCTGCTCTATGACACGAGCAGCGGCGCGCAAAGCTTGCAAGAAATCAAAGTCTCTTCAGGTGTCTTTCGCCTTAGACTGCTGCGCCGCGACTAACCCCTCATCGCAATTTCCCGAATTTTCTTGCATTGCTACTCATTTCCTTTATTTCTGTATTTACAGAAATTAAAGAATGAGTCGTCGCAATGCATCTGACACCCGCCATGCAGAACTTTATCCTCCACTGGGGGGACATGGGTGCCAAATGGGGCACCAACCGTTCGGTCGCCCAGATCCATGCGCTGTTGCACATCGCACCTGATCCGCTGAGCGCCGATGAAATCTGTGATTTGCTCGGGCTGGCGCGGTCGAACGTGTCCAACGGCATCAGGGAGCTGCAAAGCCTTGGCATGGTGAAATCACAGCGCAAGCTGGGCGATCGCCGCGATCACTTCACATCCATTCGCGACATGTTCGATCTGGTCACCACCGTGATCGAAAGCCGCCGTGAGCGTGAATATCTGCCCACGCTTCGCGCCCTCGAGGACGTCCAGCGCGAGGCCGAAGAGGATGCCACCCCGCCTGCTGTAAAAGCGCGGATCAAAGAGACGCTCGAGACGATGCAGATGTTTGACGGCTGGTATCGCGATGTCTCGCGCCTGCCCCGCTCGGTCCAGATGGCTGCAATCAAACTGGGCGGCCGTATCGCCCGCTTTCTTCCGAAGGGCAAAGACGGCTAATCATTTTGCCCAAATATTTCTCTCACGACAGAAAAGATGGAAATTACAGAATGCTTTTGAACCCACAGAACCCCGCCCTCGCCGCCGTGCTGATGCCACCCTGCGCGCCGCCCTATCCGCCACGATATATCATTGATCCCGTGGTTTTCTTCGCCGCTTTGATCCTTGCACCCCTGCTGGTCGCCCTGCTGACCTTCTGGGTATTCTTCATTCCCGTCGCAGCGATATTTTTTGGTGGTCCTGTTTATCTTGTCGTCGGAACCCCGCTGCTACTCTGGTATCTGCGGCATAACGACGGCGACCCCGTCGATCTCAGCTGGCTTGCGGTCAAGGTCATCGCCGTCGGCCTTTTGCTGGGCCTCGCTCTTGGCGCTGTAACCGGCAGCGACGACATCTATGGCGGCACCCTGTTTCTTTGCGGCTTTGGAATGATCTTCGGCCCCGCATGGGCTTACGCTTTCGGCAAGCTGTACCGCTTCATGCGCCGTGATTTCTTTGCCAAACCCCGCAGTTTTTAACCCCAACTGATCCTGAAAGGACCACTCTCATGTATGTACTTGCAACTCTGTATATCGCTCTGGGCTTTGGCGCGCTGGCCGCCCTCGCAACCATGATCCTGCGCATCGGCGCGCTGCTCGGCGATTGTCCGCAAAGCCGTGCCACCGCTCGCGCAGCTTCCGTCACCATCGCGACCGGATTTAGCGCCATTGGCGCAGGAGGCGTAATCCTGATCGGTGCGGCACTGCCACTCCTCGCAGAAGCACCTCTTGCAGGATTCCTTGGTGCACTCGGGTTCGCTGCCCTCTGCCTCGGCCTTGGCTTTACCCAAGCCGTCGGCACCCTGCGCGCCCTGATGCAGGACGCCGCCGCCAAAGCTTAAGTCAGCACGTCAGTGCAATTTACCCTCTTGAGAGAGCCTGCAGAGTGTGGGCTCTCTTTCTCGTTCCAGCCTCTCATTTGCCATATTCAGCCCCTGTTTTTGCCGCACCTCGCTGCCATTCTACCATAGAGCGTTAGAGGATAGGACCGACATGGGACCCGCAACAGCGATTAGCACAGTATTTGCCAAGACATTCACCTATTCGGGCCGCGCCAGCCGCAGCGAATACTGGTGGTACCTGCTTTTCTACACCGTGATATGTCTGGTTTGTGCAGCGATCGACACCTTCACGATTGTGGCCCTCGTGCAAGAAAACGGAGAACAGGCACTCGTCCCTGAAACTGCTCTAAAGATGACTTCCCTTTATGCCTATCTCGCGCTTGCGCTGCCGTTCCTGAGCGTGACGGTGCGCCGTTTGCACGACGCGGGATACTCAGGCCTATGGACCCTTGCGTATTTCATTCCCCTAGGTGCGCTGGTCCTTTTGGTCATGCACGTCCTGCCCAGCGCAAAAAGCACAACAGCACATGGCAGCCGCGCATCTGGCACGGTAGCAGCCCACAAAGGCAAACCCGTCACTGAAGATGCACATAAACGCGCCATGCAGGGCTACGCTCTGTTGTTTGACACCGACAAGAAACCCTCACCCGAAATGCAGGAAGCACGCAAAGCTGAGATGGCGGATTATTACCGCACACGCGTTCTGAAATCAGCGCCTTCCGCGTGACGCGCTTTTAGTAGGAATACTCGGCGTATATCCGGCTCAGGTCGCCTGCCCACTCACCGTTGTAGCAGTCAAGAAGCTCATCCGCGGGCGTCTTTCCTGTCTCGATGCTTTCTTTGAGAGCATTGAGAAAGTGCGTCTCGTCGGGAACAAGCCCACCTGCACCGCTCCGCGCGCGGGCTTTGAGTCCAGCGTCGGAAAGGGCGACCGCTTCGCGGGCCAGATCGTGCATTTTGATATTCCCTACCTGCGCCTGCAAACCGTCGACCGAAGCCGCGACACGCAAGGCTTCCCGCGTCTCGGCATCCCAGCCTTTGACCATACCCCATGCACCGTCCAAGGACGTCTGGTCATACATCAGCCCGACCCAGAAGGCAGGCAACGCGCACAGGCGGCGCCACGGGCCACCATCGGCACCGCGCATCTCGATGAATTGCTTTGTCCGCGCCTCAGGGAAAGCGGTGGTGAGGTGATCGGCCCAATCGCTGAGCGTAGGTGTCTCACCAGGCAGTGCAGGCAATTTGCCTGCCATAAAGTCGCGGAACGACATACCCAGCGCATCGATGTACTTGCCATCGCGGTAGACGAAATACATCGGCACATCGAGCGCGTATTGCACCCATGCCTCGAACCCGAAGCCCTCGTCGAACACAAAAGGAATCATCCCCGTGCGCGCAGGGTCCAGATCACGCCAAACACGGCTACGCCAAGATTTGTGGCCGTTCACCTTGCCCTCGAAAAAAGGCGAGTTGGCAAAGAGCGCTGTGGCGACGGGCTGCAAAGCCACTGCCACGCGCATTTTCTGCGCCATGTCCGCCTCGGAGCCGAAGTCGAGGTTGACCTGAACGGTACAGGTCCGCCGCATCATCGCGCGGCCCATAGTACCGACCTTTGTCATATATTCGTTCATCAGTTTGTAGCGGCCCTTGGGCATCAGATCCATCTGCTCATGGGTCCACTCGGGTGCCGCGCCCAAACCGATAAAACCCGCGCCGATTTCGTCTGCCACATCCTTGACCTCGCGCAGGTGCACATTCACCTCGTCACAGGTCTCGTGGATCGTCTCGACAGGCGCGCCCGACAACTCCAACTGCCCGCCCGGCTCGAGCGAGACATTGGCCCCGTCTTTCTCAAGCCCGATGAGCTTGCCACCCTCTTCTACGGGCGCCCAGTTATGGCGGTCACGCAAGCCCTCGAGCATCACACGGATTCCGCGATCTCCCTCATAAGGCAGCGGTTTGTGCGTATCTTTACAATACCCGAATTTCTCATGCTCGGTGCCGATGCGCCACTGATCGCGCGGCTTACAACCTTCTGCAAGGTACTCAGCCAATTGATCAATATGTTCGATCGGCCCGCCGCCGGATTGTGGGATAGACATGCTTGGCACTCCGCTTGGGTTGTCGCTCCACAGCCTTGCGGAGATTCTATCTGTCGTCAATGCAGCAGGGCATGGGCGGGACGCAAGGGGGTGCGTTCCCAAATCACAACCTCGTGGCTGTGTTTCGTGTTCAGCGCGCTCAGCATCCGCTCGGTGCGCAGACCTTCAAGCGTGGCAAAGGCATCAAAAAGCGCCTCTGCCCCTGCCGCGTTCACAGGGATTATAACAGGCTCTTGGTCTGCCGCCTCCAGCCGCCATTGCTTAGGCTCTCGCGTAGCATCGAGAACCAGCCGCTTCAGCGTTGTGAGCGCCACAACCCCGCCTGTTTCGGGGCCGAAATAGCCGATTTGCCCCTCAACAACCTGAACAGCACCCGCGCCATCCCCCGCGCCGCGAAACCGGACCCGCTGTACTCCAATGAAAGCGAGCGCAATACCGCCCAGCACGAAGGCCCATCCAGGCAGGACCAAAAGCCCACCCGGCCCGGTGATCCACCATGCGCCCAGCAAGACCAGTCCAGCAGCACTCAGAACCTCGCGCCAGCGCCACAGCGCTGCTTTTGCCTCGGGTCGGAAAAACATCAGCAGGGCCTCGGGATAGCGTAAGGGGAGTTGAGCATTGCAACCTCGTAGCTGCCTACGTGATGAAAACCGATACTCTCATAGGCGCGCGCAGCGGGCAGATTTGCCGCAAAGAGAATGGCCAGACGCCTGCCACACGCGCGCAATTCGGACAATTGCGCCGCCACAACCGCGCCGCCCAGCCCCTGTCCGC
The DNA here is from genome assembly GCA_913060815.1 of uncultured Sulfitobacter sp. Taxonomy (GTDB): domain Bacteria; phylum Pseudomonadota; class Alphaproteobacteria; order Rhodobacterales; family Rhodobacteraceae; genus Sulfitobacter. Next base: position 38,896 of record CAJXSZ010000010.1, on the reverse strand, counting down.
GCATCGCGGGGGGCACATATACACCGCCGACCTGTACCGTGTCTGCGACCTGCGCATTGAGAGAGGTCATGGCGACTGGCGTACCACGCCGCTCCAATACGCGTGCAGCATCATGTGCAATGAACACTGCCGCGGCATCCTTGCCTGACGGTCCATCCGTCGGGGCCATCCCTGTGTCCTGCGCATAGCCGTCAAACCACTGCATCAGCAGTGCCGCGTCATCTGCGCGAGGCCTACGAAGTGCCAGATCTCCCATGTCAGGCGCCCTCAAAGCGTCGAGTTGCAGACGATAAAGCGGCTCAGTCACCTTGATCGAAAAAGCATCAGCTTTCAGGGACAATGCGCCGATCCATGCGTTGACCTGTTCAGGCACGCCCGTGAGCCCGTTAATCGTGCGACCGGACAACACCTGAGCCGCCGCATCCCAGAAAGACGGGGCAGCCGTTGGGGCCTGACACATCAGGTAACCACCATTGGTACAGCCGATGATTCCGGTGATTTCGTCCCGCTCCTCAAGCCAATAGGTCGTAGCGTGTCGATGTTCGCTATTCTCCAGACCATGGGCCGCCAGATTGCCACGCAGGAACATCGACGTTTCAGGATGCTGGGCGAGAAATGCCTCCACTGCGGCGCTGTCTTTTTGCGCGGCGCGGCGCAGCACGGTCACTGCCAATCCCCGAGCGATTGCTGCCAGAGCGTCATGGCTGCAACTGCCGCTGTATCGGCACGCAGAATGCGCGGACCAAGCGAAACAGACACTGCCGCCTCCATTCCGCGCAAGCGGGCGCGTTCGCGTTCGGAAAAACCGCCCTCCGGTCCGATGAAGATCGCCCACGGCCCTGCTTCGCCCCTCAGGCGAGAGGTGAGAGACGTTGTCAATTCTTCATCGCAGAACATGATTTGGCGCGCGTCGCCCCAGCCGTCCATCAAGCGGTCAAAACGAATCAATTCACCTACTTCAGGGACATAGGTGCCGCCGCATTGCTCGGCTGCCTCGACGGCGTGGGCTTGCAGGCGGTCGCGCTGGATGCGGCCCGAGTTCGTGAACTCGGTTTGCATTGGCACAATGCGGGCGGCTCCCATTTCGGTCGCTTTCTCAACGATAAAATCGGTGCGCGTCTTTTTGATCGGCGCAAAGCAAAGCCAGACATCTGGCGGCATTTGCAGGGGTTTGGTCTGCGATACACAGGCCAGCACCCCTCCGCGCTTGCCCGCCTCGACCACCTGCGCCAGCCATTCACCGTCTTGGCCGTTGAACAACAGCACATGCGCGCCCGCTGCCTGCCGCATCACCCCGAACAGGTAATGCGCCTGCGGGCGGTCCAAAGGAACCGATTGCCCCTCCCCCAGAGGGTGCTCTACATACAATCTTATTTTCGCGTCCATGAGGATGGATATATGCAAGACAACGCCCCACCACCAGAGCAGAGCGACAACGGCACAGTAGCTGATGCGGTTGAGCGCAATTGGGTCGACACCTACGCCCCCGCCGCAACACGCCCCTATTTGCGCCTGAGCCGTGCAGACAGGCCGATTGGCACATGGCTTTTGCTGATCCCGTGCTGGTGGGGTTTGTCGCTGGCGATGCTTTATGACGGCCAAGCCTCATGGCATGATCTGTGGATCTTCTTGGGCTGTGCGATTGGTGCATTTTTGATGCGCGGCGCGGGATGTACATGGAACGACATCACCGACCGCGACATTGACGCACAGGTGGCGCGCACCCGCTCGCGACCCATCCCGTCGGGTCAGGTAAGTGTAAAAGGTGCCGTGATCTGGATGGTGGTTCAGGCGCTTATCGCGTTTTTGATCCTGCTTACCTTTAACGGCGCGGCGATCCGTTTGGGTGTCCTAGCCCTGCTTCCTGTTGCGATCTATCCGTTTGCAAAGCGATTCACATGGTGGCCGCAGGTCTTTCTTGGACTGGCTTTCAACTGGGGCGCACTTTTGGCTTGGACAGCGCACACAGGGAGGCTCGATGCGCCTGCCGTTGTCCTTTATCTCGCAGGCATCGCATGGACCCTGTTTTACGATACCATCTATGCCCATCAGGACACCGAAGATGACGCCCTGATCGGGGTAAAATCCACTGCGCGCCTTTTCGGACAGAACACCCCGCAGTGGCTGCGCCGCTTCTTGATGGGCACTGTCGGATTGATGGGCATTGCGGTGGTTTTTGCAGCACTGCCAAATGCTTCCGTGCTGGCCCTTGCCGTAGCTATTGCCGGACCTTGGGCAATGGGATGGCACATGGCATGGCAATTGCGCGGGCTGGACATCGATGATTCCTGTAAAATGCTGCAACTGTTTCGCGTCAACCGAGATACTGGCATAATCCCGCTGTTGTTTTTCGCGATTGCTCTGCTCCTTTGATTGCGCCCCCGTCCGCAGCGGCGTATGTCTATGCCCAAAGCTTAATCTGTTTCGAAAGTGCCTATGCGCCTCTCTTCCATGCTCACAATTGTGCTGACATTTGCAGCCGCGGCCGTGATCTCGCTGGTTGCGGCCAGCTTTTCAGTTAGTTTGATCGAAGACTCATCTGAGATTGGCGTGCGCGACGCCTTGGATGACAAAGGCATGACATGGGCCGAAGTCGAAGCGAACGGTCTACAGGTATCTCTCTCTGGTATCGCCCCGACCGAGGCAGTGCGCTTTTCCGCATTGACCACCGCAGGATCGGTCGTCGATGCAGCGCGCGTAATCGATGACATGGGCGTTGCCGCGCAGGAGGCTCTGGCCCCGCCAAAATTCTCGATAGAGATTTTACGCAATGATAGCGGCCTGTCGGTCATCGGCCTCATACCGACCAGCACGGACCGCGATTATGTCACCGCGCGTTTCACCACATTGGCGGGATCTACCGAGGTGACCGACCTGCTGGAGACCGCAGATTATCCCGCGCCCGAAGGTTGGCAGCGCGCTATGGAATTCGCCCTATCCGCCATGAGCAGTCTGCCCCGCGCCAAAGTATCTGTAGATGCCGACCGCGTAGCCATCACAGCTATCACAGACAGCGCGTCAGAGAAGACACGCCTGGAGCAAGACCTACAGCGTATGGTGCCGAGCGGGATCGCGCTTGACCTCGACATCGCGGCACCGCGCCCTGTTATCACGCCCTTCACAATGCGGTTCCAGATCACGGATGAGGGCGCAAGCTTTGATGCGTGTTCAGCGGATACTGAAGCCACACTGGCCCGAATCGTGGGCGCGGCAGAAGCCGCAGGTGCGGTTGATCCGCGCTGCACGGTCGGCCTTGGGGTTCCCAGCCAACGTTGGGGTGATGCGGTGACAGCCTCTATCGAAGCACTCGGCGCGCTTGGCAAAGGATCGGTGACGATTGCAGATGCCGACATCACACTGGTGGCATCCGAGCAAACAAGCCAATCAGATTTTGACCGCATCATTGGCGAGCTGGAAAATGAACTACCAGAGGTCTTCGCGCTTAACGCAAAGCTGCCAAAGCCACAGGATGCCGAAGAGGGCCCCCCCGAATTCACCGCCACCCTGAGCCCCGAGGGTCAGGTGCAACTGCGCGGCCGCGTGAATGACGACGCCCTGCGCGAACTGACCACAAGCTTTGCAAAAGCGCGGTTCGGCTCTGACCGTGTCTACACGGCAACCCGCATCGTGGACGATCTGCCTCCCGATTGGGCGACCCGCGTTCTTGCAGGACTCGAAGCCTTGGGCCAGCTGAGCAACGGAGCCGTGAGCGTCTCACCCGAGACTTTGCTTCTGACGGGAAATACCGGCAATCCCGACGCCTCTACAGAGATCGCAGCACTGCTTGCGGGGAAGCTGGGCGAAGGTGCGGCGTTTGACGTCAACGTGACCTATCAAGAGAAACTTGACCCCGTGCTGGGCCTTCCGACACCTGATGAGTGCGAAGCAGAGATCGGCGCAATTGTTGCGGCGGGTAAAATCAACTTTGAGCCTGGCTCAGCTACGATCGATGCTTCCGCCCTCGGAACCATGGATGACATCGCCCAAGTTCTGACCCGCTGCGGCGAACTACAGCTCGAAATTCAGGGGTATACCGATAGTCAGGGCCGTGAGGAAATGAACCTCGCTCTGAGTCAGAGCCGTGCGGAATCAGTTTTGAATGAGTTGCGCGCACGCCGCGTGGTGACCAGCACCTTTAAGGCCGTAGGCTACGGCGAAGAAAGCCCCGTCGCAGACAACGACACCGAAGCAGGCCGCGAAGCCAACCGCCGCATCGAATTCCGCCTGATCCGTCCTGAGACCGTCGCGACTCCTGACGAAACAACACTGGAAAATGCTGCACAAAGCGGTGATACAGACACCGATGCACCGACCGAAGAAAGCGTTACAGAATGAGCCGATTTGAATTTGTCCTTGCGACTGCCATCATTCTTTTTGTTGCGTTTTGCATGGGCTGGTTTGCCAATTGGCTGCTGCACCGTTTTACCCGCGTAGCCTCCGATGACGTGGCCCAATTGGACCGCATGAGCCAAGAATTACACGAGGCAGAAGAGACACGGGATCAGGCAATCACCTACCTGCAGCAACGCGAGGCAGAGCTGACGAACCAGCTGTCGCAAACCGAGGCGGAGCTACGCGCTGCGATGGACGGGCTGCGTGATGCGCGCCATGAGGCGGAAGAAATGCGCGCCTACATCGAGAGCCAGCGCGCAGGTTAACCCCAGCTCCTTTACGGTACGGTCAGGCAGGCACATTTGGCGTTCTTGCTGATCTGATGGGACGTACTCCCCAAAACCAGCGCTCCCAAATCACCTAAACCGCGGCGGCCTGTCACGATCAGGTCGGCATTCGCCGAGGTTGCGGCATCAAGGACATCTCCCGCAGGATCACCGTGGCAGATCTTTGCATCGGATGTGGCAACCCCTTCGGCCTTCACGATCGCTTGCGCCTTCTCAATCAGCTTTTCCGCCGCTTCCCTAAGCAGCTCCTGCTGCCCCATGCCGACACCAACATAAAACCCTGAAATCGCTTCTGCAGCATAGTTTACGGTTTCCTCACGCGGGGTGTGGATCACAGAAAGGCTGGCACCGAACCGGTTCGCAATCGTACACGCCATCCGCAGCGCCCGCTCCGACGCGTCAGAGCCATCAATACCAACGACAATGGACTTAATCATTTTGCGATCTCCTTCAGTTGAATAAGAAGATCATAACAGCATTGCGCGCGGCATGACATTGATGTGGGTCAAGTAGGCGACTACCAGCGAGCCAAGGCATCCTCGTCTTCATCTGTCGCAGCGACCCACGCTGCACCTGATGCAGATATCTCGCGCTTCCAGAATGGTGCACGTGATTTCAGGTAGTCCATCAGAAATGTTGCCGCCTCGAATGCATCCTTGCGGTGCCGTGCAGCTGTGGCGACCATCATTATCATCTCGCCGGGGACCAGCTTACCGAAGCGGTGAATGACCAGAACATCGCCGAGCGAGAACCGCGCCCTGGCTTGCTCCGCGATCTGCGTGATCGCCTTTTCGGTCATGCCAGGGTAATGTTCGATCTCCATCGCTTCCATCGGATCATCAGGCAAATCGCGCACGATCCCTGTGAAAGTAACAATGGCCCCCATGTCGCGGTGCCCAGCGGCGAAATCGGCGCTCTCCTGTCCCAGATCAAAAGGCGCATCCTGCACACTGATACGCATCTCAGCCACCTGTCATGGGTGGGAAAAACGCGACCTCACGCACCCCTTCCAGAGGCGCATCGAAATCGGACAGCTCCTGATCCAGCGCAACACGCAACGCAGAAATGTCCGAGAAAGCCATCGCATAACGCTCCTCGCGCGCGGACAACTCGGCCACCAGATCCATAACGGTAGCAGCCGTCGTCTCTACAACCTCACGGGGCAGGCCAATACGCTCCCGCACCCATGCGAAATATACGATATCCATCAGCGCCCCTCCTTGAGATGTGGCATTGCCTTCATCAAATAATCCCAGCCAGTTACAGCGGTCAGCGCTGCCGCCAACCACAAAAGCCATAGGCCGATCCTGCCCGACCACTCCATCGCCAGCGCTTTCCACTGAAGGCCGAGGACGTCGTCTTCAGCACCCGTCAATATGGCCTGCACCATGGCATCATCCATGCCGTAGATGCTCATCCCCAGATAGTGCTCAAACACGCCCTGACTGAATAAAACCGCAATTGCCGTCATTTGCAGCGCTGTCTTCCACTTAGCCAGCTTGGTCACTTTCAGCGTGCCCGCCGTATCGCCAAGATACTCCCGCAGGCCAGAGACGAAAACCTCGCGAAACAGGATAACCGTTGCAGGCAGAACCAACCAAGGCGACCAGCTCGAAAAGCCGATAATCACCATAAGCGCGATTACGACCATCGCCTTGTCCGCGATCGGATCGAGCATGGCACCCAGCTTCGTCTCTTGCTTCCACGCTCGTGCAAGATAACCGTCGACCCAGTCTGTCACGGCAGCAGATACAAACAGGAGCAGAGCAAACCAATCCGCATAGGGTCGCGTAAAATACAAAAACATGACCGCCACACAGGGTGCAGCAAGCAGACGCATCACGGTCAGAATATTAGGCAAGTTCCACTTCATGCGATTACCCTACACCTCTGGCCCAGCGCGTAAAAGGACGAACACATACACCATCCCGCGCCACCCTTCATCATTTTGCCAATAAACTGAATCCGCCAGAAGCAACAGGAGCCTACGTCAGCCAAAGCTCACCCTTTTTCGTGGAAAAAGGCATAGATCGTATCAGCCAGCGCATCCGAGACACCTTCTACCGCTTTAAGATCCTGCAAGTTTGCCCGCGCAACAGCCTTAGCCGAGCCAAAATGAGCCAACAATGCGCGTTTGCGTGATGCCCCAACACCCGGCACGTCATCCAGCGGAGTTGCCCCGACAGATTTCGCCCGTTTGGCGCGGTGAGTGCCGATGGCAAAGCGGTGTGCCTCATCTCTCATCCGTTGGATGAAATAGAGCACGGGATCGTTATGGCGCAGCGCCATGACGGGCTTGCCCGTGCGGTAGAATTCTTCCTTACCTGCATCGCGGTCCTCGCCCTTGGCCACCCCGACCATGGGAATATCCTCAACTCCGTAGTCGCGCATGATCTCCCGCACCGCACTCACCTGCCCGGCACCGCCGTCAATGAGCAGAAGGTCGGGCCAGTGGCCTTCCTTCCTGTCGGGGTCTTCTTTGATCAACCGCTTGAAGCGTCGCGTAAGAACCTCTTTCATCATGCCAAAATCATCACCGGGGGTGAGCTCTTCACCGCGAATATTGAACTTGCGGTACTGGTTCTTGATCATGCCTTCCTGCCCCGCCACCACCATAGCGCCCACGGCAAAAGCCCCCTGAATATGGCTGTTGTCATAGATCTCGATCCGCTCTGGTACTTTGGGCAGATCAAATGCCTCTGCCAGCCCCTTGAGCAACTTGGTCTGGGTCGCACTCTCCGCCATTTTACGCGCTAAGCTCTCGCGGGCATTGCGCAGGGCACCATCGACCAGCTCTGCTTTCTCGCCACGTTGTGGTACAAGCAACTCGACCTTGCGGTTGATCTTGCTGGCCAGCGCTTCGGCCATGAGGTCGGGGTTTTCGATCTCATGGCTCAGGATCAGTTGGCGCGGCGGATCGCGCTGGTCGTAGAACTGTCCGATGAATGCCTCCAACACTTCGGCCGCGTCCACATCATCTCCCACACGCGGGTAGTAGTCGTGATTGCCCCAGTTCTGGCCCGAGCGGATGAAGAACACCTGAACGCAGGCCTGCCCATCGGCCATATGAAGCCCGATGATATCCGCTTCACTCACCCCGCGCGGGTTGATCCCTTGGGTCGTCTGCACTTGGGTCAGCGCCTTGATCCGGTCGCGCAGTGCTGCGGCGCGCTCGAACTCCATCTCCTCTGACGCCGCTGCCATCTCGGAGGCAAGCCGCGTTTGTATCCCCGTTGTTTTACCCGACAGGAACTTCTGCGCGTCGCGTACGGATTGGGCGTAGTCCTCTGCACTGATCTTTCCTACACAAGGGGCCGAGCAGCGTTTGATCTGGTATTGCAGGCAAGGGCGCGTGCGCGTCTCGAACTGGCTGTTGGAGCAATCCCGCAACAGAAACACGCGCTGAAGCTGGTTCAGCGTGCGGTTCACGGCGCCAGCACTGGCGAAAGGGCCGTAATATGCGCCCTTTTCCTTTTTCGCGCCGCGATGCTTCTTGATTTGCGGGTAGTCATGTTTGTCAGTGACCAGAATATTCGGAAAGCTTTTGTCATCACGCAGGAGAACGTTAAATTTCGGTTTGAGCTGTTTGATCAGGTTCTGCTCAAGCAGCAGCGCCTCTGTCTCCGTCTTGGTCGTCAGGAACATCATGGAGGCGGTGTTGTCGATCATCCGCGCAATACGGGCACTGTGCCCGGAGGGGCGCGCATAGTTGCTGACACGGGCGCGCAGATTGCGTGCCTTGCCGACGTAAAGCACGCGGCTCTCACTATCGAGCATGCGGTAAACACCAGGCGAGCTGTCGATCGTGTTGAGATATCCCTGAATCACGCTGAAGCCAGTTGGCAGGGTTTTTTCCGCGTCAGACATAGAATTTGATTCTCTCTTTCCGCCCAGATTTTAACATTCGCGGCAACCATTAACATGTCCACTTTTACTGTGGATAACTCTGCCTATAACTTTTGGACTCTCATGAATTTTTGTTTCTTTCTAGAGGCTTCGCTCGAATGCCTAATTTTTAGACAGGTATTTAAGTATCTGTTTTTAAAAGATATAAAAACGAAACGCTTCAGATTGAACCTTTACCGCCTTGAAAGATTAACAAAGTTTTAACGCAATCAGGAGCCGTGCAGAAGTCTCGGAGCCTGTCGCCTATTCTACACCCAAGACATCTGGTGTCTGCCAGCCAAGATGCTGCCCCCCGTCAACGCACAAAAGCTGGCCCGTGACCGACGACGCATCCAGAAAATAGCCGAGTGCACCCGTTATATCCGCAGGGTTTGCACCCCTTTTCAGGATGGTCGCGGACCGCTGTGCATCGAAATGCGACTTGCTCTGCCGCGCGCCCTGAAGTGTTGGCCCCGGCCCGATGGCATTGACGCGGATGTGCGGTGACATTGCCTGTGCCGCCGTCTGGGTAAATGCCCACAACCCCATCTTGGCGAGGGTATATGTCATGAACTCAGGCGTCAGTTTGCGAACGCGCTGGTCCAACATATTGATGATCAATCCCGCCGCGACAGGCTCTCCCTGTTCGTCTGCTGTCGCAGTGAGCCCTTGTGCAGACATCGCTTGGCTCAAAACAAAGGGCGCGCGCAGGTTGCTGTTGATATGGCGGTCCCAGCTTTCGCGGGAAGCTGATGCGATTGTGTCATACTCGAATACAGAAGCGTTGTTCACCAAACAGGTGATAGGTCCATCCAGCGCCCTTGCGGCCTGCGGCAGCAACCCCTCCATAGCATCTAGCTCGAGAAGGTCCGCATGGATCGCGACCGCATTGCAACCCTTGGCTTTGATGAGGTCGACGACTTCCTCTGCAGCCTCCTCCGAGGTCGCATAGTGAACCGCCACATCATAGCCGCGCTCCGCCAGATAGAGCGCCATAGCGCGCCCCAGCCGCTTGCCCGCGCCTGTTACCAATGCTCGCTTCATGAAACTGTCCTTAACCCGCCAAAACCACAATGAGGTAGGCGATATATAGTGCGGAGAGCGCCACTCCCCAGACCCGCGTGATATTTTGTCCCAGATACACGAAGGGAACCAGCAACAAAGACGCACCCAGCATGACCCAAAGATCAAAGCGCAGGAACTGTGGAGCCACCTCAATTGGCCCGATCAAGCCTGTGATGCCGATGATGGCCAAAAGGTTGAACATGTTCGAGCCGATCACATTGCCCAGTGCCACATCCGCCTGACGGCGCAAAGCAGCGACAACGGTGGTCGCAAGCTCGGGCAAGGATGTGCCAATCGCCACAAGCGTCAGGCCGATAACAGTATCGCTTACTCCAAACTCCTTGGCGATGATCGTGGCGTTATCCACCAACAACGACGCGCCAAGCGGCAGACCCACAATCCCGAGGACAAGAAACATACCGATTTTCCATGAAGGCATATCGGGATCGGCCCCTTCAAGGTCATCCTCTTCGTCCGTTGTCTTTGCCAGATCAGCGTGGCGGTGCGCACGCGCATCCCGCGCCGCATCAAACAGCATCGCACCCAACGCAACGAGCAGCGCGATGGATGCCACCCAATCGAACACGCCGCGATATGCAAGCGCGATGAACAAAAGCGTCGCTGCGATCATGTGGTTAAACGATTTTCTCGTATCACACTCGGATGTGTGCATTGTCGCCAAGAGCGCCGGTATCCCCAGCACCAGCAAAATGTTAGCCGTATTGGAGCCGACAACATTGCCCATCGCAATGCCGGGCACATCATCAAGGATTGCTTGGATCGCGATCAGGAGCTCTGGCGCAGAGGTTCCGAAAGCGACGATGGTCAGGCTCACGATTAATGCAGGTATCCCGATGCGCAAGCTCAGATTGACCGCACCCTTTACCAGCGCATCACCAGCAAACAACAGAATAAGCAGGCCCAAGCCTGACAGCGCCCACGCCAAGATCATCCCTGTTTACCTCCACAGGCACAGGGCCCTTTACCGATGCGATATCTGCCACAGCTGCGGCATTTGCGTTGCGTCAATGCCTTGCCCCCGATCCAGTGCATTTTGCCAAACCAGCCCAACACACCGATGAAGACCAGAAACAGGGCAACTATCTTCAAAACCATACTAAAGCCCGAACCGCGCGAATTGGGCACGCTCTTCGATACCGTGTAGGGTGTCATCCACGATGCCTGCGCCGAACTTGGCGAGGAAATTCTTCTTCCCTGCAATGCGGCGCAGCTTAACCTTATCCCCGAACCGCTCTTTCAGGTGGGGTTTCAGGTGGCCGATGCCATCAATCAAACCGACCTCAATCGCTTTGCGGGCCAGCCAAATCTCTCCGGTAAAGAGGTCACGGTCTTGAACCAGCTTCCCCTCACGGCGCGCAGTTACATGCTCTTTGAAATTCACGTGAATATCTTCCAGCAGCTCTTTGAGCCGTGCCACATCTTCAGGCTGCTCAGGGCGGAACGGGTCCAGCATGGATTTAGAGTTACCCGCCGTATAGACGCGCCGCTCGACGCCATTCTTGGCCAAAAGCTCGTGCAGGCCGAACCCCGCAGAGATGACGCCGATAGATCCTACAACCGACGAAGGGTCAGCATAAATTTCGTCTGCCGCAGCGGCCAGCCAATAGCCGCCAGAGGCCGCTACATCCTCGACAAAGGCAATGACGGGGATGTTCTTTTCCTCCGCCAGTCTTCTGATCCGCGCACCGATCAGCGAGGATTGGACAGGACTGCCGCCAGGCGAGTTGATCTCGAGCGCTACAGCAACGGGCTTTCCCTTGCTGAATGCTTTTTCAATCACGGGCGCCAAAGACTGGTCATTAAGTGCGCCGCGTCCGGAAGTGCCGATCATGCCCGACAGCCGGATCACAGCAACGGTCGGATCGTCGTTTATAAAGGGGAGCCAATGTTTCATGGTTTCACATGTAGAGCGACGCGCGCTCCGCAACAAGGAGCCGCCCCAATTTATTGCCGAATGCGCCAGCCTGTTTTGAATATCCACCAAATCACCCCGAGGCACAGAGTAGTAAAGCCTGTGATGGCGAACAGGCTCAGCCCAATGGGCACATCAGCTGTGCCGAAAAAGGACCAGCGAAACCCCGAGATAAGATAGACAACTGGATTGAAGTGCGAAATCACCTGCCACACAGGCGGCAGCATCGAGATGGAATAAAACGAACCACCAAGAAACACGAGCGGGGTAATGATGAGCAAAGGCACCAGTTGCAATTGCTCGAAATTACCTGCCCAGATTCCGATGATGAACCCCATCAGCGCAAAGCTGATGCAGGTCAGCACTAGAAAGCCAACCATAGCAATGGGGTGCTGTATCTCGAAATCGACAAAAAGGAATGCAGTGAGCAGAATGATCACGCCGATGAACAATGCCTTGGTCGCCGCCGCCCCCACATAACCCATTACGATCTCTAGGAAATTCACAGGAGCGGAGAGTAGCTCGAATATCGTGCCGATGAACTTGGGGAAGTATATCCCGAAGCTCGCGTTTGAAATCGACTGCGTGATGACACTCAGCATGATCAGTCCCGGCACGATGAACGCGGCGTATGAGACACCTTCCACTTCTTGGATACGGCTACCGATGGCTGCGCCGAAGACCACGAAATACAGGGAGGTGGAGAGCACAGGCGAGATAAAGCTTTGCGTAATTGTGCGGAAAAACCGCGTCATCTCGAACAGGTAGATAGATTTAACAGCAGTCCAGTTCATGGTGCATCTCCTTCATGGACGAGGCCCACAAAAATATCCTCTAGGCTTGATTGCCGCGTGACCACATCGCGCAGGGTGAGGCCCGCAGCGGCCACTTCGGCTAACAGCTTGGTAATGCCCGTCCGCTCGCTGCGCGTGTCGTAGGTATAAATCAACGCTGTGCCGTCTTCGTTGAGCCGCAGGGCATCCGAGGCAAGGCTGTCAGGAATTGCCGTGATCGGTGCGGAAAGCTGCACCTCTAGTTCCTTTTTGCCCATGCGTGCCATCAGCTTGTCTTTGTCCTCAACCAGCAAAATCTCACCGCTGGCAATCACGCCAATACGGTCGGCAATGGCTTCGGCCTCTTCGATATAATGGGTGGTCAGAATAATGGTCACGCCGTCGCGCTTCAGCTCGGCCACGATCTCCCACATATCGCGGCGCAGCTCGACGTCGACACCCGCTGTTGGCTCGTCCAGAAAAAGAACACGCGGCTCATGGCTGAGCGCTTTTGCGATCAGCACGCGACGCTTCATCCCGCCAGAGAGTTCACGAATTTGGGCATCACGCTTGTCCCAAAGCGAAAGCTGCCGCAGGATTTTCTCGATCAGTGCTGGATCGGGCGTTTGGCCGAACAGCCCGCGCGAAAATTTGACCGTGTTTTGCACCTTCTCGAATGGCTCGAGGTTGATCTCTTGCGGGACCAGCCCGATCATGGAACGTGCGGCGCGAAAATCGCGCACCGTGTCATGGCCTCCCACGCTCACCGCGCCCGACGTCGCGGTGGTAATCCCGCAAACTGTAGAAATAAGCGTGGTCTTCCCTGCGCCGTTCGGCCCCAGAAGCGCGAGAATCTCGCCTTCCTCAATCGACAAATCCACACCTTTGAGCGCTTCAAACCCGCTGGCATAAGCTTTGCGCAGCGCGTTGATTTCGACGATGGGGGGCATGGGCGGTCTCCGGTTCAGATAGCCCTACCTAAACCAGATCGCGCCGCCGCTACAACCACGCCGCGGCGTTACGACTTTTTGAACCCGAACCAGCCTTTTTTCTCGGCGACTTCCTCGCCCTCGGGCGCGTCGTCCTTTGGACCTTCAAGCGCTTCTTGCAGGTTATTGAAGAACTGGTCAGCCATCTTTTTGGCAAAGCCGTCGATAATACGGCTGCCCAGTTGCGCCAGCTTGCCGCCGACCTTGGCCTCTACATCATAGCTCAGCTCGCAGCCGCCTTCGCTGGGCGCAAGGCGCACATCAGCACCGCCCTTGGCAAAGCCTGCGGCCCCGCCCTTCCCAGCGCCGTCGATCTTGAGCGACGTATCAGGCACCATATCACTGATCGTGACTTCGCCTTTGAAGGTTGCCTTCACAGGCCCGACCTTCTGGACGACCGTCGCCGTGAAGCCCTCTTCGGGGGAGCCTTCGACTTCGGTCGCACCCGGCACGCAGGCCTTGAGCATCTCAGGGTCAAGCAGCGCTGCGTAAACCTGTGCAGGCGTGGCGGCGATCTGGCGGGTGTCGGACATTTGCATGAGTGTGCTCTCCTGAAATCAACTTGAGCTACGCTATGAATTTTTATGGACAGCCGCAACGGGATTGATGAAGGTGCGGATATGACAAATGCCTCCAATAGCGCAGGTCGTGCCATCGCCTTTGTGCTGTTTGGCGTGCTGTGCATCTCTTGCAACGATATGCTGATCAAGCAACTCTCGAGCGGGTATCCCCTGCATCAGATCGTTTTCTTCCGCTCCATCGTTGCCTTGATGATTACTTTGGTTTTCTTGCAATTCGAGGGCGGTTTTCCCGCTTTGCGCACCGAGCGTCCATGGCTGCATGTGCTGCGCGGTGTTCTGATTGTGATATCCAATATGACATTCTTTCTGGCACTTGCGGTTCTACCTCTGGCCGATGTAACGGCGATCTTTTTTGTTGCACCCCTTTTCATCACACTATTGTCCATTCCGCTGCTGGGCGAAAAAGTCGGACCGCTGCGCCTCGGCGCCGTGTTTATCGGTTTCATCGGTGTGGTGATCATGCAGCGGCCATGGGAGGGGAGCGACACACTGAGTGTTTCGCGCATTGTCCTGCTTCTCCCCGTGCTGGCCGCCTTTACCTATGCAATGAACCAATTGATGACCCGCAAGTTGGGCGTAAAGGCACCCGCCTCCACATTGGCGATCTACATCCAAGGTACATTTGTCGTCGTGTCGATTGCGTTTTTCCTCATCGCAGGGGACGGGAGGTTTGCCGACCAGTTCACCAACCCGTCGATGGAATTCCTCCTCCGTGCATGGGTCTGGCCAGCGCAGGGCGATCTGCTTGTGCTTATCGGGCTGGGCGTGAACGGGGCGCTTATCGGCTACAGCCTTAGTCAGGCCTACCGCCTTGCCGATGCGGCTACTGTAGCGCCGTTCGAATACATCGGCCTACCGCTGGCGGTATTCTGGGGGCTGGTCATATTCGGCGACTTGCCCACATGGGAGGTCTGGACAGGCATCACCCTGATCCTTGCCTCAGGCTTGTTCGTCTTTTTCCGCGAACAGGCGAAGGCAAAGCGGACCATCAAACGCCCCGTGGCGCGGCGGCACTAGCTCAGCTCGATCACAACTTTACCTGTCGCCTGCCGCGTTCTTAGCAGGTCCAGCCCTTCATTCGCGGCTTCCAACGGCAGCAGATTGCTTACATGCGGCTTGAGCCTACCCTCAAGATACCAGCCAATCAGCTTATCGAAACTCTCGCCCAGCGCGCGCGGGTGCAACTTGGCGTAGCCGCCGAGGTAGAAGCCCAGCACCGTCATATTCTTGACAAGCAGGATGTTGGCAGGAATTTGCGGCACCTCGCCACTGGCGAACCCCAAGGGCAGCAATCGCGCCCCTTGGTTGCAGGCCCGCATTGCCGCTTTGAATTGCTCTCCGCCGATGGGATCATAGAGGACGTCTGCGCCGCCCAGCGCCTTAACGGTATCGCGGATGTCTTGGGTTTCGGAACAGATCAGATGATCCGCGCCAAGGTTGCGGCAAATCTCGAGCTTGGCGGCACCGCGCGCGCAGGCGATGACTTCAGCACCCATCAGCTTGCCCAGCTCAACCGCCGTCAGGCCTACACCTCCAGACGCCCCCAACACCAGCAACCGCTCGCCCGCCTCGAGCTTTGCGCAAGCCTCAAGCGCCAAATGGCTGGTCCCATAGGTAATCAGAAACGCCGCTGCATCGGTGAAGGGCATCTCATCGGGTATGGGCACGCAGACCTCCGCGCGCAGGGCCACATATTCTGACAGCCCACCCGTGCCGCAATAGGCCGCGATACGCTGACCCACGCCAAGGCCTGTCACCCCTTCGCCCACCTGCACAATTGTACCTGCCAACTCCATGCCCGGCACAAAGGGCAGCGCAGGCTTTTCCTGATACGTCCCTTTGATGAGCAGCGTATCGCCGAAATTCAAACCACAAGTCGCGGTTCGGACAACCACTTCGCCATTGTCCGCGGTAGGCATCTCGCACTCATGCATGGTAAGCGGGGCGTTATACTGCGTGGCCATCATCGCCTGCATCGGGAGGTCTCCTGTGATACTCCGTCAGAGTGTCGGAAATTGCACCGATACCCGCAACCCCGGCTTGGCATCTTCAAACGACAACTCCGCGTCGTGCAGCCGTGCGACACCGTCCACAAGGCTCAGGCCCAGCCCGTTACCGGGTGTGTTGCGGCTTTGCTCCAAACGGTAGAGCCGCTCGGTCACCCGCGGGTATTCGTTTTCGGGGATACCTGGCCCGTTATCGCTCACCTGTAACAGCGGCCCTGTTGGAGTGTTTTCAAGGGAGACTTTGATCACGGCCCCCTGCCCTGCATGGCGCAACGCATTCTCCAGCAGATTGGCGATCATCTGACCCAACAGTGTCTTTTCACCCGATGCCATGACCTCGTCTGGTCCATCGAAGGTCAGAGTTTGCCCGTTTTGCGCGGCACTCGGCTCATACACCTCGACCATGGTGTGGCAGAGTTTTGTCAGATCAACAGGCACAAATTGCGCCTTGAGCGCGCTGTTCTCAACCTGAGCCAGTTGCAGCAAGGATGTAAACACCGACGATATGCCGTCCACTTCGGTCCGCGTCTGCGCCACAAGGTCAGCCGCTTCGCCGTCAGGCACCGCATCTGCCAGCGCTTCGAGCCTGAGGGACACGCGCTGCACAGGTGTTTTAAGATCATGGGCAATATCGGAGGACACCTGCCTGAGCGCGGCGACAGAGCGTTCCTGCGCCTGCGCCATGCCGTTCACCGCCCCGCCAATCCGCGCAAGATCATCAGACCATCGCGGCCCACGGTCCACACGGGCAGCCAGATCGCCACCGGTCAGTTGCTCAAGTGTGGCGCGGATCACTTCCACATGCCGCTGCGAGCGCCGCCCGAGGATCAGCCCTCCAGAAAGCGCGATCAGGACTGTGGGTAATAGGCTGATCCACAGGATATTCAGAAACACAGGCTGCAAGGCCTCGATCTCTGCACGGCTACGCGCAATGGTGAGGCGTCCGCCATAGAGCCGCTCGCTCAGCGCGAGGTATTCGCCATCAAGCGTGGCGCGCCCTTCCTCGAGCGAGATAATGTGAAACCCTTCATCATCGCGGGCAATCGCCCCGTTCCCGTAGATGCGCCCAGTGCGCGTGACATAGCTCAGGACAAGGCGGTCAGGATCGGTCCCCTCGGATTCTGCTTGGACGAGAAGGGCCACTGCCCGCGCTGAAGGGGCGGCGCGAAATCCCGCTAAATCCTGCGCAAGGTCATCACGCACTGATTGCTCGAACGCCGCGCGGGTAAAGGCATAGCTGGCCGCCAAGCTAAGCAAACTTACCGTGCCGAACAGAATGACCAGCATCAGCGCCAGCCGTAGTGGCATAGAGCGCCAAACCGAGGTCATCCGTCGATCCTGTAGCCTGCGCCGCGCACAGTTTTGATAAGCTCGGTCTTGAATGGTTTATCCACCTTGGCGCGCAGACGGCTCACGTGCGTTTCCACGACGTTTGTCATCGGATCAAACGACAAGTCCCACACACCCTCGAGTAGCATCGTGCGGGTCTGAACCCGCCCCTTGCGGCGCAGCAGAAACTCCAGCAGTGCATATTCTCGCGGCAGAAGATCAATCTCCTGATCGCCCCGCACCACTTTGCGGGTCAGCAGATCAAGGGTGAGGTCGCCTGCGTGCAAGGCCGTCTCCCGCTCCACAGCCTGCGGTCTGCGACCCAAGGCAGTGACCCGCGCCGAAAGCTCGCCAAAGGCGAAGGGCTTGACCAAATAATCGTCACCCCCGGCGTTCAGCCCGCCGATACGGTCCTCAACCGAGCCCATAGCGGTGAGAAACAAGACAGGGGTGGTGTTTCCCGCTTCGCGCAGCGTCTTGACCAGCGTCAGCCCGTCGACCTGCGGTAACATGCGGTCCACAATCATCACATCATAGGTGCCAGCAGCGGCTAAGGTCAGCCCTTCGCTGCCATCTTGGGCCAGATCGACAACATGACCCTCCTCGCGCAGACCGCGCGCAATATAGGTGCCTGTTGTGGCATCATCTTCGATCACAAGTAGGTTCATGTCAGCTATATAGTCGGTCACCTTCCTGCCTGCACCCCCAGCTGCGTTACAGTTTTGTATAGCCACTGAAAACCACATGAGGCTTGGCCCTCTTGCCCGACAGGCCCACGCGTGCCGCAACAATGCCGCAGCGAAACCGCTGGAAATCGCCTCGGCCTGCGTATAATCCTCTCCCATGATCCGCGCTATCCATACACTCCTTCGGCACAGTGTTGTGGCACTTCTGGCCATTGCGCTGCTCAGCGTGCCTTTTGCGCATCGCGTGGGGGCCGCACCTATCAGCACGGATATGGCGCAGTTCCTGTCTTCGGGCGGCCTAGTTGCAGATATATGTGGCGAGACGGGGGAGCATCCGTCAGGCGGCTGCGAAAGCTGCCGCATAGTAAATGCGATGATGCTAGCATCCCCCTTCGGGAAAAAGCTGGAACAAAGCCTGTCTCGGGCAGCACCAAAGCTGCATCATCGGGACGACCTCACGCAACGGCAGTCGCCACAACACACCCCTCCTGTACGCGCGCCCCCAAGCGCCTGACGTAAAAACCATTTTTTGACGTCAATCTGCACGATAACCGTGCACATCTACAGGAATTTACAATGAATTTTTTCACAAAAGCTGCTCTTGCAGTCCTTCTGTCTGCGGGCGTTGCCCATGCCCATGACTACACCATCGCGGATATCACAGTTACGCACCCCAAAACCTTCGAAACCGCGAAAACGGTGAATGTAGCAGGCGGGTACATGACGCTTGAAAACAGCGGGGACACCGATGACAAACTGATGGAAGTGCGCGTAGCCACCATCCCCCGCGTTGAATTGCATCTGTCCGAAACCGACGCGAACGGTGTTGCACGCATGATGAAACAGGATGGCATCGCTCTGCCTGCTGGCGAGACTGTCGTGCTTCAACCTGGCGGGTTTCATGTCATGTTTATGGGTCTGAACGGAGATCCGTTCGAACTCGGCGAAGAAATCCCCGCGACGCTGGTGTTCGAGCAGGCCGGTGAGGTCGAGGTCATCTTCAACGTCGAAGAACGCGGCGCTCACGACCAAAGCGGCATGGACCATAGTGGCCACAAGAAATCAGACTGATCTGTTTGCGTTAAAAATCGGGGGCGGGCCGCGTATCGGGCCGCCCTATATTCTGGCAATCCGCTCGAGACATCTGTTCAATATCTCACGTTCTTGTGGCGAGAAATGCGATGATAAATCCGCGTCATACTTCCTCGCTGCTTCATATAGATCGGCATAGACGTCCTGCCCCTGACGCGTGAGGGCGAGTGTCTCATAGCGGCGGTCATGCTCTTGGGTTGTGCGGGACAAGAAACGCTTCCGCTCCAGAGCCTGAACAGCGCGGCTCACTTTGGTTTTATGCAGGCTGGCGCGCGCGCACAGTTCTTTTGCGGTCATTGCGCCGTATTGACCAAGATGGAACAGCACCCGCCATTCGGTCCGCAACATGCCATATTTCTGGCGGTAGTATTTCTGAAACCCGACACTTGTCGCCTCCGCCGCCTGATTGAGCGCGTAAGGCAGGAACCGGCTCAGATCAAAGTCATTTGCCATACGACCTCCAAAATAGCTATTGTTAGTTACAAACCTAACTAATATCCACACTGGACGGAATAAAGGGGAATCCAATGAATAAAGAACTGTCACCGCACGGCCTGACCTCTTCGGCCTCCCCCGTCGGCACGACGGATGGTTATATGCCCGGTTTCGGCAATGATTTCGAGACAGAGGCCCTTCCCGGTGCGCTGCCGCAGGGTATGAACTCCCCTCAAAAGGTAAACTACGGCCTTTACGGTGAGCAGTTGAGCGGCACCGCCTTCACCGCACCCAGCCACCAGAACGAGCGTACGTGGTGCTACCGCATCCGCCCCTCGGTCAAGCATTCTCACCGCTATACAAAGATTGATCTGCCTTATTGGAAATCAGCGCCCCACGTGGATCCTGATGTCGTCTCTCTGGGCCAGTACCGTTGGGACCCCGTCCCTCATGCAGACCAGCCACTCACGTGGCTCACGGGCATGCGCACCATGACCACTGCAGGCGATGTGAATACCCAAGTGGGCATGGCTGGCCACATCTATCTGGTCACTGAATCCATGAAGGATGCCTACTTTTATTCCGCTGATTCCGAGCTGTTGGTCGTTCCGCAAGAGGGCCGCCTGCGCTTTGCCACCGAACTGGGCGTGATCGACATCGAGCCGCAGGAAATCGCTATCATCCCGCGCGGCCTCCTGTACCGTGTCGAAGTCCTTGAGGGGCCGTGCCGCGGTTTTGTTTGTGAGAACTATGGCCAGAAATTCCATCTACCTGGACGTGGCCCGATTGGCGCAAACTGCATGGCCAACCCGCGTGATTTCAAAACGCCGATAGCCGCCTTTGAGGACCGCGATGCGCCCTCTACCGTGACCATTAAATGGGCGGGGCAATTCCATGAGACGCACATCGGCCATTCACCATTGGACGTGGTCGCGTGGCACGGCAATTACGCGCCCTGCAAATATGACCTACGCACCTATTGCCCCGTGGGTGCGATCTTGTTTGACCACCCAGACCCGTCGATCTTTACCGTTTTGACAGCTGACTCAGGTGTCGAAGGGACGGCCAACATCGACTTTGTGCTGTTCCGCGATCGCTGGATGGTGGCCGAGGATACCTTCCGCCCACCGTGGTACCACAAGAATGTGATGAGCGAGCTGATGGGCAATATCTTTGGCATTTACGACGCTAAGCCCAAAGGCTTTATCCCCGGCGGCATGAGCCTGCACAACATGATGCTACCCCACGGACCAGACAAAAACGCATTCGAAGGGGCTTCAAATGCCGATTTGGGCGCAGAAAAGCTCGAAAACACCATGAGCTTCATGTTCGAGACGCGCTTTCCCCAGCATCTCACCGCCTTTGCCGCGAATGAAGCGCCTTTGCAGGACGACTACATCGATTGCTGGAGCGACTTGGAAAAGAAATTCGACGGCACGCCGGGTAAGAAATAACCGAAACTAAGGACCGAAAATGACATTGATGAAATCATGGGTCGAGAGCGCAAACAGCGCCGAATGCCAGTTCCCGCTCAACAATCTGCCTTACGGCGTGTTCACGACGAACAGCCTCGAGCCGCGCTGCGGTGTCGCAATCGGCGATATGATCCTCGACATGTTCGCCGCCGAAGAAGCGGGCATTGTCGAGCTGGCCGAAGATCCCGTCTTTGACGTCCCGTATTGGAACGACGTGATGGAGTTGGGCCCTGAGGCGTGGGACGCCTTGCGCGACCGCCTGACACAACTGCTTGCCGATGGATCGCCCGAACAGGCCACTGTCGCTCCACTGCTCATCCCAATGGCTGATGCCCGCATGGAAATGCCAATGGTCGTGGCCGAGTTTACAGATTTCTACGCAGGCCGCCATCATGCCACCAATGTGGGCACCATGTTTCGCGGCGCGGAGAATGCGCTGCCGCCGAACTGGCTGCATATCCCCATCGGGTACAACGGGCGTGCGTCTTCGGTGATCGTGTCGGGTACGGATGTGGTCCGCCCCAACGGTCAAACCAAAGCGCCCGATGCCGATATGCCGTCCTTTGGCCCCTGCAAACGTCTCGATATCGAGCTGGAGATGGGCGCGATTGTTGGCACTGCATCCGAATTGGGTCATCCAGTGAGCGTGACCAAAGCTGACGAGATGATCTTTGGCTATGTCCTGCTCAACGACTGGTCCGCACGCGATATTCAGGCGTGGGAGTATCAGCCGCTGGGCCCATTTCAGGCCAAAGCCTTTGCCACCTCGATCAGCCCGTGGATCGTGACCCGCGCAGCGCTTGAGCCGTTCCGCACCTCTACGCCCCCGCGTGAGAAGGAGCTTCTACCGCACCTGCAAGAGCCATCGCCAATGCTCTACGACATCGACCTCAGCGTGAC
Organism: uncultured Sulfitobacter sp.; assembly: GCA_913060815.1. Lineage (GTDB taxonomy): Bacteria > Pseudomonadota > Alphaproteobacteria > Rhodobacterales > Rhodobacteraceae > Sulfitobacter. The sequence continues at coordinate 17,068 of CAJXSZ010000010.1, read as the reverse complement.
GCTCCAGCCTGAAGGCGGCGATGAAGTCACGATATGCGAGACCAACTACAACGAGATGTATTACTCCGCCGCGCAGCAGCTGGCCCATCACGCAAGTTCGGGCTGCGCCATGACGCCGGGTGATCTGCTCGGCTCGGGCACCATCTCGGGCGCGGAAAAGCACCAGCGCGGCAGTCTGCTTGAGCTGAGCTGGGGCGGCAAAGAGCCGATTGATATTGGTGGCGGCCAGACCCGTAGTTTCATCGAGGACGGCGACACGCTCACCCTGCATGGTACTGCAAAAGGCGATGGTTACCTTGTCGGCTTTGGCACCTGCGCCGCGACCATCAAACCAGCTGTAAAATTTCCCTGAAGGATACCATCATGGCCAAAGCATTTGCCTCCCAAGGCGACATGACCGAGAAGACAATTACATTCGACGAGATCGGCCGCGACCTCTGGGCGTTTACCGCCGAGGGTGATCCGAACTCGGGCGTTATCATCGGCGACGAGAGCGTGATGATTGTGGAGGCGCAGGCCACGCCGCGCCTTGCCAATAAGGTCATCGAGAAAGTCCGAGAAGTCACCGACAAGCCGATCAGCCACGTGGTGCTGACCCACTATCACGCCGTACGTGTTCTGGGGGCGTCCGCATATGACGCCGACCAGATCATCATGGGCGAGGCCGCGCGCGGCATGGTGATGGAGCGCGGTCAGGAAGATTGGGACAGTGAATTCCAACGCTTCCCGCGTCTGTTCGAGGGACACGAGAGCATTCCTGGCCTCACATATCCCACCACCACTTTTAACGATCGCATGACCGTACATCTGGGCAAACGTCGTGTGGACCTCATGCACCTTGGCCGCGCGCATACGGCGGGCGACATCGTAATCCATGTGCCCGACGAAAACGTGATGTTCACAGGCGACATCGTTGAGGATCACTCGGCGTGTTATTGCGGTGACGGGCATTTCGCGGATTGGTGCAATACACTGGACGCGATCAAGGCTTATGACGTAAATTCCATCGCACCTGGCCGTGGCGGCGCGCTTATCGGCAAAGAGGCCGTGAACCGCGCCATCGAGAGCACGCGAGACTTCGTCAACTCTACCTACGCCCCTGCGGCACGGGTCGCCGCCCAAGGTGGCACGCTTAAGCAGGCATGGGACGCCGTGCGCGCCGAATGTGACCCCAAGTTCGCCGACTATGCCATCTACGAGCACTGCCTGCCGTTCAACGTGGCACGCGCCTTTGACGAGGCCCGCGGCATTACCCACCCCCGCATCTGGACCGCCGAACGTGACCTGGAAATGTGGGCGGCTTTGCAGGGTTAAGAAACAAAAAGCGCGTGCGCCTATCTATCGTCGGGAGGAAACATCATGGTCGCCACACGGTACAAGACAGCCTTCAAGCTCTACCCTTATGAAAAGGTAGCTGCTCAGGATGCAGCCCCAGTCCGTCACCCTGTGGTGATCGTTGGTGGTGGCCCGATTGGCCTGGCGCTCGCGCTGGACCTTGGACAAAAGGGCACGCCTGCGCTGGTTCTGGATGATCATGACGGCGCGGGGCTTGGCTCCAAAGCAATCTGCTTTGCCAAGCGCACGCTTGATATCGCAAACCGTCTGGGCGCAAGCCAGCCGATGGTGGACAAGGGCGTGGTATGGAATGTGGGCAAGGTCTTTCACGACGACCACAAAGTGTTCGATTTCAACCTGCAACCCGAAGATGGCCACCGCAATCCCGCCTTCATCAACTTGCAACAGCCCTATTTCGAGAAGTACCTCGTTGATGCCATCCACACCGCCCAAGCGGCGGGCGCGCCCGTCGAGCTACGCGGCCGCAACTGCGTCACCGCTATGGAGCAACACGGCAGCTACAGCACACTCACCGTCGAGACACCTGACGGCCCCTACCAGCTAGAAGCGGACTATCTTATCGCTTGCGACGGCGCGCGATCACCACTGCGCGAGATGATGGGCCTCAGCTTTGACGGGCGTGTGTTCGAGGATAATTTCCTGATCGCTGACGTGCACATGAAGGCGGATTTCCCGACCGAGCGTTGGTTCTGGTTTGAGCCACCGTTCAAGAACAGCGGCCAGTCAGCACTCCTGCACAAGCAACCCGACGATATCTGGCGCATCGACTTCCAGCTCGGCTGGGACATCGACCGCGAGAAGGAGATGGACCCCGACCGCATCCGTGCGCGTGTCGATGCGATGCTGTCCTCTCAGGCGGGCGAAGTGCCAGAGTACGAGCTTGAATGGACCTCGATCTACACCTTCCAATGCCGCCGTATGGAGAAATTCCGCCACGGCAACGTGATTTTCGCAGGCGACAGCGCGCATCAAGTCTCGCCCTTTGGCGCGCGCGGTGCCAATTCAGGCGTGCAAGACGCTGATAACCTTGCTTGGAAGCTTGATTTGGTTCTCAAAGGGCTGGCAGATGATAGCCTGCTCGACACATACGCCACCGAGCGTGAGCACGCCGCGGACGAGAATATCCTCAACTCCTCTCGCGCCACGGATTTCATGACGCCTAAATCCGAGCTGTCCAAGACATTCCGCAACGCTGTGCTGGAACTTGCCAACAAACATGCATTTGCCCGACCGCTCGTTAATTCGGGCCGCCTCTCGGTGCCCTGTGACTACACCGGCTTCGCACTGTTTGGCGCGGATACGCTGCTGGGCGGTCCAGACATCAGCAAACCGGGCATGCCCTGCCCTGATGCCCCCCATGGCGACGGCTTTATCCTCGATCATCTTGGCGGCGGCTTTATTCTGCTGGCCCTCGGGTGCGAGGCTCAAAACGTCAGCGCACACGGGGTTGGCGCACAGGCCCTCAACATCATGGCACCATCGGATGCGCTCAAGGCGCGTTACCTTGGGAACACCGCACAGGCCGTCTATTTGATCCGCCCCGACCAGCATGTCGTCGCCCGCTGGAACAATTTTGTTGCTGATGACGTAACTGCCGCTCTCGCCACAGCCATTGGAAAGGGATGAGCATGCTGATCCTTACCCCTAATTTGCCAGACCCCGACGGTTTTTACGAAGAGCTTATCCGTGCCCATGAAGGTTTGACCAAAGAACAAAGCGACGCATTCAATGCGCGGCTGATCCTGACACTGGCCAATCACATCGGCGACCGTGAAGTGTTGCGCCAAGCGTTCGAGGCCGCGAAATGAGCGAGGTTGTCCTGTGGGACTATCCAAAGTCTTCCGCCAGTTACCGTGTTCGCATCGCCCTTAACCTCTCAGGCATCAACTACCGTAAGGAGACTGTTGACCTGCTGGCCAAGGCGCATCTGGGCGATGCGCATCTGGCGCGCAATCCCCAAGGGTTCGTGCCTGTCCTCGATATTGACGGGCACAGGTTCACACAGTCGCTGGCAATCCTCGACTACCTTGATACGACCCGTGACCTCGGGCTTTTGCCCCGCGACCCAGCCGAACGCGCGCGCCAGACAGCACTCGCGCATGCCATTGCCGTTGATCTGCATCCTGTCTGTAACCTGTCGGTCGCGGGATTTGCCACCAAGGGCGAAGAGCCTGCGCGGACCAACTGGATGCGCCATTTCATCGCCCCGCGCATGGCGTCATTCGAGCAAATGCTGAGCGCCTTTGACCAGGACCCTTATTGCTGTGGCCAAACCCCAACCCTTGCGGATGTGGTTCTGATGCCGCAGATGTACAACGCCCAGCGCTGGGGCGCAGATATCGCCGAGTGCACACGGCTCAACAACGTGGCCCGAGCCTGCGCCCAGCATCCTGCTTTCGCAGCAGCCCATCCGGACGCATAGGCGCCGCGACGATATAGGCCCCCGAATACTGGTTGCTGGCTCAACCCACGGATTTGAGTAAACCTGTCGCATCTGGCCAAAGTGCGCTGTCCTCTCTGGCCAGAACCCTTCATAGAAGAGGGTAAGACATGTGCCATTTGGCCAAAGGACAGCCATGACCCCGCTTATTCTGACGGCGCTTGCCGACCTCAAGACGCTGAAGTGCGATTGCATCATTGATGTGCGCGCGCCTGCCGAATACGCCGAGGATCACATACCGGGTGCGATCAATCTTCCTGTGCTGAGTGATGCCGAGCGGGCCGAGGTCGGCACAATCTATACTCAGGACAGCCCCTTTCGGGCGCGGCGCATCGGGGCCGCACTTGTCGCCCATAACGCGGCACAGCACCTACGCGGACCACTCAGCGACAAACAGGGGAGCTGGCAACCGCTCATCTATTGCTGGCGCGGCGGTCAGCGGTCACATGCCTTTGCGACCATCCTCGATCAGGTGGGGTGGCGTGTGCAGTTGCTGCAAGGAGGCTACAAAAGCTATCGTAATGAAGTGGTTAAAGCGCTGTATGAACAGCCCCTACCCCACCGCCTGATGCTGATTGATGGCGGCACGGGCACGGGTAAAACGGCCATTCTGCATGAACTGGCGAAACAAGGCGCGCAAACGCTGGACCTCGAAGGGATGGCAGCCCACCGTGGTTCCCTGTTCGGCGGCACGGGACAGAAACAGCCCGCGCAAAAGATGTTCGAGACACGCATTGCAACACAGCTTGCGACACTGGACCCCGACAAGACCACCTTCGTCGAGGCAGAAAGCTCCAAAGTGGGAGAGCGCATGTTGCCCCCCTCGCTTTGGGCGAATATGTGCAGCGCCCCGCGCATTCACATCGACGCGCCACTGGACGCGCGCCAAAGCTTTCTGATTGAGGCCTACGCCGATCTCACCAATGACAAAAAGACCATGAACACCCTGCTGGACAAACTGCGCCCCTATCATGCAGCATCCAGAATAGAAGACTGGCACGCCTTGGTAGAGAGCGCCGATTGGGAGACGCTGGCTGGTGCATTGATCACCGGGCACTATGATCCACGCTATGCCAAATCAAAGGGTCAAACAGCGCATCCTGCACATAGGTTGACACTGCGCAAACTCGATAGGGCGGCGGTCGCACAAGCAGCAACGGATATACTGAAGTTGCCTGAAACCTGCTGAGCAAAGCGCACGATCCGCAAAAAATAAGAACCGCTTGTTCCGAGTGCGATTCTCAATCTGTAGATGAAGTCGAGACCCGAAAACCCGCGGACCAAGTAAATGGTACGCACGGGTCCGCCCTGCCCCGAGCCAAGCAGAAGCTGGACGTGCCTCGGTCCAATACTGCTTCTTTGGTTGGATATATCGCGACTGAGAAACTCTCTGTGCCGTTGATAATAAACACTAAACCTCATTTACCGGTTTCCATCATGCCAAATTCGGCTTTTGAGCAGCAGACTTCCATTTCGAATTGAATAGTCGGCGTTGAGAGAATTTCTTGGCAGGTATCTTGCAGGTGACCTGCGCTCAGCGCCCTCATCTGTGCTGGTTTGGCTCATGCTTGGCGCTTAGATGGCAATGGTGCAAAGCGTTCCACTACCCCTCGCCATATCCACAACCGATCATCCTGAAATTCGATACAATCCTGATCGTTTCTCCAGTTTGTCGAAGTTTTGACATAATGCTTCGCGATTAAGAGGTTGGATAACCGAAGCACAAAAGGAGCATTCGATGTCGCGCGTTTGGATTATGGGTATTTTAGCAGTCACAGGCATCGCAGCCCTAAAGACATTCGTCATCGTCTATTTCGTTCTGCCCAACGGAAGTTCAAGCACGTCGTTGATCTCGGGATTGTTCGCCCTTTTCGTCGCGCTCACTGCGGCTGTGGCCTATTTGAGCTATAGCCAGCTTAGAAAATTTATGGAGCGCCAACGCAAAGCAAAACTTGCACCCGGTGCGGGAGAGCCTGCGGCCAAGGAGACTGTTATCTTGCGCTACGCGCATGATTGGGGTTTGTCTCAAGCAGAAGCAGATGTTGCGATTTTTGTAGCCAAAGGGTTTTCCAATGCCGAAATCGCCGAAATGCGTGGCTGTGCCATCGCGACTGTAAAAACGCAGTTGGGGCGCATCTATAGCAAATCCGGCTTGGCATCGCGCTACCAGCTGATCGCTTTTGTCACGGATGAAGTATGCTCAATGGCAAATGAGCCTGTGAAAGCACAGGTGCAGATCGCAACGCGAGATGTGCTGCCTTTGGTGGGACGACATAAATCCACTGGCCCTTCACAGCAGCGGCAATTGGCATAAAATCCAACCTCCACCCGTTTATTGAACCAGACGAACTTGCTCACAATGATGCGCGGTCAGCTCAAGCTCGCCCGCGCCCAGCTCAAGCCCTGTGGCGTTCAGCGCCGTATCCAGCACATTGTCCACAGGCGCCGCCAAACCTGCCAGCAGACGCTCTGGCAACGCGCTCATAAGCGCTGCGACCAGCGGTGCCGCCAAGCCAGAGACCAGCCCTTCCTGCCCCGGTTTGATCCGCAGCTCGGTATGCTCTGGCGACAGCAAGCTCGCAGTGGCCGAGGACAGGATCGCGCCTGATCCGAATGTACGCGTGGTGTCGCCATTGGCGATATCTGCATGGCTAAAGCTCACCGTCTCGCTGCGCGAGGTGCCCACAGTAACGTGGGAGCGGGCTTGAATGGTCAGTCCCGCGATGGTCACATCAGGCAGGAGCGGCAACTCAATCGTGACATTCACCTCCAACACATCCGCAAAGCCAAGCGAGATTGGATCAATTGCGCCTACCTCGTCGGGTAAATGCCCGAGGTACAAGGCCGCAACGGATGTGCCGTTGCCTGGATGCAGCGGGGTTTGCGCTGTTACAAACCGCGCAGCGAGATTCTCCGGCGCGCTTCCGTCACAGCTTAGTTCATCCAGTGTCGCGGTCGCACCCGCAAGCTCGGCATAGATCGGCAGGTTCACAGAGGCCACCTCAATACCGGCCCCCAGATTGCTCAGCAACCCCGCCTGTAGTCGCGTTTGCGTCTTCAGACGCGCGGCTGCACGGTGTAGTGTCGTCCCCTCCTCTCCAATCGCAATAAGACCGGATCGGGCGGCGGGCTCTCCTACCGTGAGCGTTGTGGCGGTAGATAGTACGCCAGCTGCATTCACGTCTGTTGCAACATCGAGAGACTGGTTCGCGGTCTGCGCAACGACAGCAGCACGGAGCGCATCAAGGGCCGAAATGTCGACCTGAGATAGAAAATCCGTAGCAGTAATGCCAAGGTCGGTATCGATCCCTCCGATCAGGGAAGACACCTCGAAGGATACGTCCCCAAGGTTCGAGCGTAGCCCGTCCAGCGCTCCAGCTTGCGCAGGAGGCAAAATGGTCTGCAATGCTTGGATGAATGCAGCGCCCGTGGTCTCGCCATTCAACACCTCGGCGGGGTTGCGACCAACATCGAGGCCAAGTGCTGCAAGCAGCGTTGCGGCATCAATCTGGGTGCCTGCCAGAACATCCAAATCGCTAGCGCTGATCGCGGCTTCGGCCCCGAACTGCTGTTCGAGCACATCATTGAGCGCACCATCGCTCATATTGGCGATGTGACTGTCAAGAGAAAAGCTTGCGGCCCCTGTGCGTGAAGCGATAGAGCGCCGCGTCAGTGCAACATGGGTATCGTCGGTAAAAATCTGCGCAAAATGCAGCGGCGCCTCATGTTGCAAGGCGACGCGCACAGCGTTGATGCCTGTGGCGCCTTCTGGCAGCACGGTGAAACGCTGATCCGCTGGCAGCGCGGGGTTGCGCAGGAAACGCCCCAATTCCAGTGTTTTCAAAGAGTCTGCCTGATGGTCATTGCGCTGCACCGCCGCTTGGGCGCGGGGGGTTGCTGAAGCTGTGTCAGCTACAGCGCTCATCGCGGTAAGATCGCTTGCCGATTGCAGTTTCGCCCGTTCACGATAGAGCGATGCAGTGTCGACACCCAATGCGGTAAAACCCATCAGTACGAGCAACATAAGCGCCACAATCACGGCGATGGCACCATCTTCGTCGCGGGCGAAATGCTCGAACGGTCTAATAGGCAAGATACGCACTCCCGTCGATTGTTGTAATACCAAGACCGAGGAAGCCGTTCGCAATATCCAGCAGGGATCCGTCGATCGCATAGGAAACAGCCACAGTGATCGCTTGGTCGGTCCCGCTCTCGATTGTAACGTCGTAATTTACGCCTTCCTGAACGAGCAGTGGGTAGTTTACAGCGGCTCGGTCCAGATATGCCGTGGCCGCCTCATCGCGCCCCTGCACGTCAAACTCCGCCACGCTCACCCGTGCTGCTCCCGCTGCAAGCTGGCTCACGGAGTGGCTCACGCCCATAAAATAGCCGACAGTGATAATGCCGAACAAAAGCGTCAGCAGAATCGGTGCAATGAGGACGAACTCAACCGCAACAGCCCCTGACTGATCGTGCATGAATTTTGACGCTTTGCGCTTCATAAGGTCAGCCTCCCGCCAGAATATTGTCGATCACGCTCAGGGCGGCAGGTCCGATGAGGACCACAAAAACTGCGGGCATGATGCAAAAGATGAGCGGAATCGTCATAAGAACTGGCAACCGAGCGGCCTTCTCCTCGACAGCCATGAGGCGGTTGGCACGCTGCTCCTCGATCAAAGTGCGCATGGCGCGCGAAAACGGGGTGCCGTAGGTGTCTGACTGATCAAGGGTCTGGGTGAAAACACCAATCTCGGGCAATGGCACGCGCAGGCTCAGACGGTCATAGGCGCCGCGATGATCGTTGGTCATCTGCATCTCGGACACCATCTGTAATATTTCACCGCTGAGAGCAGGACTGGTTGTACGCAGTTCCGCCGCAACGCGGTGCATAGCGGGTTGGGGACCTAGACCCGCCTCAGACGAGATTACCAGCAGTTCCAGCAGGTCGGGAAAACCGCGCCGGATAAGCGCCAGTCGCTCTTTGCGGCGCTGATCTACAAAGAAATCCACGCCTTTGGACAGGGCCAGCGCGATGGCAATCACAATCGCCGCGGGCTTGAGCATCGCGATGCCGACAGGATGGCTCACGACGACCCAGATCAAACCCGCAGTCACTGCAACAAGGGGCACCAGCGTTTTGAGAAACGCATAAATGAGCAAAGCATCGCGCCCGCGGTAGCCAGCGGAGGCTAGATCGTTTGCTGTTTCAACAGCCTCTCCGCCCAGTACGACAGACAAACGCTCTCCGAGGCGGGTTATAATCCGGAGCAACTTTGCGCGGTTATGGGCAAAACTACCTGTTTGCTGTGTGCTGCGCTGGCGCACCGGCTGGGTGCGGGCCAGACGTCTCACAGTGCGCGCGCGGGTTTGTCCTGAATGCAGTAGGGCGGCGATACCCAGCGAGGACAGCAGCACGCCCCCCACCGTCAGCCAAATCGCCATTTGGATCACAGTATCAAACATCGAGCTTTCCCATCTGGCGCATCATAAACACGCCTAACCCGATGCTACCGATAGCAGTCCCCGCCATGATCCGCCCACGCGGATCATGCAAAAGCGGGGCAAGATAGGCCGCGTTGAGAAAGGCAATGGACAAAGCCACGGCAAAGGGGAGCGATGCGAGTATCAAAGCGCTGGCCCGCGCCTCCGAGGATAAGGCACGAGCCTTTTTACGTAGCTTGCGGCGCTCGCGCAGTTGACCTGCGAGGTTTTCCATCGTCTCGATCATGTTGCCACCTGTTTCGGCCTGAAGCGATGTCGCAACCGAGAAAAAGCTCACTTCGGGGGTCGCCACGCGCGCCTGCAATCGCTCGAGGCTTTTCGCCAGCGTCTCGCCCATGCAAATCTCGTCATGGCAGCGGGCAAACTCACGTTGGATGGGTCCTTTGGATGTCTCGACCACGATGCCGAGCGAATCTGCAACGGGGCGACCTGCACGTAGTCCGCGTGCAAAGACATCCAGCGCTTCGGGCAGCTCCGCCGTAAAGGCGCTGCGGTAGCGTTCCTGTGCGATGCGCAACACCAGCGCAAAACAGATCAGGGGCGTTAAACCAGCGAGCAGCACGGCCAACAACGGATGCAGGCCCAAAGCCAGAACCAACAGCGCATATATGCCAACACCGCCCATGCTCATTTGCACCAGCAATTCTGTCATGTTCACCCGCAAACTGGTGCGCGCCAGATGTGCCTCAACCTGAACAAACAAGCTGTGTTTTTCAGCTTTTGCAGCAGGGGTTGTCCGTGTCTGGGGCACGCTTTGCATTGTCGTATCGTGGCGCACCCGCAGCAGCCGTGCCTTGTGGCGGCGGCGCTGGCCGTCCAGCCCGACAATGAGGCACAGGATGAGGGCAGCAAGAACGAACAGCCCGCTTGCAAAGGCGAGGGTTTGAAGGATCATACTTTAGCCCCCCAACGCTGCATCGAGCTCGGCCGTCAGACCGTACTCCGCTGCGCGTTTGGCAAATTTCGGGCGGTAGCCGGAGTAGCGGTATGCGCCGTTCACTTGGGTGCGGGTGCTTGAGGGGTCGGCTTCAAAAGTGAACAGCTCTTGCAGCGTGATCGCATCTCCTGCGAGCCCTGCAATTTCGGAAATCGAGGTGATACGGCGTTTGCCGTCGCGCATGCGAGAGACTTGGACAATCAAGTGCACAGCATCGGTCAGTTGGCGGCGCACCACGCCCGCTCCGGGTGCAAAACCGGCGAGGGCGGCCATGCTCTCGACCCGTGTGAGCGCCTCTCGTGGCGTGTTGGCGTGCAAAGTCGACATGGAGCCATCATGGCCCGTGTTCATTGCCTGTAGCAGATCGAGCACTTCATCGCCGCGAATTTCCCCGATAATGATCCGGTCAGGGCGCATGCGCAAAGCGTTGCGTACCAGCGTACGCATGGTAACTTCGCCGGTCCCTTCCACATTGGGCGGACGCGTCTCGAACCGCACGACATGGGGCTGTTGAAAGCGCAGCTCGGCGGCGTCCTCGATGGTGACAAGGCGCTCTCCTTCCGGGATGAACTGCGACATGGCGTTCATCAGGGTCGTTTTACCGGACCCCGTGCCGCCAGAGATCAGCACATTGAGACGCAAGGTTGCTGCGATCGCGAGGAAATCAGCCATCTGGTTGGTCAGGCTGCCCCCTTTCACCAAGGCCGCAAGCTGGACCGGCTTTGACGGGAATTTCCGTATGGTGATCGTCGGTCCGTCGATGGCCAAGGGCGGTACAGCAACATTGACGCGGCTGCCGTCCTTGAGGCGGGCATCAACCATCGGCTGGCTCTCGTCAATGCGGCGCCCTACAGCGGCAACAATGCGGCTGGCGATGGCAAACACATGAGCGTTGTCGCGAAAGGTGATATCAGTGAGGACCAATTTGCCTGATCGCTCGACATAGACCTGATCGGGTCCATTCACCATAATGTCGGTCACGCTCTCATCGGCGAGCAAGGCTTCTAATGGACCAAGCCCGAGCATATCAGCCAGCACACTGCGCACCAGATCAGAGACTTCGCTCCCGTTGAGACGCATCTTGCGCTCCTCAGAGAGCGAGCGGATCGCGTCGCGGATAAGCTGTTCTTGCTCTGCGCGGGGCTGAGCCGCCAACTTGGAGAAGTCCAGCGTCTCGGAGAGCGCTTTGACCATTTCATTGGACGTGGCCATGAGATCGCGGCCCTGCGCTGGCGGTGCGGGTTGTACCGCTGGCCTTGGCTTTGGCGCAGCTGCTGGTTTCGCAGCATGAACCGACACAGGCGCTGCCGCTTTTGATTTAGGAGACAAGGCGTCGGTGGCCGCCGACAATATTTCGCGCTGCATCGCTAGCGGCCAAGGCGCTTGCGCGGTCTCGATCACGTAGGAGACAGCCACATTCGCACGCTCCTGCGCTGACAGGCCCTCGGCGTTGATCTTCGACGCAACGTCGAGCACTTGGACAAGCGCCTCCTGCACCGAAAGGTCTGGGGTATGCAGGGTCATGACAGCACCCTTCTCAGAAACGAGCGGCGCGGTGGGCTAGCTGGCTGCGCTTGTGCGCTGCTCCACAGCCGCTGCACGGTTTTTGCGTATGCGCCTTTTGGCTGGATCGCGACCAGAGGTCGTGCCGCACGATGGGCGCGCATCAAAGGTGCATCACTGCGCGGCAGGGTTGCTTCGATCGGTATACCGATAGCCTCCGCCAGATCGCGCATCGACAATTTTGCATCCCTGCGCAGGTCTGAAAGCACGGGGATAATTTTCAGATCGGGCGCATGGCTGGTTATGAGTTCAATGAGACGCCGCGCAGCACAGGCTCCGGCAAAACCGGCGGGAATGACCAATAGCAAAGCGTCAAATTCCGCTAATATAGCCGGGTTTTGCAACAGCTGAGTGCGGGGAAGATCAGTGGTGATGACACCAAATTCTTCGCGCAAGGGCGCGTAGAGAAGAGGCAGGTTCGCTTCATATGCTTGCGCGTCCTGCGTGGCGGCAATCTGGCGCGAATAGAGCGACAGGTTCGGATTCAGATGATCCATTGTGGCGGCGATAAACGTACTGTCGATGCGGTCCGGCGACATGAGCGCTTCGAACAGGCCGATGGTCTCTTCGCGGTCCAGATCAATCGCCTGAGAGCCGAATTGCAAATCAGCATCGATCAGTGCTGTGCGGTTGTTTCCCGCTTGGGCCGACGCAGCATAGTATGCAAAGTTCTGGGCAAGCAGGCTGGCGCCAACACCACCCGTGCATCCCACCACTGCGATAGACCTGCAACGCGATACGGGCGCGGCGGGTGCCATTGTGGGCTGTGCCACCGCTGGAGCGCTCCGCTCAACCGCAAGGATTTCATCCGCAGTTACAGGCAGAGTAAAATATTCAAGCGCGCCTGCTTTGATCAAGGCACGATAGGTTACGATGTCGGCCTGTTCACCCAATACGATGATGTCAGAGCCGTTGCTGCAAATCTCGGTGATACATTCGCAGGCCATCTCAACGGGGATATTGCCGATCTCGGCGAGGATGATTTCTGCTGTCGCCGCACTGCCACACAGCCGTGCTGCACCGCTCAACCCGCCACCATGCAATTCTTCGCTGTGGCCGACGCCAGTCTCAAGCACTGCGCGTGCAACGCCGGCACCTTCTTCGGTACAAACATAAGCTGCGATCGGGGTAAGCAGTGAGGGCGTTGTGTTGTCGAAGGGCATCGGGACTTCTTTCGATAGATCAAGGAGTGCGGGTGCGCAGCGATTAGCTGCGCACTCGTGTCTGGTTTCAGTTTTATTCGGGATTGGCAGTAAACGTCTCGCTGTCGGATGCGTTCAATGCATTGTTGACCTTCGCGAAGCCCGCGTTTGTGTTTCCGCCCAGAACGCTTACGGAACCTACGATCACGGCACCCACGAGGGCCGCGAACAGGCCATACTCAATGGCAGTGGCGCCATCTTCGTCTTTTGAAAACGTCTTTGCGAATGCTTTGATTGCTGTGCGTGTCATGGTCATGGTGTGTCTCTTTCAAGTTATGGGATCAGAAGTAATCCTGAGATTGACCGAAGTGTTTTACCTCGGTGATGAGAGCTAACTTGATGGATAAATTAACTTTTTCATATACACCAAGGGTCGCAGCCCTTCATGTCCAACCTCAAGAAGGAGCCCTGTCATACCAAGGTCGTATGCTTTGAGACGGGATTATGGCAGCCAGCAGCATCAAGCATGGCGACTTTGCGAACCAGTCGATATGCGCTCTGAAGCGCGTATGGCGCCGGGCTTCTCGTGGTCTGAAAATGGGGCCCAAATCAGAGCACATTGCAGACTTCGAATCAGAATTTTATCTACGGAATGCCTGCTGAACCGAAGCGTTAAGCTTTGGATATCTTCTCGGCATGGCTGGATTGAATGCTATCTATTGGTACCACACATCCTTCAGGTTTCGGCAGCACAAGCCACAGTCTCCGGCTCATCAAGAGCGGGGCATTTGGGGAGGGGTTCGTTAAAGCCTCCTCAAAATTTTGAGCTCTACGAGCTCTTCTGTCATCTGGATGTCGCGGTTATATGCACCCGCCCATTTGGGGAGGTCTTCTAGGCAGGTGCATCCGATCATCACATACCGAGCTGTTTCCACTTTTGCATATTTGAGAAAACAACGGGATTAATCCGTGTTGATCGATTGGCACATCCACCATAATTATGGATGCCAATGACGTGCCGCTTTTTAAGCGTCTTGTCGTATCGCCATGTAGGGCTACCGCTTTGACCAGGCGCAGTGTCAAACATGTATGACAAGCGTTGCGGCTCAGTGCCGACAATGCGGCCCGCGTTGTACCACTGCGTGCCGAACGTCTTGTCGCCCGGATAACCGGAGTTATTGGCCAGCAAATCTTTCAACGCCAGATCACCAAGTGCCGCAAATCCAAACCAGCCTGTTTGATTACCAATGGGCGCGTTTTCAGGCAGGATGATACAGGCATAGTCCTCGGCCTGTTCTTGCCGGTTCACCCAGCCCGCAACACTTTGAAAATTGCTGCTGCTAACGGAGCCGAACGGCTGCTTGTTACCGCTCATGCCGGGGATGACTTCAATCGACTTGGCCCAGCCGCCGTTGCGCGCCGAGTGAACGCAGTGACCTGCTGTCATGATCGTGCGTGGAGAGATGAACCATCCTGTCCCCCGTGATCTTGCCCCGTTTGCCATCGTGATAATCAGCTGGCAAATCATGCGCCAAGGCGGGGTGCCGTTTGTGCCGACCTGAACGCGGCCATCATGGCCACATACGGTTTCCATTGGTCCGTCCTGAAAATGTGCAGAACACGCCAAAGGCATTGAATCATAGCCTGCCGGCAATCTTGAAAGCGCTGTTTCACCAAGCCCGCGAACCATTGGTTCAAAAAGCTCGAAACCTTCCGCATACTCCAGCGAACCACCGCCATGGGTTTGGACATCATATCCGTCTTCAACCAAAGACATCTCACTTGCTGTCTCGGCCTGTGGCGATTGCATGTCGTTGACGAATGCGTCCATCTCGGCAAGGTCGCTGCTTTCAAGAGCCGCATCGGTTGCTTGATCGGCGCACCCGCAACCGCAGTCAGATGTGTCGGACTGGGATGGGTTAGATTGTGCCTTTTGCGTCTTTGCCTTGGCTTGTGCTTTGGTGGCACCGCCCTTTGTTGCTTTTGTGCTTTTCGCAGCCATCGTCCTCTCCTTTCATATTAATAATCATGCGCCGGACAGATTTGCCCGGCGCAGAAAGTGGACGCCTTACGCGCTTTGGGCCCGGATGCATTTAAATGCGGTGTACGCCGCAGAAATTGCGCTACCGTACTTCTTGGCTTTGAAGGCCTTGATTGCCGCGATGATTTTGCTGATGCATTTCGCGTATTTGCCAAGGCGGCGCGCCAGTGCGACCATTTTGGCAATAATCTTCTTCGCACGGCTTGCGATCGCATTTACAACGGGACGCACCCGATCACGTAGCCAGTCGCCAAAGCCTTCTTCTTGCGTACCGGTGTTGCCGTCTGCCAGATCGAGCAGTGATAACGTGCCGCCGCTTTCAGCAGCAGGCGCTGCAAACGGCGTACCTTCGGCGGCTTGATCCAGCAGACCTGTTTCATTTGCTACGCTTTCCGGCGCCATCAAGGACGTTCCGAAATCTTCGTCAAACTGAATGAAATCCTGTTCGATTGAGGCCACTTCTTCGGCTTCATCCGATGTGACTTGCGCGTTCAAAATCTGATCTGATGCTACTGATGACCCAGTGTTGCTTACCAATTCATTATCCATTGTAATCTTCCTTTAAATGACCCTGTTGGGGGTGAATATGACGCCAGTGTTTTGGCGAGAGCCCGTTTTGAACTCTGTCTTCATCCAATCAGACACCCCGTCAGGGCATCGCGAATGCGGCGTCAATTTCTCGTTAGGTATCTGATGTGGCTGACATGACGTTGTCGGTGCGCTAGGCTGACGTAACGACAAGGCACTTGCTCACGGATTAGAATTTTTGACAGATAATCCAATCATCTTGCGCGTGCTTGGCGGCGCGTGGCTTGAAGAACCAAATGATGGTTTGCGCATCACTGCGCGCAAAAAAGTCGCTATCTTGGCTTTTCTTGCAATGGGTCGACAAAGTGCCCCGCGAGATTTGCTTGCGGGGTTGATTTGGGGGGATGTGCCCGACGCCAAGGCCCGCGCATCTTTGCGTCAGGCCCTGTCGGAGTTGCGAAGCGCGCACTCTGTTCTCAAGGACGCGCTGCTTGTCGACCGTACGACTGTTACTCTTCTACCGGGTCACATCACGATCGAAACTGATCTTATTCTGGCTGAATTGGAAGAGGGACGCCTTCCCGAAGGTCTGCGCGGCAGCGGTGAGACCATAAACGATGTTCTTTATGGATATGAAACGCTCGGGGAGCGGTTCGCGGATTGGGTGCAGGACATTCGCAAATCCTGGTCAGATCGTATCTTATCGAGTCTCTCAAAGATTGCTGGCCAAAAAGACGTACCCGCAACGACACGCATGGATTTCGCAGAGGCCGCTTTATCATTTGATCCTCTGGGCGAATTGCAATGTCGCTTCGCGATGCAGCTTGCTGCTGAATTGGGGGACATCGGTAAAGCACTGCAGATATATGCGACCTTCTATGCGCGCATGGACGCCGAACTTGACATGGAACCCTCGCTTGAAACGCAGGATCTGGCAGTCGAAATCAAGATGGGCATCGCTGACGTGGAAACAAATCAACCCATCACCACCCAAGCCGACCAGCCGACACCGCAGCCGCAATCTGCCGCGGCCCGCAATCACGGGAGGCCTGTTTTAGCGATACTACCGTTGAAGGCCTCAGGAACGGAAGCCATCGACGACTATCTTGCCGAAATGCTGGTCGACAACATTGTGCTGGGCATCACCCGTACCCGCGATATCTCGGTTATTTCGCGTGTTTCGATCCGTCATCTGACGGATCGACCCGATGTCGCACAAGTGCTGCTGAACGATTTGGGCGTCCGTTATATCATCAGTGGCCACATCCGACGCGAAGGTAGCGTCTATTATTTGAATGTCGAACTGTCGAAAACCGACGAAGGGCTGGTGCTGTGGGTTGAGCGGTACGAGACATCCGCCCGCGACCTAGAGGATGCGCAAAGCAGAATTTTCCATGAAGTCGTCAGTCGCATCCGGCCCAACCTGCAGATTGCCGAACTAAGCGACGCGCGGCTTATCGATTTCGGGCATCTGACGGCCTACCAAAAACTGCTGCGCGCACAAGAACTCGTCTATACACCTGTCTCTTATACACATCTGACGCTGCCGACGATCTACT
>CAJXSZ010000009.1 GCA_913060815.1 uncultured Sulfitobacter sp. | reverse complement strand
AACCACACAAAACGCGGCAGCGTCTGCGGCGACGGCCATGTTGGCAGCGGTGATGCTGCCGCTCACTGTTTTTGCGCGGCGGGTCAGGGCTGTGCTGAGTTTGCGTGCAAACGGATCGCGGTGTTGACCGCCCAGCGCTACGATCTCACCAGGAATTGGGTCCGCACGCAGTGATTTTGCGTGGCTTTCTATCGCCCAGTCGTTTTGTACCTCGGCGCTGATCCCATAGGCGGTCGCCAAGGCATCTGCGGCCGCTGCCATATCAGGATCACGGTCGGGCCACGGCGAAAACGGAGGCTGATCATAGGGCTGTGGCGGGCTGCCATCGGAAAATGTGCGAAGGCGCAGGGGGCGGCGGGAGTAGCTCTCTACCCCGCCTGCTACCACGATATCTGCGGCTCCGCTCTCTACCATCGCTTTTGCCAGCAGCAGGGCGTCCAGCCCACCTGCACATTGGCGGTCGATGCTCAGGCCCGCAACATGCTCGGGCAGGCCAGCGGCCAGTGCAATGAGCCGTGCAGGATTGCCCCCGCCGCCTATGGCATTAGAGACGATGAGGTCGTCCACTTGCTGGAGGTCAAGGCCCGCTTGCGCCAATGCGGCCTGCACCACAGGCGCGCCCAAAGCGTCCAGTGTGTGCGCAGCAAATGCGCCACCACGCGGGACGACAGCACTGCGGCAGGCGGCGATGATCTGGGCGGTCATAGGGTGCATCCTGTGAGGGTCGCGATGGTTTTCAGATCAACCTTACCAGAAGGCAAGCGCGGGAAGGGATCGAGGAATTCAACAGCACGCGGGAGTATCAACCCTTTGTCTTTGAAATGGGCCATCAGAGCAGCGCGCAGCTGCGGGTTTTCTATGCCTTCAAGGACAGCAATCAGCACATGCCCGCGTCGCGTGTCAGGACGGGCAAGGATACAGCATTCAGGCATGTCGGCCAGTGTGTTGATCCGGCCCTCCAGCTCTTCGGGGAAAATGGCCGTGTCGGCAATGTTGATCACCCGCCCTGCACGGCCGCGCAAAAAGAGGTAGCCCCCTTCATCAAGCCGCCCGTATTCGCCTACGGTCAGCCAGTCCCCGTTGCGTTGGGTGTGCGGGCTGTTTCCCGAAAGGTAGCTCTCAAACACATAGGGGCTGCGCACCCAGATCAGCCCCGTGCCAGTGTCGTCTTCATTGCTCACTTCAATCTCGACATTAGGGTAGGCGCGCCCGACAGAGCCTGCGGGCGTGCCAGTATCGCTGAGTGTAATAAAGCTGGTTTCAGCGGAGCCATAGAATTCATGTACCGCGGCATTGGGGGCCAAGGCAGCGAGGTGCGCACGGACCTTTTCGGTGAGCATGCCGCCTCCGCACAGGATCAGACGTATGTGCTTCAGCGGACTATCTGCGGGCAATAGGCGCAGTTGTGTCGGCGTGGCATAGAGGATTGTGCAGGCGTTCGCATGCAATGCCGCGTGCTGCGCTGCTGGTTTGAGTGGCGAAAGCGCGTGGATGTCCAACCCCAGATGCAGCCCTTCCAACACACCATAGAGCGCGAGTGAATGGCTCAGCGCGCCCAGAACTGCGATCCTGTCTTCTGCGGAATAGGTGAACTGGGCGGCATTGCTGTGAAAGCTGGTGATCCAAGAGGCGTGGCTGCGTGCAATGATTTTGGGTTGGCCCGATGTTCCGCCTGTAAGGGTCGCAAATTGCGAAGGCTCGAGTGCGTCGAGCTTGGGGGGCGGCCCTTCCGTGATGCAAAAAGGGATGTTGTCTTGCAGCGCCCTGTGAAGATTCTCGAGCGCTTGAGCTACAGGAGCCGTTGATAGGTTTGTGCTCGCGCTGCCCTGTCGCGGCGTCACCTCGGACGTCCCTGCAAAGGCGCGGGCGTTTTCGTGCCATTGAAAGCGAAGGGCAGGCATCGGAAGCGTCCTTTGGGCTGGCTATGCAAGAGCCATAACAAAGGATGGTCCCGCTGACCATATGGGGGTGACCTCGGATCGTGGCTCTCCTATGGTGTTGGAAATACACCAGCTTTGAAGGAGCGAGCAATGACCGAGATGATGCGTGCAATCGAGATTACAAAACCCGGCGGACCTGAGGTTCTGCAGGAAACGCAGCGTGAGGTGCCACAGGCAGGGCATGGTCAGGTCATTCTCAAAGTGGCCTACGCAGGCGTAAACCGCCCCGATGCGCTGCAACGTGCGGGTTCTTATGCGCCGCCTCCAACGGCAAGTGATTTGCCTGGCTTGGAAGCCTCGGGCGAGGTGGTCGAAATCGGCGAGGGTGTGACAGGGCTGGCCATCGGTGATCAGGTCTGCGCGTTGCTGCCGGGTGGCGGATATGCGGAATATGTGATGACACCTGCGGCCCATTGTCTACCTGTTCCAAAGGGTATGGCGATGAAGGAAGCGGCCTGTCTGCCCGAGACATTTTTCACAGTCTGGTCCAATGTTTTCATGCGCGGCGGCCTGAAAGCAGGTGAGCGGATTTTGATCCACGGCGGTTCCAGCGGAATCGGCACAACAGCGATCCAGCTTGCCCACGCATTCGGTGCGCGGGTCTTTGTGACCGCTGGTAACGCCGAGAAATGTAAGGCCTGTGTCGAGCTTGGTGCCGAGCGGGCGATCAACTACCGCGAAGAGGATTTTGTCGAAGTGATGAAGGCCGAGGGCGGTGCGGATGTGATCCTCGATATGGTCGGCGGCTCGTATATTGCGCGCAATATTGACGCGCTGGATATGGAGGGGCGACTGGTGCAGATCGCTTTCCTGGGCGGGCCCAAAGCCGAGGTGAACTTTGCCCCGTTGATGATGAAGCGTCTGACGATGACAGGGTCGACCCTGCGACCACAATCCGATCTGGCCAAGGCAGGGATCGCGACCGAGCTGCGCGAAGCCGTCTGGCCGCTGCTTGATGCTGGACGGATTGCACCTGTGATGGACAGCGAGTTTGCATTCGAGGATGCGTCGGGTGCGCATGCGCATATGGAAGCGAGCCAGCACATCGGGAAGATTGTGCTTAAAGTCGGGGGTTGATCCAAGTGGCGCGCTGACGCGCGACCTAGGACCTCTATTGGAGCCGAACGCGGGATGCTGCGTTCGGCTTTATCTTTCTTTCTATCAGCTTAAGGGCAAAATGGAGAAACGCTTGGCTATCTTAGCGGTGTGAAGATCGCGTCGCGCAGGGTGCAATCCTTGATCACGTCGCGGCCGCAGGGGACGGGTTCCAGTGACTTCGATAGGCAGATGCGGGCCTCTTGGATGTAGCCTTGGCGGCAGGTGATCGTGATGCTGTCCCGGGTGAGGGTGGGGTTCTCTTGGAGGAAGGCATCTTCGACCACCGACGCGGGAAGTTTCACGGTTTTGTTGAGATTGCGGAAGATCGTGGGGCGCGTCACTGTGGCGTAGGCTTCGCGGGAGAGCGCGTAGTAGTCGGACGCACTCAGGTCCGTACAGGTGCCGTGTTTGTTCCATTGGTGCCATGCGAGGCCGCCTGTGCCCATGATGTCTGCCATATCACCCGTCATGCTGCGCGAGGGCGGGCGTTTGGCAGTTTGACAAAAGGATGGATAGCCACGGTGGAATTGGGGCCAGAGGCCATGGAGAATCCAGCCGTGGTCCTCACTTGCATCGCATTGGGGGGAGTTGCGCGCGTCGCCTTCCAGCGCACACCAGTTTGCAGACCAGCTGAGCGCCATGACGAAATAGTCAAAGTCGCCTGCGCGCTCGCCCTCCGCGCGGGCAGTGACAGCGGTGAGGCTCAAGGCCAGGACGAGGAGAATGGTGCGCATCTGGGGTCTTTCCTTATGGGCGGGGCTTGTCTATATAAGCCACAAGTTCCCCCAAATTGGAAACGGTTCTGGCCCGCCAGGACAGCCTAATTCAGGCGACGGGGAAGGTGCGTTTTAAGGAGAGAGACATGGGCAAACCGATTATGGCGAAAGCCACCGCAGTATGGTTGGTGGACAACACGACCATCAGTTTCAAGCAGATTGCCGACTTTGTAGGCATGCACGAGTTGGAAGTGCAGGGCATTGCCGATGGTGATGTGGCTGCAGGCGTCAAAGGGTTTGACCCGATCACCAACAACCAGCTTACGCAAGAAGAGATCGATAAGGCGCAAAACAGCTTGATGCACAAACTGACGCTCAAGTTCAACGCCGCCGCGACGGGTGAAGAGAAGCGCCGTGGCCCGCGC
Source organism: uncultured Sulfitobacter sp. (assembly GCA_913060815.1). GTDB lineage: Bacteria > Pseudomonadota > Alphaproteobacteria > Rhodobacterales > Rhodobacteraceae > Sulfitobacter. Next base: position 118,988 of record CAJXSZ010000009.1, on the reverse strand, counting down.
TATACCCCGCTGTCCAAGCGGCAGGACCGTCCTGCCTCGATCCTGTGGTTGGTCAAGTTTCACCCTGAATTGACCGATGCGCAGGTCAGCAAGCTGGTAGGCACCACCAAGCCGACCATTCAGGCGATTCGCGAGCGGACGCATTGGAATATCGCCAATATTCAGCCAATCGATCCTGTGGCGCTGGGCCTTTGCAAGCAGTCCGAGCTGGATGCTGCTGTTCAGAAGGCCGCTGCCAAGAAGGCCAAAGAGGGCGAGGTCATGACAGATGACGAGCGTCGCAAGCTGGTTAGCACCGAGCAGAGCCTCGGGATGGAAGCAGAGCCGAAGATTCCGACGGCGATTGAAGGTCTTGAGACGTTCACATTGTCTACCGATATGTCTGACGATGAAGACGACAAGAAAGACAGTGATTTCGCCGATGCGGAGAGCTTCTTTAAGACACCAGTTGAAGATGCTGACGCGGATGAAGACTCGAAGTAACGCGAACTTTCGGGTTTGGTTTTTTAGAAGGGCACTCCGATTGGGGTGCCCTTTCTCGTTTGAGGGTGGGTCAAGCGGATGTGATAATAATAGCGCTGCTTTTTCACGCAGGGAAAAATTGGAAAGTGGCTGAATTTTCCATCTTGCGCGAATCCTGAATGAGCTTAAATGCCGCTCTACAGACGCCAACGCACGCGCCTCTGGCCGGTCAGTTTTTGCTGACTGACCCGCGTTTATGCAGCGACGGTAACGTCTCTTGAAACGACACTTGGGGAACGCTCCCCACCTGCTCTTTGGAGATGACCATGAACGCTACAGTCCCCGGCGCCCTGCGCGCCGCACTTCCTGTCTATGCCGACCCAGCCGCTGTTTATATTTCCGCCAATGACTTCGACAAGCCGACGCTTGTTGTGAGCCGCGCAAAAGTGGCCTCGGCTTATGACGCGCTTAAAGCAGGCCTTGGCGCGGCGCATATCCATTATGCTGTGAAGGCCAATCCAGCGCCGCAGATTATTCGTACGCTTGTTCTCAAGGGCTCCGGTTTCGATGCGGCGTCGCGTCAGGAGATCGAGCTGTGCCTGTCTCAAGGCGCGCGTCCGCAGGATATTTCCTTTGGCAACACGATCAAACGGGGCAGTGATATTGCGTTTGCCTATCAGGCGGGTGTGCGGTTGTTCGCTGCCGACAGTGAGGCAGAGCTGGAGAAAATTGCAAAGCACGCGCCCGATGCAAATGTCTACATTCGTGTGATTGTCGAGAATTCGCTTGCCGATTGGCCCTTGTCGCGCAAGTTCGGTTGTGCGCCGTCTGCTGCGCTTGGGCTGCTCGATTATGCGCGTGCATTGGGGCTGGTGGCGTATGGTCTGTCCTTCCACGTCGGATCGCAGACACGGCGGGCGGAGTTCTGGAACCCGGTGTTGGATGATGTCGCTACCCTTTGGCATGCGGCGCGTGCGGCGGGGCATGATCTGCAATTGCTCAACCTTGGCGGCGGGTTTCCTGCCTTCTACGGTGAGCATGTGCAGGCACCACGCAGCTATGCTGCTGCTGTGGTAGCCGCGGTTGCTGCGCGCTTTGGCAATGTGCCGCATTTGATGGCAGAGCCGGGCCGCGGTCTGGTTGCCGAGGCGGGACACATTGCTGCTGAGGTCATGCTGGTGAGCCGCAAATCATCCGATGATCTGCACCGCTGGGTCTATCTTGATATCGGCCGTTTTTCTGGTCTGGCCGAGACGGAGGGGGAGGCGATCCGCTATCAGATCGTGACGCCACATGACGGGGGTGAGGCGGGGCCTTGTGTGCTGGCAGGGCCAAGCTGTGACAGTGCGGATATTCTCTATGAGAAGCGGCCCATCAACTTGCCGTTGGCGCTGCGGCATGGAGACAAGGTGATGATCCGCAATTGCGGGGCCTACACCAGCTCCTATAGCTCGGTCGGGTTTAACGGGTTTCCGCCGCTGGATGTGATCGTCCTTTGAGGGCTTGATCGCGCGTGCGGAGCAGACCGTCCATGTTGGGAGGCATGGGCGGTCTTTTAATCGGGACTTAGAGTGACTTGCGCGCTCGCATCGCGGCTGTGATCGTGCCGTCATCGAGGTAGTCGAGCTCCCCACCGATGGGGACACCTTGGGCCAATGAGGTAAGGCGCACACGGTGCTCAAGCTGGTCTGCGATGTAATGCGCCGTGGTTTGACCGTCGATCGTGGCATTGAGGGCGAGGATGACCTCCGAGATGCCTTCACTGTCAACACGGTCAATGAGACGTGGAATGCGCAGTTCCTGCGGGCCTATGGCATCAAGGGCAGAGAGCGTGCCGCCCAGCACGTGATAGCGCCCCTTGAAGACGCCCGAGCGTTCCATCGCCCAAAGGTCGGCGACATCTTCGACTACGCAAAGCTCACCATTGGCCCGCTTGTCACTTTCACAGATGTCGCAAATGTCAGCAGTGCCTACGTTGCCGCAGTTCAGACACTCGCGTGCCGTAGCGGCCACGGTTTGCATCATGTCAGCCAGCGGCGTGAGCAACAGGGCACGTTTGCGGATCAGATGCAGGACCGCACGACGCGCCGAGCGCGGGCCAAGGCCCGGAAGCTTAGCCATCAGCTCGATCAGGGCGTCGATGTCGCGGGTGCTGTTCAAAGATTGGCGCTCCATAAAAGGGAAGCGAGAGCGCGCATCTCCTTTGAGATACGCTGCCTCCCGCTTTTCACAGCGTTTTCAAGCGGTGACTTAAAACGGCAGTTTCATTCCTGCGGGAAGGCCCATGCCTTCGGTCAGCTTGCCCATCTCTTCCTGAGCGCGGTCAGAGGCTTTGCCCTGTGCATCCTTGATGGCAGCAAGGATGAGGTCTTCTACAACTTCCTTGTCGTCGCCATTGAAGATCGACGGATCGATGTCGAGCGATTTTAGCTCGCCCTTGGCCGAGCAGGTCGCTTTGACCAGGCCAGCACCGGATTCTCCAGTGACCATGATGTTGTGCATTTCTTCCTGCATTTCGGCCATTTTGCCCTGCATCTCTTGGGCTTTTTTCATCATTCCGGCCATATCGCCGAGGCCGCTTAATCCTTTGAGCATCGTCATCTCCTGTTTCTTGATCTGTTTTATATGTTGGTTGAGGTGCCTTAGGGCAAGGCCTGTTCAGCTGTCCTCGAACGGGTCCCATTCGTCCTCGACCTCGGGCAAAGCGTCTTGCACGGCGCTTGCGGCGATGTCTTCGGGTGTTCGAATGGCGGTAATTTTAGCTTTGGGGAACTGCGCGATGACGGCTTGCATCATGGGATGCGCTTGGGCGTCTGCACGCAGGGCGTTGTCTTTTTCATCGCGCAGGGAGGCGATTGTGGGTGCGCCGCCAGAGTTGACCACGCTGACAGCCCAACGATTGCCCGTCCAAAGTTGCAGCTTGTTCCCGATGCGCGCGGCCAGATCGCGGGGTGCGTTGTCTGTGGGCACAAACTCGATCCGACCAGGTTGATAGGCGGCCAGTTGCAGGGACGTTTCTACCTCAACCAACAGCTTCACATCGCGGTTGTGGCGAATGAGTTCCAGAACATGTTCAAACGTCGGATAATGAGCAAGCGCTTGCTCGGCATCGCGGGCGAGGGCGGTGGTCTGCCCGGCCGCAGTGGGCGCTGAGGCCATCCGTGTTTGCGCTTGTTGCACGGCTTGCGCGCCGCCCGTTGGTGCTGCGGGGCGTGTGGCGGTCGGGGCACCTGCGGGTGCAGGCGTGTTTTGCAAGGTGCGGACCAATTCCTCGGGTGAGGGCAGATCGGCCACATGGGTAAGGCGGATGATAGCCATCTCTGCAGCCATCATGGCATTTGGCGCGCTTGCGACTTCTTCCAGTGCTTTAAGTAGCATCTGCCACAAGCGCGTAAGCACACGGATAGGCAGCGCGTCGGCCATCTGTCGGCCACGGTCGCGCTCCTCGGGGGAAATAGTGGGGTCTTCGGCAGCATCTGGTGTGATTTTGACCACACTGATCCAGTGCGTGATCTCGGCCAGATCGCGCAGCACGGCCATAGGATCGGCCCCTTCGGCGTATTGCGCGCCAATCTCGGTGAGCGCCCCCGCAGCATCGCCGCGCAGGATCATGTCCAAGAGGTCAAGTACGCGGGCGCGGTCGGCGAGGCCCAGCATGGCACGCACTTGCAGGGCTGTCGTCTCGCCCGCGCCGTGGCTGATGGCCTGATCCAGCAGCGATGTCGCATCGCGTGCGGAGCCTTCGGCGGCGCGAGTGATGAGCGCCAGCGCGTCCTCGGCGATCTGGGCATTCTCGGCGGATGCGATCTTTTGCAGCAGCGCAATCATCACCTCGGGCTCGATGCGGCGCAGATCAAAGCGCTGGCAGCGCGACAGCACCGTGACAGGCACTTTGCGGATCTCGGTCGTGGCGAAGATGAATTTGACGTGCTCTGGCGGCTCTTCCAGCGTTTTCAGCAAGGCGTTGAACGCGCCTGTCGAGAGCATGTGCACTTCGTCAATAATGTAGACTTTGTAGCGGGCAGAGGCGGCGCGGTAGTGCACGCTGTCAATGATCTCGCGGATGTTGGCGACGCCTGTGTTGGAGGCGGCGTCCATCTCGATCACATCGACGTGGCGGCCTTCCATAATAGCGGTGCAATGCTCGCACGCCCCGCACGGTTCGGTCGTGGGCTTGCCTGCGCCGTCTGTGCCAATGCAGTTCATGCCCTTGGCGATGATGCGCGCGGTGGTGGTTTTGCCCGTACCGCGGATGCCCGTCATAATGAAGGCTTGCGCAATGCGGTCCGCTTGGAACGCGTTTTCGAGCGTGCGCACCATCGCCTCCTGGCCGACCAGATCGGCAAAAGTTTCGGGGCGGTATTTACGGGCAAGCACGCGGTAGGCGGTGGCGTCGGTCATGGGCATCCTGATGCAAGGGATTCGGGCGTTGCTCTTAAGGTAGGGTGTGCTGGCCATGGGGGCAACGGGGCGCAGGGGACCAAAGCTCTCTTGCACAGGAACGATCTGAATGTGCTAGGGTTATATGCGCAAGGCAAGGGAGAATATTATGCGGCTCAGAGGTATCCGGCGGAGTAGTAATGTGGAGCGGCGTGGCGGAGGTGGTCGCGTCGGCGGGACGAAGCGGCTTGGGCTTGCGGGTGTGATTGTCGTGCTGGCCGTGGGGTATTTCACGGGCATGGACGTCTCGCCTCTGTTGCAGGGCGGCGGTGTGCCGCAACAAACGCAGACTTCATCGCAGGGTGATGATGCGGCCACCACATTCAGTGCGCAGGTCCTCACCACGACGGAACAGGTCTGGACCCAAGTGTTCCGCGATCAATTGGGCCGTACGTATGAGCCACCAAAACTGGTCATCTTCAATGGTGTCACGCAAAGCCCGTGTGGCAATGCCAGTGGCGCTACGGGGCCGTTCTACTGCCCGGCGGACAACAAAGCCTATCTGGACACTCAGTTTTTCACAGCGCTTGACCGTCAGATGGGCGCGGGCGGCGATTTTGCAGCGGCTTATGTGATCGCGCATGAAGTCGCGCACCATGTCCAGAACGAGCTTGGCATATTACTCAAGGTGAATACGGCCCGTGCCCGTGCTTCGGAAGTAGAGGCCAATGCGTTGACCGTTCGGCTCGAGCTGATGGCGGACTGTTTGTCCGGGATTTGGGCGCGCAACGTGCAGGGGCTGATGGAACGGGGCGATCTGCAAGAAGCACTTAATGCGGCGCGCAAGATCGGAGATGATCATTTGCAGAGCCAAGCGGGGCGCGTGCCGCAGCCGCATACTTTTACCCATGGGACGAGTGAACAGCGCGCAGGGTGGTTCACGCGGGGCTATGATACGGGTGCTGTGGGGGAGTGTGATACGTTTGCAGCGGCGCGGTTGTGAGGGGGGGCGAGCTTGCTTTGGAGCGATTGCCTCTCGGGACATTCGCTATGCGAATACCCTTCCAGCGTCACATTCCGCTTTGCGGTATTTTCTGTGATCTACCTTTTCGTGACCCTTTTTAAGCAAAGGCACTATCAGGTTCCGCTTAAACAGCTTTGCTGTTTAAGCTCTAGGTGAGAGATTGATAACGACCCAAGCGGGACTCGTTGTGGCTGCTGCCTTCCGGCTCTGACCAGGTTGGCGAGGCGCCTGCCCGCACCAACCTCTCGATTCGAGATATAGGCAAAGCGGCGCGCTGCTGCAAGGTCACAGCGTCAGTGAAATGCGGATAAAGCCGTCTGGTGTCGAGCCTTGCAGAGTTGGTTTCAGGTGACGGATATCTGCGATTTGTTCCATCGCATCGGGGTGCGTATAGATTAGCGCCTGTGTCGGGGTGGGCGGAGCGAAGGCCCAAGGCGCGGTATTGCCCCAGGGAGCGGGCGTGCCGCTTTGCAAGATCTCGGTCATGGTTGCCTCGATAGATGTATCAAGGGTCGCGACGATGCGATCCTTCGGCGTAGGGAGATATCCGCCGCCTCCAGAGGCACGAAACTGGTTGGTGGCAAGGATAAACTGCTGATCATCCCGAACGGGCGCACCGGCATAGGTCAACGCCGAAATTCTGGCGTAGGGCTTTTGCGTGGGATCAATGAGGTAGTTCAGACCAAAAATAGTGTCGAACTGGAACGCAGGAATGTCAGGATTTGCGAGAAACTGATTGGGCTTTGTGGGGAGCAATGTGTTGAAGAGTGATGCTGAATGCTCCAACCACTCGTGTAATTGCGCGCCGGTCACGGAAATGCCGACGACTTGGTTTTCAAACGGGTTAAGCCCCGCCATGTGGCGCGCCAAGACGTCGCCTTTGGGGATATGGATGTAATTTCCCAGCCCGTCACGCCCTCCCGCACCATGTGCTGCTGCAGTCGCCAGAACCGGAACCTGTTCATGCGCAGTTCCTGCCAGCGCTGCATTCACGACGTTATAATATGAAAGTGCTGTCAGGTGTTGTGTCGGTGCGGGGCAGGCAGTGGAGAAAAAGCTGTGCAGTGTGCGCGCGGTCTTGGTGATGCGCTGGCGTAGGGCGCCGCGCACACGATCGTGTTCGGTTTGTGCCAGCGCCGCAATAGGCGGATCGGCCAGCACGTTGGCTCCGTTGGGTCGCAGCACGCAGTGGTGCATGGCAACGCGCCAGCCAGTGTCCGCATCATGCTCAAGCGTGAGGTCCATAACACCGAGATCTGATCCCGCATGTCCTGCCATAAGGGCGGGAACGCCGCCGACCGTGCTTTTGTGAATATCGACGCCATCCCGCTTTGCGTAATCAACCGAAGGAAGCCTGCGGTGGGTGTGGCCCAGTATGACCGCGTCGACGCAACCTGTCTCGACCAGCGCATGGGATGCACGGCTGTCGCTGTTGTCCCCATCTCGCAGGCCAACACCCATATGGGCAAGCACGACGATAAGGTCGGCACCTGCGGCCCTGAGGTCTTTTGATGTGTCGATGACTGTTTGCGCAGGATCATTGGCAATCGCTCCATCGCCGAGGTGCTGTTTGTTCCATGCCGCACTTTGCTGGGGCAGTACCGAAATCACACCCAATGTGAGAGCACCGGCTGCCTGATCGCCAACATCTACATGAAGCAGAACGGATTTCTTTAGGGGCGCAATGTCAACGCCCTCCAAGTTGCTGTTCAACAGTGGCATCTCGAGCGCGCCTGCAACCGCTTTGAGGTATGGCAGGCCATGGTCGAGATCATGGTTGCCCAATCCTGCAACATCATACGCGAGGTGGTTCATGCAGGCGACGATGGGGTGATCGCAGCGAACCTTCTGATGTGCAAGGCGGTTAGCCAGCGGATTGCCCTGAAAGGTATCTCCGTTATCGACCAGAATGACAGGCACGCCTTGTGCGTCGGCGCGGGCGCGTTCCTCTGCGATCAAACGGGCAAGACCCGCAAGGCCGTCGCCTTGTGTCGGCTGATCTTTGATATAGTCAAAGGGCAGAAGATGGCCATGCAGATCAGTCGTCGCCAGCAGCCTGATTTTGATCACGCGCTTGTCCTGTCCTGCTGTTGTGGATTGTCGGTGACCCTCATGAATTGCAAATTACCAGCACAGGTTGAGTAGGTAAATCAGATAGTGGGATCGCATCGCGAGATTAAGGGTTGAAGCATGGGGTCGCGGACCGCACAAACACAAAATGCGGTTCGGGCATGAAAGGGAGCGAGATGAAAGACGCGGAGTTGGTGACATTTGGGGGGTCTAACCTTGACCGTGCAGGTGAGTTGCGTGGCAACCCCGAAGCGATCGCGCAGGCTGCTGCCGATCCGACGGCGCGCGCGATATTGTTCTGGCGGGGCAAGCCGTTGATTTCGGCAGAACGGCCAGCGGGTTTGATCCGCCTTCCTATGGATCACGCCGCACTCAAAGATGCAGCGGAGCCGCCGATCCTGTTGGGCCGCGAAGAAGGCGGGCCGACATTCGCTGTTGATATCTCTGCGTGGACCCCTGCAAATCTGGACGAGAGCAGCCTTGGCGGCTTTCTTGATCCCAGCGAACAGCGCCACCCCGCCTTGCCAGACTGGATGGTGTTCGCCGAGCTGAGGCGCGTGATGACATGGCTTGACCCCCGCGATGCGGAACTGGCGGCATCGGGGCGGGCGATCTTTAGTTGGCATGAGACGCATCCTTTCTGCGCGAAATGCGGTGTGAAAACAGAAATGTCGCAAGGCGGCTGGCAGCGCAAATGTGCTTCCTGCGGGGCATCACACTTCCCGCGGACCGACCCTGTGGTGATCATGCTGATCACCCACGGCAACTCTGTTCTGGTGGGCCGCTCTCCGGGTTGGCCTGCTGGGATGTATTCACTGCTGGCAGGATTTGTTGAACCCGGGGAGACGCTTGAGGCGGCCGTGCGCCGCGAGGTGTTTGAGGAGTCGGGCGTGCGTGTGGGCGAAGTTGGATACCTCGCCAGTCAGCCGTGGCCGTTTCCAGCGTCTTTGATGTTTGGTTGCCACGGTGAGGCGATCAGCACCGACATCAACATAGATCCTGTAGAAATCGAAGATGCTCGCTGGGTCACGCGCGAAGAGATGATGACGGTGAGCCAAGGTCACCACCCCGAAATAATGCCCGCCCGAAAAGGGGCGATTGCCCACTTCCTCATAGAACGTTGGTTGTCGGATACGCTCGACTAAATGCGGGACATGCCGATATTGTGAGTATCTGAGCAGAATGGTTGACCCGTGCGGGGGCAGCCTTAAAGTGATTTAACAAATAATAATAACACCGAGGCGAGCATGAAATTCTCGACAAAAGAAGATGTTGATGCGCCCATTGATGCGGTTTTCGAAATGCTGTGCGATTTCGAGATGTTCGAGCGTGCTGCCATGCGCCGAGGCGCCGAAGTGCAGCGCACGGACACCAAAACAGTACGCGGCGTTGGCATGACATGGAGCGCCATGTTCAACCTGCGCGGCAAGCGGCGTCAGGTCGACATCGAGATGGTAACCCTCGACAAGCCGCACGAGATGGTTCTTGAGTGTAAGTCTCCGGGGCTTTTTACAACAATGACCATAGAGCTGGTTGCCTTATCCAGGACCCGAACGCGGATCATGGTTGTGTTTGATATCAAGCCTCTGAACCTGTCAGCGCGTCTGTTGGTACAATCCATCAAGCTGGCCAAGGCGTCGATGACCAAAAAGTACAAATTGCGCGTGGCCGAATTCGCCAAGTCTATGGAAGAACGCTATGAGAGGGGCTGATGCCCCGCTCTAACCTGTGATGTTCCACCGTCCCGGATGCGCAGGATAGACACCCAGAATATCCAGCATGTTAGTGAAATAGCCTAGCTCATCCAGAGCGCGTTTGACTGCTGGATCATCAGGGTGTCCTTCAATATCGGCGTAGAACTGCGTCGCGGTGAACGAGCCACCCACCATGTAGCTTTCGAGCTTGGTCATGTTGATGCCATTGGTCGCAAATCCACCCATCGCCTTGTAGAGGGCGGCGGGGATGTTGCGGACCTCGAATACGAATGTCGTCATCATTTTGCTGCCGCGCTGCGTCATGTCCGGCTCTGGCGCCATCAGCAAAAAGCGCGTGGTGTTGTGATCCAGATCCTCGATGCCGTCCGCCAGAACCTCCAGCCCATGAATGTCTGCGGCCACTGCACTGGCCAGCACGCCCTCATGCGCAGGACCGCCCGCAGCAAGCTCTTCGGCAGCGGCCGCGCTATCAACGGCAGGCTCGGACGTGATGCCATTGGCCTCAAGATATGCACGCGCCTGTGGCAAAAGCACCAGATGGGCGCGCACATGTTTGATCTGGTCCAGCGTCACACCGGGTTTGGCCATCAGCGCGATACGCACGCGGACGAAGGCTTCCTCGATGATGTGCATACCGCTTTGGGGTAGCAGACGATGAATGTCGGCCACGCGACCATAGGTCGTGTTCTCGACAGGCAGCATAGCAAGATCCGCGCGCCCCTCACGCACCGCGCGCAGGACCCCCTCGAACGTGGTGCAGGGGACGGGCACACCATCAGGGCGTGCTTGCAGGCAGGCCTCATGGCTGTAGGCACCCAAAGCGCCCTGAAAGGCGATGCGCAGCGGAGCGTTTGCGGTCATCCTATGGTTCCTTCGTAAAAACATACGCATTTGGTCGTTTCGTCGCGCTAACTACACCTTGCTTGCTGGCAGGGAAAGCAATAGATACCGCACGGAACACAAGTGAATTACAAACGACGGATCGTAGCCATGGATACAATGACCATTACAAAGATTTCTGCTGGCCTGCTGGGTGCATGGCTGGTGTTGTTGCTGGGTAAATGGGCGGGTGAAGAAGTCTACCATGCGTCTTTGCACGGTGAGGCATCTTACGTGATTGAAGTTGCAGGGAATGAACCCGAAGAGGAAGTCGCCGAGGTACCGTTCGAAGAGCGTATGGCGGCAGCGTCTGCTGACAGCGGCGCAAAAGTCTTCCGCAAGTGCACTGCCTGTCACAAAGTCGGCGACGGCGAGAACGCTGTTGGCCCCCATATGTATGGCGTTGTTGGCCGTGACGTTGGTTCCGTGGCGTCCTATGAATACTCTGGCGCTCTGTCGGAGCAAGCTGATGTATGGACAGCCGAAAACCTCTACGCGTTTCTCGAAAAGCCAGCGACATGGGCGCCCGGAACAACGATGGGCTTTGCTGGTCTGGCCAAGCCAGAAGACCGCGCAGATGTGATTGCATACCTCGACAGCCTCGACGACTGATCGAGCAGATCGCGTGATAAAATTGAATAGGTCGCCTTTGGGCGGCCTTTTCGCATTTTAGTGCCGAATCCTGCTAGATCACAGAGTTGCAACTTGTATCTTGGCGCGGCAGCGCTTTAGCCTACATTTTGAACGGAAACACTATTCTCTGACCCAAGGAGCCTGCCGATGATGCCTTTTGCCCGTGTCCAACGCCACCGCCGCAAGGGTGCGCACCTGTGGTCTGTGCTGGCCGTTTCGGTATGTGCAGCAATTTGGGGCAGTGATTTGCGCGCCGACAGCGAAGAAGGCATGATCAAAAGCCATGGTTACTCATTCTACGGTGATTTAAGCTATCCCGCCGACTTTGCGCATTTTGACTATGTGAACCCCGAAGCGCCCAAAGGTGGTGAGATCGCGATATCGACCCTAGGGACGTTCGATTCCATGAACCCCTATTCTCGCAAGGGGCGCGGGGGCGCATTGAGCAGCATGATGTATGAAAGCCTGCTGGGCGGCGGGACGGGCAACGAGGCCGCGCCTGCGGACGTCTATGCAGAATATTACTGTCTGCTCTGCGAAAGTCTTGAGTACCCCGAGACCAAAGACTGGGTTATCTTCAACATGCGCCCCGAAGCGCGGTTTTCCAGTGGCGATCCTGTGACCGCCCACGACATCGCATTTTCCCATAACCTGCTGCTGGATCAGGGGCTGAAGTCTTATGCCGACGCGGTGCGCCAGCGTATCCCGAAGGTTGAGGTGCTGGATGACTACCGCATCAAATTCTATTTTGCCGAAGGTATCTCGCGGCGGTCGTTGATCGATCAGGTGGGGTTCGTGCCTGCGTGGTCCAAGAAATGGTATGAGGAAACAGGTGCGCGGCTGGACGAAAGCCGGTTGGAGACCTCACCCGGGTCTGGTCCTTACATGATCGAGGATGTGGATGTGAATCGCCGCATCGTCTATAAGCGTAACCCCGATTATTGGGGCAATGACCTGCCGTTCAACGTTGGCCGCAACAATTTTGACCGTATCCGCGTCGAGTACTTCGGCGATGAGAACTCCGCCTTCGAGGCGTTTAAATCGGGCGAGTATACCTTCCGCAATGAGGGCAACTCAAAACAGTGGGCCACGGCCTATGACTTTCCAAAGGCGCAGAACGGTTTTGTAAAACTCGAATCAATTCCAGACGGATCACCACCGACGCCGTCGGGCATCGTGTTCAATCTGGGTCGCGAGACATTGCAAGACAAGCGCGTGCGCGAAGCGGTATCATTGGCGTTCAATTTTGAATGGACCAACGAATCCCTGCAATACGGGCTGTTCAAACAGCGCGCCTCGTTCACCCAAGACACGCCTTTGATGGCAACGGGTGTTCCAGAGGGGGCCGAGCTGGAGCTGCTGCAAAGCCTTGGCGATGTGGTTGTGCCAGAGCTGTTGACCGATGAAGTCCGCATGCCGCACAGTTCTGGTGCTGCGCGCCTGCTGGACCGCCGCAATGCGCGCGCGGCGTCACGGCTGCTTGATGATGCTGGCTGGGCCGTGGGCGATGACGGCAAGCGGCGCAATGCTGCGGGAGAGCCGCTTAAACTAACGTTCCTGCTAAATTCATCGGGGTCCGCGACCCTGTCGGCTGTGGTTGAGAACTTCATGTCCAATCTTGAGGCCTTCGGGATCGAGGCTGTGCTGGAGCGGGTGGATGCCTCGCAATACACCTCCCGTGAGCGGGACCGCGACTATGATCTCATCTATGATCAATATGCTGCCTTCCTTGGCACGGGCACAGGCCTGATGCAGCGCTATGGCTCGGAGGCATCGGAGTTTTCGCTGTTCAACCCCGCAGGGCTGGCCAGCCCCATGGTGGATGCCATCATTGAAGCGTCATTGCAGGCCGAGACCCGCGAACAGGAGCAGGCAGCGATGACTGCGTTGGACCGTGCGTTGCGCCATGAATTCATCATGATCCCCGTGTGGTATAACGATGTCTACTGGACAGCGTATTACGACCAGTATGGCCATCCGGAGGAGCAGCCTGCATACGCGCTGGGCTACCTCGATTTCTGGTGGTATGACGCCGAGAAAGCGGAAACATTGCGCAGCGAAGGCGTGCTGAGGTAAATCATGGGCGCCTATATTCTAAGACGGCTTTTGCTGATCCCAGTGACGTTGTTCGGGATCATGCTTGTGAATTTTGCATTGGTGCAATTCGTGCCTGGCGGTCCTGTGGAACAGGCGATTGCACGCATTCAGGGCGGCGGCGACGTGTTCGGCGGTTTTGCAGGCAGCGGCACTGACGCGGACACTGTCGATCTGGGCGGCAATGACAACTACGTGGGCGCACGTGGCCTTCCGCCCGAATTCATCGCCGAGCTTGAGGCCGAGTTCGGCTTCGACAAACCGCCCGTCGAGCGGTTCTTCAACATGCTGTGGAATTACATGCAGTTCGATTTCGGGGAGAGTTATTTCCGCTCGATCTCCGTCATTGATCTGATCAAGGAAAAGCTGCCTGTGTCAATCACGCTGGGGCTTTGGTCGACGCTGATCGCTTATCTCATCTCCATCCCGCTGGGCATCAAGAAGGCGGTGCGCGATGGCTCTCGCTTTGACACATGGACCTCGGGCGCGATTATCGCGGCCTATGCGATCCCCGGTTTTTTGTTTGCGATCCTTCTGCTTGTGCTTTTCGTGCCCGCCAACTGCTTCCGCATTCCGGGATTGGCGGAGGTTTGGGAGAACGGTGCAACCTTCAATCCCACCTGCTATGAGCTATTCCCGCTGCGCGGCCTCACGTCTGATAATTTTGAAGAGCTGAGCGCGTGGGGCAAGGTGAAGGACTATTTCTGGCACATCACACTGCCCGTTCTGGCATCGACCATTTCTGCCTTCGCCACGCTAACACTGCTCACGAAGAACTCTTTCCTAGACGAGATCAAAAAGCACTATGTGATGACCGCCCGCGCCAAGGGCCTGAGCGAGAGCAAGGTGCTTTATGGCCACGTATTCCGCAATGCGATGCTCATCGTGATCGCGGGCTTTCCCGCGGTGTTCATCGGAGTCTTCTTTGGCTCGTCTCTTATCATCGAGACGATCTTCTCGCTCGACGGTTTGGGCCGTTTGGGCTTTGAGGCGGCTGTGGCGCGCGACTACCCCATCGTGTTTGGTACCCTCTTTATCTTTGGATTGATCGGCCTCGTCGTCAGCATCATTTCCGACCTCATGTATGTGCTGGTCGATCCGCGCATTGATTTCGAGAAGAGGGAAGGCTGATGGCGATGTCCCCCCTCAATCAACGCCGTTGGCGTAATTTCACGCGCAACAGGCGGGCCTATTGGTCGCTGTGGATTTTTACGGTGGTCTTCACGCTGAGCTTGTTTGCCGAATTCATCGCCAACGATAAACCCATCCTCGTGAACTACCGCGGTGAGATGTATATGCCGATCTTCAACTTCTATGCGGAGACGGAGTTTGGTGGCGATTTCCAGACGGAGGCGGCTTACCGCGATCCGGAGGTTAAATGTCTGATTGCCAGCGGTGGGCTAGAGCAGTGCTTTGACGATCCTGAAGGGATTGTAGAGCAAATCAAAGCTGGTGGCTTCGACACTTCGACCGAAGGCTTCGAGCAGGGTTGGACCATCTGGCCGCCCATCCCCTACAGCTATGACACCGCCGTGGATCGCCCTGGTGCGGCGCCGCTGCCGCCCAATGGTGAAAACCTGCTGGGCACTGACGGGACCAAGCGTGATGTGCTGGCGCGTGTCATCCATGGCTTCCGCTTGAGCATCGTTTTCACCCTCATCGTGACAGGGCTGGCCACGATCATCGGCATTGCGGCGGGCGCGGTGCAGGGGTTCTTCGGCGGCTGGCTTGATCTGATTTTTCAGCGGGTAATCGAAATCTGGACCTCTACACCGTCGCTTTATGTGATCATCATCATGTTCGCCATTCTGGGGCGAAGTTTCTGGCTATTGGTGTTTCTATTGGTGCTATTCAGTTGGACAGCGCTTGTCGGCGTGGTGCGCGCCGAATTCCTACGCGCGCGCAACCTTGAGTATGTGCGCGCGGCGCGGGCTTTGGGCGTAGGCAACACCACGATTATGTTCCGCCATATGTTGCCCAATGCGATGGTCGCCACGCTGACCATGCTGCCCTTCCTGATCACGGGAACGATCTCATCGCTTGCTGTGCTCGACTTTCTTGGCTTCGGCCTGCCGTCCTCAGCCCCCTCGCTGGGGGAGCTGACACTGCAAGCAAAGCAAAACCTGCAAGCACCATGGCTCGCCTTCACCGCCTTCTTCACCTTCGCGATCATGCTGTCGCTGCTGGTGTTTATCTTCGAAGGGATACGCGACGCGTTTGATCCCAGAAAGACGTTCCAATAATGACTGCTTTGCTGGACGTAAAAGATCTGCGCGTCTCTTTCCGACAGGACGGGCAATTGACCGCTGCGGTCAAAGGTATCTCTTTCCATGTCGAGCGCGGCGAGACTGTGGCGCTCGTGGGGGAGAGCGGCTCTGGCAAATCCGTCTCGGCGTTGAGCACGGTCAGCCTTCTGGGTGAAACGGCGCAAGTCGAAGGGTCCGTCACCTACGACGGGCAGCAGATGATAGGGGCATCCGAGAGCTTGTTGCGCAAAGTGCGCGGCAATGACATCAGCTTTATCTTTCAAGAGCCGATGACCTCGCTCAACCCGCTGCATACGATCGACAAGCAGTTGGCAGAAAGCCTAAGCCTACATCAGGGTCTGACAGGTGCGACGCTCAAAGCGCGCATTCTGGAGTTGCTTCAGAAGGTTGGCATCAATGATGCCGAAAGCCGTCTGGGTTCCTATCCGCACCAGCTGTCGGGTGGACAACGCCAGCGCGTGATGATCGCGATGGCGCTGGCCAACAAGCCTGACGTGCTCATCGCGGATGAGCCTACGACAGCGCTTGATGTGACCATTCAGGCACAAATTCTGGATCTGCTCAAAGAGTTGAAAGACAGTGAAGGCATGGGGCTGTTGTTCATCACCCATGATCTTGGCGTGGTGCGCCGCATCGCCGACCGCGTTTGTGTGATGCAGCACGGCGAGATTGTGGAGCAGGGGCCAACGGCGGAGATTTTCGACAATCCCGCGCATCCTTATACGCAAAAGCTTCTTGGGGCGGAGCCGACAGGCAGCCCTGCGCCAGTGGCCGAGAGCGCCGAAGTCATCGCGCAGACCGACAACCTCAAAATCTGGTTCCCGATCCAGCGCGGCCTGCTGCGCCGTACTGTGGGGCATGTGAAGGCGGTCAATGACGCAAGCCTTAGCGTGCGGGCGGGCGAGACGATCGGTATCGTGGGTGAAAGCGGCTCGGGGAAGACAACGCTCGCGCTGGCTATCATGCGGCTGATTGCGTCCGAGGGTGGGATCACCTTCATGGGCAATGACATCCGCAAGTGGTCCACGAAAGAGCTGCGCCGGCTGCGCAAGGACATGCAGATCGTGTTCCAAGACCCGTTCGGCAGCCTCAGCCCCCGCATGACCTGCATGCAGATCATCGCCGAGGGGTTGAGCATCCACAAGGTTGACCCAGAGCGTAATCCGCGTGAGCTGGTGCATGATGTGATGATTGAGGTGGGCCTCGACCCCGCCACGATGGACCGCTACCCCCATGAATTCTCTGGCGGGCAGCGTCAGCGGATTGCCATTGCGCGTGCCATGGTGCTGCGCCCGCGCCTGCTGGTGCTGGATGAGCCGACAAGCGCGTTGGATATGACTGTGCAGGTGCAGATCGTTGATCTGCTGCGCGAATTGCAGGTGAAATACGGGCTGGCCTATCTGTTCATCAGCCACGACTTGCGCGTGGTCCGCGCCATGTCGCACCGCGTGATGGTGATGAAGCGCGGAGATGTTGTAGAGTACGGCGATGTTGACGCGCTCTATGACAATCCGCAGACGGAATATACGCGTACCTTGTTGCAGGCAGCGACCTGAGGTCGCCACCTGCGCACTGCTTATTCTTACAGATTTTTTGGGTCTATGCAGCGCGTTTTGCGCCGTGTGAACCACCTGTGACGCTTGGTTTCAGGGATAGAGGGGACGTCCTGCATGCAGATTTCACCTGTGCGAGTGGCATTCATAAAGGTCTGGGCGTAAATATTGATCATGTGCATTCTCCTGATGTGTGCCTTTATTCTTGACGGATCACGCGATCAATGCGAGTCATGCTTCTTGAGTATATGTAAGCTGGGATGACATATGGATTGGCGCAGCCTCCCACCTCTTTCTGCGCTGCGTGCGTTCAGTGCATTTGCCCAGACCCGCAGCGTGGTGGCGGCTGGTGATACGCTCGGCGTGTCGCATGCTGCGATCAGTCAGCAATTGCGGGTGCTGGAGGGGCACCTCAATGTTGCCCTCCTCGATCGCTCTGGCCGCGCCCTCAGGCTCACGCCCAAAGGGGAGCGGTTGGCGCATGAAATCGGAGGCGCTTTTGCGCAGATGCATGAAGCTGTAGCTGAAGTGACGGATGCGCGCGATGCGCGGCCGCTCCATATTTCGGTGACGCCGACTTTTGCGGCGCGCTGGCTTATGCCGCGCCTTGCGGGCTTCCGCGCAGCCTATCCTGACATTGACCTGATGATTGATCCCACCGCTGATGTCGTCACGCTGGCTCCCGATGGTATCGATATTGCGATCAGATTTGGAACGGGGAAGTGGCCCGACCTTGACGCATCATTGCTATGGGAAAGTTCGATGGTCGTCGTCGCAGCACCAAGCCTTGTTGGTGATATGGCCTGCGATGATCTGGAGGCGCTCGCGCGATTTCCATGGATCGAAGAGTTCGGCAACTCGGAATCTACAAGCTGGCTTAAGCAGCACGGCGTAGCGACGCGCGCGGCGAGCGTGCTGCGCGTGCCAGGGAACTTGATGGTGGACGGAGCTCGTGACGGGCAGGGGGTTGCAGTGACCGTGCGCAGATTTGTCGAGCGTGACATTGAAGCAGGCCGTTTGCGGGTTCTGCATGAAGAGAGGAGCGCCGGCACCGGGTATTACATCGTGACGCGGCAAGGGGTGCAGCGGGCCCCCTTAAAAGCGATGATCTCATGGCTCAAACGTGAGGCGCGTACGCCGTAATTGCGCAGATCAACCCGGCCCGATCATAAAGCAGCTGACATTGCGTGCTTTGAGCCTGCGACAAGCAAGGTCGGCGGTCTCGCGGGTCAACCCGAGGAAATTCGCATCAAAGCCTTGCGGTTTGCGCACCACTTTGCGTAGGGAGCCGTCCAGCGTGGCCATCTCGGCAAGCGCTGTGGTGATAAGCACCTTTTCAGCGGCGTAGCGGCTACCAAAGCGGCCCACGTTCACGCCCCAATGGCGACCACCAGACGTCGAGACGCGGGTGACGACTTCTTGCGGCTCAGGCGCTTTTGCCAATTTCGGCTGTGCACCAATAACGACCAGACCTTTGGGACGTAACGCAGGGCGCATAGAGGCAGTGGTTGCTGCGGCGGCCAAAACGATATTTGCGGTAGCGGTGGCATCGGGCACAACAGCAGCTTGCGGCGATTGGCCCACTTCGGGGGCAGGTTTTTGCGGCTCCTTGACCGCTTGGGCGACGGCGTCATTGATGGCAGAGCTCAGCACATCGCCGAGCGGATCGCTGTTCGTGGCCACAAGGACAGGCTCTGATGCTGTTGGCCGCATCTGGGGCCTGTAGGATGTCGTGACGGCACGGATCAGGCGGATTGTCTTGCCTTTAGCCCCTTTTGCCGGAGCGGAAGTGCTTTGCGCCACGGGCGCGCTGGGGCGGGCCTCTGCGATGTATTCGGGCAATTTCGGCTTGCGCAGACGTGCGCGAGACGGTGCGCGGCGAAATCCGAGATCCATCAGTTCCGCAACTTTGGCGTTCCGCGATGTCGTGGATTTGCCGCCAAAGACGGTGACGATGATGCGCTCGTTGCCGCGCTCGGCAGAGGCAGTGAGGTTGAATCCCGCCGCGCGGGTATATCCAGTCTTGATCCCGTCTGCACCCTTGTAGGCATTCAGAAAGCGGCGGTTGGTGTGGCTGACCTTGCGCACACCGGCATCAGCAGTGATCCGCGAAAACAGGTTATAGTACTGGGGATAATCATAGAGCAGGTGCCGCCCCATGATCGTCATGTCGCGTGCCGTAGACTGGTGGCCTACTTCGGTGAGGCCGTGCGCGTTCTTGAAGATCGTCCGCTGCATCCCCAATTGCTTGGCCGTGCGGTTCATACGGCGTGCAAACTTTGCCTCCGAGCCCGAGATTGCCTCGCCAATTGCGGTGGCCGCATCATTGGCAGATTTCACGGCGGCGGCGCGGATCAGGAATTTCAAAGCGATCCGCTGACCTGCTTGCAGGCCCAGCTTGCTTGGTGGCTCGGAAGCGGCATGTTTAGAAATGCGCACTTTCGTGTCCAAGCTGATCTCACCGCGCTCGACGGCTTGGAATGCGATGTACAGCGTCATCATCTTTGTCAGGGACGCAGGATGAAGCGGTGTCTCGGCGTTGTTGGCATGCAGGACTTTGCCCGTCCTCGCATCAATCACATACGCCGCATACGGGGCTGCTTTCGCACTCATGGGGACGAGTACAAATAGCCATAATGCTGCAAGAATGAATAGCCCGAAACGGGCCGGCTGCACGCGCCGCACCTTCATGATAACCTGCCTAATCTGCCTCAAGACCCCCGATTTTTCGGGTGGCCATTTTTTTTGATTAATTAAAAGTTAGCATGAAAAACGTCGTTTGATAACCCGTCTTCTTACGGATTTCACAGGATTTTCTGCGCGGCAGCATGGCACATATGGGTGCCAATTCTCTCTAGGCCACAACACCCGCCATTGTGGCGGGAATGTGGCAGCATTTGGGCGACATCTGCCGCAATTGAAGATCGCGACTCAATCCAGAGTTAGGGACGCATAATGCGTTTCGAGAAACCCCAGCTCGACGCCCAGTATGCAGGGGGCAGGGATGAGCGCGCGCAGTTCTGATTGCAGGGCGGAAAGCAGCGTTTGCATAAATGCGTCGTCGCGGTGTGGCTTGTTCAGCATGCGCAAGCGCAGCAGGATATGCGCGTGATGCGTAACTTCCAGAGCGTGTGCGCGTCCCTTGCAGTCGCCCGATGTCGTATCATGGGCGGCAATGACTTCTTCAACCTTGCTCAGAAGAGCAGCGGGATCGATAGGAAGTTGCGCGGAATAACTCAGGTCGGCTTGGGGCATCGGGGTCTCCTTGGCTTGGTTGAGGGTGGGGCTTTGGCGCCCAGTGGGACATAATGCCACCATTCCTCTTTTCTAAATGCGCCTGCGCGTTATATAGACGGAACAACCGCCCCGTACCCATGTGTTTTTCGCAGGAGCAGCAATGCATCTTGATCCGATAATAATGTCAGACAAGCAAGACGGTGACGACACCGAACTGCTCACCAAGACAAAGCCAAAGACCAAGCGACCACCGATGTATAAGGTGATGCTTTTGAACGATGATTTCACGCCTATGGAATTCGTCGTGCATGTGCTCGAGCGGTTCTTCGGTCTTAATCATGCGCAAGCCTTCGAGATCATGTTGACCGTGCACAAGAAGGGGCTGGCCGTGGTTGGCGTATTCAGCCACGAGATTGCAGAGACCAAAGTGGCGCAAGTCATGGATTTCGCACGCCGTCACCAGCACCCCCTCCAGTGTACTATGGAAAAAGAAGAGTAACTCATGCTCGATCAACGACTGCCGCTGGCGCTTGACGGCGGTGGCCTCACGTGGCCTGAAACCGGCGCAATAGCCGTTTTCGGCCCGTCCCCCGACCTCGATCTGGACGATATTCCAAAAGACCGCGCGCGGATTATTCATGATTTCTATCCTGCTCATGCGGCGTGGTCTGCGCGAGGATTTGATGTCTCTGTAAACAGTGATGATCGCTATGCGGCCGTGCTTGTCTGCTTGCCTCGTGCCAAGCTTGAGGCGCGTGCCATGATTGCAGCAGCTTGTGCGCAGAGTGACGGTGTCGTCGTGATTGACGGCCAGAAGACGGACGGGATCGAGGGGATCCTCAAAGCCATGAAAGCGCGGGTCACTGTGCACGGGCCCGTTACCAAAGCGCATGGCAAACTCTTCTGGATCGAGTCCCCCGTCGCTGATCAATTCTCCGATTGGGCCGCGGGCCCCGCGCTAACAGAAGGCGGGTTCTGGACCGCACCGGGTGTGTTTTCAGCGGATGGTGTAGATGTCGCCTCCGCGCTGCTGGCTGATGCGCTGCCTGACAAGCTGGGCAAGCAGGTGTGTGATCTGGGCGCGGGCTGGGGGTTTCTCTCCGCGCATGTGTTGACCCGCGAGGGCGTTGAGGCTGTGCATCTGGTCGAGGCTGGTCACATGGCGCTCGAATGCGCGCGCCGGAACGTGAATGATCCTAGGGCGCAATTTCACTGGGCGGACGGCACTGACTGGTCGCTTGATCACAAGGTAGACACTATTGTGATGAACCCGCCCTTCCACATAGGCCGCGCAACCGAACCGCAGGTCGGGCAGGCGTTCATCGCTTCTGCTGCGCGGCTGTTGACGCCGCAGGGCCATCTTTGGATGGTGGCGAACCGTCATTTGCCGTATGAAGCAGAGCTGAAGACGCGTTTTGTTCAGGTCGAAGAAATCGGCGGCGATGCGCGATTCAAGCTGTTCCATGCCTCGCGCCCCCTGCGCAAACGCCGCTAACTGTTTCAAAGGACAGGCTATGTCATTCTCAATCTCTGGTAAGACTGTGATCGTGACGGGTGCCGCCAACGGCATCGGCCTCGCCATCGCGCGTGATTTCGCGGACAAAGGTGCCAATGTGATGTGCGCCGATATAGATGAAAAGCGTCTCAAGGAAGAGCTGGGCGAGGCGCGTGATGAGGGTAACATCCGCTTTTTCGCAGGGGATTTGCGGCAGCGCTTGACCATCGCCAACCTTGTCTCGGCGACGATCGATGCGTTCGATCAGGTTGACGTGCTGGTGAATGCGTCGCGTCAGGTGATCCCGACCGAAGCGTTGGATGTCGATGATAGCTCTGTCGAGACACTGCTGGAGCAGAACCTGATGACAGCGCTCCGCCTGTCCCAGCAAGTGGCCAAACGCATGATGAAACAGGCCAAAGACCAGCCTGAAGGGCAGATCGGATCGATCATCAACCTGAGCTCGACAGCGGCGCATCAGACAGCGCCCGAACTGATGGCCTACTCTATTGCTTCTGCCGCTCTGGATCAGATGACCCGCTCGATGGCGCTGGCGCTAGCGCCGCACCGCATTCGTGTTAATGCAGTAGCCTTCGGATCTGTCATGTCGGCTTCGCTCAAGGCGTCGGTGGCCGAGAACCGCGAATGGCGTGATGATATCCGCAGCCATACACCGCTAGGTCGCATCGCAGCGCCCAATGAACTGGTTGAGGCGGTGCAATTTCTCGCGGCTGAAAGCAGCAGCTTTATGACAGGCGAAGTGATGGTTGTGGACGGTGGCCGCTCGCTTCTTGATGCGGTGAGCGCGCCTGCGCATTGAATTATGCATGATGTTGCGTCTGTTCACGTCAGATCAACTGTGCTGTAACGGTGTCAGATAATTCTGACAGAAAGCCACCCCATGACTGCTGCCTTCGACACAGAAAAAGACCGCGCATCCGCGTGGTTTCGCACGTTGCGTGATGACATCGTCGCCTCATTCGAGAATCTGGAAGACACGCATGCCGAAGGGCCACTGACGGATATGGCGCCTGGCCGCTTTGATGTGAGTGAGACAAAACGCACCTCTGATGATGGATCGGATGCGGGTGGTGGCCTGATGAGCGTGATGCGCGGTGGCCGCGTGTTCGAGAAGGTCGGGGTGAATATCTCAACGGTCTACGGCACTTTGGGTGAGCGCGCGCAGAAAGCAATGGCAGCACGCGGTGTGCCGGGTATGGCAGATGACCCGCGCTTTTGGGCCTCTGGCATCAGCCTTGTGGCGCATATGCAAAACCCGCATGCCCCTGCGGTCCATATGAACACGCGCATGTTCTGGACACCGGGTGCGTGGTGGTTCGGGGGGGGCTCCGACTTGAACCCTTGCATCGAGTATGATGAGGACACAGCGCATTTCCACGCCACGCAGCAGCAGCACCTTGATCCGCACGGCACCGACATCTACCCCAAGCTAAAGGAATGGGCGGACGAGTATTTCTATATCCCCCACCGCCACCGTGCACGGGGCGTGGGCGGCATCTTTATGGATGACCGGAACACGGGTGATTGGGAGGCGGATTTCGCCCTGACCCAAGACATCGGTCGCGCTTTTCTGCCTGCCTATGTGCCTTTAGTGGAGAAGCGGAAGCCGCAGGCATGGTCGGATGCGGATAAGGACGCGCAACTGGTCCACCGCGGGCTATATGCCGAGTATAATCTGGTCTACGACCGCGGCACAAAGTTCGGCCTCGAGACCGGCCACGACGCCAATGCGGTGCTGATGAGCCTGCCCCCGCTGGCGAAGTGGGTTTAAGCAGACCTCAAGTGCGGTTTCTGCCTTGACGGGAGGGGGCCGCTACCATAATTGACGCCGCAGTGGCGTTATAGCTCAGTTGGTTAGAGCGAACGACTCATAATCGTTAGGTCCCTGGTTCAAATCCAGGTAACGCCACCATTTTTCACATTTGCCACCTTCTGACGCGCTTTGGTCCTTCATTGCGCTTGAGCTTTACGCAAACGCTTTTCTGCTGTGCCGAGACGCTGTTTCAGATCAAAGTCGCGCGCCTAATCTCATTGCATTCACGAGTTAAAATGCTGCGCTAATGTGCGTGGTCGGCGGGGGCTGGAACTGGTCTATAGTTTATTATCTCTGTGATTCAGTACCTTCCGGAGCGGCTGCAAAACTTCTTTGGAACTTTTATACAGTGCACTATATCTGAGCATATGGATAAAGGTGACGCCTCTGTAAACATAGACGACCCTCGCAATGCGCTGATAAGCAGGCTTGCGCGGCGCGTTCGCGAAGTGCGCAAGCAAAAGGGCTTGCCGCGCCGCGTCGTGTCCGAGCGGTCAGGCGTTTCGCCACGCTACCTTGCCCAGCTTGAAGCGGGCGAGGGGAACATTTCTGTTGCATTGCTAGAGCGTGTCGCCCGCGCCCTCGAGGTGCCGATTGAAGCCCTGATCGCGCAGCAAATTTCCGTAGATCCGGATGCACAGCGTATGGCGCACCAGTTTTCGCATGCGTCGTCCGATGTCCGCAGTCAGATTGCCGCATTGCTTCAGTCGGACAGAGCCGATGGTGTCCGCACAGGCCGCATTTGCCTTATGGGCTTGCGCGGTGCTGGAAAGACCACGTTGGGCAAAATGGCCGCCGAAGCGTTGGGCATTCCTTTTGTGGAACTCAGCAGCCTGATCGAGGACGAAACGGGTATGCCGTTGGCCGAAGTTTTGTCGCTTTATGGCACTGACGGGTATCGCCGACTTGAGGCCGAAGCGCTGGAGCGGGCGTTGACGATTGAGGGGCCGCTGGTCCTGTCTGTATCCGGCGGTCTGGTAGAGCAGGATGCGCCGTTTGCGCGGCTTCTGGCGCGGTTCCACACGATTTGGCTGCACACCTCTCCTGCAGAGCATATGGAGCGTGTAAGGGCCCAAGGGGACCTGCAGCCGATCAAGGACGCGCCGCTTGCTATGGCGCAGATCAAGACGCTGATGGAAGCCCGTTCGCCGCGGTATGCGCGGGGTCATGCGAAACTGGATACGTCTGCACGCCCGCTTCAACGCTCCTTGCGGGAGCTGATCGCCTTGATCAAAGAGAATGGATATATCGACGTCGGCTGATCGACGATCGGTTGAACCGTCCATCAGATCAGCACAGCATTTTCAGAACATAGAAAAAGGGCCGCGAATCTCGCGGCCCTTCCTGTTTCGTGCCTTCAAGTGGTCGTGATCAGGTCCACGCCATCCGTGCAGGGTGGTATTCGAACCCGATGTGGTGCTCGGCGCCTTTCAGGCCTTCTTTTGTGTGGTTATAGAGCGAACGCCAGTACGGCTGGATCGTCACGCCTTCTTCCTGCATCAGCATCTGGCCCTTCGCCATCAACGCGCGACGCTTTTCAACGTCAGGTGTCGCAAGCGCTTCGGTCAGGATGGAGTCGAACTCCTCGTTGGAGAAACCGGCCTCATTCCATGCTTCGCCAGAGCGATAGGCAAGTGCCCAGATTTGTACGCCAAGCGGGCGCGCATTCCAGTTTGTGGAGGAGAAGGGATATTTCACCCAATCGTTCCAGAACGTGGAGCCGGGCAGGATTGTACGCTTCACATTGATACCAGCGTCACGCAGCTGTGCCGCTACCGCATCAGTGGTGTCCTTGCGCCATGCATCGTCGATTGAAAGCAGCTCGTGCTCGTAATCACCCATGCCAGCTTCTTCCATCAGCGCTTTTGCGGCTGCGGGGTCCACTTTGCGCGGTGGGATTTCTGCAAACTCGGGGTGCATCGGGCCAACGTGGTGGTTGTCGGCAGTGATACCCTTGCCTGCATAGCCAAGTTCGAGCAGGACGTTATTGTCTACGGCCATCGCGAGGGCCTGACGCACGCGCTTGTCCTCATATGGCTTTTTGCCATCGACTTCAGCCAGCTGGTTGGGACGGATCACAATAGTCGCCGCTGTGGCGATGGAGTGCTCTACCCAGCCGTCAAGGCTGCTCATAATGTCGATGAATTCACCTTCCATAGAGTAGAAGCCGTCAACCTCTTCGGCTTCGGCCGCTGCGATCCACGCAGACGGGTCTGTACCGTAGTCGATGTATTCCAGACGGTCGATGTAGGGTCCGCCCACAACGTCTGTGCCCCACCATGTGTGGTCAGGGTTCTTGACCAGCACGCTTTTCACGCCCACTTCGAGCGATTCTGGCAGGTAGGGTCCTGTACCGATCGGGTTGGAGGTCATTTCTTCCGCGTTAAACGAGCTGTGCACGATGGCGGCAGGATAGTCTGCCATGCCCGCGATCAACGTAATGTCGGGTGCTGGAAGGTTCAGCTTGACGGTGTGGCTGTCGACAACTTCAACCGCGCCCTCAATGGCTTTTTCGGTTGTGGCATCTACCAGCGTGGCAAAACGGCCCGCCATTGAGTTACCTTCCAGCGACTTGTCACACCAGCCAATGATGTTGCGCGCAACATCGTCTGCTGTGAAATCGTCGCCGTTGTTCCACTTGACGCCTTTGCGGACGTTCAGCGTGTACTCGGTCGCGTCGTCGTTGATTTCCCAGCTCTCGAGCAGGGCAGGTGTGAAGGAGCCGTCGTTCTCCCAGATCGCCAGATACTCAAGCCAGCCGCGCGAGAAGTTCGCGATTTGGGACCAGTCATATGTGCGCGGGTCTTTGAGGGCGCGGACTTCCATCTGAAAGCGGACTGTGCCGCCCATTTTCTTGTCACCGTGGCCGTCCGCGTGGGCGGGAGCTGGCATGCCGATCATAGCGTAGGCGGTTGCCGTGGTCGCACCGAATGCGGTGGCCATCGACAGAAATTCGCGGCGGTTTACAGGGTCGGCTTTCGCTAGCTCTGCATGCTCCATGATGGCCTGCGGCAGCGGCTTACCCGTGCGTGTCGTGAATGTCATAGTCTTCCTCTCTGTTGTACAAATGGCGACCCGCCAGAGGCGGAGCTGCCACGTAAGACCCGCTTTTGCGGGTTCGGTGATCGCAGTTTAACCCTGCTTTTGGCACCAGCGGCTCTTTGGAAAAATGCCATGCTGGTGCTGTGGATAGATGATCCGTGCATATTCCGCTCCCGTCAACCCCATGAGGGCAAAGGCCGCAGGGGCCTACGCATCCGAACCTGCGATGAGCGCCATGAGCCCGCGGTAGCGGTCTGTTTTGGACGCCAGAACATGCTGTGTGCTCCGTTCTGCACCCTGAATGTGTCGCGAACAGAAGAGAAGGGGAAATAGTGCTTATTGGCGACGTTTGTCGATTTCACCCTAAAAAGTAGCCGATTGTCATAAATGGTACGTCCAAACGCATCGATAGCAGAGATCGGCTACGCTCTAAGGAGCGATTCTTATGAAAAGTCGGCTCTGTGCAGGGGGTGACGCTGTGCGACTAATGATTCACAGTCTGTAGCATCATTCATCCGCAGGTCGGCCAATGGCGTATCTTCGACGTGCATTGCAGGTAGCCCCATTGCGCGGCGCGCATCTGTTGTGATCATCGGCAGCCATTGCGCCATCGGTGGATCAAGATGCGCGGCAAGCGCGGTGAGGTGAAGCGCGGCCATCGGATCAAACTGACCCAGCGGACAAAACGCATCCGCAACATTGTCAGAGCCGGTCAACACAGAGACACCCGCCGCCCGCAATTCGCGCAGCCGTGTAAGCCCGCGACGGTCGGGCGTACCCTCCTGCCTGTCTTGTAGATACAGGTTGGTTGTCGGTAGGGCACAGACGGCAATCCCTGCACGCGCCAGTTTGTCAGCGATGCGTTTCACAGAATCGGGGTCACGGTCCATCAGACTGCACGCATGGCCGCACAGGATAGGATGCTCGAACCGCGCTGCGAGGGCGGCATCGGCGATCATCTCCAACCCGTTGTAGTCGCCCAACCCCTCATCGACATGAAAATCAAGCGGTAAGCCGAAGGTTTGTGCCGCCGCAAACATCGCGTTGATTCCTTGCTGCATCCCCTCGTGGTTCTGGACAAATGCGCCAAGCGCGCCGTCCGCCTGCGCTGCTGCCTGCGCCAGTGCATCGGTAAAGGCCATATCCGCCATTCGGTCGATTCCTGTGAGCGGGCTAAGCTGTAGGGTGAAATCTTCTGCCTCCTGCGCGATCTCACGTAGAACATCCCATGCCAAAGGCCGCTCGGACCCGTCGCCCCAATCCACATGACTGCGCAGCGCGCCGACACCTGCATTTTGCGCTTCTGTCAGACCGCGCAGGGCACGGGTGCGGACGTCTTCTGCTGTCCAATGCTTTTTATCGCGCACCTGAGCTGCGATCGCGGTGTGTAGATCACCTGCGACCGCTCCCAGCCGCCCGATGGTGTGGCATTTGTCGAGGTGGCAGTGCGGGTCGGTCAGTGCGGGCACCACCATCTTTGCCTGTTGCGATGGCGCGTCTGCGCGAAGTCCTACAAGTCTGTCGCCGTGAATGACGGGCTGCCCACGTTGCAGATCGCCTATGCGCTCTCCGCCGAAACTATCGGCTGCCCGTAGAAGGCTGCGGGGGATCAAAATGTCATCCATTGTTCTGCTCGCTTTCACCTGTTCGGCATATCATCTGGCCCCTGACAAGAGAGGCATGCCCTTCGTTGTCACAGATAGCTTGCTTGTGCGGCTGATCGAGGGAGATGCGCTGGCATTTGTTTTGGCGGCAGCTTATATCGGGCGTCACAATTGCGCGTGGCCTTCTGGTGATTCAAAGCTCATACCATTTCGCGCCGTGTTGGGGACGGGGCGTTTCGGGCTGTCGTGCTCGGCGCGCTGCGTCTCTCTACCTCGTCGTCCCGCGGGGACGGACACGCGCTTAGAAATCCGCGTTCACACCGGGCAGCTCAAGCGCCTTGATCAGATCGCGCAGCTCTTGGCGCGCGGCGATGTTTGAAATATTGAGCTGTTTGACACCCACATCCTTGAGGTCCAGCAACGTGAGGCCACGTGGAAACAGCTCGCGGAAGATCACCCGCTCATTAAATCCGGGCGCCACGCGAAAGCCGATGCGCTTGCTCAGATTCTGGATTGCGCGCTCCATCTTGTCCTTGTTGACCATGCGCTGTGCGCCCATGCGGTTGCGCACCACTACCCAGTCGATCGGGGGCAGTCCCGCCTTTGCACGCAGTTGCCGCGCGTTCCAAACCATTTCGGAATAGACGGAAGGCCCTGTGATCTTGTCACCCGATGCGTCCGTATGTGCCAGCAGATCAAAGTCGATGAAGCTGTCGTTAAGCGGTGTGACCAGCGTATCGGCAAGCGAGTGGGCGACTTGGCTCAGCCGCGTGTGCGAGCCGGGGCAATCGATCAGGATGAAATCATTGTTCGGCTCAAGCTCGGCCACAGCTGCTGACAGGCGGTGGTCGTAGACGTTCTCACCCGGCTTCAGGTCTGCGGCATCAATCTCGGGCAATTCATGGCTGCGTGCGCTGGGCAGGTCCAGACCGCTGTCTTTGAGAAACGCGGCGCGGTTGTCGGAAAAGCGCCCAAACGTGCGCTGGCGCAGGTCCAGATCAAGGGCGCTGACCTTATGACCCATGCGGGCAAGAGCGGTTGCGATGTGCATGGAAACGGTCGATTTTCCCGCGCCGCCTTTTTCGTTCCCGACGACGATAATATGCGCCATGTGCGGATGCCCTTTTGTGCCATGCCTGCGCTTGTGCAGGGTGTTGTTTTGCACACTATATTTGCGGTTTCAGGCTTTGGAAAGCCCATGCGCACGCATGCAGAGGCACTGGGGCGCATGGGCAACGATATGACATGGATCAGAGCCCGATGAAGAGACCCGCCAGCCAGATCCAGACGGGGATGCTGAGGATCGCCACGGGCGTGCCAAGGCCCGTTGAGGCGCCAACGTAGGCCGACGCATTCGCCTCGGGCAACGCGCCGCGCATGGTAGGCGGGCCTGAGATGTCAGAGCTGGACGCCGCCATGACGGCCAGCAGCACGACACCGCCCGCAGAGAACCCTGTGAGGTGGTGCGCAACCATCCCAAGGCCAAAGCCGATGGCCCCGTGGATCAGCGGACCCGTGAGACCATAAAGCACATAGGCGTGGGCCACCTTGCGCAGCTCCGACAGGCGGGCCCATGCCTCCATCCCCATCACCAGCATCAGGATCGACAGAAGGCCACGAAATAGCGGCTCGTAAAAGCTCTCGAACACTGTCTCGGGGCGGCCCAGCACGCCGATGGCAATGCCCAGCAAAAGGGCCGAGATCGCAGCACTCTGCACTGTGTCCGTCAGGATCGTGCCGACCAGCCCGTGAGGCGCTGGCGCACGATCACTCGGGCGCGGTGTCTTTGGTAGACCAGAGGCAAGACCGTCCATCGTCATCGCAGCTGCGCCGTTTTGGGGCAGGGTGGCCTGCGCTGTCTCGGCCTCCCTTGCTGCCGATAGCTTCGCCAACAGGATCGCGGTGACCAATGCAGCCACATCCATGAAGGGATAAAGCGCGCCGATGAAGCCTTCGTACGCGATGCCCTCCTCATCCAGCATCGCCATCGCGGCGGCCAGCGTCGAGGCAGAGACAGCCCCGAACAGGCCCGCCGTGGCGTAGCCGTCCACTTTAGAGACGCCCTTCCAGCGCGCCAAAGTGTTACTGCCGATGAGGACAATGACGATGCCTGTCAGCACCGCCGCGATCCCCGGCACGATGAGGGCGACTATGTCCGCCTGACGGATCGAAATGCCAGCGCCAAGGCCCACCTTGAGCAGTAGGACCATCACCACGAATTTATAAACAGGTTGCGGCACGGCCAGCTTGCTGCCCAGCGCTGCCAGCAACATGCCCCCCAAAAGGAAGGCCAGTGTGGGTTTCTGAAGCTGGTCAATGACCGTACCAGCGATGTCGAAGATCATATCCATGGGCGCATCCTTTATTTGCGTGTTCATGGGGATATGACGTCTGGATAACCAGAAATAAAATATATCTTTTGTAAGGTTTTGTTCTATAAAAAAGAACGAAAGGGGCGGCCATGCTCAACTACCACCACCTGCGTTATTTCCAAGCGGTCGCCCATGAGGGGAACCTCACGCGCGCGGCGCAGATGCTTAACCTGTCGCAATCGGCGCTCTCGACGCAGATCAAAGCGCTGGAGGCGCGGCTGGGCCAAGACCTCTTTGACCGTGTGGGGCGGCAGCTGGTGCTGACGGAGGTGGGGCGTATCACGCTTGATCATGCCGACCGCATCTTTGCAACGGGGGCGGAGCTGGAGGCGGTATTGGCGCAGACCACCACCACGCTTGCGCCGTTTCGCATTGGCGCGCTCTCGACGCTGTCGCGCAATTTCCAGATGCAATTCCTGCGCCCCGTACTGGCGCGTGGTGATTGCGAGGTAATCCTGCGCTCGGGCGGGGCGGAGCTGCTCGAGACGCTACAGGCGCTCGGCCTCGATGTTGTGCTCACGACCGAAGCGCCTCCCAGCGCGCAGGCCGCTGATTTCACCACCCACCGCATTGCGGCCCAGAAGGTCGGCCTGCACGGCGCACCGCATCGGTTGCAGCATGAAACGCTGGCCGATTTGCTGAGGTCCGAGCCGCTAATCCTGCCAATGGGAGCCATTCGTATCGGTTTCGATAGCCTGATTGCGCGGCTGGGTATCACGCCCCACATTGTGGCTGAAGCAGACGACATGGCGATGGTCCGCCTGCTCGCGCGCGAGGATGCTGGCGTCGCTCTTGCTCCTGACGTGGTGCTGGCAGACGAGATTGCGACGGGTATGTTGGCCACCGCCCCCTTTGATCTGGAGATCACCGAGACCTTCTACGCCATCACCGCCCCGCGCAACTTTCCGCATCCGCTGCTAGCGGAGGTTTTGGGTTAGGCGGCGGCCGTGTCCTGACTAAAGACATTCGCCCAGCCGTCTGGGCCCTTGCGCCAGATCGAGCTGACGTACATCACCTCAGTAGCATCATGCCTGACACGCTGAAATTCAGCGCGATAGCAGATTAAAGCGTGTTCAACCCCGAGCGATTTCACCTCTATTTCACTCAGCTCGTAGGTTCGCACGGTAGGTCCATCGGAAAGCTGGCCCGTATGCCCGCCACGGTCCGCGAAACCGTCGCTATAGACGCCGATAAAGTCGGGGTGCAGCAGCGCGCGATCTGCTGCGGCGTCCCCTTGCACGAGCGCTTCCCATACCTGCCGCTCAAGGCCAATGATTTCACTGCGCATGGAACCCTCCTAAGCAAAAGGCGCACCCTCTCGCGAGGATGCGCCTTCTAACTTCAACACATGGAAATGGCTTAGAAGCCAAGACCTGCGTACTTGTTCTTGAACTTGGATACGCGGCCACCGGTGTCCATCAGGCGACCTGATGTGCCGGTCCATGCTGGGTGCACGGAAGGGTCGATATCAAGCGACAGCTGGTCGCCTTCTTTGCCCCAAGTTGATTTCATCTCTACGATCGTGCCGTCGGTCATTTTGACGTTGATCGTGTGATATTCGGGATGTGTATCTGTTTTCATCTCGGTTACGCCTTTGGTGCTTTGTAGTGTGCATTCTCAACGATACGCGCGGATTTACCACGGCGTGTGCGCAGATAGTACAGCTTGGCGCGACGCACGCGGCCGCGGCGGACCACGGTGATGCTGTCGATGTTGGTGGAGTGCAGCGGGAATACGCGCTCGACACCTTCGCCGAATGAGATTTTGCGGACAGTGAATGCGCCGGCGATGCCTTTGCCGTGCTTGCGGGAGATGCAAACACCTTCATAGTTCTGTACGCGGGTACGGGTGCCTTCGGTTACGCGAAAGCCTACGCGGATCGTGTCGCCAGCGCGGAAATCAGGAATTTCCTTGCCCAGTTCAGCGATATGTTCCGCTTCGATTTCTGCAATCAGGTTCATCTGATGCTCCTATGATGCTCGTGGTATGCCACGAAGTTTTTACGAGTGATCCCAGAGCTTCGGTCTGTCTATCAGGTCTGCGCACAGCCCACCGGAGGTAGCATCGTCTTTGCTTGATCTGCGCATAAAACACAGGTCCGGAATCGCTTTGCGGTCCAGACTTGGCTGCTATAGGCGGGTTGGCCCCCGTTATCAAGCGTTAGTAGAGCTTCATGCCCATCAGAACGATCTCTGAATACATGTGGTCAATCTCGGCAGGCAGCAGGCTGGTGCCTTTGTAGAAACGCGGCACTTCGATCTGCTGGGTTTCACCGCCACGTGCATGAGGTGCAAGGCGGCTGTCGACGCTCAGCACCGCGGGTGTTTCGGGCAGGACGCTATCTGCAATCCCCTGCCCGTGCTGTGCCAATAGATCAGGCTGACCGACGTAGATGACCTCATGGGTCACATATTCATCGACCTTCTGTTTGACTGAAAGAGCGAGGGTGCAGGGGCCATCAGGCGTCTCGACAGTGACATAAGACAGGCCAAGATCGGCATGATCGCGCAGCACTTGGGTATCGACCTCGTTCAGCGCGGCCTCCTTCAGTGGATCAAAGCTCTGCTGGAGCTTTTCGCCCTCACCACGCCGCCAGACAAACCGCTGTGCATCCAGTACCTTGAACCCGATACGGTCCACGAGGGGCAAGGCCGCCTTGGCGCTGGTCAGGTTGGTCGAGGTGACCTCGGGATCGGCCATGGCTGTGTGCATCAACGTCTCGCCCAGCCCCATACCACGGTGCGATTTCAGCACATACCAAGAGGTCAGATTGCGGTAGCGTCTTGGCCCGCGTGCGGTGTGACGGATGCTGTCGTTCATGCCCATCACACCGACCAGCGTGTCCTTGTCCCAAGCGGTCACCGCAAATTCGCCACGCTCACCGCCCCAGCGATTGGCCAGCAGACGGGTCCAGCCTTCCGCGCCCCACTTGGCACGGGGAAAGGCCGCGTGCATGAAACCCTCTACGCGCGCGCGTTCCTCACGTTTGGCAAAGCGAACGTCCATGGGATTATCCTTTCTGCATCTGCGGTACGCTGCGCCATAGGCCACCAGTGCGAGAGAGTAACTGGTCTGTGAACTCCCAGATCGCCGCGCTGGTTTGCAGATGATGGGTTACATAGCCGATGGGCTTGGACGGCGCATTCATGCGGCGGTCTTGCAAATGCTCAAACAACATCGCCAGCATCTTGTCCTCGCCGCGAAACACGCGGTCGTACTTCCAGCGGATCGGGTCCAGATGCGCGTCAATTTGGGTCAGGCCTGCTATATCTGCATCATCGCCGCGCCCTTCATAGGCCGACAAAAAGCTATACCCCCAGTCGGGCAGCGCACGGCGCGTGACATCGCCAATGCGGTTCCATGGAGGCACAAACCCGTTCAGCAATCGCGGCATCTGTGCGTCTTGCAGAATCTCCCACCCTTGGCGCAGGTCAGCCTGCTGCAACGCCAAATCGCGTTGGTTTCCAACCTCTGAGGCAGGGCTTCCCTTCGGCTCGTGGTTCTTGTGGCGCAGCCCGTGTTGCAGCACGAATGCATGCTCTGCATCGCGCAAGCGCGGCGCCAGATCGGGTGATAGCCCCTCAGGGATCACTGACAAATGCACAGGCACGTTGTAGCTGTCCGACAACGCCAGCAGCCGCTCCAGATCAGGCGTCACCTCTTGCGCATCATCATCGCGCCACCATAGGTTCGGCGTCAGGTCAGCAGCCTCCCATGCCGCCAGTTCTACCTCAAGTGCTGCCCAATCAGCCATCCTTGGCCTCATGCGCTGCCCAGAGATCGGGGCGGCGTTCGGCCGTGAGTTTATGCGACATCTCGCGCCGCCATTTGGCGATCTCGGCATGGTTGCCCGACATCAGAACGGGCGGAATTTCACGGCCCTGCCACTCGGCGGGTTTGGTGTATTGCGGATGCTCCAAGAGGCCAGCGGAATGGCTCTCCTCCACCGTGCTCTCGGCATTGCCCAACACGCCAGGCAGTAGGCGCACAGTCGCGTCAAGCATGGCTTGAGCGGCGAGCTCACCGCCCGTCATCACAAAATCGCCGAGGCTGACTTCGGTGATGCCGTAATGCTCGATCACCCGCTCGTCCACGCCCTCGAACCGTCCGCACAGGATGGTGAGGCCTGCGCAGGTCGAGAGGTCCCGCGCCATCGCCTGATCAAAGCGCCGCCCGCGGGGCGACATATAGAGAATGGGCCAGCGGCCGCGCGCACGTGTCTGAACGGCCTCAATTGCGGGTCCGACAACATCGGCGCGCAGCACCATGCCTGCACCGCCGCCCGCAGGCGTGTCATCGACATTGCGGTGCTTGGTCAGTCCGTATTCGCGCAGGTCGTGGGCATGTAGTTGCCAACCGCCTTCTTTAAGCGCACGCCCTGTCAGACTCGCTCCCAGCACACCGGGGAACACTTCGGGAAACAGGGTCAGCACATGGGCCTGCCAGACGTGCAGGTAGTCGGGCGTGTCCTGCATCAATTCGCGCGGGCGCGCAGAGGCTGTAATGCGTTGTTTCCCGTGAGAGCGGTTTGGCGGCGTCATGTGTCGGCTCCTTTGCCCAGCAGTTCTGCCTTGGCGGCGTTGCGGGCATGCGCGTCTCTATGCGTCCTGTTGATCCGCAGCAAGGCGGCAAGGGTAGTATCATCCAGACGTGTATTCTGCGGTGGTTGCGGCACCAGCTTGGCGCGCAGATCGTCCCGAATATCGCATTGGTCCAGCACGGGATCTGCGGGGCCAAGCGGTAGGTCTGCGCAATCCTCTAGCGCATAGCTTCGTACGGGCGCAGGCACGCGACCACGCACTTCACTGATTACAGCCGCTAGATCGTAGGCCTCGGGGTAGGCTGCATCATAGTCGTCGAAATCCAGCGTCATGCCAGACGACTTCACATGCTCCGCCCAAGAGGAGCGTTGCCATGCCATAGGGTCGCGGGTGGAAAAGCAAAACTGCACGGGTGTATTGGGAAACGCCACCTTAGCACGCTGCCAGAAGAGATACATCAGCACAGGCGCCGCTGAATAATCCGCCAGCGCGCCGCGCCCAGGCATATGCCCTGACAGCTCCTCTGCGCTCAGCAGCAGGGTACGGCGCGGCATGCCGGGCAGATCGGCGAGAAGGGCGTCGAAACGGCGGCTCACCTTATCAAGCGCATCCGCTGTGCCATAGGTCGAGTAGCCGCGCGTGGCGCTTATCAGCTCTTTCATCTGGCCCTTGAGACGGATCGCTAGCGCAGGCATCAGCGCCTTGCGATTTGCGCGCAGCACGGCCTGAACGGTCGAGGTGCCCGTCTTGTGAAAACCTGCATGAATGACGATTTTGCGCGGCATCAGGCGGCCCTTTCGATCAAGGCACGCTTGGCTTCGCGCAAGGCTGTATCGTCGAGGTCGGAGCGGTTGAGGGTGAGCAGTTCCTGAATCAGCGCCTCGGAAAGTTTCGCGTTTCGCTCGGGGGAGGGCGCAAGGGAAGCGCGCTGTTCGGCGTCCATCCCCAAATGATCGAGCAGTGCCTCTGCCATCCCGAGCGGACGCGTAGCGTATTCCTCAAGCGCCGCGTCAATCAACGCATGATCCTTGATCTCGTCCTTGATCAGATCAAGGATCTGGTCATGGTTTGCCGAGGTCTTGAGCCGTTTCATATAGTCGCTCTCGTCCCAGACCACGCGCCCTGCGCGTACGTTCTGGGCATAGCAACTGCGCAACCAAGGCTCCGCGCTGCGGGTGGTAAAAAAGAAGGTGAGTTCATCTTGGGGGCTGGCCGCTTTGAACGTATCAGATAAAGCACGCATCAGATGGGGGGCTGCGCCATAGCCGTGCAGCCTGTGCCGTCCGGGCATGTGGCCGCTCAGGTCTTCTGAGGTGATTATGATCGTCTTGGCAGTCTCGGATTTGAGCGCCTCGATCAGCATCGCCGCCTCGTACTTCACCATCCCCAGATCATAGTCCTGCCGCGACAGGCTGTAGGCGCGGGCACATTCGCACAACGCTTTCATCCCCGGACGCAGAACCAGCCGTACATCGGGGCGCAGCGCTGCGCGGTTCGCGCGCAGGGTCTGTTGCAGGCTGGTCGTGCCTGTTTTGTGAAAGCCTGCGTGGATGATGATCCGCCGCATCCTCACTCCTTTGGCGTGGGCAAAATGCCATCGGGCGGATCGGCGACCATGCGCCGCGCTGCCAGATCAACCGTAGGCACGGCGGCCTTTGTGAAGGGTAAGAACGTGGTGGTTGAGCTGCCAGCCAGTTGCAATTCCAGCAAATCATCTGCGCCGTGGTTTTGCACCGTCTTGACGCGGCCCAGCAATGCGCCGCCTGTGTCATAGACCTCAAGCCCAATCAGATCAGCATGATAGAACTCGTCATCGGGCAGGGAAGGCATCTGCTCGCGCCGCGCAAAGAGTTGTGTGCCGCGATAGGCGTCGGCCTCTTCTTTGGTTGCGACAGATGGCATGCGCGCTGCAAACCCGTTCTTGATTGGACGCAGAATGGCGATGTTGAATTCGAGCTCGCCACTTTCGTCGGTCAGAGGGCTGTAGGTCTCTATGTCCGTGGGCACAGCGCAAAAGCTCTTGATCCGCAGCTCGCCGTGCACAC
This sequence comes from uncultured Sulfitobacter sp., assembly GCA_913060815.1. Taxonomy (GTDB): domain Bacteria; phylum Pseudomonadota; class Alphaproteobacteria; order Rhodobacterales; family Rhodobacteraceae; genus Sulfitobacter. The sequence goes on along the minus strand of CAJXSZ010000009.1, from coordinate 81,741 downwards.
CATAGGAGCCTGAAATGGTGCCGACACAGATGTGCGTTTCGCTCATTGGGAGACCCCGTTCATGGTGCAGACCATGCCGTTCATTGTTCCGCCCGCGCTGTTGCATTCCGCTGCAATCAGCCAACCGTGCAAGTGAAAGCCAAGCACTGCGCCGATGCACAGTGTGGCTACGAGTTTCAGGAGTTTAAACATTGGCGGTCCTCGAGATGCAGGGCGGCAATGGGTGCTTTCCTGCCGTTGGTTTCAAGCTCTGGGATCAGGGATACATCTCTCTGCCAGTCAAGGCAAAGGTAAGCGTTAAGAGACCGATCCGCTGGTGCATCCAGATCACGACGGCGGTAGCGCTGAGCCTCCTAAGGCGGGGGATCGAGGCCGTGGGAGAAGTCTTCAAGGAGAGAGGCATTTCTTACGAAAAAGACCTGCGCCGAGGCGGTGTATCACGCCAGCGCAGGTCATTTCAGGGTCGGCGCAAACTGGTGTTCGAGACACCTTTGCGTCGAAATTCCCTTTCTTATTCAGTCGCTTCTGCGTCTGCGGGCGCTTCCTCGGCAGGGGCTGCTGCGGCCTCTGCTGCGGCAGCTGCCTTGGCGGCCTTCTCTTCTACGCGCTCGGCTGCTTTCTTGCCGGGTGTACCCTTCTTGGGGTTGTTGCGCTCTGTCTTGGGGCGTGCGCCTGCGGCTTCCAGCATGCGCTGAACACGCTCGGTTGGCTGTGCGCCTTCACCGAGCCAGTACTCGACGCGCTCCATGTTCATTTTGACGCGGTCTTCGCTGTCTTTGGGCAGCAGGGGCGCATATGTGCCGAGCTTCTCGATGTAGCGGCCATCACGTGGCATGCGGCTGTCTGCAGCAACGATACGGTAGAAGGGGCGTTTTTTGGAGCCACCGCGGGCGAGGCGAATTTTCATAGCCATAGTATTGATTTCCTTTAGGTTTTATCTGCTATCGTTTTGTGGTGCTGAATGACTTCAGCGATGATGAAGTTGAGAAACTTCTTGGCGAATTCGGGGTCCAAGTCGGCCCGTTTTGCCAAATCTTCGAGCCGTGCGATCTGCCCTGCTTCGCGGGTAGGATCGGACGGGGGAAGGTCGTGCTCGGCCTTGAGTTTCCCCACGGCCTGAGTGTGTTTGAACCGCTCGCCGAGCGTGTAGACGAGGATCGCATCGAGGCGGTCGATGCTGGCGCGGTGCTCAGAGAGCACTTGGGCAGCGCGTTGAACGGCGTCGGTCATGAAAGCCTCCGATTGGCGTGCAGCAAGGGGGTTCGGGCCGTGCAGCATGCGTACGCCGTCGGTACACCGCAGCACTGCAGCATTTCGGGCGCGGACATCACAGGCCCAGCTCGTCTACTGTTGCGCCGTCAAAGAGCGGCTTGGTGAAGCTGCGGTCATAGCGGCGGATACATTTGGTGCGCTTTGCGTGGTCATAGGCGCGCAAGCATTCCGGATCGTCCCACATGCGCGCGCGGTAGTCTTCGTAATCAGCCAGTGATGCGAAGGAGAAGTGACAATAGGCAATATCGTTCGGGCCCTCATGCGGCATGTGATAGCCGTGATGGGTCCCGCCCAGTTTGACTACGAGGTGTAGCCACGCCTTTGCGTAAATCTCGAACTCCGCCAATTTGTCGGGGTCGATCTCGTATCTGACGGTGCAGCTTATCATTTCTTCTTCCCGAAGCCCGAGAGGCCCGCAGGCAGGCTCATGCCGCCGCCGCCGAAGGGGTTTTTGCCGCCCATCTGTTTGGCGGCTGCTTCGAGTGCTTTGGGGTCCATGCCTTGGGCCATCGCGGCGGGGTCCATGCCGCCTTTGCCGCCCATCATCTGCTTCATGGCAGATTTGAGCATGCCGCCTTTGCCTTTGCCCATCTTCTTCATCATGTCCGACATCTGGCGCTGCATCTTCATCAGCTTGTTCAGATCAGAGACTTCCATGCCTGCGCCCTTGGCGATGCGCTTTTTACGGCTGGCCTGAAGGATCGACGGATTCGCGCGCTCCTTCTTGGTCATCGAGTTGATGAGGGCGATTTGCTGGCGCAAGACTTTATCGTCAAGACCTGCATCCTCGACCTGTTTGGCCATTTTGCCCATGCCAGGCATCATGCCCATCATGCCTTGCATGCCACCCATTTTGAGCATCTGTTCAAGCTGCATCTTGAGGTCGTTCATGTTGAACATCCCCTTGGCCATGCGCTTCATCATCTTTTCGGCCTGTTCGGCCTCGATGGTCTCTTGGGCTTTCTCGACGAGGGCGACGATATCGCCCATGCCAAGGATGCGGCCCGCGACGCGCTCTGGCTCGAATGTTTCGAGCGCGTCCATCTTTTCGCCAAGGCCCACGAATTTGATCGGGCTGCCTGTGACGGCGCGCATAGAGAGGGCGGCACCGCCGCGTCCATCACCGTCCATACGGGTGAGGACCACACCGGAGATGCCGATGCGAGTGTTGAAATTCTCGGCGGTTTGTACGGCGTCCTGACCTGTGAGGCCGTCGACGACCAGAAGCGTCTCGCGTGGGGTGACCACATCGCGGACCTGCTCGACCTGCGTCATCAGCTCTTCGTCGATGGACAGACGACCAGCGGTGTCGAGCATGTAGACGTCATAACCGCCCAAGGCCGCTTGGGTCTTGGTGCGTTTGGCGATGGCGACGGGGTTCTCGCCCTTTACGATAGGCAGGGTGTCGACGCCGATCTGTGTCCCGAGGATCGCGAGCTGCTCCATCGCGGCGGGGCGGTTCACGTCGAGCGAGGCCATAAGCACGCGCTTGCCCTCTTTCTCCTTGAGGCGCTTGGCGAGTTTCGCAGTTGTCGTGGTCTTACCAGAGCCTTGCAGACCCACCATCAGGATGGGGGCAGGGGGGCTATCAATCTTCAGCGCACCCGGCTCTCCCTCACCCTTGAGGACATCGATAAGCGCGTCATGCACAATCTTGACGACCTGCTGACCCGGTGTGATGGATTTTGTGACGGCTTGGCCTGTGGCCTTTTCCTGTACGGCATTCACGAAATCGCGCGCCACAGGCAGGGAGACGTCAGCCTCCAGCAGGGCCACGCGGACCTCACGCAGGGCGGTTTTGACGTCCTCGTCAGACAGAGCGCCCTGTTTGGTCAGGCGGTCGAAGACACCAGAGAGGCGTTCGCTGAGATTTTCAAACATGGGCGTGTGCCCTTTCTCGGTCGGTTGCGGTTGTTCCTAATTTAGGAACGTCCGCGTGAATGCGCAAATGCCCCAGTGGGCGCAACGCGCTGACTGGGGGTGATCCTGTAACAATGTCAGGACCAGAAGCTGTGACTTCTGGATATAGGTCGGCGTTTAGCGGGGCGATTGGCCTGAGTCAACCGCCCCCGCGCCGTGTTAAAGGGCGGCGATGGCCTTGCGCGCATCTGCGATGGCTTCATCGCCCTGCGCGATTATGCGGTCGGCGGCGATGACGGTCACATCAGTGATGCCGACAAAGCCCAGCACAAAACGCAGATAGCTGGTGGCGAAGTCCGCATCAGAACCAACAGGCATACCGCCTGAGGCCGCGACGATAATAGCGCGCTTGCCAGTGAGCAGTCCCTTGGGGCCGTTTTCGCTGTATTGGAAGGTCATACCTGCGCGGCAGACGTGGTCGATCCATGCCTTGAGCGTTGAGGGAATGCCAAAGTTATAGACGGGTGTCGAAATGATGAGTGTATCGGCCGCCTGAAGTTCCGCCACCAGCGTATCGGAGAGCGCGAGTTCGGCTTTCTGATCGGCGGTGCGGTCATCTGCGGGCGTGAAATTGGCAGCGACCCAGTCCGGGGTGAGGTGGGGGATGCCGTCGTTGGTGTCGCGGTGCACAGTCGTGCCGCCCAGATGCGTCGTGGCCTCTGCGCCCAGCATGGAGGAGTTGGACTTGGCGGGGTTGGCGGAGGAGGTGATGTGGAGAATGGACATAAGAGCCCCTTTTTTTGAAGAATTGTCTTTATGAAGGGGACTTAACGGTTGCAAAATTTCACAGTAGAGCAATTGTTCAACAGCTTGTGTTCGCATACGCACAGGTGGGGCAAAGGAGCTGCGCATGGAGAATTGGGATGAAGTGCGCACCGCGTTTCAGGTGGCACGGGCGGGCACGGTAAGTGGCGCCGCCGAGAAGATGGGAGTGCATCATGCCACCGTGATCCGGCATATTGATGCGCTGGAGCAGCGTCTGGGCGTGAAGCTTTTTCAACGCCATGCACGCGGCTACACGGCGACAGAAGCGGGCGAAGATCTTTTGCGCGTGGCACAAGCGACAGAGGACCAGTTCAGCCAGCTCCTGAGCCGTATGCAGGGCAGCGGGCGTGAGGTGTCCGGTGATCTGGTGGTGACATCGCTGGCAGCCATGGTGACGCGGATGACGCCTGCGTTGGTCGCCTTTCAAGCTACCTATCCCGCGGTCACGGTGCGCTATCTGACGGGGGAGCGGCTGTTCCGCCTCGAATACGGTGAGGCGCATGTGGCGATACGTGCGGGTGCAGCTCCCGAAGGGCCTGACAATGTGGTGCAAACGCTGATGGAGGAGAATGTCGCTCTTTATGCATCCAAATCATATGCGGCCACCCATGGCGTGCCCGCAGGGGAGGCGGAATTTGCCAACCACCGTTTTGTGGCGCAAGAGGATGCCGAGAGCCGCGCGCCGTTCAACCGATGGCTGGCGCAGAACGTAGCGCGCGAGAATATTGTGTTTCGCAGCAACGATACCACGGCGCAGGCGGCAGCGATTGTCGCCGGGGCGGGCATCGGGTTTATGTCGCCGCATCTGGTGGCTTCGCGGGATGATCTGGTGCAAGTGGCGGCACCTCGCCCCGAATGGTCGGCACCATTGTGGCTCGTCACGCATGTTGATTTGCACCGGACCAGTAAGGTGCAGGCCTTGGTGCAGTTCCTCAAGACGCGCATGAAGGACGGAAATTTGTGAGCCGCCGCAGATGACGCCGCAACGCCGAGGGCATCTTGCGATGCTGTTGTTCTCTGCGCTGGTGGCTGGATCCTTCTCGCTGGGCGGGATGGTAGCCAACGAGATTGCGCCGCTTGCGCTCAATGCGGTGCGGTTTGTGATTGCCGCTGTCGTCGTGGGTATGGTGGCGATGATAACTACGGGCATTCCGCGCAGCGCTTTTGCCGCCCCTTGGAGGTATGGCGTCTTGGGCGGCCTGTTCATGATCTATTTTGTGCTGATGTTCGAGGGGCTGAAGACCGCGCCGCCTGTCAGCCCGGCGGCGGTGTTTACGCTGGTGCCTGCAATGGCGGGAGTATTCGGCTGGTTCTTGCTGCGACAGAGGATGACGCCGCGCATGGCATTGGCGCTGGGCATCGGGGGAGCTGGCGCGCTGTGGGTTATTTTCCGCGCTGATGTGACGGCACTGATGGCGTTTGATATCGGGCGGGGCGAGGTAATCTTTTTCTTCGGCTGCATTGCGCATGCGGTCTATACGCCGCTGGTGCGGGTGCTGAACCGTGGAGAGAGCGCAGTTGTTTTCGCCTTTGGTACGCTGGTGGCGGGGGCCCTGTTGCTTTTGTTGATCGGCGCAAGGGACATTGCGGCGACGGAGTGGAGCAACCTGCGGCCACTGGTTTGGGTCACGATTATATATGTCTCGATCTTTGCAAGCTCGATCACGTTTGTGCTGGTGCAGTTTGCCACGCTGCGTCTGCCGTCGGCCAAGGTGATGGCCTACACCTACCTTGTGCCCAGTTGGGTGATCGGATGGGAAGCTGGCCTAGGCAACGGTCTGCCCCCTTCAATGGTTGGCGCAGGCATTGCGCTGACGGTCGTGGCGCTGTGGCTTTTGTTGCGCGATGACGAGGTCGCCTGAAAATTTGTTCGGGCGCCGTGGAACGAATGGGAAGTGCGACACGTTGTCAGGTCAATAGAATGAAAGGAAACAACATGCGCAGCATCATTTATCTCGTAGGCCTCGTGGTTATCGTACTGGCAATCGTGCAATTCGTTCTCTGAGAACGGACACTAGATACATATGAATTGAGGGGGGCCGTTGTGCCCCCTTTTTTCGTGCTTACAGGTCGCCACTCTGCTGGGGGAGTTCGGCCAGAAGGAAACGCTCGAAGGCGTCGAGGTTCACAGGCTCGAATTGGCCGAAGCCTTGCATCCAGACAGAAGCCGCGCGCAGGGCGTCGGGCTCGAGCTTGCACCATTTTACACGGCCGCGTTTCTCTTGGGTGATGAGACCCGCAGCGGTAAGTACGCCGAGGTGCTTTGAGATCGCGGCGAGCGAGACCTCGAATGGTTCGGCGACATCAGTCACGGCCATATCATCCTCCAGCAGCATCGCGAGGATGGCGCGGCGTGTGGGGTCGGCGAGGGCCGCAAAGGTTGTATCGAGGGTGGAACTCATAGGGTCCGTCATAACGGGCGGAGGCCAAAGATCAACCAAATGGTTGAATATAGGCGCAGACCGAAATCGCGCCTTCTGCGATTGATTTGAAGATTTTTAACGTCAGCCCATATGTGAATAACATTTATTTTCAGTGCTTTGCAGGGCGTCCGTATCCAATTGACTCGGGCGCCGCAGCGCAGTATCTGATCGCTCGAGACATCCAGTGGGGACCTGCCTGTGGACGAGCAAGATCGCAAAGCGGAAATGGCGGCGATTGAGGCGCGGATCGAGCAGGCCAAAGGCGCGCAAGCGCCGAAACCTCGGATGGAAGAGCATTATTCGGGCGCCCAGATGGCGTGGCGGATGGTGATCGAGCTGGTGGCCGGTCTCGGGATCGGTTTCGGCATCGGATATGCGCTGGATCTCTATTTTGAGACCTTGCCGATATTCATGGTGCTGTTTGTCATGCTGGGTCTTGCGGCGGGGGTGCAGACGATGCTCCGAAGCGCGCAAGAGATGCAGGACAGAAAAGAGGCCGAAGAGGCCGGTATAGAATACGTCCCGAACAGGGGCAGACGTAAACAACCCGATGCGGGTGATGAGTAAGGGGCCGACAGATGGCAACAGACGCAAAATCAGGTGAGCTTGTTTTCAAGCCGATGGAGCAGTTCGAGATCGCGCCTCAGTTTGGCGACGGTGCTGTTACCATGTTCACCTTCACCAACATGGCGATGTGGACTGTCTTCTCCGTGATCGCGGTCTTCCTGCTGCTGGTCGTCTCCACGCGTCACCGCGCTGTGGTTCCGGGCCGTGCACAATCAGTTGCCGAGCTGGCCTACGGTTTTATCTACAAGATGGTCGAGGATATCTGCGGCAAAGAGGGCGTTAAGTATTTCCCCTACATCATGACGCTGTTCATGTTTATTGTTTGCGCCAACTTCCTTGGTCTGATCCCCACATCCTTTACGCCCACCTCGCACTTTGCTGTGACGGTTGTGCTGGCCTTCGCCGTGTTCATCACTGTGACGGTTCTTGGTTTCGTCAAAAACGGCGTCGGCTTCCTGAGCCTGTTCTGGGTGTCCTCCGCGCCGTTGGCGCTGCGCCCCATTCTGGCGATCATCGAGTTGATCTCCTATTTCGTGCGCCCCGTGAGCCACTCCATTCGTCTGGCGGGTAACGTCATGGCGGGCCACGCGGTTATCAAAGTTTTCGCAGGGTTTGCGGCACTGGTTGCTGTCTCCCCTGTCGCCATCCTCGGGATCACGGCGATGTACGGTCTGGAGGTCCTCGTGTCCTTCATTCAGGCCTACGTCTTTACGATCCTGACATGCGTGTACCTCAAGGACGCGCTTCACCCACACCACTAAGTACTGGTTAACAAACGACGGGGCATCCGCTCCACTCTATCTAACTTCCAACGCATAGGAGAATTCTCATGGAAGGTGAACTCGCACACATCGGCGCAGGTCTTGCAGCAATCGGTTCCGGCGCAGCCGCGATCGGTGTTGGTAACGTGGCCGGCAACTACCTCGCAGGCGCATTGCGCAACCCCTCCGCAGCTGCAAGCCAGACTGCAACACTGTTTATCGGCATCGCCTTCGCCGAAGCGCTCGGGATCTTCGCGTTCCTCGTAGCACTTCTGCTGATGTTCGCCGTATAAGCTGACGCTTATTCCTATGCATGGGGCGGGGCCTGATCGGGTGCCGCCCTTGCAAAACGATGATTTGACAGGAGGCCTTCATGGCAACTGAAACAGCCACAGGCGCAGCGGAAAGCTCCGGCGGCATGCCGCAGCTGGATTTCTCCACTTGGGGTAACCAGATTTTCTGGCTCGTGTTGGCACTTATTGCCATCTACCTGATCCTGTCTCGCGTCGCACTGCCCCGCATCGCGGCCATTCTGGCCGAACGTCAGGGCACAATCACAAACGACATCGCAGCGGCAGAAGACTTCAAAGCCAAAGCTGCCGATGCCGAAGCTGCATACGACAAAGCGCTGGTAGATGCCCGCGCTGAAGCGCAGCGCATTATCGCAGACGCCAAAGCAGAGATGCAGGCGGATCTGGACAAGGCCATCGCGGAGGCGGACAAAAAGATCGCCGCCAAGTCAGCCGAATCCGAGAAAGCGATTGCCGAAATTCGCGCAGGTGCTCTGGAGAACGTGAAAGCGGTCGCCAAAGACACGGCCAAAGAAATTGTTGCAGCGATGGGCGGTAAGGCAGATGCCAAGACCATCACCGCCGCTGTCACCTCACGGATGAAAGGATAATATCATGCGTTTGATAACCGCATCCGTCTTCGCTCTCGCGGCGACCCCCGCCTTTGCCGCATCCGGCCCGTTCTTCTCGCTCGGGAACACGGACTTTGTGGTGCTGCTGGGTCTGATCGTCTTCATCGCGATTCTCATCTATTTCAAAGTACCATCCCTGATCATGGGCATGCTTGATGCGCGCGCAGAGGGCATCAAGTCCGAGATCGAGGAAGCGCGCAAGCTGCGTGAAGATGCACAGAAACTGCTGGCCGAATACGAGCGCCAGCAAAAGGAAGTGCAGGAGCAGGCCGACCGCATCGTCGCCGACGCCAAGGCCGAAGCCACAGCCGCGGGCGAGCAAGCGCGCGTTGATCTGGCCAAATCCGTAGAGCGCCGCATGGCCGCCGCTGAAGAGCAGATCGAATCCGCTCAGGCTTCCGCCGTGAAGGAAGTCCGCGACCAAGCCGTCCTGATCGCAATCGCCGCATCACGCGACATAATTGGCAAGCAGATGACTGCAGCCGAAGGCAACAAGCTGATCGATGACGGTATTGCTCAGGTGGATGCCAAGCTTCACTAAGATTTGCACTAGTAAGATTTTGAAAAGGCCCTGATCAAGAGATCGGGGCCTTTTGCTTTGGAAGGGTGTCTGACGAGCAAAGGCACTCTGCTGTACGGAACCTTGTAATAGTACTTTGTATTTTCATAAGAACGCTGCACCCTTCAGACAGATCAAACCAAAGAGCAATATCCATGTCCGATCAGAAAACACAGAAGCAGATCAATGCAATCGCAGTCATCGCGGGTGCTATATCGCTACTGTGGGCACTATATACTATTGCGACAAAGGACATCGACCAGACCTCGATCCTGACCCTCGTTCTGTCTTTATGCGGCATGTTGGGCGTCTCATTCTCCATACTTAAATTCGGTCGCGATGAAATGGGACTTCAAAAGCCGTGGGAAAGGTTGTTCGTGCTTTCCGTATATTTCATTGGAATCGTTTTGAGCCTGACAGCACTTGCAATCCTGCTTGCAGCTGCAATCGGTTAGAACACTTACATGACATAGCGTCATTGAGGTCGATCTAACCGCCCAGCTCATGATCCAGCCGCTGCTGTGCCACATCCTCATGTCGTGCGGCGCGTTGCGCGTCCAGCAATGCGCGCTCCACATACGTGAGGTGCGCCTCGACGGCAGCGCGGGCGGCGGGGGCGTCGCGGGCCATGAGGGCGTCATGGATTTTGCGGTGCTGGTCGAGCAGGACGGCGCGCTTTGTCTGTTGTTTGAACATCATCTGGCGATTGTAGAACACGCCACCGCGCAGCAATTCGTACATTGAACGCATCATGTGGAGCATGACCACGTTGTGGCTGGCCTCAATAATTGCCATGTGGAATTTCGCGTCCAGGGCGGCTTCGTCCTCCGCGCTGCGGCTCTCGTGGGCGCTCTCCATCTTTGCGAAGATCGCGCTGACTACCGCAAGGTCGGTGTCGGAGCCGAGGCGTGCGGCGCGTTCGGCCGCCAGCCCCTCCATGTCGCGGCGGAATGAGATATAGTCCATCGCTGCCTCGTCGTGGCGGGCGAACAATGCGGTGAGCGCAGGCGAGAAGGCGGAGCCAAGGACATTTGCCACAAATACCCCTGCACCAGCCTTTGTAGTCAGCAGGCCAGCCTCTTGAAGTTGGGCAATCGCATCGCGCAAGGACGGGCGGGAAACGCCGAGACGTTCGGACAGTTCACGCTCGGACGGCAGGCGCGCCCCTGGTTGTAGGATGCCGCGCAGGATCAGCTCCTCGACCTGACGGACGACAGCGGAGGAGAGCTTTTCTGGTGTGACAAGGCGAAATGGCATGGGTGATCCTCTGAGTGGTCAAATGATATGACCAATTAAGAGCTGGGACAAGGCGGGCGTGGTCCCCGCCTACTTCTTCTTGCGCATTCCGCCCGGCGTGATGCCCGATGTGCGGATTGCGATAACCTTCCGCTTGCGAAAGCGTGGTACGAGATTGCCCCGCTGGCGCGCAACCGCATGGTACACAAGCCCCGAGCGTCTTCATAAAATATTAATCAAAATTCTAACAACTGGAGCGATGAGATATGCTTTGCTCTGCCTTTTTGCCGGCCTTGCCGCCTGTAACACCGCCGGCCCGCATTTTCGCGGGTTGGAGCCTGTGACGGTGACTGTCGATGGCTCGACGTTTGATGTGCGCGTGCGTGGGGAATTGGCGGAGGCGATCCGCACCAACGCTGAGTATGCGCCGCGGTTTGGTCCCATTCGTGAGCGGGCGGGCCGTGCGATGGCCATCGTGAGCGGATGTGAGGTCAAAGAGGTGCGCGGGGATCAGGCGCAGGCGACAGGAATACTGCGCTGTGACGATGCGCCAAAGCGTGCCCCTGTGAGGGGCGTTCCCGTAGGGCTTGATTGTGTGCCCATGCGCGGGACCAAGGTGAAACAGCTGAACGGTGTTTCGGTAGAGATTGAGTGTCAGACAACGCTCTAGCCTCAATATCTTGTGGATAACTCTGCCCAAACCGCTGTGCCTTGTGTGTGACGGTTGACGCAGGTCGGATAAAGCCGTCACACTACACCACCATTCGGAATCACCAAACAGGCAGCACATGCGCTTTTCCAAACTCCGGCTGACAGGCTTCAAAAGCTTTGTCGACCCCACCGATCTGGTCATCGCGGATGGCCTGACGGGTGTTGTGGGGCCGAACGGCTGTGGGAAGTCCAACCTGCTGGAGGCGCTGCGCTGGGTCATGGGGGAGAACCGTCCCACGGCCATGCGGGGTGGTGGGATGGAAGATGTGATTTTCGCGGGTGCGGCCACGCGGCCTGCGCGCAACTTTGCCGAAGTCTCTCTTCAGATCGACAACACAGAGCGGTTGGCCCCTGCTGGATTCAACGACAATGACCAGCTCGATATCGTGCGGCGAATTACCCGCGATGTGGGCAGTGCCTATAAAGCGGCAGGCAAGGATGTGCGCGCGCGCGATGTGCAGATGCTCTTTGCCGATGCCTCGACAGGCTCGCACAGCCCTGCGCTTGTACGACAGGGCCAGATCAGTGAGTTGATCAACGCCAAACCGAAGAACAGGCGCCGCATTCTCGAAGAAGCGGCGGGGATTTCGGGACTGTACGCGCGCAGGCATGAGGCGGAGCTGAAGCTTAACGGAGCGGAAACCAATCTGGCCCGTGTCGATGATGTGATCGAGCAATTGGCCGCGCAATTGGCGCAGCTGGCGCGGCAGGCACGCCAAGCTGCCCGCTACCGGGAGATCGGAGACCAATTGCGGCGTACGGAGGGCACGTTGCTCTATCGTCGCTGGCGCGAGGCGGATGATGCGCGGGCGAAATCCGAGGATGAATTGCGCCAGCGGGTCACAACAGCAGCACAGGCCGAAGGATTGGTGCGGACCAGTGCCAAGGCACGGCAAGAGGCCGAGGATGCTATGCCTGCCTTGCGCGAGGAGGATGCGATTGCGGCGGCTGTGGTCCAGCGGTTGATCGTGCAGCGCGACACGCTGAGTGATCAGGAAGCACGGGCGAGCGCGCTCATAGAGACGTTGCAGGGGCGCATTGACCAACTGGCCCGTGATATCGAGCGTGAGGGTGGTCTGAACCGCGATGCGGGCGAGACGATCGAGCGGTTGGAGTGGGAGCAGCGAGAGCTTGCCAAGGCGGGGGAAGGCCATACTGAGGCCCTTGAGGCGGCGGCCGAAACAGCCCGCGAGGCGGCGGCCATACTGCAGGCCCGTGAAGGTGATCTGGGTCAGCAGACCGAGGATGTGGCACGTCTTGCTGCGCGCTATGGCAGTGCAGAGCGTTTGCTGGAGGACAGCCGCAAAACGCAGAGCAAATCCGAAGCGGATGCGACGCGCGCACGTGAAGCGGTGACCGCCAGTCAAGCCGCACTGGCCAAAGCCGCATCGGATTTCGAGACGGCGACAGCGGCTGAGGCGGCAGCACAGGCGGCGGCGCAGGCGGCCGAAGAAGCGCTGGTCAGTGCCGAGGAGGCGCGTGCCGCGACGCAAACGCGAGAGGCGGAAGCGCGGGCCGAACGGTCCGAAGCCGAGGGCGAGATGAATGCGTTGCGCGCCGAGGCAGGAGCCTTGGCCAAATTGGTGGAGCGTGACACGGCAGAGGGCGGTCAGATCCTTGACCGTTTGCAGGTAGAACACGGGTTCGAGAAGGCTCTGGGCGCAGCACTTGCGGATGATCTACGCGCGCCCGAAGTGGATGCGGACGGGCCGTCGGGTTGGTCCGCACTTGCCGCCTATGCGCAGCCTCAGGCGTTGCCCGAGGGTGTTACGCCGCTCACCAATCATGTCTCCTGCCCTGATGTGCTGGACCGCCGCATGGGCCAGATCGGGCTGGTCGATGCAGACGAGGGGCCGCGTTTGCAAGCGGCGTTGCGGCCTGGTCAGCGGCTTGTTTCGCTGGAGGGGGATTTGTGGCGCTGGGACGGGTTTCGTGCATGGGCCGAGGATGCGCCTTCGGCGGCGGCGTTGCGATTGCAGCAGCTTAACCGTCTTGAAGTGCTTAAGCAGGGGTTGGAGCAAGCGAGCCAGCGTGCCGAGGGCGCGCGCGCCGCGCATGATGCGCTTACTGCGCAACTGGCCGCACAGGCCGATGCTGACAAACGCGCCCGCGAAGCGCGCCGCGATGCCGACCGTATGGTCGCTGATGCGGGCCGTGCGCTGAGCCGTGTCGAGGCGGACCGCAACCTCGCGGCGGGGCGTCTGGAGAGCCTTGGCCTTGCCGTGACGCGCCATGAGGAAGAGGCGATGGGCGCGCGCGCCCGTGTGCTGGAGGCGGAGCGCGCCTTGGCTGATCTTGGGGATTTGGGCGATGCGCGTGCGGCTGTGGAAGACCTGCGCATGACGGTCGAGGCCGCGCGGATCACGATGATGTCACGCCGCTCCAACCATGACGAGCTGCGCCGCGAAGGCGACGCCCGGTTGAAGCGCGCGCAAGAGGTGACCAAGGAGCTGAGCGGCTGGCGGCACCGTCTGGAGACCGCAGAAAAGCGCAGCGCAGAGCTAGTGGAACGCAAGACGGCCTCCGAAGCGGAGCTAAAGGAAGCGGGTGCGGCCCCTGCCGAAATCGCCGCAAAACGCGATGAACTGAGCGGTGAAATCACCAAGTCCGAGGCGCGCCGTGCGGAGGCGATAGACAAGCTCACCACTGCCGAAGGCACGTTGCGGGATGCCACATTGGCAGAGCGTGAGGCAGAGCGCGCGGCCTCCGAGGCGCGGGAGGCGCGGGCGCGGTCCGAGGCGCGCAGTGATGCAGCAAAGGAGACTGTCGCCGCGGCCGCCGAACGGATTGCAGAGGATCAGCAGCTTACCCCGAACCAGTTGCTTACCCAGCTGGATGTGAATCCCGACCAGATGCCTGCGGCGGATGTGCTGGAGGCCGATGTAAACCGTCTCAAGCGACAGCGCGATGCGCTGGGTGCGGTCAATCTGCGCGCCGAAGAAGACGCGAAGGAGGTGCAAGAAGAGCACGACACGTTGGTCACAGAGAAGAGCGATCTGGAAGAGGCGATCAAGACGTTGCGCTCTGGCATTGCCAGTCTCAACAAGGAAGGGCGCGAGCGTTTGCTGACGGCCTTCGAGCAGGTGAATGCCAACTTCAGTACGCTTTTCACACATCTGTTTGGCGGTGGTGAGGCGAACCTTGTGATGGTCGAATCCGACGACCCGCTGGAGGCGGGGCTGGAGATTATGTGCCAACCACCGGGCAAGAAGTTGAGCACCCTGAGCCTGCTGTCGGGTGGCGAGCAGACGCTGACCGCGATGGCGCTGATTTTTGCCGTGTTCCTCGCAAATCCTGCGCCGATCTGCGTGCTGGATGAGGTGGACGCCCCGCTGGATGATGCCAACGTGACGCGCTTCTGCGATCTGCTGGACGAGATGTGCCGCCAGACGGACACGCGGTTCCTCATCATCACGCACCACGCGGTGACGATGGCGCGGATGGACCGTCTGTTCGGTGTGACGATGGCAGAGCAGGGCGTGAGCCAGCTTGTTTCGGTCGATCTCAAGAAGGCGAGCCAGATGGTCGCATAATTGTGTCTGGCGCGGGCGTGTTTTGCAGCCTAGCGTGGCCGCATGCGTATTCTATTTCTTTTGATGATCTGGCCTGTGGCCGTTTGGGCCGATGATTTTGCCGCTTTGAGCGGGGACACGGTGCTGAGCCGTGCCGAGCTGACCGAGATGACGGCGGGGCGTACACTGGAGTTCTATGAAGGCGGTGTGTCGCATTATTCGGTGGGCGGCGCCTATAGCTATACCTATCCCGACAATGGCGGCACGGCGTTTGGCCAGTTTACGGTGGGCGAGGACGAGATTTGCATCGCCTACCGCAACGGGCGCAGCCGCTGTGACCGTTTTGTGCGCAGCCACGGGCGGCTGGTGATGCTGACCGAAGATGGCCAGCGGTTTGCGATCAGGCCTTAGGCTTCACCTGTTCCACAGGGCCGCCTGCTTTCTCCCACGTGCTAAATCCCTCTTTGATGTGCGCCGCGTCAAAGCCCATGTCCTGGAGCGTTGCGACCGAGATGGCAGAGCGCCAGCCAGAGGCGCAGTGGAAGACGAACTTTTTATCCTGCGCAAAGACATCCTTGAAATAGGGGCTGTCGGGATCGACCCAGAATTCGAGCATGCCACGCGGACAGTGGAAAGAACCCGGGATAAAGCCTGTGCGCTCGCGTTCGCGCGGGTCGCGCAGGTCCACGATTTGCACCGAGGGGTCATTCACCATGGCAATGGCGTCTGGTGTCTCGATCTCTTCGATGCGGGCACGCGCGTTGGCGACCATCGTCGCGGCAGAGAGTTTCAGGCTCATGGCTGGCGTCCTTCGAGTTTCGAGAGCAGTGCGGGTGTAGGCCATGCATCGGCGGGAACACCAAGGCGCGCTTGTTCGCGCTGTACCGCTTTGCGGGTATTGGCACCGAGGATGCCATCGACCTTGCCAACGTTATAGCCGCGTTTTTGCAGCGCGCGTTGCAAACGCTTCATCTGGTTGCCGCTGAGACCTTTTTCAGGATTGCCTGCATTAAAGACCTGTGCGCCGTTCAGACGGGTCGCGAAATAGGCGGCGGTGAGCACGTAGGTAAAGCTCTGGTTCCATTCGAAATAGACGTTGAAGTTAGGGTAGGCGAGGAAGGCTGGTCCTTTGCGCCCTTGGGGCAGGATCAGGGAGGCCGGCAGATTGGCGAGCCTACCATCGCGTGGCTTAATCCCCAGCTTTGCCCATTCGGAGGCGCGTTTGGTTGTTTCCAGACCGCTCAGCGACCAGTCGAAATTGGCGGGGACGGTGACTTCATCAATCCAAGGCTGACCCTTGCGCCAGCCCAGCGATTTTAGCATTTTGCCGCCTGACATGAGCGCATCAGGGGCGGAGGTTTTGAGATAGACGTGGCCATCGCCATCGCCGTCCGTGCCGTTCTCGATGATGTCGCGGGGCAGCATTTGCACCATGCCGATCTCACCTGCCCACGCACCCGTGGTCCGCGCAGGGTCCATATCGCCGCGTTGGTACAGCTCCATCGCAGCGAAGATTTGCGGTCGAAAGAGCTGTGGGCGGCGGCAGTCATGGGCCAGCGTCACCAGCGCATTGGCGGTGTTGAAGTCGCCTTGGATCGCGCCGTAGTCCGTCTCGAACGCCCAGAAGGCCAGCAGCACGCCACGGTCCACGCCGTAGCGCTGTTCGATCCGGTTGAAGATGGAATTGTATTTCTTGCCGTTGGCGCGGCCACGGTTGATGCGATCGTTCGAGATCAGGCGGCGGGAGAAGTCCACGAAGGGGCGTTGGAACACCCCTTGTGAGCGGTCTGCGCGCAGGACTGCCGGATCGGCGCGCACGCCAGCGAGGAATTTGGTCGCGACGTCCTTTGAGACACCGTGTCTGGGTGCTTCAGCGATCAGGCCCTGTTTGAAGGCATTAAAGCCACCGCCGCAGCTCGCGGCCAGAGCAGAAACAGGGGCGAGGGCCATCAGAGCGGCGAAAAGTGTAGAGCGCATGAGCAACCTTTGATCGTTTCAATATCCGAACAGGGCCAGCACAACCGTCAGCCCCAGAAATATGCCCCATGCCTGCCAAAGCTTGCCCAGAGCCGCATCAATATCCGTAGGGCCTGCGTGGCGCTTACCCGCGCCGCCGACCCACGGAAAATCCTGCATTCGGCCATCATAGGCGCGCGGACCTGCCAAAGCCACACCAATTGCGCGGGCCATGGCCGCCTCGGGCCAGCCTGCATTGGGGGAGCGGTGCTGGCGGGCCTCCGTGCCAATCTCGCGCCACTGGCCCAGCACGCCTGCGGGCACAGCGATGAGCAAGCAGGTTAGTCGGGAGGGAATAAGATTGAGGGCATCGTCCATGAGGGCGGCAGCTTTGCCGAACTGCTCGTATTTCGGCGTGCGGTAGCCGATCATGCTGTCGGCGGTGTTGACGATTTTATAGACCATCAGCGCGGGCAAGCCGCCGACAAGGAACCAGAAGGCGGGGGCGATGACGCCATCGGACATGTTTTCGGCCGCACTCTCAATCGCGGAGCGGGTCGCAGCGGATTGATCCATTGCGGAGGTGTCGCGGCTCACGATCATGGCAACTGCGTTGCGGCCATCCTCAAGTGAGGTGCGCAGGCCATCGGCCACGGCGGCAACGTGTTGCACAAGCGAGCGCTGGGCCAGCAGGATCGCAGCGAGGATGAACTCAACGATAGGGCCCAAGAGGGAAAGCACATAGCCGATGAGGTATGCACCACCCATCAGGGTGGCGACCGCGAGCAGGCCTCGCAGGATACCCATGAACCCTTGGTTGAGGCGGCGGTCCAAGGCCCCAACTGTGCGGCCCATGAGAACGGCGGGATGGGGCAGGCGGTCCCAAAGCCATTTCGGTTCTCCAAAGGTCGCATCCAGAAGAAGGGCAATCACAAGGATAGCAGCTGTATTCATTCGAGTGCTGCCTCAAGGCGGGGCCATTGGTGCGGCGCAGGTAGGCCCAAGCGCAACCAGCGGGCGTTGTAAGGGAACACGCGGCTCCAGATGTGGTGGCGGGCAAGATGCGTTTGCCAGCGGGCCGCATCCTCGACCTCATAAAGACGGAAGAGCGTTGTGCCGCCGACAGTCGCTGCGCCTGCGCCTTGCAAGAGCGTATCGAGGCGTGCGCTGTCCGCCGTCAGGCGCTCGCGGGTTTCAGAGGCCCAATCGGGATCGTTCAGGGCCGTAGCTCCGATGCGCAAAGCGGGGCCAGCCACGGGCCATGGACCCAGCATCTGTGCCAGCTCCGCCACGAGATCGGGATCGCCCACCACGAATCCAAGGCGCAGCCCCGCCAGTCCCCAGAATTTTCCAAAGCTCTTGAGAACAAGCGTGCCGTCGGTTGCGGCTTGCGGGATCAGTGAGGCAGCGGGGGTCACGTCACAAAAGCTCTCGTCGATGATGCGCAGGGGAGCGGTGAGATCGGTTGCTGTGAACAGGCGGCCGTCGGGGTTGTTGGGATGCACGATGACTTGGGCATCCGCGTCTTGTCGTGTCGCCGTGGCAGTCCAGCCCGCAGCGGTAAATGCGGCAGCGTGTTCGTTATAGGTGGGGGAAGCAATGTGGACGCGGCCTGTCTCGCGCAAGCGGGGAATCATCGCAATCGGCGCAGATGCACCAGGGGTGGCGAGGAGTGCAGCCTGCGGCGGGACGTCCCAGAATTGACGCGCTGCATCGGTGAGTGCAGTTTGCGCCGCGTGGTCTGGCAGGGCTGTCCATGCATCAGTTTCAATCGCGCCAATGGGGTAAGCTACGGGATTAATACCCGTGGAAAGATCAATCCATTCAGCACGCGCACCGCCGAATTGGCGTGCTGCGGCGTCCAGACCGCCGCCATGATCTCGTGTTTTTGTGGTCAAAATTTGGTGCTTTGCTGTTGTGACGGCTGAAATCAGCCTGTTTTCAGGGTGCCGAAACTGTGAAGTGCCAAGTTGGTGCTAGCCACTGTATGATTTTACTGACACTAGTGTGGCATATCTAGTTTTATTGTTCAGCGATTGCCTCTGTTCCGGTGGAAAGGCCTCTTTTTCTATGTCGGCACCCGATACAACACGTGTTCTGATTGTCGAGAGCGTTGCCGAATTGGCCACGGTCTGGGAGCGGCATCTGGTGCGTCAGGGAATGCAGGTCAAAAGTGCTAGAGGTCAGACAGATGCGATTGAATACTTGAGCGAGACAGAAGTGGATATCATCATTCTTGATCTGGTGATCGAGGACGGATCGGCGCTCGCTATCTCGGATTATGCCAATTATCGGCACCCTTCAGCGCGGGTGATTTTCGTGACCAATACCACCTTTTTCTCGGACGGCTCCATTTTCGCCCATTCGGCCAATGCGCGGGCCTTTGTTCAAAGCGGTACGCCGCCAGAAGATCTGGCGGCGATGGTGGCGCATTACGGTGCGGAGCGTGAGGCCAGCTAGCCCCTTTCGTGGGGCGCCTGCCAGTCAGGTTTTGGATTGATCGGGATGATGCGGTTGGGGTTAATCGTCTCGTGGCTATAGTGATAGTGGCGCACGATATGGTCAAAATTCACTGTCTGCGCGATGCCGTCCATCTGGAACAGCTCACGCGTATGGCCCCATAGATTGGGGTAATCCACGATCCGCGCACGGTTGCATTTGAAATGCTGGTGATAGACCAGATCAAAGCGCACGATGGTAGTGAACATCCGCCAGTCCGCCTCGGTCAATGTATCGCCCGTCAGGTAGCGGTTGCGCGACAGGATTTCCTCGATCCAGTCAAGCGTTTCAAAAAGGGGATGCACTGCTGCGTCATAGGCCTCTTGCGTGGTTGCGAAGCCTGATTTGTAAACGCCGTTATTCAGCGTGTCGTAGATGCGGGTGTTGATCTCCTCGATCTGGTCGCGCAGCGCTTCGGGCCAGTAGTCATCGGTGTTGCCAGTGAGATCATTGAAGGCGCTATTGAACATGCGAATGATCTCGGACGATTCGTTGGAGACAATGGTGCCGCGTTCTTTGTCCCACAGGATCGGCACGGTCACGCGCCCTGTGAAATCTGGTACAGCGCGGGTGTAGATGTTGCGCGCGAAGGGAAGGTCGAACTGGCGGTCCCCTGTGGCTCCCTCAAAATCCGAGCCGAACGTCCAGCCATCACCGAGCATGTCGGGGTGCACAACAGAGACGTCGATCATGTCTTCGAGCCCTTTGAGCGTACGGAAGATCATGGTGCGGTGTGCCCAGGGGCACGCGTGGCTGATGTAGAGGTGGTAGCGACCAGCCTCCGCTTTGAAGCCGCCCTCGCCGCTGGGGCCTGCGCTGCCGTCGATCGTGATCCAGTTGCGAAACCCAGCCTCAGAGCGCTTGAACGCGCCGCCTGTTTCTTTGGTGTCGTACCATTTGTCGTGCCATTCGCCGTCGATCAGCAATCCCATGTCCGTCTCCTCTTTCAAACTTTCATAAACATGTAACCTTCGGGGTTTAGGAGTCTAAGGGAGCTGCGCGCGCAGGAGGCGTGCAGAAATACACAGACGAAACAAAATTTCAAATATTGGTTGCTTTAGATAACTTTCAGTACAACTCTTATTTCAAGCAACGGGAGAAGAATCATGGACGTATTTTTGCCCAAAGGGTTCGAGGCAGGACTGGCCAAGCCGCGGATGCGCCATCCTGAGCGCGCATCCAACCTGTGTGTGAAGGCCGCGGGCGTCTATTATCCCGTCTTGCGCAGTTGGGCATCGGGGTTTGCGGTTGCTGGTGTGGATGTGCCCGTGTTGGAAGGCGTAGTAGACCTTTATGACGGGGCCGATCACCTGCACCAATGTCTGATCACCCGCTGTGAGAGTGAGAAGGGCGAACATATCTTCACGATCAAACGCTCGGCTGCGGTGAAATATGCTGTGGTAACAGAGCACGAAACAGAAGCGCAGGCAGCTGCGCCGCGCTGAGGATTTCTCATCCGCGGAGTGAAGAGGGCGCCCTGATCCAGAGCGCCCTTCCTTGTTATTGCAGGTCTTTGAAGGCCTCAGCCAGCCGTTCGCAGGCTTCCTCAACCCGTGCACGGGGTGTGGCGATGTTGAAACGCAGGAATGTCTCACCGCCTGAACCAAAAGTCGGGCCGTGATTGGCGGCGATGGCTGCACCCTGCTCGACTCGTTTGGTGAATTCCTCGCGGCTCATACCTGTATCTTCGAAGTCGACCCATGCGAGGTATGTTGCGGCCAGAGGCATGGATTTGAGACCTGGGATAGCGTTCACCGCTTCATCAAAGAGGCGGCGGTTGCCGTCGAGGTATTCCACCATCTCGTCCACCCATTTGGCCCCTTCGGGAGAGTAGGCGGCGGTAGCCATAAAGAGACCAAAGCTGTTGGGCGAGAGACCAAGTGCTGCCATCCGTGCGGCGAATTTCTCGCGCAGGACGGGATCGGCGATGATGACGTTGCCAGAGTGTGACCCAGCGATGTTGAACGTCTTGGTCGTGGCGGTCATCATAACGAGGCGGTCGGAGACGCCCTCGATATTGGCCATGACGGTGTGTTTATGGCCTGGCATCACCAGATCATGGTGAATCTCGTCGGAAACAAGGATCAGATCGTGACGCTTGGCGAAGGCGGCGACTTGCTCGAGTTCTTCTACCGTCCAGACGGTGCCACCCGGATTGTGCGGCGAGCAGAGCATGACCATTTTTTCATTGCCTGTCATCTGCGCGTCATAGGCGTCGAAATCCATGTGGTAGCGGCCATCGCGTCGGACCATCTGACACTCGACCACCTCACGCTCGGCCGCCTTAATGACTTTGGCAAAGGCGTGATAAACGGGGGTGAAGAGGACCACGCCGTCACCTTTCTCGGTGAAGGCATCGACGCACATGGCCGTGCCGTTCACAAGGCCATGGGTGGTGAAGATGTGCGCGGGATCAAGGTCCCAACCGTGGCGCTCTTTCATCCACCACTGGATCGCCGCGCGGTATTTGCTGTCGTCGCCGAAGTAGCCATATACGCCGTGATCGACCATATTCTGCACGGCCTGCTGGATTACGGGGGCGGCGGCGAAATCCATATCCGCGACCCACATGGAGATGCCTGTATCGGCGGGGACGCCGTAAATGCTCTCCATCCCGTCCCATTTCACACAATGGGTGCCGCGGCGTTCAATGGGGGTGTCAAAGCTCATACTGTCTCTCCTGCTGGGTTTGGCGCCAAGGTATCTGTGCCAGACTTATGTGCAAGCCCTGCTTGCGGCAGAGGGGGCCATGGCCTACATGGTTTTGCATGAAACGCCCTATTCTTTATCACCCCGATCCGCGCCTCAAGAAAACCTGTGCCGCTGTGGAGGACATCACCGATGATCTGCGCACGCTGGCCGATGACATGCTGGCGACGATGTATGACGCGCCCGGTGTTGGGCTGGCCGCACCGCAGGTGGGTGTGCTGAGCCGTCTTGTCGTGCTTGATTGCGTCAAGGAGCAAGGTGAGAAGCCGCGCCCGCTGGTGATGTTCAACCCGCAGATCGTGGCGAGCTCCGAGGAGCTGAACACCTATGAGGAAGGCTGTCTGAGCCTGCCCGAGCAGTTTGCCGATGTGACGCGCCCTGCTGAAGTCGAAGTCACGTGGATCGACCGTGATGGCAACGAGCAGCGGGAGGCGATGGACGGTTTGTGGGCCACTTGTGTGCAGCACGAGATTGACCACCTCGATGGCAAGCTCTTCATCGACTACCTCAAACCGCTCAAGCGGCAGATGCTGACGCGCAAGATGGTTAAATTCAAGCGCGAGCTGGCCCGCGGATGAGCGTGCTGCCGATTGTTCAGTGGCCCGATGCGCGATTGACCGAGATTTGTGCGCCAGTCGAGGCGATCACGCCCGAGATTGAAGCGCTGGCGGCGGATATGCTGGAGACCATGTACGACGCGCCCGGTCGCGGATTGGCGGGGCCGCAGGTCGGCGCGATGGTTCGGATTTTTGTGATGGACACAGGCTGGAAAGAGGGCAAGCCCGATCCGATCGTCTGTATCAACCCGATGCTGATGGAAGTGAGCGAGGAGCGGGCGAGTAACGCGGAAGGCTGCCTGAGCATTCCGGGTGTGAGCGCCGAGATTTCGCGCCCAGCGCAGGTCCAGATGGTGTGGACAGGATTGAATGGCGGGCGGTATGTGCAGAGTTTCAACGGGTTTGCCGCGGCATGTGTGCAGCATGAGTTGGACCACCTCGACGGGGTGGTGACTTTCGATCATCTGGATGCGGACGCCCGTGCGGCATTGGAAGCGGAGTATGCGGCATGAGTGTGCGCAAGATATTGAGCTGGCCTGACAAGCGGTTGCGGACCAAGTGCGAAGAAGTCACAGAAGTGAGCGACGAGACACGCGCCATCTGGGACGACATGATCGAGACGATGGACGCCATGCCGGGTGTGGGTCTTGGCGCGCCACAGATCGGCGTGATGCAGCGGCTTGCCGTAGTGGACACGTCCGAGGCGCGCGACAAGCGGATCAGGCTGGCCAACCCCGAAATCATTGACGCCTCGGCCATTATGAATGTGCACGAGGAAGCCTCGCCCTGTTTGTCGGGTGTCTCGGCGAAAGTATCGCGTCCGCGCGGCGTTCGGGTGCGCTACCTCGACGAGACGGGCAGCATCATCGAGCGTGACTTTGTCGGGTTGGACGCCACCAGTGTGCAGCACCAGATCGACCACTTGGACGGCAAGATGTATTTTGACCGCCTGAGCAAGGTAAAGCGCGACATGCTCATCAAGCGTGCACGCAAGATGAACGGGTGAACTGATGCGCATTGTATTTATGGGCACGCCAGACTTCTCGGTGGGGGTTCTGGACGCATTGGTGGAAGCGGGTCACGAGATTGCCGCCGTCTACTCCCAGCCGCCCAGACCTGCGGGACGGGGCAAAAAGGACCGCCCGTCGCCTGTGCACGCACGCGCCGAGGCATTGGGGTTAGAAGTGCGGACACCTGTATCGCTCAGGTCGGTCGAGGCACAGGCTGACTTTGCTGCGCTGGAGGCCGATGTTGCGGTTGTGGTGGCTTACGGGCTGATCCTGCCGCAGGCAATATTGGACGCACCTGCGCGGGGGTGTTTGAACATTCATGCGAGCCTGCTTCCGCGCTGGCGCGGGGCAGCACCCATTCACCGCGCGATCATGGCGGGGGATGCGCAGACGGGTGTGTGCATCATGCAGATGGAGGCCGGACTGGATACCGGCCCTGTGCTGCTGCGCGATACACTGGATATCGGGACACAAGAGACCACGGCGCAATTGCATGACCGGCTGGCGGACATGGGTGCGCGGCTCATTGTGGAAGCGCTGGGCGGGCTGGATGATCTGGAGCCGCAGATGCAGCCCGAAGACGGCGTGATCTATGCCGAGAAGATCGACAAGGCCGAAGCGCGGATCGACTGGAGCTGTTCTGCAGCTGAGGTCGACCGTCTGATCCGTGGTCTGTCGCCCTTTCCGGGAGCGTGGTTTGAATTGGACGGGGTGCGCATCAAGGTACTGGGATCGCACGTTATAGATGGTTCAGGGCCATCGGGTATGGTGCTGGATAATCAGTTGCATGTCGCGTGCGGGCAGGGTGCTGTGGCGCTGACGCGCTTGCAAAAGGCGGGCAAGGGCGCGCAGGATGTGGACGTGTTCCAGCGCGGCATGCAGATTGCAGTTGGTACAGACCTAGGCAAAGGATAGAGCGCAATGTTTCCCACGATGATTGGCACAGTTGTGATTGCGGGGATCGTTGGCTACCTCGCCGAGAAGACCGAATTCACGCACAACGGGATTCTACAGTCGATCATTATCTGCATCGGTGGCGCGTTCGTGTTCTATTTCGTGCGGTTGATGTTCGGGTTCGGGTTTGCCTCGCCGGGAGTGAAC
Organism: uncultured Sulfitobacter sp.; assembly: GCA_913060815.1. Classification (GTDB taxonomy): domain Bacteria; phylum Pseudomonadota; class Alphaproteobacteria; order Rhodobacterales; family Rhodobacteraceae; genus Sulfitobacter. The sequence continues at coordinate 57,261 of CAJXSZ010000009.1, read as the reverse complement.
GCGATTGTGTCGTCGATTGGCGCATTGATCATTGTGCCGTTTCATTGGCGCAAGTGATGGAATAGGGGCGCTGCCCCCTTGGCCTTTGGCCAATTCCCCCGGGATATTTTTGACCAAAAGAAACAGGCTCAGGATTTTGGCGGGGTGCTTTTGTAGACGGGCAGATGCCAGCCGAAGTAGATAGATCCAGCGCGCAGCGTCCACGTGATAGCTGCACCTATGAGCAGGCTGTACGGGATATCGGGAAAGTAGCTGTTGAGCAGCACGGTTGTCGCGGCCCCTGCGAAGGCGGCAGTGACGTAAAGCTCACCCTGTTTCAGGACCACCGGAACATCACCCACGACCACGTCGCGCATCAGACCTCCCATGCAGCCCGTGACGATACCCATGAGCACGGTGATTGTGGGACCTTGCTCGAGGCTGATTGCGACGCCAGTACCTGCGGCCACAGCCACGGCGAGGGCGAGGCTATCGAGCCAGATGATGGTGCGTAGGCGGGATTGGAGCAGGTGGGCGGTAAAGAAGATGATGAGGGCAGCACTTGCGGCGGCGGCAAGATATGCGGGTTGGGCGATCCAGAAGATGGGATTTCGGTCCAGCAGGATGTCGCGGATGGTGCCGCCGCCCACCGCAGTCAGGCAGGCGATGAAGGCAAAGCCCACCAGATCAAGCTGGGCGCGGCTGGCCACCAGCGCACCCGTGATCGCAAAGACGATGACGGAGGCGTAGTCGAGGAAATCGATGAGGCTCATAAGGTGGACCTGATCCACGCAAGTGCGCTTGTGTCTGCGGGGCCTAGCCCTGCGAGTGGTGCACCAAGGGGCATCCATGTCCAGTGTAGGAGTGTGCCTGCATCAGCGTGCAGGTGCTTCCATTGCTCCCGCACAGGCGGCACAATGCGGCAGAGGGCGAAGTGCCACATCTGGCTACTGGTCGCCAACGTGCCGATGGGAAGAGCCGCGCGGGTTTCAAGCGCGCTCATGGCAAAGAGGAGGCGGGCGGCCTTGCCTGCGGCGTCTTGGGGGGAGGGGGTGATCGTGTGGGCGAGCTTCAGGCCACCTGTGGGGTCTTGGTATACCGCGATACGGCGGGTGGCCCCATCAGGGTGCAGGGCCACGGGGCAGGCGATCTGTTTCATTTGGGTTTGAACGGGGCCATGCCAGCGCGGGCCAGCGCATCTGCGCGTTCGTTCTCGGGGTGGCCTGCGTGGCCCTTTACCCATTCCCATGTGACGCGGTGGCGGGCGTTCGCGGCATCCAGACGCTGCCACAGCTCGGCGTTTTTGACGGGCTTTTTCGCGGCGTTTTTCCAGCCGTTTTTCTTCCAGCCAAAGATCCAGCCTGTGATACCGTTTTTGACGTAGTTGCTGTCTGTGACCAGTGTGATCTCTGTGTCGCGCTCGAGTGCTTCAAGCGCGTGGATCGCCGCCAGCAGTTCCATGCGGTTGTTCGTGGTATTGGCCTCACCGCCTTTAAGCTCACGCTCTTTGACGACAGTATCGCCATCCATTGCTTGCATGAGTGCGCCCCAGCCACCGGGGCCGGGATTGCCTGAACAGGCGCCGTCTGTGTATGCGAAGAGTCTAGCCATATGCGGCGAGTGCTATCCAATCGGCATAGGTGCCGTCCAGCCCTTTGTCGCGTCCTTCGTGCTTTTTGGTGGGCGTGAAGCCTGCGGCAGTAAGCAGGCTGCGCAGTTCGGCCTCGGTCACATAGGTGTACTGGCGGCCGATGCTGTCGCGATCGGTAGTGTCGCCGAGTTTCATGGCGATGTGGAGCTGGCCGCCTGATTTGAGGGCGGTATGCAGGGCGCGCAGGATAGTGGGCAGCTGTTCGCGCGGGGCATGCAGGAGGCTGTAGTTAGCCCAGATACCGTCGTAGAGGTCCGTGCCACTGATCTGGTCAAAGGTATGCACTTCGGCGCGGATGTGTGGGTGTGCGGGGACCAGCGCGATCATTTCCGCCACGGCATCGGTGGCGTGGACGTGCAGGCCCGCGCCTGCCATAACGGCGGCCGCAGCACCCGGCCCGCAGCCTAGATCGAGGGCATGGCCGCCTGCGGGCAGTGCCGCGATAAATGCGGTGAGCAGCGGGTCACGGGAGAGGTGATCGCTGGAAAAAGCGGCGTAGTCGGCGGCTTGGGTAGCGTAGACCTTGAGTGTGTCGGGATCGCTCATGCAAATGCCGTGACAGCAAGGCAGATCAGGACGATCCCTGTCAGCAGCAGGCGCAGGGGCATCCACCATGGGGGTGCCAGACCCCAGCGGGCAAAGGTCATGTCGAGGATCAGCAGCGCCGCGAAGCCGATCATCAGATTGAGGGCCGCCGACGTGGGGCCGCCGCCCGTAGTGAAGAAAGCCCAGAGCGCGGGGAGTACCGATAGGATGTAGCCGAGGGTTTCGCGGGAGCCGTCGGCTTTGGTGGCGAAACCCCAGAGCACGCCCGACATGAACGACAGGATGATTGCACCATAGAACAGTTGTACGTGCGGTGCGGTCATGCGCGGGTGTAGCGCGGACATGATCCATTGGTTGAGGTCAGGCGACATGGTGGCGGCCGCGCCCCAGAGGAAGGGCAGCAGACCTGCGAGGCCGAGGATCAGCGGTGAGCGGGGGATGTGAGGCATCAGGCGCGCTCCAGTGCCAAGCGACCCGCGAGGGCGGCGAAGATGGTGGCGAAGGAGCGGCTGAGCCATTTCATGGCGCGCTCAGAGCCCAGCAGCCAATGGCGGGCGGCAGCAGCGAAAGTGCCGTAAAGGATGAAGACGGCAAATGTCATGGCCATGAAGACTGCGCCCAGCAGGGCCATCTCGATTGTGGCTGTGGCGGCTGTGCCTGACAGGAATGGGGGCAGCAGGGCCAGAAAGAAGATCGAGAGTTTGGGGTTGAGGATGTTGATGAGCGCCCCGCGCCGTGCAATTTGCCAGCCCGATTGAGCGCTGCGGGTGGCGTCCACGCTAAGCGCGCCGCCGTCTTTGAGGGTCTGCCACGCGATGTAGAGCAGATAAGCAACGCCTGCCCATTTCATCACTGTAAACAGCACGGCGGAGGTGTGCAGGATCGCGGCCAGACCCAGTGTTGCTGCCGCCAGATGCGGCACGATCCCGAAAGTGCAACCGAGCGCGGCCCAAAGTGCGGCGCGTCGACCTTGGCCCAGGCCCAGCGCCAGCGTGTAGATCACCCCTGTGCCCGGAGCGATCACGACCACGAGGGCCGTGAGAAGGAATTGGAGGGTGATCATCGGGACGCTCTCTTTCAGGATTGGTCAGATAAAGCTACGCTAGAGACATGACGGATGTGAAGGGCGCGAATTGGCTTGGAGGAAGGATTTATATCGTCTTCCGTGCGGAGGACGCCAACACTGACGTTTATCTGTGGGTCTGACAACGCCTTCCTCATTACCGGAACTTGGGCGAAGGCGTTTCAAAAGCCGTGAAGTCGCGAAGCCCACTGCAATCCGATGAACACGCCCTTCACACGCGGTAGAAGAAAAAGCGCAAGGGCTGTGGCCAGCGCCATCATTGAGATCGCCACAACGAGCGGGTTCGGGTCAAAATTTGCATAGATGATCGCAAATAAGGGGAAGATGACCGCCACAACGACCATCAGTGTGAAATATGCAGGGCCATCGTCAACGCTGGCATGATGCAGTTCCAAGCCGCAATGGTCACAGCAGTCCTTCACCTTAAGGTATCTGTGCAGTGTCTTTCCAACGCCGCAAGACGGGCATCGCAGCATGAAACCGCGAACCACGGCCTGCTGTTTGTTACGCTGAATTTCGGCGCTCATATCAATCAGTTCTCTTGGTGTTTCAGGCTTTGGAGCATTGTGCAAAATGCCAGACCTATTGCTCAGGCTGGTCTTAGGGATGCTGCACGCGGAGGCGGGAAACTGCAAGGATGTCGGATCGGCAAAGTATGCCAATTCGAGGAACCGCTCCGCTGGGAATTGTCACCCTGCGGAGCGGTTCGGATTGTCAAAAGCTCATTACGGTGGTGTTTGCGTCGACGATTGCTGCGCCCATGGCGTCCGGTGCGGCGGCAGTTACACCGTCAAGCAACACCGAGGCGTCCATCCCTTTGCCGGGCAGGTAGATGGCGCAGACCTGAACCTTGAGGTCTTTCTTTGCCATGAGCATCTTCATCAAACCCTGCGGGCTGGCATCCTTGGGGGCTGACCTGTTGTTGCGGACGCGGGTGCATCGGCAAGCGCAATGTCGCCTGCTGGGCCGCAGAGCAGGACCTCTGCCTCGGCGCCAGCGTTCTTGGCGTTCATTGTCAAAACCATGGCCATAAGCTGTGTTTGTGGCTCTGCCGAGGTCAGGATGGTGATGAGCTTGGCAGGGTCTTCGGCATGGGCTGCTGTTGCCATGCCCAGCGACAATGCCGCCGATGTAAAAAGCTTCGAGAGGCGCATTTTTCTGCTCCTTGTTTGCATTGGGAATTTCAGGTGTGGATGGCGAGCCGGATGGCATATGCGACAACCCCGAGAGCTGCGACGCTCGCAACCCAGATCGCGATGAACCATCCAAGCTTTCGCACTGTTGCGTAGGTCATCAGTGATACCCCTCTTCGGGATCGATTTTCCCCCGAAACACCCAATATGCGTAGGCGGTGTAGGCGAGGATCATCGGCACCAGCACGACTGTTCCAACAAGCGCAAAGCGCAGGCTTTCATCAGGGGCTGCGGCCTCGGCGATGCTCAGGCTGGGGGGGATGATGTTGGGATAAAAGCTGATCCCGATACCGATGAAGCACAGCACAAAGAGGCTCAGTGCTGCGAGGAACGGCTGCGCATCTTTGCCCGCGTTCAGACCTGCAAACAGTGCCCAAGCAGCCGCGAGAACCGCGCCGGGCATAATCACGCTGAAGATGCTTCCGGGCAGGTTCAGCCAGCGCTGAAAATACTCGGGGTCCTGGAACGGGGTCAGGATACTAACCGCGCCGATAAAGACCAAAGTGCCAGCACCCAGATACCACGCATAGTTTTGCATGCGGCGTTGCAGGGCGTTCTCGGTTTTCAGGATGATCCAAGTCGCGCCCAAGAGGGCGTAGCCGACAACGACTGCGACGCCCGTCAGAATCGAGAATACGCTGAGCCAGTCCCACCAGCCCCCTGCGTAGGCGCGGTCCGCAACTTCGATGCCCTGCACCAATGCACCAAGTGCGATGCCTTGCATGAAGGCGGCGACGATAGACCCGCCAAAGAACGCGGCATCCCAGATGTATTTCCCGTGCTTGGTGCGCCAGCGGTACTCAAAGGCAACGCCGCGAAAGATCAGCGCGAGCAGCATCAGGATGATCGGCATATAGAGCGCGGGCATGATGACGGCGTAAGCCAGTGGAAAGACCGCGAACAAGCCGCCGCCGCCCAGAACCAGCCACGTCTCGTTGCCGTCCCAGATGGGCGCGATGGAATTCATCATCGTGGCCTTCTCCCGCTCCCCGTCGGCAAGGGGAAACAAGATGCCAACGCCCAGATCGAACCCGTCGAGGATCACGTAGGTCAGGACGGCGAATGCGATGATGCCCGCCCAGATAAAGGAAAGTTCAAACATTGCTGTGCTCCTATTCGCCTGCGACGGCGTCGGGGTTGGTTTGGGCGATCGGGGTGATGCCAGCGGTGCGGATCGGCCCGTCGCGCAGGCCAAGCTTTGGCGTCGCGGGTGCCTTGTTCATCATCCGCAGCAGGTACACGGTGCCAGCGCCGAAGACGAAGAAATAGACGACGATGAAGGCGATCAGCGATGCGGCCACAGCGGGGGCGGCAACCGGTGCCAGACTGTCGGAGGTTCGCAGTACGCCGTAGACGGTGAATGGCTGGCGGCCCACCTCGGTGGTGATCCAGCCTGCGAGAACTGCAACAAAGCCCATCGGGCCCATCACGATCGCGGCGCGGTGCAACAGAGGCGTATCATAAAGCGACCCGCGAAAGCGGCGCCATGCCGCCCATGCCCCGAGCCCGAGCATCGCAAAGCCGAGACCTACCATCACGCGAAAGCTCCAGAACACGATCGCCACGGGGGGCTCTTCGTCGTCGGGGATGGTATCCAAGCCGTCCAACGGGGCATCCCAATGGTGCTTGAGGATCATACTGGACAGGTAGGGGATCTGGACGGCGTAATCGATCCGCTTTTCTTCCGCATTGGGAATACCGAACAGGATCAGCGGTGCGCCATCAGGGTGGCTGTCATAGTGGCCTTCCATCGCCATTACTTTGGCGGGTTGATGCTCCAACGTGTTGATGCCGTGAAAGTCGCCTGCCGCGATCTGCAACGGGGCCACTACGATAAGCATCCACATCGCCATCGAGAACATGCGCCGCGCGGGCGCGTCCTCGCGGTTGCGCAGAAGATGCAAACCGCCCACACCGCCAACGACCAAAGCTGTGGTCAGGTAGGCCGCGAGCACCATATGCGTGAGGCGGTAGGGGAATGAGGGGTTAAAGACGATTTTCCACCAGTCCTCGGGTACGAATTGCCCCAACTCATTGATGCTGTAACCCGCAGGGGTCTGCATCCATGAGTTTACCGACAGGATCCATGTCGCGGACATCAGCGTGCCAAAGGCGACCATGGCTGTTGCAAACATATGCAGCTTGTCGCCGACACGCTCGCGCCCGAAGAGCATGATGCCAAGGAACCCCGCCTCCAGAAAGAATGCGGAGAGGACTTCGTAGGCCATAAGCGGCCCAAGCACCGGACCTGTCTTGTCAGAGAACACCGACCAGTTGGTGCCGAATTGGTACGACATGACGATGCCCGACACGACGCCCATGCCGAAAGCTACGGCAAATATTTTTTTCCAGTAGTTGAAAAGCGTCAGATAAGTTTCGTCTCGGGTGCGCAGCCAAAGCCCGTTCAGGACGGCAAGATAGCTTGCCAAACCGATGGAGAACGCAGGAAAGATAATGTGGAACGACACGGTGAATGCAAATTGTATTCGGGCCAATGTCTCTGCTGTGAAGCCATCAAACATGAGTGTTCTCCATCGGGCTGGGAGGGTTTAGATTTTTACTTTGCGCAGGTAAGGGCGAAGGGTCTCAAATCCCTGCGGGAAAGCGATTTTTGCGTCTGCGTCAGAGACCGATGGCGGAATAATGACTTCCTGCCCTGGCACCCAATCGGCGGGCGTCGCGATCTTGTGCTTGTCGCCGGTTTGCAACGCATCCACGACGCGCAGAATTTCGTCAAAGTTGCGCCCGACGCTCATCGGGTAGGTCATAGTAAGGCGGATTTTCTTGTCAGGATCAATGATGAACACTGAGCGCACCGCAGCGGTTTCGCTCTCGCTCGGGTGGATCATGTCGTATTGCTTGGCGATGGTCAGATCCGCATCCGCGACAATAGGGAATCGCAGGTCTGTGTTCTGGGTGTCGTTTACATCGTCGATCCATTTGATGTGCTCTTCTACCGAATCGGTGGAAAGGCCGATGGGTTTCACGCCGCGCTGTGTGAATTGCTCCGACAGCTGCGATGTCCGGCCCATTTCGGTTGTGCAAACGGGCGTAAAGTCAGCGGGGTGGCTGAAAAAGAACGCCCAATCGTCGCCGATCCAGTCATGGAAGTTAATCGGACCAGTTGTTGTATCTGCGGAAAAGTCGGGGGCGGTGTCGCCGATTCTGAGTGTCATCATTTATTTCCTATATTTGAAATAGTTCTTTGAGGTGATCTAGCGCAGGGTCTTTACAAAAGCAATAGTTTGAATGTATCTTTTAATGCGACAACAGGATGCACCTATGAAACTGACCAGCTATACCAACTACGCGATGCGCTCGCTGCAGCTTGCTGCGCTTAAATCGCCCGACCTTGTGCGCATTGATGATGTGGCGCAGATCCATAATCTTTCGCGGCCGCACATTATGAAGATCGTGCATGAATTGGGAAAAGCCGGATATCTTGAGACTGTTAGGGGCCGTAACGGGGGCTTCCGTCTTGCCCGTCCGCCAGAAGAGATCATCGTGGGCGAGGTTGTCCGGATTACGGAGGGACCACTGGATGTGGTCGAGTGTTTCAATCCTGAAAAGAATACGTGTCCTTTGATAGGCGTCTGTATCCTGTCCCGTAAAATGCAGGAAGCAACCGCAGCTTTCATGGCGGTTCTGGACGATCTTACAATTGCAGATATTGCCGCCAATCGCGGGCAGCTGATGGACCGCATCGCACCGCTTGAGGTTCCGCGATCAGAAACGGCTACAACATGAACGCTGATGCCGATTGGGTCGAGCGATTTCCGGGGCTGTCACGGCTTGACCTGCCCACGAAGCAACTCCTGACGAACCGCAGCACGATCGTCAGCGTGCCGAAGGACACCATGGTATTCGGTCCGGGTCGATCGCCGGAAAACATGCTGTTTCTATTGGATGGCACCGTTCGGGTGCAGCAGGTCTCGGAGACGGGCCATCAAATCGTCCTCTATCGGATCGAGGCGGGGCAAAGCTGTGTGCTGACCACGGCCTGCCTTTTGGCATACGATGACTATTCCGCAGAGGGCATCGCGGAATCGGTCGTGAAGGCGGCCGCTGTGCCGCGCGAGGTGTTTGACGATTTGGTCGCTGGGTCCAAGCCGTTTCGGGATTTCGTATTTGCAGCCTTTTCCAAGCGGATCACGGATTTGTTCCTGATGATCGACGAGGTCGCCTTTCAACGGGTCGATGTGCGGCTTGCGGACAAATTGATCAAGCTTTCTGGCGATGCTGACAAAGTTTCGACGACCCATCAAAAACTCTCTGTCGAACTTGGCACGGCGCGGGAAGTGATCTCTCGCCAATTGCAGGAGTTTCAGCGGCGTGGCTGGATCGAGCAGGCGCGTGGAAGCGTGACACTCAAAGACCGAAGCAAGCTTCAAACCCTTGCGGACCATAATGCCTAAATGAATCCGACGGTTTGGTGACAAAGTCACTGAACCCTACGCGTAAAAGGGCTATTCATGGTGTATCTTTTAAAGGAGACAGCGACATGACTACGAATCTAGGCACCCTTGACCGCATCTTCCGCGCTCTTTTGGGTATCGTTCTACTGGCCGCACCGTTTGTAAGCGGGTTGGCTATGTTCAACGGAACAGCTGCGACGGTTATCTCGGTAATTGCGGGCCTTGTGATGCTCGGGACTTCAGCCATGAAATTCTGCCCGCTGTATCGCATCTTCGGCATTCGGACATGCAAGCTATGATGTTCGAGACTGCATTCACACCGTTTCAATCGCTTGGTGGCGGGGCCCTGATCGGCCTTGGAGCCGTTCTGTTGATGCTTGGCTTGGGCCGGATATTTGGCGCGACCGGCATTATGTCCGGACTCGTATTCTTTGAGAATCGCGAAGAGCTGTCCTGGCGGGTGGCACTTGTGATCGGGATGATCCTTGGCCCTGTGCTGCTGTTTGCCATCACGGGTTCAATGCCCGCGCTCACCATTCCTGTGAGCCCTGCGATGATCGTCATTGGCGGTGTTATCGTGGGTCTGGGCGCGAGCCTCGGGTCTGGTTGTACGTCAGGCCACGGTGTCTGCGGGCTGTCACGACTATCAATCCGGTCGCTGGTTGCTGTGCCAACATTCATGGCGACCGCCGCGATCACCGTATTCCTGATCCGCCATGTGTTTGGAGGCTAAGACATGAAACTTATTTTTGCATTGATCACTGGCCTTGTCTTTGGAACTGGCATCGCGATTTCCGGCATGATGGACCCTGCCAAGGTTCTGAACTTCTTTGACCTCGCGGGTACATGGGACCCGAGCCTTGCCTTTGTTATGGGCGGCGCGCTGGTCATTACGTTCTTTGGCTATCGGTTGGCGTGGAAGCGCGATGCGCCTTTGTTTGGCGGATGCTTTCAGGTGCCAACGGGCACTGACATCGATATGAAGTTGGTCGGCGGCTCGGCGCTGTTCGGCATCGGCTGGGGCATCGCAGGGTTCTGTCCGGGTGCTGCTATTCCGGCGCTTGGCACGGGCCGCTGGGAAGTTGCCCTGTTCCTTGTGGCAGTGGTTGCAGGATTTTACGTGCGACGGCTTTTGTCTCCTGCTGGATCTGCGAAGGCAGCCCGATGAAAAATCTTCTCTCTCCCAAGCGTGTTGCGACCATGGTTCTGGCCCTTGGCCTTGCCAGCGCTGGAGCGGTGACACTCGCGCAACACAAGCACGGTGGCGGACATAGCCACGGTGCGGGTCATGCGCATGACGAGGTCAACATGCCGGGCTTGCGGGGAGAGAATGCAACAGCCGAGGAAAGTGCTGAGATCGCAGTGTTGTTCAGAGGTTTCGAGACGATCACACGTGAGGTCGAAAACCTGCCCGACGGGATCAGGACCATCACCCGATCTACTGATCCCGCAGTGCGGGAGGCCTTGATTAGCCACTCGATCGGCATGATCGACCGTGTGGATCAGTTGGATGACCCCAAGATCATCATCCAAAGCCCCACGCTTGATATCTTCTTTTTGCGCGGTGCGGCAATCACATCAAGCATCGATATTACCGATGACGGCTTGGTCGTCGTCCAGACCTCGGATGACGCGGAGGTTATCGCAGCCCTACACACCCACGCCGCCGAAGTGACGGCTATGACCGAACGCGGCATGGACGCCGTGCATGACATGATGATGGAGCGCGGCACGAGCCATTGAGCCTGCGGCCCGCGAATCCGCAAACTGGAGGAAACGAAATGACAGACTATCCCGTAGACATGAGCGTTAAGCCCGAGGTCGAAGCCTTCTTTGACGAGGCTACAAACACCATCAGCTATATCGTCAAAGACCCCACATCCGACGCCTGCGCCATCATCGATAGTGTGATGGACATCGACTACGCTGCCGGGCGGATCACCTATGATCATGCGGACGCAATGATCGCGCGTATCACTGAGATGGGCGCCAAGCTGGAATGGATCATCGAGACCCATGTCCACGCCGACCACCTGAGCGCTGCCCCTTATATCCAGCAAAAGCTGGGCGGCAAAATCGGCGTCGGGGAAAAAATTATGGTCGTGCAGGAAACCTTCGGAAAGGTTTTCAACGAAGGCACCGAATTCCAGCGTGACGGATCGCAGTTTGATGCGCTGTTCAAGGACGGTGACACCTACCAGATCGGCAACATGCAAGGCTTTGCCATGTACACCCCCGGCCACACGCCTGCGTGTATGGTGCATGTGATCGGCAATGCCGCCTTTGCAGGTGATACCTTGTTCATGCCCGATGGCGGCTCTGCGCGGTGTGACTTTCCTGGTGGATCGGCAAGCGAGCTTTACGACAGCATCATGAAAGTCCTGTCTCTGCCCGATGAGACCCGCCTGTTCATGTGCCACGACTACGGCCCGAACGGCCGCGCGATCGAGTGGGAGACCACAGTCGCAGAGCAGAAAGCCAACAATATCCACGTGGGCGGCGACAAGACCCGCGAAGATTTCATCAAGTTCCGCACCGAGCGCGACGCACAGCTGGCCATGCCCAAGCTGATCATTCCGTCTTTGCAGGTGAACATGCGCGCGGGCGAAGTCCCCACGGATAGTGACGGCAACCCTATGCTCAAAGTGCCCGTCAACGGGCTGTGAGCGAATGCAATTCTAGCCAAGTTGGAGAGAGACATGAACAATACAAAGACCATCGAGAACCTGAACAAAGCCCTTCAAATGGAGATGAGCGCATCACATCAGTACCAGCTGCATGCCCATGTCCTTGATGACTGGGGGCTGAATGTCATGGCGGAGAAAATGCGCGAGGAGCAGGCTGAGGAGTTAGGCCACTCGGACTTGTTCATTGAACGCATTCTGTTCCTCAAAGGAACGCCCGAAATCGCATTCGCCAAGCCCCCCAAGGCCGCGACAAATTTGCGCGAAGTGTTCGAAGCTGACCTCGCAGATGAAGAGGAAGCAATTGAATTCTACCTCGACGCTGCACGGCAGGCATATGACGCAGGCGATGTCGGATCGCGTAGCTTGTTCGAGCGCATAGCCCTTGATGAAGAGGGCCACAAAGGCTGGCTCGAGCTCCAGTTGGATCTGATCGAACGGATTGGCGAAAAGGCCTATAGCGCGAAACTTGTATCGTTCGCCCCAAGCGAAGGCGCGTAACCGTTCAACCGAACAACTCTGGCGGTGCATTTACTCGCGTTGAGTGATTGCACCGCTGCGTTCCATGCAAATGAACACTCCATTGAGCCAGTGAGGCAACGATGACCAACGACATTCTAATGAAATCTTCATCCTCCACTGGCACAGGCAGCCCTGAAGTGATCGGGTTCTACGATGCGGCGACGGGAAGTGCGCAATACATCTGCGTCGATCCCGAAACGCAAAAAGCTGCGCTGATCGACATCGTTCAGGCGTTCGATCCCAAGTCGTTTGCCACGGATCAAACATATGGCCAGTACGCGTTGGATTACCTGCAAGAGCAGGGGCTGGAGCTGGAGTGGATTCTCGATACCCATCCGCATGCCGATCACCTGATGGCGTCAGACTGGCTCAAATCCCGAACGGGTGTTCAAGTCGGCATCGGAGAGAAGGTGCGCGATATCGCGTTGCTCTGGCGGGACCTTTATAATCTTCCAAACGCCTTTGATGTTGATGCACGCTTTGACCGGCTGTTTGCCGATGGCGATACCTTCAAACTTGGTAATATCGATGTCTCGGTCATGCTGTCACCCGGTCACACTTTGGGTTCAGTGAGCTACGTCGTCGGCGATGCCATCTTTGCACACGACACGCTAATGCAGCCGGACGCGGGTACATCGCGTTGCGACTTCCCCGGTGGATCGGCAAGCGAGCTATACGACAGTATTCACGCCATTCTCGCACATCCGTCTGATCACCGTGTTTTCATCGGCCATGACTATGGCACCAAAACCCGTGATGAACCGAGCTGGGAAAGCACGGTGGGCGAGCAGAAGGCCGACAATATCCACATTGGTGGTGGCACGTCGAAAGCCGACTATGTCGCGCTGCGCGAAAAACGGGACGCAACGCTTTCGCTGCCACAGCGCATGTTGGCGGCCTTGCAGGTGAACCTGAACGGTGGCGCGTTGCCCGCACCGGAAAACGACGGCCATCGCTATTTCAAAATTCCAGCCAACAAATTCTGAACGGAGACGCACTCTCATGGATATCAAAACACTGACTGCCAATCTGTCGGTCACTCCGCAGATTGCGGCATCGGACATGCAGGCGATCAAGGACGCAGGGTTTCGTGCCATCATCTGCAACCGCCCTGATGGTGAAGGGGCCGATCAGCCCACTTTTGCCGAGATTGAAAAGGCGGCCAAGAAGATTGGCATCGAAACGGCCTATCAGCCCATTGTTTCGGGCAAAGTATCCAATGAGGATGCGGCTGATTTTGATGAAGCAGTGGCTAAACTACCCGGTCCTGTGCTCGCCTATTGTCGCAGCGGGACACGCTCGGCCACGCTTTGGTCGCTGTCTCAGGCAACACGGCGCAGCGTTGCCGATATCTTCGCGGCAACCAAGGCTGCGGGCTATGATATGGGCGGCGTCGTGCGGCGTATCGTGAACGGCGGCAAGACCCCGACCGATACGGGCGATGCGCAGTACGACATCGTAATCGTCGGAGCGGGTGCGGGTGGCATTGCCGCTGCGGCCAGCCTGAAATCCCGCAAACCGGGGCTTGAGATCGCGATCATCGATCCGGCTGATATCCACTACTACCAGCCCGGTTGGACCATGGTCGGCGGTGGCATTTTCGAGCCGCAGCAGACATCGCGCACCATGGGGTCGTTGATCCCGCAAGGCGTGCATTGGATCAAAGTTGCGGTTGCCGCCTTTGAGCCGGAAAACAACGCTGTCATTCTCGATGGGTGCCGTGTGGTGAAGTATAACCGTATGATCGTATGCCCCGGCCTGAAGCTGGATTGGAACAAGATCGAAGGTCTTGTTGATACGCTGGGCCACAACGGTGTGACGTCGAACTACCGCTATGATCTGGCGCCTTACACATGGGAGCTGGTGAAGGGCATGAAAGAAGGCCGCGCGATCTTTACACAGCCACCTATGCCAATCAAATGCGCGGGCGCGCCGCAGAAGGCGATGTATCTGTCTGGTGATGCGTGGCACCGCAGAGGTGTTCTGAAGAATATCGATATCCAGTTCAACAATGCCGGTGGCGTGCTGTTCGGGGTGAAGGACTATGTCCCCGCGCTGATGGAATACGTGAAAAAATACGACGCTGATCTGAATTTCTTCCACAACCTTGTTGCTGTCGACGGGCCCGCGAAGAAAGCGTGGTTCGATGTGGCCAAGCCAGACACCGAGGTCGAGCGGGTCGAGATGGAATTCGACATGATGCATGTTTGCCCGCCGCAGACAGCACCTGATTTTATCCGTGTCTCACCGCTTGCGGATGCGGCAGGTTGGGTCGATGTGGATCAAGCCACCTTGCGTCACAAAACCTATGACAACATCTGGTCGCTGGGCGATGTGATGAATGCCCCGAATGCCAAGACCGCCGCTGCGGCACGCATTCAGGCACCGATTGTTGCCGAAAACATCGTGGCCGACATGCGCGGCGGATCGCCTGTTGCACAGTACAACGGCTATGGCTCGTGCCCCCTTACAGTCGAGCGCGGCAAGATCGTTCTGGCCGAGTTCGGATATGGCGGTACGATGTTGCCCAGCTTCCCGAAAGCCTTGGTTGACGGGACGAAGCCTACGCGAGCGGCTTGGTTCCTCAAGGAAAAGATGCTGCCCCCAATCTATTGGAAAGGCATGCTGAAAGGGCGCGAATGGATGGCCAAGCCAGAAAAAATCGCTGCTGAATAACTCCCTCGCCGCCTTGCCCATCGGGTGAGGCGGCCAAGACTGACCGAGACCCCCATGACCCTGTCCCAATACCTGCCGATCCTCAGTTGGGGTCGCGATTATACCCGCACGGCCCTGTCAAACGATCTGATGGCAGCCCTTATCGTGACCATTATGCTGATCCCGCAATCGCTGGCCTATGCCTTGCTGGCGGGGCTTCCGGCAGAGGCCGGCCTGTATGCGTCGATCGTGCCGATCCTGCTTTATACTGTGTTTGGCACCAGCAACGCGCTTGCTGTCGGGCCTGTGGCGGTAGTCTCCCTGATGACGGCCGCAGCGCTGAGCAACATCGTGGAGCAGGGGACGATGGGGTACGCCGTTGCGGCGCTTTCGCTGGCTGGCCTGTCGGGTGTGATGCTGCTTGCCATGGGGTTGTTTCGGCTGGGGTTCGTCGCGAATTTTCTCTCCCACCCCGTTATTGCGGGGTTCATCACCGCCTCTGGCATAATCATCGCCGCGAGCCAGCTTAAGCACATTCTCGGGATTGATGCGCACGGGCATAACCTGCTGGACCTTGTGGTGTCGCTGGTCATGCATTTGTCGCAGATCAACTGGATCACCGCAATTCTGGGTGTGTCGGCAACGGGTTTTCTTTTCTGGGTTCGTAAGGGGCTTAAGCCACTGCTGACAAGCCTTGGCCTCGGCGCAGGTCTGACTGGTGTGTTGGTCAAGACCGGACCTGTGTTCGTCGTTGTCGCGACAACGCTGGCGGTGTGGGGCTTGGGCCTTGCCGATAGAGGTGTTCAAATCGTCGGTGAGGTTCCCCAAAGCCTGCCCCCGTTCACACTGCCGTCCTTCTCACTGGAACTTTTGGGGCAACTGCTGCTTCCCGCGTTCCTGATCTCGATCATCGGCTTTGTAGAGTCCATCTCGGTCGCACAGACACTGGCCGCGAAAAAGCGCCAGAGGATTGATCCGGACCAAGAGCTCATTGGACTGGGCGCGGCGAATATCGGCGCATCGCTGACAGGCGGATTTCCTGTGACGGGCGGGTTCTCCCGATCAGTGGTCAACTTCGATGCAGGTGCTGCCACACCAGCCGCAGGGGCATTCACGGCCATCGGTCTGGCTATTGCCGCCCTCGCGCTGACGCCGCTCATCTACTTTCTGCCAAAGGCGACTCTTGCCGCCACCATCATCGTGGCGGTGCTCAGCCTTGTGGATTTTTCGATCCTCAAACGCAGTTGGGGGTATTCCAAAGCCGACTTCGCCGCAGTCGCAGCCACAATCCTGATCACCCTCACCGTTGGCGTAGAAGCGGGCGTTTCGGCAGGCGTCGGACTGTCGGTCCTGTTGCACCTTTATAAGTCTTCAAAGCCGCATATCGCCGAAGTCGGGCAGGTGCCGGGCACCGAGCATTACCGGAACATTCTGCGCCACAATGTGATCACGGACCCCAGCGTCGTGAGCCTGCGTGTTGACGAGAGCCTATACTTTGCCAACGCCCGTTTTCTGGAGGATAAAATTCAGGCGCGGGTCGCCAAGGACAGCGCGATCCGCCATGTGATCCTGCAATGCTCCGCAATCAACGAAATCGACTTCAGCGCTCTGGAATCCCTTGAGGCGATCAACGAACGCTTGCGCGAAATGGATGTGCAATTGCATCTTTCAGAAGTGAAAGGCCCTGTCATGGACCGCCTGCAGCGTGCGCATTTCCTGTCGGATTTGACTGGTAAGGTTTTCCTTTCGCAGTTCGAGGGGGCAAGCTATCTCAAAGCGAAACGAGTGACCTAGCCCGAGGAAATTGCGACATGTGGGAAGAGAGATTTGCAAAAGACGGGTATTTGTTCGGAACAGAGCCTGTACCGTTTTTGCTCAAGCACGATGCGTTCTTTGAGGCGGGGCAGTCTGTCCTCTCGATTGCGGAGGGCGAAGGCCGCAATGGCGTGCATCTTGCCAAGAAGGGCCTTGATGTCACGGGCGTGGAGTTTGCGCCGTCGGCAGTCGCGAAAGCGCAGAAGTTGGCGCGTGAAAACAATGTGACACCGCAATTCATTCAGTCCGACCTGTTCGAATGGAATTGGCCAGTTAACGCTTTTGACATCACGCTTGGCTTGTTTTTCCAGTTCACAGGCCCTGCCGAGCGCGATGTGCTGTGGCGCAAGATGCGCGACGCGACAAGGCCAGGTGGATTGATCATAATCCACGGCTACACGCCGAAACAGTTGGAATTCGGCACGGGCGGCCCGCCACATGCCGAGAATATGTACGTCAGCGCAGATTTCCGCGACGTGTTCGCGGACTGCGATGTTCTGGTTTGCGAGGAATATGACGCCGAGCAACGCTCTGGTTCGGCCCACGTCGGGATGTCGGCATTGATTGATTTCATTGCCCGCAAACCCGAATAGCGGACCGTGCCATTAGCTTTTGCATGGCTGGAAGGAGATCGCGTGGACCTTGGTTCAGAAAGTTTTGAAGCTACTCTGATAAGGTGGGAATTGTATGCGGGGTCACCTAGGGGGCGGGGTCTAATCGCCACCTAGGCGTCGAAGACAGTTGAGTTCGCTGCACGGTTCCCGAACGCAAGCTCTCGGGACTATTGCGACTTTCGAAGGCTATCAATCTGCTTATCAATCCTGTCGAGTTGACCCTGCTTTTCTGCATCGGTCATAAACGATCCGGCAAAAGAGTTCTTCGCCAATTGGACGATCTCTTTCTCGCTGACATCGAGATGTTCTGCGACTGCGCGATAGTTATCATTCAGATAACCACCGAAATAGGATGGATCATCCGAATTCACGGTAACCAAAAGACCCGCATCCAGTGCTTTTTTCACAGGGCTTGCCGAAAGGGTTGGGATGCCCTTTAGCCGCCAGTTTGAAATCGGGCACATCGTGAGCGGTGTCTGCTGATCGGCTAGACGCCGCGTCAGTGCCGCGTCGTCCAAGGCATGGTTGCCGTGATCCACACGATCGATTTTTAAAACGTCCAGCGCTTCGCGTACGTTTTCTGCTGTTCCCTCTTCACCGACATGGGCGACAGGTGTGAAACCCTCTTTGCGTGCAGCCTCAAAGACACGGGCGAAATTGCCCGGCGGAAAGCCTTTTTCGGTGCTGTCCAAGCCGACACCAAAGATATGTTCCTTGTGCTTGCACGCGCACTCCAGTGCTTCAAAGGCCTCCTCCTCTGGGAGATGGCGCAGGAAACACATGATCAGCTTAGAGGTGATCCCAAGTTCTTTTCTTGCATCCTCAAGGGCGGAAGTGATTCCACCCAGAACAGTTTCAAAGGCAATGCCGCGATCGGTGTGGGCTTGCGGATCAAAGAACATCTCCACGTGGGTCAGACGATCAGCATGCACCCGCTCCAGATAAGCCCAAGTCAGGTCGTAGAAATCTTTTTCTGTCTGTAATACCGACATGCCCAGAAAATAGAGATCGAGAAAATCCTGTAGACAATCAAACTCATAGGCTTTGGCGACCTCTTCAGCATTTGCATAAGGCAGCTCGACCCCATTTCTTTTAGCCATGTCCAGCATCATCTGCGGCTCTAACGTCCCCTCGATATGGAGGTGAAGCTCGGCTTTTGGGAGATTGTCGATTAGGGATTGCGTCAGGTCTGGCATGAACTGTCTCCAAAGTATTTATCTTTCCAGAAAGGTATATCACTTACTTGTCTTTCTAGAAAGGTAAATTATCATGCCGGGCATGAGCACAACTGACATGACCGACAGAACACCGGTTTCGGAACTACTGGATCGCATCAAGGTGAACTGGCCAGAAGCCGTAGCGGTCGAAACCGACGTCGTGTTCGCAACTTTCAGGCTGCACGAATTAGTCAGAATGCGTACTGAAAAGGCGTTGGCTGCGTTCGACTTGTCCCACGCAGCATTTGAAATCCTTGTCGCGTTGCGCGCACAGCCGGAGCCAAGGCAAGTGACACCAACAGAGCTTTACCGGTCGGCGCTGTTGTCGTCTGGAGGAACGACAAAGATACTCATTCAGCTTGAGGAAAGGGGTTTGGTCGAGCGGACACCCAACCCCGGTGACGGGCGCAGTAAACTGGTGAAACTGACCGCTTCCGGTGCAGAAGTCGCTGAAGCTGCGATGGCGGATGTGATGTTTCAGGATACCACATTGTTTTCTAAAGCGTTTGAGGAACACGACTTGACTAACCTTCGAGGCGCCCTCCTGTCCGCTCTGGATAGGTTATCCAAATAGCATCCGCCGTGAGTCCAGCGGGGATCGCGGGCTAGGTTCGGACAACGTTTGTTTCTCGAGCAAAAGTGCATCCATTGCGCAGAAACGAGACGTTTTGCTCACAGCCGCCGTTCGCGTCGCCTGCGCTTCTACGCCGTTTCCCGAAGCACCCGCGGGACTTTGAATTCGACGTTCTCCACTGCTGTCTCCACCAGTTCCTCGGTCACGTCGTAGCGCGCCTTGAACGCGTCGATGACCTCGTTGATAAGCACTTCGGGGGCACTCGCCCCTGCTGTGATGCCGATGCTCGTGATGCCGTCGAGGGCACGCCAGTCGATGTCCTCTGCACGCTGGACGAGCTGGGCGTAGGCGCAGCCTGCGCGGGAGCCTACTTCGACCAGCCGTTTGGAGTTGGAGGAATTGGGCGCGCCGACCACCAGCATGGCGTCGCATTTTGGGGCTATGGCTTTGACCGCTTCCTGACGGTTGGTGGTCGCATAGCAGATGTCTTCTTTGTGCGGACCTACGATCTGGGGGAAGCGTTCCTGGAGCGCTGCGACCACATCGGCGGTGTCGTCGATGCTGAGCGTGGTTTGGGTGACATAGGCGAGCTTGCTCTCGTCGCGGACCTCGACCTTTGCCACGTCTTCGGGGACTTCGACGAGGATCACTTCGCCTGCAGGCAACTGTCCCATAGTGCCGACGGTTTCAGGATGGCCCTCATGACCGATCATAATCATCTGAAGGCCCGCATCGGCGTGGCGCTGGGCCTCGATGTGGACCTTGCTTACCAGCGGGCAGGTGGCATCGACATAGACCATGTTGCGGGCTTGCGCCGCGTTAGGCACGGATTTGGGAACGCCGTGGGCAGAGAAGATCACGGGGCGGTCGTCGGGGCATTCCGATAGCTCTTCGACAAAGACGGCACCCTTTTCGCGCAGGCCATCCACAACAAATTTATTGTGCACGATCTCATGCCGGACATAGACGGGCGCGCCCCATTTCTCGATCGCCATTTCGACAATCTTGATTGCGCGGTCCACGCCTGCGCAAAAACCGCGCGGGGCGGCGAGGTAGAGGGTAAGGGGCTGCTTGCTCATCTGAATCTCCTGCTGGGTGCAGAAGTAAGGGTTAAGACCCCTTCCGTCCAGATCAAGCGGCCAGAATCGACCGGGCCTTACTCGACACTGACGGGTGTGGCATCATCGCGTGACTCACGCAGGGGACGACCGATCACTTCACTTAGGTCATTAAGGTCGATGAAGTTATCCGCCTGACGGCGCAAATCATCGGAGATCATCGGCGGTTGACTGCGGATAGTGGAGGCGACGGAGACGCGCACGCCCTTACGCTGCAAGCTGGCCACCAGAGGTTTAAAGTCACCATCGCCCGAAAAGATCACGATATGATCCACGTGGGGTGCCAGCTCCATCGCGTCTACGGTCAGCTCGATGTCCATATTGCCCTTCACCTTACGACGGCCCATGCTGTCGGTGTATTCCTTGGCCGCTTTGGTCACTGTCGTGAAGCCGTTGTAGTTCAGCCAGTCGACGAGCGGGCGGATGGGGGAGTATTCGTCATTCTCGAGCAGTGCAGTGTAGTAGAAAGCGCGCAACAGCTTGCCGCGGCGCATAAATTCGCCGCGCAGCAGTTTGTAATCAATGTCAAAGCCGAGGGTGCGGGAGGCTGCGTAGAGGTTTGCGCCGTCTACAAACAGGGCGAGGCGTTCGTCTTTATAAAACATTGTGCATCCTTAAAATATCTGGGACGGTCTTGCCGGATTGCGAACTCGTAAATCAGTGGTCGTGTTCGTGACCATTTGTGCAAAAACCTAACGTCTCATGAGAGTCCGTAACGGGGAAAAGTAAGGGGCGTCACATCATGGCGGGAAGTGTTGCGTTGGTTGCCTTGGGGTCAAATCAGACGTTTGACGGGCTCGGGCCGTCCGGAGTGCTTGATGCTGCTGTCGAAGCGATTAAGGCAGCGGGTTTTGTGATTCGGGCACGGAGTAGGAATTACGGTACGCCCGCCTTTCCTGCGGGTAGTGGTCCCGATTTTGTGAACGCGGTCATCGCGATTGAGGCAGCCAGCGACGCAGCTGCCGTGCTGGCGCAGTTGCACGTGGTCGAGGCGCAGATGGGGCGTGAGCGCAGGCAGCGTTGGGGTGCGCGTACGCTTGATCTGGACCTGATCGCGATGGGGGCCGTGGTGCTGCCCGATGCGCAAACCCATCAATACTGGCGGGAATTGCCGCTGGAGGTGCAAAAAACGGCCGCACCAACTGAATTGATCCTGCCGCACCCACGACTGGCCGAGCGGGCCTTTGTTCTTGTCCCGCTGATGGATGTGGCCCCTGATTGGGTGCATCCCGTCACAGGACGCACCGTGCGGCAGATGCATGACGCCCTGTCCGAGGCTGCGCGCGCGGAAGTGGTGCTTGCGTAATACCTGCTTGTAAATCAGCGCCAACAGGCCTAGGTAACGCACTCTGTCAGATAAAGTTTTGGAGCGTCCCATGGCCCGCGTCACTGTCGAAGATTGTGTTGATAAAGTCCCGAACCGGTTTGAGCTGGTTATGCTGGCCGCACACCGTGCGCGCGAGATTTCCGCAGGTTCTGCGCCGACTGTGGACCGCGACAACGACAAGAACCCTGTCGTATCCCTGCGCGAGATTGCAGACGAGACCCAAGGCGCTGACGATCTGCGCGAACGTCTGATCGAGAGCAACCAGCACCAGATCGAGGTCGATGAACCCGAAGAGGATGCAATGGCGATCCTTATGGGTGCCGAGCAGGACAAACCCGAAGAAGACAGCATGTCCGAAGAGATGCTGCTGCGCCAATTGATGGCGGCACAGGGGCAAGGATAATAGCGGCGGGCGCATACGCCCTGCCTGAGGGCCGAGGCAGAGAATGACGAATACTGCCGATGCGCTAATCGCTCTGGTTCGGGGATTTAACCCCAAAACAAACGAGGCCCAGATCCGTGCTGCCTATGACTATGGCGAGCGGATGCATGAGGGTCAGGTTCGCCACTCTGGCGAGCCCTATTTCACACATCCCGTTGCTGTTGCTGCGATCCTCGCGCAGCAGCAACTTGATGATGCCACCATCATTACCGCCCTTTTGCATGACACGATCGAGGACACCCGCGCCTCCTATACCGAGGTGCGCGATCTTTTTGGCGAGGACGTGGCCGAACTGGTGGATGGTGTCACAAAGCTGACCAACCTACAGCTCAACTCCTCCGAGACAAAGCAGGCAGAAAATTTCCGCAAGCTGTTCATGGCGATGTCCAAGGATTTGCGCGTTATTCTGGTCAAGCTCTCGGACCGTTTGCACAACATGCGAACGATAAAGGCGATGCGCCCCGACAAGCAGGTGCAAAAGGCCCGCGAGACGATGGACATCTTTGCCCCGCTGGCAGGCCGCATGGGTATGCAGTGGATGCGCGAAGAGCTTGAGGATCTGGCGTTTCAGGTGCTCAACCCCGAGGCGCGCAAGTCAATCATGCGCCGCTTTATCACGTTGCAAGATGATAGTGACGACGTGATTTCGCGGATCGCAGCAGACATGCGCGCAGAATTGCGGGGCATGAAGGCCGAAGTCATTGGCCGCGCCAAGAAGCCCTATTCGATCTGGCGTAAGATGGAGGAAAAGGAGCAATCCTTCTCGCGGCTCTCGGACATCTACGGCTTTCGGGTGATCCTAGAGACAGAGGAAGACTGCTATCGTGCGCTGGGCGCGATCCACCAACGCTGGCGCGCCGTGCCGGGCCGGTTCAAGGATTACATCAGCCAGCCCAAGACCAACGGCTACCGCTCGATCCACACAACGGTGTCGGGGCGTGACGGCAAGCGGGTCGAGGTCCAGATCAGGACCGCACAGATGCATGATGTCGCCGAGACCGGTGTGGCCGCGCACTGGTCCTACCGCGATGGTGTGCGCTCCAAAAACCCGTTTGCTGTAGACCCTGCAAAGTGGATCGCACAGCTTACCGAACAGTTTGACGACGAGGATGATCATCAGGATTTCCTCGAGGCGGTTAAGCTGGAGATGTACACCGATAAGGTGTTTTGTTTCACGCCCAAGGGCGAAGTGATCAAACTGCCCCGTGGTGCGACACCGATTGATTTCGCTTATGCCATCCACACGCGCATTGGTGCGGCCTGTGTCGGTGCCAAGATCGACGGCATCCGCGTGCCGCTCTGGACGCGGGTCAAGAATGGCCAATCGGTTGAGATTATCACCGCCGAGGGACAAACGCCGCAGGTCACATGGCTCGACATTGCGACCACGGGTAAAGCGAAGACCGCGATCCGTCGTGCGCTACGTGAGGCGGACCGTGAACGGTTTGTGAAGCTGGGCCGCGAG
This sequence comes from uncultured Sulfitobacter sp., assembly GCA_913060815.1. Taxonomy (GTDB): domain Bacteria; phylum Pseudomonadota; class Alphaproteobacteria; order Rhodobacterales; family Rhodobacteraceae; genus Sulfitobacter. The sequence continues at coordinate 33,960 of CAJXSZ010000009.1, read as the reverse complement.
CTGGCGCGCTCGGCGTTTGAGCATGTGGGCAAAAAAGCGACGGACAAAGTGCTCGCGACGGCTGCACGCGCGCTGATGCTGGGCGGTGTCGATGACGTGCTGGAGCAACTGGGCAGCGCAGAGCGGACAGGCCGCGAGGTTGTCAGCGCCGTCTATCCCGAACTGGGCACCATCTCGGGAGAGGAAGTGGACCGAAAGCGCGCTGTCATCGGTCTTGAGCCCGGCCAGTCGTTTGACCGCGCCCCTTGTTGTGAGCCACTGCCCGGTGAGCGGATTGTCGGTATTACTTTCCGCGGCAAGGGCGTCACGCTCCATTCGATTGATTGCGACAAGCTGAGTGATTACGAGGACCAGCCCGAACGCTGGCTTGACCTGCGCTGGCACGACGGGAGCCACCCCGCAGTTTATGGCGCTACGATCAACGTGACCATGGCCAATGACCACGGCGTGTTGGGCCGTATTTGTACCCTCTTCGGGGAGGCAAACGCCAATATAGCCGACTTGAAATTCACCGATCGCAAACCAGATTTCTTTAGGGTGAGCGTATTGGGAGAGTTCCGCAATGCAGCGCAGCTTCATTCATTGATGTTGACGCTGGAAGCGGAGAGCCATGTGGCAGATCTGTCCCGCCAGCGCCTTACGGGCAAAGAATTGAACGAGATGTCAGCGGCGGAGAGTGTTTTGTGATTTTTAAGCGGCGTGACCCCAAGCCGTTTTTGCGCAAGATGGCCGAGCTTTTGTGGCCGCGTGGCGGTTGGGCCCGTGCCTTTCACTATGTCAAACACCGTGTACGCCGTCTGCCCGACAGCCCCGAGCGGATTGCGCGGGGGATCTGGGCAGGGGTTTTCATCACCTTTACGCCGCTGTTCGGGTTTCATTTTCTAGGCGCTGTGATGATTGCGCGGGCGATGAAGGGCAACATCCTTGCGTCGCTGATGGCAACGTTTGTTGGCAATCCGCTGACTTTTGTGTTCATCACACTGGCCTCGCTCAAGACGGGCCACTGGATGCTTGGGACCGAACTGGAAGAGGGCGAGCTGCGTGCGCTGAGCCGCAAGTTCGCGGATGCGGGCAGTGATCTGTGGCATAATTTTCTGGCGATTTTCACGCCTGAGAAAATGGATTGGTCTGGCCTCGCGATCTTCTCGCGCGATGTATTTTACCCCTACCTGATGGGGGGCATTGTTGCTGGTATCTTCTTTGGAACTATCGCCTATTATGCTTCTGTGCCTGTGTTGCGCGCTTATCAAAAGCGCAGGCGCGGCTTGATCAAACAGAAATTCGAAGCACTTAAGGCCAAGACCGCCGCCAAGGCGGAAGAGAAGAAGCTGGCAGTGGCAAAGAAGAAGGAAGAAGCGAATGGGTGAGTTGGGCAAACTGCGGTTGGGCGTGAACATTGACCATGTAGCGACCGTGCGCAATGCACGCGGGGGTGCCACACCTGATCCGCTCCGTGCCGCACAGATTGCGCAAGAAGCGGGGGCCGATGGCATTACCGCCCACCTGCGCGAGGACCGCCGCCATATACAGGACGCCGACATCGAGGGCCTGATGGAGATGCTGACCGTTCCGCTTAATTTCGAGATGGCCGCGACGGAGGAGATGCAGGCGATTGCGCTGCGTCATAAGCCGCATGCGGTTTGCATTGTGCCTGAAAAACGCGAAGAGCGCACGACCGAGGGCGGTTTGGACGTGGCGCGTGACGAGAACCGTCTGGCCCATTACATCGCCCCCCTGCGCGAAGCGGGCAGCCGTGTGTCCATCTTTATCGGCGCGGAGGAGCATCAACTCAACGCCGCTCACCGCATCGGCGCGCAGGTGGTTGAGCTGCACTCGGGCGCTTATTGCGACTATTACCACGAGGGGCGGTTTGACGAGGCCGATGTGGAGCTTGCCAAACTGCGCGAGATGACGACCTACGGTCACTCCTTGGGATTGGAGATGCACGTCGGGCACGGGCTGACCTATGACACTGTCGGGCCTGTCGCGGCATTTCCCGAGGTGATGGAGCTCAACATCGGGCACTTCCTGATTGGTGAAGCTATTTTCCGTGGTCTCGCCACTGCCATGGCCGAGATGCGCCGTTTGATGGATGATGCGCGCGGCGTTTGATCGCCTGAGCGCCCTTCTGGCGCTGCTGCTCGTCCTGACCTCCCTCTGGGGGCTACAGAGCATGCGCAGCGGGATTGATATCACATATGAGAGTGTCGGCCAGACACCTGTTATCCGCTATGCTGCGGCTGATGCGGACGGGCCCGTGATCGTGATCGCCCATGGCTTTGCAGGATCGGCGCAGATGATGCAGGCCTATGCGCTGAGCCTCGCGCAAGCGAATTATCGAGTTTATGCGTTTGATTTTGAAGGTCACGGGCGCAATCCTGTGCCGATGTCGGGTGATGTGACCGCGATTGACGGCACCACACGGTTGCTGGTGGCCCAGACGTTGGAGGTGGTGGCGGCTGTGGCCGAGAAAGGTCAGCCTGTCGGCGTTTTGGGCCATTCGATGGCAACGGATGTGCTGGTACGCGCCGCGTTGCAGCGGCCTGCGCAGATCGGGCCGCTGGTGCTGCTCTCGGCTTTCTCTGGCGCTGTGACGGCGGAAGCGCCGCGCGACATGGTGATGATAGCGGGCGGGTGGGAGCAACGCTTGCGCGATTTTGGACTGGAGGCGGTGCGGATGATCGATCCGGCTGCGCAGGAGGGTGATCTGGTCCGCGATGGCGATGTGGTGCGCAAAGCGGTGAGCCTTCCCTATATCGAGCATGTCTCGATCCTGCACAGCCGCACGGGCCAGCAAGAGGCGCTTGACTGGTTCAATGGCGCGTTCGAGCAGGACGGCGAGGTGGAGATTGCGGCATCGGGCTGGTGGCTGCTGGGGTTGCTCGCGGGGATTGTGGGGCTGGCACGACCTCTGGCTGGATTGTTGCCGAAGCGTGAGATCGCGGTGGACATTTTGCCTGCCAAAGAGGTCTGGCTCATGGCGCTGGTGCCTGCGGTAAGTGTGCCGTCGATCGCGACCTATCTGGATGTGCAGGTGCTGCCTGTGCTTGTTGCGGATTATCTGGCGCTGCATCTGTTCCTCTTTGGGGTGTTCCAGCTTGGCGTGCTGTGGCGGCTGGACCTGCTACGATTGCGCGTCTCTGCGCTGGGGATCGTCGCGCTGCTATCTTGGGGGCTGGCGGTGTTCGGTCTTGCCCTTGATCGGTATGGCGCCAATTTCGTCCCCATCCCCGAGCGGTGGTGGGTCATTGCCGCACTCAGCCTTGGCACGCTCCCCTTCATGCTGGCCGATGCGCTGGCCACGCAAGGCGGTAAGGCGCCGCTGTGGCAGCGGATGGTGCTGCGGCTAGGGTTCTTTGCCTCGCTCGTCTTGGCGGTTGTGCTGGATTTTGAGGGGCTGTTCTTTCTTATGCTCATCGCCCCTGTGATGGTGTTGTTTTATGTGGTGTATGGTTTCATGGGCCGTTGGGTCGCCGCGCGGGTGGGGCCTGCGACATCGGGTGTGGCGCTGGGGCTGATCCTTGCTTATGCGCTGGGCGTGAGTTTTCCGCTTTTTGCGGCTGGGGGATAGGACATGATTTTAGGCGTTGGCACAGATTTGGCCAATATCGAGCGTATCCAAGGCACGCTGGACCGTTTCGGTGATCGTTTTCGCAACCGCGTGTTCACGGAGATCGAGCAGGCCAAGGCCGAGCGTCGCAAGGATATTGCTGGCACCTACGCCAAACGCTGGGCCGCGAAGGAGGCCTGCTCCAAAGCGCTGGGTACGGGGCTGCGCATGGGGATCAGCTGGCGCGACATGGCGGTGAGCAACCTCGAGACAGGCCAGCCCGTAATGGCTGTGACAGGTTGGGCGGCGGAACGGTTGGCGGCGATGACGCCAGCAGGGCATGAGGCCATCATTCATGTGACCCTGACCGATGATCACCCTTGGGCGCAGGCATTTGTCGTGATCGAGGCGCGGCCTGTTGCGGCCACCATGGCTTGACACTTGGGGCTACCCTGCGCATGTAAACCCAAGCTATTTCAATAGGAGCGCCGCATGGCCAAGAGTGAGTCCACAGGCAACGCGATTGTCGAAACGATCAAGACAATTGTCTATGCCCTGCTGATTGCCGGCGTGTTCCGCACCCTGTTTTTCCAACCCTTCTGGATCCCGTCAGGGTCGATGAAACAGACGCTGTTGATTGGTGACTTTTTGTTCGTGAACAAAATGGCATACGGCTATTCCTATGCCTCCTGCCCGAGTGTAATTGTCCCCGCAGTAGGCCTCAACATTGACGCGCAAAAGCTGTGTGGCGTGTTTGACGGTGACAATACGCGCCTGTGGGGAGGAGAGCCCGAGCGCGGCGATGTTGTCGTGTTCCGCCACCCGATTTCGGGCCGTGATTTCATCAAGCGTCTGATCGGTTTGCCAGGTGACAAGATCCAGATTACGGGCGGCGTTATCCAGATTAACGGAGAGCCCGTCCCGCAAGAGCCTGATGGCAACTTTGAGGAGCTGATGGAACTGCAAGGCCCGCAGGGGCTGCGTCCGCGTTGTGCGAATGGTGCCGTAGGTCAAGGCGGCATGTGTATCAAAGAGCGCGCAATCGAGACGCTGCCCAATGGGGCGAGTTATGCTGTGCTTAATATCGGGCCGCAAGCGTCCGATCGCACGGGTGTCTATACGGTGCCCGAAGGCCACTATTTCTTCATGGGTGACAACCGCGACAACTCGGCGGACAGTCGTTTGGCACAGACTGCTGGCGGCGTCGGGTTTGTTCCTTACGAGAACCTGATTGGCCGCGCAGACCGCATCGTGTTCAGCTCCGGCGGGCGGTCTATGCTGTTCTTCTGGACGTGGCGCGGCGACCGTTTCTTTAAAGGGATCAAGTGAAGCTGTCGGCTGAACTCAAGGCGTTTCAGGCGCGGCTCGGCTATGAGTTCCAGACGCCCAAGCTGCTGAGCGAGGCGGTCACGCACGCCTCGATGTCAACGCCGAACCGTGACGATAACCAGCGGTTGGAGTTTTTGGGCGACCGTGTACTGGGCCTTGTGATGGCGGAAGCCTTATTGAATTTGGACACGGGGGCCTCCGAGGGGCAGCTTGCGCCGCGTTTCAATGCGCTGGTGCGCAAGGAAGCCTGTGCCGATGTGGCCCGCGAGATTGATATCGGAGCGGTGCTGCGGCTTGGACGCTCCGAGATGCTTTCGGGCGGGCGGCGCAAGCAAGCGCTGCTGGGCGATGCGATGGAGGCGGTGATCGCTGCCGTCTATGTCGATGGCGGGTTCGACGCGGCGCGGGAAATGATCCTTCGGCTCTGGGGGGATCGGACGACTTCTGTTAAGGAAGACGCACGTGACGCCAAAACTGCCCTTCAGGAATGGGCGCAGGCGCGGGGGCTGGAGCCGCCCGCCTATGATCTGGTCAAGCGCAGCGGGCCAGACCATGCGCCCATCTTCACCATCGCGGCCAAGTTGTCGACGGGGCAGACGGCAAGTGCCACCGCGAGGGCCAAGCGCATCGCAGAACAAGACGCCGCACAGTTGTTGCTGGCGCAATTGGAGCAAGAGACATGACAGATACACGCGCCGGATTTGTAGCGCTGATCGGGGAGCCGAACGCGGGGAAGTCTACGCTGCTCAACCGTATGGTCGGGGCCAAGGTCTCGATCGTGACGCATAAAGTGCAGACCACGCGCGCACGTATTCGCGGTGTCGCAATGGCGGGCCAAAGCCAGATTGTGTTTGTCGACACGCCCGGCTTGTTCGAGCCGCGCCGCCGCTTGGATCGCGCGATGGTCGCTGCTGCATGGGGTGGGGCGGCGGACGCTGATATTGTGGTTTTGCTGGTTGAGGCCAATCGCGGTGTGACAGAGGGGGTGCAGCGCATCCTCGACCGGTTGAACGAGATTGGCGAGGGCGGCCGGGTCGCGCTGGCCATCAACAAGATTGACCGCGTGGATGCGCCTGTTTTGCTGGGGCGAAGCAAGCAACTTAACGATGCCTATCCCTTTGCAGAAACGTTTATGATTTCGGCGGAACGGGGGCACGGGGTCGATGTGCTCAAGGACTGGCTGTCGGGTCAGGTGCCCGAAGGGCCGTGGCTCTACCCTGAAGACCAGATCGCGGATCTGCCGCTACGGATGATTGCGGCCGAGATGACACGGGAGAAGCTGACCCTGCGCCTGCATCAGGAGTTGCCCTACCAGATGACCGTGGAGACGGAAAAATGGGAAGAGCGCAAGGATGGCTCGGCCCGCATTGACCAGCTGATTTACGTGGTGCGCGACGGGCATAAGGGAATTGTGCTGGGCAACCGTGGCGAGACGATCAAGGCGGTTGGCAAAGCGGCGCGTGAGGAGCTTGAGGAATTCATGGGGCGCAAGGTGCATCTGTTTTTACAGGTGAAGGTGCGACCAAACTGGCTTGAGGAATCCGAGCGGTATTCCGAAATGGGGCTGGAGTTCAAGGACGGAAACCAGTGAGGGCGGGCGGCGCATGTGGCCTGTGTTGCAGTGAGTTTAAAGGAAAAATGACGCGGAGAACGGCGTGCCTCGTCTAACAGCGCGGTTCTGGGTTGATGCCTATCTGGCGCGGTTGCGGATGTTTGATATTCCCGCATTCGTCGTGGCGCATGGCGATGACACTGGCGGTGCGGTCTTGGTGAAGCTCGCCACGCTGGACGGAAATGCGGTGTTGTTTCAGCGCTCGTTCGATCTGATGAGCGGAGAGCGCGTCTGGGTTGAATTGGCCAAGGGACCCGAGCGCGATGTAGACGATGCGGTGGCAAGGCAACGAGGCTTTGACCCTGACCTGTGGGTCATCGAGGTCGAGGATCGCGCGGGGCGGCATCTGTTGGATCAAGAGGGTTTGGCCTGATGGAATGGCGCGATCAGGGGATATTGCTCAGTTCGCGCCGTCATGGGGAGACGTCGGCGATCATTGAGGTGTTTACGCCGACGCAGGGGCGCCATGCGGGTGTTGTCCGCGGTGGGAGCAGCCGCAAGATTGCGCCGATCCTGCAAGCTGGTGCGCAGCTTGATCTGACATGGCGCGCGCGGTTAGAGGATCACATCGGCGCTTTTAATGTCGAGCCTGTGCGCAGTCGTGCGGCGGTGGCGATGGGCGACAGGCGGGCATTAGCCGGATTAAATGCGGTGACATCACTGGTGGCGTTTTGCCTGCCTGAACGCGAGCCGCATTTGCCGCTGTACCAGCGAACCGAGGCGCTTTTAGATTTGCTGGGACAGTCGGATGTTTGGCCGCTGGCTTATTTGCGGTGGGAGCTGAGCCTTTTGGAAGAGCTTGGGTATGGGCTTGATCTGACACGCTGTGCGGTGACTGGAAAGACCGAGGGGTTAGCCTATGTCAGCCCCAAGTCGGGGCGTGCTGTATCGACCGAGGGTGCGGGGGAATGGGCTGAGCGGTTGTTGCCGCTGCCTGATATTCTGCGCGGTGTGGGCTCGGGCGAGGATGTGCAGATTGCGCAGGCGTTTCGGACCACGGGATATTTCCTGAGCGCGCATCTTGCCGCTGATTTGGGCGGCAAGCCGCTACCACAAGCGCGCGCGCGGTTTGTCGAAGCCTTCAGTCGGTCGCTGTAGAGAGCATCTGCTCCCTGCCTGCGCAGGTCATGCAAGCGCAATCACGGTGTCTATCATCGCGTCGAATGCCGCGTGTGTGTCGGGCTTGCACTTAAGCTGGGGCAGGCCCGCGAGTGTGGCGAGGATGGCTGCGGCGAAGGCAGGGTTGCGCAGATTGAACTGGTTGAGCAGGTGTTGGATGTAAGTAAGACGTTCGGCGTCGACTTCGCTCATGCTGGCCGAGACGATGTTGTCTGTTTGGGCCCAAACGCGCAAGGCTGCCTCGGAGGGTGTGTCGAGAATGCTGTGCCCGAAACTGCGCAGCCGCGCCTCGGCTGAACCTGTGGTGCCGAGTTGCGCCATCACATCGGAGAGCGCGTTTGTGTGCCAATGCCGGATCATAGCGGCGTGATAGGCCGGCACGTCTTTGAAATGCCAGTAAAAAGAGCCCTTGGTGGTGCCAAGACGGCGGGCCATCGGCTCTGCCGCCAGTGCCACGGGACCATCGGCGCAGAGCGCCTCGAAGCCAGCGGTGATCCATTTTTCGGGTGAAAGGCGTGCACTGCTCATGCTTTGAAGCGTAGAGGTGCAAAGGGCGCACTACAAGAGCGCGCCCTTTGGCTGTGTTGAAATTTTGCGGATACGTTAGCCCAAGAGACGGCGTGCAATTACCTGTGCCTGGATTTCGGCAGCGCCTTCAAAGATGTTGAGGATACGCGCATCACAGAGGACACGGGAGATTTTATACTCCAGCGCGAAGCCGTTACCGCCGTGGATCTGCAGGCCATTGTCCGCCGCAGCCCATGCCACGCGTGCGCCCAGAAGCTTGGCCATACCAGCCTCCACGTCACAGCGGCGCCCCTCGTCCTTCTCGAAGGCCGAGAAATAGGTGAGCTGGCGTGCGACCATGATCTCGACCGCCATCATCGCCAGTTTCGAGGTGACGCGTGGGAAGTTAATCAACGATTTGCCGAATTGCTTGCGGTCAATGGCGTATTGCATCGAGATGTCGAGGGCGGATTGCGCCACACCGATCGCGCGGGCGGCGGTCTGGATGCGCGCGCTCTCGAATGTCTCCATCAGCTGTTTAAAGCCTCTGCCCTCTTCGCCGCCCAAGAGGTTCTCGCCTTTGACGTGGAAGTTGTCGAAGGCGATCTCATATTCTTTCATGCCGCGGTAGCCCAGCACTTCGATTTCGCCGCCTGACATGCCCTCAGTGGGGAAGGGGTTGGCGCAGTCACCCGGGGTCTTTTCCGCGATGAACATTGACAGACCTTTGTAGTTATCTGTCGCAGGATCGGTGCGCGCCATAAGTGTCATGATCTGGGTGCGCGAGGCGTGGGTGATCCACGTTTTGTTACCTGTGACCTTGTAGTCGCCGTTGTCATCCTTGACCGCGCGGGTGCGCAAAGAGCCAAGGTCAGAGCCTGTGTTAGGCTCTGTAAAGACGGCCGTTGGCAGAGTTTCGGCGCTCGACAAACGCGGCAGCCACTTTTGCTTCTGCTCCTCTGTGCCGCCTGCGATGATCAGCTCGGCCGCAATCTCGGAGCGGGTGGCGAGGGAGCCCACGCCGATGTAGCCGCGCGAGAGTTCTTCGGAGACGACGCACATGGAGGCTTTGCTCAGGCCGAAGCCGCCGTATTCCTCGGGGATGGTAAGGCCGAAGACGCCCATTTCGGCCAGCTCCTCGATCACTTCCATTGGGATCAGCTCGTCTTTGAGGTGCCATTCATGTGCAAAGGGTTCGACCTTCTCAACCGCATAGCGGCGGAACTGGTCGCGGATCATTTCCAGCTCGTCATCGAGGCCGGAAGCGCCAACGGTCACATTCGCGGAATGCTCTTGCATCAGCTCGACCAGACGGCTGCGTGCGGCTTGTGTGTTGCCGCCTTGTGTGAGTGCTTGAATCGCAGGCTCCATCAGGCCGCGCTGGTCTTCTTGGGAAAGGCCGAGGTCCTGAAGGCGGACGACTTCACCTTGGTTCATCTGGATGCCGCCGTATACCTGCCAAAGGTACTCGCCAAAGGCGATTTGGTGGATCAATGCTTCGGTCTCGCCGAATTTGCCTTCCGCTTGCATCCGCTCGGCCCATGTTTGCATCTGGCGCAGGGATTGGGCGTAAGTGGCGAGCCACGCGAGGCCGTGCGAAGCGGTCTGATTCTGCTCGACCAGCGCGTTGGACACGCGGCCCCCCTCAGTGACCATTGTGCGCACCGTCTCTGTCGCGCGCGCAAGGATAGCTTCAACAGGGCCGACGGCAGCGGCGGTCAGTGTCAGCAGGTCATCGAGGAGAACGGGCGCGTCCATATTCAGTTGTCCGTCATGTGCCATCTATCAAAATCCTTTTTTGCTTAGCGCTCGGCTTAATCACTTTGCAGGTGCAGCGCAACAAAGATACGTTTCGCTGCGGCAATTTGGTTTTAAATTACGCTGCTGAATCTGCTTTTGCCCGCGCGCCCTACTGTTATGTAGGGCTATGGAAACACTATTCCCCCTCATTACACCATCTGATTTGCTTTTTGCAGCCCTCGTCGGTGTTATTGCCGGATTCGTAAAGGGCGTCGTGGGATTCGCGATGCCACTGGTCTTTATATCAGGGCTCACGATCTTTATGCCGCCCGAACTGGCGCTGGCTGGATTGATCGTGCCTACCTTGGTGACAAATGCCCATCAGGCGCTCAGACAGGGCCTTGGGGCTGCGATACGGTCGACCGTTGAGTTCAGGCTTTTTCTGATCGTGGGCGGTATCTTGTTGGTTGCCAGCGCGCAATTGGTTCGTCTGTTTCCCGATCAGGTGATGATGGCCGTGATCGGTGTCCCCGTGACTTTTTTCGCATGTCTGCAATTGTTCGGGCTTACCTTCAGTCTGCCACGTCGTAGCGTGCCCGTTGAAGTGATTGCTGGGAGTGTGGCAGGGGCGTTGGGCGGCGTATCAGGGATATGGGGCCCTCCCACAGTTGCCTATCTGACGGCGCTGAATACGCCCAAGCATGACCAGATGCGGGTGCAGGGGGTGATCTACGGCCTTGGTGCTGTGGCGCTGTTAGTGGCGCATATCGGGTCGGGGGTGTTGCGGTCCGAGACCATCGGGTTTTCGCTCGCGATGGTCCCGACCGCTTTTTTAGGCATGTGGATCGGGATGTCCGTTATGGACCGCATCGACCAACAGATGTTTCGTCGCATGACGCTGTTGGTCTTGTTGGTCGCGGGGCTTAACCTGATTCGCCGTGCATGGTTCGGATGATCAGTATTGGCGTGAGACCGACATGCCCGAGATGTCCTCGATAAACGTCACGATCCGCGATTTCACAGCATCGTCTTCGATCGAATCGAGCGCGGTCATGATATCTTTGCCCGAATCGCTCGGGCTAGCATCGGTGTGGGCGTTCTCGTAGAGACCATCAAAGAAATAGGCAGGCGAGACCTCAAATATCTGTGCAAGCTCGAAAAGTCGGCTTGCGGCGATCCGGTTTGAACCGATCTCGTATTTCTGGACCTGCTGAAACGAAAGCCCCAACTTTTGTGCGACGTCCGTTTGGGATAAGCGCCGCTGAGTGCGTATTTCTTTAAGCTTGCGACCTACATGAACGTCTACTGGATGTGCCATCGTTAAAAACCTCTGGTTGTGTACTTTTCAACCTTGGGAAAATTAGACTTTACGATCAATTGGATAGTTTCGTTCATTTTTGTGAAATAGATGTACACATAAGGTGTGATTTATGTTGCATTGCTGGGTGATTTGTTTACCAGTGCGGGTGCATGAATGGACCCATGACCAAAACGCCCCTCGGATCCAGAGCTACGGATACGCAAATACCGCCCCTTCTCTACGAAATGGTGCGCTCATTTGTGATGTTGGCGCAAACATTGAACCTGAGCCATGCGGTTGCCGAACTCAAAAGCACGCGCCAGACCGTGCGCCGTCACATCGCCCAATTGGAAGATATGGCGGGCGAGGCGTTGTTTGTGATTGATGACCGTCGCTATCAATTGACGGATGCGGGTCAGGAAGCGCTGCCAGAGGCGCAGAATATCCTCGCACGGTGTAACGTCTGGGCACGCGGGCAAGTACGCCATCAGGACGGGATGCCACTTTACGCCGCGAATTTCCCCAATGGCGGGAATTTCTACCAGCAGCAAAAGCCGATCAACACGGTCTGGACGTCGGACAGGCCTTTGCATGCTGCTGCGCTTAAGGCATGGGCACTGGGGGAGGGCGAACTGGATAGCCCTGAATTTCAACATATCAGGCCCTATGCGATGGTGTATCGCAATTCTCCAAACGGGTGGATTTGCGTCGAGCTGGGGGAGCAGTCCTCATATGTGTCGTGGTTCGGTCTTGCGAATGCGCGCAGCAGTGTCGGGCGCGTCTTAGGTGAGTTGCCAGGTGGGCCAGACTTTGGCCGATTGCTGAGCATGCCGTTTCACGAGGTGGAGCAGGAGCAAAACGCCCGCGTGGACCACATATACACCCAGATTGTGCGTGGGCCTGACGGGCAGCTTGAGCAGATTTGTTATGTGCGATTGCTTTTGGGGTGTCGCTTTCCAGATGGGTCTTTCGCGTTGGTCTCTATCGTTGATCGCCACAACGGGATCGATATTGCAGGCACTCCGGATGTCATGATGGCTCCCGAGTTGGTGATGGATCTGGGCGAGGTAGGACTTAATCAGGGGCATTAACTATAAGTTGTTCTATAATAGCAGGAGAATCCCTTGTTTATGGAGTAACCTACATGACCCTTTATTCGGCCAACACCGATGCGCATTTCATGGCGGCAAGCCTTGATATCCTGAAACGTAACTCTGTTCAGCTTACGATCGGGACTGATTTTGAAGAGTATAAAGCGCTGCTTGCCGAAGGAAGGCCCGATCATCAGGTTGGCGCGCCATTTGACCCAGAATTGCATCATCTGAACGAGTCAAACGCAGTTTGGATGGTCGGTCGGGACGCGACAAATCGCATCATGCACACGCAGGCCTTACGCGTTCTAGATCTCAAACAGCAAAGGCTGAGCGAGTATATGCGGCGCGGGTTTCGGCAGTTTCCGCCGTCTGGATTGGACATCGACTATACCCGCTCGCGCTACCGTCCCGGCCCAGGCGCGCAGCGGATTGCGGGTAAGGTCGTCTATCACGGTGAAGTCTGGATGGGTGGTGATCCCGGCCAGTACCGCGGTACAGGGCTGTCGTGCATCCTTGGTCGCTATGCTTTCCTGACAGCGATGCAGCGCTTTGCCCCCGATCATGTCATCGGCTTCATGCCCAAACCTGTTGCCTTCAAGGGGTTCGCGGAGCGGCAGGGGTATATGCATGCCGAGCCGGGCTGTTTGCGGTGGTTCATCCGTGGTGAGGAGGGGCCGCTGGAGGGCTTCATGGTCTATATGAGCAATGAGGATATCCGCTTCATGCTGGACATGCCGCTGCGCGAGCTGATGGCATTGGCAGCCTAAGTAATTCTTCGGAAACAAAAAAAGAGCCGCAGGTATATCTGCGGCTCTTTCTCATTCGTATGTTTTGTTCGCTTTAGCGGATGACGGCAGCTTTCACGTCGTCGTCGATGTGTGGCATGTACTGCTCGAAGTTGTCGGAGAACATCTTGACCAGCTTGGCGACCTGACGGTCATAGGCCTCTGGGTCGTCCCAAGTGCGGCGCGGGTCGAGCAGGATGTCTGCCACGCCTTCGACGGAAACGGGTACATCAAAGCCAAAGTTCTCGTCCTTGCGGAATTTGCCTGCTGTGAGAGAGCCGTCAAGCGCGGCTGTCAGCAGTGCACGGGTGGCGCGGATCGGCATGCGAGAGCCTGTGCCGTACGCCCCGCCTGTCCAGCCTGTATTCACGAGCCAGCAGGTAGCACCGTGCTCGGCGATCTTTTCGCGCAGCAGGTTGCCATAGACCTCGGGACGGCGCGGCATGAACGGCGCGCCAAAGCAGGTGGAGAATGTGGGCTCGGGCTCGGTCACGCCACGCTCTGTGCCCGCAACCTTTGAGGTAAAGCCCGAGAGGAAGTGGTACATCGCCTGCGCAGGGGTCAGACGCGCGATGGGGGGCAGGGTGCCAAAGGCATCGCAGGTCAGCATAATGATGTTCTTGGGGTGGCCGCCCACGGCCTTCTTGGAGGCGTTGGAAATATAGTGCAGCGGATAGGCGCAGCGCATGTTGGCTGTCAGGCTATCGTCGTCGAAATCCAGATCCTTTGTCTCTTCGTCAAAGACCATGTTCTCGATCACGGTGCCGAATTTCTCGGTCGTGGCGTAAATCTCTGGCTCGGCCTCGGCGCTGAGGTTGATCGTTTTGGCATAGCAGCCGCCCTCGAAGTTGAAGGTGCCCGTGTCGGACCAGCCGTGCTCGTCATCACCAATCAGCGTGCGGTTTGGATCAGCGGACAGCGTCGTCTTGCCCGTCCCGGACAGGCCAAAGAAAATAGCCGTATCAACAGGATTGCCAACCGCGTGATTGGCCGAGCAGTGCATTGGCATTACGCCTTTTTCCGGCAGCAGGTAGTTCAGCAGCGAGAAGACTGATTTCTTGTTCTCACCCGCATATTCCGTACCGCCGATCAGGATCAGCTTGCGGTCAAAGTTCATCGCGATGACCGTCTCGGAGCGGCAGTCGTGTTTTGCGGGGTCGGCTGAAAAGCTGGGGCAGTTGATGACGGTAAAGTCGGCCATATAATCGTCAAGCTGATCGCGGTCGGGGCGACGCATCATGTGACGGATGAACAGATTGTGCCACGCAAGCTCGGTCACGAAACGTACGTTGATCGCGTGTTTTGGATCCGCGCCGCCTGTGAGGTCCTGAACGAAGTAGTCGCGCCCTTCCATATGGGCCAGCATATCCGTGTAGAGCGCATCAAAACCCGCCTCTGACATCTCGGCGTTATTGTCCCACCAGATGGTGTCGCGCACGCTGTCGGTTATGACGACGTGTTTATCCTTGGGCGAGCGGCCCGTGAATTTGCCTGTGGTGCAGAGGAATGCGCCACCTTTGCCCAAAGTCCCTTCGCCACGCTTGAGCGCGGTTTCGATCAGCGCAGGCTCCATCAGGTTGTAGTGCACATTGCCCAGCCCTTTGATCCCTTGATGATCGAGGCTAAAGTTCGGGTTTACCCGTCCAGTTTGCATGTGTCGTCTCCTTTGGAGCTGTGCGTCGCACAGAGTGGGAAAAACCCGTACCAAAAAACGCACGGGCGGATGTGGAATATCGGCCTCTTAACACGATGATTTGCTGCTTGAACAGCGCGTTTGCCACAGTTAGCGCCACCAGATCGCGGATTGAGGTTATGTGGGGCAGATTGGTTTCGAGGAACGGGATATTGCGTCGGAATTTGCCGCCAATATCAAAGGGGCGCGCAGCAGCGCAGCAGCGATAGTGAGGCAATTTAGCCATTCCTAAACAAATTATGGCTGAAATGTGGCCGTGCGGACCCGCGATTCGCAGTTTGGCATTGATTCGGCAGCAAAAGGAGTGATCAATAATGGAAAAAACAAAAATACATTGAGCAGCATAAGGAAACAGGCAGTGTCAAAAATTGCATTGGTGGACGACGACAGGAACATCCTGACGTCCGTTTCGATGACTCTCGAAGCCGAAGGTTTTGAGGTGGAAACATATAACGATGGTCAGGCCGCGTTGGACGCATTCAACAAGCGTCTGCCCGATATGGCCGTACTGGACATTAAAATGCCGCGCATGGACGGGATGGACCTGCTCCAGCGCCTGCGCCAGAAAACAGCCATGCCCGTTATCTTTCTCACGTCCAAGGACGACGAGATTGATGAGGTTCTAGGGCTGCGCATGGGTGCCGATGACTATGTGAAGAAGCCGTTTTCACAGCGTTTGCTGGTCGAGCGGATTCGCGCATTGCTGCGCCGTCAGGATGCTGTCGCTACGGATGAAGTGGGCGAGACGGAAGAGACCAAGGTGATGGAGCGCGGCGATCTGCGGATGGACCCGCTGCGCCATGCGGTCAGCTGGAAAGGCAATGACGTCTCTCTGACAGTCACCGAATTCCTGCTGCTTCAGGCTCTCGCACAGCGTCCCGGTTTTGTGAAATCACGAGATCAGTTGATGGACGTGGCCTATGACGATCAGGTTTATGTCGATGATCGCACCATCGACAGCCACATCAAACGCCTGCGCAAGAAGATGCGTACTGCGGATGATGAATTCTCCGCGATTGAGACACTCTACGGTATCGGTTACAGATATAACGAAGAGTGATCTGAGCCGATGGCGATTATCGAGAGGAACTTCGTGCGCGATCTGACCCCTGCGAAAGGCGATGGCGATGTTGTTCTGGGCGACGACTGGGTCGCGCCGGACAATGCTGCACCGAATGAGTTGCGGGCCCGTCGAGAGCGTCGGGGCCTGTTCTCGCTGCGTGCGTCACCGCTCACGCGGAAAATCATCACGTTCAACCTGATTGCGTTGAATGTTTTGGTTGCGGGGATTTTGTATCTCAACTCCTCTCGAGAAAGCCTCGCGGTGCAGCGTGCCGCCTCTCTCGTTTCCGAGGCCGAGCTGATTGCCGATGTTGTCGAGGCGCAGTTGCCAGATGGGCAGACGGTTGACCTGTCAGTCGGTGAGGGCGTCGATATCGAGCGGACCCTGTCGGGCCTCGATTTGCGGAGCGGCATTCAGGTGTTTGTTTTTGATACCGATGGCGCGCTGATTTCGCAGTTCGAGGGAAATAGCGATGCGCAGGCGCTGGGCGGGTCAGCAGGCGAAAGCAAAACGATTCTGACGGATGGCCTGAATTGGCTCTGGAATGCGGTGTCGAGTCCGTTTCAAACGGCCAGTGAAGCGTTGACCATTGAGGAACGTTTGAAGCCTGTGATCGAGGCGACCCTGGCCGAGGGGGCGCAGATCAAGGAAGAGCGGGACGATGCGGGCGCAACCCTGCTTGCTGTTGCCACACCGATTGAACAGGGCGGCATTGCCGTCGGTGCTGTTGCAATCGCTAGTGCGAGCGGCGAGATTGATCGCCTTGTGCGCGGCGAGCGCGAGCGCGTTCTGCAGATGTTTATCATTGCCACGCTTGTCTCCATCGGTCTGAGCCTTGTTCTGGCGTCGACCATCGCAAATCCGCTTGCTGATCTGGCTGCAGCGGCCGAGCTGAGCCGCGACAAAGATGCGCGCAAGATGAATCCGGGCCGTATTCGTATTCCCGACCTGACGGCCCGCCCTGACGAGATCGGGCGCCTATCGGGTGCCCTACGCGGCATGGTGAGCGCTCTATACAACCGCATTGAAGGGAACGAACAGTTCGCTGCCGATGTGGCCCATGAAATCAAGAACCCGCTCGCCTCGCTGCGCTCGGCTGTTGGCACGTTGCGCATGATCAAGCGTGAGGACCAGCGCGAAAAGCTGCTGGATGTGATCGACCATGACGTGCGCCGTCTGGACCGTCTTGTCAGCGATATCTCAAACGCCTCGCGCCTCGACAGTGAGCTGGTCAAGGAAGAGGAAGAGCCGTTCAACCTCATCAAGATGCTGGGCAATCTGGGCCAGTATCTGGGTGAGGATGCGAAGGGAAAGGGCATCGACTTTATCGTGGATATGCCTGATGAGACTGTCACGGTTCAGGGCCTTGAGGCGCGGTTGGCGCAGGTATTTGTAAACCTTATCACCAACGCGATTTCGTTTTGTGAAGACGGTGATGCGATCCGCGTTTGGGCGCGCAAGCGTGAAAACCGCATTCTGATTGTCGTTGAGGACACCGGCCCCGGTATTCCTGATCAGGCTTTGGCCAAGATTTTCAAACGCTTTTACTCACAGCGCCCCGACGAGCACTTCGGCAATAACTCGGGCCTTGGTCTTGCGATCTCCAAGCAAATCGTCGAGGCGCACGGTGGCGTGATCTGGGCGGAGAATATCCGCCCCACAGAGGCGGACATCACCTCTGATCCGCTTGGCGCGCGCTTTGTAGTGGGCCTGCCGCTGTAATTCATGGCGAACCCTGAAATGACCCTGCATGCGACTTGCGTTTCTGTCATGGGACGCGGGGTGCTCTTCACGGGGCCATCGGCAAGTGGCAAATCTGCGTTGGCGCTCGAGCTTATAGCGCTTGGTGCAGTATTAGTTGCTGATGACCGCACACTTATAAAGCGGGAGGGTAATCATCTAGCCGCCTCGGCCCCGTCTGCTATCGCCGGCATGATTGAGGCCCGTGGCGTTGGTCTTTTGCGGCTGGATTATTTGCCATCAGTGCATATATCGCTGGTTATCGACATGGCAAACGAAGAGATAGCGCGCTTACCAGAGCCGCGGGAGATCACACTGCTGGACATAGCTCTGCCTTGCTTGCACAAGGTCGACGCATCCTATTTCCCCGCGGCAGTGCATGCCTATCTCAGCGGCAACCGAATTGAGGTTTAATGACTGATTCAGATCCAACAATGCGCCGTATTGTTTTTGTAACAGGTCCTTCTGGTGCAGGGCGATCCACTGCGCTCAATGTGCTGGAGGATGCGGGGTTTGAAGTGATCGATAATTTACCGATGCGCCTGATGCCGATGCTCTTTGAGGAGGCGGATCAGCCGCGCCCGCTCGCCCTTGGTATTGATGCACGCAACCGCGATTTCTCGACCAATACCGTGATTGATCTACTGGGCCGGCTTGCCATGCGCGCAGGGATCGTGGCGGAGCTGTTGTTTGTCGATTGCAGTACTGATGTCTTGCTACGTCGATTCTCGGAGACGCGCCGCCGTCATCCGATGACCCCCGCAGATCGTCCCGCCGAAGGTATTCAGGCAGAGCAAGAACTGCTGGCGCCGCTACGCGCCCGCGCGGACGTGTTGATCGATACCACCGATCTGAACGTGCACGAGATGCGTGCCGAGGTTGAGCAATGGTTTGCCCCTGGGGGCAAGCGGCATCTTTCGGTGACTGTACAATCTTTTTCCTACAAACGCGGCCTGCCGCGGTCTGTAGACATGGTCTATGACTGCCGCTTTCTGAAAAACCCATATTGGGAGCCTGATCTACGCGCCCTCAACGGCACCGATGCGCGGGTGGCGGCGCATGTTGCCACAGACGCGCGATATGCCGAGTTTGCACAAAAGGTGCTCGATCTCAGTTTGCTGATTCTGCCCGCCTGTCGCGAGGAGGGGAAAAGCCATTTTTCCATCGCATTCGGTTGCACGGGCGGGCAACACCGTTCCGTCACCCTCGCCGAAAGCCACGCATTGCGCCTTGCACAGGAGGGCTGGCAAGTGTCAATTAGGCACCGAGAGCTTAGCGCAAGACAACGCACAGGGACGTCCGAAACGTGATAGGAATCGTGATCGTAGCACATGGTGGATTGGCCAGCGAATACCTCGCGGCGATCGAGCATGTCGTAGGATCGCAAATTGGCGTGCAAGCGGTTGAAATCCGCGTTGACGATGATCGCACAGCCAAGCAGGCCGAGATTTGCAATGTGGCGGACGAGGTAGACACGGGTCAAGGTGTGGTCGTTGTAACGGACCTCTTTGGCGGTTCCCCCTCTAACCTGAGCCTTCTGGCTTGCCAGCCTGCGGGGCGCCGCATCCTATATGGCGCGAACTTGCCGATGTTGATCAAGCTTGCCAAAAGCCGCCACAAATCTGTACCCGATGCGGTGCGCGCTGCACTTGAGGCGGGTAAGAAGTACATCGATGCCCAGAACATCAGCACCGAATAGCAAGGCCTGACCATGACCCATATCACCCTAGAGATCGTGAACGAAAAAGGCCTGCATGCGAGGGCTTCGGCAAAACTGGTCGAAGTTGTCGAAGGTTTCGATGCCAGCGCAGAAGTGACCAAGGATGGCATGAATGCATCGGGTGACAGCATCATGGGCCTTTTGATGTTGGCAGCAGCGAAGGGAAGCTTTATTGACGTCGAAACTTCAGGCCCAGACGCGGATGCCCTTGCAGGTGCCCTTACAGCGCTGGTGGCTGATAAATTTGGCGAAGGTATGTAGGGCGCGGCCAGCCCTTTGTATCAGTGAGGTTGCCCGGTGGTTGAACAGAACCAGTCCATAGCATCGCAGCATCAGCACGAAGGTGCCGGTGATACGGTCACTTTCGAGAAATACGACAGGAGCAATCTGTCCTATGCCTCGACGTTCGAGGACCCGTGGAAGGCGCGGATGATCTCCGTGATGGAGCTATTCACCGGCAAGCTCAAAATTCTTCGCATGATCAAGAAATTCGAAGCTCGCGGCACCCCGTCAGGTCAGGCGTTCTGGCGTGCAGCCCTTGATACAATGGGAATCGAGCTTCAAACGCCCCAAGCCCAACTCGACCTGATCCCCAAGGAGGGGCCAGTGATCGTGGTGGCCAACCACCCGCATGGCATGGTCGACGGCATGATCTTTGCCGATCTCATCGGGCGGGTTCGTCCTGACTACCGCATCCTGACACGCTCTCTGCTCACTTCAATCGATGAAGTCGCGGGCAGCTACATGATACCCGTACCCTTTCCCCATGACCCCGATGCACAGCGCAAGGGCGTCGAGATGCGCGCAAAGGCCATGGCACATCTCAAGGAAGGCGGCGTGGTCGCACTTTTCCCGTCGGGTGTAGTCGCCGCTTCCGACACATGGTGGGGGCCTGCGATCGAGGCCGAATGGAACGTATTTACCGCCAAGATGATCCGCCGTTCCGGCGCGCAGGTCGTCCCGATCAAGTTCCCAGGCGCAAACAGCCGCGCTTACCAGATCGCAAACCAGATATCACCCATGCTGCGACAGGGCCTGTTGCTGCATGAGATCGTGCACAGCTGCAACAAGCCACAAGCACCCATCGTGGGTGCTCCAATCCCGCAGTCGGAAATTGATGCGCGGGCAGATGATCCAAGAGGTTTCATGGCATGGCTACGCGCGCGGACACTGGCGTTAGGCAGCTAACTGCATCTTCTTTTGGTTGAAAATATCCCGGGGGGGCTTTCGCATAAGTGAAAGGCGGGGGCTGGCCCCCTTTGAGCTACCGCGTAGGTACAGGAACATCGCCGCGATAGTCGTAGAAACCGCGCTGTGATTTGCGGCCCAGCCATCCCGCTTCGACGTATTTCGTGAGCAGGGGACATGGGCGGTATTTGGTATCTGCCAACCCGTCATGCAGCACGTTCATAATTGCCAGACAGGTATCCAACCCGATAAAATCCGCAAGCTCCAGCGGCCCCATCGGATGGTTCGCACCCAGCTTCATGGAACTGTCGATTGATTGCACATTCCCCACGCCTTCGTAGAGGGTATACACAGCCTCATTGATCATGGGCATCAGGATGCGGTTAACGATAAAGGCTGGAAAATCCTCCGCCGACGCCGCAGTCTTGTTTAACCGCTCAACGACAGTCTTACAGGCTGCAAACGTCGGCTCGTCTGTCGCAATGCCGCGGATCAACTCGACCAGCTGCATCACTGGCACAGGGTTCATAAAATGAAAGCCCATGAACTTCTCGGGGCGGTCCGTCCGGCTGGCCAGTCGAGTGATGGAAATGGACGACGTGTTGGATGTCAGAATCGTGTCGGGTTTCAGATGCGGCAGCAAATCTTCGAAGATCGCCTGCTTCACGGTCTCGCGCTCGGTCGCGGCTTCGATAATCAGGTCAGAAGGCCCCAGATCGGTTAACGTTGTTGTTGTTTTGATGCGACCTAGTGCTGCTTCCATATCAGCCTCCAGGATTTTGCCACGGCCGACCTGTCGTGACATATTTCCGCGCATGGTCTCCATCGCATTCGTCAACGCGTCGGCGCTAATATCGGTGAGCATGACATCATACCCCGCCAGCGACATCACATGGGCGATGCCATTTCCCATCTGTCCTGCGCCAACGATACCGATTGTCTGAATCTGCATTGAAAATCTTTCTTCTCTCTGGATGCTGTCAGCTTACGGTGGAGTAGCGGCGCGCCGCAAGGGTCGAGACTGTCTAAAAACTATTCCAAATCCACTCTTTAAACGAATCGTAACGGCAGTTCGGCCATGCTCGGTTCGGGTGAGTTAAAAAGGGTGGGTTTATGACCTATGATATACTGGGGCGGGGGCCTCTGGATTATGTGCCGTGCAAGTACGGCACTTCAAAACTTGTGTTTCGCGGGCCAAAGCGGTCCCTTGCGGACCCCTATGTTGCTTTCATCGGGGGCACCACGACATTCGGAAAGTTCATCGAACAGCCCTTTCCGCTGTTGGTGGAGCATCAGACTGGTGTGACATCTGTAAACTTCGGGCAGGTGAACGCGGGGCTCGACGTTTTCGCGCATGAACCATGCGTTCTTGAAGCTGCGAAAGACGCGCGGGTTACTGTGCTAGAGGTGCTCGGGGCGACAAACACGAGCAATCCCTATTACCGTGTACATCCACGCCGAAATGACCGGTTTCTGCGGCCCGAACAGCGATTAGAGCGATTATATCCCGACGTCGATTTTTCGCAGTTCAGTTTCGTGCGCCACATGTTGCGACATCTTTATCATGCGGACGCGCGTCGATTCTCGGCACTGCAAAAGGATATCCAAGCGCTTTGGATGCAGCAAATGCGCGAGCTTACGCTCCACCTTTCGCCCGAGGTGGTGCTGATCCGCTTTGGAGGCGGCGAGTCTGCCGAGCGGTGGATGGAGGAAGGAAGTGGTGCTGCTGCGATGATTACAGACCGCATGCTGGACGAATTGGGCGGCACAGTGAGTGCGGTTATCGATGTGAGCGCCCAAGAGGGCGGGCCACAGCCTTTAGGTGCCGGAATGGTGTTTGACCTTATGGAGCAACCTGCCGCGCGCGCGGTACACGGCCCTGCTGTGCATCAAGCGGCCTCACAGGCCTTGCGCCCCGTTCTGGACCGTTTGATGTAAACGCAAAAGGCCCGCCGTTTCAGGCGGGCCTTTGAACTAGATGTCAGGCTCTGATCAGAGCTTTTCGATCATGTCTGGTACAGCTTCGAAGAGGTCGGCAACCAGACCATAATCGGCAACCTGAAAGATCGGTGCTTCTTCGTCTTTGTTGATTGCGACGATAATCTTGCTGTCCTTCATACCAGCGAGGTGCTGGATCGCGCCAGAGATGCCGACGGCGACATAGAGATCAGGAGCAACCACTTTGCCTGTCTGGCCTACCTGCCAGTCGTTGGGTGCGTAGCCTGAATCGACCGCAGCGCGGGAAGCCCCGACGGCAGCGCCAAGCTTGTCTGCGAGATCCTCGATCAGCTTGAACTGCTCTTCAGAACCAACACCGCGGCCACCAGATACGACCACACCGGCCGATGTCAGCTCGGGGCGGTCGCTTTCGGCGACTTTGTCTTCGACCCACTCGGACAGGCCAGGGTTGGCGGCTGCGGAGACAGTCTCGACTGAAGCCGAACCACCCTCGGCCGCGGCGTCAAATGTGGACGTACGGAAGGTGATGACCTTCTTCGCGTCGGATGATTTGACCGTCTGCATGGCGTTGCCCGCATAGATCGGACGCTCGAACGTGTCGGCGTCAATCACAGCAGTCGCGTCAGAGATGATCATCACATCGAGCAGACCCGCAACGCGCGCCATGACGTTCTTCGCATCTGTAGTGGAAGGGGCGACGATATGGTCATAGTCATCTGCAAGCGACACGATCAGCGCCGCTGTAGTTTCCGCCATGCGGTGGCTCAGGCTGTCGTCCTCGGACACGAGGACCTTTGATACGCCTGTGATTTTGGCGGCAGCTTCACCCGCTGCGGCGGCAGAACCACCTGCGGCCAGAACAACCACATCACCCAATTGCGCGGCTGCGGTTACGGCTTTTGCCGTTGCGTCCATCGCCAGTTCGCCATTGTTTACTTCTGCAAGGAGTAGAACAGCCATTACACAGCCCCCGCTTCTTTGAGTTTCGATACCAGCTCGTCAACCGAACCAACCTTGATCCCTGCGGCACGTGCTGCAGGCTCTTCTGTCTTAACGATTTCCAGACGGTTCGACACGTCCACGCCGTAGTCAGCGGGCGTCTTCTCATCGAGAGGCTTCTTCTTTGCCTTCATGATATTGGGCAGGGACGCATAACGCGGCTCGTTGAGACGCAGGTCCACGGTGATCACGGTGGGCATGTTGACTTTGATCGTTTGCAATCCGCCGTCGACTTCGCGTGTGACCACGGCTTTGTCGCCATCAATCGCCACTTCAGAAGCAAATGTTGCCTGTGACCAACCCATGAGCGCGGACAGCATCTGGCCCGTTGCGTTCATGTCGTTGTCGATCGCCTGCTTGCCGCAAAGTACGAGACCGGGCTGCTCTTCGTCCACAATCGCTTTGAGGATTTTGGCAACGGTCAGCGGCTCGATGTCGTTGTGCACATCGTCGGTTGCAACAACGAGGATCGCGCGGTCGGCACCCATGGCCAGCGCAGTGCGCAGTGTTTCTTGCGCCTGCTTGACGCCAATGGAGACGACGACGATTTCATCCGCCTGACCCGCTTCTTTCAAACGGATCGCCTGTTCGACGGAAATCTCGTCGAACGGGTTCATGGACATTTTGACGTT
This sequence comes from uncultured Sulfitobacter sp., assembly GCA_913060815.1. Classification (GTDB taxonomy): domain Bacteria; phylum Pseudomonadota; class Alphaproteobacteria; order Rhodobacterales; family Rhodobacteraceae; genus Sulfitobacter. The sequence continues at coordinate 9,930 of CAJXSZ010000009.1, read as the reverse complement.
GGCAAGATCGACACCGGAACCGTCCGCTTTGACGCGAACTTTTACGTTATAGTCGATCACGCGCTTTACAGGTACGAGCACCTTCATGAGCGATTATCTCCTTGGTTGCGACTCAGGCCCGACAGGGGCCAGTCAGTAAATCTGGCACATGTCTAACGAAGCGTGCCCGCCTAAAACAGAGCAAAATCGCCGCATGGAGCATAGGGCACGTCACGTTACACCGTTTTGCGTTGCTGTAGGGACCGATTGTTGCGCCACTGTTTCAGATTTTGGCGTGGGAGCGGACGATGGGAGCGTCAAATCTCCGTGCTCACCCTCTCTGGGCGCCTTACCGGTTTTAGCGGTTCGCTCCCGGTACCCAGAGCACGTCATCCTTGCCGCCGTTATTGGCCACGCGTGCCGCCACAAAGAACCAGTCGCTTAGCCGGTTAAGGTAGCGCACGGCAGCGTCATTCACGGTCTCCTTGGTTGCAAGCTCCGTTGCCAAACGTTCGGCGCGGCGGGCGACAGTGCGGCAGACGTGCAGATTGGCGGCAAGTGCTGTGCCACCAGGCAAGATAAAGCTGCGCAACGGCTCTAGGTTGGCGTTCATCACGTCGATTTCTGCCTCGAGGCGATCGACCTGCGCGGGGGCCAAGCGCAACGGCGGGTATTCCGCCTCGGCGTCTTTTTCCATGTCAGGGCGGCAGAGGTCTGCGCCCAAGTCAAACAGGTCGTTCTGGATGCGCGACAGCGCGTCATCTGTCTCACCCTCAGCCGTCAGGCGGGCCACGCCGACAAAGCAGTTCAGCTCGTCCGAGGTGCCGTAGGCTTCTACGCGAACATCATGTTTGGCCACGCGGTCGCCATTGCCCAAGGCCGTATCGCCCTTGTCACCAGTGCGGGTGTAGATTTTGTTGAGTACGACCATGGGGTTAACCTCTGATAAAATAGACGTAGATCACAATCAGGATGACCGCGACAAACTGCGCAATGATGCGCCAGCGCATAAGCTTGTTCGAATTGGCTTTGTTGAACGCGCCGCCGCTTGCGAAGCCGCCCAAGCCGAGCATCAATACAATGACCACCGCGACAATCGCGACAACGACAAGAATGAAAAACGGATCGGCCATGAAAGTGCTCCCTTTGCGTGCTTTGGTGCGATGTAGCTGCCATCGCGGACCTTACAACCCCTGTCAGCGTGATAGAATGCGGTCCAGCATTCGCGTAGACAGGAGCCGCCGTAGGACCCCTGCGATGCGCGTGGGCGTAGTTACATAATAGCGCGGGCGCGGCTTTTTGGCCTCGACGGCATGGATCAGTTTTTTCACCACAGCTTCTGGCGGTAGCTCGAACTTATCGGGGCCATTCTTTTCGCCATATAGACGGACGGCAAGGTCGGTTTCATACTGTTCTGCGCGGGCGGAATTTTCCCAGTCTATCCAGCGCTCGAAATGGGGGATGGAATTGGCGCGGATCTTCGAGGTGATAGGGCCTGGCTCGATCAGGATTGGGTGTACGCCGGTGCCGCGCATCTCGAGGCGGAGCGTATCTGTAAGCCCTTCGAGCGCAAATTTGGTCGCATTATAGGCCCCGCGCCACGGCTGGGCCACGAATCCCAGCACCGAGGAGCACTGCACGATCCGCCCGTGCCCTTGGGCGCGCATGATCGGGATGATCGCACGGGTCAGAGTGTGCCAGCCAAAGAAGTTCGCCTCGAAAATCTCGCGCAGTGCCTCTGTTGGCAAATCCTCAACCGCGCCAGGGGTGGCGTGTGCACCATTGTTGAAAACCGCATCCAGCGTGCCTCCGGTGTCTTCAAGCACATCGGCAAGGGCGGTAATGATGCTGTCAGGGTCGGTATAGTCGATACGCGGGCTATCAAACCCCTCATCACGCAGGCGCGCGCAGTCAAGCTCGGATCGGCAGGCTGCATAGACCTGCCAGCCGCGCGCGCGCAGACCGTAAGCGGCGGCATACCCGATGCCCGACGAGCACCCGGTGATCAGGATGGTTGGTTTGTTCATGCAAAAAAGGCCTCGTACGGGAATGACAAGGCCTCAGATGCGATGTTTTTCAGGGGTTTGCAATCGCCTTGAAGCGATCAGCCCGATGTGAGCAAGAAATCGGCCATCCAGCCCGTCTCGCCACCGTCGAGCGGCTGCATGCGGACCCAACCGTTGCCGTTGTCCTCAAGGATACGCACTTCGGTGCCGCGTGTGAGTTTGCTCACCACGCCGTAACTGGTGGAAGGGCCGCCGCGGACGTTGACGCGGTTGCCGGATACGCTGCGGATGTCACTTCCCAGAACAGCGCCGTCTGCCGTGTTTGTTGTCGCGATCAGGCTTGGCAAGATGATCTGTGGCGTCTCGGTGCTGTCTACGATCTGCGCTGTGGTGGCGATCGCGCTTTCAGGCTCTGGCGCGGGTTCTGCTGTGACGACTGTTGCTGCCTCTGCCGCTTCGCTCACATTTGTAAGGTTCAGCGCAACGCGGGTCACGTTGGGAGTGTTGCTGATTTTCACGATGGACGCTGCTTGAACGGGCGCTTCCTGCTCGGTCTTTGCTTGGGCTACGACCTCGGTCGCGGCAACCTCGGTTTCTGCCGTGGCCAAACGTGCGCTTGCGGGTTCGAAATCTGCCCCACCGCTCATCTCGTACAAGGCAAAGCCCAGAAAGCCGAAGGTCAAAAGAATAAACGTTTTCATGGCAGCAGCCCCCGCTTGATGTCTGAGGCTATAAAACGACCTCAACCCGCCGTTGGTTCCTATCAAGGAAAACGATTCTATTTTAGGGGAAAAATGCAAAAACTTCTCATAGTGTGCTGCCGTTGCAGCCGTCCGGCGATGATTGCACGGCTTTGAATGAGAAAGCCTGCTTCGGGCGCTTGCCGCCTGTGCGGTGCGCGGCTACACAACAGATATGCCAGATACAAAACCCCCAGTGCCCCCACGTTTTGAAGAAACAACAGAGCCGTTGCGCAGCGCGCTGGGCGATCGCTATCTGACCTATGCGCTGAGTACGATTATGCACCGTGCGCTGCCTGATGCGCGTGACGGGTTGAAGCCTGTGCACCGCCGAATCCTCTATGCGATGAGCCGTCTGAAGTTGAATGCCACGGGAGGCTTCCTGAAGTCGGCCAAGATTAGTGGCGACACAATGGGGGATTTCCACCCCCACGGCGATGCTGCGATCTATGATGCGATGGCGCGTCTGGCGCAGGATTTCAACGTTCGCTACCCGCTGGTCGACGGGCAGGGGAATTTCGGCAACATCGACGGGGATAACCCTGCGGCCTCCCGCTATACCGAAGCGCGTATGACCGCCGTAGCCGAGGCGATGCTGGAGGGCCTGTCGGAGAATGTCGTCGATTTCCGCGACAACTATGATGGTCGCCTTACAGAGCCGTCAGTGCTGCCTGCGCAATTCCCCAACCTGCTGGCCAATGGCTCAAGTGGTATTGCGGTTGGTATGGCCACAAACATTCCGCCGCATAACATTGCGGAGCTTTGTGACGCCTGTATTCACCTGATCAAAACGCCCGATGCACGTGATGATACGCTTCTGAATTATGTGCCTGGTCCTGACTTTCCCACGGGTGGTATCATTGTCGAGCCGCCAGAGAATATCGCGCAGGCCTATCGCACAGGTAAAGGCGGCTTCCGCCTGCGCTGCCGTTGGGAGGTTGAAGATCTGGGCCGTGGTCAGTGGCAGATCGTGGTGACTGAGATCCCTTATCAGGTGCAAAAGTCCAAGCTGATCGAGAAGATTGCCGAAGCGATCCAGACCAAGCGCATCCCCATACTTGCTGACATCCGCGACGAAAGCGCCGAGGACATCCGCATGGTGCTTGAGCCGCGCTCGAAGAACGTGGACCCCGAGGTGCTGATGGGCATGATGTACCGCCACTCCGATCTGGAAGTGCGATTCTCGCTCAACATGAACGTGCTTATCGACGGGGTCACGCCGAAGGTTTGCTCGATGAAGGAAGTGCTGCGTGCCTTTCTTGATCATCGCCGTGACGTGTTGCTGCGCCGCTCCCGGCACCGTCTGGAAAAGATCGACCACCGTCTGGAGGTGCTTGAGGGCTTTATCGTGGCCTTCCTCAACCTCGACCGCGTGATCGACATCATCCGCTATGATGACGAGCCCAAAGCCGCGCTGATGCGAGAGGATTGGGGCAAGGACCATGTCCGCGCTATGGACGAGAAAGATTACATCAGCCCCCCAGCAGGTGAGGGGGAGTTGTCCGAAGTTCAGGCCGAAGCGATCCTGAACATGCGTCTGCGGTCCTTGCGCCGCCTCGAAGAGTTGGAATTGCTGCGCGAGCAGTCCGAGTTGATGGAAGAGCGCGCGGCCCTTGAAGACCTGATCGAGACCGACAGCTTGCAATGGGATAGCATCACCGAGCAATTGCGCGAGACGAAAAAGCAGTTTGGCAAGATGTATGAGGGCGGTGCGCGTCGCTCCACCTTTGCCGAAGCTGGCGAGATCGAAGAGGTGCCACTGGAGGCGATGATCGACCGTGAGCCGATCACGGTTGTCTGCTCCCAGATGGGCTGGATTCGCGCAATGACAGGCCACATCGATCTGACCCGTGAGCTGAAATTCAAGGATGGCGATGCCTCGCGCTTTGTCTTTCATGCGGAAACGACGGATCGCCTGCTTGCGTTCGGCAGCAACGGGCGCTTCTACACGGTCTCAGCCGCAAACCTGCCTGGTGGGCGCGGGATGGGGGAGCCGCTGCGCCTGATGGTGGACCTGCCCAACGAGGTGCAGATCGTTGATCTGTTCATTCACAAGGCGGGGCGCAAGCTGCTCCTTGCCTCCTCCAGCGGGGACGGATTTGTCGTGCCCGAGGATGATGTTGTGGCGCAAACCCGCTCGGGCAAACAGGTGCTCAATGTGCGCGGCGAGACACAGGCGTTGATTTGCAAGCCAGTTAAAGGAGATAGCGTGGCCGTGGTAGGCGAGAACCGCAAAGTGCTGGTCTTTGCGCTCGACGAGCTGCCCGAGATGGGGCGCGGCAAGGGCGTGCGTTTGCAAAAGTACAAAGATGGCGGGCTATCGGATGCAACCACGTTTACCCGTGCCGAAGGGTTGAGCTGGCTCGATCCTGCAGGCCGTACCCGCACCGAGACAGCGCTGGATGAATGGACGGGCAAGCGCGCGAGCGCGGGTCGTATGGCGCCCCGAGGGTTCCCGCGTGATAATAAATTCACCTGACACCTTGCCGCCGCCCCTGCCAGAGCAGGGGATGGAAGTCGCATTTGTCGGCTCCCGTTCAGCGCTGTTCTGGTTGGCGCTTAAATCAGGGTTCTGGACGGTTCTATCGCTGGGGTTCTACCGCTTCTGGATGAAGACGCGGCTCAGGCGCTGGTATTGGTCTGCGATCAGGCCAGGCGGGCATCCGCTGGAATATGTCGGCGACCCGCTGGAAAAGCTGCTGGGCTTTTTTATCGCAGTCGTTGTGCTGACCTTCTACATCGGCATCGTGAACCTTGCGCTGATGTTTGTGAGCTTTTCGGTCTTTCAAAGCTCGGCTCTAGGCTATTCGGCCAGTTTTCTGGGTGTGATCCCCATCTGGTTTTACGCGCAGTACCGTGCGCGGCGCTATGTGTTGGGTCGCACGCGATGGCGCGGGGTGCGGTTTGGGCTGGAGAAGGGCGCGTGGGGGTATGCGTGGCGCGCGTTGGTACATTGGATCATCACGATCTGCACGGCAGGGATTTTGTGGCCACGCATGACGTTTTGGCTTGAGAAATATAAGACCGATCGCACCTTCTTTGGCTCTGCCAAACTGGTGCAGGGCGGGCGCTGGCAGATGTTGATTCCTGCGACGTGGCCGTTTGTGGCGGGTGTCGTTCTGCTGGGCGCGCTGGGCGTCTGGCTTGTGTACCTTGATCCTGTGATGCCACAGATGGATGCATCATTCGACGACACGATGGACAGTATCGCAGATGCCGTCGAATACGGTTTTGTGCCGTTTGGCTGGAACGGGGTCGGGCGACTCTTGCTGCTGATACCGACGACACTCCTGATGATCTATGGCGCGGTGCACTACCGCTTTGTGACCAAGCGTATTCTGGCCAATCACAAACACGCCCAAGGCGTGCGGATGCGCTCCGATCTTAAGGGTTTGCGCGTCTCGATGATCTATGTGCTGGGCACGACCATTGCCTACATCATGCTGATGCTGGGGGTCATTGCTGTTATTGGGCTGGCGCTATCGCTATTGGGGCCAGAGGCGTTTCTGGAAGAGCAGATTGGTATGGGAGACCCGCTGGGCTTTCTGCCACGCTGGTTGTCACTTGGGGTGATTGGGCTACTCTATCTGTCGGTCTTTTTGTTCTACAGTGTGCTGCACCACGTCTTTGTCACCTATCCGTTGATGCGCCACATGGCGGTAACGCTTAGCCTGCAAAACGTGGGCCCGCTGACGCAGGTGAGCCAGCGTGCGCGCGATGAGTTTGCCGAGGCAGAGGGCTTTGCCGAAGCACTGGATCTGGGGGCCGCCATATGACCCTATCGCCGCAGATGCCGAACGGGCGCTTTTATGATGCGCTGGGCAGTACGTTGGTCGACGGGGATGTACCTGTGCCGCAGCGTGCGACGCTGATGTTGGACCATGATGCGCGTGTGCTTGAGATCGGGTTGCCCGACAGTGACAGGGCAGGGCTGCGCTGGCCCGTGAACGATATCCGCCAGCTGCCTGATATCGCGGGGCAGGAGGGGGTCGTACTGCGCCTGAACAGCGACCCGCTGGCACGGCTTTACCTGCGCAATCCGAATGTTCTGAAATACCTGCCCAAGCTTAAGACGGTACCAGCGCCCAAGGGCCGCGCACGCCTAGCCGCATGGGCCGCCGGCGCTGTGGCTGCGGTGGCGCTGCAAATCGGCGTGCTGGTCCCGTTGTTGGCCGACCGTTTGGCAACCTATGTGCCGCCCGCAGGCGAACGTGCGCTGGGCGAGGCAACATTTGACCAGATCAGAACAGCGCTGGCAGGGACGGGCCTGCCGCCACTGCCAGTGTGTGAGGGGGAGGCGGGGATGGCCGCCTTCGAGGAGATGCTTGTGGCGCTGGGGGTGGAGCGCGGGACAGACGACGCGATCAAGCTCTTTGTGCTCGATCACGAGATGGTCAACGCCTTCGCGCTGCCTGGAGGCTATGTCGTCTTCTTTCGTGGCCTGATCGATGCTGCCCAAGGCCCGAATGAGGTTGCCGCCGTACTGGCGCATGAGGTCGGCCATGTGGTCAACCGCGATCCAACGCGCCATGCGCTCCGCTCTGCTGGGTCCATCGGCATTCTGGGGCTGTTGTTTGGCGACTTTGCAGGTGGGGCTGCGGTGTTGTTTCTGACCGAGCAGCTCATTAGCGCACGCTATAGCCAAGGGGCGGAACTAGGCGCTGATCAATTCGCTTATGGCGTGCTGGAGGAAGCAGGTGTTTCCCCCGCAGCCCTTGGCGATATGTTCGAGCGGCTGCGCGACGAATATGGTGACGCCGAGGGGGTTGTGGCCCATTTCCTGAGCCACCCGACACTGACCAGCCGCATCGACAGATCCCGCGCCATAGCGCGCCCTGATTTCAGGTATATGGATGTGATCAGTGATGACCAATGGCGCGATCTCAAGCGGGTCTGCGCAGATGACTGGCTGCCGCCCGCCGCAGATTAAACAGGCGTGGCCGTCAACCAGACGCCGCCCTGCGGGCGCAATGTTATGAGCATTTTGGGGTCGGGTGTCCGGCCTTTTACAGCCTTGAATTCAAACCGCGATAGAAGCGTTGCCAGAATAATCACAGCTTCTTGCAGCGCAAAGGATGCGCCAATGCAAACACGCGGACCGTCGCCAAAGGGCAGGTAGGCGTAGCGGTCAATCGCCTTGCGGTCGGCAAATCGGTCGGGGCGAAAGGCGTCGGGCTCGTCCCATAAATCCCTGTGCCGCCCCAGCGCATAGACGGGGATCATCACAGTATCGCCCTTTCTGATCTGGGCGCCCGCCAGCGTGTCATCGGCCATGGCAGTACGCGACAGCATCCCGCCCGCAGGGTAAAGGCGCAATGTTTCGTCAATGATGGAGCGGATAAAGGGCAGGTGTTCAAGGTCGTCCGCTCCGGCGACGCGCCCGCCCAACGCGGTTTGCGCCTCCGTGCGCGCGCGGGCCTGCGCATCCTCGTCAAGCCCCATCAGGTACAACGCCCAAGCGAGTGTTTGTGCCGTCGTCTCATGCCCCGCCACGATGAAGGTCAACAGATTGTCGCGCAGCTCGGCCGTGCTCATGGACCGCCCTGATTTGGGGTCTTTGGCCGCCAGCAGCATGTCCAGAAGGTCAGGTATCTCGCGCGCGCCTTTTGCCCTGCGCCGCGTGATGGCATTATCGGCGACCTTTTTGGTTTGCGTCATGAGGCGCATAGCGGGGCCACGCCCCAAACGCGGCACCCATGAAGGTGCGCCCAATATGTCGAGCACACTCACCTTGCCCGCCTCGTTTATATATCCGTCAATCGCTGCATGTACTGCAGCGCGGTCCATCATGTCATCGCCAGAGAATGTGACATCCGCGATCACATCGAACGTGGCGATTGTCATCTCCTCGGCAACGTCGACGGCGCGCACACCAGCGGCTGCAATGCGCGTGCAGGCGGCTTCTGCGGCGGCACTCATCACTGGGGCAAGCGATGTAACGGTTCGGTGCGAGAATGCTGGCGCTGTTGCACGCCGTTGCCAGCGCCAATGAGCGCCCTCCGCGATAAAGAGCGAGTCGCCGATGGCAGGTCCAAGTAACGTTTTCGTCGTGCGCGACTTGGGATAATCATCCAAACGGTCCAGCAAGATGCGCTTGATCGCCTGCGGCTCCATGATCATATGCCAACTCACAATCGTGCGCCCCGAAAATACAGGGACTTCCAAGGCCTGTGCAGGGATAGCCAACAGAACGTTATCTTGCAGGTTGGCGACGCTTTTGAAAAATCCCGGATCATGGTCGAGCAGGGGCACACGGACGGGATGGTTTGCTACGGACATAGGGGCACCTTTTGCATCGCCACGGTATGTAGATAGTTTCAAGCCGTTGATTTGCAATCAGGGTGGCCGCATTGCACCAGTGCGGCGAATGAGATACCTCGGGAACAAATGCGGGGAGGCTTGAACATGGCTCGGACAACATTGATACGCGGTGCAGCGGTCCTTGCGATGGCGGGGTTCATGGCTGCTTGCAACGGTGCTGCCGACCTCGGCGGGCCTGCTACGCCGCTGGGTGACTTCAACCTTGAGCATAATATTGTCGTAGCTCCCAAGGTTCAGAAGATCCCTCTCTGTCGCGCGCTCGAAACAGAGGTGATGACCACCATGCTGCGTGATGCGGTGGCCGAGAGGTTTGACCGCTACGAGGGCGCGCGCCTCTATCATTTCGGGATTTCGATCGAGGGCTACTGCCTCGCCCCTCCCGGTATTCCGATTGTTGCGGCACCGAAATCGGCAATGATCATCCGTATCACCGTCTGGGACGATGCGAAGAACGAAAAGCTCACCCCCAAGGCACATCAGATCACCGTGATTGAGTCGCTCGATCAGGGGCCTTTGGTCGGCTCGGGCTTTACCAAAAACGCCGAGGAGCAGTTCAAGAACCTGAGCCAGAATGCGGTTAAGCAGATCGAGAACTTTCTGGTCAAAAAGAACCGCGAAGAAGGTTGGTTCAATTCGACAGGCGGGACGGCGACTGAATTGCCTGCCGAGGACGCAACCACTGAGGGTTGAGCCGCCGCGCAAGGTGTATTCGCGCATGAAACTGCTAGTGCCATGCAAGACTCGCTTGATTTTACCTGCCAGACCAAATATGTGCCGCGCCATATGTAATACAGGCCCAATTCGGGCCTTTTGACTTTGGAAGGGCGCCCACCATGGCAAAGGAAAAGTTTGAACGTAACAAGCCGCACGTCAACATCGGCACG
>CAJXSZ010000008.1 GCA_913060815.1 uncultured Sulfitobacter sp. | reverse complement strand
TACACAGAGTAGATCGTCGGCAGCGTCAGATGTGTATAAGAGACAGACATTATACAGGCTAGAGATGAAGGCGCGCCAATTCTTCAACTTAGGGTTGAAGTATTTGAAATGAAACAAATTGTTTCCAAAATTCCCCGTTAATTGTGGCAAAAATCTGGTAGGAAAACGTCAAGGTTTGGATCAAGCCCTAAACCATAGGCAAAATCCGCGCAGGCCGTCGCTGCCACTTCGACCTGAACGGAAAGCGAGAACTGAGTTTCTTGTGAGACGCTACCAACGAACGAATGACCCTGGGGGGTTTAGGACTATGAAGAAGTTTAACACGGATCAGCCAGGCTTTGACCTGGAGCACTTCGTGCTGCCAACAGGTGAGGTCGGCGCACAAGCCATCGCACTAGAGGCCAGCGATCAAACGTTCAAACCCGCACGCTATGACGCCCGCCGCTCGTTCTATCGCAATGGGGGCAAGCGCATTTTCGAGACAGTCCTGATTCTGCTCAGCTTGCCTTTCTTTCTGCCTATTGTCGCGCTTTGTGCGCTCATCGTTTGCTTGGATGGCCGCAATCCGTTTTATCGTCAGGACCGCCTTGGCAAAAACGGCAAGCGCTTCTCGATTCTCAAACTGCGGACCATGGTGTATAATGCGGATGAAGTTCTGGAGGACCATCTGGCCAGTGATCCTGCAATCCGCCGCGAATGGGACGACAAGCAAAAGCTGATGAACGATCCGCGCGTCACACCCATCGGGCACTTCCTTCGCTCCTCCTCCGTCGATGAGTTGCCGCAGCTTTGGAATGTGCTGACAGGCGAGATGAGCCTTATCGGCCCGCGCCCGATGATGCCCGAACAATTGCCCATGTATGGCAATCCTGTCGACTATTTTTCCCTACGCCCCGGCATCACGGGCCTGTGGCAGATATCTTCGCGCAATGAAGAAAGCTTTTCTTCACGCAATCATTTCGACACGACCTATAGAAACGAGCTGTCCTTCGCGGGTGATGTATCGATCATCTTCAAGACAGTTGATGTTATGCTGCGCCGCACAGGCCGCTAATCGAAGCTTGCGGTCTTTGAATCCAATCCGTCATGCCCTATGTTTAAGGCATGCCTAAAACCCGAAAGCCTGACACGATGAAGGATAGCTTTGTTAGCTTGGACGACGTGCCCGTGGCTGGTCGTACGGATCGTATGATCCCCGAGCAAGGCACATTCACCCGTCCGCGCCGTTTCGGCCGCACAGCACAAGCAGACGCTCCTGTGGTGATCGAGCAATCTGTCGAGATGATGGTGCCCGCGCGCGCCGATGCTGGCGATCTCAACGCAGCGCCCCGCGATCTTTGGGATCTTCTGCATCTTCAGGAACCTGGCAAAGACCAGCATATTCTGGCTGGATCACAAGCCGAAGAAGATTTTCGCACCACAGATGTCAGCCGTGCCTTTGATCTTCTGCGCACCCGACTGCGCCAGACTGTCAAACAGCACAATTGGGTGAATATCGCCGTCGTCTCCCCCACCACGGGATGTGGCAATACGTTTTCTGCCGCCAACCTCGCGGCAAGCCTCTCGCGGGTGCCCTCATCGCGCACAGTGCTGATGGATTTCAACATGCGCACGCCTGGTCTTGCCCAGGCCTTGGATATGAACGCAAGCGAGACAGGCGATCTGGCTGATTTTCTGGCAGGTGATGTGGCGATCAGCGATTACATGCTGCGCGCCAGCGACACCCTTGCCGTTGGTCTTGGTGCCACCGAACAGTTGGACGCAGCAGAGATCCTGCAAGACCCCGCAACCGCTAATAGTCTTGCAGAGATGCGTGCCGCTCTGAACCCCGACATCGTCCTCTATGACATGCCGCCTCTGCTGACCTATGATGATACATCGGCGTTTTTGCCTCAGCTTGATGGTGTGTTGCTTGTCTCGGACGGCACCCAGACGATGGCAAAGCATCTGGCCGAGTGTGAGCGGATTCTGGACGGTCAGGTCCCGCTTCTTGGTGTCATCTTGAACCGTGCCCGCGCCTCGAGTATCGAACGCTTCTAGACGCTGTTTCCGCATGCCGATGCGTCATATATTCGACAGAATTTACATCTAATTATATATAGCGTGTGACCTTTGCGGGCCACATACTCTGACGAGAACGATACGACTGAACCCCCCAAGCGAGGCTGATATGGGTCCGATCTACACAATTCAGGACTTCCTCGACATGACCCGTCGCAGGATCGGGATCATCGCATTTGTCGTGATCGCAGGCTGCATCGCATCGCTCTATTGGGCAATGAGCCATGTCCATGTCTATCAATCCTCCGAGGTTATTCAGGTCGAGCAACCCAAAATAAATGACGAGCTGGCACGCTCCACCGTCGAAGGCTCCTCTGCCCGCCGCCTTCAGCTGATCCAGCAGCAATTGATGGCGCGGGGCAACCTGCAAGAGATGATCGACAAATTCGATATCTATGACAATCTCACAGCCCTCAAACCCAGCGAGAAGATCGACCTGCTGCGACGCTCTGTCACCATCAACGGTGTGGCCGCTGCGCGCGAAGGATTTGCCGATGACGGGACTATTTCGGTCCTCACAATCACCGCCCAGATGGAACAGGCACAACTGGCCCGCGATGTAGCCCATGAGTTTGCCGAGCGGACCCGCAGCCTCATGGCCGCCCAGCGCCGCGAACAGACAGAAACCACGCTGGCCTTTTTCCAGAATCAGGAAGAGGTCGTGCTCGACAACATCGCCCAGCTTGAAGCCGAGCTCGAGACCTATCGCCGCGAGAATGACCTTACGCTTGAGGGCGGGATGGAATTCCGTCTGTCAGAGCTGGCACAGCTGAACGAGGCCATGCTGGGCATCGACCGCGATATCATCGCAACCCAGCTTGCGCGCACCCAGATTGACCGAACAGGCCGCGCCGCCACTGTGGAGCGCGCCGAGCGCGAGCTGGACGCTAGCCTGCGCACCCTGACCGAACAGCGCACCCTGCTCGACCAGCGCCGCAATGCTTTGCAAGAAGCGATCCAAGGCTCACCTGAAATCCAGCGCGCGCTGACAGACTTTGACCGCCGCATGGAGCAATTGCGCGCCCAGCTTGAGGTCATTGCTACACGGCGCAACGAGGCCGAGGTCGGCTTTAATCTCGAAGTCGGTGCACAGGGCGAACGGCTGACCACAATCGAAGAAGCTCAAGTTCCCGACTACCCCATCACCATGAGCAAGAAGAAGCGCGCAATCATGGGCGCAGGTGCTTCTACGATCCTTGCATTCATTCTTGCATGGTTGCTTGAGCTCCGCCGCCCCGTGATCCGCTCCGCCCGTCAGATGGAGCGTGAAACAGGTGTCATCCCTGTCGTCTCCATCCCCGAACTGGCGCCGAAATTCCAAAGCTCAAAATGGCGCACAGCACGCGAGAAACGGCGTCAGGCCGGCAAGGCAGGACGTGCTGCCCGCATGGCGCGACACTCCTAATTCAGCGCACTAAGTGCCCTGATGGCGTCCATATGGAACCAGATCGCCAGAGCGCCAACTGCCCCTGCTACCACCACAAAGAACGCATCATGCTTGGCGTCCCATGCCGCGTGCCTGCGCGCCAGCCAGACCATCACAGGATGGGTGGCCACATGGGCCAGCCCGATGCCGACAATTGCACCAATGAGGCCAAAATTGCTCACCCCGATGATAAGGAATGCAATCTGGAACACCGCTCGGCTGGCCGAGACAACGAAAAAGCGGCGTGAGTCCCCCGCCGCCAATGCCGCCTGATCATAACTCATCCCGATCACCTGCGGCACCAGCGCCACCGCCAGCAGCGTCACAATCGCGCCCCCTGAAGCGTAGCGTGGGTCATAGAGCACACCCACGAGCCACGGTCCCGCGAAGGCCATTAACAGCAGCAGCGTCAAGATGCCCGCGCTGATGCCAAAGCGCAGTTTGGCGATCTTGGCACTCTCATGTTTCGCATCGCGGTAGACGGGGATCATCACCCGCCCCGTGACCGCCGTCCCCAACTGCATCGCAAAGGCCGCAAGGAAAAAGGCGATATTATAGATGCCAAGGCTCTCGAGGCTGAGGAATTTACCCAGCACCGCGCGGTCCCCTTGCGAGGCGAAGAACCAGAAGGCCGTGCTCAGGAATATCCACTTGCCGAAGGTGAGTAGTTCACGCACAGCAGCCGTCTCCCAGCGAAAGCGGTTGGCCGCCCCAGGCAGATACATCCACGTCAACACCAGCTTGGCCAGCGACGTCACCACCGCCCCAAGCACCAGCGCGAGTGCGCTTTGTTGCCACCATGCCAGCACGATCATCACCACGATCCCGATCAGTTGCGCGCTCAGGTCAAGGACCGTCAGCCGCCCCATCAGCAAATGGCGGTGTGCTGTCTCGATCCGCGTGGGGTTAAACCCCGCGATCAGCAGCGAAACAGCAGCAATTGGTAAATAGGTCGCAAGCTCTGGCGCATCATAAAACGCCGCGAAGGGCACTGACAGCGCCACCGCAATGCAAAACAGCACAAACCCGCGGATGACTTGAATGCTCCATGCTGTGTTGAGGAAATCAGGGTCATCCCCCCTCTTGCTGGAAGCGATAGAGGGCGAGATGCCCACATCCGAGAACAACATCAAGCCGACGGTCACCAGCCCGACCAGCGCCATCAGGCCAAAGGCCTCGGGGAACAAAAGCCGCGTGAGGATCAGGTTAGAGGCAAGGCGCAACCCCTGAGAGCCGCCATAGCCCAGCAAAATCCACGACGTGCTGCGCATCACCCGCGCCATCAGCCGCCCGCCGCGCAATTGCTCGAAAAGACCACCCATTTGCCGTATTCACCTACCTAATATCTGTTAAACCTTGCTAACGCTCCCCCGTCGTTTGCGCCATAGCCACGCGCGCACGGCGGCCCCGAGTGAGACACGAAGGACGCACCCGTTGAACATCGCCTATATCCTCAACAGCTATCCACAGCCAAGCCACAGCTTCATCCGCCGAGAAATCCGCGCGCTTGAGGCCCAAGGCCACACGGTCACGCGCTTGGCAATGCGCGCAGGCGATGCGCCGCTGGTGGACGCTCAGGATTTGGAGGAGGCAGCGGCCACACAGTACGTTCTGCGGGCGGGTGCCGTGGCCCTGCTGCGCGCAAGCCTGCACAGCCTGACCGCCGATCCCAAGCGCTTTTTCGGCGCGGTCAAGCTGGCGCTGGACTGTGGCCGCCGCTCAGAAGTGGGCGTGCTCAAGCACCTTATCTATCTGGCCGAGGCCGCCTATGTCGTGCGGGTCTGCCATGCGGCGGAGGCCAGCCATGCCCACGCGCATTTCGGCACCAATGCTGCCACCGTCGCGATGCTATCGCAGGCCTTGGGCGGTCCCGCCTACAGCTTTACCGTGCACGGCCCCGAGGAATACGACGCGCCGCGCGCGCTGTCATTGGGGACCAAAGTCGCCCGCTCCAAATTTACCGTGGCCATCACCAGCTATGGTCGCAGCCAGCTTGCCCGCTGGGCGGGACCTGATCAATGGGACAAGATCAAGGTCGTACACTGCGGGATCGAGCCTGCGCGCTTTCCCGCGCCCCTGCCGTTGCCCGATAGCCCGCCGCGCTTTGTCGCGATTGGCAGGTTTGTCGAGCAAAAGGGCCAGCTTGTGGCGCTGGATGCGCTGGCAGACATGCTCAAGACGCACCCCAACGCCCATCTCACGCTGATCGGGGACGGCGAAATGCGGCCCGAAATCGAAGCGCGCATTTCTGCGTTAGGCCTGGAGCACAACCTTACCCTCACAGGCTGGGTCGATGAAGCCCGCATCCTGAGCGAGTTACAAAATGCCCATGCGTTGCTGATGCCGAGCTTTGCCGAAGGGTTGCCCATGGTGATCATGGAGGCCATGGCCGCAGGCCGTCTGGTCATCGCCACCTATATTGCGGGAACGCCGGAATTGGTCCAGCACGGGCGCACGGGTTGGATGGTACCGGCAGGTGATGCGCAGGGTTTGGCGCAGGCCATGCGAGTGATGGCGCAAAGCGACGGACAAGCGCTACAAGAAATGGCAGACGCGGCCCGCCTGCGCGTGCTGGAGCGACATGACGTGCATACCGAGGCCGCAAAGCTGGCTGCACTTATTTCGGATTAGCGCCCCCGCGCCCAGCGTGGTTGCGCCTTATGCGGCAGGCGCACGGCAAGCCCCACCAGCGCATAGGCCGCGAACCCGAGCGGATCACGCAAAGCCCGCATCGGGAGAGACGCCGCATCCGCAGGTGCCGAATCGTGGTTGTTCCACAGCGCAGGATAAAGCGTCTGCACCTCGGCCACCCCAATATCCTGACGGCGACGCACTTTGATCAGCGGCCCCGCCCCTTCGATCATCGGCCAATTATAGGAGGCCGCCACGCGCACCCGCTCGGACGGGGTAAAGTTGAGACGCACAAACGTGTCATCAGAGATAATGTCAGGAAAATCGCCCCAGCGCGCGCGTGCTGTCGCATTTACCGCAAACACTCCGAACCCAGGCACACCGTGAGTGCAGAACGGCAGGCTAGCCCAGAAGCGCGCATAGGTTCGGGTGAAAGCACTGCCCGCCGCCGTGACGACGGGGTTGCCACTGGCATAGCGGACCTCATCCGTGTCCAGCACCTCTGCCAATTGCGCAATCAACGGCGCAGAAACGATCACATCGGCATCCACATAAATCCGCGCGCCATGAGCCGCCGCGGCATCGCCAGCATTAAGCGCTCCAGTTTTTCCACCCTGCGCCAGATCAAGCACAGTGAGGGGCCAGCCCTTGGCTGCGAACTGCTCCGTATACCCCCGCGCCACCGCAACCGTGGCATCGGAACAACCGTTGGCCATCACGATCACTTCAGCCGCTGCTCCGGTCGCATCGCTGGCCAGCAGCGCCTCGAGGCACGGCTCGATATAGCCGACCTCGTTATGAGCGGGGATCAGGATAGAGCAAGCAGCACTCATCGGCCTGCCACCAATGCATCCCAGCGGGGGTTGCTATCATTAAGATAGCGCAGCGCGCCCCAGCTGCCCCACTTCGTAGGGACATAGATATCGGCATAGGCATTGAACAAGCGCCCGCCATTGGCAGCCCAGCCCGCCAGAAGCCCCTCATAGAGCGCGCCCATTTCAGGGGTGTAGTTAAGATGCTGGAAGAATGAGGTGAGCCGCGCATCATCCACCAGCGGGCCAATGCCCACAATATGACTGCCGCCTTCGTACATGATCAACTCAAGCCCTGCCGCCTTTGCCACGCGGGCGTGATAGGGCCAGACACGGTTGGTCAGATCATCGACAGTATCCACGTTGTTGCCACTCACCCCGCCATTGGTCAGCTCTTGCGCTGCCAGAGAGGTAGCGTGGTCATATTGCGTGGCCTCAATCGCCTGCTGCAAGGCATCGCCAGACAGCCCTTTTGCCTGCGCCGCCTTTGTTGCGCGCGTAAGGCTCTCGTCCAGCCAGCCGATGACCTGATCGCGACGCCCTTCGAGCCCCAGAATTCCGCCGAAGTATCCAGTCACCGCATAAGCATCGAACGCGTCGGACGGCCGCTGAGCGCCCTCGGCCACGACCAAAGGTGCGTTCAGGATGTTCTCCTCCAGCCCGAGCCATCCAGTCTGGGTCGAGATCACATTGACCAACTGACCTTCTGTTCCGTAAAACTCCTGAGACCAAATCCGAGCCACTTCCGCCGCACGCATGGCGTAGAATTGCGTGCCCACATCCGCCTGTTCCCAGCGCGCAGTGGCTTGGGCATCGGCCCAGCGGGTCTGGGCGAACTGGAAATTCCACAGCTCGTTGGAATATTCCACATAGACCGATAGCGCAGGATCAAGCCCGCCTCGCACGGTGCGGGCAAAGTTGCGTACGTAAGCATCATCAGCCAGATGCGGGATGTTGAGCCACATGTTCTTGCCCTGACTATTGGCCAGCGCCAGCATCACCTCCAGCGGCACGCCCTCATGCGCCCATGAGGCATCGGAAACCTGCGGGCGGTCCTGCCATTGGGCCTGCGTGCTGTTGTTGGTCTCCATCCAGTCCATGAAACGCAGGGTATCAAACGCAGCCATGCGGGCGGTGAAATCAGGGTTGAACACTGCACCACTTTGGAACAACTCCAAGCGATCCTCGCGCACCACGGTGATATTACGCAGCGGCTTGGCCGCGTTGGTCCGCTGTATGCGAAGCTCTACGCTGCCCGCGCCAGGGGTGAAGTCAAACCGCACCTCGCCGCGCCCATAGCGCACGTTGCTCGCACGCCCCGCCACTTCGATCACTCCTGCGCCCTGAAAGCGAAGCACATAGCGCCCCTCCAGCGAGGGGGCGGCCTCGGGCGGCAAATCCGTGAGGATCAGCGTGCCGACAGAACCCGCCTTACTTGGCATTCTCAAGAGCCAGCCGTCTGCATCCAGATAGCCACCCGCGACCAGCTCTTCATACTCGATGCCGCCATATTGATTAGGCAGATGCCCCAACCACGGGCGGGATGTTTTCATAACGTCAAGGAAAGGCTGTTGCGCTGCCCAATCCGTCACAGGTGCCAAACCGATAGCAAGTCCGTCCACAGGCGATGTACGCGCTGTCACTACCGGCTCCGCGTCTGGCTTTTCGGCCTCGGCTACCAAGGGAGGCTCTGTTTGCACAGTCTGGGCAGGCGATGCGCGGGGCTCTTGCGTCTCACTCACACGTGCGGCGGCGGGGGCGATATCCCTGTTTTGATAGGCGGTAACGGCTTCGAGTGCCACGCGCTGCATCGCTACGGCCATATTGAGATCAATAGCCTCGAAGGTATCTCCGAAACGGTCCTTGACCACATGCGGCAAGCCTTCGGGGCTGGCTCCTGTCAGCACAGTATATTGCACCAGAGAGACAAAATAATGCCCACGGTCATTGAGGTGGATATCGTCGGAGAACACATCGGCAATGCTGCGCAGCCCCGCGATCTCACCCGCTGCAATGGCATCATCCAGCCGTGCCAACGCCTGACCTGCGGGGATCAGGGCAATGCGATCGGCCGCAGCAGGCTGGCCCTCTTGCAACAGGGTGACGATGTTCTCCCATTGCGCCAGATCATTTTGCAAGCGCACCCGCCACGGGGTTGCAGCTCCGTCATCATACTCAACGGCTTCACCCGTGCCGCTCTTGAGGCTGTGCCACGTCTCCTGCACAAACACGCGCGCGTCGGCATTACCGCTAAGTGCAAGCCCCGCAAAAGCCTGCGCGTAGATATGCGTCTCGCTCCATTTCAGGTGATTGGCCAGCGGGATCGCCTCGGTCAGGATCAGATCGGTTGTCTGACCTTCGGGCAGCACGCGGCGCGCATCAATCCCTTCCGCACTGGTCGAATTCTCCCAGTTATACTTGAGCGGGGAGCCGTTGATGATCTGTGCCTGCACCTCAACCTGCGCGCTTGCCTCGCGCAGCGCCGCATTGAGCATGTCGGGGCCGTCCGTGCCAAAGAGGCTGTGGCCGACCATCACAACCGAAAATATCGTACTCGCCAAATCGCTCATGCCGCTACCCCGCTATAGGGTGTGGCGCGCACTACGTCCCAGACAATCTGCTGCATGAGCGCGCCCGAGTCAGCATCAGGCGCCTCCGCTGCCGTGCCATCCGCACGCTTGAGCGCCAGCGGCAGACCCACAGGGTTGCGGTGATAGAGCGTTGCGTAATGCGTGAGCGCAATGAGATATGCGCCGAGATCCCCAAAATGGATCGTATCAACCGCCCCTTCGGGCGTGCGGCCCATCAGGGCATCGCGGCTCGCCACATTGCCCACACCGCCCGCCGCATCGACCGCGCGTACAAAAGCGGCCATGACCTGACCGCCCGGCACTACATGGATTGGCGCGCCGATCCGAGCGGCGGCAGGCAGAACAATACGGTCGAGCCAGAGCGCCTCATAATCCGCATCAATCCGCGCAAGCCAGCCTGCGGGATCATCCGTGTTGTGCCATGTCTCATAGAGATAAAGGCGCACATCAGGCCGCGCTTCCCGCGCCGCTTGCGCCCATTTCGCGAGGTAGTCGGCACTGCTGTGATAGCGGATCGCATCGGTCAGCTCGACCATCTCGGTCATCACCACGGCGTCAAAACTGCCACTGTCAATCGCGTCGCGTGCAGGCGCAAAATTCGGGTGATCATTCTCTTGTGCAAAGCCGTTGATTTCAACGTCAGGCTCCCAATGGGCGCGCAACGGCGCACCCCAGCCTAGCTGGCTGGCATAACCGTTCCCGTTTGGCGCGATCTGCGCCAGCATCGCAGGCATGTCCCGCCCGACAAGCGAATGACCAAGGTGATAGGTGTCGAGCGGCCCATCAGGTGCAGACAACGGCACGCTGTAAAGCTCACGCGCGCGGGCCTGCTGCCACATGCGCCAGCCTGCATTGCCCGCAATCGCCACACCTGCCCCTACCAGCGCACCCGTGCCAAGCCGTATCATGCCCCGTCGTGTCACCAAGCGCCCTACTCCCTCACGAGCCTTCTCCATCAGGTGCAGAATGCCCAAGTGCCATGCCCGTGACAAGCAGTCCCGCCGCATAGACATAGGCACCGCTCAGCAGGCTTCCCTCCCTAAACACGCCTTCATCGCGCGAAAATCGCGCTTCAAAGCGGGTCGCATCGCGGTCCAGCGTGATCTCCAGCGTATGAAACCCGAACAAGCGCTTGGTAATCGGATACTGCGCTTTATACGTGGCTTCTTTTGCGGAGAAGATCAGCTTCGCCAGTATCCCGCGCTCGGCCTCGGGTTGAGTGCCGAGCCAGCGCTGCTCGGCCTCGGTGCAAATCTCGGACAGCAGGCTGCTCTCCAGCGGCGTTGCCTCCTCCAGATCAAGGCCCATGCCCGCCCAATCGCGGCGCAGGCCTACGGCGGCCACACAGGCCGTTTTGCAATGGCTTATGCTGCCTGTGATCCCGTCGGGCCAAACCGGCGCACGGTCAAGGCCCATCGGCACAGGGCGCGGCGACAGCGACAGGCGCACCATTGCGGCACGTGCAGCAGCGCGCCCCGCATGAAACTCGGCCACACGGCGCGGAACCGCGTTTTTGACTGCACCGCGTTCGGCGGTATGGCCCGTTTCTATCAAGACCGCCGGATCACGCGCTGCGATGCCGATCCCCTGCGGGAGCACGGTTTCCGTTAGTGCTGCGACAAGGGCTGTATCGACATTCACGTATTGGCCTTGGCCCGACCTGCCCGCATGGCACGACGCTTTGACATTGTCTCAGTTCTGGCGGGCGCCTCTGTCTGGGGCTGCTTGGGCGCAGGCGCAGCGGTACCATTCCCCTTGTCCAGATGCGCCGCCAGCCCCTCAAGCGTCGGGAAACGGAAGATATCGGTGATACCAAGCCTCTCGGCCCCAAGTGCAGCCTTGATGTCGCGGTGCGCTTGAATCGCGAGAAGCGAATGCCCACCCAATGCAAAGAAGTTATCCGCCGGCCTGATATGGGCCACCCCAAGGATTGCAGACCAGACATCCGCGATCGCAGCTTGGGTATCGCTGGTCAGGGCAGTGTCGGTGGGAGTTACTTCTGCTACCTTCACCTGCGGCTCTGGCAAGGCTTTACGGTCGATTTTCTTGTTAGGGGTCAGCGGCATACGCTCCAGCGTGACAATCCGCGCTGGCACCATAATGTCGGGCAACCGCTCGGCCAACGCGGCACGCATTGTGTCCTCCGACTCCCCCGCGCCCACGACATACCCCACCAGTTGCGCACCACCCGCAGCCTCACGCGCCACAACGACGGCTTGGGAGATGCCCGTTTGTGCGGCCAGCGCGCTCTCGATCTCGCCCAGCTCGATGCGGTGGCCCCGAATTTTCACCTGATCATCTGCACGGCCCATAAATCCAAGCGTACCGTCACTGCGCCACGCGACCAGATCGCCTGTACGGTACATGCGGCCCTCGCCAAACGGGTTATCCACAAACCGCTCGGCAGTCATCTCGGGGCGTGCGTGATAGCCCAGTGTCACGCCCTCGCCTGCGATATAGAGTTCGCCTGCAACACCTGCGGGGCATGGCTGCAAAGCCTCATCAAGCACATAGACCTGCGTATTGGCGATAGGCGCGCCAATGGGGGTCGTCACCTCGGCGCGGCTGACCATCTGCGTGGTGGACCAGATTGTCGTCTCGGTGGGCCCGTACATATTCTGGACTGTGCCACCGCAGGCCTTCATCAGCTCCGCACTGAGCGGACCAGGCAGTGCCTCCCCACCTACCATCAGCGCCTTCAGCCCAGACAGCGCGGCGCGCGTCTCGTCGTTCATCACCAGCATCTGCGCCATCGAGGGCGTGCACTGCATGTGGCTGACCTTGTGGCGCATCATTTGTGCCGCGAGCGAGAAATCATCCTCCGCCAGTGACGAGCCCGCGTTGGCGCGTTCAAGCACCTCGGCCAAAGGCTTCAAACCCTCCAGCACGTCGTCAACATCGATGCCGTAGTCGATCAGGCAGGCAATCTCGTCCACGCCGATCTGTTTGAGCTGCTCGGTCCGCGCAAGCGCATCCTCAACGGTGCCAAACATGCCGCTGTCGTTGAAATAGCGCTGGAACGCGAATTCGAGGATCGCCTCCATCTCCTCCTCGCCCAAGCCACCAAGATCCACCTCAAAGGCATTGCTCGCGCCCTCGGGCCGCTTGAATGCAGGAAAAGCCCATGCGTATTGCTTTATAAGGCCAGCAGCCGCGCGCAGGTAGTCCTTCATCGGGCCCCGCGCGACCTCTTCGGCACGCTCCCGCGTGCCGGCAAGATAGCTGTGCAGCATCAGCGTCACTTTGAAATTCGCGGGATCATGGCCTGCCTCGCGCAGGGCAGCGTGATAGATCTTGATCTTGCCCGCGACTTCTTCGACCGACTGGCCCAGAAGGTGGGTCAGGACGTTGGCCCCGATCTGGCCTGCCTCTTTCCACGTCTCGGGGTTGCCTGCCGTGGTCACCCAGACAGGCAATTCGCTGGACACAGGGCGTGGCTGGGTTACGACGGGAAACGGGGTGCCGTCCTTGGTGGGAAACTCAACTGCTTCCCCGCGCCAAAGGCTGCGCAACTGATCAATGGCCGCGTACATTGCAGGCTTGTTGTTGGGGGGTGTGTTTTCGGGGCGCAGAATGAAATCATCGGGCTGCCAGCCGCTGGCAATGGCCAGCCCAACACGCCCGTTGGTGAGGTTATCAATGACCGCCCATTCCTCTGCAATTCGTGCAGGATGGTGCAACGGAGCCACGCAAGAGCCTGCCCGAACAGCAAGATTGGAGGTGACAGCCGCCACCGCCGCACCCGTCACCGAAGGGTTGGGATAGGGGCCGCCAAAGGCGTGGAAATGCCGCTCGGGCGTCCAGACTGCGTTGAAGCCATGAGCATCGGCGAATTTCGCGCCCTCCAGTAGAAGACGGTACTTCTCAGGCCCGATGCCGTCGTCATTGCCCCAATAGAACAGGTTAAAGTCGATCTTGCGATCCGATACCGCAATCGGCCCCTTCGACAGCTCCGTGCGGCTGTCATCACCCGCCAGCACCAGCTTGAGACCCCGCGCGAGCGTCCAGAACAGCTCCAGCACCGAGATATCGAACGAAAGGCTGGTCACGGCCAGCCATGCGTCACCGCCAGTATTTTCAATGCGCTGGTCCATGCCGGCAAAGAAGTTGGCGACATTGCCGTGGCTGACCATCACGCCCTTGGGTGTGCCCGTGGAGCCTGACGTGTAGATGAGATAGGCCAGCGTATCCGCGTCCGCGCCTGCATCAGGGTTGGTCTGCGGAGCGGCGGCAAGCTCGGCGTCTGTGTCCAGCACCAACAGCGCCGCATCGCCGCGGGGAAGGCTATCTGCCAGCGCTGACTGGGTCACGATCACGGCTGCACCGCTGTCAGCGATGTAATGGGCAATCCGCTCGGCGGGATAGGCCGGATCAAGCGGCACGTATGCACCGCCCGCCTTGAGGATGCCCAGCGCGCCAATCAAAAGATCGGTGCTGCGCGTCGTGGCAAGGCCCACGGGCGTGCCGACTGTCACCCCCTGCGCAATCAAACGATGAGCCAGCTTGTTCGCCGCTGCGTTCAGCGCGCTATAGCTCAGGCTTTGCCCCTCAAACACCAAGGCTGTCGCATCTGGCGTGCGGGCTACTTGCGCCTCAAAGGCCGTGTGGATCGGCTTGGCATCGTAGTCCGTCTGCGTGGCGTTCCATGTCTCCAGCAGCATCTCGCGCTCACTGGCTGCCAACCCGTCTTCGCCTCTCAGAGCATGAGCCACACGGCCAGCGATAATATCCATCGCCGCATCGGACAAAAGCCCCGCATCGCCGTGCAGCATGACCGCATCCGCGCTCGCTTCAATCGTGAGCGTGCTGCCCGCAAAAGGCGCCTTCGCGATCATAATTGCAGGCACGACATCGCCAATGGCAGGATCACGCTGCGGCAAGTCAGCCGCGAAACCAGCGGTTTGCATGGCACGCTCCAAGGCAGGCGCGTCACTGCGCAACGGCACCCAGGATGCTGCAAATTCGGGCACTTCGGGCGAAATGGCAAAGCCTACGTCCCCCGCCTGCCCTGCACCCTGCGCCATGGCCGTCAGCGCGGCCTGTAACACCGCATCACGCGCTACCCCGCTTGCAACATCTATGCGGCGCGCGGTCCATTCTCCTGTCGCCTCACCGTTGGCAAGCGGCACCTCCAGCGGCTCCATCGCGGCAAGGCGCGCGCGCCAAAAGCTCTCGTCTTTGAGCAAACGGGTCTGGGCTTCGGCGTGGGCAGCATTCGTGCTGTCCAAAATCGACCCAACTTCAGGCAAAGTGCCTTGCGCGGCAAGCGACAGCGCCACGGCGCCATCTGCCGTGGCCACGACCAGATGGTCTCCGTTAGCCTCCAGAACGGTGGCAGCAGCGCCAGCGCCCTGCGCCGCTTGCGCAGCGGTGACAATGTAGACCGCCCCACCCTGCAGCACCTTAGGCAGCCCCAGCGGGTTCCAATAACCGCCAAAATCCATGCCACGCACCATCGCGGTGATCTGCGCCGTAGTCTTTGCAAAATCAATGACCCCCAGCACCGCAGGACGGTCGTCGCGCGCGAAATAGCTGCGTTGGCTGAGGTCTTGGGGACTGCGCTCTGGCGTTCCGCGCTCCAACTGTCCGAGCACCTCGGCAAAGCTCTCCATCCCCGCGGCATAGCATTTGGAGTTGAGGCTGAACGCCGTCTCGTCCTCGGAAATCTCGACCAGCGCTTGCGCCAGCAGATCGCCTTCATCCACGCCGCCCTCGATCATATGCCAGCTGACGCCATGCTGCGACTCACCGTTGATGATCGCCCATGCAGGGGTGTTCAGCCCCGCATAACGCGGCAGTGGTCCGTCGTGAAAATTCACCGCACCTTTGCTGGCCAGCGCCAAAGCCGCCTCTGGAATGATGCGCAGGTTCGCGATGCTGAGCAGCCAATCAAAGGGTGTAATCCTGGCGTCCACCAGATCGGCGGGTTTGTCGTATATCGCAATCCCCCGCCCTTCGGCCCATCCGCGCACATCTGCATTCGTGCTCACCACAGCGGCGACATGGTGACCGCCTGCTACAATCATATCTGCACAGGCGATGGTCAGCGATTGATCCCCAAGGATCACACAGGAGAAGGGAGCGGTCATAATCGGTCCTCGCGGGTCAGGCGGTAGGGTTTTGTGGCATGTGCGATCATGTCGGACAGGAACCAGCTCGGGTCCTGCGGCCTGCGCCCCGAGATAGCAGTGCGCAAACGGTGCAGTATGCCGCCTGCCAGATGCGCGGCCAAAGCAGCCGCCGCCGCGATGCGCCCATGGTTTTTGATGAAATAATGGCGACGCGAGTCGTACCAATAGCTAGGCATGCGCCGCTTAGTTTTGATCCCTGTGGAGACAGAGCCGATGTGCACAACGCGGCTTTCCATTACATACCAACAGCTCCATCCCGCGCGGGCGGCGCGCAGGCACAGGTCGGTTTCCTCGAAATACAAGAAGAATGTCTCGTCGAAGGTGCCGATTTCGTCGAGCATGGCGCGGCGCACCAGCATGCTGGCGCCTGCGGCCCAATCCACCTGCATCGTCTGTTGCGGCAGCGGCATCACCACAGTGACGTCAGGGATCAACCGCTCGAACAGGCGCAGGCGCGCAGCCCCCACGAACTCCCCTGCGACGGACGGGAAACGGAAGGCAGAGACATGCGTGACGTTGTCCTCGCCGCGCACATGGCTGCAGGCAAATCCCGCGCGCGAGTGCGTCTCAAGATGGTCGATCAAACCCCGCACACAGCCCGCATCGGGGAAGGCATCGGAGTTGAGGATATAAAAGTAATCAGGCGCCTGCCCGCTGCTCATAGATTGGGCCAAACCGATGTTATTGCCGGCGCCAAAGCCGCCGTTTACGGGCGAGGCGATCACACGGACCAGACCATTTTCGCCCCAGCCCCGCTCTGCGACCGCTTGGGTGATCTGCTCATAGCTGCCATCGCCCGAGGCGTTGTCGACGATCACCAACTCGCCACCCACAGAATGCAGATCGGCAAGAGCGGCCTCGGCCGCTTGCAGCGTCATATCGGGCGTGCGGAAGTTGAGCAGGATGCACAAGACGGATGGATCGGACATTGGGCGATTACTCCGCAGCAGTGGCGCGGCGGGCCGCAGGTTGGGCAAGGGCCTCGTCAATGACCTCTTGCAGCTCGGCGGCCATAACGACCACGTTGGGCGACAGCACCATACTGTCGTGATCGCCGGGCACTTCGATCACGCGGATACGCGGCGCATAGCGGGTCCAGTCATTATCGGCAAAGACGTACTCGCGCTCCGCACTGACATAGTTGCCACCGCTCACCGCAAATTGACGGTCCAGAGCCGGGCGCATTAATAGCATTTCACCATTCCAATCGGGCGTCTCGTAGCGGGCTACAGCGCGAAGGAACGCGGCCTCGATCTTGGTGTTGTTGAACTGTGCATCGCCTTGCACCTCCACGCTGTCCTGACGCTTGGTCTTTTCCCACGCCAGACGGTTTTTTGCCCACTCGATCAGATAGGCAGGACCCTTACGGCGCAGCTCTTCGATCTTGATCAATGCCTTGTCACGCGTATTCAGGCTGGGTCGGACAGGCAGCGGCGTGTCGAGCAGTGCCAGCACCGCGACCTCTTCCCCCGCCGCTTTGAGCTGTCGTGCCATCTCGTAGGCCGCAATTCCGCCGCCCGAAAAACCCGACAAGAGGTAAGGGCCATTGGCCTGCACCTGACGGATCTCCGCGATGTAATCGACGGCGGCATCCTCAATCGTCTCATGGGGCGCGCTGTCCCCGATCAAGCCGCGCGCTTGCAGGCCATAGACTGCGCGGGAGCCTTCGAATTGCAGAGCCAGATGGCGCAGGTTGAGGACATTGCCGAACATCCCCGCTACCACAAACAAGGGGGCTGCCTTAGCAGGTTTCACCCCGTTTAAAGGCACGAGATGCACAAAACCTGTGGTCGGAGCGCCTGAAGTCTCATCGGCGGCGTCATCCTCTCCACCCGTCTGGGCCGTAATGCGTGCCGCGATGTCGGCGATCGTCGGAGCCTCGAACAGGATGGAGATCGGGAAATCTACCCCGAACTCGCGTTTGACAGAGGCAAACAGGCGCACCGCAATCAGCGAGTGCCCCCCAAGGTCAAAAAAGCTGTCGTCGGACCCTACGGGCGAGACGCCAAGCAAGGTCGACCACATCTCGGCCAGTGTTTCTTCTACGCGACCCTGAGGTGCTACAAAACCTTCCAGATCGGTCCGCTCGAAGCTTTGGCCTGACGGCATGTCGCGCGGCGGTACTTCCGCCTGTGCGATCAAAGCCTCCAGCGGCAGGGAGGAGACATAAATCTGCGGCACATCTACGGCCAACGCACGCGCCAGAGCGTCCGGCCCCTCAGCGGCCGTGATGCCTTGTGAAACAAGGTAGGCCAAGCGTTCCTCGGCTTCAGTCTGCTGACGCTGCTCGGACGGTGCGGCCTCGTCGAATTGAACCTCAGAGGCGCGCAGTGGCGTATTTTGCGCGGCAAATCCGCCTTTGAGACGGGTCATCGCAAAGTCACTGACTTCGACCAGTACACGGCCCTGTGCATCACAAATGGTAACGTCAAAGCTCGCATCATCCGCCGATGACGCGCGCAAGCGCATCCAGCTATAAACCTCCGACGGCAGAGGGGCGTAGACGGCAATCTCGCCGTAGGACATGGGCACCCAAAGGTCCGCACCGTCATACCCCTTGGCCAAAGTAACGGCCCAGCCCGTCGCCTGATCCAAAAGACCGGGATGCAGGATATGCGCTGTGTCCATCGGCGCATCAAGCATCAGCCGCGCCAGTCCTTCGCCCTCGCCCATCTGGCGTGCACGCACGACCTGCCATTGCGCCCCAAAGCTCAGATGTGCTTCCTGAGCGGTCCGCATATGCGCGCCACCCTGCTCTTCTACCGCGCCGAGGCGGTCAGAAATTTCTTCCAGATCAACGTGCTGCGGCGCACCCATGAGAGGCGCGATCGTTGCCTCGGCGTGGGACTGCCATCCTGCACGCCCGTCCAGTGTGCAGCCGCTGCTGAGTGTCGCGGCAAATCCAGCCTCTTCGCGGGTCAGGCGAATGCGCATCTGCTGTGTCGCCCCGTCGGGTGTCTCGAAAGCGCGCAGGAAGTAAAGATCGCGCAGCGCAAATGGTGCGGCCATGCCTGCAGCAGTGGCAGCTTGGGACAACGCCTCGACCATTCCGGTGCCAGGCATGACTGCGGCACCATCAGCCATACGGTGTTGATCAAGCACCCAGTCACGCGACGGCTCCAGCTTTGTCTCGAAACGCGTCTCATCGTGCAAAACCTCGATGCTACCCAACAGCGGCACGTCAAGTACGCGGGGAGTCAAATCCGCCGCGGGTTCTGATCCTACGGCATCCGCCGCCATGCCCACATCGGCCCAAACACCCCAGTTCAAAGCAATCACCCGGGTCTTTCCCCCCGTCCGCGACGTGGCGAAGGCGTTGAGATAGTCATTGGCCGCCACGTAATCCACCTGTCCTGCGGCACGCGTGGCCGTGGAGGTTGAAGAAAACAGCACCATCAGATCGACACTGCCGTCGGGCAGCAATTGATCCAGCACGCGCAAGCCCTGCACTTTGGGCGCTAGCACAGCATCCACCTGCGCCTGTGTTTTACCGAGCATCGGTGCATCATCCAGAACGCCAGCGGCATGGATCACGCCGCTGATGCGGCCCCGCGCCTGTAAGGCATCAATGACCTTGCGCATCTGCGCCACGTTGATCACATCGGCGCGGGCGACCTCGACACTGCCGCCCAACGCTTCAAGCCGCTCCACAGTGCGGATACGCTGGACCACGGGATCACTGGCATGGGTGGTGAGCAAAAGCTGATTCCACTCTGCGCGATCAGGCATCCTGCTGCGGCTCAAAAGAACGACATGCGCGTTGTAGGATTTCAGCAAATCGGCGGCGATGGTCTGGCCGATGCCGCCAAAGCCGCCTGTAATCAGATAAGTGCCGCCTTGGACGAAGGCAGACGTAGCTGCCGACGCAAGGCGTTGGGTGCGGTTACCGCGCACGAAACGTTTGGCATCGCGCAGCGCCACGACACCAGAGGCAGAGGTCGCCAACAACTCTTCAAGCAGTGCGTGGGTGGTGTATGCACCTTCACCCTGCGCGGCCTTACGGCGGTTTTTCGGTGAACTGGGGGCAGGCAGAGCAATATCCACTGTAGACACAGTCAGGCCCGCAATCTCACGAGGCATCACGCCCGCGGGGCCGCTGATCATCGCCTTTTCAGGATACAGCAGCCCCTCTTTCGCAACGCGGGCAGCGCCGTTGGTAAAGACGCTCACATGGGTGGCGGGTGCATCCTCGCGCTCTGCCAGAACCTGACCCAACCACAAAAGGCTATAGAACCCCTGCTCCAGCATACGGTTATAAAAGCTGCTGCCGGGGCGGTGATGTTCATCCTCGGTCACGCCCCAAAAATGCGCGATCCGCGTGGGCGTCTGGCCCGCATCATCAAGTGCGGCAAACAAGGCGTCATAGCCGTCGCGCCCCTGCTCGGGGGCCAGCGTATAGCGCCCCTCGCCCAAAGCCGCGAAACTGTCACCGGCCTGTACGACAGAAACCCGCGCACCGGCGGCAGAGAGGCGCGCGATCACGGGCGCTGCGATCTCGCCTTGGTCCGCGAACACCAACCAGTCATGCTCTTTCGCAGTGCCGAGCGCCGCGTCAAGATCGGCGTCCACGTCCGCGTATTTTGCGCGCCATGACGGCACAGCGCCCCACTCAGCCACATCATCAACGCGTGTCACTGCTGGGGTTGCCTGCGCTGCAATGCCTTCGGCTGGGGCAATGTAATAGGGGCTGCGCTGGAATTGATAGGTGGGCAACAGCACACGGTTGCGCCGCGCTTCGCCCCAGATCTGGTCCCAATCTGCTTCAACCCCGCAGGCCCACAGGCGACCAATCTGGCCCATGAAATACAAATCATCCGCCAATACCTGATCGGGATGGCGCAGAGAGCTGAGCACTTGGGCAGGCTTCACACCAGGGCACATCTGCGCCAGCGAGGACAGCGCCTTGCCCGGCCCTACTTCAAGATAGACAAGGTCAGAGCGCGCGCTCAACGTCTCGATGCAATTGGCGAAATGCACAGTGTTGCGCAGCTGTTCGACCCAATAATCAGGGTCCGTCGCCTGTGTCGCCGTTAGCGTTACGCCTGTGCGGTTAGAGATGATCGGCGTGCTTGGCGCTTTGAGAGCAAGCGTGGCAAGGAAGGCGCGATACTCGCCAAGGATCGGCTCGAGCATGCGGCTGTGCGCAGCGATGTCGATTGCGATGCGCTGGCTTTCGATTTCGTCCTTCTCCAGCCGCGCGGCCAAGTCCACCAGCGCGGCATCTGGCCCTGAAATAGCTGTCAGCTCTGGACCATTGACGGAGGCGATATCGAGATTGTCGCCCAGATAGGGCTGCACCGCGTCCAGCGACAGAGGTACGCTCAGCATACCGCCCGCAGGGACGGTATCGAACAAACGCCCGCGCAGCAGCACCAGATCGATCAATTCCTCAAAAGTCATCACCCCCGCAAGGCAGGCGGCGACATTTTCACCCATAGAGTGGCCCACCATCGCGGCGGGTTTGACGCCCCAACTCATCCACAATTGCGCCAGCGCGTATTCGACAATCGCAATCAGCGGAAGCTGGACCGAGGGCTTCTTGAGCGTCTCGGTAGCCGCCTGTGTATCGCCCTCAGGCAGCCAAATCCCGCGGATGTCATAGTCAAGCTGCGGTGCGAGATGGTCGAGGCCTCGGTCCATCGCTTCGGCAAAAGCGGGTTCCGTCTCGTATAAATCCTGCGCCATCGTGGGATACTGCGCCCCCCCGCCCGGAAACATGAACACGACTTCGGGCGCATCGCCAAGACGAGCGTGGGTAAACACACGCCGCGTGTCATTGCTTTCCAGCAGTTCTGCGGCCTCCGCGTGGCTTTCGGCCACCACAACGCGGCGATGCTCGAACCCGCGTCGTCCGTTTTTCAGCGTATAGGCAACGTCCGCCAACTCCTGTTCGGAGTGATCGCGCAGATGCGCTGCAAGCGCGGCGGTATTTGCATCAAGGGCGGACTTGCTACGAGCCGATACGCACAGAACGTGGAACGGGAAATCGCTTTCCTCGGAGGCCGCGCGCGTCGGCGCCTCGGCCAGAATGGCATGGGCGTTCGTGCCGCCTACGCCCAAGGCATTGATCGCAGCATGACGCGGTGTGTCGCGGCGCGGCCAAGGGGTAAGTACTGCGTTCACCGAAAACGGGCTACCCTCAAATCCAATCGCCGGGTTCGGGGCCTCAAAGCCAAGCGAGGGCGGCATCGCGCCATGGTGCAGCGACAGCGCAGCCTTCACCAGTCCTGCCACCCCTGCCGCGGTATCGAGATGTCCGATGTTGGTTTTCACTGATCCGATGCGGGCAAAATCAACCTTGTCGGTCTGCGTGCGGTAGGCCTCGGTCAGCGCGGCGACCTCGATAGGATCGCCCAGATAGGTGCCCGTGCCGTGACACTCGATCAACTCGATCTGGTCGGCGCTCACGCCAGAGGCATCAAGCGCAAGTTCAATCGCCGCCGCCTGCCCGTCCACAGAGGGCGCGAGGTATCCCGCCTTGGCCGCGCCGTCATTGTTGATGGCCGAACCCTTGATCAACGCCCAAATATGATCCCCGTCACGCTGCGCATCGCTTAGCCGTTTGAGCGCCACACATCCCGCACCAGAACCAAAGACGGTCCCCTGCGCGCGGTGGTCAAAGGCATGGCATTCACCGTCAGGCGACAAGATTTCGTTTTCCTTGAACACATATCCCCGCCCCTGCGGCAGCTCGATCGTGACTCCCCCTGCCAGCGCCATCTCAACCTCACCGCTGCGCAAGGCAGCGGCGGCGTAGTGGATTGCCACCAGCGACGTAGAGCATGCGGTCTGCAGATTGATCGACGGCCCCTTCAGATCAAACACGTGGCTGACGCGGGTCGAGAGGAAATCCTTATCATTGCCCGTATGGCGCAGCAGGAACATGCCCACATCGTCCACCAGATCGGGGTTCGAGCAAATGTTGAAATAGAAATAACTCCCCATGCCGCAGCCCGCGTACACACCAATCGGGCCGTCGACATTTTCGGGAACATGGCCCGCCTGCTCCATCGCTTCCCACGCCACCTCAAGGAATTTGCGATGTTGCGGGTCCAGAATGGCGGCATCTTTGGGCGAAAAGCCAAAGAAATCGGCATCAAAAGTCTCGAAATCTTTCAGGTCCGCAGCGGCGCGCACATAGTTTTTGCGCGCGATGTTCTCTGCAGTCTCGCCTGCGGCCAACAACTCCTCTTCGGAGAGTTTGCGGATGGACGACACGCCGTTGCGCAGATTGTCCCAATAGGCCGCAACAGATGCGGCGCCCGGAACATTAACGGCCATACCCACAATCGCGATATCTTCATCGGCGATACGCCCTGCGCGCCTGTCATGTGCCATCAAGCTTTACCTCTTGGCGGTGCTTGCACCCGAAACGGTGCATCGCCAACTTATCGAAAATTATATCATCACTATGGATTTATCAAAAATCCGTTGTCCGCGCTACATCAGGATCATGTTCATTTCATGACGCAAACGCGCATTTCTTCACTCAGGCTGACCTTTGGTAATATACCAGCCGTTTCAACAAAGCTCCATTGGTTCCCACTGAGAAACAAAACTCTGCGCACTGTTTCCAGAACGAATTCATACGTTAAAGGGGAAAATTCTAAAGAATACTGCGGCGCTGTTTTTCGCGGGGCTGCCCGATCACGGGCGTTTGCCGAAATGCGTGACGCGGCTTCGACGCAGGGCGCGGTGCCACGCGCTCGACATATCCCAGCACAGCCCCCGCCGTGAGCCACGTAAACGGTGTCAGCGTCGCGTTGAGCAGCATATCCATCAGCGTAATACCAAGGATCAATGCCACCGCACCGATATAGGGCGAAGGCTCCACATCGCGGTTGCGCAGCGCATGGCGGCCCAACAGCAACAACGGAAGCGACAAAAGCCCAAATTCACCGATATACCCTAGCCAGCCGAAGCTGCCGAAAACGATAATCCAGCGGCCATCGGGAATGGTCAGGATCTCGCCGTCCTCAGGATCTCGCACAAGGCTGCGACCCCATCCGCTCCATCCAAACGCGGGCTTCTCGGCGGCGCGGTCAAGCAGTTGCGCCTCGTTGTCAAAGCGAAAGCCCAACGACTGCGCGCGCAGCGGGTTCACCTCGGCCACCTTGCCCACAATCGCATCCGTGGGCACCAGATCAAAGTTGCGCAACATCGGATAGGTCACGGCGACGAACGCAAATACCGTGGCCAGCATAATCATCCAGCGGCGCGGCGCGAAATAGACAAACGGCACCAGCAACAGACCATAGGCAATTGACGCCGCACTTTTACAAAGTAGCAGGAAAACAAACAGATAAAGCGTCCACAAAAGCGCCTTCCAACGGTTAATTGGCGGCGTATTGCGCGCCAGCGTCGCCGCCGCGATGGTCGCGGTACACACAAACAGGGCCAGCCATAGTCCGTGGGGCAAAAACACAATCGGACGAAAGCCGCCTGCCCGCATCGTCTGTTCGAAACTGTGCTGGAAAAAGCCGTAGATCCAGACGTTAGTCTGCGGTGAAAACCGTATCTCGATGAGCGAGGGGATCGAGTAGACCAACGCGCCGGCCATCAAGGCCGTCAAAATTTCGCGCAATCCCAACTCGCTGCTCAGAAACTGTCGCGCGATCAGGAAAGGCACAATGGTAAGCACCTGTCCGATCAGCACCGAGCCAATGTCGCGCACCGACTGTCCCGGTAGCGCATCAATCAGAAACAGGATCGGGTCGGCATCGCGCAAAACCTCGAACAGGATCGGTTCGGGATTGGTGAGCACGGTTGGAATCGCACAGAGAATAAAAATCGCGACCAGGATCCGAGCAATACGCCCCTCGGGCAACAGCTGCACTTTGTGAGCGGTCGCAAAGACCAGAATAGCGAGGACCGATAAATTGGGTATCGACACTTTGTCCATCGCAGGCACCAGCGGCAGGTTGAACTCTGCCAGCGGCGGCAACAGCAAATAGCCCCCGAGTATTGACCAGACAATCGCCCGCTCCACCGATTGGGTGCGAAACAGCACAAGGCATAAAAACGGCCAAGCCAAGAGCATCAGATATGCAATTCCGTTGGGCATTTTTCTCCTAGTCTGCACGCACGGCTCGGGGTAGTGACATACACATGCACGGCCAGCCTGTCATCCCGCCTGTGGTGCGGTGTGCTTGGTTATAAACGCGCAGAGTAATTTGTAATACGCTGAAACGAGACGACTAATTGACCTTATCTACAGATCACAACGCATGTGCATTGTGGCGCAATTACACAGGTGCATGATGAAATACGGCACAGGACGTTCAGAAGTCGAGGTTAATGTCGCCACCGAAAGCGCATTGTTTCAAGCCGTTGAGGCGCGGTTTGCACAGGGTGACGGATTCGCGCTGGCTACACTGAATCTCGACCACCTGACGAAATTGCCCGTCGACGACGACTTTGCACAGGCCTACCGTGCCCATGATCTGGTGGTGGCGGATGGGCGGCCCGTTGTCTGGCTGTCGCGACTGGCTAATCAACAACTGGAGCTGATGCCCGGCTCCGACCTGGTGATCCCGCTGAGCCGACTGGCCGCACGAATGAAGATGCCCGTGGCCCTCGTCGGAAGCTCGGATGCAGCCCTTGCAGGAGCCAAAGCGGCTCTGGAGGGGCTTATCCCCAATCTTGATATCGTGCTGGCCCATTCGCCAGCCTACGGGTTCGACCCGCACGGCTCGGACGCTGCAAACATCTGCGACATGC
Source organism: uncultured Sulfitobacter sp. (assembly GCA_913060815.1). GTDB lineage: Bacteria > Pseudomonadota > Alphaproteobacteria > Rhodobacterales > Rhodobacteraceae > Sulfitobacter. The sequence goes on along the minus strand of CAJXSZ010000008.1, from coordinate 113,555 downwards.
TCAACGCCTCTGGTGCGCGTCTATGTTTCATCGCCCTCGGCGCGCCCAAACAAGAGCTGTTTGCGGCCTTCGCGAAAGATCGCTGTGCGGCGACAGGGTTTGCTTCCATCGGGGCGGGTCTGGATTTTCTGTCAGGGGATCAGGTACGCGCTCCCAAAATCATGCGCGCCCTCGCGCTCGAATGGCTCTGGCGCGCCTTGCAAAGCCCCAAGCGCATGATCCCGCGCTATGCCAAATGCTTTGCGATCCTGCCGGGTCTGACTCTGGACGCGTGGCGGCAACGCTAGCTCATTTATACTCGATCAGCCGCTTTTCCGTGCCACTGATCCTGCGCCAGTAATACCCCAGCGCACCGCGTGCTTCGGCGAATTTACCAATCACACTAAAGAACGCCCAAGACAATCCTCCGCGCCGCGCCAAGCGGAGCACTTGCAACGGATAGACCAGTGCGACGAGCAGACCCCAAGGCCCGAGAAGCACAAACGAAAGCACAATCGCAGCAGGCCCAAGCGCGCCCCAAAGCAAGGCGCGCCGCGTCTCGGCAACCCAGTGGCGCTCAGGCGCGGCACCGTGCAAGGCGGCCCCTTCGGCAAAGGCATGACCTGCCCGTTTGCTCCGCTGCCACCACTGCCCGAACCGCATGATTTGCGCATCATGGGCCGTCATCTCGGCATCTAGGCGCCAGATTCTCCAGCCTGCCTGCCGCAGCCGCACGCAAAGCTCGGGCTCTTCGCCCGCAATCAAATCCTCGCGGTAGCCACCGGCATCGCGCAGCGCCGCCACCCGCATCAACGCGTCCCCGCCACAGGCGCGCGCCTCACCCATGGGTGTGTCCCATTCCGCATCAATAAGAGCGTTATAAACAGAGGACTGCGGATACATCTCGCGCCGCCTGCCACAGACAACACCTACCTGCGGGTGCGCTTCCAAAAAGGCCGCAGCCTGCCCGATCCAGCCGTCCTGAACCACGCAATCCCCGTCCAGAAGCTGAACCAGTTCTGTCCCGTCGGGGAGACGCGCCAGCCCCGCATTGCGCGCCCGCGCGGCTGTGAAGGGTTGCGACATATCCAGACTGACCACCTGCGCCCCCCGCGCCTGCGCCGCCGCGACAGAGCCATCGGTCGAGCCGCTGTCGACGTAGATCACCGCTGAGACACCCGCCAAGGCATCGAGGCAGGCAATCAGGCGCCCGCCCTCGTTGCGGCCTATGACAACGGCAGCAATACTCATGGCGCACGCTCCGCGAGGAAGGCCGCATAAGCGTCTGAATGCACAAGGAAACCGCGCTCATAGAGCGACTGCAAGCCCGTCCAAACCTCCGCATCTTCGGAATGAAGGGAAAGGTCCTCCCGTGCCTCCAGCACTTCCAGACGCGCAGCATCCTCCCCATGCGCTAGATCGCCTGACTGCGTGGTAGCCGCATCACGCGCGGCCACATTGCCCGCGAACTTATAGTGGCGGATCAACGCGGTCATATCCGAAACCACCACATTTTGCGACAAATGCGGGTGCGGTGCAGGAATGACCCCTTCTGCATTGAAAATCAGCGGGTGTTTCGTCAGGCAGCACGCCTCGCCAAACACCTTGCCGCGCACACCGCCAAAGTAGAACCGCAGCGCTGCGTTGCTCAGCCGGTTGCCCGCCAGCAGTGCGCTGAATTCAATCTCGTCCGAGTGATAGTCATAGGTCTGAACCGTGCTGATGTCATATTGCACAAAAGCCTTCAGCGCTTGGGGGAAGGTCATTCCCTTGACCGCAGCCAGCGGCGCACGCGGGAACATTTCCAGCATCTGTGCCATGAGCGCCGTCTCGCCCCGCTCCTCCAGATAAGCCGTCAGCCCTTTGAGCCCCAGCGTCTCGCGACCGATGAAATCAAACTGCTCGTCCATATCCACGTAAAGACACCAACGATCGCGGCCATATTGCTGCGCTGGATAGCCACGCATCAAATCCTCGTACTGCGCCAGCGGCAGGACCGCACGGTCAATCACACAGCCCTCCTGCTGCTGGATCCGCTCGATTGTGCCATCGGTCGAGCCGTTGTCGATAAATGCAAAATTGCGAATGCCAAGCGCACGGTAATAGTCGAAGAACGCGTCGAGGTAATACGCCCCGTCACGCACCAGCACGATGGCCAGCACCTCACCCTCAGGCACATGGAAGTCCGCCCCATGCACATGCTCGACCGCGCGTGCAAAACGGCGGCGGCGCAAGAATTGCTGCACACGGTTGCGTATGCGCGCAATGAGTGGGGGTCGCTGTATCATACCTCCCTGTACGACAGGCTCGCGCGCGGGTCTACTCCGCTGCGCGCGGCAATCACAACCAGCACGGCAACGTTGCCCAAAGGCTTACAATTTGAGACGTGGTTTCAGACCATCCAATCCTGCCCTCAACGCGTCGGGCGCACCCGCATCTGCCATCTGCTGCTTCATAGTCGCATTCAGACCGCCCTCGGTGGCAAGCCCGTCTAGCAATTGGCCAAAATCAGCGCCCTGCACCGACATCTGCCGCAAGAAACCCGCGAAAACACCGGCGACATAGGTCTCTGCCCCTTCGGCATCGCCTGTTTGCGCGGCCAGCCATCGTGCACCCGTTTGCATCAAATCCAACAAGGGCGCAGACAGGGCCGAGGCCGCAAAATGCGCGTTCAGACCTGCTTCGGTCGGCACGGCGATAATCGCATCGCTTTCACCGAACAAAGCGCGCAACGCGTCACTGTCAGGATGGCACGGCAGTACGGACCGCCCCGTGGCAACAGCGCTCAACGGGATGGTCAGCGCAATATCACTGGCGGGTGCGCAGAGCGTAGCCAATTCGGCCAACGGTACATCCACCATGACCGAGATAACCGCCTGATCTCCCCGCCACGGCAACGTGCCCAGCACATCTCGCGCAACATCCGCCATAAGGCACAGGAACACGATATCGGACCCCGCGACCACTTCCGTGTTTGCAGCAATTTGCACGTCGCTGAACCTACCCGCCAATTCGGTCGCCATCAGCGTATTACGCTCGGATACGATCAGATCATGGCCCCGACCCGAAAGCCCCTCAACCATTGCTGCGGCAATCTCGCCTGTTCCGATAAACCCTACCCGCATGGCCTTGCCCCTTGTGGTTGCTGACGGGAACAACCTGCGGTGATCAGCCTGATTTGTATAGAGGTGTCACGATTTTGCAGTGCCGCGCGCTTTTGGCGGCGTAGTGCTGTTGGCGCTGCTGGCGCTGCTGCGCAATTCGGGCGTGTACATCGTCTGACGCGCACGGCCTTCGTTTTTGGAGGCATAGAGCGCAAGATCAGCATCCTCCATCACCGTCTCGCGCGTGGCGGTCCTGCTGCTTTGTATCCAAACGGTGCCGATACTGGCCGAAATCTTGCACAGGGCGTCGTTGAACGGCACGGGCGCTTCGATCCGGTCGATGATCCGGCGGCCAACACGCTCCAATACGTCGATATCGCCGACTTTTGGCAGGATAACGGTGAACTCGTCCCCGCCCACCCGTGCGACCATGTCGGAGGCACGGGTCTCCTCCAGCATGATGCGCGCCACGACCTGCAACACATGATCGCCCGCTGCGTGGCCGAGCGTGTCATTCACGGCCTTGAAGTAGTCGAGATCGATGTGCATCACAGCAAATGCTGCTCTTGCATTGAGCAATCGTTCCAGTGTCTCATCCAATGCGCGACGGTTTCTAAGCCCTGTCAGCGTGTCGGTATATGCTTGTTCCTCTGCCGCGTCTTTCGCCCCTTGTAGGCGCTGGTTAAGCATGCGCGATGCCTCCATCGCGGCGGATTTAGCCTCCACCAGATAGAGCATTTCGATGGCCAGATCGGTAGCGGCGAAATCGGCATTAGTCAGCGCGTAGTCCCGTACCCCATCGAGGATCGAGATGCCAAACGACAGGTTCACGATCATCGCACCACCCCCATCGTGCACCAGCACACCCTTGAGACGCGCAGGCGGCGTGCCGGCAAGCTCGAGATGCAATTTGACCTGCCCTGCTTGCCGCAACGCTGCCAGCGTCTTTATACCGCGCGGGCGCATTACGTTGAAGGCCTCCATAAACGATAGCCCCTGCAACACCATATCAGGGCGCAGCTTTTGTGTGGTCGGCCCCACATGGGTAATGATGCCTTGGGCATCCAGCATCAGGTGCATCGGACAAAGGACATCCAGAACGTCAGGATTGAATCCCATATTCACGACGCACGCGCGCCCAAATCAAAAGTGCGGCCGTGGCTGTAATCCGTCTCGATCAGTTGAATGCGCACAATATCCCGCCCTACGCTGCCCCGCTCCAGATCCAGCAAGGCCAGTGCGCCGTAGTCATCGGCCATGACCCGCAGGACACCCATCATCAGATGACCGAACCCCTCCAGCGGCGTTTCGCAGATCAGGCTAAAGCACCCTGCGGCGTGTTCGTGCAATTCAATCGCAGGTATCGCCATATCTGAAACAGCCATCCGCGCACGGTCAGGCAGATCGTCGAGGGAATGCAGAAAATCCTCAAAATTCATGCCGCCAAAACGCAACAGGCGGCGCACGGCTTCGGTATTAGGGTGCGAGACGAGATATGCGCCCACGTCCTCCATCAGATCGCCGCGCTCACGGCGCAGCACATCCCCCATCGCATTCAGGACCGCAGAGGCCAGTTCGTCATCATAGGACAGCATCGCCTCGAAATCGGGTGGCGATATATTGGCACGCGCCGCAACCTGTAGCCACGTATCCCTGCCATAGCTGTCGGTGATGTAGTTCTGGAAACTGCGGTAGATAAGCCCGTGCATGTTCGCCTCTGGTGATTGCCCGTAAAAGCAATCATCGGGTCAGGACGTTAACAACCTGCTAAGCCAAGTTCACAGTTTAGGGATATGGTTAAAAATCCGTTGGCGCGCCGCCTTCGAATTTGCGCCGTTCAACGAAAGCTGCCAATTCCTCGCGGATGGCCACATCCATCGGCGGCTCCTCGAAGCTGCCTACGATCTCTTTGAACATATGGTGCGCGCGTTCTTGGGTCCAGATTCCGCCTGCCACTTCCCAACCTTCAAAATTTGTCCAATCGCTCAGGAATGGCTGATAGAATGCCGTCGTATAACGGTCCTGCGTGTGCTGGATGCCGAAGAAGTGGCTGCCGTGGCCTACCTCCTTGATCGCATCAAAGGCGATCTCGTCCGGGCCCGTCGCGCAAATCTCGGGCGCCATATAGCGCTGGATCTGCTGCAAAATCTCGCAATCCATGACGAATTTCTCAGGTGATGCTATCAGGCCACCCTCAAGCCAGCCCGCGGCGTGGTAAACCATGTTGGTGCCTGACTGCACCGCAGCCCAAAGCGAATTGGACGTCTCCCACATGGCTTGCCCGTCGGGCACATTGGCCGCACAGACACCAGAGGACCGCATGGGCAGCCCGTAAAAGCGGCACATCTGCCCCGTCATCTGGGTGGCGCGCATGTATTCAGGCGTCCCGAACGCGGGTGCGCCCGTTTTCATGTCGACATTCGACGTAAAGGTACCGATCGCCACGCTGGCACCTGGCCGCACAATCTGGGCCAGCACCACCGCAATTAGCGCCTCGGCGATAGATTGCGCCACGGCTCCGGCCATCGTCACAGGCGCCATCGCCCCAGCCAGTGTAAACGGCGTCACCACAAGCCCCTGATTGCGCCGCGCAATGCGCATCCAGCCATCCAGCATCGGGATGTCGTGCTTGAGAGGCGAGGTGGAGTTGATGTTGGTGTACATCTTGGGGCTGGCCTCGAACTCCTCATCCGTCCAACCGCCCGAAATGCGCACCATCTCCATCACATCTTCAACGCGCTCCTTGCCCAAGGAGTACGCATGCATTGCCTTATCCGTGATCGTCAGCTTGTCATAAAGAACGTCGAGATGGCGCACCGAGGCGTGGATATCCACGGGCTCAACAGGGTAGCCCCCTGCGAAATGGATGCAGTTGAAATACTGCGTCAGCTTCAGCAAGTCCTGACATTTCTCCCGCGTGCCTGCCACTTTACTGCCCGTCGACATGTCCCAATAGCTTGGCGGCGAGGAGACATTGCCAAACAGAAGGTTCTTTCCACCAATCGTAATCTTGCGATCAGGGTTGCGCGGTGTGATCGTAAATTCGGAGGGCGCAAGTTTGAGGTATTCCATCACCATCTCGCGGCCCATGCGCACGTTCTCACCCTCGACGGTACAACCCGCTTTGCGGAAAACTTCCAAGGCTTCAAGATTGTAAATCTCGATCCCGATTTCCTCGAGAATGCGCATCGCACCATTGTGGATCGCCTCGACGCCCTCGGGGCCAAGCGGCTCTATGGGACGATCAATGTTTACAGGCGGGTTCCACGGCATTTGCTCGATAACAGCGGTGCCACGACGCGTCTTTGCACCAGCGCGGCCACCGCCACGGGTTCTGCGTTTGCGGGCATCGGTCATGGCAGTCTCCTTTGGGCTTTGATCTACACAAAGCCCCAGCGCCGCCCATACGGCCTATCCATCTGCGACGGATTTTGTCGCTTTTGGCGGCTCAGGAGGCGCTCTGCATTTTCAACCATGCAGGAATTTCACCAATATCGCGCAACACAACATCCGCCAGTGGCGCGAGTACCTCCGCCTTCGCCATACCCGTCAGTACCGCGATTGTGCGCATCCCTGCCGCACGCCCTGCCTTTAGGTCATGGGTGCTGTCGCCCACCATTGCAATCTGCGCAGGCGGTAGGCTGACTGCATCTGCGAAGGCCAACAACTGCCCCGCTGCGGGTTTGCCGCCAAAGCCGCTGTCATAGCCCGCAATGAAATCAAACAGCTCTGTCACGCCTGCCGCATCAAGATGCGCGCGCGCAGGCGCTTCGCTGTCATTGGTCGCCACGCCCAAGGCCAGCCCGGCACCCCGAAGCTGCGCAAGAAATTCCGCAAGCGGTACGATTTCGACCTGCGGTGCGGCACTCGCCTCTTCATTGATCATCGTCAGAATTTCGGCCTGCGACAGGGCGGGAAGATGGGAGGCAAGCGCCTGTGCACATTGGGCAGCTGTGCCCGCAATCGCGATGCTGGTTGGCGCAAAACAGGCGGCGTTAAGATCGAAGCCGATCGCCTCGCCCAAACGGGTGGCCAATGCCTCGTCTCCATCAGCTGCACGCCGCAGGAAAGCTTGCGCCCAAGCCTCCCACGTGCGGGCAAAGTCGAACAGCGTTCCGTCCTTGTCAAAGCACAGTCCCCGAATAGCGCTTGAATTGCCGCTCATGTCCAATGCCTTTGCTCACCGCCAGGCAACGCCTGCCGCGCCTGCGCCAATCGCTCGTATGGCATGTTGTGCGCATCGCAAAACGCAATAACCCACGCGTCATCCATCATAATGAAATCCAGCACCGATCCCAAGAAATCAGGATCATTCACGGCACCGCGCAAATCGTCCTGCGACGCGCCCGTCGAACCCAGAAAGACCGGCAAAAGGTCCTCGTTTCCAACCAGCCATGTCAGCGCATCAAGGGCGACAGTTTCGGCAGCATTCCGCGTAAGGCTCATGTTCGGCTCCGGTTAACTTAAAATCTCAACGCTTTGTTAATCAATTGGTCAGAAAACTACAGACTAATCGCACGCAGTAGGGAAAGGAGTGTGAATGCAAGGTAAAATTCTTATCATTGATGGCATTTCCACGAACCGTATTGTGTTGAAAGTGAAACTCGCAACCGCATTTTATCAGGTTGTGCAGGCAGGGACCTTGCGCGATGCCCTAGGGCTTGTCCAATCGGAACAACCAGACCTGATCATCACGGCAATTAATCTGCCCGACGGAACCGCAGCCCAATTATGCGATCATCTGCGCGCCAGAGCTAAAACAGCCAACCTGCCCGTGCTGGCCATCGGCTCCATGCCCGATAAGGCCGTGCGGCTTGCCACTCTTCAGGCAGGCGCGTTTGATGTGATGGATAAACCGGTAAACGAAATGCTGTTGCTGGGGCGTGTGCGCAATATGATCCGCAGCTATCACAAAATCGTCGAATGGCAGATGCGCGACGAAACGGCCTGCGCCCTTGGTCTGGCAGAGGCACCTGCCGAATTCGTACAAAGCGCACGTGTCTCGCTCATCGGGACAAAAGCGGCCTCCCTGCAAGGCTGGGCGCGGCAGTTGCAAGCCAATATGCGTGCGATGTACGTAGTTTCATTGCTGCCCGATGCGATGGCGGCCCTGCATTCTGCACCACCGCCCGATGCGCTGGTGCTTGCCCTTCCCGATGATCAAATACAAAGCGATCATTGCCTTCGTCTGATCTCGGCACTGCGGGCCAGCGCGCTCACCCGTGACGTGGCTTTACTGGTGCTTCAGAACACGCCTGATCCGATCCGTGCGACGACCGCGCTTGATATGGGGGCGGATGATGTGATGACTGAAGGGTTTGATGCCGCCGAGCTGTGCCTGCGCCTCAAAGAACTGCTCAAGCGTAAACGCCAAATGGTCCAAATGCTGAAAAGTGTGCGCAGCGGTCTGCGCGAAGCTGCCATCGACCCGCTCACAAGCCTTTATAACCGTCGGTACGCCATGCCGTTTCTGAGCCGCCTGATCGATCATAGCACGACCATAGACTCACAATTCGCTGTGGTTGTAGCGGATATGGATCATTTCAAGCGCATTAATGATGTTTATGGCCACGCCTCGGGGGATGCTGTCCTGATTGAGACCGCGCGCCGCTTGCGTGAAACGGTGCGCGGGTCTGACATGGTGGCCCGCATGGGCGGCGAGGAATTCCTGATCGTTATGCCTGCCACGGACATCGAGACAGCCCGCGCCGTGGCAGTCCGTTTATGCGATGCCATTGGCCGCTGGCCCTTCACCATTCCAGGCGATCATCGCCCTGTACATGTCACCATCAGTATAGGGGTCGCGCCCAGCAACCCTACAGCCTGCAAGAGCGCATCCGCGCTCGAAGAAGCGGGCGCGCTGTTGGATCGTGCTGACAAGGCGCTCTACGCTGCCAAAACCGAAGGGCGCAACTGCGTCAAATACAGCCATCCGCGCACCCGACCTGCGGCGTAGGTATCTTGCCGAGCACGCTCAGTCTTTGGCGCGGGATTTTTCCGAACGGGATTTACGCCGCTCCGACAGTGCCTCGAGCCGCTGCGCATATGTGTTGCGCTCTTGCGCATCCATCGCTGTAATCTGTGCGAGCCATGCCTCCCGAACGCCACGCAAACGTACCATACCTGCGTCTATCTCGACCTCCATCACGCGCTTTACTGCGTCAGGGTCAAACGGTTCTTGCCGCAGCACCGCAACGATGTCAGCCGTGTCCAGCCGGCGGGGTTTGCTCGCACGCAATTGCCCGCGCACGGCCTGCCGCGCTTCCCGCGGGAGCGCTTGGATAAAGGCAGGAGCCCCTTTGGGAGCGCGCATGACACTGCGGTCGTCACCCTTGTGGCGCCATGCCGCCCCAGCAACCGCAGCGACAACCGCCAGATTGATCGCCAACGAGATCCCCAGCGCCAGTGGCATCCAGCGTCGCTTACCTGTTTTATCTGTCATGGCCGTCATCCCTCTTCAGTGATCCAGTCGAACCCGAATAGATCCGTCATATCTTCATCTATCGCAGTTTCATCCGCAGCCAGCTCAATCGTGCCAAAGATAACCATCGGGTCGAGCGTCTCACTCGGCGGTGCGACACCAAACCAGAACCCCGCAACTGTTGCGGTGACCAAACCACCCAACCCTACGGGGCCGCCGGTCTGGGAGAGAAAGCGCGTCCACCACGATTGCTTGGGCAAATGCGCCTCGGCATCACGGGCGATCCGTGTCGCAAGCGCATCCGACATCTGCGGCGGGGTCGCCCGTGCAGCCTCAAACGCCGCCTCAAGATCAAATTCGTCAGGTTGTGTCATCGCTATACCCCAATGCATCGCGCTGGGCGGCCAGATCAGCCGTCAGCGCGCGTTTGCCCCGTGCGGTCAGGCTTTCTACGGCCTCGACCCCAACATCTAAAATCTCGGCGATTTGCGGGTTCGCCAACCCCTCCAAGTGGCGCAGCACCACCGCTTGTCGCTGCCGCTCGGGCAGGCGTAACAGCGCCGATTGCAGCGCATCATGGCGCGCCGCATCTTGCAGGCGCGTCTCGATCCTTGGCGCGGGATCTGCAGGCGCGTCCATTTCGTCGAGTGTGTCAGGCCGCGTGCGGCGCAGACGGTCCAGACATAAATTGGCCACCACACGGTAAATCCATGTAGACGCCTGCGCGCGCCCCGCATCCCACTTCGGCGCCTGCTTCCAAAGCCGCAGCATCGCCTCTTGGGTCACATCTTCCGCCTCTGCACGGTCGCCCAACACGCGGAACGCATGAGCAAAAGCACGCGGCGACAACCGCGCCGACAGCAGCCGTGCCGCAGCAGCATCACCCGCCGCATAGCGGGCCAGCAAGGCCGCATCCGCGTCACGCTCAGCGTCATATTCCCCTGTGTCTTTCAACGTCTCATATTCCTGTCGGGCGTCTTACACGTCCTGCGGCCCCGCCTCGCACTACCAAGGCGGGGCCGCAAGAATGCTACCGATTAGTCCGCAGCTTTATTCTTGTGACCGTGGCCACGACCATGACCTTTGCCGCGCATTTTGGCAAACTCCTCACGGCTAAGGGAGCCATTGTCATCCGCATCCAGCTTTTCGATCAGACGCGCAGGGTCGCGACCCGCCTGCATCTCGGCCAGTGTGATGTCGCCGCTGTTGTCTGCGTCCATACGCTCAAACCGTTTGGCGATCCGGCGGCTGGAGGTGAACTCTTCCAACTCTGCGGCACTCAGGCTGCCATCCTTGTCTGCGTCAAAGCGTTTTAGGATGCGCTCGCCGTGCTGCTCTTGGGCGCGTGTGGCAAGCTCGGTTGGCGTAAGCGCACCGTTGCCGTCAGCGTCTGTTGCTGCAAACCGCGCCGCGGCCTGTGCCACAAGCTCCTCTGCGGTGATCTCGCCGTCCGCGTTCGTATCGATCTGTACAAACCGCGCCTCGAAACGCGCCGCTTTGTCGCCGCCCGCATCGCGTGCCTGTACTGTGGTCGCAAAAAGACCCGCCGCAATTGCGATGATTGTGATTGATTCTTTAAACATGGTGTTCTCCGTTTTTTGTCATGCCGCACCGCTTGGACGTTGCCTGTTTTGCGCTGCAGTCGGATGTCATACGCAAGCGCCCGCAGGTTCCGTCGCAAAAAATTTCACGTCGGGCAGCCTTGGGACAAATCGCCACCTTTCTTTTCATTTCCAATTGCCGCATTACCGCCACCATAGACCGCAAGGATACGCCATGACCGAGACTGCCGCACATCCCGAAATGACCCATGACCACGAGGAGCGGCTGCGCAGGCCTGCGATGATACGCGGCTGGCGCGGCAAATGCCCCAACTGTGGCGCGGGCAAGCTGTTGTACGGCTATCTCAAAGTGCACGACCACTGTACCGTCTGCGAGCAAGAGCTGCACCACCACCGTGCCGATGACGGCCCTGCCTATCTGACCATCCTGATTGTCGGTCACATCATGGGTTTCATGCTGCATTTTGTTTTCGTGACATTCCGTCCCGAGCCGATCGTCCTGTTCACAATCTTTGCGGTTGGCACCGTCGCTTTGTCCCTCTACCTTCTTCCCAGAATAAAGGGGGCCTTGATCGGCTTCCAATGGGCCAAGGAAATGGGTGGGTTCGCGCGCTCAAGAAAATAGGCCCGCATTGAATTGAGGGAACTATGAGCGTCGACAAAACGGCTATACGCAATGCCTCTACTGTGATTGTGATCCGCGACAGGATGCGTGAACCTTCGATCCTGATGGGCCAGCGCGGCGCGAAGGCAGCGTTCATGCCAAATAAATTCGTATTTCCCGGTGGCGCCGTTGATGCGGGCGATGCACATATTCCGCTGGCCACACCGTTGACCCCGCAATGTGCCGCGCGCATCGGTGAAGACGTGGATGCATCGCTTGCGCATGCCATTCCCGTCGCTGCGATCCGCGAGCTGTGGGAGGAGACCGGCCTCATTCTGGGAAGAAAAGGTGAGTGGCAGGGCGACGTCCCGCCAGACTGGGAAAGTTTCGCCGCCACAGGCCATGTGCCCCATGCCGAACCATTGCAATTCGTGTTCCGCGCCCTCACCCCTCCTGGACGCCCGCGGCGTTTTGATGCGCGGTTCTTCTTGCTGGACGTAGATGAGGTAGCCTCTGACCCCGATGATTTTGCCGCCGCCTGTGACGAGCTTTCGCATCTGCAATGGGTGCCGCTGACACGCGCGCGCAGTTTTGACATGCCCTTCATCACCGAAGTCGTGCTGGCCGAGGTCGAAGCGCGGGCGCGCGATCTGAATGCGCCCTCCTCAGTGCCATACTTCAAGAACAACGATGAAGAGAGCCTGTTCCTGCGCCTCAAGGGCAACGCGCGGCCCTACCACGGGCAAGACGACTAGATCACGAGGATCAGCAACAGGATCGAGACCACAAGGACCGCGATCCCAGCGGCCTCGCGCAGCGTGATCTTCTCGCGGAAAAACAGTGTTGAGGCGACAACGCTCAGGATCAGCTCCACCTGCCCCAGTGCTTTGACATAAGCCGCATTTTGCAGCGTGAAGGCGATGAACCAACAAAGCGAGCCGCCCATTGATGTCAGCCCGATCCAGATGGCAACACGGCGCGCGCGCCACACCGCCGTCATCTCACCGCGCTCTCGCAGCCATAGCCAGACGGCCATGATCGCGGTTTGCATCACCACTACGGCCATAAGCGTGACACCCGCACGCAAAAGCGGATCGTCTGTGGCAAGCGTCAGCGAGGCACCGCGATAACTGACTGCGGAGAAGGCAAAGAGGATACCGCTTGCGATGCCCAGACCCGCCGCACGGTTGCGCAGGTCAGACAGGTGAAAACCAGTGGCCTCTTTGCCACCCGACAAAAGCAAAAGCCCCACCAGCCCCAGCGCAATCGCAGCAAGCCCCCCAAGGCTCACCAGATCGCCCAGCAGCAAAACTCCGACCAGCACCGTCTGGATCACTTCGGTCTTTTTGAAGGTGATGCCCACAGCGAAATTGCGCTCTTTAAACAGCATCACCACGCAGACCGTCGCTAGAATCTGGGTCGTACCCCCCAACAGGCCAAACGCCCAGAACCGCGCATCCAGCGCAGGCAGGCTGGCCTCTGTGGCGCTCATATAGCCGAGCAGCAGAAGTGCGATGAACGGCGCGGAATAGACAAACCGCGAGAATGTCGCGCCCGCAGGGCTTAGCGTGGCTGTGGCCAACACTTTTTGCAGCATGAAGCGCACAGTTTGAAACGCTGCCGCCAGCAGCGTGACGGTAATCCACAATTCAGGCATGCAACATCAATCCTTGCGGGCGGGCATCAACGGGTGGGCCACGGGCTCTTTGCGGCGCCACAGATGCTGGCGGAACACATCCCCGTAGGACTTATAGACATAGCCGTGATTGCGCGTCACGAAACGCTCCTTCTGAGCAAGATACAGCGGCCAGAGTTTGTACCACGCCAAGCGCGGATGCATGTGGTGCACCACGTGGAGGTTGTTGTTGAGAAAAAGAAACCCCAAAATGCTGCGATCCTCCACAATGGCCGTGCGCCCCGAGACACGCGCATGGGCCTGATGCTCGAGAAAAGTGCGGATTTTGAGCATCGACATAGCACAGTAGCATGCCGCAAGATACGCGCCCAGACTCATCTCGGACAGTGCGACGGCCCAAAGCGTCAGCACTACACCCGGAATGTGCAGCGCCCAGTCGGAGACGATCACACGCTCCCCCATCCGAAAGGTACGGATATCGGATCGCACAAATGCCAGCATCCCGATCAACGGACCCAGCACCAGCCGCCCCGCCAGCGTGTTGTTGATGTCCAGCACCTTGCGCTGCCATTGCGACAGGCGCGCCCAAACAGCGGGATCGCAATAGGCGGTCTCGGGATCATCATACGGGTCCGTCAAATTAGCATCGAGATGATGCGCGAGATGTGTCCGCTTGAACCGCAGATACGGCACAAACAGGCCTGGTTGCCACAGGCCGATCATCGTCTCTGCGCGTTCTACTCCGAAAGGATGACCATGCAACAACTCATGGCTGAGCGAGCTGTGCAGCGTCAGCGCAAGCACGAGTATCACAAACCCCACAATGCCCCATGATGCGGGCAGCAATAGTGCCAAGCCCCAGACAGCTACAAATCCCGCCAATAGGCCAAGCGTGGGCCAATCCACGCGCGTGGTACTTGCACGAGGAGCAGTGTCAGCAGTGGGAGCAGTCATAGAGGTCCTTAGAAAGCATATCTGCATCCGCCTTAGGACATGGCCTTACAAAAATACCTTCCAAAAACGACACCAGAACAAGATCTTTCAGATCTTCGGGTCGGGGTTTTCCGTATGCCCGTCCACGGCAATCACCTGCCCTGACACCAGACGTGCCGCATCAGAGCCAAGGAAAACCGCCATATTCGCAATGTCCTGTGCCTCGACGAACTGACGCATCGAGGTGCCCGCAGCATAACCGTCATAGACTTGATCACGGGTCATTCCTTTGGCTGCCGCCTCGCGAGCCAAAACACCTTCCATGCGTTGGCCTTCAACTGCACCGGGGCAGATCGCGTTCGCACGGATGCCATGCGGCCCCAGCTCCATTGCCAGCGTCTTCATCAATCCGATGATGGCCCATTTTGCCGCGGCATAGGGGGCGCGGTTCGGGTAGCCATATATCCCTGCAGTTGAGGACGTGAGAATTATCGACCCGCGCCCTGCCGCTTTCATCAGCGGTGCGGCGTGTTTTGCGGCTAGAAACGCACCCTCCAGATTGACGCTCACACACCCGCGCCAATCTTCCAGCTCTACATCCTCGATTTGGGCTGTTGGACCCGCAATGCCCGCATTTGCACAAAGCACGTCAATCTGCCCCATCTCGCCGAGCACAGCCGCCATCGCCGCCTCATCCACAGCATCCGCCTGACAGGTCTGCCATGTCTTGGGCAACCTACCCAACGCATCAGCGTCCACATCCGTCACCCAGATATCATGGCCTGCCACCGCGAACGCCTCCCCCATCGCACGCCCGATGCCCGAGGCCCCTGCGGTGATGAGGACACGGCTCACCTTGCAGCACCAATGGCGCGGCCCAGCCCCTCAGGCGTGGGCAGGTCTGCATGACCTTCGGCGAAGCGGACCAAAGCCGCTTCGATATGGGGCGCAGGCGGCTTGGGCTTGCGGGTCTCAAGGCTCACGTGCAGCAAGAAATGCTCGCCCGTGGCCAGCATGCGTTCGCCCTCCATCATCTCGTGGAAGAGGTGCATCTTCTTGCCCTCGCCCAACACCACACGGGTGCGTATGGAAATCGTGGCCCCCGCATGCACTTCGTCCAGATGGCGGATATGCGTCTCGGCGGTGAAATAACTGCCACCGGATTTGATATATTCCGCATCACATCCAATGATCGCCATAAATCGGTCCGTGGCATCGGCGAAGGCCTGCAAATAGCGGCTCTCCGTCATGTGCCCGTTATAATCCGTCCAATCGAGCGGTACGGTGCGGTGCGCCGTCTCCACCAGCTTACCTGCGTCCAGATCTGCGGCCACTGCGCCGTGCACAGTACCCGCGCGCATGGCAGTTTCCTGCGCGTTGAGCAGCGCCCCCGCCCCCCAGTCCTGCGCCTTCAGCCCTCGCATCATGGTCACAAGATTGTTGTCGCGGATACGCTCCAGCTCGCGGATAGAGTGGTGGCCCGATTGCGCGTCCGACTGGCCAGCAATGAGATCTACCAGTTCTTCGGTGAACTCGGGCACATCCATCAGCTTGGTCCACGGGAAGCTCAGGCACGGGCCGAACTGCGCCATAAAATGCTTCATCCCTGCCTCGCCGCCCGCCACGCGGTAGGTCTCGAACAGGCCCATCTGCGCCCAGCGGATGCCAAAACCATAGCGGATCGCATCGTCGATCTCTTCGGTGGTGGCGATGCCGTCCTTGACCAGCCATAGCGCCTCCCGCCAGACCGCCTCAAGAAAGCGGTCAGCCACATGGGCGTCAATTTCCTTCTTCAGATGCAGCGGATGCATCCCCAATGAGGACAACACGGCCTTGGCCTGCTCAACCAGTGCTGCGTCCGCGCCTACGGCCACCAACTCAACCAGCGGCAAGAGATAGACGGGGTTGAACGGATGCGCGACCATGATCTGCTCGGGGCGTGCGGCCCCCTGCTGCAACTCGCTGGGTTTAAACCCAGAGGTGGACGAGCCGATTACCGCAGCAACATCACAGGCCGCCTGCACTTCGGCAAAGGTCGCATGCTTGATCTCCAGCCGCTCTGGCACGCTTTCCTGTATCCACTGCGCCCCCTGCACCGCTTCCGAGATGCTTGCGTGATAGGTGATCTTCCCTTCGGCAGGCAGGGCGACATCTGTCAATCCTGGCAGCGAGCGGCGGGCATTTGCCATGACTTCGCCAATCTTGCGCTCTGCCTGCGGATCAGGGTCAAAAACCTGCACATCCCAGCCGTTGAGAACAAACCGCGCGGCCCAACCGCCGCCGATAACACCGCCACCAATAATCGCCGCAATTTTCGTCATTTCACTGTCCTCAGCATCTGCACGGCATAGCCGTTGAAATCCAATATCTCGCGCGCTGCCTTGATACGGTCTGCGCCGCCCGTGGTGCTGCGGTCTATGATCCAGCCGAACTCGCCTGTCTTATTTCCCAGCACCGCAGTCCGAAAACCCTCATCGACCCAAAGCACCCACATCTCTCGGGCCTGACCGTTGGGCATGGTCACTACAAACCGCCCCTTACCAAGGGTTTTGACAGGTAGATCTTCGGCAAAATCACCACAAACCCCCGCCGCATCGCACACAAACACGCCAAGGCGCATCACGCGGCCCGCTGGCGTCTCCATCATTCTTATCGCCATACGCCTGATGTCGGGGTCAAACCCTGCACGCACGTACCACAAGCCTTCGAATTCCTTGGCATTGAAGCGTGATGTCACTCCGATGGGTGCGCTTTGGTTGCGAAAGCTGGGACCGCTCGGCGTGGAAGACGGCACCTGTGCGGCACAGGCGCCCAGCGCCAACACCGCAGCCCCCAGCCAAAGCCTCATCGCGGCATGCGCTTTTGCAGACCCAGCTTTTCGCGCACAGCCTCGGGCCCGATCAGGCTGGCCCCCATGCCCTCAATGATCCCGCGCGCACGGGTCACCAGCTCGTGGTTTTCGGCCAACACACCCTTGTCGAGCCACAGGTTATCCTCCAGCCCCACGCGCACATGACCGCCTGCAAGCACGGATGCCGCAACATAAGCCATCTGGTTGCGCCCCAAACCAAAGGCCGAAAACGTCCAGTCATCGGGCACATTATTGGCCATCGCCATGAATGTATTGAGATCATCTGGCGCGCCCCATTTGACGCCCATGCACAGCTGCACCAGCGCAGGACTATCGAGAACGCCCTGCGCCACCAACTCCTTGGCGTACCAAAGATGGCCTGTGTCAAACGCCTCGATCTCGGGCTTCACGCCAAGATCGGTCATCATCTGTCCCATCGCCACCAGCATGCCGGGCGTATTGGTCATCACATAATCGGCTTCGGCGAAGTTCATCGTGCCGCAATCGAGCGTGCAAATCTCTGGCAGGCATTCAGTGATATGGGCCATCCGCTCGGTTGCGCCCGCCATATCTGTGGCCTCTTGATTGAGGTCCATCGGGTTCTCCACATCGCCGAAGACGATATCGCCGCCCATCCCCGCCGTGAGGTTGAGCACCACATCCGTGTCGCTGTCGCGGATACGCTCGGTCACTTCGCGGAACATGCCTACATCACGGCTTGGCGCGCCTGTCTCGGGGTCGCGCACGTGGCAATGGACCACGGCAGCGCCCGCTTTAGCAGCCGCAATGGCGCTGTCGGCGATCTGCTCGGGGCTGCGCGGCACATGGTGGCTGCGGTCTTGGGTCGCGCCCGATCCGGTGACGGCGCAGGTGATAAACACCTCGCGATTCATAGCAAGCGGCATGATGATCTCCTTCGTTACGTCCTGTTATCTTGCGTGACGGAGGGGTGCGCTGCCATCCCCAAACGCGTCGTCTTTATGTCGCTTTGGGCTCAATAGGGCATCGGATGCGCGCGGTGCGCCAAATCAATGTCAGCCATCACTTCATCACTTAGCACCACATCGGCCCCCGCGATGATCCGCTCCAACTGCTCCATCGAGGTCGCCCCGAAAATGGCACTCGCCATAAACGGGCGGTCGCGGACAAAGGCCATGGCCATATGCACAGGGTCCAGACCGTGTTTTTCCGCAACGGCAAGATAGGCATCTACCGCTTGAAACGCACGCGGCGTCTTGCGTCCGCCCAATTCGGGCGAGAGCGACAGGCGAGAGCCATCAGGCACCGCTCCGTTCTGATACTTACCCGTCAACAGCCCTGTGGCCAGCGGCGAGAAAGACAGCATACCGATGTCTTCATTGTGCAAACACTCTGCCACGTCCGTATCGGCGAGGCGGCACATCAGCGAATACTCATTCTGCACGGTGGCCACCCGCGGCCCGCCCACACGCTCGGACGCATTGGCCCATTGGGTCAGCCCCCACGCGCTTTCGTTGCTCATACCAAAGGCGCGGATGCGGCCCTTATCGACCTCGATCTGCAAAGCGCCCAGACAATCCTCGATATTCTGGAGCGTGGCCGCGCGGTCCTGTGACGTGGGATCATAGGTCCAATTCTTGCGGAACATGTAGCTGCCGCGATTGGGCCAGTGAAACTGATAGAGGTCGATAAAATCGGTCTTGAGCCGCTTCAGAGAGCCTTCAACCGCCTGCGGAATGGATGCGGGCGTGATATCGCCGCCGTCCCGCACGTATTTGATGCCATTGCCCGAATGTTTCGTGGCCAAAACCATGCGGTCACGCGCGCCCCCGTTGGCGAACCACTCCCCAATGACCTCTTCGGTGCGGCCCTGCGTCTCTTCACTCAGCGGATTGACGGGGTACATCTCGGCCGTGTCGACAAAATTGATCCCCGCCTCCAGCGCACGGTCGATCTGGGCATGGCCCTCGGCAAAGGTGTTCTGAGTGCCCCACGTCATGGAGCCTAAACAGAATTTCGACACCTCGATATCGGTGCGGCCCAATTTGGTCATCTGCATAGCATTCTCCTTTGCGCGTAGCTGTGCGCACCATCGCCCCGCACCTGCACAGTCGCAACCGCTTTTCTATGCGGGTCTGCAAAATTTGCATGCGCTTCTGGCGCAAACAGAACAGCGGTGTCGATTTCCTCTATATTTCTGGCGGCACGTGGCGCATCCATAGGCCATGCGGATGATGATCTCCTTTGCGGCGCTGTTTTTCTCGGTTGTTCTGCTCCAACTCTCCTCTGGCGGCGTGGGGCCGCTGGATGTGCTGTCTGGCACGCAGCTGGGCTTTACGCGGCAAGAGCTTGGTATGCTCGGCTCGGCGCATTTTGTGGGCTTCTTCATCGGCTGCTGGTTTGCCCCGCGCCTGATGGGCAGCATCGGCCACTCGCGCAGTTTTGCCGCCTTTACCGCTGCAGGCAGCATCGGGCTGATCGCGCATATGATGGTGATCGACCCCTACGCATGGGCACTGATGCGCGTCGCCTCGGGCCTTTGTGTCGCAGGGTGCTATACGGTGGTAGAGGCATGGTTGCAGGCCAAAGTCAGAAACGAGACACGGGGCCGCGCCATGGGCACCTACCGCATGGTCGACATGACAGGTAGCTTGGCGGCCCAAGGCATCATCGGCATCCTCGCACCAGCCGATTACATCTCCTACAACATCCTCGCCATTCTGTGCTGCGCCGCCCTTCTGCCCATCACGCTCACGACGGCCTCCCAGCCCGAGACCCCAAAATCACTGCGCCTGCGCCCCAAACTGGCCTTCGTCCGCTCGCCGCTGGCTGTGGCTGGCGTGATCGTGGCGGCGCTCAGCAGCGCGTCGTTTCGCATGGTCGGCCCGATCTACGGTCAGGAGATGGGCCTGACAGCAGGCCAGATCGCGTGGTTCCTCGCGGCTTTCGTGATCGGCGGCGCTTTTGCACAGCTTCCCGTGGGCTGGATCGCCGATAAATTCGACCGCCGCAAAGTGCTGATCTGGCTCTCGGTTGCTGCCATCCTCAGCTGCGGCGTCACGCTGTCTCTGGCGGGCACGGGCGTCTTCGGCATCCTGCTCTCGTCCGCCCTTTTCGGCCTCACGACCTTTCCGATCTACTCCGTCGCGGCCGCCCACGCCCATGATTTCGCAAGCTCCGACGAGCGGGTGGAGCTGTCGGCAGCGCTCATGTTCTGGTTCGCCATGGGCGCCATCGCCGCCCCCTATGGCGCATCTGTTCTGATCGAGAATTACGGCCCCGAGGCCATGTTCATCATGCTCGCTGCGGGCCACGCCTCATTGATTATTTTCGGCCTCAGCCGCATGCTGGCAGGGCGCACAGCGCTGCGCCGCACAGCTTATGTCAACGCACCGCGCACCAGCTTTGTGGTGGGTCGCCTGTTCCGACGAGAGCGCGAAAAGTTCAAATAGTCGCCGCAGTGTTGACAGAATAACGGGCTACCCCTGACCAATCCACCATAGAAAGGGTTGGTTATGTCATTGGTGCGCGGCCTCATTGCCCTTACGCTTATTGCTGGGCTGTATATCTTCGGCCCTGTCAAGCTCGTAGGCTTCGAAACCATCAGCGTCGAGGCAGCTTCAGCACCGCAACAAGCACTTCCCGCTCCCTTGGGTCACCTCAACAAGACTGCCCTTCCAGAGCCATCCCAGCAACAGCAGACCACGTTACCCGCACCAGCGGACGAACCGGAAATCAACCAACCGCTTGATCGCGCACGGGTCGAGACAGCATGGCGCGACTGGATGGCCCGTCACAAGATCACCAAGAGCGCCATGGCGCTCGGCGCTGAGGGCACCGTCCTGCACACCGCAGGCATGAGCCGTGATGCTGACACCGCTTACCCCGTCGCCAGCTTGTCAAAAGCTGTTACCGCCATGTGCCTCAACACGCTGCTGGCGCAATCCCCGTACGACTGGAATAGCCCCATTTCAGACCTCACCCACGTCTGGCGCGATCTCAACACGACCCCGCATCCCCAGATCGCAAAACTACCGCTCTCTTCTTTCGTGACCCACACCAGTGGCCTGCCCAAGAACATCGACGCTGACGAGACAGCAGGCGAAGGGCGCAATCTTTATACCCAGATCCACTTTGCCCGCAGCGCGCTGCGCGATCCTGCGCACCTCGAGCAACGCCGCAAACACGTCTACTCAAACGTGAACTACGCCATTCTGGGTCAGATCATCGAAGGCATGTCGGGGAGAAGTTATGGCGACACCTGCTTTGACATCACCATGGCCCCCGCGGGCGCGCTGGGTGCACAGGTCGGCGGGCGCATGTGGGCCACGGCAGGATTCGGCGGCTGGTCCGTTTCCGCCAGCGACTATGCGCGGTTTCTGATGCACTGGCACAGCCCTGACCGTCCTTGGAGCTCCGACCCCGCCGCTTTCGCTTACGACCGCAAAAGCGGTGCGGGCCTTGGCGTGTTTCACCGCTACAAGGATGACCGCCACACTATGAGCCACACAGGCCTGTGGCGCAGCAAAACGCCCGCCCGCCGCGCGGGTGCCATCTTCGTCGCATCTGACACAGGGGCTGTGTTTGTCGCCAATTGGCAGGGCAGCCTCAAATCCGCTGCCTATAGCGATCTGCGCAAATCCATCACCACTGCGCTGCACTGATTGATCCCACACGCGCCAACGGTTAAGGGAGGGAGCAATCCTAAGGAAGCGCGCGCCATGACCAAACCTGCAACCCGTCACCTCATCACCTCTGCCATCCCCTATATCAACGGGATCAAGCATCTCGGCAATCTGGTGGGCAGCCAGCTTCCCGCCGATCTTTATGCCCGCTACCAGCGCGGGCGCGGCAATGAGGTGCTGTTTCTTTGCGCCACCGACGAACACGGCACCCCCGCCGAATTGGCTGCCGCAAAAGCGGGCAAGCCCGTCGCCGAATACTGTGCCGAAATGTATGCCGTGCAGGCCGACATCGCAGAGCGCTTTGGCCTCAGCTTCGACCACTTCGGCCGCTCCTCATCCGAGCAGAACAAGAGCCTGACCCAGCACTTCGCGGGCGCGCTGGCTGACCAAGGGCTGATCGAGGAAGTCGAGCAAAGCCAGATCTACTCGGAAACCGATGGCCGCTTCCTCCCCGACCGCTATGTCGAAGGCACCTGCCCCAATTGCGGGTTCGAGGACGCGCGCGGCGACCAATGCGACAATTGCACCAAACAGCTTGATCCCGAAGACCTGATCAACCCGCGCTCTACCGTGTCGGGTGCGACCGATCTGGAAATGCGCGCGACCAAGCACCTGATGCTGCGCCAATCCGCAATGAAGGACCGCCTGAGCGACTGGATCAGCTCAAAATCCGACTGGCCCGTTCTGACCACCTCTATCGCCAAGAAATGGCTGCACGACGGCGACGGTCTGCAAGACCGCGGCATCACCCGTGACCTCAGCTGGGGCGTGCCCGTCAAACGCGGCGACGCAGATTGGCCGGGGATGGAGGGCAAGGTCTTCTATGTCTGGTTCGATGCCCCCATCGAATATATCGCCTGCGGCGCCGAATGGGTCGATGCAGGCAAAGGGACTGACTGGGAACGCTGGTGGCGCACCGACAAAGGTGCCGATGATGTTCGCTACACCCAGTTCATGGGCAAGGATAACGTGCCGTTTCACACGCTCAGCTTCCCCGCCACGATCATGGGCTCGGCTGAGCCGTGGAAGCTGGTCGATTACATCAAAAGCTTCAACTACCTCAACTATGACGGCGGACAGTTCAGCACCTCACGCGGGCGCGGCGTCTTCATGGACCAAGCGCTGGAAATCCTGCCCGCCGACTACTGGCGCTGGTGGCTGCTGTCCCACGCGCCAGAGACATCGGATGCGGAGTTCACATGGGAAGCCTTCCAGACGGACGTGAACAAGGACCTCGCCGACGTGCTGGGCAACTTCGTCAGCCGCATCACTAAATTCTGCCGCTCGAAGTTCACGGAGGCCGTGCCGACGGGCGGCGAATACGGTGAGCCCGAGCACGCCCTCATCGCAGACCTCACCACCCGCGTGGCCCGCTATGCCGAGCTGATGGACGCCATGGAAGTGCGCAAATCCGCAGCCGAGCTGCGCGCGATCTGGGCCGCTGGCAACGAATACCTCCAAGCCCAAGCGCCGTGGAGCACCTTCAAGACCGACCCCGATCAGGCGGCAGCGCAAACCCGCCTCGCGCTGAACCTTATCCCGCTTTACGCGACCCTCGCAGCACCCTTCATCCCCGATGCGGCGGCGAAGATGCTGGCAGGCATGAAGATAGAGGACGCAGGCTGGCCCGACGACGTTCCCGCCGCCGTGTCACAACTCCCCGCTGGGCACGTATTCGAAGTGCCCGAAGTGCTGTTTGCCAAGATCACCGATGAGCAGCGTGAGGAATGGGCGGAGCGGTTCGCGGGCAAGCGCGACTAGCGTAGTAGCGGCGCGTGATACGTGCCGCTACGCTGTCAAACCTTCCGCAATCTCGCGGGCAATAGCTTTTGCATCCACGCCGCTGCGCTCTGCTGACACGCGCAGCCCAAGCAGATCAGACTGGTAGCGGCGTGCCAGCTTGTCAGGATCAGCCTCCTTTGAAACGTCTCCCTGCGCCTGCGCTGCTCTGAAAAGGCACGCGAATGTGGCTTCCATCTCTGACAGATGCGCATTGGCCCGCGCGGCAAGAGCATCTTCCTTCCCACCTGTCTCCAGCACCGCCTTGGCCAGCATGCAGGCCTTTGCCGGTGCGCTTTCTCCTTCTACCAGCATTGCGGGATAGCGCTGAAGCGCGCCAAGCGCGCCATGCGTATCGGCCAGCGCCTTGAGACGCCGCACCCCGCCCTGCGCATACCGGTCCAACGCCAGCTCAAACAGCTTCGCCTTGGAGCCAAAGGCCGCGTAAAAACTGCCCGGCTTCATCTTAAGCGTATGTTCCAGATCCTTGAGCGATGTGCCCGCCCAGCCCTGCTTCCAGAACAAGTCGCGGGCGCGGTCGATCAGCTCGTCTCGGTCGTATTCAGGCTTGCGCGGCACGATTTCACCTTTTTGAGTGTTCGCTCAATTATATACTTGAACAATCACTCAAGAAAGAACAAACGGGACATATCTTATAGAAAAGGAAACGACATGACTGATTTTCCCTCACACGACCTCGACACCGCTCCTGACGGATCAAAACCCCTGCTGGAGCAAAGCCAGAAGGCTTTTGGCCGCTTGCCTGGCCTGCATAAGGTCATGGCCGAAAGCCCTCAGGTGCTTGAAGGGTATCAGGTATTGCACAAGCTGTTCACCGAAACAGCCTTTGACGCTGATGAGATGACCGTCGTCTGGCAGGCCATCAACGTGGAGCACGAATGTCACTATTGCGTACCCGCGCACACAGGCATCGCCATGCGCATGAAGGTCAGCGACGAAATCACCGAAGCTCTGCGCAATGAAACGCCCCTTCCCTCCGACAAGCTCGAGGCATTGCGGACATTCACAATCCAGATGGTACGCTCTCGTGGTACGGTGTCAGAAGCACAGATGAACACGTTCTTCGCCGCAGGCTACAGCCACCGCGCCGTGCTCGACATCATCCTTGGTCTGTCGCAAAAAGTAATATCAAACTACATCAATCACGTAGCCGAGACCCCCCTTGACGAACCGGTGAAACCGCTGGCCTGGACTCGCAGTGATACCCCACTGAAGGTCTAATCCGCGAACGCTGGCGCAGCCGATCTTGGTTGCGCCAACCCAAACGTGCAGCGCGGTATCTTGCTGAAGGAAAACTGGTACGGACGGGGGGACTTGAACCCCCACGGGCTTACGCCCAACAGATTTTAAGTCTGGTGTGTCTACCATTCCACCACGCCCGCATCGCCTGCAACATACCGTGCTTACGGGCGGTGTAAATGTCTCAAATGTCTTTACCTTTGCGCCCCAGCGGCGCGCCATCGGCCAAAAGCGCCTTCTCCGACAGCCATGGGTTATTTGCCACGGCTTCCAGCATCTGGGTGCGCGCCTCTGCAATGCGGCCCATGTTCATCAAAGTCAGCCCCCTGCCCGATTGCGCCGCCACATGGCGCGGCTGCAGCGCAAGCGCGCGGTCCAGATCGACCAGCGCCGCCTCATAGTCCTCGCGCAGAAAACTGATGTAGGCCCGCTGGTTCCAGCCTTCGGCATAGTCGGGGCAATACTCTGTCAACTTGGTAAATTGTGCAAAGGCCTCGAGGAAATTGAAACTGCTGCGCGCCGCCATGCCGCGATCCAACGCTTGCTGGGCCACCTCGTCAGGCGCGCGGAGCCAGACCTTCCACATCGCATCCGAGACCGCCTGCCCCTCCCGAAAATCGCTCGCAGCCTGCGCTCGCGCAAAAAGCTCCTCCATCTCGGCACTCACATCAGCAGATGCAGGGCACTCCTGCGCAAACGCGCCAGAAGCAAGAGCGGGGCCGACCATCACGGCTAGGGCAAAACGAATACGCATGACCCAAAAGTGGCGCAGCCGCCTGCGGGGTCAACCCCTCGGGGTCACGCCCCCTCCGACAGCATGACCTCCTTCACAGCTTCCATCGCGACATAGGTCGAGGTCGACGCCACATGAGGCAGCGTGGAAATCGTATCCCCCAAGAACCCGCGGTAATCATTCATGTCACGCGTCCGCACTTTCAGGAGATAGTCAAAGTTCCCTGCAATCATATGGGCTTGCTCGATCTGCGGCACGCGTGACACCGCCGCATTAAAGGCCGCCAAAGCCGCCTCGCGTGTGTCCGTCAGGCGCACCTCGACAAAGGCCACGTGATCAAGGCCTAGTCTGATCGGATTAAGCATGGCACGGTAGCCAAGGATCACGCCATTTTCTTCCAGCCTCCGCAGCCGCGCTTGGGTGGGGGATTTGGACAGTCCGATCCGCTTGGACAGGTCAGTGATGCTGATCCGCCCGTCCTCGGCAAGCGTCGCAAGAATCGCCTGATCGAACCGATCCAGATCAGAAGTGTTTTGAACCATGATTTCGCCCCTTATTAACGCCTTTAGACCTGCATTATGCCATTCTTCAGTCAACATGCCTGCAAACACCGTGATATTCTAGTCGAAATCGCATTATGGAGCATCCAAATGGCACGTGACACATCCCTTTCCCTGCGCGCTGACCTCGACACAGGCACATATGCCGAGCCCGACACCGTTTTGGCCGCTCTGATTGAAACCGCAAATCTGAGCGCGCAAGACCGCCGTGATATCACTGCCAAGGCAGCTGGCCTTGTGCGCGATATCCGCGGCACCACGTCTCCTGGTCTGATGGAAGTCTTCCTCGCCGAATACGGCCTCTCCACCGATGAAGGTGTGGCGCTGATGTGTCTGGCCGAGGCGCTGCTGCGCGTGCCTGACGCAGAGACAATGGACGCCCTCATTGAGGATAAGATCGCGCCCTCGGACTGGGGCCGCCACTTGGGCCACTCCACCTCCACGATGGTCAACGCCTCCACTTGGGCGCTCATGCTCACGGGCCGCGTGCTCGATGATGAGCAGCCCGGCCCAGTGCGCCACCTGCGCGCAGCGATCAAACGCATGGGCGAACCTGTGATCCGCAGCGCCGTCGCCCGCGCCATGAAGGAAATGGGACGCCAGTTCGTGCTGGGCGAAGATATCAAAGCGGCGATGAAACGCGCCGCCGGGATGGAGGCCAAGGGCTATACCTATTCATACGATATGCTCGGCGAGGCTGCGCGCACGGAAAGTGACGCGCGTCGCTACCATCTGAGCTATTCCGATGCGATCTCCTCAATCGCCAAGGGCTGCACGCACGAAGACATCCGCAAAAATCCGGGCATCTCCGTCAAACTCTCCGCGCTGCACCCGCGCTATGAGGTGGCGCAAGAGGCCAGCGTGATGAAAGACCTCGTGCCCCGCCTGCGCGCGCTCTGCCTGCTGGCCAAATCGGCTGGCATGGGTCTGAATGTAGATGCGGAAGAAGCCGACCGCCTTGGCCTCTCGCTCGACGTGATCAACGCCGTGATGAGTGAACCTGCGCTCTCGGGCTGGGACGGCTTCGGCGTGGTGGTACAGGCCTACGGACCGCGTGCGGGCGCAACCATCGACGCCCTTTATGACATGGCCACGCACCATGACCGCCGCATCATGGTCCGCCTCGTCAAAGGCGCCTATTGGGACACCGAGATCAAGCGCGCCCAAGTCGAAGGTGTCGATGGCTTTCCCGTCTTCACCCGCAAAGCCGCCACAGACGTCAGCTACATCGCCAATGCCCGCAGATTGCTCGGCATGACCGATCGTATTTATCCGCAATTCGCCACCCACAACGCCCATACTGTCGCTGCTGTACTGCACATGGGGCAGGACAAAGAGCTCTATGAATTCCAGCGCCTGCACGGCATGGGCGAGACACTGCACAACATCGTGCTGGATCAAGAGGGCAGCCGTTGCCGCATCTACGCCCCTGTGGGCGCGCACAAAGACCTGCTTGCCTATCTAGTCCGCCGCTTGCTGGAGAACGGCGCAAACTCCAGCTTCGTCAACCAGATCGTGGACGAGGATGTCGCCCCCGAGGTTGTCGCGGCCGATCCCTTCTCGAAACTGGAAGAGAGCATTCCAACCATCCCGCGCGGCCCCGAGATTTTCGGCCCCCAGCGCGTGAATGCCAAGGGCTTCGACCTTACGCACACGCCCACCCTAGAGGCGTTGGAAGCCGCACGCGCCCCCTTTGCCACCGCCACATGGACGGCGACACCCATCATCGTCGGCGGGACTAAAGGCGGCGATGCGCAAGAGGTGCAGAACCCGACGGGCGGCACCTCCCCCGGCATGGTCCACAACGCCACCACCGCAGATGTGGCAGCCGCATTGGACGCCGCCCGGCCGTGGGACGCCCCTCTTGCGACACGCCGCGCGGCCCTGCTGCGCGCCGCCGACATTTATGAGAAACGCTACGGCGAGATTTTCGCCCTACTGGCGCGGGAAGCGGGTAAATTCCTGCCCGACTGCGTAGCCGAACTGCGCGAAGGCGTGGACTTTCTGCGCTATTACGCAGGCCAAGCAACCAATATGCCGCCCGCAGGTATCTTCACCTGCATCTCGCCATGGAACCTGCCCTTTGCGATCTATCTGGGCCAGATCAGCGCCGCCCTCGCCGCAGGCAACGCCGTTCTCGCCAAACCCGCAGAACAGACGCCGCTCATCACCTTTATGGCGACCCAAGTCCTACATGAAGCAGGCGTGCCGCTCACAGCGCTCCAGTTTCTGCCGGGTGCAGGCGATATCGGTGCAGCACTGACATCCGACCCGCGTATCAACGGCGTGGCCTTTACAGGTTCGACCGCCACGGCCCAGCGCATCCGCGCCACGATGGCCGATCATTGCGCCCCCGGTACGCCGCTCATCGCGGAGACGGGCGGCCTCAACGCCATGATCGTCGATTCCACCGCCCTGCCCGAGCAGGCGGTCCAAGCCATCGTGGAAAGCGCCTTCCAGTCAGCTGGCCAGCGCTGCTCCGCTCTGCGTTGTCTCTATGTCCAAGAGGACGTCGCCGAAGATTTCCAGCGCATGCTCATCGGCGCGATGCAGGCCCTGCACATCGGCGACCCGTGGCACCTGAGCACAGATGTCGGCCCCGTCATTGATGAGGCCGCCCGCACAGGCATCGCCGCCCATATCGAGACGGCGCGCCGCGAGGGTCGTCTTATCGCGGAGCTTTCCACACCTGATCATGGCACCTACATCGCGCCAACGATTATCAAACTCGACGCAATCAGCGATCTGGAGCGTGAAATCTTCGGCCCCGTTCTGCATGTGGTAACATTCAAATCAAACGAGTTGGACAAGGTTATCAACGCCATCAACGCCACAGGCTATGGCCTGACGTTCGGCCTGCACACCCGCATTGACGACCGCGTGCAATATGTGTCCGAGCGGATCGAGGCAGGTAACATCTATATCAACCGCAACCAGATCGGCGCCATTGTAGGCTCGCAGCCCTTCGGCGGTGAGGGCCTCTCGGGCACAGGCCCCAAAGCGGGCGGCCCCAACTATCTGCCGCGTTTTGCAGCGCCTGATCTGGCCGAACTCTCTCCCCCATGGGAGACCGCAGGCAGCCTGCCAGCTCTTCCGCCCCACAGCAGGACGCCCATCGACACCCTGTCACTTCCCGGCCCCACGGGCGAGAGCAACCGCCTCTCCACCCTGCCCCGCGCCGCCCTCTTGTGCGCAGGCCCAACACGCCAGACCGCCGAGGCACAAAAACGCGCCGTGGATGCCTTGGGCGGCGTCGCAGTGATGGCAACAGGCAACATCAGTCCCGAAAGCCTAACGACTGGCCCCGAATACGGCGGCATCCTATGGTGGGGCGACGTGGACACCGCGCGCAGCTACGAGCAAGCACTTGCCAAACGCACAGGTCCGATCATCCCCCTGCTACGCGGCCTGCCCGACACCGCCCGCGTCCGCACCGAGCGCCACGTCTGCGTAGACACAACCGCCTCAGGCGGCAACGCCGCCCTCCTCGGCGCCTCGGCCTAACTCCCTTAGCAGCCCCTTAGGAGGGAACCGTTCATAGCGCTATTCCTTCTTTGATTTCTGTTGCTTGGGTGTTTGTACAGGCTCCTCCTGTACATAGTTTGTACGAAAACGGGCTCTGACATCGGCCTCATCGGTCTCCGCATGGGCATAGATACGCATGGGCAAATTAGGGTCGGACCACGGGCCCGCCTTGGCTGCGGTGACCGGATCGACGCCTTGGCGGACAACCAACTCGGTGAAGAACCCGTGCCGTCCTGCAGGATGTGCGGATATGTATGGGATGCCTGCCCGTTTGCAGATGGTCTTCCATCGCGTGTTATAGCCTGTCGAGCTGCCATAGCCGAACACGCGCGGTTTCATGAGCCTGCCAGTCTTGCGGTTCTTGGGTCGCTTGGCTGGCAAGGCCAGCAACTCGTCCATCATCTGTGGGGAAACGGTGATCCAACTTTCGGGATGACCTTTCTGTGCCTTCACCCTGACCTTGTTTTCGGCGGGCCGCAGATCGTCTGGTTCAATCGAAATAGCCTGATCAATCCGCGCCGCCGTCTCAAACATGAAGCGCACCAATGCAGCATTGTATGGATCAGCAGCCCTGCAAAACGCATCGATCCACTCTTTGTCCGCTGGTTTTCGCTCCACACGACTCGGTCTATTACGTCGCTTGTCTTGAGCGATCCGCTCAAAGTTGTCGTATGCCTTTACGCGGATCATTGGCGTGTTCTTCAAATCATGGGCATTATTGATCACTGCACTAGCGGGCGTGACAATTTCCCGCCACCATGTGTCCGTGCAGGCATCTGGCTTCAACTTTGGCCCTAGTTCTTTGAGCATCCTGCCTGAGATCGCGGACAACGGCAGTTCGCCAATTTCTTCGACGATTGGCATGAGCTGTTTTGCCGCTTTCGGGGATGCTTTGTAGATCAAGATCGCGTCAGAAAAGGTCATGCGCGGTTCATCCCCGAAAACGTATCGGTGAATCTGTGCCTCTGTTTCGCGAGCTACCCAGTCCCGTGCGCCTGCTTCTGTAGATGCCTTAGTGCTTCGCCGGTATGGGCCTGCGATGCGCCTGCCGTTGTATTCGACCCAACCTTTCGCCCAGTAAACCCGGCCCCTCTTGTAGATTTCGAGCGGCATGACTGACCTCCTTCAAAAATAGTGTCGATCTGCTCGGGCGTGATCAGCATAGTGCGACCAAGCCGATAGAACGCACCCGTCTCGTTTGCCCGCTCTCGCAGTGTGCGCTCAGAAATCTCAATCTCTCGCTCAGCCATGATCTGAACCCATTGAGCTGGCGTCTTCCCTAGCCCCAAGATTTGCGAGCTGTCGGTTTTGTCGATTTCTGCCATTTCAGTCATCCTTGTCCGTTCGGGTTGAATTTCCTGTACGCATGGAATCGCTTGTTCCGCACCTTCTGACGTGGTCAGATGGTAATGAATGTAATTATACGTCATTTTGTGCAGTTTCGCGCGATGTGACGGTTTCGTCAATAGGAAACCTTGCATGGCGCAGGATTCTAAGTCTGTCTTCACTTCCATGGGTGCGCGCCTTGCGATTGCGCGCAATGAAGTCGGCCTGACTCAAACCGCCATGGCAGAGGCGATTGGGGTCTCTCATCGCGCATATCACAGCTATGAAAAGGGCCAGCGCGGCTTGCCGGTTGAAGCACTGGTCGCCATGGCTGATCGGTTCGACGTGGACGCCGCCTGGATACTGTTAGGGACCAAAGCGGTCCGCGCAGCCCATGACTTTGACGCACTCAAGAGGATCGAGACCTCGCTCGACCAGCACCTCAATCAAGAAGCCATCAAGATCAAAAGCGAAAAACGCGGGGCCATCGTCGCCCGCTGGTATCAGTCCCAGGTTGAAGGGCGGGAAGTGACGGATGATGACGTTCACACTTGGATCGAGCTAGTAAGGGAGTAAATCATGAAGGGACCAACCAAGCACTGGCGGCGCGTGAGGCAGGCCGCGTTAGATCGTGCATGCCGCGAAGCAATCGAACCGCTCGCACCTCTATACACAATTCACGCTGCTGTTTGCGTCTTCTATCTAGTGGGGTTTCTGCGATTTCGGCTTTTCGATTACACCATTGATGCGGGTTGGTTGATCGCGGTGCAAATTACTCTGGTGGTTCTTGCGGGAATTCTTGTTCCGATATTGACGGGTTCAGTCTTCACACTCCACTTTTTCAGCCGTAGATTGCAGAGGCTTGCAAATGACTAACCCCTTTGTCAGCCGGCAATCGATCCATTTTTGAGTAATTGGACGGAAATTTCAGAGCGCTTTGCGCAAATTAGCTCGAGGTACCGATGAAATTTATTGATCTTTTTGCGGGTTTGGGAGGCTTCCATCGCGCGCTTGCAAATCTTGGTCATGATTGTGTTTTGGCTTCTGAGCTAAATTCCGAACTTATCGATTTATATGAGCTGAACCACGGCATACGCCCGAGAGGCGATGTCACAAAAGTACCCGTCGATGAAATTCCAAAGCATGACATGTTGTGTGCAGGTTTTCCATGTCAACCTTTCTCGAAAGCGGGAGCCCAGCTTGGGCGGGATTATCCGGGCTCTGGAACGTTGTTTGACGATGTTCTGCGCATTCTTAAGTTTCGACGCCCCGGTCATGTCATTCTAGAAAACGTCCCTAACCTACTACGTCACGAAGGAGGTAGAACTTGGGCTGGAATGGAGGCGGAACTTACCAAAATCGGTTACGATGTTAAATCGACGCTTCTTTCGCCTCATATGTTTGGTGTGCCGCAAGTTCGTGAGCGTGCGATTAT
The DNA here is from genome assembly GCA_913060815.1 of uncultured Sulfitobacter sp. GTDB lineage: Bacteria > Pseudomonadota > Alphaproteobacteria > Rhodobacterales > Rhodobacteraceae > Sulfitobacter. The sequence goes on along the minus strand of CAJXSZ010000008.1, from coordinate 81,183 downwards.
TGTCGCCAAACAAGGCAAAGAGTCATTATCAGAATTTGTTTGGCCAGGCCGACGCCGTTCGCGTGATGAGTTAGATATTCGTGAAATCCTTGAAGAACGCCCAAATGATGCAAAATACCTGCCTGACACTTTCATCGCCTATCTCGATGCATGGCAGCGCTTTCTCGACATCTACCCCGAGGACATGCCGATGCCTTCTTTCCCAATTTGGGCCAAAGAGTTTGGGGCCAGCTACCCCTACGTAGGCCATACGCCGAGTTCCCTGCCTCCCCATGCCTTGAAAGGGCTTCGGGGTTCTTTTGGGGAACTACTAAATGGTCACTACGAAGATGATTGGGAAAACCTGCCACCTTACGCGAAGACTAACCAATCAAAATTCCCAGGTTGGAAGGAGCGATTCATAGCGCAGAACAGGGAACTCTATGGTTTTGACCCAGCATCTTTCGATGCCTGGCTACCTTCCATCCATCCCTTCGCCCCCAGCTTTCAGAAGCTGGAATGGAACTGGAAAGACGGGCCCCGAGAAATTCGCAAAGGCATAATTCAGTTTAGAGCTTCCGGAATCCGGGTGAAACGACCGACAGTCGCACCTTCGCTCGTAGCGTTAACCTCTAGTCAGGTTCCAGTTATCGGTTGGGAGGAACGATATATGACGGTTCGGGAATGTGCTCGGCTTCAAAGCATGGGCTCATTCGAACACATGCCTAAGACCCGTCAGGCAGCATACAAGGCATTGGGAAATGCAGTTAATGTCGATGTAATTCAAGCAGTTGCCTCTCGCTTGCTAGGGCACGACAGCCCTAACCCTACGATACATTGAGACATAGTAATGAGTAGTCCAAAGGTTCCAATCAATCCGGGAGTCAGCGTCCTCGGCATTTTCAAACATCTAAACTACAAAGAATGGTTTGCGATTGCCGAATTTGTAGACAACGCGGTGCAGAGTTTTCAAGCTAACCGCGAAGCGTTGGCGGCACTCGGCTCAAACAGCCTCACGGTCAAAATTGACATAGACGACAACAGGGTCATGAGAATTTCTGACAACGCCGCTGGCATTCCGCTAGTAGAGTTTCCGCGTGCTTTTCGTCCCGCCCAAGCACCTGAAGATGCATCAGGTCTGTCTGAGTTTGGCATGGGTATGAAATCGGCTGCTTGCTGGTTCGCACCCCGGTGGTCGGTGCGCACTAAAGCACTTGGAGAAGTTGTCGAAAGAACGGTCAGCTTTGATGTTGCAAGCATCGTAAGTAGCTCGACAGAGGAGCTAATTGCTGAAGAGAGGAACTCAGGAAAAGACGCTCACTATACCGTTGTTGAGCTCAGAGATGTTGTTCGCATTCCTCGCACAAAGACGCTTGGAAAAATCAAGGAGCACCTAACCGACATCTACCGGCAATTTCTTCGAGAAGGTTGGCTAAATCTTGTCGTAAAAGGTGAAACTCTTGAAATAGACGAACCCATCGTCCTTCAACAGCCTCCGGACTGGGACAAGGATGCGGAGCCTATCTACTGGCGCAAAGAGATCGATTTTGACTTTGGCGAAGGAAAAAGCGCTAAGGGGTTTGCCGCTCTCTTTGCGACGGCCCGGACCCGTCGAGCTGGCTTTGCGCTTTTCCGCCGCGGTCGACTAATACAAGGAAGTGGGGATGAGGGATTTAAGCCTTCTTTGATCTTCGGAAGTCCTAACAGCTTTCGTCGTCAACGCTTGTTTGGCGAGCTTGAACTCGAAGGGTTCGACGTCTCACATACGAAGGATGGATTTCAATGGGAAGAGGAGGAGCAAGATGCATTTTTGGAACTCTTAAAGGATCGCCTCGCTGAAAGCCCTATCCCTCTCCTCAAACAGGCTGATGACTTCCGGGCACGGAAGTCGAAGCTTGATCTAGAAAGAGTCGTTCAGAAAGCGGCTCAGGAAACGGCTCGTGACGCTGAGCGGGGAATGGCAGCGGCTGCCGAACCAGATGACATCCAATTGAAAACTGTAGCTGAGGAAGAAGATGCCGCTGTTCTTGCACTAGCGGATGAGGTTTTCACTGCAAGGATAGATGGGCAGGCATGGGAAGTTCACGTCCAACCGACGACTGACGATGCGGAGAAAGACTGGCTGCGAATTCTTGATAGTCAACTTGAGGATGGCACTCGGAAGATCGTGATCCGAGTCTCAGCACATCATCCGTTCAACGTACGCTTTGTGGATGATGATGAAAGAGCCTGGCAGGCAATGCTTCGGACTGCGGCAGCTGTAGCGATCGGGCAGGTTCTGGCAAAACTTGGGAATGCCGATGCCAAAGTAGGAGCATCCGCAACGGTAAGAGGCTTAAACAAGGCGTTGAGAGGAATGAGTGAATGAAGAGTGAAACAGGTACTGCGACGATTAGGTCAACTCTTCCAATCGGCGGCACATGGAATCCAATTGAGGGTGAAGAAACAGGAGGACTACTTTTACGAACTTTTCCGGACGATGCTTCAGCAAGACGAATGCTTGCAGAGGCGTCCCGAGGCATACTCTCTCGATGCTCGGACCCACAGGGTCCCAAAAGGGCGGATGCTGGTCTTGCGATAGGCTATGTCCAGAGTGGAAAGACGCTTTCGTTCACGACGGTCGCAGCGCTTGCCAAGGATAATGGCTACGCAATGGTCATCCTAATCGGAGGTACTTCGCTCTATCTGCTCAGTCAGACCGAGGGCCGACTGATCAAGGACCTGCAACTTGATAAGAAGCGAACGTGGCTGCACGTGCTTGGGCCACGGGGTGGCGGAAGTGCGGCAACCAAGGAAGCAAGAATTTCTGCTGATGCGCAAACAATCCAAAGCGCCTTAGACGAGTGGGATGATGAGGAATGCGACCCAGATGAGCGTCGAACTGTCGTAGTAACAGTAATGAAGCACGCGGGAAACTTGGCCTCACTTGAAAAATTGATTGGCAAACTCAGAATGCCAAATGCTCCGGTTCTAATAATTGATGATGAAGCCGATCAGGCAAGTCTTGACGGTAACGCTGGGTCAAAAAAGACAACGAAGCCGACCGCCACATTTGCTTCCATTGACTCGCTACGTTCGTCAGTTGGAGCGAAATGCAGTCATACCTTTCTACAATACACTGCAACTCCCCAAGCAAACCTGTTGATTGATATTAGCGATGCACTTTCCCCATCATTTGTGAGGATACTCGAACCTGGCGGCGCTTATGTCGGCGGGCGGGAGTTGTTCCTAGAGCGTGAGAAAGACAATCTTCGCCGGATACCAGCGAACGAAGTCGACGATGCGCTAGATGCTGATGCGGGACCTCCGCTAAGCCTCAGAGATGCTTTGGCATGCTTTCTGGTCGGTATTTCAGCCGACTATGAAAGCGGCTTCACCAAAGAACCGGGTGCAAACCGCTCAATGTTAATCCATCCATCTCGATTGACGGGCGACCATGCCAGGCTTCGAGAATGGGTTGAACGGATGAAATCGGATTGGCTCGAACTACTGCAGGATGATGCCAAAGTCTCAGCTTCTGAAGAAAGAGATGCATTAGACAGCGTTCTTAGGAAGGCCCATGATGATCTGACCAAAACGGACAGTACGCTGCCGCCCTTAGAAGATCTAGTTCCCCATATGCGTCTGGCACTAAGACGAACGGAAATCCTTGAGCTAAATAAAGGTGCTCCGCCAGTACCGTGGGCACGGCATTTCTCCTTCATCTTGATTGGAGGCCAAGCTATCGAGCGGGGCTTTACCGTAGAAGGTTTGACGATAACACATTTGGCTAGAAGTCGCGGACAAGGTCTTGCAGACGCCATCCAGCAACGTGCGAGGTTTTTCGGGTATAAGCGCGGTTACTTGGGTCGAATTCGTATTTGGATTGATGACGCTACCCGAGAAGATTTCAAGAACTATGCGCGCCACGAACTGGACCTTCGAGGTCGATTGGAACCAATTGCTAAGAACGGCCAACCACTTAGGGTTTGGAGGCGGGAATTTCTTCTCGATCCGCAGCTACGGGCTACGCGGCGCAACGTGCTTTCTAGGGCTGTAAAACAAAGACGCTTAAACGAAGAGTGGCTTACGCTGGACCGCCCGGCACTTTCCGGGGATGATTTGCTCGAAAATAGACGACTTCTTGAAACGATTTCCGCCAAGCTTTCTTTTCAAGAAGACCAGGGGCATCCCGATCGCACTCTCGAGCAACGGCACTTGATCTCTGACCCCTTGAAGCTCTCAGATTTCATGGCGTTCTTGGCTGATATACGGGTTTCGGACAGCGATCAGCGCGACCTACTCTACGGTGCAATGTTGCAGCTTGACGCATATGCCGAGAAACATGGTGGTGATCGACAGGCGCGCATCTATCAGATGGGCAAAGGTAATCCTCGGGATCGAAAAATTACCTCCGGCAAAATCGCGCAATTGTATCAAGGTCGCAACCCACGAACAGGCATGCCCATTTATCCGGGTGACCGCGAGATCATGGTTAGAGATGAACCTTCTCTCCAGGTGCACGTTCTTCAGACGAAGGATGGCGCATTCCGACAAATACCGGCCTTTGCTCTCTGGATTCCTGGCAAATATGCGGTAGGAACTCTAGTTCAATCGGGTGCAAGCTAATGACGCCACAAAGGTTGCAGGAACTTTTGAACGATCTTGATCGTCCGACATCAGCGACTTTCAGCATCGCAGTCGCCCTTAGATCGCCAATGGCCTATTTCGCAATCGACTCAGCGGGGAGGCCTGCTCTCTTAGTAGAAACCTCAAGCCCCGCAACTCGCGAGGTGGTTCGCCGGGGTTTGCGATTACAGCATAGAGCATCTTGCAATGTCGAGATTGATGGTACCACTCGGGAAATAACGGCTTCACTCGTAGCCTGTGAGTCCGATGATCCAAACTTACAGAGCGCGTTTGTTTCGATCAGTGAAATTGTGTTGTCACGACTTACGGCTGCGAATGAGTCTGAAGTTGTGAGCATTCTCGAAGAACTAGTTGAACTTCTTGAACGACCAGGAGAACCAAGCCGCGAGGGTGCAATTGGCCTGTTTGCTGAGTTGCTAGTCTTGTATTTGTCCCAAAACGCGACGCAAGCCGTCCGCTCCTGGCGCGTTACCCCCTCAGATCGCCATGACTTAGTGTGTGGTGACGGTTACATTGAGGTAAAGGCTTCTGGTACACGTGATCGGCGTCATTTGTTTTCATTGGAACAATTCATTGTGGATAGCGGTAAGAATGCATTCGTTGCTTCTACCCATGTCTTAGAAGCTGCCGGTGGAACGTCCGTGCGCAGTCTTGCGGCCAGAGTGAAAGAAAGGGTCGCTCACGATGCGAACTTGGTGATGAAAGTCGAGAGCGCTCTGGTCGCGATTATGGGGCTGCCAAATGGAGGTGAGGCAACCTTCGACGAAGCATATGCTGCCACCAAACTGCGGTGGTATGACATGAAGGACTTACCCGCGATCCGAACTGTGCCATCGCATATCGATCAAGTCAGGTTTCGTGTTGATTTGAGTTCATTGCCATCACTGACGGTCGCAGAAGTGGCTGAACGAGAAACCTCTCTGCTTCCCTGTTTGCCCAATGGATAGAAACCCATCAAACCGTGACATGGCATTTATCACGTGTTCACCGCAAATGAACAAAAAGTTAGAAGGGCTTAGACCGTCGATGAAAAATCGTCTAACTTTGAGACGAGTTCCTCATAGGACATTTCCTAAATGACTATCAATATCCCAGATTGCCCAACTTGGTACGATTTGCGTGGCTTGGGAAGATCTCCGATCTCGCGAATGACAATTCTAATACCTGTCTTTGGATCGCTCATACTTTTCAGCACAGCTGCCAATGATTTTATAAATCTTAGTGCAGACTTTCTTGGTATGGATCAGGAGGATGCGGCACAAATATCCAGGCGCAACTCTTTCTTCCTCTACTTTGGTTTAATTATCTTCTCTGTTAGTACTTTGGCATATAATGCTCTTTGTCCAATGGTCGTAAAGGAATTCAAGACTGAGTATGACTACTATGAGGCAGAGGCCCGAATCATCACGAAGGATCGCGCAAAAAAGCTGCAGGATCATCTAAATGTAGATTTTGGGGCGGATCTCGCCTTCAACTTCGACCTGACCGCGGACAATCAAAAAGCCGCCAGGGCATTGGGCTTTCAAGATAACACGACCTCAGAAAACCGAGAGTTTTGGTTAAGAGCTAAGTCGCAGCCAGTGGCTGACCTTTTTCAAACCCACTACGCTATCGAAAACCTTTCGAAGATCAAAACCAGGCGAGCAATCTACGGTGCGTACTTAGTTTCATTTTGTTTTATAGCCGTTCCGACAGCAACAACGCTCTGGAAAGTCCTTCTAGCCCTCTTTTAGAGTTCAATGACAGCATCCACGCTACCTGTGCTTGCAAGATCGCATAGGATGTCAAAAAGAAGAATGAGCGCATCGGTTGTGAGACCACGGTAAAGAAGATCGTATATCAACTCGAACTGGGTTTCTCGCTTAAGGCTAAAATTGACGCCAGTGTGAACACGCAAGTTAATCATTGCGAAGTGCAGGGCAAACATCGCATTTGCGAGCGTGTCACCATTCTCAGGCCCGCTCTGCCCTGAGATATGGCCCATCTGTGGGAACGTCAGGGGGGAAAAGTGCATTAACCACTTTACAGCGTAAGCTGCCCGTTTCACGGGGTTTGATTTCTGCTTCACTGGGTTCTTAAGATGATACGCTTTATATCTCGCAACATCATCATAGATGGCGACGACCGCTAGGTAGAGAAGGGAGGGGTCAATTTCTACCTGAATTTCTTGACCCTTATTGTAGTCCAAGCAAAATTGATCAGCTACATCGAAAAAATCTTCAAATCGCTCTTGAATGGTTTTCTCGTCAAAAAGAAGTTCTTCCATACATCACCTAGGATAAAAAAAGGCGCCTAAAACGGCGCCTTACGTTTCCGTATAACACGAATTATCCGCGAGGGATCGAGCGCTCTCTGAAGAGAGCCGATGCGTCACGCATCTGCTGGATATCTGAGGACGATGTCGCAGCCGAAGTAGCCTTCAAGGCATTGCCATCATAATCATCTGCAGAGTTTTCTTTACGTGCATGCGCAATATGGTACAGGAGCCCATCTTGCTGAGCGACAGCAGCATAGGCTTGCGATGCAGTCATTCTACTTTTTGTTTCAGTCATGGTCACCCTCCTTGGCGTCCAATTACTTCATTAGTCTCTCTGCCGGAACCTGTTGATCAAGTTCGCTTGACAGTGCGGACGCTAGCTTTGACATAGTGAGTTCACTGATCTCGAGGCCCCGTTCAGCGTTACTGACGGTAGTACGATCAAGATCAGCCTTACGAGCAAGGCCATTTTGTGACAGCTTCGCTTGGAGCCTCATAGTTTTCAGTTGTCCGTTGCACTGCGGCATTGTTTTTCTCGTTGTCATATTCATCGGACGATGCTCGTACGTCAGCTTTCATCTGAAAGCAACCTCTATCAGCAGAGTTCCACACATTTCGACAACTTGCCACAACTTTCTGCCGAACTACGCCGTTTTCAGCCGCTCAGAGCTACAGATATATGCATAATTCGACGTAAATCCACCGTTCGGTGGCTTTAGAAGGCTGTTTGCAAGTTCATGCGCGATAGCCTCGAATCGCAACTGGGCTAGGCGCTACGAAAAAAGGCATCTGTTCTCGCCCTTTTCAATACGAGATGCGTTCAAAAGGTACATACCTTCAATGCGTCATCCCCCGATCCATCTCGACCTCCCGCTCTTCTAGCTCTGTCTCAACCTCTCTTCGGCGGCTTTCACTAATTTCAAGCTGGTCTCGAGTTGCGTGCGCAGCTTCCCGTAGTTCGAGCCCTCGCTCAACAAGCCGTTCAACGCAGCCACGGACGCTGTTTGCGATTGAATGAGCACCGACACGCAGGCGGCCAATCCATCCAGCTGGCTCTGCATCCTCGTCGTCGAGCGTTCCTCTAACCCGCTCAATTCCTGTGCTGAGACCTCGCAGGCCGTCACCAACCGCTCGACGCAGGCGAGCAAGTCGCGTTCCAAGGCTGTCAGGGGTGTCGTCATCTAATTCTCCTCGATCTTGATGCAGGTCACTGACCTGCCGCCCAGCGTGCAGGTCCGCAGGCGCGTCTTGGTCGGGTCCAGTACCAGCCATGTCCCGTCCTCCCTGTCGATCCGCGTCAGGCCCAAGTCCGTCATCTCTGAGCTCGCCAGCATCAGCGTCCAAAGCAAGCTCGCGGCCATCATCGAGACGATCCCCACCAAGAATGTCCCCGTGATCAGCCAGGGCGAGTTCGTCAGCCAGCTCTTGTTCTGTTGCAGAAAGGTTCGGGTATCGGTCTCGATTGTACGATGCGCGTTGGTCGCAATTTTGCTCAAATCGGTCCTGAAGCTCTCCAACTGCGATGCCATCGAGGCGGCGTAGTCCTGCCGGATCGTGTCCAGTTCCGCGTTCAATTTCTCGCTCAGCCGGGTCGGCTTGCCAGTCTTCATGGAATATTTCTCCTTTCAAACGCCAGCGCTCGCCGGTTTCGGGATCTTTGGCGGTTAGGTAGGCTTTGCCTGCGCGCGGGATGTCAAAGCCCGCATCGGTGAGGGCGTCGAGCATGGTTGCACGGTCGGTGACGTAACCGACGCTGATCTGGTCTTGCAGCCATGCATGCAGCTCGTCACGGCCTTGCACGCGGGTTGGGGTCTCGATGGTATCGCGGACCTCTTGGGTGCGCTCCAACTCCATCGGATCGGCCCAGCCGTGGCGCTGGTTCATCACGTCGCGCAGGCTGTCGTAGGCGTCCTGATATCCGGGCGGCGCGATGTTGAGGCTCTTGCCCGTCGTCAGCTCCAGGCGGGGCGTGCAGAAGTGAAGCTCGACCCGGCCTTCGTGGGTATGGCGGACCCAGAGCACCTCATATTGCTCAGGGTCCAGCCCCGCGAAGGCTAGACGCTCGAAGTGGTCCATGGCCTCGGCTTGCTGCTCCTCGGTCGGGGTGTCGGTGGCCGCAAAGCTGATCACACCCGCGCGGTAGGTCCACTGGTGGCGGCTGGCGTCAATGAGGGCTTCGGTGCGGTCGGGATTGCCGCGCAAGACCTCCGGCAAAGGCTCCCGTGTGACCGTCATCGGTTGACCGTCAGCATCGCGGATCAGGTCGCGGTTGTCGTCATAGGCCACCACCTTGTCCGCGACGAGGTAGTCGACCGGACCCGCGCCCGCGCCTTTGCCATTGCGAAAAAACTTGATCAGCATCGACGCGACGCCTCGACGATCTGGGCGAGCTGGCGTTCGATGGTCAGCAGGCGGCGCGCAACGGTCAGCGCGTCAAGGTCAACACGGCCCACCAGCATCGCACGGTTCAGCCAGCGAGCCACCTGGTTGAGGTTGCCTCCGATGCGTCCAACAGCCAGCACCAGCGCTGGATCAACGCGGGGAATGGGCTTGCGGCGACGGGCTTCGGTGAGGCCAAGCGCCTCGCGCAGCAAGGTCGCGGCGGGCAAGCCAGCGACCTCGGCCTTGGCGCGCAACTGAGCCTTCTCTGCCGCTGTGCACCGGAAGACGAAAGTCTCGGTCAGTGGCTCTTTGGTGCGGGGTTTGCCCGCGCCGGTGGGGTTCGAAGGGGAGGCTTGCCGCCCCTCGCAAGGTCCCGTGTCAGCAGCGCCAGCGTATGACATGGGTCGCCTTGCTGTTTGCTCTTCGGTGGGATCGGTGGCGGTCATGATCTGAGGCCTGCGGCTTCGATTTGCGCCTGCGTCACCAGCTTTGAGGCAAGCAAAGCCGTTACTTGAGTCCCGGTGATGTGCTTGCACATAGGGCTTCGATCACTGATCCAGCAGGCCAGCCGTGCATGGTGATCTGCCTGCAAAGTTGCTGTCTTTTCGCGGTCTGCCGCTTGCTTCTCGACATAGGCCTGCCACCGCCGCGACTGGAACCAGTTGTCGGAAAAGCAGACCTTGGAGCGGGTGAAACCTGCGCTGTCGGTCGCGTAGGAACGTACGGCCTGCAGCAAATCGTCCGGTTCAATTCCGTCCTTCATGGCCTCTTCGATCTGGGCAAGGCAGGCCGCTTTGCCACGTAGTCGGTCGGGGGGATAGGCTGCCAGAATCTTCTCAGCTTCTTCATCCTCCATCGCCTCGCGCTTGCGCGTAGGTGGTTTATGGATGGTTTTAGGATGGTTTGGGGGCCGTGGTGGCCCCGGTACCCCGGCCACAGTGGCCCCCGTACCGGGGTCAGACTGGACGGGGGCCACCGTGGACCCCGTCTCAATCTCGGGCTCCAGCGTGGGTTCAAGCGCTTCGACCTTGGTCAGATCGATCCGATAGACGACTGTAAAACCGTTCTTGCAGGTCCGCGCGCCGGTCTCGACGAGGATGCCTTCTTTGAGGAATTCGCGCACGGTTCGCTTGACGGTGGTCTCTCCAAGCTCGGTGTGCCGCTGAATTGTGCCCTTAGAACACCAGATACCTGAGCCGTCATCGCTCGCCTTGTCGGCCAGAAACATGATGATCTGCTTGCGCGTTGCACTGCCGAACTTGCGTTCCGCGCATGTGTTCGCAACCCGCCAGCTCATTGGAAGGCCCCAAGATGCGCAAGTACGTGCGAATTTTGTACAGGTTTTGTACGAGATTTCGGTCGTTTCAGCCGAATTCGGCACGAAAGCTCACGGGAGTTTCTGCATGCTCCTGCACAAAGCCCTGTAAATAAGCCATATTTTTCAGGCAGTTTTGGCGACCCCGGCAGGATTCGAACCTGCAACCTGCCCCTTAGGAGGGGGCTGCCGAACTACCCGCCCCTTTCATTTTTGCGATTAAACTCAAATACTCCCCTATGACCCGACCACGCCCCTTGACCAAACGCACCCGATCACAGACGTTGCGCCAATGCTCCCCATCCGCGATCATAACCCGTCGGGCCGTGTGCCTTATGTGACCTACGCGCTGATGGCGGCCAACATCGGCATCTTTCTCAGCATGCTTCCCATCGCGGGCGATGAGCGTGCATTGGCGCAACTATACTACGACTACGCTCTCTTGCCCCGCCGCCTGATGATCGAAGGCGAAGGCTATAACGCACTCGTCAGCTCCCTATTTCTGCATGCAGGTTTGGCGCATCTGGCGGGCAACATGCTGTTTCTGTGGATCTTCGGGGACAATATCGAGGACGAGATGGGCCATGGCCCCTTCCTTGGCTTCTACCTGTTGGCAGGCGCGCTGTCGGGATATGCCCATGCGGTGGCTGATCCCTTCTCTTTCATCCCCATGGTGGGTGCATCGGGTGCCATCGCAGGCGTCATGGGCGCCTATCTTTTGCTATTTCCAAAAGCCCGCGTTGACATCTTTTTTGTCATCCGCATCTTCCCGATCCCTGCATGGATCATGCTGATGGTCTGGTTCGGTATGCAATTTGTCGGCGGCCTCGGTGCCACGCCTCAAACGGGCGGCGTCGCTTATTGGGCGCATGCAGGCGGCTTTATCGCGGGGCTGCTGCTTGCCGTGCCGCTCTGGGTCAACCGCGGCGGACGGACGTTCTGGGAACGCACCGACGGGCATCCGCCCCATCCAGCGGCGCGCTACGCTATGCCGAAGGTGAAACGCAAATGAGTCTCCAGATGACCGCCACCTGCCACTGCGGAGCGGTCGAGATCACAGGATTTGCGCCAGAGGGTTTTGACACTGTAGCCCGTTGCGACTGCTCGTTTTGCAAACGCAGGCAGGCAGCAAATATCGACGTGCTCTCGGACACGCTCCGAGTGATCAAAGGCGCTGATAATCTCGGCTGCTACAGCTTTGGCACCCATAAGGCGCAGCATTATTTCTGTAAAACTTGCGGCATCTACACCCACCACCAGCGCTTTTCGAATCCGCTGATGAGTGGCGTCAACATAGGCTGCATCGCAGATACGCACCCGCCAGACTACGAGCCGATCACATGGCGGAACGGCAGAAGCGATCCCGAAGGAACACTGGACTAGCCGCGAACAACTTTTGAGAAGGTGGTGAAGATCGCCTCGTTGGCAGCGATGATTTCACCGTCAGCGAGGATGTCACCGCGCGGGCTTATCGGCTCAACCAAACCGCCTGCTTCCTTCACGATGATCACGCCTGCAGCCAGATCCCAAGCGTTCAAGCGACGCTCCCAATAGCCGTCATAGCGACCGGCGGCGACATAAGCCAAATCAAGCGCCGCAGATCCCCAGCGGCGGATACCAGCACAGGCCGGCGCCAACCGCGCCATATCCTGCAATGTCGCTGGCAGGTCCGAACGGCCACCAAAGGGAATACCCGTGGCAAAGATGCTCTCGATCATCTTGTGACGGCCCGACACGCGCAAACGGCTCTCGTTCATCCAAGCACCTGCGCCTTTTTCGGCGAAAAACATTTCTTCCTTGGCGGCGTCAAACACAACGCCCGCCACAACCTGCCCTTTATGCTCCAGTGCGATGGAAATCGCCCAGTGCGGCAGCCCGTGCAGGAAATTCGTCGTCCCGTCCAGCGGATCGACGATCCAGCGGCGCGTGGGGTCTTCGCCATCCTCGGCACCGCCTTCTTCGGCGATCCAGCCATAGGTCGGGCGTGCGGTGCGCAGCTCGTCCTTGAGGATTTTTTCAGCGTTGGTATCGGCGCGGCTCACAAAATCGCCCGCGCCTTTCATCGAGACCTGCAATTGCTCGACTTCGCGAAAGTCTTTGACCAATGCACGTCCCGCTTTGCGCGCGGCCTTGATCATGATGTTAAGATTTGCACTGCCAACCATGTCGCACGGCCTTTATCAAATGGGATTTCCGCCCTCCTACGCCGAAGTGCCGCAATTGCCAAGGGCCATCCCTACCTGCCGTGACGCAGCGTGCCGCTTGTGCGGTCCCGCATGTGCGGTACCGTCGCCCCAAATGAAAGGGAGACCACAATGTCAGACACCATGAAACAGATCGTATTGGCCAGCCGTCCCGATGGCGCGCCTACCCCCGAGAACTTCCGCCTCGAAGAGCATCCCGTGCCGACACCAGCCGAAGGCGAAGTCCTCGTCCGCGTCCACTATATGTCCCTCGACCCCTATATGCGCGGGCGCATGGACGATGCAAAATCCTATGCCGCCAACATCCCGGTGGATGGCAAGATGGAAGGCGGCTCGGTAGGCGAGATCATCGTCTCCAACGCGAGCGGTTTTGAAGTCGGCGAGTTCGTCATGGGCGGCTTTGGCTGGGCCACACACGCTGTGGCGGACGCCAAAACATTGGCCAAGATCGATCCGGACACGGCACCCATCACCTATTCTCTTGGTGTCCTCGGCATGCCGGGTCTCACAGGCTGGTACGGCCTGACCGAGCTTGGCAAGCCGAAAGAAGGCGAAACCCTCGTCGTTGCAGCCGCCACAGGCCCCGTAGGCTCCATGGTTGGCCAGATCGCCAAGTCACGCGGCCTGCGCACCGTCGGCATCGCGGGCGGACCCGACAAATGCAAAATGGCCGTCGAGCATTTCGGCTTTGACGTCTGTCTGGATCACAAAGCATATGGCACCGCTTCCGAGCTCCGCGCAGCGATCAAGGAAGCCGCGCCTAAAGGCGTTGACATCTATTTCGAAAACGTCGGCGGCAAAGTCCTTGAAGCGGTGATGCCCCTGATGAACCAGTTCGGCCGCATCCCGATCTGCGGCATGATCTCATGGTACAATGAAGGCGGTCTCGGCGCTGACGCAATCGAGAAAGGCCTCAGCGCCCCCAAACTTTGGCGCACCATTTTGGTGAACTTCCTCAGCGTGCACGGGTTTATCATCTCCAACCACTGGAACCGCATGGGAGACTTCCACAAGGAAGTCGGCCCCATGATCGCAAACGGCTCCGTCAAGGTGCAGGAAGACATCACCGAAGGGCTAGAGAACGCACCAGACGCCTTCATCAAGCTGCTGACAGGCGGCAACAACGGCAAGGCCATGGTAAAAGTGATCTAACACAAAATATCCGCGCTGCCCCCTCAAGGGTGGCGCGGATATATCTTTGTAAACACGGCAAACGCCGGCTTTGAGGCCAAAGGGCCCAGCTTAGTTCTCCAAAAAATGTCCGATCCGAAGGAGGTTTCCATCGGTGTCGACAATTATCAACTCACAAACGCCCCATGGCTTTTCTTCCGCTTTCCTAAATCTGGGAATCCCTTCTTTCGGTAGCTTTAGTTTCTCATACGCAGATGAGAGTGCGTTTGCATTTTTGACTCTGAGATAAGCACCATGGTCAGACTCCTCTGCAACGTGTTGAGGGAACTTGAAGAAATGAAGCTCTATGTTGTCCCGTACAAGGATCAAATAGCCTTGTTCAGGATACTCGTTCGCCACTTGGAACCCAAGTAAATCATAGAACGCCTTTGTTTCCGAGAAATCAGAACTGGGTAGGATTGGGCAGGCGCTATTGAACATCTCGGACATCCCTTCTTGCTGAAATTAGCTAAGCGCAATGAAATATCAAGCGTAACTAAGTCCGCATAGCGAACCAACGTCGACCTACTCACACCGCCTGCAACTTGCGCGCCTCTACCCCTGCCAGTCCCAGTAACTCCTGCATGTAGGGCTTCTCGCGATCATCCGTGCGGATCGCGGCATACAAGCGGCGCGTGATCCCCTGCGCCGTCAGGGGCCGCGTCACGTAATCGGAGGAATATTTCACCTCCCGCACCACCCAGTCAGGCAGCACGGAAACGCCCCGATTGCTCGCCACAAGCAGCAGGATGACTGCCGTAAGTTCCACCTGACGAATGGCTGCAGGCTCCACCTTGGCGGGGATGAGCAGTTGGCTGAATACATCCAGCCGCGTGCGCTCCACAGGATAGGTGATCAGCGTCTGGTCGCGGAAATCTGCGGCCTCGATATGCGCCTTTTGTGCCAAGGGATGCGTCGAGGAGGCCACGAAAACTGCTCTGTAATCAAAGAGTTCAATAAACTCCACGCCCGCGATCTCCTCGGGGTCGCTCGAGATCACCAAATCAACTTCCTCGCGCAGCAATGCAGGCAGCGCGTCAAAGGCGAGGCCAGGGCGAATATCCACATCCACGTCGCCAAACGCGCGGCGGAATTGCTCCAGCACGGGAAACAGCCACTCGAAACAGGCGTGACACTCGATCGCGATGTGCATACGACCGTGACTGCCCTCGCGCAGACCGCTGAATTCATCTTGCAACGCCGCCACCTGCGGCAACACCTGCTCGGCCAGCTTCAAGAGCCGCTGACCTGCAGGCGACAGCTTCAACGGCTTTGAGCGGCGCACGAATAGCTCCACCCCTGCCTGATCCTCCAGCCCCTTGACCTGATGGCTCAGCGCGCTTTGCGTGATGTTCAGCATATCCGCCGCCCGTGCGAGCCCCCCCGCACGGTGGATCGCCTGAATCGTGCGAAGGTGTCTGAACTCGATGTGCATACGCGGTCGACCTCATGTTGAATATGAAAGTTATGAATTTTACTCATACTGACATCCATGAAACAACAGGGCAACTCAAAAAGGAATTGCCCCATGACAAGCCCTGACATCTCCTTCGAAGTCTTCCCGCCCAAGACCGTCGACGCGGCGTTCAAGCTCTGGGACACGGCCCAAGCGCTCGCCCCGCTCGCCCCGCGCTTCTTCTCCGTCACCTACGGCGCAGGCGGCAGCACCCGCGATCTGACCCATGATGCCGCCGCCGTGCTGCACCGCACCTCGGGCCTGCCGGTATCAGCGCATCTGACATGCGTAGGAGCCAGCGTGGCCGAGACGTTGGAAGTGGCCGAGAAGTTCCATGCCGCAGGCGTGACCGACATCGTCGCCTTGCGCGGTGATCCGCAGGCGGGCGAGACGCGGTTCACGCCACATCCTGAAGGGTTCAAAAATTCCATTGAGCTTATCGAAGCGCTTGCCCTGCAAGACAAGTTCACGATCCGCGTCGGTGCCTACCCGGATTGCCATCCCGATGCAGCGAGCCAGCACGCCAATATCCAGTACCTTAAACGCAAATTTGACGCAGGCGCGGATGAGGCGATCACCCAGTTCTTTTTCGAGGCCGACAGCTTTCTGCGCTTCCGCGATCAATGTGCCGCCGCTGGCATCGACAAACCGATTGTGCCGGGTATTTTGCCTGTCTCCAACTGGACCTCGGCGCGCAAATTCGCGCAGACCTGCGGCACTAAAATCCCTGCATGGCTGGATGACGCTTACCGTGCTGCGGAACGCGACGGGCGGACCGATCTGCTCTCCACCACGCTGTGCACCGAGATGTGTAGCACGCTGGTGGACGAAGGCGTCGATGCGCTGCATTTCTACACGCTCAACCGCCCCGACCTTACCCGCACGGTGTGCCGCGCTATGGGGATCACGCCGCAATCCACACTCTCCAACGTGGCGTAACATCTTGCGCAGCGGCGCAAAACGCCCCTAGGCTGGTCTGACTTAACCATTGGAGCCACCATATGCGCCGCCTTGCCACCTCTCCCGATGATCTGTTGCCCGCCACCGAGGCGCTCAAACTCTCGGGGCTGGAATATATGCAAAGCATCCTCGACGGCACCAATCCCGGCCCGCCCATCGGCGCGACGATGGGCTACACGCTGCATAGCGTAGAAGAAGGCAAATGCGTCTTTCGGGGCACGCCCGAATTCAACGTGACCAATCCGATGGGCACGGTACACGGCGGCTGGTACGGGACGCTGCTGGATTCCGCGATGGCCTGCGCGGTGATGACCTGCATCCCGCGCGGCTCCATCTACACAACGCTGGAATACAAGATCAACATCCTGCGCTCGATCCCGCTGGGCACCACGGTGGATTGCATCGGCACCACAGATCACGCAGGGCGCTCGACCGGTGTGGCCCACGGCGAAATCCGCGGCGTAGAGGATGGCAAACTTTATGCCACAGGCTCGACCACCTGCATCGTGATGAAAATTACCTGAGCCGTCAGTTAAGCATGCTCTTGTGTAAGGCAATGTTATGGGACCGCGACAGCGATCTACAGTAGTCGGTCCAGTCGCGAAACTCCTGCTTGAACGCCATTGAAAACCCCATCTCAAGCCAAGCATCACGCTTTTGCGCTTTTACGTCGGTCAGTTCCTCAGGGTTGCGCCCCTCCGCCTGCGATTGTGACACCGCTGCATGAAACAGCGTCTCGGATGCGTCAGTCAGATATCCTTTTTGCGGCTGTTGGGATACATACTGGGCCATCACCCCCATCAACGCACTACATTGTGCCATCCCCCAGCTGATCGGCTGGGCTTGGACGGCGGGAGCCGAAAGCAGCGTAAAAGAAAGCGCGAAAAGAGCCCGGCGCATGGTAGTCTCCTGAATTGGAAGTACCCCAGCAGATAAAACCCCAGTGCGGCAGTACTATGACACCTCTGCGGCAGTTCCGGCTGTATCCGCAGCTTGCGCAATACTCTCGTGCAGCCGCTCTGACGGATCAGCCCCGACCACACGCTTGCGCCGCGTCACAAACAGCGCGCCCCACCCCGCCCAAGTCCCGATGGAGGGCGCGTTCACGTCTTGCTCAAAACGCGTTTGCCAGCCCTCGGGCAGCGGCAGGCCCGCGTCCTGCGCCCGTTCCAGCATCCACACCAGCGAGATATTGGCCAAGGGCCGCGCAAAATGGCGCCCTCCGAGCTGACCGCCCACATCGCCGTGCGTGCCCCGGAACCAGACTTGCTCGATCTGCGCAGGGTGCGACGGATCGCTCTGCCAGAGCACGGGGCGGTAGACAACCCGCGTCTCGTCACGCCCTAACGCGTGATAGCCATGTTTTACAGAACTGCCCAGCGCATGGTTGTGAAACGCATGACGCGCCACGCTCAGCCGCCATAGCACTGGGGCGTTGATGCCTAGGGATTTGACCGTATCCCAAACGCCGATCATTTCGATCGGGACAGTTTCGCGGCAATGCGCCGCCGCAAACGCCCGCGCCGCCTGCCCATCAGCTTGATCCTCATACAGACGATACGCTTGGCGAATGTTGCGCTCGGTCGCACTTTCGCGGCGCAGCAACCCCACGCGGTCAATGATCCCCGCAAGCGAGCGCACGGCATACGCCCCCCGCGAGTAGCCCATCAAATAGATGCGATCCCCCTCACGGTAGCGCGACGCGAGATAGCCGTAGGCGCGCTTGATCTGTCGGTTGATGCCGCGCCCGATGGCAACATCGCGCACGGTGCGCCAGCTTTCCCACTGCAACCCCGGCTCGTAATAAATGGAAATCTGCGGTCCCATTTCCTGCGCGAGACGGTAGGCAAGGCCCGCGTTTGTTTCACACCCGGGCTTGAGCGTGGACATGGTCCCGTCAAGGATCACCAAATGGGTCTGTGGCCCCCTGCTGGGGCGTGCGGGGCCGAAATCACTGTCGGGACGGTGCCAGAGGCGGCCAAACAGCCGCCTCAGGAACGGTGTCTTGTTATTCTGCGGCGATGGCCTCACCTTGCAGCAACTCCCAAACCTTATGTGGCGTGAAAGGCATGTCTGCCTGACGCACGCCCTGTTCCCACAGCGCATCCTGCACCGCGTTCGATACGGCGGCAAGCGCACCTACCGTACCTGCCTCGCCGCAACCCTTCATGCCCATGATATTGGCCGTAGAAGGGACAGGCTCGCTCGTGAACGAGATGAAGGGAACATCCTGTGCGCGTGGCAGGGCATAGTCCATGAACGATGCCGTGAGCAATTGGCCGTCCTCATCATAAACCACCCGCTCCTGAACCGCCTGCCCGATGCCTTGCACAACGCCGCCATGCACTTGGCCTTCGGCCAGCAAAGGATTGATCAGATTGCCGAAATCGTCGACGACCGTATAGCGGTCGGTGGTCACGATGCCTGTCTCGGGGTCGATCACAACTTCGCAGATGTGCACACCGTTGGGGAAGCTGCGCGCCTCCAGCGTGGCCCGCGCTTGATGGGTAAGCAGATCATCACGCCCCTGCGCGCGCGCCATATCGGCGACCTCCAACATCGTTGGCGTGAGGTTGGAGCCTTCCGCGCGGAAACGCTCGTCATCAAACGCGATCTCGGCGGCCGGCACACCCATTTCATCGGCCAGAAACGCTTTGAACGCATCCGTCATCACGCTCACCGTGGCCAGCGTCGCATTGTTCTGCACCGTGACCGAGCGCGAGCCGCCCGTGCCGCCCCCTGTCTTGATGCGGTCACTGTCGCCTTGAATCACGCGGATCGCCTCCAGCGGGATGCCGGTCTGGTCGCTTAGGAACTTGGCATAGACTGTCTCATGCCCCTGCCCGCCCGACTGTGTGCCGACGAGAATCTCAACCGTGCCGTCTGCGTGGAATTGCACCTCGGCACCCTCGCTCGGATCGCCCAGAATACTCTCGATGTAATAGCACAGGCCCTGCCCGCGCAGCAGCCCTCGCTTTGCATCCGCCGCCTTGCGCGCCGCAAAGCCCGCAACGTCCGCCTCCAGCGCGCCGCGCGTCAGCACCTTATTGAAATCGCCGACGTCATAGGTCTCGCCTGTGGCGGTGGCATAGGGAAACTGGTCGGGCTTGATAAAGTTGATGCGCCGCAGCTCGAGCGGATCTATTCCCAGCTCGCGCGCCGCACGATCCATCATCCGCTCCAGCACATAAATCGCCTCGGGGCGGCCCGCGCCGCGGTAGGCGTCAACTTGCACCGTGTTGGTGTAATACCCCTCCACCTGCAACCACGTGGTCTGGATGTCATAGACCCCCGCCAGCACGCGGCTGAACAATTGGGTCTGGATGAACTGGCCGAACTGGCTGTTGTAAGCGCCAAGGTTGAACTTGGAGCGGACGCGATAGGCGGTAATCTTGTTATCCTCGTCAAACGCCAACTCAGCCACAGAGGTCAAATCGCGCCCGCCGTTATCCGTGAGCATGGCCTCAGTCCGCTCGGACATCCAGCGCACAGGTTTGCCCAAAACGCGGGTCGCATGGCTGATCACGAAATATTCGTGGTACGCCATTCCCTTCATGCCGAAGGCACCGCCCGTATCGGGGTTGGTTACCCGCACCGCGTCCTCGTCCAGCCCGAAGGCATTGATCAGATTGTTCTTATGCACCCAGACGCCTTGGCCATTATAGGCTACATGCAGGCGCTGCCCGTCCCACTCGGCGTAACAGCCGCGCGGCTCAAGCGAGTTTACGATGATGCGGTTGTCGCCCACGTCCAGCGAAACCGTCCGCGCCGCTGCCTTGAACGCAGCCTCGGTGGCGGCCTCGTCGCCCATGCCCCAATCAAGCGCACAATTATCGGGTGCTTCGGCATGCACCGTCTCGCCGCCGCGGCCCATCTCGATCTTGGCGGGAAGCTCGTCCACGTCGAACCTGATCAATTCAGCCGCATCGCGCGCCTGCTCATAGGTATCAGCGATCACCATCGCCACAGGCTCCCCCACGAAGCGCACACGGTCCTTCGCCAGCATTGGGCGCACAGGCGCCGCACCCGTGGAGCCATCGCGATTCTTCACCGTTGCACCCGGGATTTCGACCTTCACGCCTGCGGCCTCGAGGTCAGCGCAGGTGATGACCATGTGCACGCCATCGGCCTCAGCCGCGTCAGACACGTCCAATTCGGTGATGATGCCGTGCGCCACGGGCGAGCGGAAAGCAAAAGCATGCAGCGCTCCCTCAGGCGAGATATCATCGACATAACGCCCCTCGCCCGTCAGAAAACGTACGTCTTCAACCCGTGATATCGGCTGACTTTTCCCGAATTTTTCCATGACACTCTGCTCCCGCGCTGCGCTATTTTTCAACTCCGCACACTATCGGCTCATACGCCTGTGTCCAGCACCCACCTTGCGTCATAATCGTGCACCCTTCCCCTTGCATGCGTCCTCCGTTACATCAGGCGCAAATCCATCACCGACGGGAGCCGCATCATGGCACTGGACAAAAAATTTGACGCAGGCGAGGCCGAGGCCCGCATTTACGCCGCTTGGGAGCAATCAGGCGCGTTCAAAGCTGGCGCAAACAAATCGCGCGACGAGACCTATTGCGTGATGCTCCCGCCGCCTAACGTCAACGGCTCGCTGCATGTTGGCCATGCGTTCAACCACATCTTGCAGGACATCCGCACCCGCTGGCACCGCATGCGCGGATTTGACACGCTCTGGCAACCGGGTCAGGACCATGCGGGCATCGCCCTGCAACTCGCTGTGGAAAACAAACTCGCCGAGAGCCAGATCAAACGCACCGACCTTACCCGTGAGCAATTTCTCGAACATGCATGGGCGTACAAGGAAGAAACCGCAGGCACCATCATCGGCCAGATGAAGCGTTTGGGCAATTCGTGCGACTGGGACCGCAACGCGTTCACCATGTCGGGCGCACCAAATGACACGCGGGTGGGCCACGAGAACTCCCCGAATTTCCACGACGCGGTGATCAAGGTCTTTGTGCAGATGTACAATGACGGCAAAATCTATCGCGGCAAGCGGTTGGTAAACTGGGACCCGCGGTTCGAGACGGCAATCTCGGACCTTGAGGTCGAGAACACCGAAGTACCGGGTCATATGTGGCACTTCAAATACCCGCTCGCGGGCGGCGCGACCTATGAGTATATCGAGAAGGACGAGGACGGGAACGAGACGTTGCGCGAGACCCGCGACTACATCTCGATCGCGACGACACGCCCCGAGACAATGCTGGGCGATGGCGCGGTTGCAGTTCACCCCTCGGATGAACGTTATGCGCCAATCGTCGGAAAGCTCTGCGAGATCCCCGTTGGTCCGAAAGAGCACCGCCGTTTGATCCCGATCATCACCGATGAGTACCCCGACAAGGATTTTGGCTCGGGCGCGGTGAAAATCACGGGCGCGCATGACTTCAATGACTACCAAGTCGCCAAGCGCAACCAGATCCCCCTCTATAACCTGATGGACACGAAAGCGGCCATGCGCAGCGACGGCCTCAGCTATGCCGAGAGCGCCGAAAAAGCGCGCACATTTGCCGAAGCCACTGCCAAGCTTCTCACCGACAGCGAGGGGCGCTTCCATTCGCTCACCGATACGCCCGTCCCTGATGTGACTGAGATCAATCTGGTCCCCGACGACTACCGCGGCCTCGACCGCTATGCCGCGCGGGACAAGATCGTGGCAGATGTCACCGCAGAAGGCCTCGCCGTCATGCACGAGGTCATGCGAACCGTGAAGGACGAGGACGGCAATAAATCGGACGTGACCGAAACCGTGCCGCTGGTCGAGAACAAACCCATCATGCAGCCCTTCGGTGACCGCTCCAAAGTCGTGATCGAGCCGCTTTTGACGGATCAGTGGTTCGTGGACACCGACCAGATCGTGGGCCCCGCCCTCGACGCAGTCCGCAATGGCGACGTCAAAATCATGCCCGAGAGTGGCGAGAAAGTGTACTACAACTGGCTCGACAACATCGAGCCGTGGTGCATCTCGCGGCAGCTGTGGTGGGGGCACCAGATTCCGGTTTGGTATAGTCTCGATCTGAAGGCAGAAGGTTTCATAGATGACGAAGGCGATGGCGCGCTGGACCTTGTCGAAATCGGGCGTTTGCTCATGGATCAATCCCTGCCCGAAGGCAGCGACCATATCACCTGTGCGCCCAGTGTTGATGCCGCATCGGATGATTTCAACGATATCCTTGCAGCCCTGCCCACCCCTCTCAATCATGCCCGCATCACCGAAGTTGCAACACGTGCTGAAGCAATCCACGCTCTCTCCGAAAGTCTCGGAAAGTATGCATTCAGTCAGGATCCGGCCGACCTCATCTATCCGGTTTGGCGCGATCCCGACGTGCTGGATACGTGGTTCTCTTCCGGTCTCTGGCCCATCGGCACGCTCGGCTGGCCCGAGGAGACGGAGGAGTACAACCGCTACTTCCCTACATCCGATCTGATCACGGGTCAGGACATTCTCTTCTTCTGGGTGGCGCGCATGATGATGATGCAGCTCGACACCGTGAAGCAGATTCCCTTCGACACGGTCTATCTCCACGGCCTCGTCCGCGATGCCAAGGGTAAGAAGATGTCGAAATCCGTGGGCAACGTTATCGATCCGCTCGAAATCATCGACGAGTACGGCGCGGATGCCCTGCGCTTTACCAACGCTGCCATGGCGTCGCTCGGCGGTGCGCTCAAGCTCGATGCCGCGCGCATCGCAGGCTACCGCAACTTCGGCACGAAGCTCTGGAACGCCCATAAATTCGCCGAGATGAATGATGTTTTCACTGGCACACCCGCGGGAGTCCCGACACCCAATGCCACGCTCAATAAATGGATCATCGGAGAGACGGCCCGCGTGCGTGAGGAAGTCGACGCCGCGCTCGAGACCTACCGCTTTAACGACGCCGCCAGTGCGCTCTATGCCTTCGTCTGGGGCAAGGTCTGCGACTGGTACGTAGAGCTGTCCAAGCCCCTGCTGCAAGACGACGACGGCACGGGTGAGATCGCAAAAGAGACACGTGAAACAATGGCTTGGGTGCTCGATCAATGCCTGATCCTGCTGCACCCCATCATGCCCTTCATCACCGAAGAGCTGTGGGGAGAGACGGCCAAACGTGACAAGCATCTGGTGCACGCCGACTGGCCCGACTACACGACGGCAGACCTGCTCGATGAGGCCGCCGACCGCGAGCTCAATTGGGTCATTACCCTGATCGAGAACATCCGCTCTGCCCGCGCCCAAATGCACGTCCCCGCAGGTCTTAAAGTGCCCATGATCGTCACCGATATGGACGCGGCAGCCAAAGCAGCGTGGGACAATAACGAGGCCATGATCAAGCGCCTCGCTCGTGTGGAAACCCTTGAAAAAAAACAGGACTTCCCCAAGGGAACCGTCGCTATTGCCGCAGCGGGTGCCACCTTCGGCTTGCCGCTTGAAGGCATTATCGACATCGGTGAGGAAAAGGCCCGCCTACAAAAATCCCTCGACAAACTGGGCAAGGAAATCGGCGGCCTGAACGGGCGTTTGAACAACCCGAAATTCGCCGCCTCCGCCCCGCCGGAAGTCGTTGCCGAGGCTCAGGAAAACCTAGCCGCGCGGCAAGAGGAAGTCGACCAGCTTCAGGCTGCTATGAACCGTCTCAACGAGATCGGATAATATGAAGAGGGGCGCAGGTTTCACTTCCTGCGCCCCTCTTCATTTTTCCAATAAACTCAATCCCACCCGAATAATCAGGCAGATACGCCGCTAGTCGAACACCGCGGCGCGCTTGCCAAATGCGGCCGCCACGACCTCCATCTGATGCGGCTTGCCGATCAGCGCAACCTGCTCGCGCGATTCAGCATCCAGAACCGCTGCTGCATCCGCAGTCTCGGCCACGCCGATCAGGCGCTTAGCTGCGCGGATCGCCGATGGGCTCTTGCCCGCAATCACTTCCGCCAGCGCCTGCGCCGCCGCCAACGGATCATCGGCCAGTTCTGTTACCAGCCCCCAACGTTCGGCCTGCGCGGCATCTATAGGTTCGGCCGTGTAGGTCATGCGGCGCAGCACATCCGAACGCACCAAGCGCGGCAGCAACACCATGCCTCCCATATCAGGCACGATGCCCCATTTCATCTCCATCACGGCAAACTTGGCATCGGGAGAGGCGATCCGAATATCAGCCCCCAAGGCCAGCTGAATACCCGCGCCAAAACACACTCCCTGAACAGCCGCGATCACCGGAATATCCATCCGGGACCAGACCATCGCAAACTCCTGCCATTGGTTGGTCGTCTCGTTGCCATGGGTGCGGGGCATAAGCAATTCCGCAGGGTCTTTGCCGATCATCCCCGACAGGCCCGAGATGTCGATGCCCGCACAAAACGCCTTGCCCTCGCCCGACACTATGACCGCTCGGGCATCCGAGGCGGCAACCTCATTGCCCGCTGCAATCACCGCCGTGATCATCTCCTGATCCACCGCGTTCATCTTGTCCGCGCGCGTTAGGCGTACGTGCGCGATGTGGTTTTCATAGGTGACGGATACGCGTGACATGGCTCACTCCTCGCAATGGCTTTTCACCACCACATCAGAAGTCGGCGCAGCGATCCAGAAAAACGTAGCGGCACGCTTATTTGGGTACTACGCGCTCCACCGCACGCATCATTCCGAGGCTTTTATCGTAGACCAGCGTCAGAATGCGCCGCATCTGCGGTTTGGCAACACTCACGCCCGCCCCGCGCAGCGCGCCTGCAGCGGCTACTGTTCCGATAAACCCGCGCCGTGTGAGATTGGCCATGATGCGCTCCCCATTTGTGCGATCCATTCTCATTTAGGTATGCTAGCCCCTATTTACAAGGCTTTGTATCGCGCATTAACTGCGCCCATGACACATACACGCCTTACACCACTCGCCGAATCTCTCCCCGCCACCGTCCCGTTTGTCGGGCCCGAAACGCAGGAACGCGCACGCGGTCAGGCTTTTGACGCGCGCCTTGGTGCAAATGAAAGCGTCTTTGGCCCCTCTCCAAACGCCACCCGCGCCATGGCAGAAACACCACAATGGATGTACGGCGATCCAGAGAGCTTTGATCTGCGCGCAGCCCTTGCCGCGCACCATGGCTGCACCCCGCAGAATATCATGGTCGGCGAAGGGATCGACGGGCTGCTAAGCTATCTTGTGCGCCTGTTTGTAGGCGCTGGCGATGCGGTGGTGACCTCGGCGGGGGCCTATCCAACGTTCAATTACCACGTCGCGGGATTTGGCGGTACGCTGCACACTGTGCCCTATGTTGATGACCATGAGGACCCTGCCAGCCTTTTCGCGAAAGCGGCGGAAGTAGATGCCAAACTGGTCTACCTCGCCAATCCCGACAACCCGATGGGCAGCCACCACAGCGGCGAGGCGATCGCGAAGGCGATGGAGGAGCTGCCAGCAGGCACGCTGCTCGTTCTAGATGAGGCCTATGTCGAATGCGCGCCAGAAGGCACCGCTCTCCCCCTGCCCGCAGATGATCCCCGCGTGATCCGCATGCGCACGTTTTCAAAGGTCTACGGGCTGGCAGGCGCGCGCGTTGGCTACGCGATTGGCGCGCCCGATCTCATCAATGCCTTTCACAAAGTGCGCAACCATTTCGGCATGAACCGCGCTGCCCAAGCAGGTGCTCTGGCCGCGCTCAATGACCAATCCTATCTGGCGCAGGTGCAGGAGCAGATTACGACGGCCCGCGACCGCATCGCACATATCGCGCGCGACAACGGTTTGGCGTCGCTGCCGTCTGCGACCAATTTCGTCACCCTCGATTGCGGGCGCGATGCCGCATTTGCAAAGTCCGTGCTGGACGGGCTTATCACGCGCGGCATCTTTGTGCGCATGCCCTTTGTAGCACCGCAAAACCGTTGTATCCGTGTCAGCTGTGGCACACCCGAGATGCTGGACGCCTTTGCAACGGCCCTGCCGGCGGCACTGAAAGACGCAGAAATAGGCTGACGTTCAAAAATCTGGCGCTATCTTGACCACTGATCAGAGAGGTAGGACATGCGGAACACACCGGGCAGCGCCCCCAATTTCACCCAAGCCGCCGTTTTCATGTTCGGCGTAAACATCACGTGGATATTCGTGGTGCTTTGGGCGATTTGGGGTCTACTTGCTGTCGCCGCAACAGGTTGGGCTATCAATCACGTCATTACCTTCATCGAGAAGCGGCGCAACTAGGCTTCTCCCGCGATCACATCTGCTGCAGCATCCAGCGCACCGCGCCCGTGCGCAATGCCCAGCGCAGACATTCCCGCCTGCATACCGCCCAGCAGCCCCATGATCATCTGACCATTCACGTGCCCCATATGGCCAAGCCGGAAAAACGCATCGCGCGCGGGATCGCCGACTTCGGCCATGCCAAGGCCAATGCCCAGCGTCAGACCCAGCTCTGCCTCGACCCAGTTGCGCAACCGCGTTCCGTCATTGCCGCCCAAACGGAGGGAGGTCACTGCCGTGCTGCGGTTGGCAGGGTCCGCGATGTTCATACGCAAATCCCCTCCCGCGCCCCACGCGTCACATGCGGCCCAGATCGCGCGGGCCAGCACACCGTGACGCGCCCAGACCTGCTCGATGCCCTCATCGTGGATCATGTCCAGCGCAACCCGCAGCCCATAAAGATGGTGCGTTGGAGCGGTGCCGTTAAAGTACTGCCAGAATTCCGTTGCCGTGCTGCGCGGGGTCCAGTCCCAATAGACGCTGACCCGCGGCATCGCTTCGCGCACCGCTTGGGCACGGTCGTTGAAGAAAACGAACGAACAACCGGGCGGCACCATAAGACCTTTCTGACAGCCCGTGACCATGACATCCACGCCCCATTCGTCCATCTCGAAACGGTCACAGCCCAGCGACGCGATGCAATCGGCCATCAGAAGCGCAGGATGCCCTGCCGCATCCAGAACATCGCGCAGCCCCTTGATGTCATTAAGAACCGAGCTTGAGGTATCCACATGCACGGCCAAGACTGCCTTGATCTGATGATCGGGGTCCGCTGCCAGTGCCTCGGCAATCACATCAAGGTCCATCGGCGACGACTTGCCAAAATCGATCAGCTGCACATCCGCGCCGATACCCTTTGCCATCTCGCCAAACCCATGGCCAAAGCGGCCCGTTGCAGGCACTAATACCTTCTCACCCGGAGCGACCACATTGCTCAACGCCGCCTCCCATGCGGCGTGACCATTGCCGATATAGATGGCGGCAAAATGCTTGGTCCGCGCCACACGTTTGAGATCGGCCATGATGCCCGGCATCATATCGACCAATTCGCCTGCGTAGATATTGGGCGCAGGACGGTGCATGGCCTGCAAAACGGCCTCTGGCATAATCGAAGGGCCGGGAATAGCGAGGTATCCCCGCCCGTGCGACAGGTTTGGCCTTTGGGTCATATCGGGGATGTCCTCTTTATCTCTCGATCACGCCACGCGGCGCCTGAGCAGACCATAGCCCCCGCAGGCGCGGCGTCAATCGCGCCCGACGCTTGCCCCTTGAGGACCAGCCCTTTAAGCTGCCGCCAACGCGCAACGCGCCATATCCAAAGGCCTCCACCCCCATGAGCATTGATCCCATCTATACCTCTGGTGCATTGCTGCGCTGGCTTTGGCGCGACTATCTGCGCAAGCATATGGGCAAGCTTGCCATTGCCGTACTCTTTATGACCCTTGAGGGCGCCAGTCTCGGGGCCATGGCCAAGCTGATGGAGCCGATGTTCGACCGTGTGTTCGTCGCTGGAGAGCAGTCGTCGCTGATCTGGGTCGCGCTTATCCTGATGGGAATTTTCATTGTGCGCGCCGTGGCGGGCGTGGCGCAGAAGGTGCTGCTGACAGGCATCTCCCAACGCTCGGGCGCGGACATGCGCATTGATCTGCTGGACCGCATGATGCAGCAGGACGGCGCGTTCCACCAGACCCACCCACCCGGATTTCTGGTGCAGCGCGTACAATCGGACGTGAACGCCGTCGGAGATGTCTGGCGCGCGATCATTACGGGGGCGGGCCGCGATTTCATTGGTCTGCTGGTACTGTTGGGCGTCGCGATTTCCATCGATCCGATCTGGGCGTTGCTCGCGTGCATCGGCATACCTTTGATGGTCCTGCCAGCGGCGATTGCGCAGAAATTTGTGCGCACCCGCGCGCGTGAGGCGCGTGATCTGGGTGCGACCCTGTCCACCCGTCTGGACGAGGTCTTCCACGGCATCGTGCAGATCAAACTCAACGCGCTGGAGGCCTATCAGGCGCGCCAGTACCGCGACACGACAAAGCGCTTCGTTAAGACAGAAGTCCGCACCGCCTTTGGCAGCTCCGCAATCCCAGCGATGATCGATATTATATCGGGCATCGGGTTCATGGCCGTGATCCTTTATGGCGGGTCCGAGATTATCTCTGGCGACAAGACCATTGGCCAATTCATGACCTTCTTCACCGCCATGGGGTTCACCTTCAACCCGCTGCGCCGCCTTGGTGCGATCAGTGGCCAGTGGCAGGTCGCCGCCGCAGCCCTTGAGCGGATCAAAGAGCTGATGGATGCGCCGCTTAGCCAGACTTCGCCCGCCGCGCCAGTCCCTGCCCCCACCGGTGACACCACCATCAGCATCGAGAATGTGACCCTGTCGTTCGGGGAGACGGATGTGCTGCAAGGGCTCTCGCTTAAGGCTGAAGCAGGCCAGACAACAGCCCTTGTTGGTGCATCAGGGGCGGGAAAGTCTACCATCTTCAACCTGCTCACCCGTCTGCTGGACCCGACCGCAGGCACCGTGCGTATCGGCGGCGTGGCCACCACCGAAATGAAAATCCCCGATCTGCGCACGCTCTTCTCGGTCGTCAGCCAAGAGGCGCTCCTGTTCGACGAAACCCTGCGCGAGAATATCGTGCTGGGACGCACAGATGTGAGCGAGGAAGCGCTGCAAGCCGCACTTGATGCTGCCTTTGTTTCCGACTTCCTGCCCCAGCTCGAGCATGGCCTCGACACCCATGTAGGCCCGCGCGGTTCGGCCCTTTCGGGCGGTCAGCGCCAGCGTGTGGTTATCGCGCGCGCCCTGCTGCGCGACACACCTGTGCTGCTGCTGGACGAGGCGACAAGCGCGCTCGATGCGCAATCGGAAAAGGTGGTGCAGGACGCGCTGGACCGTCTGTCCAAAGGGCGCACCACGCTGGTCATCGCCCACCGTCTCAGCACCATCCGCAATGCTGACAAAATCATCGTTATGGACCGTGGTCGCGCCGTGGATCAGGGCACCCACGAGGAGCTGTTGGCCCGTGGCGGCATCTATGCCGATCTCTATCGCCTACAATTCAAGGATGGTAAAACCGTCTCGGACCGCCGCAAAGGCGCATTGGGCCGGCGCGATCCGCAAAACTCCGAACGCGAGCCGAACCTGCTGCAACGCATCGGGCAACACTTCTTCGGTAGCTGATCAGCGACGGTAGGCCTGTGCCAAGCGCTGGGGCGATACGCCTGCAAAGTACCTCACAAGGGTCCAAAGGTTGCGCGACCCGCGCCGCAGCCAGCCCTGTGCGCGGTATTTGCTGGCGGACGTAACCGCCACAGCATCCAATGGGCGCAATCGTCCGCGCAGCGCCCGCGCCAATGCCACATCCTCCATCAACGGCTGATTTGGATAGCCGCCTACTGCATCGTAGAGACTGCGGTGGATGAGCAATCCCTGATCGCCGTACGGCAGGCCAAAACGGCTGCGCAGATTGGCCCATCCCGCCACAATTCGCGGCGCACATCCGCTTTGGTCAAAGGTCAGCCTGAACCATCCTGCATGGCTCTTGTCATTCAAATGCGCCTGAACCGCAGCGCTCCATCCCGCGCTCAGCACCGTGTCAGCATGCAGCACAAGCAGCCACTCGCCCTGCGCCGCAGCCGCCCCGCGCCGCAGCTGGCCGCCGCGCGACGCAGCACCATGCACAACTTCTGCGCCCCATGCTTGTGCCACCGCACCGCTGGCATCCTCCGAGCCGCCATCGCTCACGATCAATTCGCGGATCAGCCCTGCATCCAGCCCCTCCATCAGCGCGCCAAAACAGGCGGCAAGCTGGCCTTCGGCGTTCAGTGTGGGAACGATGACTGAAATCTGCGCCCGCATGGCGATCCTTTCACAAAGCCCCCTGTTATGGGGCGCGTGAATGGCTATATTGAAAAGGACGTAGGAAGGATACCCCGATGAGCAACGCCCCCCGCCGCATCCTGCGCCTTTCCGGCACAGACACCCACAGCTTTTTGCAAGGGCTGGTCACGAATGATGTGGGCGGCGTGAAGACGGGTCTGGTTTATGCCGCGATGCTGACGCCGCAAGGCAAGTACATGGCTGATTTCTTCCTCAAAGCGGACGGTGATGACATCCTGTTGGATGCAGATGCTGCACAGGCCGACATGCTGGCCCAGCGCTTGGGCATGTACAAACTACGCGCGGACGTGACGATCACACCCACCGACCTGCACCTGCACCGCGGCACGGGCGATATGCCCGAAGATGCCCTGCCCGATCCGCGCCACGCGGCCCTCGGATGGCGTGCGTATCGCGACGCGCCGCAGGAGGACGACACCACAGATTGGGACGCGCTGCACGTCGCCAATATAATCCCGCAAAGCGGGGTGGAGCTGACGCCAGACACCTTCATTCTTGAAATGGGGTTCGAGCGTATCCACGGTGTCGATTTCCGCAAAGGATGCTACGTCGGCCAAGAGGTCACAGCGCGCATGAAGCACAAGACCGAGCTGCGCAAAGGTTTGGCGAAGGTCCGAGTTGAGGGCGAAGCGGCCACGGGCACGCCGATTGTGGCTGCTGACAAACCCGCAGGCACCCTGCTCACCCGTGCAGGCGATCAGGCGCTGGCCTATCTGCGCTATGACCGTGCTTCAGGCGAGATGACCGCGGAAGACGCTACCGTCAAGCGCATCGACTAGAACGCAAAACGCAGCCCCAGAGGGCTGCGCTTGTTTTGTGTTCTGAGAGGTGAGGCTCAGGCGCGCTCTACGTACTCAAAGGTCTCGGTGTTTACGATGATGTCCTCGTCCTGCCCGACGAAGGGCGGCACGGAGACTTTGACCCCGTTGTCCAAGATCGCAGGCTTGAACGAGTTGGCCGCTGTCTGGCCTTTGACCACAGGTTCGGTCTCGGCAATCTTGCAGGTTACTTTCTGGGGCAACGCGGCGTTAATAGCCTCTTCCTCGTAATACTCCACCACGACCATCATGCCGTCTTGCAAAAAAGGACGGCGGTCACCGAGCAACTCGGCGGACAGTTGAACCTGATCGTAGGTGTCAGTGTCCATCAGTACCAACATCCCCGCATCTTCGTAGAGAAACTGCTGGTCCTTCTGCTCAAGGCGGACTTTCTCGACCTTGTCGGCACTGCGGAAGCGTTCATTTAATTTGGAACCGTTGCGCAAATTCTTCAGTTCGACTTGCGCAAATGCACCACCTTTGCCTGGTTTCACGTGATCGACCTTCACAGCAGCCCACAGACCGCCGTTATGTTCAAGGACGTTTCCGGGGCGAATCTCGTTTCCGTTAATTTTGGGCATGTGTCAAAACTCTGGCAAAAGGTTGATGATTTGTTGACGCACCCTATATCTTGCGGTGCACCCACACACAAGGAGCCGTGTTTATGTGTTCGCACCGTGGAAGCCATGCAGTTTTTGCATAGAAGCCATGATTAAACAGGGTATCCGAATCGCTCGAGATATGTCAGAAGAGGCAGACGCCGAAATGACAAGAGCAAGAATAATGGAAGGACGACGAGTTGAAAGATTTCGTTGATGGCACTGCCTTTAATAACGAGCAAGGCAACCGTGCCCGTAAACTGTTTGCAGCCGTAGTACTGGCCGCACTGGACGACGCAATTGCGGATGACAAGAAATACGGCAACGGCCCCGAGCAGATCGCCCGCTGGGCGCGCTCGCGCGATGGCCGCGAAGTGCTGAGCTGTGCGGGGATTGACCCCAACGAGCGTGTTGTAACTGGCCTCATGGACTTTGTTGGCAAAGGCGTACGGACTTCCGTTGCCCTGTCGCGCGAAGAGTCCGAGCGTCGCAACGCTGCACAACAGGCTGAAGCCGCGTAAGCGACCTTCGCCTTAAAACCTGATAAAAAGACGCAGCCTTCGGGCTGCGTTTTTTTGTGTCCGCTGACCCGCTGCAATCGCTCTTTTCCTCTGCTGCGCTTTGCGCCACGGTGCGGCAGATCAAAGCACGAAGGCACGCAATGACAAAAGCAATTATGATCATGGGCACAGGCAGCAACGTGGGCAAATCCATGGTTGTTGCCGGCATCCTGCGGGCCCTGCGCGCGCGCGGTCTGAACGTGCGGCCTTTCAAACCGCAAAACATGTCCAACAATGCCGCCGTTACAGAAGACGGCGGCGAAATCGGGCGCGCCCAAGCACTGCAGGCGCGCGCCTGTGGCGTGGCCCCGCACACCGATATGAACCCCGTCCTGCTCAAACCGCAAACAGCTACGGGCGCGCAGGTCATCGTGCAGGGAAAGGTTGCGGGCCACCAAGAGGCTCGCAGCTTTGGCCAAAATAAAGAGAACCTTATGCCCGCGGTGCTTGAGAGCTTCCATCGCCTCGCCAGTAGGTGCGATGTGATTGTGGTAGAGGGCGCAGGATCGCCTGCCGAGACAAACCTGCGCGCAGGCGACATTGCCAACATGGGCTTTGCCCGCGCGGCGGGGGTACCCGTGATCCTCATGGGCGACATTGAGCGCGGTGGTGTCATCGCTCAGATTGTTGGCTCTCAGGCGGTGATGGAAGCGGAGGACAACGCGTTGGTCAAAGGGTTCTGCGTTAACAAATTTCGCGGCGATCGTAGCCTGTTTGACGCAGGGCGTGATGATATCGCTGCGCGCACAGGCTGGCCCTCGCTAGGCGTGCTGCCTTGGTTCGATCTCGCCCACCGCTTGCCCGCCGAAGATGTGATGGACCTGCCCGCACGCAGCACCTCAGGCGGCAGCGGTTGCGTGATCGCCGTGCCACAATTGCCCCGCATTGCCAATTTCGACGACCTCGATCCGCTCGCCGCAGAGCCATCTGTTGACCTGCGCATGATCCAGCGGGACACGCCTATTCCCGCCGAGGCGGACCTTATCCTGCTGGTGGGCAGCAAATCCACCATTGCCGATCTTGCCGCCCTGCGCGAGACGGGGTGGGACATCGACATCGCCGCCCATATCCGCCGTGGCGGTCATGTCTTGGGGCTTTGCGGCGGCTATCAAATGCTCGGCAAAACAATCAGCGATCCCGCGGGGATCGAGGGAGACGCGGGCACGGTTGAGGGGCTAGGTCATCTGGATGTGCATACTGTCCTGGCCCCGCTCAAACACCTGTCTTTGCGCGCAGGGCAGCATATCGCCAGTGGTACAGCGCTGAGCGGCTATGAGATACACCTGGGAGAAACGACAGGGGCGGACTGCGCCAACCCGTGGCTCCGCATTGATGGTGTGGACGAAGGCGCGGCCAGCAGGGATGGTCGCGTGCAAGGCTGCTATCTGCACGGGCTATTCGCCTCGGACAGCTTTCGCGCTGCATTTCTGGAGCGGCTTGGCACCACTTCCTCTGCAATCTTCGAGGATCAGGTCGATGAAACTCTCGATGCGCTTGGCGAGCACATGGAAGCCTATTTCGACATCGACACCCTGCTCAACGTAGCTGCCGAGGTAGGCTAGCGCCTATTCCATCTCATGCGCAGTCAGCGCGCGGTGGATTTCGCGGCGCACCAGCTTGCGCACATTGCGGGTGATCCGCTCACCCAAGGCACCTTGCAACTCGGCGCGCACAATCTCGCTGACCAGTTCGCGTAGAGTTTCCTCATCCATAAGCTGGTCGTCCCCGCCGAACCCTGCCGCAAGGCTTGGTTTTTTGGCCTCAGCGGCCTCGTCCCGTGCAAAGTCGTCATATTGCGGTGCTTCTTGGGACGGCGTAATAGGCTCATCTTCCGTGAAAGGCGCGCCTTTGGCATCAAGCTCTACATCATCTTCCCACGCCATAGTGGTCATCCGCGTCGCAGCCAGTTCAACTGCCTCGTCGCCATCAGGCTCCCAGCTCTCTGTAATTTTGCCAACGGCTGCTTCGAGCGCTGCAATTTTTGCAGTCAAAGGCAGGACAGAGGCGTCCTCAGCTTGAGGCTCGGGCGTTGTTTCAGCGGCTTCCGGCTCATAATGTGACACGCCTGCCGTATCCGTGGCGATATCATCTGACGCTTGGTCCTGCTCCTCGACACGCATATCTTCAATGATATCATCTCCCGACGGCACAGGCTGATCTGGCGCATATGAAGCAGCCTCTTCTACCTGCTCCCCTGCTTCGCCGCCTACGTCGTAGGTTGCATCTTCTTCAATCGCGCCGGTCAGATCATAGTCGGGCTCCGCATTGTCATCGGTGTCCTGCCAATAGAACTCATCGCTGTAATCGCCATCATCGAATGCATCCAAGGTACCCTCAGGTCTGGCTTGCGCAGGCTCATGCGCGCCATCACTCTCGATCGTCTCGTGTACCAATGCATCAAGTGCTTCCATCGCCGCATCACGATTCTCCTGCGGCACGCTTTCTTGTGCGGCGGGGAACAGAACCATTGGCCCTTCATAGGCCTTGGCATCTTCTACGGTAGCCTCTTCGCTTTGTGCATCAGGTGCCCATGTTTCACGCGCAACAGATGCCAGATCAAGCGGCGGATCGCTCTCCTCAACGTCATCTACGACACGCAAGGCAGGCGTGAGCACGAAACGGTCAGCAGGCGCATCGGCAGCATGGTCCGCCTGCTGGTTTTGCTTCGAACGCGCATAGTCATCAGATAATTTTTCAGCAGCCTCAGGGGCCTTACCCGCCGCAGCCGCAGCGCTGTCTTCCCCTCTCAGATCGTCGTCCTGCGCGGCGCTATCCGCCGCATTCCGCAATCCCGCGAGGGGCCGCTTGTCTTCGGATACCAATCTGCGAATTGAAGACAATACGTCTTCAACCTCATCCTGCGTGACTGCTTTTGACATTTTTCACCACTCTCTGCTCCTGCATAGAATAACCTGCATTAAAGATTCTCACAATGGGTGGAAAAACGAGGAAAAACATAAAATTAACCTATTTCCTTAACGTAGAGTCCAGCTCCCAAAAGAAGAAGGCCGCCCCTTGGGACGGCCTCTGGCAAGACGACAAAGCGTCTCGCGTCAGTCTTTTTGCAAGCGCTTGAGCACACGGTCCAACTGCGCGCCCTGCTTGGATTGAACGGTGGGGCTGTCTTTGACCAGATTATAGTATTCCGTCACATCATACTGCTGAACCGGCAGACGCAAGCCCGTGGCCGTCAGCTGACCCGTGGCCGACAATACAGCATAGGCCGCGTTGTATAGCAGCGTCTGTGCAGAAATCCGTGACGCCTCTGCATCGAGCAGCGCCTGTTCTGCGTCCAGCACATCAAGCGTGGTCCGTGCACCCAGTGTCGCCTCTTCGCGCACACCGCGGAAGGCAATACGCGCGGCACGGATCTGACGATCCGAGGCCTCAAGCGAAGCCCTTGCGGAGCTAAGCTGCGCATAGGCGACACCGACGTTTTGTTGAATGTTATGGCGCACCACATGCAGGTTGCCCCGCTGCGCATCGCGCTGTGCTTGCGCACGGCGCACCGCCGAAGAGCGCGCACCGCCCTGATAGATCGTACCGCCAGCGTTCAGCCCGATACTGGCACCTGTGCTGAAGTTACTGCTGTCCAAGTTCTCGCTCGCCGAGAGTGTCCCTTGCAGGCTTACCGTCGGGCGCTTTTGCGCCTCGGCCCGTCTGATTGCCAGCTCCGCAGCTTTGACCTGATGCTGCACAGCGCGCAATTCGGGATGCTGGCGTACGGCCAGAGACTTGGACGCGTTGATGTCACCGCTGATCTTTGGCAGGCGCGGCGGAGGTGACAGACGGCCCGGCTTGCGCCCGATCACGTTGCGGTACTCCTCGATGGCAATGGCCAGATTGCCCTGCGCCGAGGCCAGACCGCTGCGCGCCTGCGCTAACTGCGCCTCGGCAAGGGCTACGTCGGTACGGGTCACTTCGCCCACTTCGAAACGGTTTCGCGCAGCCCGCAGTTCCTGCGTCAGAACGCTCTCGTTGTTGCGACGCAAACTCACGAATTCTGTCGCCTCGATCACACCCATATAGGCCTGCACACCGCGCAACAGCACCTGCTGTTCGATCCCGATAAGCGACTGCCGCGTGGCCAGAACGGATTCCTTAGCGACCTCCACCCCTAGGGTTGTCGCCCCGAAATCATATACCAAAAGCTCTGCGATCAACTGGCCACTCGCGACCAGACTATCGCTACTTTGCACGCCCAAAGTCGCCAGACTACGCGAACGTCCGAGGCTTTGCGTAATGCCCGCAGTCCAGCGCAGCACAGGCTCCAGCGCCGCACCCGCGGCGGCGACGTCTTCATCCGCGGCCCGCAGCAATGCGCGGTTCTGCTCCAGAAGACCAGAATGAGTGTACGCCCCGACAAGGGCGTCCGCCAGCGTGTCAGAAGATGCAAGAGGTGCAGTTGCCAATGTCACCCCAAGCGCCAGAAAGCTTGTCCGCACAGCACGTGCAGCCCTCTGACCGATCCCGAAATTCATCATTCCACTTGTCTCCAAAAGCACACCGCAAGCCGTTGCTTGCGCATCATCATAAAATTTTCAGCTGCCTTAGAACGTGAAAGACATCTCCGGCTCAAAGCCTGGCAGATAGGGCGCCGTGGCATTGAATGCCAAACGCCAGCTCATCTGCCCCGCCCGTTTGTATCCAACGCGCACTTCGCCCAACGGGCCGCTCATAAAGATGGCTGCAATCCGTCCGCCCTCTTTGAGCTGCGCGACCAATGCCTCAGGGACGTCTGCCACGCCACCTTCGACGATGATCACATCATATGGGCCGTGCTGCGCGGCTCCGTCGATCAGCGGCCCTTGATGTACAACAGCATTATCCGCACCTGCAGCAACCAGCGCATCCTGCGCATCGCGCGCCATATCCGCGTCCTGCTCAACCGCCACAACAGCCTGTGCCATCCGCGCTATCACCGCCGAGGAATACCCCAACGCACAGCCCAGATCGAGGACAAGCTCGTCTGCGTCAATCGCCAGCACATCCAGCATCTTTGCGAGCGTGCGTGGTTCGAGCAGCACGCGCCCCTCGCCCAGATCAAGGTTCTCTCCGACATAAGCCGCCTCACGCTGTGCCGTGGGAACGAAGTCCTCGCGCGCGACAGTCAACATCGCGTCAATGATTGGAAATTTGGTCACATCCGACGGGCGCACCTGCGTGTCGACCATCATCGTACGTCGTGTGGAGAAATCGGTCATATCGGCATGCTCGTTTGTTCAGAATCCTGTTGCCGCCAATGTGCCACAACCCTGCCGCAGCAGCAACGCCACTTCCCACTGACGGTCCGTTGTTTTAAAAAGACCGCAAGAACACCCGATCTTGCCTCTTGCGGCCTTCAAAATCACGGTCTATGACGATCCTCGGTGGCGAGTTGGCGGAGTGGTTACGCAGCGGATTGCAAATCCGTGTACACCGGTTCGATTCCGGTACTCGCCTCCATCTACAATCGCTTGCCTATGTGAGACCGAAGGGCTGCTAAAAGATTTCAAAACCGATATTTGAGATTCTCCGCTTGAAGCGATTCTTCACGCTAATCAGAGCAGCTCTATGAGAGAAGGCAGTCAACAGCCGCCTTTGTTTATGGTCAAAGGATTCGGGAGCTGTTCCCTTTATCAATAGCTTAACGAGCGGTTTTAGATCTCCGCTTTTGTACTCAGCATCTAGCGCCCATTCTAAACGAAAGCGCCTTTCGCATTAGCCCCTTCCGGCTTGAATGAGCTTCGCGATGATGAGCTATCTGGTTTTTCAGTGCCGTCGTCCGCATTACAAATCATGCATGAAACGAAACCTGTACAATCGTTCTATGTTGATCTGGAATAAATCATCCAGATCATAGTAGCGGTTCGCGGTCCATTCGACCGCTGACGACCCGATCCGTTCTCAGTTCAACAGCGCCAGATCAGCTCTCGGCCTTTCTCATCGGGCTTTCGTGCAAGCCTGCAAAACCCCTTCTTCAGGTAGCCTCAGATCCGTCTTGACGCGGGCCGTCATGATAGGGCTTCGCAGCAGAGACCTCCCGATCGATGCAACAGGCCCTTCACCTTTCATTCAAGGATCAGAAGATCCTCGATTCGGATAGATTGAGACATCCGACAGAATTATTTAAAGCTGGCAATCACGATTGAAGCCATACCCCTGCAAAAAAAGGGGTCGCCCACAGGACAGTATTGGGTACTCATCCGCACAATTCGCCCTCTCCGATAAAGGCGCTGGACGTCACTTTGCGCGTGGCTGTTCAAACCTCCTTCCTACATTGGACTCGCGACGCCATCAGCGCGGATGTCCGCACGTCACTTGCCCCCGAAACAGACATAAGGGATACTGCGGAATGACAAAAAAACTTAACACGTCAGTTTGCATCATC
Organism: uncultured Sulfitobacter sp.; assembly: GCA_913060815.1. Classification (GTDB taxonomy): domain Bacteria; phylum Pseudomonadota; class Alphaproteobacteria; order Rhodobacterales; family Rhodobacteraceae; genus Sulfitobacter. The sequence goes on along the minus strand of CAJXSZ010000008.1, from coordinate 42,339 downwards.
GGCGCGGGTCCATGCGGTTTGCTACTGTCGCAGCTATTGGCAAATGCGGGCATTGAATCGATTGTCATAGACCGGAAGGACCGTGCTTATATCGAAAGCCGCATTCGGGCAGGCGTTCTGGAACAAGGCACCGTCGCCGCCCTCGAAGAGGCGGGTGTGGCCGACCGGCTCCACCGCGAGGGTCTGCCTCACACGGGGTTTGATCTCGCCTTTGACGGAGATCGCCACCGCATCGATATTCTGGCGCTGACGGGCAAAAACGTTACCGTTTACGGCCAGACAGAGGTGACCAAAGACCTGTTCGATCGCCGTTTCGCTGAGGGGCAGAAATTTCATTTCAATGTAGAGGACGTTCGTCTTTCCGACCTGAAAAGTGACACGTCAACGGTAGGATTTCAGCAGGACGGCGCTACGGTCGAGATCACATGTGATTACATCGCGGGCTGTGATGGATTTCGCGGCGTATCGCGCCAGTCGATTCCATCCGACGTTTTGAAGACATTCGAACGGGTGTATCCCTTCGGCTGGCTGGGCATCATGGTCGAAAAACCTCCAGTCAGCCATGAACTGATCTACGCGAACCACGCAAACGGTTTTGCCTTGGCGTCCATGCGCTCCGAAACCCGCAGCCGCTATTATCTACAGTGTGATCTGGACGACCATGTCGACAATTGGTCGGATGAAGCGTTCTGGGAAGAACTGGCGCTGCGCCTTGGACCAGAGGCGGCAGCAAATTTGCAAACAGGTCCGTCGTTTGAAAAAAGCATCGCCCCCCTGCGGTCGTTCGTCGCCGAACCCATGCGCTACGGACAATTGTTTTTGGCAGGCGACGCAGCCCACATCGTACCGCCCACGGGGGCAAAAGGACTGAATCTTGCGGTCGCGGATATCCGGGTATTGGCACGTGGTCTGGTTGAACACTACCGTAGCGGCAACGATCAACACATTGATACCTATTCCGAAACCGTGTTGCGCCGCGTCTGGAAGGTTGAGCGGTTCTCATGGCAGCTGTCCACGCTCATGCACCAATTCCCTGAAAACAGCCCTTTCGAAAAGCGTATGCAGCGGGCAGAGTTCGACTACCTATCGCAATCAGAAGCGGCGTCGAAATCCATTGCCGAAAACTACGTCGGCCTACCACTGGAGTAGTCTGATGCAGATCGCGATCCGCGCAGCCGCGCCCGACGCCAATCATGCGATTAAACTGGCCAAAGAAGCCCTGAGAGACATAGAGGCAGCATAGAATGACTGATCAACGCATCGCCCCTCGCGACCTTGACTGGCACCCGCCTGCGCTGACACCGCGCTACAGGTCGTCCATCCTGCGGTCCCCAAAGCACAAGCCTCTATCCTATGCTCCTACTGCCACCGAGTTGAGTGGGCCGACCTTTGGCCATGACAGCATCGGCCCTCTGGATGACGATCTGATCCAGAACTACGCGCGATCCGGCGGTCTGGCGATTGGCCCACGGATCATCGTGCACGGCAAGCTGATGGATGAAAACGGACGCGGCTTGCCCGGGAAACTGATCGAAGTATGGCAGGCCAATGCAGGCGGTCGGTATCGCCATAAAAAGGATGGCTACCTTGCGCCGCTCGATGAGAACTTTGGTGGCTGCGGGCGCTGCATCAGCGGCGAAGACGGCAGCTATAGCTTTCGCACAATTCAGCCGGGCCCCTACCCTTGGCCCAATGGCGGCAATGACTGGCGCCCTGCACATATTCATTTTTCCGTCTTCGGTGACGGATTCGCCCAACGGCTAATAACGCAGATGTATTTCGAGGGTGATCCCCACATCGCTCTGTGTCCCATTGTGCAGACTATACCGTCAAAGGCCGCGATCAATACATTGGTCGCACGGCTTGATATGGATGCGACAATTCCGATGGATATCCGCGCCTACAGATTCGATATCGTCTTGCGCGGGTCCTCCGCCACAGTGTTCGAAAACCAGATGGAGGGCCGTTAAATGACCGCGCATAAAGAATCTCCATCTCAGACCGCTGGTCCGTATGTCCATATCGGCTGTACGCCCAGTGTAGCTGGCCTGTCTGGTATGTATGGCGGAAAAGACCCCGGACGTACGATGGTGCACCCCTCGCTGGCCGCGTCGAAGATCGCGCTCACCTTTCGGGTGTATGATGGCGATGGCGAGCCTCTCAAAGATGCTATGCTTGAAATCTGGCAGGCGGGGCCGGACGGCAGTTTCAACCAGACCGACGGGTTTGAAAACTGGGGCCGTGGGGCTACCGACGCCGAGACAGGTCTCGCCACGTTCGAAACCGTCAAGCCGGGCGGCCTGCCCGATGCAGCACCCCATGTGTTGGTCTGGATTGTCGCGCGCGGTATAAATCTTGGCCTGACCACCCGCGTCTATTTTGCGGACGAAGCCGAGCAAAATGCGAAGGACCCAATCTATCGATTGGCCAAGGACCGTGCGACAACGCTTTTGGCTCGACCTGTTGAAGCAGGGTATCATCACGACATCTACCTTCAGGGCGAACTGGAAACAGTGTTTTTTGATGTCTAGCGCCGTCTTCGGTTTCCTTGGCTAGCCTCCGTGTTTGACGATGCTTCAGATTGCGCAATGCTCCGCGATGATGCCTACCTCCGCGAACAGTCAGCGCGCCTCTTCCGAACCATCAAAGGTCTTCGAAAATATGTTCAAGATCAATCTACTGCGCTTCTGCATGAGAGCGGTAGCGCTGTCTCACATTGCGCCCTCCAGACGAGCCAATAAGGGCCACAGTCGCCTTTAGATCACTGGGAACATCGCCACGGCAGGCCCGAAAACGGGCTGTGGGTGTCATACAGGGCTTACTGGCCCGCCAACATCCAGCTCGCTGCCTTTTCCGCGATCATAATTGTTGGAGAATTGGTGTTGCCGCTGGTTATTTCCGGCATAATCGAGGCATCGACGACGCGCAGGCCTGCAACACCTTTCATCCGCAAATGCGGATCGAGAACGGCGGTGGGGTCATCGTCGCGGCCCATTTTTACCGTGCCAACGGGGTGGAAGATTGTGCTGGCGATGTCACCGGCCAGTTTGGTTAACTCTTCGTCGGTCTGATACTGGATACCGGGTTTGTATTCTTCAGGCTCATAGGCCTTCAGCGCAGGTTGCGCCATGATCTCGCGTACTTGGCGCAGGCTTTGTGCCGCAACTTTGCGATCCTCATCGGTGTCCAGATAATTTGGCGAGATCTCGGGCGGATCGCGGAAATTGCCGGAGGCGATGCGCACGTGGCCACGGCTGGTGGGGTTCAGGTTGCACACACTGACGGTCATCGCGGGGAAGTCATGCAGGTCATCGCCGAAAGCCTCAAGGCTCAGAGGTTGTACGTGGTATTGCAGGTTGGCGTGTGCACGATCGGGGGATGAACGCGTGAAGGCCCCCAGTTGGCTTGGTGACATGCTCATCGGGCCGGAGCGTTTGAACATATACTCCAGACCTATTTTGGCCTTCCCCACCAGTGAATTAGCCAGTGTGTTCAGCGTTTTGGTACCCTTGACCTTATAGACCGCGCGGATCTGTAAATGGTCTTGCAGGTTCTCGCCCACGTATGGCGCATCCTTCACCACCTCGATCCCGTGCTGCTTTAGCAGTGCCGCTGGCCCGATGCCTGACTGCTGTAGGATTGCTGGTGAATTTACGGCTCCTGCGGACAGCACGACCTCTTTGCGCGCGCTGACTGCCAGCTGTTCGCCGATACGATGCACCACAGCGCCACTGCAACGCACCTGACCATTTTCACCTTTGTCAAAGGTTAGCTTTTCAACTTGTGTCTCGGTCCAGATGGTCAGGTTTTTCCGAGACTTGGCGGGGCGTAGAAACGCCTTTGAGGTGTTCCAGCGCCAGCCAGACCGCTGGTTCACATCGAAATACCCGACACCGGCATTGTCTCCGGAATTGAAGTCGTCGGTCTTTTCAACTCCAGCCTCGGTCGCCGCCTCGGCAAAGCTGTCCAGCACGTCCCAGCGCAGGCGTTGCTTTTCGATCCGCCACTCACCGCCATGACCGTGCATATCCGAGAACCGGCCGTTATCGCCGGTCGCGGGATCGGCGCCGTCGTCCAGTTTGTAGTGATCCTCATGCGCCATGAAATCGGTCAGGGAGTTTTCCCAATTCCACGCCTCTTCACCAGACAACTTTGCCCAATTGTCGTAGTCCCGCGCCTGACCCCGCATGTAGATCATCCCGTTGATCGACGAGCAGCCCCCAAGCGTCTTTCCTCGCGGGTAAAGCAAGCTGCGCCCATTCAGCCCTTTGGAGGCTTGGGTTTTGTACATCCAGTCCGCACGCGGGTTGCCGATGCAATAAAGGTAACCAACGGGGATATGAAACCAGTGATAATTGTCTGGCTTGCCCGCCTCCAGCAGCAGCACGCGGTTCTCTGGATCAGCGCTCAGTCTATTGGCCATCAGACAGCCGGCAGAGCCGCCACCAATCACGATATAGTCGAAGCTGGTCACATCGTCCGTCATTTAAGCACCCATGGTTTGTCGTTAAGCCATCTGATCAAAAGTTCGCGGGGCCAGAGTGCGTAAAAATCCAATTAAATTGGTCACATTACAATATCGATAATACCGATATAGATCGATTTTCTATTGCCAACAATATGGGGGCCATTATGACCGCCGCCCGTGAGAGCAGCGTTTCGCACGCCGCGAACCTAGTGAACCTGACCCATCCCGCAGTCATATGTGAGATCGAGCGGCCCGCTTAAGGCCTGATTGACTCAGGTTAATTCCTATATGGCGCCAGCTATGTCACAAAAGGAATGTCATGCAGGCGTGCTGGATATGCCGTCTCATCGATATGGACCATCAAGTCATTGGCGTCGTCGCTCAGGTCAGCGCGGAACAAGCCGACCCCAATCGTCGCGCCAAGCCGCTTTGAGACCGCCATCTCGCTCACAAAGCCTACGTCGGTGCCATTGTAGGTCAATGGCACGGGTTGGGTTGGCAACGGCGGATTGCCGTCAATTACAAGTCCGACACGGCGTCTGGAGGGCGAATGCTCAGCCAGTTCTGCAAGGGCCGAGCGTCCCACAAAATCATGGCCAGCTTTGAGGTCGACCAATCCGCCCAACCCCAATTCGAACGGTGTGGCTCGGTGCGTTTGCCAGCGCATATCCGCGCCATAGGAAATCAATCCACTTTCGAGACGTTCAGTGTCATTCGGCGCGCCCGGACCGATGTCGAAAGGCGCCCCGGCCTGCTTGACCAACTCCCAAAGCTCCGAACCACGCGTGTGATCCATTAGATAAAGCTCGTACCCGCCCTGCTTGGACCAACCTGACCGCGCCAGCACCAGTGGGATGCCATCAAGAGAGGTTTCTTCAAAACCGAAGTATCGGAACTCCCGCACGCGGTCGCCGAAAAGAGCCGCCGCGACCTCGACCGCCTTCGGTCCCTGAATGGCCAATGGCGATACATCGGGTTCACTCACCTCCACATTCCAGCCCTTTTCACGGCCAATTGCGGCGGCCCAAAGGTGGATGTCACTGTCGGCAACCGACAACCAATACTTGTCCTCCGCCAACTTCAGAAGGACCGGATCATTGATGAGCCAGCCGTCATGGTCACACAGTGGAACATAGCGGCCTTGGCCGATCCTCGTCTTTGTCAGGTCGCGCTGCGTCAGATATTGGGCCAACTTCCCTGCATCCGGTCCGTGCAACTGAACCTGACGCTGCGCCGCTACGTCCCACATGGCAACGCCTTTCAACAGACGGTCGTACTCTGCCTCGGGATTTCCGAAATGGGCCGGAATATACATGTGGTTGTAGACCGAGAAACTCTGCACCCCATCACGCACTGTGGCGTCATAGTACGGGGATTGCCGGATGTTCGGGCCAACGCCAATTTTGAATGTCATTGATCGCCTTTCGCGTTACGCGTTCTGTTTCTAGATAGTAGGGTGTTCAGGCGTCAAAACGCCCTTGTTCAACGTTTTTGTTCAACATGGACGCTGAGAATGTACGCCCGTTCATCACGCCCCAAACCCCTGCCTCCAGCAGCTGCGCCGCGACCACCGCGCCGCCAAGATTGAAGTCCCCGTCGGACGAAGACAGCGAAAAGGGGCGCATGGCACCGGTCAGAACGACTGTTTTATCGCCTACCTGATCCGACAAAAACCGAGCGGTCTGGCCCATTGTCCCCGTGCCAAGGGTGATGATGATCCCTTGTTCCGGAGCCGCTGTAACCGCGGCGGCAATCGCGTCCCTGTCCGCGTCATCAAAATACAAACTGTCCTTGAGCATCAAGAGCTGCACGACCGGAAAGTGGCAGCGCCCGATTTGCAGCATCTTCGGGATATGCGTCGCCCCGTCTGGTGAAAACGCCAACCCTTCGGTGCGGGTGTCGTGCACTTTATCAATAGTGCCGCCAGTCACGATAATCCTTACGTCTTTCACCCGTTCCGCTCCTTCATTTTCTCAACTTCAGCGTACCATTGTGCTTCAGCCCTTTTGGGCGGCCAAATCAAAAGGTCCGCAGGCTCTTGGCTCCATCCTAAGCAAGAGCATACGAATCTACGCGATGTTTGATTTGTATATGCACATTGCATCGTTGCCTGAAACAGCATTTGACCATTATTGGCTCAGGCTGCGCCAGCATACGCTTCCACAGGTCACTGGATTTTCTGAGGTTGTGAGGTCACCGAGAAGCACCTGCGGCAAGCTTTCTACCGCAAACGGAGACAGCCCAGAGGATGCTTGAAATACAAACGCTTGTCAGCTTTCTGCGAGCACCTTCATCAATGCGCTGGCGACGAACCCACCCTGACAAGGTTGTCCCTCGCAGACATGATCGTCCTCGTGACGCAAGTATCTGTTCTTCAAGAAAGGAGCATTACCAAGTTACAAAACCGTCATGCAATTGAGCTATGCTCGCTCGAATATTCCAACTCACTCGGAGCGTCTGAATGACCGATCTAAAAGCAATAAATGGCTCAAGGCTTTCATCACTGTGTTTCGGGTGTATGCAATTTGGCGGGTCTTCTGACGCCTCGGACAGTCAGGCAATGTACGAGACATGCCGTGAGCATGGCATCAATTTTTTCGACACCGCGCATACCTACAATGGTGGCGTATCAGACCAGCTTCTTGGAAACTTCGTCCAGCATGGTCGCGACGATCTGATCATCGCCAGCAAGGTCGCCTACACGGGCGGCAGTGGTCGCGACAATGTTTTGCAGCAGTTTGACGAGAGCCGCTCGCGGTTGCGGCTGGACACGCTCGACATTCTTTATCTGCATCGCTGGGATTCCGAAACACCCCTCCGTGAGACATTCGAGGCTTTGCACCACCTGCAGGAGACAGGCAAACTGCGCTATATCGGCGTGTCAAATTTCGCGGCATGGCAAGTAATGAAGGCTCAAGCCGTCGCACAGTCGATGGGCACAGGCATCGACATCCTCCAGCCGATGTATTCACTGGTCAAGCGTCAGGCCGAGGTGGAGCTTCTGCCCATGGCACTTGCCGAGGGGATTGACGTCGCCCCCTACTCTCCGCTTGGCGGCGGCTTGCTCACGGGGAAGTATCTATCTGGCGGGACGGGTCGGTTATCAACAGACAAACGCTATGCTGCGCGCTACGGGCAAGACTGGATGACACAGACTGCGCAGGGCCTTTCCGCGCTTGCAGACGACATCGGCGTTGAAGCCGCAACGCTCGCTGTCGCTTGGGCTGGACACCATCCCGCGGTAACCGCTCCCATCATCAGCGCGCGCAACGTGGCGCAGCTCGCTTCTTCGCTGAAAGCTCAAAGCCTTACTTTGACCGAGGAGACCTATCAGCGCATCGAAGCGCTGTCAGTGCGGCCTGCACCTGCCACGGATCGCTTGGAAGAGGCTGTGCTTTAGGCAGGGTTGGCCTTCGCCCCTTCCCAATGCTCTCCCATCGCGACAATACAGGATGTGCCATTCGCATAATTCTGCAAAATAACCCAATCCCCGTTGCGTGCCGTGACCCAGACTTCGAGCATTGTCTCAGGGTCGCGCAGCCCCATGCCCTGCCGCTTGGCCCCTTGCTTTTCTTTCAGTGTTTGCACCATCCGCAGGCTATCATCACAAATGACATCCGACATCTGTGCTTGCGCGGGTGCTGGAAGTGCCAAACAGATGCTAAAGAACAGGCCATATCGACTGAACATTTCAAAAACCTCACTACTCCTGATCTGGAGTGTAACGGTTTTATGACGGACTGTGGATAAAAATTCCTGAACAGTCCCTGATCGTCTGATGAGACGGCGCTAGCCCAGTGCATACCCAACGCCGCGCACTGTGCGCAGGGGGTCCGCACCGCCGTGCTGTGACAATGCCTTTCGCAAGCGGCCAATGTGAACGTCTACCGTGCGTGTATCGACGTATAGATCCCGCCCCCACACGCGGTCGAGCAGTTGATCACGGCTCCAGACACGGCCTGGTTTTTCCATGAAGGTGGTGAGCAGGCGAAACTCGGTGGGCCCTAGCCTGAGCTCGTCTTGCCCACGCGTGACCTTGTGCGTTTCCGCGTCCAGAGTAATGTCTTCAAATTCAAGCTGTTGGCCCAAAGTCGATGGACGTACGCGGCGCAATTGAGTACGCACCCGCGCCATCAGCTCGATCACCGAGTAGGGTTTGACGACGTAATCATCCGCGCCCGTTTCCAAACCGCGCACCTTGTCCACTTCCTCGGACCGCGCAGAGAGCATGATAACAGGGATCGAGCGTGTCTCGGGCTTGCTCTTGATGCGGCGGCACACTTCGATGCCAGAGATATTCGGCATCATCCAGTCCAGCACGACAATGTCCGGTGCGTCCTCTGAAATAACGAGAAGCGCTTCTTCGCCATCTCTCGCACGGCTTACCGCAAACCCCTCGGCTTCGAGATTATAGGCCAGTACCTCCAACTGGGCCGGCTCATCCTCTACGACCAAAACGCGGGGCTGATCAGCAGACATCTCAAAGGCCTCCTTAGCTAGGCAATGATGTTTTGTCGCCTTTCGGGCGCGCTTCATCTGGGATCGATCCGGTGACGAGGTAGACAACCTGCTCCGCGATCGAAGTGACGTGATCGCCCATGCGCTCAATATTTTTGGCGATAAAGTGCAGGTGCATACAGGCGGTGATCTGGCTTGGGTCTTCCATCATGAAGGTCAGGAATTCGCGGAACAGCGCGTTATACATCTGATCGACTTGGATATCGCGGTCGATCACATCCTGTGCCAGTTCGGCGTCACGTGCGACATAGGCGTCCAGAACGTCCTTGAGCATCCCCTCGACCTCTTTGGCCATGCGGCGCAACGCACCTGCACTGCCATTCACAGGCTCCATCTGGGACAAGACACCCGTGCGCTTGGCGAGGTTCTTGGCGTAGTCCCCGATGCGTTCGAGGTTCGAACTCACTTTGATGACCGAGAGCACGAGGCGAAGATCGCTTGCCGTGGGCGCACGCAGGGCAATCACGCGCGCGGCCTCTTCGTTGATGGTTTCCTCAAGCGTGTCGATTGCTTTATCGCCTTGGCGCACTGCTTCGGCACGTTCCTCGTCGCGGGTCTCAAGGCTTATCGCGGCTTCGAGGATGGCATTCTCAACCAGCCCGCCCATCTTCATGATCTGTGCTTGGATCGCCTCCAAATCACGGTCGAATGCAGATGCAATGTGTTGCTCGTTCATGTTCAACTCCTTAGCCGATACGGCCAGTGATGTAGCTTTCGGTGCGCGGATCGACGGGGTTGGTAAAGATGTTGGACGTCTCGCCATACTCTACAAGATTACCAAGGTGGAAAAACGCGGTCTTCTGGCTTACCCGAGCGGCCTGCTGCATCGAGTGGGTCACAATCACCACCGAGTAGCTCTTGCGCAGCTCGTCGATCAGCTCCTCGACCTGAGCCGTCGCGATGGGGTCAAGCGCCGAACATGGCTCGTCCATCAACAGCACTTCGGGCTCGGTTGCGACAGCGCGCGCAATGCAAAGGCGCTGCTGCTGCCCACCCGACAGGCCCGTCCCCGGTGCATGAAGGCGGTCTTTGACCTCATCCCAGATCGCACCACGGCGCAGAGCGTTCTCTACGATATCGTCCAGATCGGCCTTGTTCTTCGCCAGACCGTGGATCTTGGGGCCATAAGCCACGTTATCATAAATCGATTTCGGAAACGGGTTCGGCTTTTGAAATACCATACCGACCTTGGCGCGCAGCTGCACGGGATCGACTTTGGCATCATAAATGTCTTCGCCGTCAATCAGGATATCGCCTTTTACACGGCACACATCAATCGTGTCGTTCATCCGGTTGATACAGCGCAGGAACGTGGACTTTCCGCAGCCTGAAGGGCCGATAAAAGCTGTCACCGTCTTGTCTTCGATTTCGACACTCACATCCTTGATAGCATGGTTGTCACCGTAAAAGACCTGCACGTCTTTGGCTGCGATTTTAACCTCGTTCGTGTCCACTTTTCTCTCCACAATTCTCATATCATTCATTGTATCGCTCCTTACCACCGGCGCTCGAACCTGCGCCGCAGGACGACGGCAATGGCGTTCATTGTGATCAAGAACAGCAATAGAATGATAATGCCACCCCATGCTTTTTCATAAAACCCGGGGTCCGCGCGGCTGGCCCAAGTGTAAATCTGCGCAGGCATGGCCGAGTTGGCGTCGGTAAAGCCTCCAACGAAGGTCTCTGGATACTCACGCGCTACAAAACCGACCATGCCGATCAACAGCAAAGGGGCCGTCTCGCCCAAAGCCTGTGCCAGCCCGATGATTGTGCCCGTCAGGATACCCGGCATCGCAAGGGGCAGCACATGGTGGAACACCGACTGCATTTTGGATGCGCCGACACCCAAAGCCGCATCACGTATGGATGGCGGGACAGCTGCCAGCGAGGCGCGTGTCGAGATAATGATTGTCGGCAGCGTCATAAGTGTCAGCACCAGCCCGCCAACCAGCGGCGCTGACTGCGGGAAGCCTGCGAACTGGATGAACACAGCAAGACCCAGAATACCGAACACGATAGAGGGCACGGCGGCGAGGTTCGAGATGTTCACCTCGATCAGGTCGGTCCAACGGTTCTTGGGGGCAAATTCCTCAAGGTAGATGGACGCAGCAACCCCGATCGGTAGCGACAAAAACAACACGACAAGCATCATAAAGAACGAGCCGATCACCGAGGCACCAAGCCCTGCACCGCCGGGATTATCCACACCGGAGTCCGTGCCAGTGATGAAGTTCCAGTTGAATGCGCCGCCGATGATCCCCGCCTCTTCCAACGCATCCACCAGATCAAGGTCGGTCGCCATCAAAAAGCGGCTGTCTACCAGCGTATCGCGCGTCATGCGCCCGTTAAAATACCCGTCAACGCGTGAGGACGCGGCAAGCTCGAATGAAACGGGCGTGCCGATGCGGTCGGGATTCTCGAGAAAGAAGCTGCGGATAGTTCCACCTGGCTTGCCCACGATCCGCTGGATCGCTTTTGCATCAAATGCAACGTCCAGACCTCTGGCATCAAGCTGCTCGCTCAAGGCGTTGACGAATATCTTTTGATACTCGCCCGTCTTGAGCATTTTGGATTCTGCGGTATCGAACTGCTCTTGGGTTAGCGTAAATTCAATATCCACAACGGTTTGAGTGAACGCAGGCAGCCCCGAGCGCAGGATGGACGTAAACAGGAACACCAGAAACAACAGGCCCACAGCAATTGCGGCCATGCCGTACATGCGGAAACGGGTCTCGGCCGCGTTGCGCTTGCGCGTGCGTGCATCCTGCGCCATCAGGCTCGATTTTTTCTTCGGGGCGTCGGTGGGTGTCATACTTGCATCAGTCATTAGTCATACTGCTCCCGATATTTGCGCACGATATAAAGGGCAAAGATGTTTAGCCCGAGCGTTAGAACAAAAAGGGTCATGCCGAGAGCAAAGGCGACCAGCGCCTCGGGCGAGGCGAAATCGGCGTCTCCCGTAAGCTGGCTCACAATCTTGGCGGTAATGGTGGTCATGGCCTCGAAAGGGTTGAGCGACAGCCGCGCCGCGGCCCCTGCCCCCAGTACCACGATCATCGTCTCGCCAATGGCGCGCGAGGCCGCCAGCAGGATCGCGCCGACAATGCCCGGCAGAGCGGCAGGTAGGATCACCTGACGGATCGTTTCCGACTTCGTCGCGCCCAGCCCGTATGACCCGTCGCGCATTGCCTGTGGCACCGCGTTGATGATGTCATCCGACAGCGAGGACACGAAAGGGATCAGCATTATGCCCATCACAAGGCCCGCAGTCATCACCGCCGTGCCGCCCTGCATCCAGCCTAATGTCTCTTTGCCAAACATGCTCACCAGCAACGGTCCGACCGTGAGCAATGCAAAAAGCCCGTAGACGATTGTCGGAATACCCGCGAGAATTTCGATCAGCGGCTTGGCGATGCCGCGCACTTTTGGCCCTGCGTATTCCGATAGATATATCGCCGAAAACAGACCAATCGGCACAGCCACCAGCAGAGCGATAAACGAGATATAGAATGTACCCCACAACAGCGGCAACACGCCAAGGTCAGAGGCCCCACCCCGCCCCGAGAAACTCGGCGCCCAATTGGTGCCAAAGAAGAAATCGGCCGCAGGGTAGAGCTTGAAGAATTCGATGGTGTTGAACAGCAGCGCAAACAAGATGCCGATGGTGGTCAGGATTGCGACCGAAGCAGCAGCGATCAGCAAGGCCAGAATGCCGCGCTCAACGTTGTTGCGGGCGCGGAAATCTGCTGTTGATCGCGAATAGGCATAGGCCGCACCACCCAGCGCGATGAGCAGAACCAGCACAGTCATCAGCGTCGAGCCGGTGGCATTCAGTGTACGGTAGAGCTGTGCACCCTTTAATACTTCGGCGCTTACAGCAGAGCCAAGCGCCACACCTACATCGCCGAGACGCTCACGGACGTCGGAAGTCTCAGTGCTCAGTGATAGGGCCTCGTCGCGGCTCATGGCGCCTTGCGCAACGGCGGTATCAAGACCGTCAGCAACACGGCGCACATCACTCATGACAAGGCCGATAGAGCTGCCCTCGGACACCATCGTATCAGGGAGTGTCGCAAGCACGCGGGAGTTCACGAAGAATGGCTGCGCCAGCAACCAGACGATGAGAACAGCGGCAGCGGGCACAATCGCCCACATCGCCACATTCGAGCCGTAGTAGACTGGCAAGGAGTGAAGAACACGGCGATCGCCACCTGCGCTTTTCAATGCGCGGCTGCGCCCCATTTGATAACCAACCACCGCAATGGCAGCGAGGATCAATAAGAGCCATGTAAACGGCATATGGGTTCCAATCGTCGTGATAGTTTAAGTGGCAAATGCCCCGATAGGGGGCACCGGATTTGTTGAGGTGGAGGTGGCACGATGCGCCACCTCCGGATTTGTAAAGGCTTAGCTACCGCCGCCCATTGGTGTTTCTGCTTCAATTGCAGTCTGTGTCTCGGACAGCTCGGGATCTGCAACCAGACCGTAAGCGGAGAGCGGGCCATCTGGACCGGCAATCTCGTCTGCAACGAAGAAGGATGCAAACTCTTTCAGACCAGGGATAACACCGATGTGCGCTTTCTTCACGTAGAAGAACAGCGGGCGCGATACGGGGTATTCACCCGTAGAGATGGTCTCGGTGGAGGGTGCTACACCGCCCATTGTCGCCACTTTCAGCTTGTCCTGATTGTTCTCGAAGAACGCCAGACCGAAGATGCCGATGCCGTTCGGGTTGGCGTCGATACGGGCCAGTGTTTCTGTGTAGTCGCCGTCGATGTCCACTGACGCGCCGTCCTGACGTACGTCGATGCACGCATCCTCTGCGTCATCCTCGGACATGCCTGCTTCCATCATGGCGGCCATTGCGCCCGTGGCTTCACAGCCTTCCAGCAGCACTTTGTCTTCGAACACTTCACGTGTGCCGTGCTTGGTGCCGGGGATGAAGGCCATGATGTCTGCCGCAGGCAGGTCAGCGTTAAAGTCTGCCCACTGCGCGTGCGGGTTGTCGACGATTGCGCCATCTACAAGAACCTTGGAGCCCAGCGCGTTGAAGATGTCGGCAGGCTGGAATGCAGTGTAGGCTGGACCGTTGGTCTGGCTGGCGAAGACGATGCCGTCATAACCGATGCGCACTTCGATGATGTCTGTCACACCAGCTTCGGCACAGGCCTTGATCTCTTTTTCGCGAATGGCGCGGGAAGCGTTTGCGATGTCGATGGTGTTCTCGCCAACACCCTCACAGAAGCGCTTGAGGCCCGAGCTGGAGCCGCCTGATTCTACAACAGGTGTGGGGAAGTCAAAGTTTTCGCCGAAAGCTTCGGCAACGATGGAAGCATAAGGCAGAACGGTGGACGAACCAGCAACCTGCACCTGATCGCGTGCAACTGCAGTTGTTGCGGCCATCGCGGTCAGCGCCAGAGCGGAAGTAGAGAGTTTTACGAAAGACATGCGTGTCTCCTGTCAGAACATTCAAATTGTGACCCCCCCATGGGAATCTCCCGCTCCGTCTATGGGGTCTACGTAACAGCTTTGTGACAGTTGCATTACACGTTTATGACAATGTCTAAAATAGTTGAAGGTCGTTCAAAAACTTTCCTGAATAGGAAGAATAACCGTGAATGTCGTGCCCTGACCCAGCTCGCTTTCGACACGCAGACGGCCGCGGTGACGGTTAATGATGTGCTTTACGATAGCCAGCCCAAGACCTGTCCCGCCAAGCTCTTTGCTACGGTGGTCATCAGCACGATAGAATCGCTCGGTCAGGCGCGGTAGGTGGATCGGATCAATACCCGCACCATAGTCGATGATCTGGATGCGCACACCTGGCGCGCGCAGAACCGGCTCGCGGGGGCTTTCGGTCACACGGACGGTCACGCGGCCTCCCGATCCGCCATATTTGATCGCGTTCATGATGATATTGGTGAAAACCTGTTTCAGCTGATCCCCGTCCGCAGTCATGGTGACGGGGTTCTCCGGGTAATCGGTCTCGAAAGTCACATCCGCCTCGCTGGCGAGGTTTTGCAATGTGTGGAGTGTCGAATTCAGAATATCATTCAGCACTATGTTCTGTGTCGGCCTAACACGTTCGTCCCCCTCAACCCTGTTGAGCGACATCAGATCACCCACAAGGCGGTTCATGCGTTCGGCCTCGTTCTGCATAATATCAAGAAAACGTGCAGCCGCCGCCGCATCATTGCGCGCAGGACCGCGCAGTGTCTCGATAAACCCCATTAGCGCCGTCAAGGGCGTGCGCAATTCGTGGCTGACGTTGGCGACAAAATCACGGCGCATCTGGCTTGCCTGCTCCTTGTCCGTCATATCCTCGAAAGACACCAGTACGACACCTGCTGCACCCCGTCCGAAACCCTCCACTGTGCGGCAACTCACGCGAAAGGTCGTATCCTGCGCCCCGTCATTGCTAAGATATTGCGTCACGCGCGGCATGCCATCCGTCAGCGTCGTCTCGATTGCTTCAAGTAGAGCGGGCTGACGCAGCATCGTCACATAGTTTTGCCCGCGCGCCTGCTTGCCGATCAGGGTCAAAGCATCCGTATTGGCCGCGATAATGCGCTCGGAGGCATCAATGGCGAGGCTGGGAAGCGGAACCGCTGTCAGGAGAGCATCAAGGGTATCATCAGACATCTGGGGCCTCGCAAATACAGGTGCCGTCGTGATGACAGTACCAAGTTTCTCCCTTAGGGCATACACAGCTTCCAGTTCAACCAAGACGTCATCGGGATTCAGGTGTGCGTTGTTATGCATAGTCAACAGCACGCATCATTGAACAAAAAGCCCCCGAGAGCACTGTCACAGTATCTTTGCCTAATTGTCACGTAACTGAATCGTAACCGTCGCAAATCTGTTATGTTCCCCGCGTATCTCCCCCCCAAACACGGGGGCGATATGCTTAGAATCGATACACTGACGAAATCCTTCGGAGACAAAACAGCCGTAGACGCGGCCAACATCTCCGTAGATGCACCATCCATGATCGGCATTATCGGGCGATCGGGCGCTGGGAAATCAACCCTTTTGCGGATGGTTAACAGGCTCAGTGATGCGACCTCTGGTACGATCACGTTCGAGGGCGAAGACATTACCTCGCTGCGCGGCGCCGCACGGCGAAGCTGGCAATCGCGCTGTGCGATGATCTTTCAACAGTTCAACCTCGTGCCACGTATGGACGTCGTATCCAACGTGCTGCACGGCACGCTGAACCGCCGTTCGACTGTTGCGACGCTGTTCAACCTCTATCCTCAAGCGGACATCCATAAGGCAATCGAAATCCTCGACCGCCTTGGCATCGCGGAACAGGCGCCCAAGCGCGCCGAGGCCTTGTCGGGCGGGCAGCAGCAGCGCGTGGCGATTGCACGGGCCTTGATGCAAGACCCCAAGATTATTCTCGCGGACGAGCCGATTGCCTCGCTTGATCCGATGAACGCTCAGGTGGTGATGCAATCCCTGCGCGCCATTCATGAAGAAGACGGGCGTATGGTCATCGCCAACCTGCACACGCTGGACACAGCGCGCCGCTATTGCGACCGCGTGATCGGCATGCGCGATGGCCGTATCGTGTTTGACGGAACGCCCGAGCAGCTCACCACTGGTGTTGCCCGCGACATCTACGGCGCTGGCGCGGATTTTTCCGAAGCTGCCACTTCTACCGAAATCGAAACACTGGACAGACCAGAGGTCCGCGAGGCGGAAGCCTACGTCTGAGCCAGTTTCTACCCTCATCCAACCCGCCCTCAAAGCCGATTGGCGCTCGGGCAACCAACCACGGAGAATACGATGAAAAAGACACTTGCACTGGCCCTCGCCGCCACAACAGCTCTCGGCACGGGCGCATTTGCCCAAGAGATCAACGAATTCCGAATCGGCATTCTTGGCGGTGAGAACGCCCAGGACCGCATGAACAGCTATCAGTGCCTTGCCGACTACACCACAGAAGCGCTCGGCGTTGAGACAAAGCTCTTTGCCCCTGCCGATTACAACGGCGTGATTCAGGGCCTGCTGGGCGGCAACATCGACATGGCATGGCTCGGCGCCTCCGCCTATGCCGCCACATACCTGCAGGATCCCGAAGCGGTTGACCCTGTGCTGATCAAAGTGAACGTAGACGGCTCTGTCGGCTACCACTCCATCGGTTTTGCCCGCAAAGACAGCGGCGTGACATCGCTGGACGACATGGAAGGTAAAGTCTTCGGCTTCGGCGATCCGAACTCCACATCAGGCTATCTGATCCCCTCCATCGAGATCCCCCAGTACAAAGACGGCGTGACGATGGAGAGCGGCGAATACTTCGGTGAAGTGAAGTTCACTGGCGGTCACGAGCAGACCATCGTCGCGGTCAACAACGGTGACATCGACGGCGGCGTGACATGGGCCGACGCACAGGGCAACTGGGAAGACGGCTACAACTCCGGCGCGCTGCGCAAGGCCGTTGATGCGGGCCTCGTCGACATGAACGACATGGTCCAGATCTGGAAGTCCAAAGTGATCCCCGAAGGTCCAGTCGTTCTGCGCAAAGCACTTCCGGCGGACGTGCGCGAGAAGATGACTGCACTGGTTGACGGTCTTTACGAAGCCGATCCCGAGTGCGCCTATGGCGTAGCATCTGGCGAGACAAAAGGCTTCCAGCCCGTCACACACGACACCTACACGTCCATCGTTGAAGCCCGCAAAGCCAAGATCGGCGGCTAACCAATCATCATGACGCATCCGGTAGCCCTTCGGGGCTGCCGGGTTTTCTTTGTCTGGGGGCAACATGGCAGATATCTCACTCAGCGGCGCACCACAGGCCGTACACACAATCCAGTCCAGCTATATGGCGCAAGTACAGCGGCGCAGGCTCTATAGCGGTCTGACATTATTGATATTTGTGGTCCTGATGGTCGCAGGGTTCAACATAGCCGACGATCGCAACGCTGGCGGCTTCTGGAACGGGCTGCATCAGGTTGGCGACTATCCCGCTGATGTTCTCTCCGAAGCGTGGGAAAAACGTGCCGACCTCCCTGCCCTTATTGTGAAGTATTTTCCTGCTTTGATCGAGACGGTCAATATCGCGGCTGTCTCCACGCTGATTGGCGCTATTGGCGGGTTGTTCCTCTCCCTGTTGGGGACGAGAGGTCTTGCCAAATGGCCCCGCCTCATACCGCTCTTTCGCCGCATCTCCGACATCATGCGCGCCGTGCCCGAAATCGTGATCGCACTGGTGCTGATTTTTGTGCTGGGCGGCGGCCCTGTTCCCGCGATGATCGCCATCGCGATCCACACCGCAGGTGCACTGGGCAAGATGTTCTCGGAAGTCTCCGAGAACACCGACCTCAAAGCTGTCGAGGGCCTCTCCTCCACAGGTGCCACATGGCTGCAGCGGATGCTGCTCGGCGTGCTGCCACAGGTCGCGCCAAACTACGTGAGCTACACCCTGCTGCGTTTCGAGATCAACATTCGCGCGTCCGCCATTCTGGGCTTCGTAGGCGCAGGTGGTCTGGGCTACGAGCTGCGCAATGCCATGGCATGGGGGCCAGGCCGCTTCGACGAAGCGGCGGCCATTTTCATCCTGCTGTTTGGCACGATCGTCTTCTTTGATCAGGTTTCCAGCCGCTACCGCAACAAGCTGACCGATGGTCAGACACACTAAGCTTTGAAGGACCAAACCCATGACCGCGATTGATCTGGACACCACCAAGCTTCACGCCGACAGGCTATTTCAGCGCAAGCGGCTAATGGGTTTTGCCATGCCTGCCGTCATCCTCGCCTATCTTACCTATATTTTCTTTGCCTTTGACCTGCCCGGCCTTGCAGGGCGCGCCAATATGGACAACGCCGTCACGCTTGTCTCTGACAGTTGGTCCCACAAGGTGCACGTCACCCGCGACAACCGCTCGGGCGAGGTCAGCTATGCCGTTGAAGGGGAACGCAAGGGTCGCTACCCAGAAGGCGCGCGGCCTGCTTGGGTCACGGGCGACGAGGTCATCACCATTGATCTGGGCGGCAATCACATTGTCCGCTACCTGCCCGAAAATCGAACCGAGATAGAGATACCCGATTTCCCGCTGATCGAGGTGCAGGCAGAGGGCCGCAGCCTCAAGACCAACCTGCCCGACGATCTGCCGGATTGGATTTCCGCCTCCACCCGCCGCGTCGGTATAACTACGCCCGAAGGCCGCATTACACTGACAGGCGCGCGCACCGAGGTGTTCAACTACTTCCCCGGATGGGAGTTGTTCTGGTTCACCCTCGACAGCCCCTACCACGGTCAAAGCATCGCAATGATCCTGTTCGGAGAGCGGTTGGACCCTGCCCGCCCGAACATCTCGGGTGCCCTACACGATTGGTGGAACAACGCCATGTGGCGGCATAAGGACGTCGCTTGGGCTATTGGCGAGACGATCCTTATGGCGTTTCTAGGCACCATGGGCGCTGCTATCATAGCACTCCCAATGGCCTTTCTCGCGGCCAAACGTTTCTCGCCCGTAAGGATCCTGCGCGCCGCTACCCGCCGCCTCTTCGACTTTGTGCGTGGTGTAGATGCGCTGATCTGGACGGTTGTTCTGGCGCGTGCCTTTGGTCCTGGTCCATTGACTGGCGCATTGGCGATTCTGATCACGGACACAGGCACGTTCGGCAAGATCTTCTCCGAGGCATTGGAGAACGTGGACCAGAAGCAGATCGAGGGCGTCTCTTCAACAGGAGCAAAACCCCTGCAACGCTATCGCTTTGGTGTGATCCCCCAGCTGGTGCCTGTGCTGCTGGCGCAGATCCTCTACTTTCTGGAATCAAACACCCGCTCCGCCACGATCATCGGTGCTATCACGGGCGGCGGCATCGGCCTGATGCTGACCCAAGCGATCCAGACGCAGAAAGACTGGGAAGAGGTTGCCTACTACATCGTGCTGATCATCGCCATGGTGATGTTCATGGACTGGCTCTCGGGTTGGCTGCGCGGCAAGCTGATCGGGCGCAAAGACTGATGCAACAGGATACAACCACCGCAAAAGAGCTCACGTTTTGACAGATACCAGATTAAAGCCCGACACACCCTTCGTTCATCCTGACTGCGAGATAAAAGATGCGACATTCGGAGCATACGTGGAAATCGGACGGGGCAGCCGCGTGGCCCATTCCCATCTGGACGACTACTCCTATTGCGACCGCTTCGCCGACATTGCGAATGCCTCCGTGGGAAAATTCTCCAACATCGCATCCTTCGTGCGGATCGGGGCGACGGACCACCCGATGGAAAAAGCCAGCCTGCATCACTTTCAATATCGCTCGGCCGACTATTTCGAGGACGCAAATGATGATGACGCTTGGTTCGCCCATCGGCGCACCCGACGCACCGTGATCGGCCATGATACATGGCTTGGTCATGGCGCACAGGTACGGCCCGAAGTGACCATCGGCCACGGGGCCGTCATTGCAGGCGGCGCAATCGTGACCAAGGACGTGCCGCCCTATATGATTGTAGCAGGCATTCCCGCTGTCCCGATGCGCCCCCGCTTTGCGCCCGACATTGCTGAGAGACTGATGGCGCTTGCATGGTGGGACTGGCCCCACGACAGCTTACGCGCCGCCCTCGATGATTTCCGCAGTCTCGGTGCCGAAGCATTTCTTGAACGCTATGAAGGCACCGTCTGACCCGCAGTGTCACAAAGCTGTAATGAGACCGCGCTAGGCTGCCGCAACCCGTCTCACAAGGATCGACGCTGATGCACAAACACGTTCATTCTCAGGTGTCATACGCAAAAGCCGCCCAATCGCGGGCTGGCCAAAGCATGATCAAGCTCATCGAAAACGCAACTGGCAGGCACAGTCTCATCAAACGTGCCCGCGATTATGACATCGAGATCGCACGAGGCCGCAGTTTTTGGGACGTGATGCTCAGCCGCTACGGAGTAAGCCTTGATCTGATTTCAGGATCACTCACCGATATTCCGACCGAAGGCCCCTTGGTCGTCGTCGCAAACCACCCCTTCGGCATCCTCGATGGGCTTGTGATGGGGCATATCCTGTCCAAGCGGCGACCAGCGTTTCACATTCTGGCCAACAGCGTCTTTCAGGACGCGCCCGAACTTGCCGGCACTGTCCTGCCGATCAGCTTTGACGAGACCAAGGAAGCGGTAAAGCTCAACCTCGAGACCCGCGCCAAGGCCCTGAACTCTCTCAAGGCTGGCGGCGCCATTGGCATCTTTCCAGGTGGCACTGTGTCCACAGCGGCCAAGCCGTTCCAGCGGCCTCTGGATCCGGGATGGCGGCGATTCACGGCGCGCATGATCACAAAATCAAATGCAACTGTGGTGCCCGTCTTCTTCGATGGCCAGAATTCAAAACTGTTCCAGCTGGCAAGTCATATCCACTATAATCTGCGCGTCGCTCTCCTGCTCAAAGAGTTCGGTAGGCGCGCGGATCAGCCTGTGAAAATCGCGATTGGCAAACCAATCACACCTGAAACGATTGCAGCTTTCTCCCATGACGCGCAGGGCGTGATGAACTACCTCCGAGGTCAGACCTATGCTCTGTCGCCCCAGCGCATTGATCATATGGATTATGGGTTCGAGTTTGAAGAAAACTACAGGACGTAAGCGAGGCCGCACTGACTTTGGTTGTCACGCCTAGTCATTTTCAGGCTTGAGAAACCCCACAGCAATTGCCGAAGCGGCAACCATCACCGTCGCGGTGCCAAGCATAAGCGCGAGTCCCCCCGCCTGATAGGTCAATCCGGACAGCAACGTTCCCGCCAGCCGCCCTGCGGCATTGGCCATGTAGTAAAAGCCCACATCCATCGTCACACGCTCTGCCTTGGTAAACGATAAGATGAGATAGGAATGGAGCGATGAATTCACCGCAAAAATTGCACCAAAAGCGAGCAGTCCTGCAACGAGTGTAAGTGTCTGCCAAAGCTGCGGCTCCCCTCCGACAACGGCCGCGAGGGTCAGACCCAACGGCACAGCCACAAGGGCCCAGCCCCAATTGCGCGCCGCCCCGATGAGGTCGGCGCCGCTGCGGTCTTTTGCCCGCAGGATGCGCGGCGCGTTGGCCTGAACAAGACCGTAGAGGATGACCCATCCCGCCATAAACGTCCCGATCATAAAGAACGCCGCGCGGTTCCCGTC
Organism: uncultured Sulfitobacter sp.; assembly: GCA_913060815.1. Taxonomy (GTDB): domain Bacteria; phylum Pseudomonadota; class Alphaproteobacteria; order Rhodobacterales; family Rhodobacteraceae; genus Sulfitobacter. The sequence continues at coordinate 20,235 of CAJXSZ010000008.1, read as the reverse complement.
CGTCGTGCCGTCCGATAGCACCGCGTAAAAGTAGATCGGGATGCCTACAACAAACCAGACATCGCGCGCGCCAAACAGAAACACCCGCGCCGCACTCAGCCAGTTGACGTTGGCAGATTTCGAGAACACTTCCGCGAATTTCGCGCCCTTGCGCCCTTTGGGCAATCCCGCGGGCATGGCGATCAGAACCGCTAACAGGATCACCGCGAGGATCGCTGCCATGCCCAGAACGGCCCAGACGAATCCGGCCGTCGCAAGCAATGCAGCACCCAGCAAAAACCCCGCACCTTTCACCATATTCTTGGATCCCGTCAGCAGTGCTACCCAGCGAAACAGCCCCCCTCCCTCGGATGGGGCCAGCAGTTTCACGGCTGATTTGGACGACATTTTGGCGAGGTCTTTGGCAACACCACTCGCCCCCTGCACCAGCATGACAAAGACGACGGAGGCCCCTACAGCCCAGTTCGGGTCAAGCTGCGCCAGTGCAAGCAAAGCCAGCACTTGCAACCCAAGCCCTGCATAGAGCGTCGAGGTCAGGCCAAACCGCGCCGCGATCCAGCCCGCGCACAGGTTGGTCACAACACCAGCAATCTCGTAGAGCACAAACAAATAGGCCAGCTGCACGGGGGAAAACCCCAGCGTGTGAAAGTGCAGCAGCACAAGCATCCGCAGCGCCCCGTCGGTGAGCATAAAAGCCCAATAGGCCGCCGTTACGGCGATATATGCAGAAAGTCCTTCGGGACGCGCAGCCGTTTGTGTCACAGGCTGTCACCCACCATGCAGGCCACATCGACCAAGCGGTGCGCATAGCCCATTTCATTGTCATACCACGCATAAATCTTCACCTGCGTGCCATTGATCACCATGGTGGAAGGCGCATCTACAATGCTCGACCGCTCGTCATTGGTATAGTCAGTCGAAACAAGCGGGCGCTCCTCATAGCCAAGGATGCCGTTCAATGGCCCCTCGGAAGCGGCCTTGAACAGTGCATTGACCTCCTCCACGGTCGTCTCGCGCTCTACTTCGAATACACAGTCTGTCAGCGATGCGTTGAGCAACGGCACGCGCACGGCATGGCCGTTCAGACGACCTGTAAGTTCCGGATAGATGAGTGTAATCGCCGTGGCGCTACCCGTCGTCGTCGGGATCAGCGAATTCAGGGCGGAACGCGCGCGGCGCAGGTCTTTGGCCGGACGGTCCACAATGGTTTGCGTGTTGGTCACGTCATGGATCGTCGTGATGGAGCCGTGTTTGATGCCCAGATTTTCATGGATGACCTTTACCACAGGGGCCAGACAATTGGTGGTGCAGCTGGCGGCAGTCACAATGCAGTGGCGCTCTGGCGCGTAGATATTATCATTCACCCCCATGACAATATTCGCGGCATCCCCGTCTTTGACCGGTGCCGAGACAACCACTTTCTTCACCCCCGCCTGGAAATAGGGAGCGAGTTTGGCCTCCGTCTTGAACGCACCTGTACAATCAATGACCACGTCCACCCCGTCCAGCGGCAACTCGCTCAGCTCACGCGTGCCAATGAAGGGGATACGCACCCCGTCAATCGTCACACTGTCGGCATCATGGGAGAACTCCGCTTTCCAGCGACCATGTACCGTATCGAACTCCAGCAGATGCGCGTGCATCTCAGGGTCGCCCACTGCATCATTAATCCAAGCGATCTTGGCACCCTGCGCCAGCAGGGGTTTCACGGCAAGTTTGCCAATACGGCCAAGGCCATTGATTGCGTACACAGTCATCTTCAGGTTCTCTCCTCATGTGTTTGGCCAATCCCGTCGACAGCCTTTTGCAAGGACATCTGATCGAGTGACTTGAGCGGCAGGGCAGTAAAGGCGATCAAGCGGTTGCGCAGCGCCCCATAGGTCTGCTGGAAGGCAAGGCTCTTCTCCGCGTCCGAGCCTTCGACGCTGACAGGATCGAGCATCCCCCAATGGGCGCTCACCGTCTGGCCCGACCACGCAGGACACTCTTCGTTTGCGGCCTGATTGCACACGGTAAAGACAAAATCGAATATGGGCGCATCGTCGCCAACAAACTCCGAAATATTCTTGGACCGCAGAGAGGCCACATCATGCCCCTTTTGCGCCAGCACCTCGAGCGCAAAGGGGTTCAGCTCGGAGCGCGGTTTGGTCCCCGCCGAATAAACCTCAAAGCGATCCGGCGCGAGCTCACGCAAGATGCATTCCGCAAAAATGGAACGCGCGGAATTGCCAGTGCAGATGAAAAGGACGTTATATTTTCTGTCAGTCATAGGGCGATCTCCCGCTCCATCAGAATTAAAAAGTGGCGCGCAAATCTCGGGCCGTCCCCGACAGCAATCGAGGAGGAGGTAGTCAAAGGTTGCGCGGGTGGCCTCCATGTCGATGGCATAGCGTAGGGATGTTCCAGCCCGCTCTTGGGTGATTAGCCCTGCTTGCATCAACGCATTTACATAGGTCGACAAAGTATTCGGCTTCAGCCCCAGCGCCTGCGCCAGTTCGGTCGCAGGCACGCGATCAGGATAGCGGCGCATTAACAGCCGAAACAGCGCCAGCCTTTGCGGGTGTCCAAGGGTCGAGAGGCGATTGGGAATCACATTTTTCATAATTCATAAATATGTGAAGTATGGCTGTAGTAACAGTGAAGTTTTTGTAACACTCAGACCCAGCACAAAGAGATCGTTCTTCTCAGCAAGTGCCCGTCTTCTTCACACCGCAAATTATAATAAATCTTTTACAAAACCGTAGCGTAGCTGTCATGTTCGGCGCGCCATAAGCGGGCCATTGCATTATGATGGAGAATAAAATGCGAGTTACCGCTGCTATCGTTTCTACGCTATGTGTGGCCCTGCCAGCTTGGGCGCAAACTGTAGAGAACGTGGAATTTGGTCCGCGCCCCTACTACCTCATTGACCGGATGGAAGAAGGCGCCCTTAAGGACAAGCTTACCCAATGTATGGGTCAGGAAGGCGAGACATCGCTTTTCTCGATCGGGCATCGTGGCGCGCCAATGCAATTCCCCGAACACACGGTCGAGGCCAATGTCGCTGCGGCACGCATGGGGGCTGGCGTCCTTGAGTGTGACGTGACTTTTACCAAAGACCTCGAGCTGGTCTGCCGTCACGCACAGAACGATTTGCACACCACGACCAATATCCTGACAAGCCCGCTGGCCAACACCTGCGCGCAGCCTTTCACCGCCGCAGACGGTGATACCCCTGCCGCAGCTGAATGTCGCACGTCCGAGATCACACTGGCCGAATTTCGGACGCTGACCCCGAAAATGGATGCCGCCGACAAGACCGCAACCACTGCGGAAGCCTATCTGAAAGGCACCGCAGGCTGGCGCACCGATCTCTACTCCACAGAGCCAGCAACCCTGATGACCCATGCCGAGTCTATTGAACTCTTCAAATCATTAGGCGCCAAATTCACACCGGAACTGAAATCGCCCTCTGTGGAGATGCCCTTCAACGGCTTCACCCAAGAGGACTATGCGCAAAAGCTCGTCGATGAGTACAAAGCCGCAGGTATCCCCGCCTCAGATGTCTGGCTCCAGTCCTTCAACCTCGAAGACGTGCTCTACTGGATCGAAGCAGAACCGGAGTTTGGCACACAAGCTGTCTATCTGATGGATGAATACGACATCGAAGGCTATTCTCCGATGGATGCGGACACATGGCCCAACACCATGGAAGAGCTGAAGTCCATGGGCGTAAACTACATCGCGCCGCCTACATGGATGCTGGTGACAACCTCCGCCGAGGGCAAAATCATCCCGTCAGAGCTGGCAATACAAGCCAAAGCGGCTGGGCTCAAGATCAACACATGGACGCTCGAGCGGTCCGGCCCGCTGATGAGTGGTGGCGGCTGGTACTATAAATCCGTCGCAGACGTCATCGACAGCGATGGCATGATGTATGAATTTGTCGACGCATTGGCGCAGGATGTGGGTGTGTCGGGTATCTTCTCCGACTGGCCTGCAACAGTCACCTATTACGCAAACTGCATGGGGCTGGAATAGGCTAGCACCTTTCGTGATGCGCTAATCTTCCCCCATCGCACGTATCACACGCCCCTTTTGGCCCCTGTCCTGACGGATGGGGGCCTTTTTAGATCTCGCCCTGCCCTTCAAGCGTGAGCGTCACGCGGTCACCAGCAAAGAATGTCCGCCCGTATTCAACAGGCTGCCCGTCCAATCCTTGGTTCACGCCGGAAGAGCGCAGCAGCGGATCACCTTCCGCAACCTGCAGGTGGAGGGCGTGCGTCGCCGTAGCCCGCACCGCAGTCAAACGTGTCGAAGCGCGGGTATAATCGCTCACCCCCACATGCGCCAAAGCAGCCGTCACACTGCGCAACTGCTCCAACGCGGCAGTAATCCCGGCTAGCTGCCTCAACGGGAAAAGGCTCTCGAATACAGCTATCGGCTGGCCATCTGCGAGGGACAGCCCGTGATACGCACAGACCGCCTCCCCGACGTTCACCTGAAGGGCCTGCGCCTCGCCCTGCGTTGCCGCACGCTCTTCCAAGGCCAACAGGCGCTTTTCGGGCCGTCGACCCGCCGCAATCAGATTTTCATGAAAACGGACGCGACGCCCCAGCGGATACTCCGTCGGCGTCGCCGCAACAAATGCGCCCGCCCCGCGCCGCGTCCGCACCAACCCTTCCGACACCAAGGCAGCGACTCCGTGGCGCACCGTATGCCGGTTTACACCAAACCGCGCCGCAAGCGCGGCTTCGGTCGGCAATTTATCACCCGAACCATAGCGCCCTTCGGCCAGATCGCTGCGCAGCGCGTTGGCGATAGCCTGCCAAATGGGCGTAGTTTGGGATCTGTCACGCAAACTTCACAAAACTTTCCTATCGCCGAGACGTAAATCTGCTAAGATGTGTCTAGTTGTATAGAAAAGAGACAAGTTGTCGAGATGAAAGACACGTTAGACGAAAATAACCCGCGCAAAGCATGGATGGGCTTGCTCGCAAAGGCACCCGAGGGTCGGGTCGCAGCACTACTTGATGAGGCTATCGCGCGCCCCGCCTTCAATTGGCTACGCGCTCCCGAAATCGGCACCACCATGGTGCGCGCCCGTGCGGGAGCTACAGGTGCACCCTTCAATCTGGGCGAAATGACGATCACCCGCTGCGCGCTCACGTTAGAAACAGGCGAGGTCGGGCATGCGTATATTCAGGGGCGCAGAAAGGCCGATGCAGAGGCAGCAGCACTCGTTGATGCGCTTATGCAAACCGATGCCGCAACAAAGCTTCGCGAGGTGCTTCTCGCCCCACTCGAGGCCGAAAGCGCCACAGCCAAAGCTGCCCGTGCTGCCAAAGCTGCGGCCACAAAAGTAGACTTTTTCACCATGGCCCGAGGAGAAGACTAATGCAGGCAGCACCACTGTCGGGCGGCTTTGCCAACACTGCCACCCAATCGGCCCACGCCTTTCGCAGCGTGATGGAGGCAATGGCGCGTCCCGGAACCATTCAGGATATCGAGGGCGCATCGCCCCCTGCGCCCCTGTCACCTGCCGCAGGGGCCGTACTGCTCACCCTGTGTGACACCGAGACACCCGTCTATCTCGCTGGCGAAATGGATTGCGATGCCGTTCGGTCATGGCTGTCCTTTCACACTGGCGCGCCCTTTGTCGGGCCTGCGCAGTGCATGTTTGCAGTTGGTATCTGGGATGCGCTCGGACCGCTGTCGATTTATCCGATTGGCACGTCGGAATACCCTGACCGCTCTACCACCCTGATTGTGGACTCTGCAGGACTGTCCGCTTCAGGGGCGAAACTAAAAGGCCCCGGGATCAAGGATTACGCGGCGCTGTTCCTGCCCGAGCTTGAAGCTTTTCAAGCAAACAACCTGCTCTTTCCGCTGGGCCTCGACTTCATCTTCACCAAGGGCAGTGAACTCGCGGCCCTTCCCCGCAGCACCCAAATCTCGCGCTTAGACAGCAAAGCGGGTGCGCAAGTAGGAGCATCCTGACATGTATGTAGCCGTCAAAGGCGGAGAACGCGCCATCGAGAATGCCCACGCGTGGCTCGCCGAGGAGCGCCGTGGCGACAAGGGTGTTGCTGAACTCGGCGTCGCCCAAATCCGCGAGCAGCTCGCCCTTTCTGTCAACCGCGTCATGGCCGAAGGGTCGCTCTATGATCCCGACCTTGCCGCCCTTGCAATCAAGCAGGCGCGCGGCGATCTGATCGAAGCGATCTTTCTGATCCGCGCCTATCGCACAACCCTACCCCGCTTTGGCGCGTCAGAGCCTGTGGACACCGGTGCCATGGCCTGCGACCGCCGCATCTCGGCCACGTTCAAGGATCTGCCTGGTGGGCAGGTTTTGGGACCAACCTTTGACTACACACACCGTTTGCTGGATTTCAAACTCGCCGCTGATGGTGAAGTGGCAGAGGCCCCCAGCCGTGAGGCAGCCGCTGGCGATGTGCCCCATGTCACCGATTTCCTGAATCGCGAGGGCCTCATTGAACAAGCCCCCCACGATGACACGCCACCGCCCGACCTCACGCGCGAACCGCTGGAAATGCCCGCCGACCGCGCTTTGCGCCTGCAAGCGCTGACCCGTGCAGACGAGGGGTTCACCCTTGGCCTCGCCTATTCGACCCAGCGCGGCTACGGCCGCAACCACGCATTTGTAGGCGAGCTGCGCATCGGGTCCGTGCCGGTCGAAATGGACATTCCAGAGTTGGGGTTCGCTGTCGAAGTCGGCGAAGTGACCTTAACCGAATGCGAGACGGTCAACCAATTCACAGGGTCCAAAACCGAGCCCCCACAGTTCACACGCGGCTACGGTCTGGTCTTTGGCCAGACGGAGCGCAAAGCGATTTCGATGGCTTTGGTCGATCGCGCGCTGCGCTGGGAGGAGTTGGGCGAAGACAACGTGGGCGCGCCAGCGCAAGATGCTGAATTCGTTCTCTATCACGCGGATAACATTCAAGCGACAGGGTTCCTCGAACACATCAAACTACCCCACTACGTCGACTTCCAGTCCGAATTGGAACTGGTGCGCAAACTGCGCCGCGAAGCGGGTGTGGATCAGGTTGCGGAGGCAGCAGAATGAGCAATTATAATTTCGCCTATCTTGACGAGCAGACCAAACGGATGATCCGCCGCGCGATCCTCAAAGGGCTCGCCATTCCCGGCTATCAGGTACCCTTCGCCAGCCGCGAAATGCCGATGCCCTATGGCTGGGGTACAGGCGGTGTGCAGGTTTCGGCGGCGGTACTGACGCCTGAAGACACCTTCAAGGTCATTGACCAAGGCGCCGATGACACGACGAACGCCGTCTCCATCCGCACGTTTTTCGAACGCACCGCTGGCGTCGAAACGACGACTGCAACCTGCGATGCGACGGTGATCCAGACCCGCCACCGCATCCCCGAAGAGGCGCTGCAGGAGGGTCAAATCCTTGTCTATCAAGTGCCAATCCCCGAGCCGCTGCGCTTTCTCGAGCCGCGTGAAAGCGAAACGCGCAAGATGCACAGCCTAGAGGAGTACGGGCTGATGCATGTGAAGCTCTACGAGGACATCAGCCGTCATGGTCATATCGCCACCTCCTATGCCTATCCGGTCAAAGTGGAAGGGCGCTATGTCATGGACCCCTCCCCGATCCCCAAATTCGACAACCCAAAGCTGGGCGACATGGCCGCGATCCAGCTGTTTGGCGCGGGCCGCGAACAGCGCATCTATGCCCTGCCCCCCTACACACAGGTCGTCAGCCTCGATTTTGAAGACCACCCTTTTGAGGCCTCCAAGGCCGACCACCCCTGCGGCATGTGCGGTGCAACTGACAGCTATCTTGATGAGCTGATTGTCGATGACGCTGGCGGGCGGATGTTCGTCTGTTCCGACACCGATTATTGCGAGGCACGCCAAGCGGCGGGCCATAAAGGAAAGGACGCAGCATGACACCTTTGCTTTCTGTTCAGGGCATCACCAAACGCTATGGCAACCACATCGGCTGTGCGGATGTGTCTTTCGATCTCTACCCCGGAGAGGTGATGGGCATCGTCGGCGAAAGCGGGTCGGGCAAGTCCACGCTTTTAAACTGCATGGCGGGTCATCTGACCCCTGATGCAGGGCAGGTCGTGTTTGACACACGGACCGATGGCCCCCGCGACACTATCACCATGTCCGAGCCCGAGCGCAGGATGCTTGGGCGTACCGATTGGGCCTTTGTCCATCAGCACGCGCGTGACGGGCTGCGTATGGGCGTCAGCGCTGGCGGCAATGTCGGCGAACGGCTTATGGCCGTGGGCGCGCGGCACTATGGCGATATCCGCGAACAGGCCACTGACTGGCTTGGACGGGTCGAGATTGACGCCTCCCGCGTTGATGACCGCCCCACGACTTTTTCAGGCGGCATGCAGCAACGCCTGCAAATCGCGCGTAACCTCGTCACAGGCCCGCGGCTGGTGTTCATGGATGAACCCACAGGCGGGCTGGATGTCTCGGTGCAGGCACGCCTGCTGGATCTTTTGCGCGGCCTCGTGCGCGACATGGGCCTGTCGGCCATCATCGTGACCCACGATCTGGCCGTGGTGCGCCTGTTGGCGGATCGCCTGATGGTCATGAAAGACGGTCATGTGGTCGAGGCAGGCCTCACCGATCAGGTGCTGGATGATCCGCAGCACGCCTACAGCCAACTCCTTGTCAGCTCCGTTTTGCAGGTATGAGCCATGATTGAACTCAGAGACGTTTCCAAAACCTTCACTTTACACAACCAAGGCAGTGCGGTCATCGAGGTCATCAACGATGTGTCCTTTTCGGTGGCCGCCGGCGAATGTGTGGCGCTGACTGGTGCCTCTGGTGCCGGAAAATCAACGCTGATGCGCATGATCTACGGTAACTATCTGACGCAGGCTGGCAAAATCCTGATTGATGGTCTCGACATTGTGCAAGCACAACCACGCGAGGTGATTACCCTGCGCCGTGACGTGCTTGGCTATGTCAGCCAGTTCTTGCGGGTGGTGCCCCGCGTGCCGACTCTGGACGTCGTGGCCGAGCCGTTGCGCGCCTTGGGCATTCCTTCCGACCAAGCACAGGGGCGCGCCGCCGCCCTCCTCGAACAGCTAAACATTCCGCAACGGCTTTGGTCGCTCTCCCCCACCACCTTTTCGGGCGGTGAACAACAACGCGTCAACATCGCTCGGGGCTTTGCCCACAACTACCCCGCGATGCTGCTGGACGAGCCTACGGCGAGCCTTGATGCAGCCAACCGCAAAGTGGTCCTATCCCTGATCGAGGACGCAAAGGCACGCGGCGCGGCCATCATCGGTATCTTCCACGACGAAGCTGCACGCGACCGCGTTTGTGACCGCGAAATTGACGTTGGCCGCTACACGCCGGGAATAGCAGCGTGACGCAGGACGCCAGATCCAAGGGGCGTCTCATCGCGGTCGTCGGCCCGTCCGGTGTGGGGAAAGACAGCGTTATGGCAGGCCTCAAGGATGCCATTCCCGAACTGCATCTGGTCCGCCGCGTCATCACCCGCGCGCCAGAACTAGGCGGCGAGGTCTATGATGCGGTGTCCGTTGAAAAATTCGAAGCAATGGCGCGAGACGGCGCATTCGCTGTGCATTGGGGTGCTCATGGGCTGCATTACGGCATCCCGACAAACGTGAGATACCAGCTTGGCAAAGGCACCGATTGCCTTGCCAATTTCTCCCGCAAGGTTTTGGTTCAGGCCTCAAAAGTCTTTCCGCAACTCGTCGTTCTCAACATCACAGCCAGTTCCGAAACACTGGCACAGCGTCTCGCGGCGCGAGGCCGTGAAACAGCGTCAGAAATCTCCAAAAGGCTCGCGCAGGCTGACAAGCCGTTGCCCGCAGGGCTTCAGGTCATCCACCTCGCCAATGATGGCCCCCTCTCGCAGACTGTCGCGCGTGGCGTGGCGCTGCTTCAACCAGCGAGCGTATAGCGATGCAACACCTCGAACCGCCCGTCTTCTCGCTCACCGCACAGCGCGATCTGGTCAAGGACAAAGGGTTCCGGCAGGTCGGGCAAGGCGCGTTGCACGGTGTCGAACCACGCAGGCAGGTCCTCTCTGGGCACGCGCCCCGACAGGGTCAGGTGAAATTTGAACTCTTCCATCACGTATGGGTATCCCCATTTCAACAACAGCGCGTCTTGTCGCGCGCTCAAACCTCTGGCGCGGCGGCGGGCCAGTTCGGCTGTGTCGGCAGAAGCGCGGAACGCGTCGAGCTCACGCACACAAGCCGCCGCTACCCGTTGCAACGCAGCCGTCTCGCCCCGCGGGGTCAGCGCCAAGAATCGGCCCAGCGCCCTCACGTCCAACCCTTCGCACGCAGCGGGGGCTGTTCCCCGCGCAAGGGCAGCCGTAGCCTTCTCAAGCTCTGGCACTGTGCGACCGGCTCTCAGGCGAAACGGCGACTTGAGCGTGCCGTGAAACCCGTACTTGCGCGGTGTCATCGTGATGTCATGCAAGTCGTGCATATCGGGCTGCGAAACCTCACAGCCGCGCATAACATCCCACCCCAGCCAGGACGCGCCAAAATCAGCCAATGGCCCTGCGGGCGGCACATAATAAATCGCAAATCGAGAGTATGACATGAATTCCCCTTTTCCCACGTCGTCCCTAACCCAGACCTGTGACAGTGATGTGTCAAGCAACCTGTGTCTTGCAAATGCACAGCTCGTACTGGCGGATCAGGTCGTTAAAGGATCAGTGACAATCGAGAACGGTGTCATCTGTGAGATCGCCGAGGGCGATTATGTCCCTGCGGGTGCAATTGATTGTGCGAATGATTTTGTAATTCCGGGTCTGGTCGAATTGCATACAGACAATGTCGAGCGCCATATCGAGCCGCGGCCGGAAGTCGACTGGCCCCACCTGCCCGCCCTGATCGCGCATGACGCCGAGCTTGCCTCTACAGGCATCACAACTGTCTTTGATGCGCTGCGCGCGGGTTCGATCCACAGCGGCAAAGCACGCTATAGCGATTATGCACGCAAGCTCGCCGACGAACTGCTGACCGCCCGTGCGGCAGGCATGTTCAAGATCAGCCACTTCCTGCACCTGCGCGCCGAGATTTGCTCGGAGACTTTGCTGGAGGAACTTGCAGCCTTTGGCCCGTCAGACCGTGTGGGTATCCTCAGCCTGATGGATCACACGCCGGGACAGCGCCAATTTCGTGACCTGACCGCGCTGAAAACCTATGTCGGCAAAAAGCGTGGGATGAATGACGCCGAGTTTGAAGCGCATGTAGAAAACCTGATGGCGCTGCAAAAGCAATTCGGTGCCAGACATGAAGCCGGTGCGGTCAGCGAAGCAGCCCGCCTCGGCGCTGTGCTTGCCAGCCACGATGACACCACGGCGGACCACGTGGCGACCTCGTCAGCCAATGGCGTCGGCTTTGCCGAATTTCCCACAACGGTCGAGGCCGCACAGGCATGCCGCACCCATGGCATTGCTGTGATGATGGGTGCGCCCAACCTTATTCGGGGCGGCTCGCATTCGGGAAATGTCGCCGCGCAAGAGCTGGCAGACGCAAATCTTCTCGACATTGTGTCCTCGGACTATGTGCCTTCGGCCCTTCTGCTGTCCGCCTTCCGCCTTGCCGATATCTGGAACGATCTGCCCCGCGCTATTGCCACCGTAACCCGCAACCCCGCGCGCGCGGTACAGTTGCATGACCGAGGCACCTTGGAAGCAGGGTCGCGCGGTGATGTTTTACGCGTGCGCAAACTCGGCGAAATGCCTCTGCTTCGCGGTGTCTGGTGCCATGGAAACAAGATTGCTTGAGCTAAGTGGCGCCTCGATCGTCCTGGTCGCAATAGCAGCATGACCAAGCCGCAGAACCGCGCAAAGAGCGTCAACGCAAGCCTGCGGCCTGATTTCTTGCTCCGACAACGCTACAATCCTTCTCCGCTTTCACTGCCAATGGGCATAAATCAAGTGTCAGAAGTATGGAGAGGACGCATTCCGAGCGCCTTGTGATCGTCCTTCTTGCATCCCCATAGACCACACCAGCTAGCCTCAAATGTCCTGCGAAAAGATGCCGAGTCTTGCAGGGCGCCGGCACTTTGCAAAACATTCAGGGACAAAAGCCTCGCCTCCGGACGCTTGTCAAACGCACCGTTTCTTCATGTGCGCTGGATCATCAATTTCGCCGCCACTCCGCGCGCGCCGTCCTCAAAAACCAATGTTCCGCCGTGCAGCTTGGCAATGGTTGAAACGATGGTGAGGCCCAGTCCGTGCCCGTCTATGGTGGCGGTGTCTTCGCCGCGCTGGAACGGGGCCATCAACGATTCGATCTCCTGAGCGGATGTCTGGGTGCCTTCATCCTCGACCAGCACTGTCGCGGTTTGCGCGGTCGCCGTGATCGAGACATGGGCGCGGCGTCCGTATTTCAGGGCGTTCTCAATCAGGTTTGTTATTGCGCGTTGTAACGACACAGGACGCGCGAAAACGATCATATCATGTTCGGACGGCACAACCCCCTGCCCCTGACGCGACATGAAGATAGACCGCCCGCCCTGAACAATCACCTCTTCGCCGTGTTGCAAGTTTACGGGCCGCCCGACGTCTTGGTAATCCGCCACAATGGCCTCCACGAGGGAGGTCAGCGACAGCTTTCGCGGCGCTTCTGCGTTCATCTCGGCGTTGGTGTAGATGAGAACGCTTTCGATAATGCCTGTCATCATGTCGATGTCGTTCTCGAATTTCTCGCGCAGCTCCTTGTCGGGGATCAGGGCGGCGCGCAGCCGCAGCCGCGTCGCAGGTGTGCCAAGGTCATGGCTCACCCCTGAAAGAACCGCAGCGCGGCTGGCCAGTTGTTCGCGCTCGACCTCGAGGTAACTGTTCACAGCCGTCACAATCTCGCGCAGCTCTTGCGGACCCGTCGCATCATATCGCGTTGGACCACCGACTCGGCGACGGTTGCTCAATTGACGGGCAAAGGACGTAAAGTCTGACGACAGATTTAGCGCCAGCGTGATCATCGTTCCCATCGCCATGATTGCAAGGAAAACTGCCAGAAGACGCCAGTCTGAAGGGCTTGCGTCACAGCCCCAGACCCCCGCGCCCTCAACCTTCACCCAAGGGCCATCGCCCATCTTGGCGATCACAATCGGGTCGCTGCACAAGGATGCGAACTTGCGCGTCACAGCGCCCGTTGTCTCCGCCGCTGTCTGGCCGTCACGGTTGGGCAAGTCGGCGATGTTGTAGGTGACGTCAGGGGATAGCACGGCAAGCGTCAAAGGCGCCCCAATCCGCTGCGGCGTGATATCGGGAGAAATGGGAATGATGGTCAGGCGCGACGCGGATGTGGCACCTGTAATCTGGCGAAACTGCCCCGTCGCAGCTAAGGCCTGATCGCCCTCTGATAGCGGCTCAATCGTGATGTCGGCGGGCGGGGCCGTGCCATTTTGCAAGGCATCATAAAGCGTGACCCCAGCGATATAGGCAGCAGTCTGATGGTCGCGCCAACTCGCACTGGAATATGTCCAAAGCCAGACAGAAAGTGCACCTGCCGAGAAGGCCGCACCGACAAAAGCAAGACCGATTGTGCGCAGGCTCCTCATGGTGCCACTCAACTGTCTCGAGCCGCAACATCGACCGAAAAGACGTAACCCAAGCCGCGTTCCGTCTTGAGAATTTGAGGGGCCTTCGGGTTTATCTCGATCTTGCCGCGCAGACGGCCGACAAGAACGTCAATGGATCGCCCCATGGCCTCGCTGGATTGGGCGCTATCACCAGTCACATCAAGGGCGGTCGCAATTTCGGCGCGGGTCAGCGGAATATGGGGATTGGCCAACAACACCTGCAACAACGCGATTTCGCGGCGTGAAAGCGCCACTTGCACGTTGTCAGGCGATAGCACCTCTTCGGTTTTGGCGTGATAGGTCCAACCCGCAAAGGTGAAGGTCTTGGTGTTGCGCCGATGAACCAGAGATGACGAGCGCCGCGCACGCGATAGCACGGCTTTGACCCGTGCCAGCAGCAATTCAGGATTGAACGGTTTGGCAATATAGTCGTCCGCGCCAACGGCATAGCCTTCCATGCGTTGATGATCCGCCGAAAGGGCCGACACCATAATTACAGGCACGTCCTGTTCATTGCGCAAGCGACCACAAATCTCGAGCCCGTTTTCATCGCCCAGCATTACATCCAGCAAGATAAGGTCAACGCGGCCATCCTCCAGATGCGCCAGCACCTCGCGCTCTGTCGCGGCGGGCAAGGCGATTGTACCGCTTTGACGCAGAAACTGTGTCATCATCTGACGCATATCAGCATCGTCATCGACAACAAGGATGCGCGGAATCGCCATAGACTGCCTTTCTGTACTGCTCTGCGCGGGTGCTTTGCCCAGTATTTCAGCATCTATGTAACAACATGCAACAGAATCGAGGCTAACGTAACAACGTGTAACGAACAGCGCCAATAATTGCAGTTTTGCCGCGAATACCCGCCATGCGCTGATTGCAATACTAGGGGCTGTCCGCACAATCGGCCCACTAACCCTCATGGGGTAAATATTTCTGGGAGGAAATCTGAATGACTTTTAAACTTCTTGGCGCAGCCTCATGCGTTGCGATCATTGCGTCCTCTGCTGCGTTCGCAGACGGGCACGCCAAACCGGAGGCCGAAGTGCTCCACTACTGGACATCTGGCGGTGAGGCGAAATCAGTCGCTGTCCTGCAAGAAGAGTTTGCAGCAGGTGGCGGCACTTGGACAGATATGCCTGTCGCCGGCGGCGGCGGCGATGCAGCGGGCACTGCCCTGCGTGCACGTGTTCTGGCGGGCAATGCCCCGACAGCGGCACAGATTAAAGGCCCCGCCATTCAGGAGTGGTATGAAGAGGGCGTTCTGGCCGACATCTCTGCGGTTGCAGAGGCGAACAACTGGTCCGAACTGCTGCCCGAAGCCATTGCAGGCCACATGAAGTGCGAGGACACATGGTGTGCGGCCCCTGTAAACGTTCACCGCGTAGACTGGATCTGGGCGAACGCCGAGGTATTGTCCGCAAACGGCATCGAGATGCCGACGACATGGGACGAATTCAACGCAGCCGCAGACAAGCTGCAAGCAGCGGGCGTCATCCCGCTGGCGCATGGCGGTCAGGCTTGGCAGGACGCGACTGTGTTCGAAGCTGTTGCACTCGGCATTCTGGGCGCTGACGGGTTCCGCAAAGCCTTTGTTGATCTCGACATGGATACCATCAAATCCGACGAGATGGTCGCCGTCTTTGACCAGATGCGCAAAATGCGCGGCTATGTCGACAGCAACTTCTCGGGCCGCGACTGGAACCTTGCAACGGCCATGGTCATGAACGGCGAAGCGGCGTTTCAGATTATGGGTGATTGGGCCAAGGGCGAATTCATGGCCGCTGGCAAAGTGCCGGGCGAGGACTTCCTGTGCCTCTCCACTCCGGGCGAAGGCTTCCTCTACAACGTGGACAGCTTTGCAATGTTCGAAGTTGAAGGCGACGACAAGCAAGCAGGTCAGGCGCTTCTCGCCGAGCTGGTTGTAGGCGCCAGCTTCCAAGAGGTGTTCAACCTGAACAAAGGGTCAATCCCTGTTCGCACCGACGTGGCACTAGATAACTTCGACAGCTGCGCCACTCTGTCTTCGGACGATATGGCGGCCAGCAACGAAGGCGGGTCTTTGTTGCCTTCCTACGCCCACGGCATGGCGCTGCGCGGTGCGCAGGCAGGTGCGATCACGGATACTGTGACGGCGCATTTCAACTCTGATATGTCTTCCGCAGATGCGGTTGCGATGCTGGCGGACGCCATCGCCAACAGCATGTAGCACCCCCCTCTTCCTCTCCCGCCTATGCGTGGGAGAGGAAACCTGTAAGGATATTCCGATGACCAAATGGCTTGAAGAACACATGCCCAAATTGGTTTTGGCCCCCTCGTTCATTATCGTCCTAATCTTCGTCTACGGCTTTATCGGCTGGACGGCATGGGTGTCTTTGACGCGGTCGCGGCTGTTGCCAAAATACGAGATTGACGGCTTCATCCAGTATGATCGCCTGTTTTCCTCGCCGCGCTGGGAGACGGCCTTCAGCAATCTGTTTGTCTTCGGGTTCCTGTTCATTGTGATCGCAATGATCCTTGGCCTCACCCTTGCCATTCTGCTGGATCAGAACATCCGTACCGAAGGCGCGATCCGCACCATCTACCTCTACCCGATGGCACTTTCCATGATCGTCACGGGCACGGCATGGAAATGGATCCTCAATCCCGGTCTGGGGCTTGAGGCGACAGTGCGCGGTTGGGGGTTCGAGAATTTCACCTTCAACTGGCTCGTTGATCCCGACATGGCGATCTACACGGTTGTTATCGCTGCAATCTGGCAAAGCTCGGGGTTTGTGATGGCGCTGTTTCTGGCGGGGCTGCGCTCGGTAGATCAGGAGATCATCAGAGCCGCGCAAATCGACGGCATCCCGACATGGCGCGTCTACACCGCGATCATCATCCCCGCGATGGCTCCTATTTTCCTGTCAGCTTTCATCGTGCTTTCGCATCTGGCGATCAAAAGCTTCGATCTGGTGATTGCCCTCACAGGGGGGGGTCCGGGATATGCGACCGATCTCCCCGCCACCTATATGTACACGATGGCATTTTCACGCGGCGATATTGGCCAAGCGGCCAGCTCTGCCATGATTATGATGATGGTCGTCTTTGCGATCGTTGTGCCCTACCTCTATTCGGAATTGAGGGTCAAAGATGACTGATATGTCTTACTCCCCTCCTCGATCAGGCAACCGCACGGTAAAGATTGCGCTGCGCTGGACGCTTTACATCATGCTGGGCCTCTTTGCGCTCTTCTACCTGATGCCGCTTTTTGTTATGGTAACAACATCGTTCAAAAGCCTTGATGAAATCCGCACAGGCGATCTGATCTCGCTCCCGCGCGAGGTGACGTTCGAGGCATGGCGCACTGCGTGGTCCGGCGCTTGCACAGGCATCCAGTGCGAAGGGGTGCGCCCGTTCTTCTGGAATTCCGTACTGATCGCGATCCCTGCGGTGCTGCTCTCGACACTGATCGGCGCGCTCAATGGCTATGTCGTGGCGCAATGGCGCTTCAGAGGGGCGAACCTCTTCTTTGCCCTGATGCTGTTCGGCTGCTTCATCCCGTTTCAGGTCGTGCTACTGCCTATGGCGCGTATGCTGGGCCTGATGGGACTGGCAGGCACCATTCCAGGACTGATCTTTGTCCATGTGATCTACGGGCTTGGCTTCACGACACTGTTTTTCCGAAACTACTATGTCTCGATCCCGTCCGAGCTGACAAAGGCCGCCAAGGTCGATGGCGCAGGGTTCTTCCGCATCTTCTGGTCGATCTTCCTGCCCCTCTCATTGCCCATCATCGTGGTGACGGTGATCTGGCAATTCACCCAGATCTGGAACGACTTCCTGTTCGGCGTGTCCTTCAGTCAGGCAGGCACACAGCCCGTGACCGTGGCCCTCAATAATATCGTCAACTCAACCACCGGTGTCAAAGCATACAACGTGGATATGGCCGCAGCGATCATCGCAGCGCTGCCGACCCTGTTTGTATACGTCGTCGCCGGTAAATACTTCGTCCGCGGCCTGACCGCAGGCTCCGTGAAAGGGTAACCCCATGGCTTCCATCCTCGAAATCAACAATCTGTTCAAAAGCTACGGGTCCGTTGAAATTCTCAAAGACATCAACGTGGCGATTGAGCAAGGTGACTTCCTCGTTCTTGTCGGTCCATCAGGCTGTGGGAAATCCACGCTCCTGAACTGTATCGCGGGGCTTGAGCCGATCACGAAGGGCACGCTGAGCATTGGCGGACAGGACATGACCCATGTCAGCCCCAAAGACCGCGACATCGCAATGGTGTTCCAGTCCTATGCGCTCTACCCGACGATGACGGTCGCCAAAAACATCACCTTCGGAATGAAAGTACGCGGCGTCGATCAGGCCACACAGGACGAAAAGCTCAAGCATGTAGCGACCCAGTTGCAGATTGAGCCGCTCCTGAACCGCAAGCCCGGGCAATTGTCAGGCGGCCAACGCCAGCGCGTTGCCATGGGCCGTGCGCTTGTGCGTGATCCAAAGCTGTTCTTGTTCGATGAACCACTGTCCAACCTTGACGCCAAGCTGCGCGTCGAGATGCGCACCGAGATCAAGGCCCTGCACCAGCGCCTCGGCGCATCCATGGTCTATGTCACCCACGACCAGATCGAAGCGATGACACTCGCCACCAAGATCGTCGTCATGAAGGGCGGCGTGATCCAGCAGATGGGCACCCCGTCCGAGATATATAACCATCCTGCCAACCTGTTTGTCGCCGACTTCATGGGCAGCCCTGCGATGAACCTGATCCCGGCCAAGACAAAGGCCAACGGCAAAGGCGTTCAGATCGAAATCGAACGAAGCTCGGGCGCGCCCATCACACTGATAGATACCAAGAACAAGGACTTGCCGGAAAACGTCATTCTTGGCGTGCGCCCCGAGGATATCGCCGACGCCACCCTGCGCGGTGGCGAAGGACGTCAGGAAGCGGATTGCCTGATCGACATCGTAGAGCCTGCGGGCGCAGATACATTCGCAGTGATGCAGTTGGGTGGCAAACACGTCACGGCGCGTCTGCACGCAGAAACTGCTGCTGTTGCAGGGAAGAACCTGAACCTTGCGTTTGACTTGGGCAAAGTGTCCTACTTTGCCCCTGAAACTGGCGAGCGTTTGAACTAATCTATGCGACTTGTAGCGGATATTGGCGGCACGAATGCCCGCGTAGCATTATGTGCGGGTGGTGTGATTGATGATGCCACGGTCCAGCGGTTTTCCAACGCAGACTACAACGGGCTGAGCGACCTGCTGCGCGCGTATTGCGAAGCGAACGCAGACAGCGTGGTGCATGAGATGGTGATTGCAGTCGCAGGCCCCGTCCACGCAGGTCGCGCCACATTGACCAACCGAGAATGGACCATCAATGCTGCTGAACTGGTGAAAGCGTTCACATGTGAGCGCGTTGTATTGTTGAACGATCTGACCGCCTTGGGATACGCAATCCCGACACTTACTACAGAACAGGTGACGCGGATTTGCGGTCAGGATGTTCCCGATGCCCCCAACGGCCAAGCCTTGGTCGTAGGGATCGGCACAGGGTTCAACATCAGTCAGGTAATTACCAAAGATCGATGCACCGCTTGCCCCCCTGCAGAAGCAGGGCATGTCTCGATGCCATCTGCCATCGTGTCAAAGCTGGAGGACCACGAGATCCGCGCCAACGACTTCCCCACGGTTGAAACGCTGTTTTCTGGGCGCGGGCTGACTGCATTTTGTCGTCAACTGACTGGTGAAACCTCCCTCACAGGCGAGGCCGCGATCAGCCTATATGGCGATCCCGAGCAGCAACAGCTGACCCAAGCTATTGACACATATGCCGCCCTCTTGGGGCTACTTCTGCGTGATTTTTCGCTCAGCTATATGCCCTCTCACGGGACATTTCTTGCAGGCAGCGTCGGACGCGCCATCGCTGCCAGCGCGTCTGCACCCCTGATCAAAGTGTTCCATGAGCCATGTCAATTCCGCCTGCAAGACAAGCCACCGATCTTTGTCGCCAAAGAGGACAGTGCCGCCCTAATGGGCTGCGCACAGTTCTAAAGACCACTACGCGCCAGCCACCAAGGCAAAATGACGGCCTGTGGATAAGCAAATTTGTCCAATTCTAACAACACAAAAGCAGGCATACCTCATGTGGACAGTTCGAGCGACTAGTACTGCGCCTTCACGTAGGCGGTGACTGCGCCTCGCACGGACATATCCCCCTGCGCGCGCGCCTGATCAATGAGCTTGCGCACCTCTGTCAGATCACATCGTGAGAACAGGCTCTTTACCGGACCGATAGAAGCTGGCCGCATCGACAGCGAACGGAACCCGATAGCAGCAAGGCACAGCGCCTCAACAGGCCGCCCCGCATCCTCACCACAGAATGACAGCGGCGTTTGCGTTGCCTCACAGCGCTGCACAATCCCCTCCAGAAAGCTAAGGAAGCTGAGGTTGAGCGTGTCATACCGCTTGCGCACCCGCTCGTTCTCACGGTCGGCGGCAAAGAAGAACTGCTTAAGATCATTGCCCCCGATAGACAAAAATCCGACTTCCTCAAAGAATTTGTCAGGCGCAAAGGCCAAACTCGGCGTCTCCAGCATCGCGCCCACTTCGATCCTTGAGGGCCTGTCTCTTATACACATCTCCGAGCCCACGAGACAGGCAGAAATCTC
>CAJXSZ010000007.1 GCA_913060815.1 uncultured Sulfitobacter sp. | reverse complement strand
ACCGAGATCTACACAGAGTCGATCGTCGGCAGCGTCAGATGTGTATAAGAGACAGGTCATGGTACATGGCAATGGCGGCGTCATACTGCGCACGGGCAGCGGCGTGGAACATGGTGTCGGCGGGCAGAGGACCGCGCAGCGTGTAACTTTCGGCCTGCATGTCGAGGACGAGCTGGTTGATCCATAACAGCTCCTCTTGCCCCATCGCGCCGCCTTCGCCCGCATGGGGGTTAAGCCCAGCGATGGCGATGCGCGGCGCGGAAATGCCGAATTGGGTTTGCAGGCTGGTGTGTGTGATCTCCACCGTGCGGCGCAGCAGCGCGGGTGTCAGCGCCGTGGGGACGTCTGCCAAGGCGATATGGATCGTGGCGGGCACAACGCGGAGCTGGTCGGATGCCAGCATCATCACAACATCGCAATCACCGGCAAGTGCGGCAAGGTATTCCGTATGGCCCGGATAGGCGAAACCTGCGCCGTCTTTGAGCGCCTTTTTATGGATCGGGGCGGTGCAGATGGCGGAGGCCTGACCAGAGGTCACCAGATCAACCGCGCGGGCGATCACGTCGATGACGCCTTGCGCATTGGCGGGGTCGGGCTGGCCTGCGGTCGCCGCACCCGCAAACGGGTGGTGCAGGACGGGCAGGCGGTTGGCGCTAATCTCTGCCGCCTCGGATGCATCCGAGATGACCTGATGTGGTGTGCCCTCGGGCAGGTGGCGCGCATCGCCGAGCCAGACCAGCGGGACACGATCGGCGAGGGCCGCCCATGCGCGGGCGGCAACCTCGGGACCGATGCCTGCGGGTTCACCACAGGTCACAACAATCGGCTTCATTTGAGGCTGATGCGGGCTTCGCTGCGCAGCTCGTCCAGCAGGCGGTCGGCATATCCAGACAGAAGGCGCTGGCGGATGGATGCGGCGACCTGCTCACGGGTAACGCCTTCGCCCGCATCGACCGTGCGGCCGCAGAGCATCAGGAAGACCAGCGCCTGACCATCAGAGCGTGTAAGTGCGGTGGAGACTTCGCCTGCGTCCATTTTGGCCAGCTCAATGGCAAAGTCGGTGGGCAGGGCAGAAGGGGCAACCGTTTCACGGTCCAGCACGCTGGCGGGCTGGCCTTTGGCGTAGGTGTATAGATCATCACACACGTCTACTTGCGCTTTGAGATTGGCAGCCTGTTGCAGCGTCTCGGGAGAGCGGCCCCCCGCCATGTAATAGGCAGCATATTCGATCTCGGAATAGGTCTTTGTCGGCTTTGCCGTCTCTTCGATGTCGCGCAGTTGGAACAGGGCCACCGCATTGGGGATGTTCAGGGGGCGCGTCACCTCACCCGGTGCGAGCGCCAGCAGCAGAGGCGTCAGCGCAGGCGGCAAATCGGTGAGCGATTGCCATGGCAGACGCCCGCCTGCGCCCTTCGAGGCGGTGGCAGAGTACTGGCGTGCGTATTGGGAAAAGCGATCGATGGATGTTGTCTCGGAGATTTCTTCAGCGATGGCTGCAACGCGGGCCGCTTGGGGTGGTGGCGCGGGAATGATGATCTCGGACACGAGCACGCGGATGTTGGACGAGGCGCCGGCCTGCCGTGACATTTCGCGGTCCACGTCTGTGTCAGTGATGTTAACCCGCGGGCCAAACCGCGCGCGGATCAACTCGCGCCATGACACGCCGTTGAGGACGAAATCGCGATATGTTTCAGGCTCGATCCCTGCGCGGCCAAGGGCGGTGGTGAATTCGGCGCGCGACAGGTTTGCACGGCCTGCAAATTCCTCAAGCGCGTCGTTGATGTTTGCATCCGTCAACACGAGGCCCGCGTCGCGGATCGCTTCGGCGCGCAAACGCTCGTTGATCAGGCTCTCGATGGCTGCTTTGCGGTTGGCATCACCTGCGTTGAGAACCTGAAGGAAACGGATGCGCTGCCCTACCTCGAATTCGGTGACCACGCTATTGTTCACAGTGGCCACGGGCGCGAACATATTCTGCGCAACAGCGGGTCCCGCGAGGGCACCAACAAATGCAGCAGCGGCGAGGGCAGATTTTAGTTTGAACATGAGCGGACGTATCTTTCTGTTCCGGTATCAGCGGAGAAGCCCCGCAGACCGACGTTAAAGCCGAAATCGGTCGAGGGCTCAACACTGGTTGAGGTTGCATAGCGGCGTTTGACGCTCAAGTTAAGGGTCACACACTCGTTCTCGTAGCGCAAGCCGAGGCCTGCGGTGGCAGCGCGGTCGGATGCCACATCATAGCGCCAGTTGGCCGAGGCCGTCCAGAAGCCGTTGATGTCATAGCTGCCATCAAGGGTAACTTCGGAGACTTCGCTGTCGCGGTCTTCAAAGCTGTCTTCTTCGAGCCAGACATAGGAGCCGCCGATGCGGCCCCGCTGAAATCCGTATTCGCCACGCAGTTCGGCCTTGGTGATGGTCAAATCGTCGTCGATCAGGCTGCGCCCCGTCAGGATCAGCGCATCGCCGGTGCTGATCTGGCCTGCGAGCAGGAAGTCCGAGGACAGGCCGCTAAGGCCTGAGGAATTGGAAAAGTCGCTGTCTTTGTCTTCGCGAAACACCTGTCCCATGCTCAGTTGGGTGTCCCAGCCTTTCGGGTCGAACCGTGACCAGCCCAGACCAACGGCGCCCATGGCTCCGCGCTCGCGGCGGTCGGCACGGGGAAAGCGGGACAGGCTCAGCAGGTTGCCCTGATCAAACTCGACGCGGGTGCTTTCCTCGTTCGGAATGTCGAGGCGGCTACCGCCCGTCCAGCTCAGCTGCGCGACAGGCTCCAGAATATGGCTGATGCCTGCGGCTGTTGTTTTGGAAAGCGGGTAGCGAAGGGCGATGGCTGCGTGGGGGGTCAGCTCGCTCGGGTCATCGGGGGTCGTGGAATCTTGCGAGATCTGGAAGGCGTTAAAGGCCAAGCCGATGGTTGTATCGCTGCGCAGGCCGCTTGCGAAAGTATAGCTGCGCAGCCAGTCGACACTCGCGTTGACGCGCGCCACATCCAGACCGTCGACAATGTCATCGGCGTCGTCGCTGTCCACGTTGAGTGTCGAGATGCGATTATGGCTGTGGGCAACCATCCGAGTGCGGATTTCGCCGCCAAAGCGGAGCGGGAAAAAGCGCCGCTCGTATTCGCCGTCGAGCACGAGGGTGGGCAAAGTCTCGTTCACCTCGTCATCGCGCAGGGAGCGGAAATTGTAAAAGCTGGCGCGAACGTATTCGTCGCGGCGCGCACGGGTCACTGTGAGTTCTGAGCGCAGGCGGTCGGCATCGGAATAGCCGTAGCTTTCGAGATAGCCGTCATCGCTCACGCTTTCGATGGCGAAATAGAGCGTGAAGTCCCGCGGCAGCGCAAACAGACCGCGGCCAAACACATAACCACGTGTCTCGCCTTCGCGCAGATCATCCTCGGTCACGGCGGCATCAAACTGGATGCGACCGTTGCGGTAGGCGTGGCGGTAGCGCAGCTCGAGCGTTTTGGTCGAGCTGGAGAAATACGGCGTCAGCGTCAGGTCGCGCTTCTCGCTCAGCTTGATGAAGTAGGGGAGTTTGAGCCCGATGCCGAGATTGGATGTGGTGCGGATAGAGGGGGTCAGAAAGCCCGTTGCGCGCTCCACAGTTGGGCCGGGCAGGCGCAGGCGCGGCAGATAGAACACAGGCATGTTGCCGATGCGGAACTGGGCCTCGTCAAAATACAGCTGTTCGTCCATCTCGTCGTAGATCACGCGCTTGGCCCTGATCTGCCAAAGTGGCGCGGAGCCGTCCTCGCATATGCGGCAGGAGGTGACGGCAGTTTTGTAGAGCTGGCTATAGCGGCCATCCACGCGGTCGATCTGGGCTGCTGCAAGCTGTAACCGTTCGTTCAGCACCAATCGCGCACCGCGCAGGATGCCGTTGCGCATATCCGCATCAAGTTGCGCAGCGTCGGCAAGGATCACGGTATCCTCGCCCTCGGTCAACGTGATCGGCCCTTCGATCTTCAGGCTGCCCGTCGTTTGATCATAGCGAATTGCGGAGGCGCGCAGCCGCACGCCATTCTGAAAAGCCTCAACATTGCCAGAGGCCACCAATTCGCGTTCGCGGGTGATATAAAGCTGATCGGCCACCAGAAGGGCGGCGTCAGTGTCTTGGGCAAAGCCTTGCAGGGGCAGGACGCTCAGCAGCAGGATGAGGAGATACCGCAACATCTAGCCGTCCTCGCGGTGTAGCAGAAGGCCAAGTGCGAGCAGAATCGCGGCCACAGGCGGTGCCCAAGCGGCCAATAAAACAGGTATCTGCCCGTTTTCGCCAAGGATTTGTGCAAAACTACGGATGAAATACAAACCGAACCCCAACAACACTGCGGACAGTACAGCCACACCTGTACCACCAGATCTGGTATGGCGCATGGTGAAGGCGCTCGCAACAAGAACCATCGCAATCAGGAACAGGGGCCGCGCCAGCTCTGACTGGAGCCAGACCTGATGGCGGCGCGGTGAGAAGCCCGAAAATTCGAGCTGCTGGATGAAGGCGGGCAGATCATAGACCGAGATTGCCCCCGCCTTGCCAAAGCTGTCGCGGATGCGGTCCGCTGTCAGGGTAGAAGGAATGGTGAGCGTATCGAATGTCTGTGCATTGCCCTCGGAATTCACGCCCGCTTGCAGGGGCCATGACTTGGCTTGGCGCAGCTGCCAACCGTCTGCGCCAAGGGCTGCGCTCTCGGCCTCGATCCGACGCACGGGACCTTCGTCTGGGATATAGGTGATAAAGGTCACGTCATAAAGCACGGAGCCGTTGGTATTTGAGCGCCATGCGCGGATGACGGTCTGGCCCTCGGCCGTACCTTGACGCAGCCAAAGCCCTTCATCCGAGATCGACAGGGTAGACGCGCCGCCGCTGCGGAAACTCTGGGACGTCTGTTCGTATTCCTTGGAGGTGGCGGCGACGATGGGGTTGAACATGCCGACGGCCATCAGACCGATGATAAAGGCCACCACAACGGGCGAGATCAACGTCTTGAGTGCAGGGCGGCCAGCGGCGCGGGTGATCACCATCTCGGACGAGCGGGCCATTGCCAGAAACAGCACGACCGTCGCCAGCACCATGTTAAGCGGCAGGATGACGTTGATGGTCTGGGGAGCGTTAAGCAACGTAAGGCGCAGCAGATCGCGGAAAGTGACGCTGTCGACATAATCGCGCCGCGCTTCTTCCAGCAAACCCGTCAAGGCGATCAGGACGAACAGGATCGCCGTGATCAGCAGAAAGCTCATAGCAAAGCGGCGCGCAAAGTAGAGGTGCAGGGTCATGCCGTCACCGCCTGTCTTTTAAAGCGCGCGCGCCAGCCTGGATTGGCCGCGTGCAGCAGCATGAGTGTGGCGATCGCAGCGCCAAGAACAGAGGGCAAGTACATCAGTGGCCAGAGTGCAGCATTGTCCACCACCGTTGAGGACAGTGTCCCGCGGAGCCCGTCGAGAAGGATCAATAGCCCGAACGCCATCACGATCTCGCGCCAGACGCCAAAGCGCGAAAACCCGCCGATGAGCAGTGTCGTAAAGCCGATAAGTGCCGCGATGGTGCAAAAGAGCGGTTGCGCGATACGCGTGTGTAGCTCTTCTGCAATGGC
Source organism: uncultured Sulfitobacter sp. (assembly GCA_913060815.1). GTDB lineage: Bacteria > Pseudomonadota > Alphaproteobacteria > Rhodobacterales > Rhodobacteraceae > Sulfitobacter. The sequence continues at coordinate 134,183 of CAJXSZ010000007.1, read as the reverse complement.
GCCTGCGCTACGGCCCGATTGTTCTTCCAATGTGCGCCAGCTGCCGAGTAGCGCAGGCGTGGTCAGATCGTTGATGCGGACCATTGCCACCTCATTGCTGCGCATTAGGGTGGAGATGTCGAAAGAGAAGTCGGCGAATTTCGCGGTCGCAAGGCGCAAACCATCCCGCTCCAGCCGCTGGGCCAGACCGTCGACCATGATCAGGGTCGTCGCCTCGTCGTTGCGTACAAGGTAGGCCTCGGCGGCGGTATAGATAATCCCCTCGTCAGGGTTGCGGCGGTCCGAAAGGAAGACATCGCGCAGCACGCCGTCGTCATCAATCACGCGGGTATAAAAGGTGACCTGTTCGGTGGGGTGCAGGAACGTCCCCTCGGTCAGCAGGCGCGCGGTGACGTTCTGGGCGATGTCGCGCTCACGCTCACGCAGCTGCTCTTGGGCCATGGGCACCAGTAGGTTGCTGAGCGTTGCCATCCCGAGAGTGACACAGAGGCCGAACACCAGAACGGGTCGGGCCAGCTTCCATGGGCTGGCCCCTGTCGCTTGCAGTACCGTCAATTCGCTGTCCGATGTCATGCGGTTGGTCACATAGACGCATGCAGCAAAGGTCGCGATGGGCAAAACGGTTGCGATGAGTTTGGGCAGGCCAAGTGCGGTGAATTCCAGAAAGACCAGCGCGTTCTGGCCGTCCCCGATCAGGCGGTCGAACAGCACAACTGCACGGTTGATCCAGAAAATCGCCACCAGTACCAGCGCGAAGAACCCGAACAGCACCAAAAGCTGCGACAGCATATAGCGGTCGAACTTTGCCACTCTGATTCCCCCTGTTGCAAGCTCTTACGGCATTTCGCAGAGTTTACCCTAATTGCAGAGCGCTTGAAACTCATATCTGGCCTTGGTGGCGGTGCCACGCTAAGTCTTGTGGCGAAACATAGATAAGAGGCACCGAGCATGACCAAACTGACCCCGATATCCTTCTCCGAGACCGACCTTGATGCGATCGCGACCCATGTGGGGCGTGTGGCGGTGTTTGTGGACGGTGAGGGCAAAATGGACCTCGCCGCGCGCCGCGTGAACCGTTTGACCAAGGGCGCTGTGGAGCGTCTGCTTGAGAGTGAGCGTTGGGGGAAATTGAGCGACGGTGATGTGGTGAGCATGGCCTATCCCGCAGGTATGTTGGCGGATGCTGTGGATATCGTGCGTCTTGAGCGGAATGCGAAGGGAGTGCCAGCGCGTAAGGCGGGGGCATCACTGGCGAAAACCCGTGGCGGCAAAGCCGATATGCTGGTGATCTGCGCGACACTGCGCAAGGCCGAGGATGTCGTCTATGGCCTCGCCATGCGCGATTACGCGTTCGAGGATCATAAAACCGCCGAGAGCACACGCAGCGGAGCGGTGCTGGTCATGAGCGGCAAACCTGATGAACTCGAAGCGGCCTGCAAGCCGCTGCTCGCCGTAGCCGAGGGGGCGCATATGTGCCGTGATCTGACCAATGAGCCTGCGAATATCCTTACCACCACCAATTACGCAGAGCGGCTCAAGGAGATGGAGGCGCTGGGGCTGAAGGTTGAGGTGCTGGATGAAGAAGCGCTCGCAAAGCTCGGAATGCGAACACTTTTGTCCGTAGGTCAAGGCTCTGTCAGCCCGTCCTATGTCGTGGTTATGCGCTGGGAAGGTGGCAAAAAGGGCGAGGCTCCGCTCGCGCTGGTTGGTAAAGGCGTTGTCTTCGACACGGGCGGCATCTCGCTCAAGCCCGGTGCTGGTATGGGCGATATGACGATGGATATGGGCGGCTCTGCCGTGGTGGCAGGCGTGATGCGCACGCTGGCACTGCGCGGCGCGAAGGCCAATGTTGTCGGGCTTGTGGGCATCGTCGAGAACATGCCCTCCGGAAACGCTTCGCGCCCCGGCGATGTGGTGGTCTCCATGAAGGGCGACACGATCGAGAACCTCAACACGGACGCTGAGGGGCGTTTGGTGCTGTGTGATGTGATGTGGTACGCGCAGCAGGAATACAAGCCCGCTGCGATGATTGATTTGGCCACTCTGACGGGTGCAATCATTACTTCGCTTGGCCACGAGAATGCGGGCGTGTTCTCCAACAACACCTCGTTCTGCAACGATTTCCTCAAGGCGGCGGAAGCCGAGGGCGAGGGCGCGTGGCGTATGCCGCTGGGGCAGGCCTATGATGATCTTCTGAAAAGCCGCATTGCGGATATGAAGAACATCGGCGGCCCTGCGGCGGGCTCGATCACGGCGGCGCAATTCTTGCAGCGGTTCGTGAAAGAGGATTGCCCGTGGATCCACCTCGATATCGCGGGTGTGGCTTCGGTCAAGACGGCGACGGCGTTGGCGCCAGTAGGGGCAACGGGTTGGGGTGTGGCCTCGCTTAATCGTTTGATCGCAGATAATTACGAGGCGGAGTAAACCTTTGATGGGCGTTGCCATGTTCTATCAGCTGCGCGGCCAGCCCTTGGAGGGGGTGCTGCGCATGCTGTTGGAAAAATCGCTGTCGGCGGGTTGGAATGTGGCGGTGCGGGGCACGGACCGAGCAGGGCTGGAGGCGCTGGATGCAGCGCTCTGGCTGGGGCCTGAGGGCAGTTTCCTGCCCCACGGGCTTGAGGGTGGGCCGCAGGACGCAGACCAGCCGATCTTGCTGGGCACGGGCGCGCAAAACCTCAACGACGCGCAATGTGTGATGGCGGTGCAGTCTGCACCTGTCACCGCCGCCGATGTCACCGCGATGGAGCGGGTGTGCATCCTGTTTGACGGCTATGACGATGCGGCCCTGAGCCATGCGCGCGGCCAATGGAAGGCGCTTGTAGCCGAAGGGGTCGCGGCGCAGTATTGGGCCAATGAGGACGGGCGTTGGGAGAAAAAGGCGGAGGCCTAGAGCGGCGTACGGTTGGCGAGCTTTAAAAAAACACTGTATCGGCGCTGGTCTGATTTTTGAAACCTTACAGCGGAGCGCGGGCTGACCTGTGCACATTCTCCGATAAGCTGCGCAGTGCGGATACGGCCGCTGTCTGGGTCGGGGATTTCGCGCGAGAATATTATGGTCTTGGCAGAAGTATCGGTCTGGATATCCAGGGCAAGCTGCCCCTCGTTGATCGTTGCGCATTTGTCTGTCTGGCACGGCTCGTAAGGAGCGCGCAAACACACAAGCGCATCTTGCTCAAAGGATAGAGTGGTTTCGCTGATATCGCTGCCCTGAGCGAAGGTAATCGCGAAGATGAGGGCGGGCGCAAACAGAAAATCAAACATAATTCATCGCTAGGGCATCGGAGGGAGTAGCGCAACAATTGCGGCGCTTAATCCTTTGGTAGCATTGTTCTGACAAGCTGGCCCCGAGAGACTTCTCGGGAGCTTTTATGAACCTCTATCACTGTTCGATTGATCTGCGTGACACGTCCAAAGCGTTGGCCTTTGCCGCTGCAGTGGAGGCGTGGATGGGGCATTTGCAATCCAACGGCGTGATCCTGTCGTGGCGCTTGTGCCGTCGCAAGCTGGGGTTTGGTGCGCCGCAGTCGCGTGACTTTCTGCTTGAGATCGAGGTCGAGAATATGACCCAGCTTGATGAAGCGTTCCGCTTTACCGCGTCTTCCGAGACAGGCGTGGAGCGGCTCTATACCACCGTGCACCAGATGGTGGGAACGGTTGACGTCGCGCTCTACCGTCCATTCCCGGATCCTGAACGGGCAGAGCGGATGGCCCTGATCTAGCGGATCAGGCGCAACTCGCCATCGGCGATCTGGATACTGCCCCATTTCTCGAGGTAGCGCATGCCCAGCAGCGAGCCGAACATCTCGCCGTCATTCACCGAGGCAAAGACGTTCGTGTCGGTGATGTCGCCCAAGCGCACGGTGTCGATGCGCACAGGTGCGGTTCTCACCTGTCCGTTGGCCGTATTGGCAATGCCGATGAAGTTGAGGCTGTCAGGATCGAGGCCTGCGCGGGCGGCATCCGCACGGGTCAGCACCATGTCAGATGCGCCCGTGTCCACGACAAAGCGGATGTTTTCACCGTTGAGTGCAAGGGTGAGGTAGTAATGCCCGTCACGCTGGCGTGGCACGACGATCTGTCCTTCGCCCACCTGCAACATCTGGCCGCCTGTGGTCTGACGCTGTACGTCGTTCCACAGGCCATAGCCTGCGACCACGCCAAGAAAGATAAACGCCCAGACGGCAGCCATTTGCAACGATTTGCCGATCTTTTCCCGTCCAGAGACAAAGAACCAGCCCGCCACGGCGCAACCCAGAAGCACCAGATAAATCAGGCTTGCGATGTTGTCTGATGTGAGGCTCTGCATGGGCGGCTCCTTTGCTCTGCCCTCAATATAGGAGCGCGCAGCCGTTATCCAAGCGGTGTGACAAAGCCGAACTCGGCCAGCCCGTCGAGCACGAATTGCACCGAGAGCGCGGCCAGCAGCATACCGAAAATACGGGTGAACACGTTGATCGCGACTTTGCCCATGGCCTGCTCGAGGCGGCTGGACAGCCGCAGCATGACATACATAAAGAACAATACGATTGCGGTAATCGTCAAAACAATCAGGAGCCCTTCACCGCCGGGTTTGCGCCCGATGAGCAGGATGACGGAAGCGATGGCGCCGGGCCCTGCGATGAGCGGGATGGCGAGGGGAAAGACACTTGGATCCTCATGGTCGGGATCGGCCTCGGTGGTGTCCTCGCGCCGCTTCGTGCGCCGCTCGAAAAGCATGTCGAGGGCGGTGAGAAAGAGAAGGACGCCGCCCGCCACACGGAAAGCCGCCATTGAAATGCCAATGAAATCAAGGACCGCTTTGCCAGCAAAGGCAAAAACCACAAGGATCAGGCCAGCAACGAGCACGGCGCGGCGGGCGATCCGCTCACGCTGTGCGCCGGTCATATTCGGGGTCATGGCCAGAAACAGCGGCGCAATCGCGATGGGGTCGATAACCACCAACAGCGTCACGAACGCGGTGATCATATAAGCGGTATCAAGGATCATTTCTGGGCCTTCTCAAGCTTCCCTGCGGCGTCCATCCACAGGCTCTCTGCGCGGTCGAGCGCTGTCATTACTTCGGCGTATTTCTTGTTCCAGACTTCCAGCTCGCCGACCTTGTCTTTCTCATAAAGCGCAGGATCGGCAAGTTTCTTGGCGAGCTTGTCGCGCATCTCGTTGATCTTTGTTACGCGCGCTTCGGAGGTACGGACCTCGGCCTTGAGCGCGAGGATCTCGTCGCGGCTGGCCTTCTTTTCCTTGGGTGCCTCGACTTTGGGGCGGGCATTCTTGCTGACGGGTTTCTCGACCGTTAGCAGCATCTTGCGATATGCTTCGAGGTCCTCCTCATAGGGTTTCACGGTGCCGTTGGACACGAGCCACAAGCGGTCCGCGACCATGGACAGCAAGTGCATGTCGTGGCTCACGAGGATCACAGCGCCCGAATAGCGGGTAAGCGCTTCGACCAGCGCCTCGCGGCTCTCGATGTCGAGGTGGTTCGTCGGCTCGTCGAGGATCAGCAGGTGTGGCGCGTCGAGGGTGGCGAGCAGCAGCGACAGGCGTGCTTTTTGCCCACCCGACAAGCGGCCCACGGCGGTGTCTGCTTGATCAGGGCCGAGGCCGAAACCAGCAAGTTGTGCGCGCAGCTTGGTTTGCATCACACCGGGGCGGGCAGAGATCATGTGCTGTAGCGGCGTCTCGTCGATGATCAGCTCGTCCACTTGGTGCTGGGCGAAGAACCCGATGCGCAGCTTGTTGGAGTTGATCGCTTTGCCTTCAAAGAGAACCAGACGATTGCTCAGCAGTTTCGAGAGCGTTGATTTGCCCTGACCGTTCTTGCCCAGAAGGGCGATGCGGTCGTCTTGGTCAATGCGCAGGTTGAGACGCGAGAGCACGGGCACGCCATTGTCATAACCCGTAGAGCCGCCTTCGATGCTGATGATGGGCGGCGACAGCTCATCGGGCTGCGGGAAGGTGAACACTTTGCGCGCCGCTTCCTCTGGCGGGGTGATGGTCACCATCTTCTCAAGCGCTTTCATGCGCGATTGCGCCTGTTTGGCTTTGGATGCTTTGGCTTTGAAGCGGTCCACGAAGGCTTGCATATGGGCCTTTTGCGCCTGCTGCTTTTTGGCCGCCGCCGACAGTTGCGCGCGTTTCTCGGCACGCATTTTGGCGAATTGATCGTAGTTGCCTTGGTAGTAGGTGAGCTTGCGGTCCTCGAGATGCAGGATGCCGCCCACGGCGCGGTTCAGCAGGCCGCGGTCGTGGCTGATGATGAGGACCGTGTGGGGGTATTTGGCCAGATAGTTCTCAAGCCAGAGCGCGCCCTCGAGATCGAGGTAGTTGGTCGGCTCGTCGAGCAGCAGCAGGTCAGGCTCGGAAAAAAGCACACCTGCAAGGGCCACACGCATCCGCCAGCCGCCTGAATAGGCCGAGCAGGGCTGCGTCTGGTCGTAGTCGTCGAAACCAAGACCCTTTAGAATCGAGGAGGCGCGGCCCTCGGCGGTCCATGCGTCGATGTCCACAAGGCGCGCTTGGATGTCGGCGATGCGGGTGGGATCAGTGGCGGTTTCTGCCTCAACCATCAGGGCGGCGCGTTCGGTGTCGCAGGCCAGCACCGTATCGATGAGGGAGGTCTCCGAACTTGGCACTTCTTGGGCCACGCCGCCGATCTTGGCGCGCGACGGCAGGATCAGCTCGCCTGCGTCCAGCCCCAGCTCTCCGCGGATGATGCGAAACAGCGTGGTTTTGCCCGCGCCGTTGCGGCCCACAAGGCCCACTTTGTGACCCTCGGGAATGACGGCGCTGGCCTCCTCAAACAGGGGGCGGCCTTCGACGGAATAGTTGATCTCGGAAATTCTAAGCATGGGGTGCGTTTGAACCATCGCGAGGGGCGCGTCAATCACAGCTTTCCAAGCCTGTGGGGCCATGTTAGGGAGCGCCCAAATTAACACCTAAATGGAGACGACCCATGGCTCTTGAGCGCACATTCTCGATCATCAAACCCGACGCAACAAAGCGTAACCTCACAGGCGCAATCGCCAAGAAATTCGAAGACGCAGGTCTGCGTATCGTCGCATCCAAGCGCATCCACCTGACAAAAGCGCAGGCGGGCGAGTTCTACAAAGTGCACGCCGAGCGTCCTTTCTATGACGAGCTGTGCGAATTCATGGCCTCCGCGCCAATCATTGCACAGGTTCTGGAAGGCGAGAACGCCATCGCAAAGAACCGTGAAGTTATGGGTGCCACGAACCCAGCAGATGCCGAAGCAGGCACGATCCGCGCCGAGTTCGCGGAATCAGTTGGCGAAAACTCCGTACACGGCTCCGACGCGCCAGAGACAGCCAAGGAAGAGATCGCGTATTTCTTCTCCGGTCTGGAGTTGGTGGGCTAAGCCAACCGCTTTTTAGATTGTTAAGGGTCGCCCGAAGGGGCGGCCCTTTTTAGTTAGAGGTGGAGCAGTTTGGGATCGGACCCGAGATCGAGGTCGGGAAAGATGTCACGCTCCAGCGTGGACCGAGGAATCCCGAACTGGCTGTGCAGGATCCAGCCCAGATAGCTGCGCAGATCGCGGGTGGGCATCAGATCGCGGCGCTCGAACAGCGCGGCCTCCGACAGACCAGGCCAGTCGCCTGCCACACGGCCCCCGCGCAAGGCACCGCCCGCCAGCACCATCAGCCCGCCCGTGCCGTGATCCGTCCCGCCAGAGCCGTTGATCCTTGCAGTGCGGCCAAATTCTGTCACGGCTACCACCGTGGTCTTGTTCCAGATCGGGCCTTTCACCGTGTTTTGCAGCGTAAGGATCGCGTCGCTAAGGCGGGCAAGCGTGCGGGGCAGGGTGCGGTCTTGGGCCTGATGTGTGTCCCAGCCGTTTATCGAGAAAGACGCGATGCGCGTGTCCTCGCGCAGACGCTTGCCCGTGAACTCGGCAACGCGCTGGATCTCTTTGCCTTTGTTTTTTCGTGGCTCGTTCATCATTGCCATAGCAGCGCCCTGCATGTCGTCATCGCCCTGCGGAAGAGCTACTGCATCGCCATCGCTGTCTGCGATGCGCAATGCTTGGGCAAAGGAATCGGCGAATTGGGGGTCGTCCTGCATGATCAGACTGGCGAGTTTGATCGCTTGCGGGCTGAGGATCAGGTCGGCCTCGGGAGACCAGCGCTGAACGTCTGCGGGGCCGTTCAGAACCGCCATTTGATCGCGCCCTATGGCATAGGCCGTCTCGGAATGTGCATTCGGCATGTGTTGCACCACGCGGTTGAGCCAGCCGTCACGGGAGGTGCCCCCATCCAGTGTCGCTATTCCAGCCTCAAGCAGGTCTTGGCCGTCAAAATGGCTTCGCTTGTCGCGGTAGGGGGTAGAGACAGCGTGCACAAAGCCGAGCTGGCGCGCGTTCCACAGCGGCATCAGATTGCGCAAGGCGGGGTGCAGCGCGAAATAGCCGTCGAGGTCTATCGCCCCCTCGTCACCGCCAAGCTTTGGCGCACCGCGCAGTGCGGCATAGGCGGGATCGCCGTAGGGGCGCACCACGTCCAGACCGTCCATGCCGCCACGCAGCAGGATCAGGACGAGGCGGTTCTCGCCTCCTGTCGCTGCAAGGCTGACAGGGGTAACCAGTGGGCTGGCGGCGAGCGAGCAGCCGAGCAGCGCGGAGCGGCTTAGAAAAGCGCGGCGGTTGAGGCTTTGGGTCATAATCTCACGTCCTTTGAAACGCGGGTGAGGCGAGGATCAGGCCGATCCCGTCCTGCCGCGTCTCGGCTGCTTTGGCGGCGAATTTTACAGCGGGCGGCACGGTGTCGCCAAGAGCTGCGCCCACAAACTCGCGCGGGTCGGGCAAATCGGCCATGAGCATCTGCGGGATGGTGATCGCCCATTGCAGGCGCGTAGCAATGCCCTGAGGGGCAATCCATGCAGTATCTTCTTCGGGCAGGCCATCGGGGCCACTGGGCTTTTGCCAAAGGTGCCCCATCTGCCCCATCGGGCGGATAAACATGCGCCGTGCGTCGCGTTCGTCCAGTGCGTTGATCGCGGCGGGGTCTACGGCCAGGGCGCGCAGGGCAGAAGCAACATAGTGAAAGGCGGGTTTGACGTTTTTGCGCTCCGGGGCCCATGCGGCAGGGTGTTTCAGCAGCGCCTCGGTCACTGCTCCCAGATCGCCTCGTGTTTCAAGGTATCGGGCCTCAAGAGTGGCAACCAGATCGAGATCGGGGTTGTCGGCGGTGAAATGCACAGCGAGTTTGCGTGCCAAATGCGCCGCGGTCGCAGGATGGCGCGCAAGATCGCGCAGCACGGCTTTCACATCATTGATATTTGCGTTGTCGCCGCCATAGGTGCGGCCCAGCACCGTCTCACTGCCCGGCTCGGACATGTTTTTGCGAAAGTTGAGGCGCATGGGTTTGGCGACGGCTAAGCCTGTGAGCAGTTCAGCCAACTCGCGCACGTCCGTTTGCGTATAGGGGCCGCCGACACCGAGCGTGTGCAACTCCATCACTTCGCGGGCGAGGTTTTCGTTCACATCGGTGAACTTTCCACCTCGTGCGGCATGAACGGAATTAGGCCCCACCGAGCGGTCCTGATCAAGGTATTTAATCATCACGGGGTGGAGGACCGCGGCGATAAGCAAGTTTTCGAAAAGCCCTGTCAGATGCGGGCGGATCGCTGTCTGCATGTAAGGCGAGACGGCTCGGCGCATGAGGCCTCCCTTACCTGCGGTCGTGAAATGGTTGGCCCAAAAAAAGCTAAGCCTTTCACGCAGAGGGGTGTCGGTAGCGACCCAACGGTTCAGATGTTGGCCCATCCAAGCCACATGCGCGATGCGTGCCTCCTTGTTAAGCACGCGGCGGGCTTTCTTTGCTGCCAGTGCCTCCGGAGAGCCACGGTTTTTGCGGCGGATCAGAGTTTGCCGCTGAAATTCGGCAAGGCGGTCCTGAAACTTGTTGAAATCCTCAATAGGGAACTGCAGGGCGACCGTGTCGGGCGCGCTCAAGCTTGCCATCATCTCTTGCACCGAAGAGGGCGGTGCCACCATCGGCGACAAGCCACAGCCAAAGCGGATTTCGGCCAATTGAGGGTCAAAGCGCATGGGGCGGTCCTTGTTAAGTCATGGCGCTAGTATAACAGCTTGGCGCGCAGGCCAAAGCCTTGATTACGGCTATGTCACAGGCTGCGCCGGTAGGCCCGATAGGACAGGGGCAAGGACGCCAGATAGAGACAATTGACCGCAATCATCGTGGGCCATGTGTAGGCCATCAGACAGACGACCAATACCACAGCCCCCACAATTGCAAACGGCAGATGGGCGCGGCGGATGCTGGCATGTTTGATCGAGAGCGTCGGGATCGTGCTCACGGCGAGCAGCCCCACGCCGATGATGTAGATGGCGCGCAAAACCGGCCAGTCGGTATTCTCCATGCCCCACAGGTGCAGGAAGATCGGCATAAGCGCGAGACAAGCCAGTGCAGGGGCAGGTACACCGACGAAGTAGTCGTCCTTCTGGAGTGCTACATCTGTTGCCCGTAGGGACAGGTTGAACCGCGCCAGCCGCAGCGCGCAGCACACCGCCAGCACCAGCGTGGAAAGCCAGCCAAGAGAGGCGAAATCGGTACCGACATAAAGCGTGTTATAAAGCAGCATCCCCGGTACGATGCCGAAATTGAAGAAATCCGCCAGCGTATCAAGCTCTGCGCCAAAGGGGCTGGCGCTGTCGAGAAAGCGCGCCAGTTTGCCGTCGGCTGCGTCGAGAAACACGGCGAGCAGTACGAAGTAGAGGGCCAGCTCAGTGCGGCCCTCGAGGCTCATCCGGACGGCTGTCATGCCAGAGCAGATGGCGAAGACCGTGACCATGCTGGGCACGATGTGGCGCAGCTTTATGCGAGAGCCGGTGCTCATTCAGGGACCGACACGCGGGCCTGCGCAGGGGCAGTGAGATCGGCGAGGATCGTCTCGCCCGCCACAGCCGTTTGACCGACGCTGACCAACGGCTGCACCCCTTGGGGCAGATAGATGTCGAGGCGACTGCCAAAGCGGATGAGGCCAAAACGGAAGCCCGCGCTGATCTGATCGCCGGGTTTAACAAAGCAAACGATGCGGCGTGCCACCAGCCCTGCGATTTGCACCACACCGATGCGGGTGCCGTCTGCGGCCTCTAGTGTGAGCGAGTTGCGCTCGTTGTGGATGCTTGCTTTGTCCAGCGACGCGTTGAGAAACTTGCCATGGTGGTAGGTGACATTAACCACTTTACCTGCAATCGGCGCGCGGTTCACGTGGCAGTTAAAGACGTTCATGAAGACCGAGACGCGGGTAAGGGGCTGGTCGCCGATTTCCATATCCGCTGGGGGGGTGACCTGTTCGATCAGCGAGACAACACCGTCAGCGGGCGAGATGACCAGCCCTTCGTCTTGCGGGATCATGCGCACGGGGTCGCGGAAAAAGTAATAGCACCAGACCGTGGCACCCACGCCGAGCCAGAAAAGCGGCTCCCAAATGAACATCAGTACAAATGTGATTGCGGCGAAGATGGCGACAAATTTGCGACCTTCTTTGTGCATCGGCACCGCGACGATTTTCAACATATTCATGGGCGAACCTTCGGCATTTGGGTGGTGTGCGGCGGGCATACACGGGAGGAGCGGGGAGCGCCACTGGCTTGGGTGTATTTTAATGGAAGTGTACGTAGGAAGGTATGGAATGAGTTTATTGGAAAAATGAAGAATTGGCTTGGTGCCTAGACCAAGGGCGAGAAACCCCAAATCAGTTGCCGCAGGCCGATGGCGGCGCCGATCATGATACAGGCGAGAGTGACGGGAGCGCCAAAGGACAGAACCGACATTGCGGACAGGCCTTGGCCTACACTACACCCGACTGCGATGACGGAGCCTGCACCCATGATTGCAGCACCGAGGATCTGGCGGCGCAACTCTCTCGGATCGTCGCAGGCCTCCCAGCGAAAGTGCCCTTTGATCATGCTGCCCAGCAATGCGCCGAGGACCACGCCAAAGACCGAACCAGTGCCGAAGGTCACATAGTTGCCTGACGAGGTCATGGTGTAGATGAGCGTTTCGCCCAGTGGTGCGGAGAAGGTGTGACTGACCACTGGTGTAGCGGCAAAACCGTTGGCGGCGACCCAAGATGTCCCCGCCCAGCCTGCGGTGATGCAAAGGCCCACGACGCCGCCCCACACCACATAAGAGAGATTGGCGCGCAGATCGCGGCGTGCAAGTGTGCCAAGCAAAACGAGCGCGCCGATTGTGATGCCTGTGGCGGCCACGGGCAGGCCGCTCATGCCAGCCAATGCATGGGCGTAGGAGGGTGTTTGGCCCACGGGCTCGGCACCGCCAAAGGCCCAGAGGCGCAGACCTGACAGCGGCCCATTGAGGGTGACATAAGCACTAATGCCCATCACCAGTACAATCAGGAAAGAGCGCAGATCACCGCCGCCCAAACGGGCCAGCGCACCGTAGCCACAGTTGCCAGCAAGCGCCATGCCGTAGCCGAACATCAGACCGCCGACGATGCTGCTCAGCGGATTCCATGCGCGAGACAAATAGAGTGTTTGGGACAGATCAAGCACCTCTGTCGCAGCCAGCGCATAACTGCTCAGGACTGCGGTGCCGACAGCTATGCCCCACATGGCCAAGCGTAAACTGTTTTCGCCATAATAGAGGTCTTCGATCGCGCCTAACGTGCAAAACCGCCCGATCCGTGCAGCAAGCCCCAGAAACACCCCGCCGATCAGGCCGATCAGGGCAACAAGAACGGGCTCACTCAGGTGCTCGAGCACGGGATGTGCGATCTAGTCTTTTCGGCAAAACAGATCATAGACGACTTCCATGATCTGCTTGGGGCGGTCATCCGCCAGCCGGTAAAAGATTGTTTTGCCATCGCGACGGGGCACAACAAGCCCCTCGAGGCGCAAGCGCGAGAGTTGTTGGGACACCGCAGCCTGCCGCGCCGAGAGCAATGTCTCGAGCTCGGTTACTGATTTTTCGCCCGATGCGAGGTGGCACAAAATCATCAAGCGGCCCTCGTGGCTGATCGCTTTGAGAAAGTTGGCGGCTTCAACGGCGCTGGTGGCCATCTTGTCCAAATCCTCGGCGCACATGTTGGTGTCGAAAACGGGCAGCCCCATCTTATCTCCGATGCTTTTGTTGCGGGCGGCAATAATCTCGCGCGGTTGGGTGTTCATGCTCTATCAAACTCTCGCTAACAGCTTTGGACTGAAATGGGAAATAGTGCATCATTCAGGTATTGCAATATTTGCGTTGGTGAGCATCTGCTCAAGCAGACCCCAGAAGAAATCCTCGCCGGGATAGCCCTCGATGCGCGATACTTCGGCGCCGTCGACCATGAGGACAAAAGTTGGCGTAAAGTGCAGGCTGCGTGCGAAGGTCAGCCCCTCGGGGCGGGGGGCTTTGACGTCCATGCGCAGAAGCGGAGCGGCTTTTCCAGCGCCGGTTTTGGGATAGATGTCGCCCAGCTCCTCGTTCCAGCGGGCGCACCAGATACAGCCGTCTTCTTCCGCCATGACAAGACGTGTTTCGGCTGGTGCTGCGGTGGCCGTTGTCAGCGCCAGAAAGACTGCGGAAAACCCCGCGAAAAAGATGGTGTGGAGGGACATGACAATTTGACCTAAGGTTCACAAATAACTTAATCTGAATATGTGAATAAAACAAGGCTGGGCTGCGCTTATGATGGACATTACTTTTTTCGGCGCGGCGTTTGCGGGGCTCTTGTCCTTCCTCAGCCCGTGTATCCTGCCAATCGTGCCGTTCTACCTGAGCTATCTTGCAGGGGTCGGGATGAACCAGATTTCAGCGGATGCGCAGATTGACGGGGCAACGCGCCGGCGGGCGGTGCTGGCGGCATGCTGTTTTGCTGCAGGTGTGATCACCATCTTTATGGGGCTGGGCGCCGCTGCGACACTGTTTGGACAGGTCGTGCGCGAATACTTCGATATTTTGCGTTGGATCGCAGCCGCGATTATCATTGCGATGGGGCTGCATTTTCTGGGCGTGATCCGCATTGGTATCCTCTACCGCCAACTGCGGGCGGATACGGGCAGCACCGCTTCGGTCAGCTACGGCGGAGCGTATGTGATCGGGCTGGCATTCGCCTTTGGCTGGACGCCCTGTGTGGGGCCTGTGTTGGCCGCGATCCTGTTTACAGCGGCAGGCGCGGAGACAGCAGCCACCGGGGCTTGGCTCTTGTTCGTTTATGGCGCAGGTATGACCGCGCCGTTCATTGTGGCGGCCTTGTTCATCGGGCCATTCATGCGGTGGATGCACAAGTTCCGCCGCCACTTGGGTGCGATTGAGAAAGGCATGGGCGTGATGCTCATTATATTCGGTCTGCTGATTGCGACCAATTCCATGAACCACATCGCGCAGTGGATGCTGGAGACATTCCCCGTCTTCATGCGGATGGGGTAACAGAGAGGAGACATAGATGAGACAGTTGATATTAGCGGGTGCCGCTTTGGTCATGATGGCCTGTGGTGCGGCTGCGGCCACGCTGGGCGATGACGGCCTGCACAAGGCGCCGTGGATGCGTGATACGTTTCTGGACCTTTCGGAGGATCTGGCGGAGGCGCGCGACGAGGGCAAGCGCCTGATGGTGATGATCGAGCAGCGCGGCTGTATCTATTGTAAGAAGATGCACGAGGAGGTTTTTGTGATCGACGAGATCGCTGACTATATTTCCGAGAACTTCTTTGTTGTGCAGATCAATATGTTTGGTGATCTCGAGGTGACCGATTTTGACGGCGAGACATTGCCAGAAAAAGACATGGTGAAAAAGTGGGGCGCGTTGTTTACGCCGATGATCATGTTTTTCCCGCCAGAGGTTGCTGAGGGTTCCTCTGCAGCGCAGGCCGCTGCGGCCACGATGCCAGGTGCGTTTGGCCGCTGGACAACATTCAATATGCTGAACTGGGTTGTCGAGGAAGGCTATAACGGCGAGGAGAGCTTTCAGCGCTATCATGCACGAAAGTTCGCCGAGCAGGCCGATTAAAGCGCGATAGTGCAGTTATTTTCTAGTTCAAATAATAAAATTCAATTTTCTGAATTTGATATTGCCTGTTCACGAATTAGTGCGCTACGGTATACCAAATCAAGTCGTTGGGAGGACGCATGAGAATTTCCGTAATAACCGCAATCGCGGCAGGCTTCGCGGCATCTGCCGTTGCTGCTGAAGAGATCGCGCCTACAGCCGTCAATTACGTAGATGGTACAGTTGAGCAATCACTAAGTGGCACAGCGGGCGATCCGGCCAATGGTCGAATCATCGTGGGCGACAAGGGGCAAGGGAACTGCGTTGCCTGTCATATGGTCTCTGATCTGGCCGATGTGCCGTTTCATGGCGAGATTGGTCCCATGCTTGACGGTGCGGGTGAGCGCTGGAGCGAGGCGGAGCTGCGCGGGATCGTAGCCAACGCCAAGATTATGTTCGAGGACAGCATGATGCCGTCCTTCTACAAAACCGAAGGCTTCACGCGTCCTGGCAATGCCTACACAGGCAAAGCAGCAGACCCCGAGACATTCGGCCCGCTGCTCAGTGCGCAACAAATCGAAGATGTGGTCGCTTATCTGGTGACGCTCAAAGACTAATTCCATCCCTGCTGGCGCGCAGCGCTGCGGGGCAAGAAGGAGAATGACAATGGAAATGACAAGACGTGATGTGATGGCAGCAGGCGCTGGCGCACTTTTGATCGCTGGCCTGCCGGTCCGCGTGTCGGCCGCCACAGAAGACGCAATTGCGGCCTTCACAGGTGGCGCGGAAATCGGTTCGGGTGATATCTCCCTGACCGCGCCCGAGATCGCCGAAAACGGTAATACTGTGCCAATCGAGGTTTCCTCTGACACAGCGGCCTCCATTCTGGTGCTGGCAACTGGCAACCCGACACCGGGTGTGGCGCAGTTCAATTTCGGCCCTGGTGCTGCCTCGCGTGCCGCTTCCACGCGCATCCGTCTTGCGGGTACGCAGGATGTGGTCGCCATTGCCAAGCTTGAGGACGGATCATTTGTTCAAGCTTCCAGCACAGTAAAAGTAACAATCGGCGGCTGCGGCGGCTAAATCGACCTGAGGAGAATTATTATGGCATCTGGTGTAAAACCCCGCGTCAAAGTACCAAAAAAAGCGGCTGCTGGTGATAGTATCACCATCAAGACGTTGATCAGCCACAAGATGGAATCAGGTCAGCGTAAGGACAAGGAAGGCAATGCCATTCCACGTTCGATCATCAACCGCTTTACCTGTGAATTCAACGGCGAGAACGTCGTCGATGTGACCATGGAACCTGCGATTTCTACAAACCCGTATTTCGAGTTTGAAGCAAAGGTCCCGGAGGCCGGCGAGTTCAAGTTCACTTGGTATGACGACGATGGCTCGGTCTATGAAGAGACCAAAGCAATCGCAATCGGCTAAACGCATAACTCTTGGGAGGGACTCCATGCGGATATTGACAGGCGCCATTGCGGCGGCATTGATCACGACAACGGGCGCATTCGCGGATCCAGTTGATGATAACTTGGTAATCAACGGTGAAACAGAGATTGTGACGCGGACAGCGGCACCAGCTCATGTTTCGGACGCGCTTGATGAGGTGATGTCGGGTTGGCTTTTCCGTAAGGACGGCACCCGCGCCATGCAGGCCGATGATTTCGACAACCCCGGCATGATCTTTGTCGAGCAGGCCATGGACACGTGGGAAACTGCGGAAGGCTCCGAGGGGAAGTCTTGTTCCTCCTGCCACAACGACATGGACAGCATGGCGGGCGTGAAAGCGACCTATCCGAAGTATTCGGAAGCTGCTGGTAAAGTAGTCACGCTGCAAATGCAGATGAACGACTGCCGCACCGAGCGCATGGGTGCCGAAGCGTGGAAATACGACAAGAGTGACGCGATCAACATGGAAGCGGCGCTCAGCTCTGTTTCCCGCGGCATGCCGGTGAACGTGGCTATTGACGGTCCGGCTCAGTCCACATGGGAGAAGGGCAAGGAGCTGTATTACACACGGACAGGTCAGCTCGAACTTTCATGTGCCAACTGCCACGAAGACAGCTATGGCATGATGATCCGTGCGGACCACCTGAGCCAGGGCCAGATCAACGGTTTCCCTGTTTACCGCTTGAAGAACACCAAGCTGAACGGCGTGCACTCGCGCTTCAAGGGCTGCGTGCGTGACACGCGCGCCGAGACCTATGCGCCCGGCAGTGACGAGTTCGTCGCACTCGAGCTTTATGTGGCGTCACGCGGCAATGGCCTGAGCGTCGAAGGTCCGTCGATCCGTAACTAAACCTTGAGCCCCGCCCGAGTGATCGGCGCGGGGTTTTTCTTACACTACTTATTCAAAAATGCGCATATGTATGCGTGATTGGGAGCCTCCATGATTTCTCGCCGTGATTTTTTGCAGACCAGCATGGCCGCCGCCGCACTTTACGGTGGGTCGGGCTTTGGAAATTGGGGGCGGCTTGCGGCGCAGCAGGCGCTGACACAGGACAAGCTGCTGGAGTTTGACACTTTCGGGAATGTCTCGCTTGTGCACATCACGGACATTCATGCGCAGCTCAAGCCGATCTACTTCCGCGAACCCTCCGTTAATATCGGGGTAGGCGGCAACAAGGGCGCGGTACCTCATGTGACAGGTGCCGATTTCCGCAAGCTTTATGGCATCGATGATGGCAGTCCGTCGGCGTACGCGCTGACTTCTGATGATTTTAACGCGTTGGCCAAAGGCTATGGCCGTGTTGGCGGTCTGGACCGTGTGGCGACTGTGATCAATTCGATCCGTGCGGACCGACCCGACGCGCTGCTCCTTGATGGTGGTGACACGTGGCACGGCAGCTATACCTGCCACCACACGCAGGGTCAGGACATGGTCAATGTAATGAACGCGCTGAAGCCCGATGCGATGACTTTCCACTGGGAGTTCACGCTGGGCAGTGATCGTGTGAACGAGATCGTCGAGGGGTTGCCCTTTGCAGCGCTTGGCCAAAACATCTTTGACGCGGAATGGGACGAGCCTGCAGAGCTGTTTCCGCCTTATAAATTCTTCGAGCGCGGCGGTGTGAAGATCGCTGTGATCGGTCAGGCCTTTCCTTATATGCCCATCGCCAATCCGGGCTGGATGTTCCCCGAATACTCCTTCGGTATCCGTGACGAGCGGATGCAGGAGATGGTCGATCAGGTTCGTGCCGAGGGTGCCGAGCTGGTGGTCTGCCTCAGCCATAACGGCTTTGATGTGGACAAGCAGATGGCGGGCAAGGTCAAAGGCATCGACGTGATCCTGTCGGGCCACACCCATGACGCACTGCCAGAACCTGTGCTGGTCGAGGAGACCATCATTGTTGCTTCAGGCTCTAACGGGAAATTCGTGAGCCGCGTTGATCTCGATGTGCGTGATGGCCGCATGATGGGCTTCCGCCACAAGCTTATCCCGATCTTCTCGGACGTGATTACGCCTGACGCCGAGGTCACTAAAGTAATCGACGCGCAGCGCGCGCCTTATGCCGACAAGCTGGCCGAAGTGATTGGCCAGACAGCGGATGATCAGGTGCTCTACCGCCGTGGCAATTTCAACGGGACATGGGACGATCTGATTTGCGATGCGCTGATTTCAGAGCGTGAGGCGGATATCGCGCTGTCGCCCGGTGTGCGCTGGGGGCCGAGCATCCCAGCAGGCCACGACATCACCCGCGAGGACATCTGGAACGTCACTTCCATGAGCTATGGCGAGGCCTACCGCACTGAAATGACAGGTGAATTCCTGCATGTGGTGCTGGAGGACGTGGCCGACAACCTCTTTAATCCCGATCCCTATTATCAGCAGGGCGGCGATATGGTGCGTGTGGGTGGCCTTGGTTACCGCATCGACGTGACCAAGCCGCAGGGCGAGCGGATCACAGAGATGACATTGCTCAAGACGGGCGAGGCGATCGACGCCTCCAAGACCTATCAGATTGCGGGCTGGGCGAGTGTCAACGAGGGCACCGAAGGTCCACCCATCTGGGACGTGGTCGAGGCCCACATCGCAAAACAAGAGGGACCCATTTCCCTTGATCCAAACAACAGTGTGACAGTGGTCGGCGCGTAAGCGGACCCGAGCGACAGGAGATATCTGGCATGGCACAGAATGACACATCAGGCACATCGCGGCGCGCGTTTTTGCGCGGTGCGGCGGCAGCAGGGGCAGGCGCGCTGAGCGCTACAGCCGCCAAAGCAGCGACACCCGATCCGCTGATCACCGAAGTCCAGCCTTGGGCGCAGGTGTTTGGCGACGGCGTAGACGCCACGCCCTACGGCATGCCCATCGAATACGAGAGCGATGTGGTGCGTCGCAACGTAGAGTGGCTGACGGCTGATACCACCAGCTCGATCAACTTCACACCGATCCACGCGCTGGACGGGACGATCACGCCGCAGGGCTGCGCGTTCGAGCGTCACCATTCGGGCGCGATCGAACTTCGCAAAGAAGACTACCGTTTGATGATCAACGGCATGGTCGATCAGGAACTGGTCTTCACCTATGCCGATCTGGAGCGCTTCCCGCGTGAAAACCACGTCTATTTCTGCGAATGCGCGGCCAATACAGGCATGGAGTGGGCGGGCGCGCAGCTTAACGGTGCGCAATTCACACATGGCATGATCCACAACATGGAATACACAGGCGTGTCGCTGCGCACGTTGCTGGAGGAAGCGGGGCTGGATACGGCAGGCGACCTCAAGGACAAATGGGTGTTTGTCGAAGGCGCGGACGCCTCTTCGAACGGTCGTTCAATCCCGATGGAGAAAGCGCTGGATGACTGTCTGATCGCGTTCAAGGCCAACGGCGAGGCGCTGCGCAAGGAGCATGGCTATCCCGTGCGCCTCGTGGTGCCGGGTTGGGAAGGCAACATGTGGGTCAAATGGATCCGCCGCATCGAGGTTATGGACGGCCCCGTCGAGAGCCGCGAAGAGACCTCCAAGTACACGGACACACTAGACGATGGCACAAGCCGTAAGTGGACATGGACGATGGATGCGAAATCCGTTGTCACAAGCCCCAGCCCGCAGTCGCCGATCACCCACGGCAAGGGTCCGCTGGTTATTTCGGGTTTGGCGTGGTCGGGCAATGGCGCGATCACCCGTGTTGACGTCTCCAAGGACGGTGGCATGACATGGGAAACCGCGCGTCTGGCTAAAGAGGGCGAGAGCAAAGCGCTGACACGGTTCTATCTCGACACGGATTGGGACGGCTCGGAAATGATGCTGCAAAGCCGCGCCATGGACGAGACGGGCTATGTCCAGCCGACCAAAGCGCAGCTGCGCGAAGTGCGCGGCTTGAACTCTATCTATCACAACAACTGCATCCAGACATGGTTGGTGCGCAGCAACGGCGAGGCTGAAAATGTCGAAGTTTCTTAAATCTACCGCAATCCTGACTGCGCTGTCGCTGACAGCGACACCCGTATGGGCCGAAAAATTCGGTCTTGGCCGCGCAGCTTTGCCTGAAGAGGTCGCTGCATGGAACGGTGAGGTAAGTGCCGATGGCACGGGCCTTCCTGAAGGCTCTGGCGATGCGATTGACGGCGAGGAAATCTTTGCCGCACAATGTGCTGCCTGTCACGGTGATTTCGCGGAAGGCATTGATAACTGGCCCAAACTTGCGGGCGGTGCCGACACGCTGGACCATGAAGACCCGCTGAAAACTGTAGGCTCCTACTGGCCCTATTTGAGCACGGCGTTTGACTACATCAAACGCTCCATGCCCTACGGCAATGCAGGTACGCTCAGCGATGACGAGACCTATGCCATCGTTGCCTATATCCTGTACTCCAACGATATGATCGACGATGATTTTGTATTGTCGAAAGAGACATTCTTTGACGTGGAAATGCCCAATGCGGACGGGTTCATCATAGATGACCGCCCTAAGACGGAATACGCGATCTGGTCTGGTGAGCCCTGCATGGAAAACTGCAAACCTGCGCCCGTCGAGGTGACGATGCGTGCCATGGTGCTGGATGTGACGCCGCAGGAGGAAGGCGCAGCAGAGCCTGAGGCAGAAGCCGAAGCTGTGGTTGTGGCCGAAACTGTTGCAGAACCCGAGGCGGAAGCGGAACCTGTTGTTGTCGCCGCCGCCTTTGACGAGGCATTGGCAGCCAAAGGCGAAAAAGTATTTCGCAAGTGCAAGTCATGTCATGAGGTGGGTGACGGTGCCAAGAACCGTGTTGGTCCTGTGCTGAACGGTATTGTTGGCAGTGCTGCAGGTTCTGTCGACGGCTTCAAATACTCCAAGCCGATGGCGGCTGCGGGCGAGGAAGGTCTGATCTGGACCGAGGCAGAGCTTGCGGCGTTTCTGGCCGATCCTAAAGGTTATATGAATCGCACCAAGATGGCGTTTGCCGGTCTCAAGAAAGAAGACGACCAGCTGGCTGTGATCGAATACCTCAAGTCTTACGGAGAGTAGGGCACGTGCGGATCGCTCTCACGGTTGCTCTGGCGCTCGGCATGAGCGGCGTGGCCCAAGCGGATGGCTTGGGCGATGCCGAGAAGGGCGCAAAGGTGTTTACCCAATGCAAAGGCTGCCATCAGGTGGGTGAGGGGGCCGAAACCCGTATCGGTCCCCATCTCAATGGTGTGTTCGGGCGCGCGGCGGGATCGCTTGAGGATGTGCGGTATTCTCCGAGCATGAAACGCATGGGGTCGGATGGCATGGTCTGGGATGCTGCCACACTTGACGCCTATATCGAAAACCCCCGCGCGCTGGTGTCCAAAACGCGGATGAGTTTTCGCGGCATCAAGGACGCGCAGGAACGCAGCGATTTGCTGGCCTATCTGCGCATCTATTCCGACAACCCCGCCGACATCCCCGAGGCCGAGCCTACGGCCTTGGGCACCGATCATGATATTGATCCTGCCATTCTCGCCATTCAGGGGGATCCTGAATACGGTGAGTATCTGGCGAGTGAATGCAAGACCTGCCACCAGTCGAGCGGCGCCAATGACGGCATTCCAAGCATCACGCTATGGCCGACAGAAGATTTTGTGGTGGCGATGCACGCTTACAAACGTAAACTGCGGCCGCACCCTGTCATGCAAATGATTTCAGGACGGCTCAACGATGAAGAAATTGCGGCTTTGGCCGCATATTTTAAGGACCTCGAGGAATGAGGCCACACTCTGGGAGGAGAACACGATGAAACTTAATAGACGTATTTTTCTGGGTACGAGCGCTGCTGCGGCGGCAAGCCTTGCGGCGCCCATGTCATTTGCGGCCGGTCACGGTAAACCGCATGTCGTCGTTGTCGGCGGCGGTGCAGGCGGGGCCACAGCCGCGCGCTATATTGCCAAGGACAGCAAGGGCGAAGTTGCGGTTACACTGATTGAGCCTACGCGCCAGTATTACACCTGCTTCTTCTCCAACCTGTATCTGGGTGGCTTCAAAGAGATGGACGATCTGGGCCATTCTTACGGCGGGTTGGCCGCAGGTGGCGTGAACGTTGTGCATGACTGGGCCACAGGCGTGGACCGCGAAGCCAAGACGGTCGCCCTCGCGGGTGGCGGTTCAGTTTCTTATGACAAGCTCATCCTCAGCCCGGGTATTGATTTTGTCGATGGCGCTGTCGAGGGCTGGGACCTCTCGGCGCAGAACGCCATGCCCCACGCCTATAAGGGCGGCAGCCAGACGGAATTGCTCAAGGCGCAGTTGATGGCGATGCCCGAGGGCGGGACTTTTGCAATGGTAGCACCCCCGAACCCCTATCGCTGCCCTCCTGGCCCTTACGAGCGTGTGTCCATGGTGGCGCATTACCTTAAGGCCAATAACCCCACAGCCAAGATCATCGTTGCGGACCCCAAGCCGAAGTTCTCCAAAATGGCGCTGTTCCAGGAAGGTTGGGCCGAGAATTATGGCGGCATGATCGACTGGATCGGTGAAGATTTCGGCGGCGGCAATGTATCTGTTGATCCTGCGGCGATGACCGTGAGCATTGACGGCGAAGTGACCAAAGTTGACGTCTGTAACGTGATCCCCGCGATGAAAGCGGGCCGCATTGCAGAGCTTGCTGGCGTCACTGACGGCAATTGGGCGCCTGTGAACGCGGCGGATATGTCCACGAAGGCAGACGCCGATGTCTACGTGCTGGGCGATGCCGCACAGCAGGGCGATATGCCGAAATCAGGCTATTCCGCAAACTCACAGGCCAAGGTTTGTGCAAACGCGGTGCGCGGCGCGCTGACAGGGTCCAAAGTCTTCCCTGCCAAGTTCTCCAACACCTGCTGGTCGCTCATCGACACTGACAACGGTGTCAAAGTCGGCGCAACCTATGAGGCCACGGATGAGAAGATTGCCAAAGTAGACGGCTTTATCTCTGCCACGGGCGAGGCGGCGGAGCTGCGCAAGGCCACCTATGAGGAATCAGAAGGCTGGTACGCGGGCATCACGGCGGACATGTTTGGCGCCTGATCTATGAAAAAGAGGGGAGCTTTGATCTGGATCAAGGCTCCCTTTCCGCGGGGCGTGCAAATTGGCCTCAAAAGGGGGACTACCATGACAAGATATTTCGCAGCAGGCATAGCCGCTTTGATGATTGCAGGGGGGGCTGCAGCGCAGGATACCTCCGTAGTTTATCCGTTTGAGGGTAGCTTTGAAGACGCGGCTTTTAGCGTAGAGAGTGCGATCATCGGCAAGGGACTGGTCATCGACTACGTCAGCCACACAGGTGAGATGCTGTCGCGCACTGCTGCAGATGTGGGCAGCGGTGTGGAGTTGTTCTCTGAAGCCGATATCTTCGTCTTCTGTTCGGCCGTGCTCTCTCGCAAGGTAATGGAGGCTGATCCAATGAACATCGCCCATTGCCCGTATGGAATTTTCGTGGCCGAGCGGGCCGGTGAGGTCATGGTCGGCTATCGCACCTATCCCGCAGGCCCAATGCAGGAAGTACAAGCACTGCTTGATGAAATCGCTCTTAAAGCGGTGGGGGACTAATGGACTATCAGAACTTCTTTAAGGGGGCGCTCGACACATTGCGTGATCAGGGCAACTACCGCGTTTTTGCCGAGCTAGAGCGCCATTGCGGTGATTTTCCCCACGCCACCTCGCGCGGTCTGAAGGACGGTGATGTAACGATCTGGTGCTCGAATGACTACCTCGGCATGGGCCAGCACGAAGAGGTCTTGGGTGCTATGCACGCCGCCCTTGATAATTGCGGTGCGGGTGCAGGCGGGACGCGTAACATTTCCGGCACTACGCATGAGCATGTCTTGCTTGAGGCTGAACTGGCCGATCTGCACGGTAAGGAAGCGGCGCTGTTGTTTACCTCCGGATATGTGTCGAACTGGGCGGCCCTTGGCACGCTTGGCGCGAAAATTCCTGACTGTGTGATCCTGTCCGATGCGCTCAACCACGCCTCGATGATCGAGGGCATCCGCCATTCGGGTGCAGAGCGGATGATCTGGAAGCACAATGATCTCAAGGACCTTGAGGCCAAGCTCGCGTCGCTTCCGCTGGAGCGGCCCAAGCTCATCGCCTTTGAAAGTGTCTATTCCATGGATGGGGATATGGCGCCCATCAAAGAGATTTGCGATCTGGCCGACAAGTATAACGCCATGACCTATCTCGACGAGGTCCACGGCGTTGGCCTTTACGGTCCACGCGGTGGTGGCGTAGCCGAGCGTGAAGGCCTCATGCACCGCCTCACTGTGATTGAGGGCACATTGGGCAAAGCGTTCGGCGTCATGGGCGGCTATATCGCGGCTTCCGCCGAGTTGTGCGATTTCGTGCGCAGCTTTGCCAGCGGGTTTATCTTTACCACTGCTATTCCGCCTGCCGTGGCGGCGGGGGCTGCAGCATCCATCCGTCATCTCAAAACCTCGGACACCGAGCGGCAGCAGCAGCAGGCCAAAGTAGCCGAAGTGCGCGCGCGTCTTGATGGCATCGGCATCCCCCATGTGGAAAACCCTAGCCACATCATTCCCGTGATGGTGGGTGATCCGCACAAGTGTAAGTTTATCTCGGATATGCTGCTGCAAGAGCACGGCATCTACATCCAGCCGATCAACTATCCCACCGTGCCAAAAGGCACCGAGCGGTTGCGCATCACGCCGTCGCCTGTGCACTCGGAAGCGGATATTGACGCGCTGATCGGTGCGATCGAGGATCTCTGGGGGCAGTGCCAACTGGCGCGGATGCCGCTGGCCGCCCAGTAAGGTCCGCGATGTCAGAGCAAACGAAAGGGCGCTTTGATGATTGAAGGACTTCTGGATCAATTCGGAGAAGGCGCCGTTCTGGCTGCTGCCGGTGTGCTCACAGGCGTGCTGTTCGGCGCCATGGCACAGCATTCGCGGTTTTGCCTGCGGGCGGCCACGGTTGAGGTCGCCGAGGCGCGCTTTGGTCCAAAGCTTGCAATCTGGCTAATTGCGTTTTGCGCTGCGGTGGCCGTGGTGCAGGGCGCGATTGCGCTGCGGCTTCTCGATGTCTCGAGCGCGCGGCAGCTGGCCGCCACAGGCAGTATGTCAGGGGCAATCATTGGCGGCCTCATGTTCGGGGTCGGTATGATCCTTGCACGCGGCTGCTCCAGCCGTCTGCTGGTGCTGTCTGCGACGGGGAACCTGCGCGCGCTTATTACAGGGCTGGTGCTCACGCTGGTGGCGCAGGCCTCTCTGCGCGGGGCGCTGTCTCCGCTGCGCGAAGATATGGCAGCACTATGGACCATCGAGGGCGGTCAGGCGCGCAGTATTCTTGCGGTGTTGGGGTTGGGTGCGCCGCTGATCGCTGTATGCGCCATCCTCGGGTTGCTTGGCGCATTCGTCCTGTCACAGCGCAGCCATGTTGACCTTACCCGCGCGCTGGCGGCAGCGGGGGTTGGCGTTGCGGTCGGGCTGGGATGGATGTTGACCTTTGCGGTGGCGCAAGTGTCCTTCGAGGTGGTGCTCATCACCTCTGTGACCTTCACGGGACCTTCGGCGGATACGCTGATGGGGTTGGTCAACACATCCGATCTGCCGCTCGGTTTCGGCATCGGGCTTGTGCCGGGCGTATTTGTCGGGGCAGGGGCGATGGCGCTGCTCACCCGTGAGGCGGCGATCGAGCGGTTTGGCGTGGATACCCCGATGGAGCGTTACCTGCTGGGCGCGGTGTTCATGGGGTTTGGCAGCATGCTCGCAGGTGGCTGTGCCGTGGGCGCAGGCATGTCGGGCGGTGCCATCTTTGCGCTGACCGCATGGGTTGCGCTGTTTTGCATGTGGTTGGGCGCGATGGCCACGCATGTTGGCCTATCGCGGTTGTTGTATCGCCGCTCGCTAACCGCGTGAAGGCTTACTCGAATTCCATCTGCTCATAGACGCGGCCTGCGTTTTTTGTGGCCAGTTCCTCGAATGTATCGAGATGGGCATAGGGGGACTGGTCGACGTAGTAGGCTTCGGCCAGCCCATCGCCGTTCTCGATCAAGGCACCGACCTGTTCGCGCAGATAAACCAGATAGTCGCGGGTATAGCGGCGGACCTGATCCATATTGGTCGGATGGCCGTGACCGGGGATAACGTAGGTGGCCTCCAGCGGCTCGAAGGCTGTTTCCCATGTCTCGATCCAATCGAGGGCAATGGTTTCCTGGAAGAGCGGCGGCATACGCTCGTGGAAGGCCATGTCGCCAGAGATCACCATGCTTTGCTCAGGCAGCCAGACGACGATGTCACCGGGACTGTGCGCTGGCCCGAGGTAGCGGGCCTCGATCTTCATGTCGCCCATTTCGACGATATACTCATCCTCGAAAGTGATCGTCGGACCGACCACTTCCGTTTTGTCAGCGCGTTCCTTGATGCGCGCGATTGCGGCGCGCAAGGACATCGGGCCGTTGTCTTCAAAAGCTGCGGCGGCATCCACGTGGGCGACGACATCAACGCCTTGCTCGGCCCAGTATGAATTGCCCAGCATGGCGTGGCCCTGACCGTTTTCGTTAAACACCAGCTTCACGGGCTGGTCGGTCACGGCCTTGATTTCATCGTGCAGCGCCTGTGCGAGCAGGTACGATCCGCCGCCGTTGATCACCACTACACCGTCGCCCGTAATGATAAAGCTGAGATTATTGTTGTGGCCCGCATTCTCATAAGTGGGCGGGGCCGTGGCGCCGATGGCGGAAAAGACATGCGGGATGACTTCCACGGGTTTGGAGTAGAGCATGGAGGCGGGATATTGGTCCGCGATATCCTCACTGGCCCATGCGGGGGCAGCGAGCAAGGCGAGGGCGGTGAAAAGCTTCAGTTTCATATGCTTATGCCTCCGGCACAAAGGTATAGCCGTCGGCGCCTTTGTCGATATAGCCCAGACCGTTGCCTGTTAGGTGAAAGCCCACAATGCGGGTTTTCTCAGCGGTGATTTGATCCAAGAGCGACAGGCGTGTGGCCGCGGCTGTCTCCGGATCCTGATCACTGCCCGAGAGCCATTCGGGGCGGGCCAATGCGATGTGATCGTTGCCGATGCTATCGCCGAGGATCATCACCGCCTCACTGCGCTGACGCACCTCGAAGGCGAGGTGGCCAGGTGTGTGGCCAAAACTTGCGCGGGCGCTAACGCCAGACATAATTTCATCGCCATCATTGATAAAGGCGATCTGGTCCTCGATCATTTCCAACCGCCGCTTGGCCCCAACGGCAAAGGAGGCACGCGCGTTGCCGATCTCGTCCACGGTATTGGGGTTCATCCAATAGTCCCATTCCACCTTGCCGATCATATAGCTGGCATTGCTAAAGAGCGGATCGTCAAAATCATCCAGAATGCCCCACAGATGGTCGGGATGCGCGTGCGTAAAGACGACGTCGGTGATGTCCTCCGCACTCAGGCCAAGAGCCTCGATCGAGGAGAGCAGAATGCCTGAATTCGGCGCGAAGTCCGCGCCTGAACCTGCATCAAACAGCACCGTACGGTCCCCCATCCGCAACAGCGTCACGTTGCAAGGCGGGGTCAGCGTCTCGGGCGACTGGCCAAGGCGTTCGAGGATCGGCAAGAGCTCGTCTTGCGGCATCGGTTCAAAGATGAAGCTGCCCGGCAGGGTGAGGGAGCCATCGCTGACGACATCAATCTGCGCGTCCCCGATGCTGACCTGTGCGCGTGTGCTTGTCGGCAGGCCGATCATCGCACCTGCGGCCATCGCTGCACCTGTCTTGAGAAATTTGCGTCTTGGGTACATGCTCCCGCCCTCCAATAATTCTATTATTTGAATGTGACGGAGTGTGGACGCGCGCGCAAGGGTCTTGTGGAAGGCTGCGCAATCCTTGTTACGGCGCGAGCCAAGTTCCCGCAAAGCCGTCGCTGGCATGGTATCCAGCGCGCCTGTGAGGCGTGCCCAGATGCACAAGGTCGATCTGGTTGACGTGACAGCGCAACACGGCGAAACGCTCCCGCTCGGCCGGTTTTTCATAGGCAAAGGCATCTGCAATGGGCGTTCCGGGGTAGGGCATCGTGCCGTAGGCGACACGGGAGCCTGCGGGGATACGCGCCCACTGCTCGTCTACTTGTGCGCCTGTGAGGATTTCTACACGGGTGGTCAGCCTGATTTGCAGATCACTGCGCGGCACCCAGACGTGGAAAGCCGCGATTGGGTTGTGCTTGAGGGCGAAGACTTTGTGTGTCTCCACGTCGGTATGGACCTCGAGCGTCGCCGTGGATTTGACCGCGCCGCGCAGGGCCACAGTGCGCCCTTCGGGTGTGCCATCGGGGGCCACAGTCACAAAGGTGGGGTAGCGGGCAGGCGCGCGGCTGTCGGCCACGCCGCGGGTGAGGTGGCGCCATGCTTCATCCAGAAAGGCTTGCAGGTCTTGGGGGTCGGTCAATGGAGGCTCCGCCATCGGTTTTTTTATTCCTGCAGAAGGATAGCCCAAAGCGGCCAAGGGTCTAGGTGCGCTGTGGGGCGGCTTGACATAAATCGCTTGTGTCTACGGACGTTCAGGTATCGTGTGGCGCTATGAAGCTCAGCGGCCCGTTCCTGTTTATCCTTGCCACCCTGATGATCGACGCGATCGGCGTTGGCATTGTCTTTCCGATCATGCCTGACCTCATGGACCGCGTGGGCGCAAGCAGTACGGCAGAGGGCGCGCTGTGGGGCGGTATCATGATGTCGGCCTATGCCGCTGCGATGTTCCTGTTCGGGCCCATCATCGGCAGCTTGTCCGATGCCTTCGGGCGCAGGCCGGTGTTGATTGCCGCATTGGTCACACTGGCGCTTGATTATGTCATCATGGCACTGGCGCAGAGCTATTGGATGCTGCTTGTGGGGCGCGTGATTGCGGGCATGGCGGGGGCGACCTACATCACCGCGACGGCCTATATCTCGGACATTTCCAAACCGCACGAGCGTAGTGCCGCCTTCGGTATGATCGGAGCCGCGTTTGGCATCGGCTTTGTGTTCGGGCCAGCATTGGGCGGGTTGGCCTCAGGGTTGCACATCACCGCGCCCTTCTGGATTGCCGCAGCACTGGCTACGCTCAATGTGATTTTTGGCATATTCATCCTGCCTGAATCCCTGCCGCGCGCAAAGCGCCGCCCGTTTGGCCGCCGCGACCTCAACCCTTTTGGCAGCATCATCCGTGCCTTCGCCATGCCGGGGCTGGCCATTCCGCTGATCTGCATCTTTGTCTTTGAATTCGCGAATATGGTTTATCCGACACTTTGGGCATTCTGGGGGCGTGAGGTGTTCGGCTGGGACGGGTTCACCATTGGCCTGACGCTTTCGGCCTACGGTATTCTTATTGCAGGCGTGCAGGCGGGAGTTTTGCCGCAGTTGACCAAACGCTATGGCGATTACAACACCTTGTTGATTGCTGTAGCGGCGGCGGTCGGGGGTCTTTTGGGCTTTGGCTTTTCCACTGCGGCGTGGGCGGTGGCGCTGGTGCTGCCGATTGCGACCTTGGCAGATATGGCCCCGCCGTTGATGACAGCCTTTGCTGCCAACCGCGTGGGAGAAGACAGTCAGGGTCTGGTGCAAGGGGTGATCGCGTCGCTGGCGTCTGTGGCTGCAGTCGTGGCACCACTGGCTCTCACAGCGGTGTTCGAGCGCTTTGTGAGCGGGGACGGCCTGTATTTCCCTGGAGCACCCTTCGTGATTGCCGCTGTTTTGGTGATTGTGACGGTTCCGCTTGTCATGCGGCTCAGGCCCTGATGCGTCTGGTGGCCTTATCGCTTCTGGCTAAATCCGCTGCGGATGGTAAACAGGCGATCATGCAGCGCCTCCCATTGACCGAAAGAATGACCGCGATGACCGACGACACCGATCTATCCATCACCCGCTCCGCTCATCGCGTCCTTGAGGCGGAGGCCGCTGCCATTGTGGAGCTGGGCCATTCCTTGCCCGATGATTTTGCCCGCGCGGTCAATTTGATGCTGGAGGCCAAGGGCCGCGTGATCGTATCTGGCGTGGGCAAATCGGGCCATATCGGGCGCAAAATCTCGGCCACGCTGGCCAGCACAGGAACACCATCTTATTTTGTGCATGGGTCCGAGGCGAGCCATGGCGACCTTGGTATGATTACCGATGATGACATCGTGCTGTTGATCTCGAACTCGGGCGAGACGCAGGAGTTGCGCGATATCCTGCTGCACACGCGCCGTTTCAACATCCCGCTGATCGGGATTTCCTCCAAGATAAACAGTACCCTGTTGCAATCGGCGGATTTCAAGCTGAACCTGCCCGATCTGCCCGAAGCTTGCGCGATCGGCATGGCACCGACCACGTCGACCACGCTGACGCTGGCGCTGGGGGATGCGCTTGCCGTGGCGGTGATGGAGCAGCGTGGCTTTGGCTCGGAGGATTTTCTGAAATACCATCCGGGTGGCAAACTTGGGGCAAAACTTTTGCGCGTGGCTGATATCATGCACAAGGGCGATCAAATACCCGTGGTGGAGGCGAACACGCCCATGCCTGATGTACTTCTCTCGATGACCTCAAAGGGGTTTGGCGTCACGGGTGTACTCAAGGACGGGACGCTGGCGGGGCTTATCTCGGATGGTGACCTGCGCCGCCATATGGGCCATCTGATGGAGAAGACGGCCATCGAGATTGCAACGATTGATCCTGTTACGGTGACGCCAGACCTCTTTGCCGCCCAGGCGCTGGCCTTGCTAAACGAGAAACGGGTGTCTGCATTGCTGGTTGTGGATGCAGATCAGCATGTGGTCGGAATCGTCCATATTCACGACTTCCTGCGTGAGGGTGTAGCATGAAAACCGTAGTCCTCATTCCTGCCCGCTATGCCTCCACGCGCTACCCTGGTAAGCCGCTTGCGATGCTACGTCAGAGCGACGGCAGCGAGAAGTCACTGATCCAGATGTCCTATGAGGCTGCAAAGCAGATCGCAGATGTGGATGAGGTCTTTGTTGTCACCGATGATGCGCGCATTCGTGAGGCTGCCGCGGAGTTTGGCGCGGGCGTGATCATGACCAGCCCCGAGCGTGAGAATGGCACAGCGCGTGTCGCCGAAGCGGTAGATGTAGCCAGTCTCGACGCCGATATCATTGTAAATTTTCAGGGCGATGCGCCGTTGACGCCTCCGTGGTTTGTGGAGGCATTGATAGACGCGATGAAGGCGGATGTGTCCACCCAGATGGCCACACCTGTTCTAAAATGTGACGCGCAAACCTACAGGATGTTTAAAGAGGACCGCGCTGCGGGACGCGTCGGCGGTACCACGGCGGTCTTCGGAGCCAAAGGCCGTGCGCTCTATTTCTCGAAAGAGGTTTTGCCGTATATCGACCCCGAGAAGGTAACCCCCGAAGATATCCCCGTCTATCACCACGTCGGCGTCTATGCCTACCGTCCGGAGGCCCTGAGGGCCTATATCAACTGGCCAGAATGCCAGCTTGAAAAGCTGGAAGGGCTGGAGCAATTACGCTTTCTCTACAATGACATGCCCGTTACCTGCGTAGAAGTCGACGCGCGCGGGCGGCTGTTTTGGGAATTGAACAATCCTGAAGACGTGGCGCGGATTGAAATGGTTCTGGCGGGCGACTAAGCGTTGCGCAGTGGCCTCGCGGAAAATTCGGCTCTGGATCTGTCAGAATGGCATCAGGAGCCGAGCGATATAGCAAAACGCTATCTTGGCCCTAAGCCAACGCTGCGGTTGGTTTTAGGTCGTGGCTCCACTGGCGGGGTGACTGGCCGTAGGCCCGCTTGAACTCACGGCTGAATTGAGACGTGCTTTGATACCCCACGTCCCAAGCAGCTTCAGACACAGATTTCCCCTCAGCGATCCTCATCGCAGCGTTGTTCAGGCGCATCGATTTCACGAACTGGATAGGGGACATTGTCGTGGCTTCCTTGAACCGGCGGTGGAAGACCGCGCGGCTCATGCCCACATGATCAGCCATATCGTCGATCGTGACCTGTTCTGCCAGATGGTTCGAAAGATAATCGATCGTGCGGGCGATTTCGTTGCCCACACCAAAAGCGTGTTTTGCGGCGGCGCCTGCTTCACCCTTTAGCACTGCGTAGTACAATTCGCGCAGACGCCCTGATCCCAGCACCTCCAGATCAAGCGGATTGTCGAGCAGTTCGAGCAGCCGCAGCAAGGCCTGCGTGAAGCCTCTATCCCAAGAGGCCAGCGTCAAAGCCGATGGCGCTGCGCCGTGAGGCTGTCGGGCTCCACTTGTGCCAGTCTCTATCTCCATCGTGAGTTCGCGCATCATGCGTGGCTGCAAAGAAATCATAACGCCGAGCAGCGGAACCTCTTCGTTGGCCTGTGGCGTGCCCGCCTGCACCGGCAGGGTCATCGGGCACAAGAGGTACTTGTCGACACCATAGACATGGTGCTTTTGGTCTAGCACAGCTTCCTTCGTGCCGCTCAGAATGGCATTCACGGTCGGCTCGTACACCGCAGGCACGCAGGGCATGGCCTCGGTCACCCGAAAAAGCTGGACGCCCCTCAGGGCGGTGTGAACGAGGCCAGCCTTGGGCAAATGGCGCTCAACCAGTTCTTTGATCTGTTCTTTGCTCATTCGCTCTAGCTGTCAGGCAGTGTTCATCTTTGCAATGGGTCTGAGACAAATAGGCAAGTAGTCGAGAGGATACTGGCTGTTTTGCACCCTAGAGCGGTTCTATTTGGAATTTCATACAATGACACACCGAACCACCAGCGTGGCAGGAGATAGATAATGGCCGACACGACATTTGGACCCGACGGATGGACACCTGAACGCCTCGGCGATCAGCGAGGCAAGACTTATGTCATCACGGGCGCCAACGCGGCTGCAGGTTTTCAAGCTGCGCGCATTCTTCTGAAGAAGAACGCCAAGGTTGTGATGCTGAACCGTTCACCCGAGAAATCCGAGGCGGCAATCGCTGACCTTAGACAGGAGTTAGGCGCGCATGCAGACGTGAGCTTTATTCGCATGGATCTGTCCGTTCTGGGCAGCGTGCGCGCGGCCGCAGAGGAGGTCCTGAAGACTGTGCCCCGCATCGATGCGCTGATCAATAATGCCGCCATTGCGCAGGTGCCGACCCGCAAGCTGACGAATGACGGGTTTGAAAGCCAGCTTGGCACCAATCACTACGAGCATTTTCTGCTGAATGGGTTGCTCTTTGACCGCATCGCCGAAAGCACTGGCCGGATCGTGGTCGTCGCCAGCCTCGGCTACAACTTGGGTCTCAAGACCATCAAGTTCGACGATATGAACTGGGATGAGGGGTACGGCGCAAACGCGGCCTATTCGCAAAGCAAGCTGGCACAGATGATGTTCGCCTATGAATTGCAGGACCGGCTGGCCGCTGCAGGGCGCAAGGAAGTAGAGGTTTTCGTCTGTCATCCGGGCTCGTCAGCGACGTCGCTGATAGCGACAAGCGGCAGCCGTAGGATGCGATTCATCTGGTGGCTGATGACCAAGACGCCGATTGTACAGACGGCGGAGCAGGGCTCATACCCCGAGGTAATGTGCGCAAGCGAAGCGGCCCTTACAGATGAACGGGCTCTGTACGGTCCAACAGGTCGGATGCAAGCAGTCGGCCCTGTCGGCAAAGGTACACTGAATGCTCACGCCTATGACAAGGCCGTCATGAAGCGGCTTTGGGACGTGTCGGAAAAAGCTGTCGGCTTCTAGTGGAACCTCTGACAGTTTGTTAGTTTATTCAGCCAGCGTATCAGCCACTCAGAGTGGTCAATGGTGCGCTGGGAGCATCCTTCAGATTTGGTGACTAGGAGACTGCCGAGCAAACGCTCTCTCAGTGGGTATGAGGCTCATCGTCAAGCGCGCCGTGAATTGCAAACTGGTCCAATCCTGCGTCGCGCGGTTCGATCATGCGAAAGCTCTCTTTTACGCCTGCGTCGGTCAACTCGCGTGCGACCACCAATAAGGTGTTGGGGGCCTGCGCCTCACAAAGCTCGGCCATATGCCGCAGTTCCTCTGCAGCAACGGGTATGGCGGCTTCTACCGAGGGGGCGCCGTACATCTGAACGAAATGCTGCGCCAAGGCTTGTGTCAGCGCCTCTAATTCCGCCTCTTCGATCTGTGTCACAGCAACGAGCGATACACGCCCGAATGTCTCTATTCCGAGCCATCCGTTCGTAAACGCCTGACGCGCTTTGCCGGTCAAGTCGGCTTGGGACCAGTTGGAAAATTCAAATCCCCCCGAAACGCACCATTCGCTTGTCCGCGCGGGGGAATGGAAGATGTTCATGTCGCTTTCATCAAAGTGGATTGCGCGTGCCAGCATCATTTTGTCAGCCCTCCAGAACGTCGGTTAGTGGAATGAGGTGTGTGGTTTCGCTATCGCGCAGGAGCATTCCAAAGCGTTCATCGATGCCGACAAACGTGCCGCTTATGCCGCTTTGCGCTGTGTCCTCGCCGATCCCGTACGCCAGCCCGCGCCAATCCTTGTGCAGCGCCGCAGCGCCGGTATCAGTCCATGTGTTGATCCCGACAAGCGTATGGCGCACCCATGCCTCAAGCAGCTCCACCGCATTTACGTCAGCGCAGCCTTCGGCATAGAGCGCGGTCTGGTCAGGGGTATGACCTGTGTCATCATTTTCAGGCCACAGCGGCAGTTCCAGACCGATGACAAGCCACGCGGGTTCTGCCTGTGGGGTGTCGCTTGATGCGGAAGCGCGCAAACGTCCGCAAGAAGCGCCGTTTACCCGTATGCCTCCGTGCCACTCCAGATGCACTGCCACCTCGGGCGGCGCGAGCGCA
Organism: uncultured Sulfitobacter sp.; assembly: GCA_913060815.1. Taxonomy (GTDB): domain Bacteria; phylum Pseudomonadota; class Alphaproteobacteria; order Rhodobacterales; family Rhodobacteraceae; genus Sulfitobacter. Next base: position 99,061 of record CAJXSZ010000007.1, on the reverse strand, counting down.
CCGAGTGCATTCTGAAACCCGACACCGCAGAGCGGCAACATCGCCATGGCATCTTCGAGCGGTACGTCAGGTGCGAATACGAGGGCAGCACGCAGGGTGCTGGCCCCCAGATTGTAGACGACCAATCCGGCATCGCATCCCCGTGCGGCCTCTGCACAGGCTTTGTCGAAAGGGTCCGTCGGACCTTCTACAGCAAGACCGCTGAACAGGGGTGGGAAGGTGGGCGTTGTCATGCTTTGCCAGCTTCAATCAGCGTCTTGGCGAGGGCGCGAAAGCTTTGCGCCTGTGTGCTTTCAGGCTTGGAGACCACGATAGGTGCGCCACCGTCAGCGGCCACCCGAATGTCCAGATGCAGCGGGATTTCCGCCAGCAACGGGATGCCCAGATTCTCTGCCTCGGTTTTCACCCCACCATGACCAAACACGTGTTCTTCGTGTCCACAGTTGGAGCAGATGTGCGTGCTCATGTTCTCGATCATGCCAATGATGGGCGTCTGCATCTGATTGAACATGTCGATCCCCTTGCGGGCATCGAGCAGCGCCACATCCTGTGGCGTCGATACGATAATCGCCCCGTCCAGATGCGCCTTTTGCGCCAGCGTCATTTGCACATCGCCAGTGCCGGGGGGAAGGTCAACAATCAGCACGTCGAGAGCGCCCCATTGCACTTGGGACAGCATCTGTTGCAATGCGCCCATCAACATCGGCCCGCGCCAAACCACCGCCTGATCCTCGTTCGTCATCAGACCGATGGACATCATCGTGACGCCATAGTTGCGCAGGGGCAGGATGATCTTTCCATCGGGGCTCTGCGGGCGGCCCGAAACACCCAGCATGCGAGGCTGTGAGGGGCCGTAAACATCTGCATCCAGCATCCCGACACGACGGCCTTCGGCCGCCAAGGCACATGCGAGGTTGGCTGACACAGTCGATTTACCAACGCCGCCCTTGCCGGAGGCGACAGCGATGATCCGGTCAATTCCCGGCACTTTTTGAGGACCGGAAGGTTCCGCAGGGCGGCCCGCTTTCAAATCCGGAGGTGGGGTTGGTTTGCTGTGGGCCGTCATCACCACAGACACTGACGTCGCACCAAGGGCCTTAAGTTTTGCTTCGGCCTCTTCCTTTGCCGCAACAAACGGCTCGGGCTTGTCTACTTCCATCACAAAACGCACGGCACCGTCTTCTACATTCAGTGCGCGCACGAGCCCTGCTTCGACCAGATCAACGCCCGACGGTGCTTTCACACCCTTAAGGCAGGCCAGCACATCCTCCCGAGAAATACTCACTTATGCGCCTTCGATCTTACCGGTGACGACGTGTTCAAGGTCGATTCCATCAACTGTCAGCACCATTTTGGCCTCAAAAGTCTTGCCGCTGGTGTCACCTGCGTTGCGCATCGCTTCCTCAATCGCTTGCTGCGAGGTCACACCGACCTGTTTGAGAAACTTTCGCATCGACATGTTGAACTCTTCACTCATCTTCGTCCCCTGGCTCTTAAGATTGACGGATGCACCCTAGCGCCCCTAGGCTGATGCGCAAGCAACTTAAAGTCTGGGCATACGCTATGTTGAGATATTTTACAGTCTGGGCATTTGTTGCGGTTGGCCCCGCAATCGCGCAGGAAAAGGTGTTCTCTTTGCGCGCACCGGACGTGTTGGTCGAGAGCGGGTTAATGAGCCATCTGCTGCCTCGTTTCTCGCTCAAGACAGGCGTGAGGATCACGCTCGCCGAGGATGGCCTCGCCGCGTTCGGGGCCGAAGGGACGCCGGTTTTCCGTCAAGGTGATGCTGTCTGGCACTTCTCTCATGCCGGCGGTGATTATGCCGAAGCCTTTCAGGATTGGTTGCTGTCTGACGTCGGGAAACGGACGATCGAGGCCTTCGCACCTGAGGGTAGGGCGCTTTTTAGCGCGGATGTGGCCACTGAGGCTGTAGTCCAGACACTAGCGCTCAGCGGAGATGCGATCTTGGGAGAGACAGTCAGCCTCAAGCAATGCGGCCGCTGTCATGTCGTGAACGATACCAACCGCATGAATGCCATTGGCTCGTCCCCGTCTTTTGCGTTGATGCGCACCTTTCCCGACTGGCAGGAGCGGTTTGAAACGTTCTTTCTGCTCAACCCCCATCCCGCATTCACACAGGTGATCGAAGTCACCGACCCGTTTCCGATCGACAGACCATCCCCGATCGCACCGATTGAGGTCTCTTGGGAAGAGATAGAGGCAATCACAGCTTATGTTGGTTCTATCGCGCCTGCCGACTTGGGCGCGCCGTTGGCAACTCAGTGATCTTTGCGTTTTGCAAAATAGTCCTCTGACGTACGCACGCGCGGACGTTCCTTGCCCTGAAACGGATTGTTGTTGGAATGATACTGCGCCTGAATACGGCAGTTTTCGCACATCTGGATCATTCTCGCGGCGTCTGATGTCGCGAACATCGGGTGGTTCCCCGCCAGCTTTTCCGTGATTTTGGCGATGGTTGAGCTCGACCCGAAAAGGCTGCCGCATTCGATGCAGGCAAAGGGCTCTTCCTCATTGAGCACCTTTTGCCTCAGGGCTGCATCGGTGAGATCCATTTGCGGCTTCAGGGTGATTGCATCTTCGGGGCATATGTTCGCGCAAAGACCGCACTGCAGACAGGCGTCTTCCTGAAAACGCAGTTGTGGCAGGTCGGAATTGTCACCCAATGCGCCAGACGGGCACAGTGACACGCAGGACAGGCAAAGCGTGCAGGCGTCTGTGTCCACAACGATTGCGCCATAGGGGGCGTTTTCCGGCAGCGGCAAGGTCTGCGCATCCGGTTGGAGCGCTTTTGCGGCCAGTCGGGCGACCTGACGGCGGGTGCCCATCGGCAAAACGGGGTCGCATTCGACGGCAGCAGTGACACCAGCATAGAGTGTTTCGCAAAGCGCATCAGGATCTGTCACATCCAGCAAACGCACCGCATCAGCGCCGGCCATTGCACACGCTAGTGCTGCTTGCCCTTCGAGGGTGTCGCGCTCGGTTTTTGGGGCCATCAACACGTCTACATGGGCAAAGCCGGATGACAGGGCCGCAAGCATTTCAGCATGACCGAAGCCTGACAATGCATCGACTTCAAGCGGGATCACATCGGCGGGCAATCCTTTCGCAAAGCGCGCCGCGAGGCTGATTATCTCATTTCCGAAGGCAGCATCATGCACAAGTAAACGGGGCGTTCTCCCGCCAGCTTTGACGTATGTGGATGCCAACAAAGAAAGCCTGCGGAAAATCGCATCAACGGGCGGTGCGTCATAGCTGATTGCGCCGGAAGGGCAGACGGCAGAGCATGAACCACAGCCTGCGCAGACCATAGGATCAATCGCGACATGTTCGCCTGCGGACATAATCGCGCCCGTCGGGCAAACGTTCAGGCAGTTGGAGCAAGCAGGCTGTTCTGCGCGGCTGTGTGCGCAGAGGCTGGCTTCCAATCGGACGTGGAGAGGTTTCTCGAAGGTGCCAACCATGTGGGATGCCTCGAACACGGCTTTGGCCACGGAAGGTGGATGTGCAGGATCGGCGCGCAAATAGCCTTCGCGCTTTTCGGGGGCTGGCACACACGGGATGCCACCGCTCAGATCGACAATGATATCGCAATTCGATGCGGCGCCGTCCTGTGGCGCGCCCAAATCAAACGCTCCACGCCCGCCAGGCAGCACCTGTTGCAAGGCGTTGAACTTCACGGTGAACCCGCCCAATGCGCCAGACACATTGCGCACGGACCCGACAACACAGTCAAAACGTCGATCCGTCGGAATGAGGCTGGCGTCCTCTACTAAAACGGTCACTGCCAGAATTTCAGACAGGTCAGCGGCTGCTGTGATCGCTGCCGCGCCCCCAATAATCAGGCAGGTGCCTTCGGAGATCACATCGACGGACTTCCCCACTGGCAAAACCAGAGCAGCCTCCGCCGCCAGTGCTGCCATTTTTGCAGTTGCGTCACCATCACCCCATCCAGCGCGGTCGCGCAGGTCGACATAGCCGGGGGCGTCGATCTCAAGCTCCGCTGCAAGCTCGTCAAAGGTTTGACGTTCTTGCTGGCAGGCGATGATCGCGTCACCTTCGCCCAGCTCCTTTGCTGCGTGCTCCAACTGTGTCGTGCACAGGCTGGTATAAACCTTGGAGCAGGCCATACCGCTGGCGGTGGAAATACCTTCTGCATCAATGGATTGACTGCCTGCGCAGTCGCACAGGATGAGTTTTCTAGCCATGTCTTTTCCCTGCTTTGCCGCCCGCTTTCAGCGGCCCGATCGCTAGGCTAGCCTTGATTCGACTGCATCGTAAACCGCATTTGTCGCCGAGGTGTGTGTCTTTCGGAGCAAATTGCGCACGCTGCACCTGCGAAGGAATCTTTGCAAGGTATGTCCGACTTCTCCGCGGTGCCAATATTGGTCAATAAATATTGCCAATCCTTACACGCACCACCGTGCTGCACCATAGCGTCATAGATGTGAATATACGAAGGTATACAAAAATCCCTTTGCGGTAGAAAATTTTTCATGCACAAATGTGGAAGAACTAGGGACATTTCACATGATCTGCCAGGAGCGATCCATCACCATGCCATTGGGCGTTGTCATACGGCGTATGCCGGGTGTGACGCGCTGGGTGTCGCACGTATGGAAAGCTGTTGCTGTTTTGCCTGGTGCTGGCGATGCGGAATGGAAGGAGCTGCGGCAGGACGGCGAGGCCGTCGAATACCACGCCGCGACCCTTCCGCTTGAGCTTTATCGAACAGAGACCGAAGGTTATTTGCACGGCCTGTCTGCCAAGGTTCCTGCAATCTATGTCGTGATGCGCCCGTCAGAAGGGAATTCACCGCTTGAAGTGACGCTGGTCACCGCTTCTCCTTACGAGGCACAGGATTATGCCGACACCGGTGAAGAGCTTGTCGAGAAGGTACCTATGCCCGAAGGGCTGATCGCATGGGTGCGTGATTTTGTCGAGCTTCATCACGAAGACGAGGCTTTTGTTAAGCGTCGGCGTGACAAGTCCCGCGTAGACCTCAACGAGGATGGCATTGGCGATGCGCGTATTCGCCAGATTGCAGATGTCTACCGTGCCCCGGGCTCCAAGGAGAAGGTGCATTGAGCGGTTTCTGGGCAAACAGGCGCGCGAGCGTCGCGGCAGAGGCAGAAGCCGAGAAAGCCGCTCTTGAGGCGGAGATGCTGGCCGAGGAGCAAGCCGCTTTTGAGCATATGGATGAGGCGGAGGTCCTTGAGGCCCTGAACCTTCCTGATCCCGAGACCCTGACGAAGGGCGATGATTTCAGCGTGTTTATGGCCAAGGTTGTGCCCGACCAAATCCGCCGCCGCGCCCTGCGCACATTGTGGCGGTCAAACTCTGTGCTCGCGAATGTGGATATGCTGGTAGACTACGGCGAAGATTTCACCGATGCCGCGTTGGCTGTCGAGAACATCCAGACAGCGTATCAAGTTGGCAAAGGCATGTTGAAACACGTTGAGGAAATGGCGCGTCAGGCAGCGGAGCGGGAGAACCCGACCGACGCCTCGGAAGAGGGCGATGTCGAAGAGGATGCCGATCTACAGGTTGCGGAAGATGATGCACCACAGGCCGCGCATGAGGCCCTGATCGAGGACGCCCCTGCGCAGGCGGTTGAGGCAGTGGAGGTCGCGGAAGATGACTATGCCACGCCGGCCCCGCGCCGCATGAAATTCAGAATTGAGGAGCACGCGTGAGTACAGCCGAAGCAATTTCGATTGACGCAGAAGATCGCTTGCGGGCGGATCTGTACAACTTCCTTGGCCTGATGCTGTCTGGCCCGCCGGACCAACTGCTGTTGGATCAATGCGCGGGTTTGTCAGGCGACGATAGCGAGATGGGCAAGGCGATTGCGGGCCTCGCGCGTGTGGCCAAAGCCAGCAAGACACGCAAAGTCGAAAGCGAGTTCAACGCGTTGTTTGTAGGGTTGGGGCGGGGCGAACTGTTGCCCTATGCCAGCTATTACCTCACGGGGTTCCTTAACGAAAAACCTTTGGCCACGCTGCGCTCTGATATGACCGCGCGGGGCATGAGCCGCGCTGCCAACGTATTTGAACCCGAAGACTACATCGCCTCGTTGATGGAGATGATGGCGGGCATGATTGTGGGACGCTTTGGCACCCCTGCCACGCTGAGCCAGCAGAAAACCTTTTACAACAAGCATATAGCCCCGTGGGCCGGACATTTCTTTTCCGATCTCGAAGCGGCCAAAAACTCGATCCTCTATGCCTCTCTCGGGGCTGTGGGGCGCGAATTTATGGAGATCGAACGCGAAGCGTTTCGAATGACCGCCAACTGATACATGCGATTTCACCGGTGGGGATGCCCACCACAACAGGGAGGGAGACATCCCAAATGACCAAGAAAGAACAAGGTACAAACCGCCGCGACTTTCTTAAAATGGCCGGGACGACCGCGCCAGTTGCTGCCGTGGCACTTGCCGCTGGCACTGACACTGCGGCGGCACAGCCCGTCGATTTGACATCGGAAACGATGCAGGACACCGCGCACACGCGCGCATATCTCGACAGCGCCCGTTTCTAGGACGCTCAATTAGACGACCCAAAGACGACTGGTTGCGTGACGCCCGACTGTCTGCGGATTTCAAGAAACCAAGCGAGCAAAGGGTGCGCCCCGAGCAAGCAAGGGAGGAAACGACATGCTAAAGAAAAAGACCAACGGGGTTGCGCGACGCCCCCAGCGGACTGGCATACTATCAGACATCGCTGAAAAATCCGTTGACCGCCGCAGCTTTCTGCGCGGTTCAGGTTTGGCCATTGGTGGCCTTGCCGCAATTTCAGCCACGGGTGGAACGGTCACCCAAGCCAGCGCAGCGACTGCCGCGACAGGTGCTGTTGATCTGATCAAATCCGTATGTACCCACTGTTCGGTCGGTTGTACCGTTGTGGCCGAGGTCTCGAACGGCGTCTGGACGGGGCAGGAGCCCGGCTGGGATTCGCCCTTTAACCTTGGTGCCCACTGCGCCAAAGGGGCCGCTGTGCGTGAACACGCGCATGGTGAACGCCGCCTGAAGTACCCGATGAAGAAAGAGGGTGGCGAGTGGAAGCGCATCTCATGGGAGCAGGCGATCGATGAGATCGGCGATGGCATGATGAACATCCGCGAAGAAAGCGGACCTGATTCAGTCTATTGGCTGGGCTCCGCCAAGCACAACAATGAACAAGCCTACCTGTTCCGCAAGTTTGCCGCCTATTGGGGCACAAACAACGTCGATCATCAGGCGCGGATTTGTCACTCGACCACCGTGGCCGGGGTAGCGAACACATGGGGCTACGGCGCCATGACAAACAGCTACAATGACATCCACAATTCCAAAGCGATTTTTATCATTGGCGGAAACCCCGCCGAAGCGCACCCTGTGTCTCTGCTTCACCTCTTGAAAGCCAAAGAGCAGAACAACGCACCGGTTATCGTTTGTGACCCGCGCTTTACGCGCACAGCGGCGCACGCGGATGAGTATGTCCGTTTCCGTCCCGGCACAGATGTGGCGCTGGTCTGGGGCATTCTGTGGCACATCTTTGACAACGGTTGGGAAGACAAGGAATTCATCCGCACCCGCGTTTGGGGTATGGACCAGATTCAGGAAGAAGTCGCCCGCTGGACGCCCGAGGAAGTCGAGCGTGTCACAGGCGCGCCGGGTTCCCAGCTCAAGCGTGTGGCCCGCACAATGGCCAACAACCGCCCTGGCACCGTGATCTGGTGCATGGGTGGCACACAGCATACCAACGGCAATAACAATACGCGTGCGTATTGCGTTTTGCAGTTGGCGCTTGGCAACATGGGCACCGAGGGTGGTGGTACGAACATCTTCCGCGGCCACGACAACGTGCAGGGCGCAACAGACCTTGGCGTTCTGTCCCACACGCTGCCAGGCTATTATGGCCTGTCAAATGGCGCATGGGCACATTGGGGCCGCGTCTGGGGCGAAGATGGCGATTGGCTGAAAAACCAGTTTGCGATGACCAAGGGTGCGGATGGCAAGGATAAATCCTTGCAAAACCTCACCGGTATTCCGGTGTCACGCTGGATTGACGGCGTGCTGGAAGATCCTGACAACATGGACAACCCCAACAAGGTTCGCGCCATGGTTCTGTGGGGCCACGCGCCCAACTCGCAGACCCGTCAGAAGGAAATGAAAACCGCGATGGAGCAGCTGGACATGCTGGTTGTCGTGGATCCATATCCTACTGTCTCGGCTGTTCTACAGGATCGGGAGGACGGCGTTTACCTGCTGCCCGCTTGTACCCAGTTTGAAACACGCGGCTCTGTCACAGCGTCGAACCGGTCAATTCAGTGGCGCGATAAAGTCGTCGAACCGCTGTTTGAATCCTTGCCTGATGAGGTCATCATGGCGAAGTTCGCCAACAAGTTTGGCTGGGCAGACCGTCTCTTCCGCAACATCGAGATGGAAGACGACGAAACGCCAGTCGTTGAAAGTATCACGCGGGAGTTCAACTCGGGCATGTGGACCGTTGGCTACACGGGTCAAAGCCCCGAGCGGATCAAACAGCACATGGCCAACCAGCACACGTTTGATCGCACAACGTTGCAGGCGATTGGTGGACCAGCAGACGGGGATTACTATGGTATGCCATGGCCATGCTGGGGCACGCCCGAGATGAAGCACCCTGGCACGCCTAACCTGTATGACATGTCCAAGCGTGTCTCTGAGGGGGGCTTGACCTTCCGCGCCCGCTTTGGTGTGGAACGCGACGGTGATAATCTGTTGGCCGAAGGGGTCTATAGCGTTGGATCGGATATTCAGGATGGCTACCCTGAATTTACCTATCAGATGCTTGTCGATCTGGGCTGGGACAGCGAGTTGACCGACGAAGAACGCCGCTCAATCGGCCGTGTGGTCGGGTTGGAAGGGTTGGATGACGCCTCAGTCGGCAATCAGGACGACGGCGAAGCGGTCTCCAACGGCAGCGTCGAAGCAGGCCAGACGGACGAGGTGCAGAATACTGCGGAAGCACAAAACCTGTCCGAACCGTCGGGCGAGCAAGGCGCGGATGAGGAAGTGGGCGAAGCTTCCATGTCGCCGTTCCCGTCAGACTTCAACGAAAAGGCTGCTGGCGTGAACTGGAAGACCGATTTGTCTGGTGGTATCCAGCGGGTCGCAATCGCGCATGAGTGTGCACCATTTGGTAACGCCAAAGCCCGTGCTGTTGTCTGGACCTTCCCCGATCCGGTGCCGGTCCACCGCGAGCCGCTCTACACCAACCGCCGCGATCTGGTTGAGGATTATCCAACATATGAGGACCGCAAGTTCTACCGCTTGCCGACCATGTATGCCTCGATCCAGAAGAACGACTTTTCCAAGGACTATCCGATTATTCTGACGTCCGGTCGTCTTGTGGAATATGAAGGTGGCGGCGACGAGACACGGTCCAACCCATGGTTGGCCGAGCTTCAGCAAGACATGTTCGTCGAGGTAAACACACGCGATGCCAATAACCTTGGGATACGTGACGGCGAACAGGTTTGGGTGGAAGGCCCCGAAGGCGGCAAGGTCAAAGTGATGGCCATGGTCACCGAACGGGTTGGCGAAGGCGTGGCGTTCATGCCGTTCCACTTTGGCGGCCACTTGGAGGGCGAGGACCTGAGGAGCAAATATCCTGATGGTGCAGACCCTTACGTGCTTGGTGAATCTACCAACACCGCACAGACCTACGGCTATGATTCAGTAACCCAGATGCAAGAGACGAAAGCCACTCTTTGCAAAATCTGGGCAGCATAAGGAGACCTGAGAAATGGCAAGAGCAAAGTTTCTCGTCGACGCCGAACGCTGCATTGAATGCAACGCCTGCGTCACAGCCTGTAAGAACGAGCACGAAGTGCCGTGGGGCATCAACCGCCGCAAAGTCGTCACGATCAATGACGGCTCACCGGGTGAGCGGTCGATCTCTGTTGCATGTATGCACTGCTCGGATGCGCCTTGTATGGCGGTTTGCCCGACAGATTGCTTCTACCAGAACGAGGAAGGGGTGGTTCTCCACTCCAAAGACCTCTGCATTGGCTGTGGTTACTGCTTCTACGCGTGCCCCTTCGGCGCGCCGCAGTTCCCGCAGGCTGGCAACTTCGGATCGCGTGGCAAGATGGACAAATGTACCTTCTGCGCCGGTGGTCCCGAAGAAACCCACTCCACAGCCGAATTTGCCAAATACGGCCGCAATCGCATCGCGGAAGGCAAGCTGCCGATCTGTGCCGAGATGTGTGCGACCAAGGCCCTTTTGGCAGGCGATGGCGACGTTGTCTCGGGTATCTACCGCGAGCGTGTGGTGGCCCGTGGCTTTGGCTCCGGCGCATGGGGCTGGGGGTCTGCCTACGGCAACCAAGGCGGCTAAGCGGCCCTGACGCAAACTTAGATCAGGGCGGCCCCAACGCGGGTCGCCCTTTTTTGCCTATCCAAAAGGAAAACTACATGTATCGCTCCCTGATGGCCCTGTTGATTTGCCTGGCTTTCGTCACTCCTTCCCACGCGCAAGAGGCCGCAACGCCTGACCGCTCCGCCACTGGCGGCGCGCAAACGCTGGAAGACATCTTGGCGCGTCAGCGTGGCGAAGAGGTGGACAATAGTTTCCGCAGCAATGCCACAGGTGATCCTGACGGTGCTGCTGCTATTGCAAGCCAGCTGGGGACGCTGGGAGGTGCCTCTGATCCCGAACTGTGGCGTGCGCTGCGCTTTGGCTCGGCCAATATCACCGCCTCAAACGATGGGCCTGCCGCCACGACGCTGATACAGGATGGCGGCATGCGCTGGCTGACGTTCCGACAGGGCCCGCTGGCGACTTACGGTGCCTATCTGTTGGGGGGCACGCTGCTGGTCTTAGCCCTGTTCTATCTGATACGGGGCCGTATCCGGATCGATGGCGAAAAGACGGGCCGCAAGATTACCCGTTTCAAAGCCGTTGAGCGGTTTGGCCACTGGCTGTTGGCGGGGTCGTTTATCCTGCTAGGGGTGACCGGACTTATGACGCTGTTCGGGCGCAAGGTGCTGATCCCGGCCTTTGGCCATGATGCATTTTCAACGCTGGCCGTTGGGTCGAAATGGATCCATAACAACGTCTCTTGGGCTTTTATGCTCGCTTTGGTGATGATCTTTGTGATGTGGGTGGTGCACAATCTTCCAGATCGCACAGACATTAACTGGCTGTTGAAAGGCGGCGGCATCTTTTCCAAGGGGCATCCACCGGCCAAGAAATTCAACGCAGGTCAAAAGCTGATCTTCTGGTCCGTCATTGTCCTTGGCACGTCCATTTCCGTTTCTGGTCTGGCGCTGCTGTTCCCGTTCGAGATCAACATGTTTGCCGCAACCTTTGGCAAGCTGAACAGTCTTGGCATGTCCGGAGCGCTGGGTCTGGGTGAATTGCGTACAAGCCTCGCACCGCATGAAGAAATGCAATACGCGCAGCTGTGGCATGCAATCGTCAGCTTTGTGCTGATGGCGATTATTTTTGCCCACATCTACATCGGGTCTGTGGGTATGGAAGGTGCATATGATGCCATGGGGACGGGTGATGTCGAAGAGCAATGGGCTCGTGAGCACCATTCCATTTGGGTCGAAGAGGTGGAAGCCGAGCAAGCAAGTACATCAAAAGCTGCAACACCTGCCGAATAAATGTGGCGTGCGCTCACCATAGCACTGTGTTTTGCGCAGCCCGCTTTGGCGCAAGAGTTTTTTACCCTGAAAGGTCACGGCGGTCCGATCATGGATATTGCCGTGGCACCCAGCGGGCAGATCGCTACTGCCAGTTTTGACAATTCGGTCGGAATTTGGGACGGGACCGATCCCCAGTGGCTGGAAGGGCACCGTGCGGCGGTCACCAGCCTGTCGTACGACATGGCCCCAGCTCTTTTGTCCGGTAGCGATGATTTTCGGGTGTTGCTGTGGCATCCCTATGCGGACACTCCAGTGACCGTGACCGAACATCTCGGCAAGGTCAGCAGCATTGCGCTGCACCCCAGCGGCGATTTCATCGCAAGTGCAGGTTGGGACGGCTTCGTCAATCTCACCACTTTGACCAAACCGTCGCAGAGTTTGGACGCTCCGCCACGTGATTTCGCGACGACAGTCTTGAGGGGGCATCGGTCAAACGTTACGGCGGTTGCCTTTGGACCCGACGGCACGCTGTTCTCGGCCTCGTCCGATGGTACCATTCGGGTCTGGAATGGCCAAATGCCCGATCTGACGTCGCGGGTTTTCGTCAAACACGGTTTCGGCATTAACCAGATGGTCGTCACCGCAGATTGGATCGCTTATGGTGCCGTTGACGGCGGTACACGCATGGTCAGCACGGAAAATGGGAAGCACATCGCCGATTTCACATTGGAGCGCCGACCTATCCTGTCGATGGCATATCACGCGGGCAGTGACAGGCTTGCTGTAGGGGACGGCGAAGGCTTTATCATGCTGATCGATACACAGACCCGCAAGATCACCCGCGATTTCCGCGCCACGCTGAACGGGCCAATCTGGGCGCTGGCTTTTTCCGCCGACGGGCAGAACCTACACGCCGGCGGTATCGAGGATACCTTGTATTCATGGCCCGTGTCCACAATGGACACCCATGCCCCGATGGATGGCGGCACACGCAGTTTTCTAGAAAAGCCCGAAACGCTGGGCAATGGAGAGCGGCAATTCAAACGCAAATGCTCCATCTGTCATACGCTGACTGCGGGGAGTGCGCGGAAAGCGGGGCCGAGCTTGCACAATCTTTTTGGCCGCCGCGCAGGGACGGTTGCGGATTATACCTATTCCGACACGCTGGAGGGGTCGCCAATCGTCTGGACAGCGGATACGATAAACGCGTTGTTCGACGAGGGTCCAGACCACTATATTCCCGGAACGAAGATGCCGATGCAGCGGATTGTCAAAAGAACCGATCGCGATGATCTGATAGACTATTTGCGCCGCGAGACGGCTTTGCAGGAGAACTGAGATGAAAGCCATGCTAACCGCCTTTGTCGCCATTGCCGTGATTGCAGTGGGCGCGAACATGATCCTCTCGCAGGCTGGTTTCTCGGCACAGGACCGTGTTTCCAGCGATTCAGTGCGGCTGGACTAAAGCAGCAAGGCAGTCAGGACATGGATGATATTTGGGCCGGGCTGTTGGCTGCATTCCGGCTGATCGTCACGCTTGACGATGATCTTGTTGAAATCACGTTAAGATCCCTGCAGGTGAGCTTAACAGCACTGGTTGTCGCTTCTGTCATTGCGCTGCCATTCGGGACATGGCTTGCAATCCGACGGTTTCGCTTTCGGCGGGCCACGATTGCTACTTTGAACGCGCTGATGGGGCTGCCTCCGGTTGTTGTAGGCCTCATAGTCTATTTGCTGCTCTCGCGGTCCGGTCCCTTCGGCGTGATGGGGCTGTTGTTCACGCCGACTGCAATGATCGTTGCGCAGGTTATTATCATTACGCCCTTGATCGCATCCTTGACGCATCAGGCCATGCGAGAGTTGTGGGCCGAATATCATGATCTTCTTATCTCGCTAAACACGACACCCGCGCAGCGCGTCATGACGCTTATATGGGACGGACGGCGGGCGTTGCTTACCGGTGCGCTGGCTGGTTTCGGGCGTGCGATCGGTGAGGTTGGCGCGATTATGATCGTGGGCGGCAACATCGACAATGCAACCCGCGTTCTGACCACAGCAATTGCGCTCGAGACTGGCAAAGGTGACTTTGCACTGGCTCTGGGGCTAGGTTTTGTTCTGATTGCTTTGGCTCTTTTGGTGAACTTTGCAATCCACGCATTGTCGCGGACCGAAAGAGAGGGCACATGGTAAACCCCGCTGTTACCCTCACAAAATTGTCGGTGCGAAGGCGGGGTAAGGCTATTCTTGGCCCCTTGGATCTGACGTTGGAGGGCAGGGGCCCCACGATTGTTCTGGGTCCAAACGGGGCGGGCAAAACCACCCTGCTGAAAGTGTTGAATGGTGTGGAGCGTATATCGTCGGGCCAAATCAACTGGAACGTTCCAGACAAGCAGGTAAGGGAGATGCAGGCTTACGTTTTTCAACGACCTACAATGCTGCGTCGCTCGGTTCGTCAAAATCTTGCATATCCTCTTGAACTGCTGGGACGTCCCAAACGGCAGATAGCCGAAGACGTCCGGAACTGGGCCGCGCAGGTAGGTCTGACAGGGATGCTGGATGATCCTGCTCCGCGTCTTTCGGGTGGCGAAAAGCAAAAGCTGGCCCTTGCGCGTGCGCTCATTCGCGAGCCAAAGGTATTGTTTCTGGATGAGCCCTGCGCCAACCTCGATGGTCGGGCGACGCGTGAGATTGAACAGGTGTTGAGCGAGGCTCAGGCTGCTGGAACACGCATCATCATGACAACGCATGATTTGGGACAGGCACGCAGACTGGCCAGTGATGTGGTGTTCCTATTAAATGGACTGGTGCACGAACAAGGCCCCGCGCTGCAAATTTTTCAGAACCCGCAAGAGATAGAAACCAAAGCATTTATCAATGGAGATATTGTCGAATGAGAGCCCTCATCGCGCTTGTACTTAGTTTTTTTGGCACTGTTGTTGCTGCCGACACCATGCGGCTTGCCGTGACAACAAGCTTCCACAACTCGGGGCTTTCAGATGTGCTCTTGCCGGCTGTTAAGGAAGATACGGGACTGGACGTTCAGCTGCTTGTCGTCGGGACAGGGCAGGCGCTACGACTGGGGCAGGCGGGCGATGTGGATGCAATACTCGTCCATTCCAAAGCTGCAGAGGAGGCTTTTGTCGCTGAGGGCTATGGCACACATCGACGTGAGATAATGTATAACGATTTTGTTCTGATTGGCCCTGCCTCCGACCCTGCCGATATTAAGGACGCAACCACAGCAAGCGAAGCACTTCAAAAGATCGCGGAAGCTCAAGTTGCTTTTGTGAGCAGGGGAGATGACAGCGGCACGCATCGGAAAGAGCGTGCATTGTGGGAGGATGCCTCTCTTGATCCAGAGCAATTTACCGAATGGTATAACGCAGTCGGCGCTGGCATGGGAGCGAGCCTGAATACAGCTTCCGGCCTTGATGCGTATATCCTTTCCGACCGTGCCAGCTGGTTGAAGTTTGCAAACAAGGGAGGGTTGGCAATGCTCTTTGCGGGCGATCCCGAGATGTTCAATCAATATGGGTATCTGCCGGTCAATCCGGAACGCCACCCGCATGTTCGGACAGATGCGGCACAGAAACTTGAAGACTGGCTGACTTCCTCAGCGGGGCAGTCGGTGATTGATGGGTATCAGATCAATGGCGAAAAACTCTTTACGTTCAATGCAGTGCCTTAGAAAAAGGACTGGCGATCAACAGCATGACAAGCCCAAACCAGTTCAGATGACCTGAACCCTTTGTCTTATGCCACAGGCCCGATGTCCAAGCATATGACGATTCAACAACCATCTGCTGGTTTTGTCGAACACACAATTGGTATCGCGGCCCTTTTGGCATGGTCGCAGGCTGTTTCACGAAAGTCGTGGCAAAGCTCTGATGTCGGTTAAGGGAGAGTTGGCCCCGCCAAGCATCGCAGTCTTTCCCATTTCAAAGAGATGCAACCGTGCCGGGCAGCCAAAACAACCCAAATCAGGAAATCTGCGATGGATCTTCACGCATTGCGGCAAAGCGTCCGATTTCGCGCCACTATTGGTTGACGTCGGCGCGTTTTGACAGGCAGGCCTGTGTGTTCACTATCACACGGTTCTCTGAAAACGAACGGAACGCAAATGGCTGGGGTGGTGGTACACTGCGGTGCCGCAGTTAAACACCATTTCCCTCATAAGGGCTTATATAACAAGTGCTTATGAGGGAAATGGCTCCGACGGTAGGGATCGAAGCTAATATGTCTTAAGTATCTGATCTTGTTTTGTTATTTCTGATCTCTTCGGCGTCGTAAAAGTGATTATATGACTATCCAGTATGACACATTCAGTATTAAGGCAAGTTAGACAAATCGACACCATGGGCGGAAACCGGACCTTCGCTGCGCTTTGCTCCAAGAGCAGCTATGCGCAGAAAGCGTACTTTGCAAAGTCACGCGAACGGCCAAAAAATACGCTCGAGTTGGCCCCGCACGCTGCGACGCAGCTTCCCCGAAGCAGACATTGATACGTTGATGCAGCATTATTGAGGTATTAAGGTCCGCTCCGCGGACAAAGCCGCCTTGTGCAGATGCGGCGATTACTGAAGCTTCTGAACTCACTGTACTTAGGAACGATATCCTCGCCTATATCCGCTCCATCTGGCCCGAGCGGGAGCGTGATGTTCAGGCCGGTCGAAACCCGCCGTATTAAACAGCACGAAGATTAAATCCACATCAGCCCTTGACCCTCCAGCTACTGGAAGCCCTATCTGTTATCTGAGACAGAATAGGAGCCTCAACATGAGCAGCGAAAATTCGACCACATTCCATGTCCGCGAGATGTCCTGCGCCTCTTGTGTCGGGCGGGTAGAAAAAGCGTTGCTGGCCGTGCCGGGGGTGCAGTCGGCATCGGTAAACCTTGCGGCAGAGACGGCGACAGTCGCGATGGCGGAAGGGTCCGATATGGAGCCTATCGTCACTGCGCTCAAAGACGCGGGCTACCCTGCGGAGCTTCAAACATACAGGTTTTCAATCGAAAATATGTCTTGTGCATCATGTGTAGGGCGGGTCGAACGTGCCCTTGGCGCAGTGCCCGGTGTTGTGACGGCTTCGGTCAATCTGGCGCAAGAGAGCGCAACAGTTCAGGCACTTGGTGTCTCTGCGGCACAGATTTCACAGGTGGCGGGCGCTGCCGGTTATCCGGCGCGGCTGATCATGGATGAGGGCGACACGGACGATACCCGCGACCGCAAGGCATCTGAGGCTGCACATCTCAAGACGATGACACTGCTGGCCGCAGCGTTGACCCTACCTGTGTTCGTCCTTGAGATGGGCAGTCACCTGATCCCTGCGCTGCACATGTGGATCATGGACACGATGGGCATGGGGCTTAACTGGGGGATCCAGTTTGTCCTGACGACTCTTGTTCTCGCGATCCCCGGGCGGCAGTTCTATCTCAAAGGGTTTCCTGCGCTGTTCAAGGGTGCGCCGGATATGAATTCCCTTGTTGCTCTTGGCACGTCTGCGGCATGGGGGTTTTCCACTGTCGCCTTGTTTGTGCCGATGCTTTTGCCAGAGGGCACGCGCGCAGTTTACTTTGAGGCGGCGGCGGTCATTGTCACCCTAATTCTGCTGGGCCGCTTCCTCGAGGCCCGCGCCAAAGGGCGCACGGGGCAGGCGATTGAACGACTTGTTGGGCTCAAGGCAAAGACGGCCCATGTGGAGCGGAGCGGCGAGATTGTGGAGCTGTCTGTCGATGAAATTGTGGTTGGTGATCTGGTGCAGGTGCGGCCAGGAGAAAAAATCGCCCTCGACGGGGTCGTGGTACGTGGCGTGTCTTATGTCGATGAGAGCATGATGACCGGAGAGCCTGTTCCCGCTGAGAAATCGGAAGGCACAGAGGTTGTCGGTGGCACGGTAAACGGCACTGGCGCGCTGACATTCCGCGCCACGAAAGTGGGCGCTGATACAATGCTGGCGCAGATTATCCGCATGGTGGAAGAGGCGCAGGGCGCCAAACTGCCTATTCAGGACTTGGTCAACCGGATCACGCTTTGGTTTGTGCCTGCAGTGATGGGAGTTGCGGCGCTGACTTTTGTCGCATGGTTGGTGCTGGGGCCGTCTCCCGCCCTCGGCCTTGCGGTGGTAGCCGCAGTTGCTGTCCTGATCATTGCTTGCCCCTGTGCGATGGGGCTGGCGACGCCCACGTCGATCATGGTGGGCACGGGCCGTGCTGCGGAGCTCGGCGTTTTGTTCCGGCGTGGCGATGCCTTGCAGTCGCTGGGCGATATCGAAATTGTTGCGTTTGATAAGACCGGCACACTGACGCAAGGGCGTCCGGAGTTGACCGATCTGCAGGTGATAGAAGGGTTCCAAGAGAGTGATGTGCTGCGGCTGGTGGCCTCGGTTGAGGCGACGTCCGAGCATCCTATCGCCGCTGCGATTGTGCGGCGTGCGGAACAGGAGGGGCTGGCCCTCGGCGTTGTCGACGCGTTCCAGTCGATCACAGGGTACGGTGTCAGCGCCGTAGTTGACGGGCATGAGATTCTCGTCGGAGCCGACCGCCTGATGGTGCGTGAAGGTATCTCGCTTGATGCCGTGCAAGAATTGGGAAGAGCGCTTGGGCAGGCGGGCAAGACCCCGCTCTATGCTGCAATTGACGGGCGTTTGGCCGCTATCATTGCAGTATCTGACCCCATCAAACCCAGCACGGCACAGGCAATCGAAGCACTGCACGCGCTGGGACTTAAGGTTGCGATGATCACGGGTGATAATCAGGCCACGGCGGAAGCAATTGCTTCACAGTTGGGCATTGATACGGTCGTTGCCGAGGTCCTGCCAGAGGGTAAGGTCGCAGCACTACAACAGCTGCAAGCGGTCGGGCGAAAGATAGCGTTTGTCGGGGATGGTGTTAATGATGCACCTGCTTTGGCCCATGCGGATATAGGGGTGGCCATCGGCACTGGCACCGATGTGGCGATCGAGGCGGCGGATGTTGTGCTGATGTCTGGTGACCTGAACGGGGTCGTGAACGCGCTGCATGTGAGCAAACACACAATGCGCAACATCCGCCAGAACCTGTTCTGGGCCTTCGGCTATAATGCCTTGCTGATCCCGGTGGCGGCGGGGGTGTTCTATCCGCTCTCGGGTCTGATGCTTTCACCCGCACTCGCTGCAGGTGCGATGGCGTTGTCGAGTGTGTTCGTGCTGTCAAATGCGCTGCGGCTGCGGTGGATCGCCCCTGTTGCTGCGGAAGTGCAAACGACACGCATTGATACTGGGAAATTTGTGCCCACAGCAGCAGAATAGGGGAGCGATGATGAACATCGGCGAAGTTGCAAAGAAATCCAACCTACCTGCTAAAACCATACGGTATTATGAGGACATCGGGCTGATCACACCATTGCGTGACACAAACGGCTACCGCAGTTTCCGCGAGAGCGACATGCACAAGCTGGCATTTCTGGGTCGGTCCCGTGCGTTGGGATTTACGATTGAAGATTGCCGCAACCTGCTGGCGCTTTGGGATGATCAGGACCGTGCCAGCGCTGATGTGCGTGCCATCGCGTCAGAGCATCTGGAGCAAATCGAGCGTAAGATCGCGGACCTCATAGCTATTCGCGATACGCTTTCTCATTTGGTGCAGACATGCGCCGGTGATGGCCGTCCTGACTGCCCGATCCTTGCGAAGCTTGAAAAATTTCCAACATAATTATGGAACCCTCCAGCGCTGGAAGTTTGTTTCCCCCCTGAGAACGAAATTAATCAGGGAGAGTTTCCATGTCTTACATGCGTTTTTTTGCAATGATTATCACATCAACGGTGGTCATGTTCGGTTTGATGTATCTCAACACCTACGCGCTGGACCATGTCTTTTTCAGCGAAACCCGCAGCTATATGGCTCTCTATATGGGCGCAGTGATGGCAGTGATCATGCTGGCATTTATGCTGGGAATGTATACCAACCGCGCCGCGAACATGGCGATATTTGCGGGCAGCGCGCTGGTCTTTGGTCTCGCGCTGTTTGCGGTGCGCAGTCAGACCACGGTCGATGACACATCTTGGATGCGCGCGATGATCCCACATCACTCCATCGCAATTCTCACCTCGGAGCGGGCAAATATTACGGACCCGCGTGTGCGCAAGCTGGCCGATGACATTATTGAGGCGCAGCGTTTGGAGATTTCCGAGATGAAAGCGCTGATCATCGATCTGGAAGGCGGCCCCGCTGCAACACCAGAAATGGACGGGAAATGAAGGAGATGGATATGCCAAGCAATAAAGATACCAGAACCGCCAAACTCTACCGCATGGCCACCCCTGACCACACATGCCCCTACGGCCTGAAATCCAAGGATCTGTTGGAGCGGCAGGGGTTGGAAGTCGTGGATCACCCCTTAGAAACCCGCGAACAAACTGATGCGTTTATGGAAAAGCATGGAGTTGAGACGACGCCCCAGACGTTTGTCGAGGGGGAACGCGTTGGCGGATATGAGGATCTGCGCATTTACTTCGATCTGGACAAACCTAAAGAGGAACAATCTGACACCTCCTATCAACCGGTCATTGCGATCTTCGCGGTGGCGGGTCTGATGGCGCTTGGTCTCTCATGGTATAGTTTTGAGAATATATTCACCTTGCGCGCGTTTGAATGGTTCATCTCAATTTCGATGTGCTTTTTGGCCGTTCAAAAACTGCAAGATATCGAGAGTTTCTCGACGATGTTCCTCAACTATGACCTGCTCGCGCAGCGTTGGGTGCCTTATGGCAAAGTCTACCCTTTTGGTGAGGCATTTGCCGGTATCGCCATGACGGCAGGCGCGCTGTTGTGGCTGGCCGCACCTGTGGCAATCATCATCGGCGGTATTGGGGCGGTTTCGGTCATTAAGGCAGTCTATATCGACAAACGAGAGCTGAAATGCGCTTGCGTGGGCGGCAGTAGCAATGTGCCGCTTGGGTTTATCTCGCTGACCGAAAATCTGATGATGCTCGGCATGGGTGGATGGATGTTGGCACGGATGTTTTGAAGCATATCGGTCAAAGTGCCTGTCACCGGGACATCTGCGCTTGTATCACGAAAAAGTTGGAAACCTTCCTGCGCTGGATGGATTGACAGGAGGAACCGAGTTGCCCACACCAGAGGGATGAGCACGATGAAATCCATATATGCATTGATAAAAACGCTGGCTTGCGCTGCGTTTGTCTTTGCTTTGGTGCTCCTTCCTCCCTCCGCGGCGCATGCTTCGGCTGATATGCATGGCGGCCACCATTCCGCCCCCGAGAGTTTGACTGTCGGCGCTGATCACCAAAGCCATGATATGTCTAAGGTTGGTAAGTCAGCAGGGAAATGTGGGTCTTTGGGCAGTGCCGAAGGGCAGGACCACGCGGCGGGTAAATGCTGTAGCGGTATTTGCAGTTCTGTAGTTCTCAATGAGACTGCACCTCTTTTTCTGGGGCATAGCATTGCTGATCGTTATATTCCCCTTCAAGCTCAGGCGCGCTCGACCGAGCCTTCAGGCTTTCTACGACCTCCCCAATTTCTGATCTGATCATAGGCTCTTAATAGGGCCTTCGTTTCACGTGCTTTTGCACGTGGTTCCGAAGTTCATCAGTCAGGCACGATCCATGAAAATTCAAATACTTTTGGGGGCTTCGGCCCTTACTCTTGGCGCATGCGCGCAAGACCTCAAGCCCTTGCCCTATACGGCAACGCCATTACCAGTCGTTGCGGCGCAACAAGCCATTACGAACACGGCCGTTGTGTCACGTGTGCGGTATCAAGATCCCCTTGCCGGATACACATATCGCGGCCCGACCGGCCCACGCGATTGGCGCACCGTCAACGAAGAACAGTCGGAGGGGAATTGATGCGTATTTCTAAATTTCCGCTGATTGCTGGTTTTCCGCTGTTTCTGGGGGCCTGTGCGGTTGCCGTGCCCGGTGCTTACACCGAGCCAAAAGCAGGCTTTGCCAACGTTGCAAGCCAGGTAACACCTGCAATCGGGAAGCGAACCGTTTTTGCCGAAACCCAGGCTGAAAACGAGGCTTTGAAAAAACAAGTTCATGCGATGGTGCATCGCAAGACGATCTCGGCGGATACGGCCGTTCAGGTGGCATTGCTCAATAACAAGGGGCTTCAGGCATCCTATGCAAATGTAGGATTGTCCGCTGCTGACGCATGGCAGCAATCAACGCCAGAGAACCCTGTGGTATCAATTGGCATATTGGGAATAGGTGCGCCTGAACTGGGTGCCTACCGCGCCATCGAAGGTTTGATACGCGCAAATATTCTGGATGCGACAACGCGCAAACAGCGCCGTGAGATTGCTGATGCCGGCTTTCGCCAAGCACAGCTGAGTGCCGTTAATGACACCCTCGCACTGGCAAATCAGACCCGTCAGGCATGGATTGCGTCCGTAGCTGCGTTTGAGGCGGTTGGATACCTCAAGCGGGCGAAAGTAACATCTGACGCCGGGTCGGAATTGGCGCGGAAGCTGGGTGAGACAGGTGCTCTGAACAAGGCAGGGCAGGCCCGTGAGCAGGCGTTCAATGCCGAGTTGGCAGGACAGCTTGCAAAGGCACGTCTGAATGCAACCAAGTCGAAAGAGGAACTGACACGGTTAATGGGCCTCTGGGGAACCGAAGTTGACTACTATGTGCCCGATGCATTGCCTGCTTTGCCCAAGTCAGTCGGCAACATTGGAAACATCGAAGCGAAGGCATTACGAAATCGCGTTGATCTGCGTGTGGCAAAACTGGGTCTTGAAGCACAAGCAGCGGCGTTTGGTCTGACGGATCAAACTCGGCTGGTCACGGACCTTGAGATCATCGCGGGAGCCGAGTTGGAGCGTGAAGCCGAAGACGGTGATATAGAAACTGAGGTAACCCCACAGATCGAACTCGAGTTTGCGATCCCGATCTATGACACGGGCAAAGCGCGGATGCGCAAGGCAGAGTTGACGTATCTGAAAGCCGCCAACGTTTTGGCGGAACGTGCAGTGATTGTGCGATCCGAGGCGCGTGGAGCCGAGAAATCCTACCACTCCTCTTACAAGATCGCGCGCCATTACCGCGATGTTCTGGTGCCTTTGCGCAAGACAGTCGAGGACGAAGGTCTGCTGTCTTACAACGGCATGATCACCAACACATTCGAGCTCCTGACGGACGTGCGCGAAAAGCTCAGCGCGTCGCTGGAAGCTGCAAATGCGAAACGCGAATTCTTCATGGCGCAAGCTGATCTGACCGCTGCCATCTACGGCGGTGGCGCGGGCAGCGGTGGTGCTGGTGGAGAAGGTGCAACATTGGCTGCCGGTGGCGGCGCAGGACACTGAAAAGGAAATTTGAAATGTTGAACAGACGTCAATTACTCGGAGCAGGTGCTGCTGGTGCAACGCTTGTCTCTTCCCAAGCTTGGGGCAAGACATTGAACATGGGCTTGCCGGAAGCTGCACAAATGGACAGTGCGGCAACGGTAATCACGCCGCGCCCCTCTTCGGGTGTGGATTACAATCCTGTTGTGACCCTGAATGGATGGACCCTGCCGCACCGCATGAACAACGGGGTCAAGGAATTCCATCTTGTCGCCGAGCCGGTGGAGCGCGAACTGGCCGATGGTATGATCGCCCATCTCTGGGGCTATAACGGCCAGTCGACCGGCCCCACGATCGAGGCCGTCGAGGGTGACCGTGTGCGGATATATGTCACCAACAAATTACCTGAGAATACCTCCGTGCATTGGCACGGACTGATCCTGCCCTCAGGCATGGACGGTGTGGTGGGCCTCAGCCATCCGGGGATCAAACCGGGCAAAACCTTTGTCTATGAGTTTGACCTGATCAAATCCGGCACCTTCATGTATCACCCTCACGCGGACGAGATGGTGCAGATGGCCATGGGGATGATGGGCATGTTTGTGGTCCACCCCAAAGACCCGACCTTCATGCCAGTCGATCGCGATTTCCTGATCATGCTCAATGCTTTCGATATTGATCCGGGCACTTATGTTCCGCGCATCATGACGATGGCGGACTTCAACCTGTGGACATGGAACAGCCGGATTTTCCCTGA
The DNA here is from genome assembly GCA_913060815.1 of uncultured Sulfitobacter sp. Classification (GTDB taxonomy): domain Bacteria; phylum Pseudomonadota; class Alphaproteobacteria; order Rhodobacterales; family Rhodobacteraceae; genus Sulfitobacter. The sequence continues at coordinate 75,378 of CAJXSZ010000007.1, read as the reverse complement.
CATCGACCCACTGGTGGTCAACCGCGGTGATAAGGTGCGCGTGCGTGTGGGGAACCTCACGATGACAAATCACCCGATCCACATGCACGGCTATGACTTCAAAGTAACCTGCACCGATGGTGGCTGGGTGCCAGAAAGCGCGCAGTGGCCCGAAGTCAGCATCGACATCCCTGTAGGCGCGATGAGGGCATATGAGTTCACCGCCGAGCACTTGGGCGATTGGGCAATCCACTGCCACAAATCGCACCATACGATGAATGCTATGGGTCACGACGTGCCGACATTTATCGGTGTCGATAAAAAACAGCTCACCCAGAAAATCCGGTCGTTTCAGCCCGAATATATGCCAATGGGCACAGCGGGCATGGGTGACATGGGCAAAATGACCATGGAGTTACCGGATAACACTATTCCGATGATGAACGGTTGGGGTTCCCACGGACCCATTGAGATGGGCGGTATGTTCTCGGTCGTGAAGGTCCGCGAGGGAATAGAAGCAGACGATTATGAGGACCCCGGCTGGTATGAAAACCCTCCCGGCGAGCAGGCGTATGAGTGGACCGGCGAGCTGCCGGAGTTTGCCTCCAACGACAGTCCGAAAACCATTCTCACACCCAGACCAACGCAGAAGGGCTGAAACAGCCGTTCAATCGATCTACAATTTAAATCTATAGGATAAACTGATGAAAAACCTACTTTTAACAACCGCGATTGCCCTCTCTTTCGGAGCACCTGCATTCGCAAGTGGCGACCACGATACAAAGCACTCTGAGGTAAAGGTTGAAGAGGCCGAAGGCCACGGCAACCATGGTGCGGGACACGGTGATGCCCACGCTGAAATGATGATGATCGGGAAGCCAGGTGACGCCGCAAAGGTGGACCGGACAATTAACGTGACCATGGTTGAAACGGACGATGGCAAGATGCTCCTTGAGGGTGACGAGATGACCTTCAAATCAGGCGAAACGATCCGGTTTGTCATCGAGAACAAAGGCGACCTGGAGCATGAGTTCGTGCTGGACACGATGGAGCGCAACGCCGAGCACAAAATCGAAATGGCCAAGATGATGATGGAGCATGACGATCCAAACCGCATCACTCTTGATGCGGGAGCGTCTGGTGAGGTGATTTGGACCTTTGCGAATGACGGTGTGTTCGAGGCTGCGTGCCTCATTCCGGGTCACTACGAGTCCGGTATGTATCGCGCGGTTGCTGTGGGCGAACACGCAATGAAGGCGGATATGAAAATGGCCGCAGCGGAAGTGCAAGTGGCGCAGGCTGATGTTGAATACACCAAGGGCAAGGTGACAAAAGTTGATGCAAAAGGCGGGAAGGTCACGATTGATCATGGCCCTCTCCTGAACCTTGATATGCCTGCTATGAAGATGGTGTTTCGTGCAGACGAGGCGATGATTTCCAAACTGTCCGAAGGGCAGGAGATCGAATTCGTCGCCGAGCCGGTCAAAGGCAAGCTGACCGTTACACAACTTAAGTAAAACGATCAGGAGGCGATGTGTTTCATCGCCTCCTACCATCCGATCAAACGATCCCATGTTTGTGTCAACGCCCCCCTCAAAAGCACTCGTCTAATGGAGCATGAAATGAAGACTATATTTATGACCCTACTCATCCTGAGTGGCTTGAATATTGCGGTGGTGAGCGCGCAGGCAAGCACGGGAGTAGGCGAGGAGCCTCATGCCCGCGCATACGACCACCCTGGACATGTTCCCATCGGGCAGCCGGCATCGGGAAAAGAGATCACCCGCACAATCGAGATCGGTATCGAGGAAACGCAAAGCGGTTATATGCTTTTTGACCCTGACGCGATCCACATCAAAGAGGGGTCGGTCGTTCGGTTTGTGATTAACAATTTAGGTGATCTGGACCATGAGTTTTTCCTGGGATCTTTTGAAGAGATTAAAAAGCATCAGCAATGGATGCTTGAGCACCCAGACATGAAGCATGAAGATCCAAACGCGGTATCGATTGCAAGCGGGTCCAGCAAAACGTTGGACTGGAATTTTTTGAACAAAACAAACCTCGAGTTTGTCTGCTTGGTCCCGGGGCACCGTGAGGCGGGGATGTTTGGCGTCATTATGGTGCATGACCACCTCGCGCAAGACCAATGAGCCATTTAGAGTTGATAGGGTTCTGGGATAAATATTACGTCATTGTTCATGATCTGGTGCTGTTTTTTGGCTATCCATACGACGATACAGTGCCGGATTGGATTCACCCGATCATCCATCTGATTTTCGTTCTGGCACCTGCACTGCTGTTGGCTGTCCTGCTTTCTTTCCTGATACGCAGGCTGATTGAATGGTCGCGGAAGCAACCGTCTGAGGAGCCACAAGCCTCCACTGTAGGTGGTCTTGATCCCAGCCTTTTCAAAACTGTTCTGAGATACTCTTGCAAGCAGCAAGTATTGATGATCATCTTCAGCCTTATCGCAATGCCGGTCTTGTATGTCACGCTGGAGCTTCCGAAACAGATCGTAAACAGCGCATTGGAGGCAGACCGATTCCCGATCACATTCTTGGGGTATGAATTCGAACAGGTGACCCTGTTGATGACGTTGTCGGGACTTTACCTGCTGGCGATAAGTGCGAGCGGTCTGAACAAGTATGTTTTGAATGTCTTCAAAGGATATGTCGCAGAGCGGTTTTTGCGCAGGTTTCGCTTACTGGTGTATCGGCAATGGCGCCGCGACCCGAATGCGGGAGACCAGAGCGAAATTGTCCCTATCCTCGCTCAAGAGGTTGAACCCATCGGCGGATTTGCGGCAGATGTGCTGACGTTACCGGTTCTTCAAGGTGGCACACTCGCCACGATCTTATTGTTTATGTTTATGCAGGACCCCGTTCTGGGTGCTGCAGCGCTGACCGTTTTACCTATCCAATTGATCCTCCTTCCCAAGCTACAACGCCGTGTGAACGGATATTCTCGGACAAGGATCAAGGAGGTCCGGTATCTGGGCAGACACCTCAGCGATCAACTTCGAGATGTGGGTAGTGCGTCACGGTTTGCCCCAACACTCACCAGCTTTCGAGAGCTGGAAGAGGTCCGGAGACGTATCTATATTTTGAAGTTTTTCATCAAGGCGCTGAACAACTTTCTGACCGCACTCACGCCATTCCTGTTCTATTCGCTGGGGGGCTATTTTGTAATCGAGGGCCGCATCAGCCTCGGGGCGCTTGTCGCAGTGCTGGCAGCACACAAGGATTTTTCCGCACCACTGAAAGAGCTTTTCCGATACTATCAAACACTGGAAGACACGCGGATCAGATATCATGAGATCACGCGATTTTTTTCAGTATCTGGCCGAGGAAAAGAAGCGGAACCAATGGCTGAACCACTGCCGCACCGGCCCAGAGCATCATATTCAGAAGAAGTGTTTCAGCTTGGGGGCACGTCTCCTTCCGTCTGACACTTCGCTAAATAAGGCCGGTGTCGAAGCACCAGTCTTCATCGCTATGATCAAGGCATCAACGGCAGCGTTACTCACAATATTTACCTCCCGCACGCCCATCTCAAAATTGATCGCCCCGCTTGGTCTTACTATGAGTTACGCCCCGGTTTTTGGACAGGAACTGGGGCAATTTGGGAGATTATGTGCATTTTTGATCAAGGTTGGATGCATCTTAGCACGTTGTCCAGATTTGCCCGACCACTTCATCCAACAAAGTTGGGATGCTGTTCATTCGCTGCGCTTTGCACAGAGGTCCGCTATGCGGACATTTCCGACATTTGCTGCAAGCGTGCAAACGTCCGGTTTAGCGAACCGTTCAACAAAGGGTATGAGTTTTGGCCGCTTCCTTAGCCGGTCGGCGTAACGTGTTGTGCGCCGCGTTTCTGCCAAAAGCTTAATAGAGTGTTGACTAACTTCAGGCCTTATTCGATTTTCATTATGTATAGAAAGGAAGGATGGCCTATGACTTCTAATGGTTTCTGCGCCACTCGCACTTTGAGATGCATGTTGTTTGTATTGAGCTGCTTTGCGGGGCATGCCAACGCAGAGGTACCTGAAACACCCGCTCAACCTGGAGGCTACAATTACACGCCAGATCACCCCTTAGACAGGTTTCCTGACTTGGAAGTGATCCAGCCAGTCTTAGGGTCTTCGGCTGATTTGACCTTGCCCGAAGGTGCCCTTGTTGCAGCTGCGCCTTTGGGTATGAGGTTCTTCATTCAGGATGGCAGTAGTTGCGTCAGGCCGAAAATTTTGGTGAAGTTGTCATATCCCAGACTGGTATATGAGCTGATGGAACCCTCGCGTCTTCGCAAAAAGGTCCATCCCGTCAGCTACACTTTGAGAGGTGATGTATGCCGTCAATCTTTATCCGCCCCATGGACTGCAGAATTCACTGTCAATTCAAAGGGTAAGTTTATTGCAAGCTTCTCAGTTACTATGAGCCTCACTCAAACACTATTTGATAACATTCGGGTAAATTACGACGCTATCGACAACAGTGTAGTCCCGTATATCGACGAATATTGGAAAACAGGTTCCGTGCCGGACTATGTAACACAAATCAAGGAACAACTTCTCAGTGAGAATACTGCGGAATCCAATTTTGCAATGGCGCTTAGGGAACGACCCGAACTCGAACAACAAATGAACGACTTCACCGAACCATTCATTACCAACGCGATACATCTTGCGCATCCAAGAGCCGCTTACAGCGTTGCAAACGCCATGATCAATGAATTTGATGTGCGCAGGGCAGTATATGTCGGAACAAGGCTAAAAATGAGTTTTGCGGACAGGGAGAAACTGCGGTTGCTTGTGGCGAAGGCAAGAGCGGCAGAGTATGTTCCGTCTTTGGTGCAAGTGTCGATGCTGCGCTCTGTCAACATTGATATTGATGAGGCACTCGCCATCGTCCGCGCGGTCGGCCCAACAGCCACTGTGGATGACCTCAGGAATGTGGCGGTCGATATCGCACCAAGCTGGGCTCAGGTTCGGGATGCCCTAAGGCGATATCAACAAGCCGAGGCCTGTGCGATGTCCGATGTAATCTCGAAAGGTTCTGTTGTCTCGAATGCTGGGGAGGCCATCATGCTTTTTGGTGGTACCTTCGAAAGCGATGGTCGGGGCTGCAAAGTTCGAAATAGTGCATTCAATACGGCGATAAGTATGGGAATTTCGTCTGTCGAAACTTTGCTGTGCAATGGAGAAAACAATGTGTATTCCTGCAGTTTCGTTTTCTATTTTGATTGCGGAATGAGTGCTACTGGAGGGATCGATCTCGGGCCCCTTAACCCGTGCGCCGCTCTGTCAGCACTTCCAATCCCTGCGCGCGCCGTTCTGAGCCGTCAAACATCGCGAAAGTGGACTATTACGGAATTCGCTGCACCTTAGATGTAAATATCTTCTATGGGAACGTCTGAAAAACCTCCCGCTTTCGGCGTGAACTGATAAGTTTGGGAAGCCGTCTGCAAGGAGCCCATTAGATGCCAAAGCAACCTGCATTTCCTGGCTTTCGCGATGCGATGAAGAAGAAGCAGACGCGAGGTGTTCCTGTCCGAGATGGAGGCAGTGGTCCCTCGGGGTCATGCTTACATCAAATTGGGCTTTACCCGGCATTTGTCGCGCCAGTTACGAACGGCCACTGTACGGACAAAAACCTGCTGCCATAGCCTGTGCGTCAAAAACACTCCTTTTTGGCATGTCCTCAAAAATCCTTGCTTGATGCTTCCACAAACCCGGTTCAAAACACAAAGTGTTTGTTGAACGTCTTTGGCTCCACCGTGATATCGGACATTAACCGCTGTGCAGAAACGCGGTAAAGAGGGCTCCTTGCTGCCGTTCGCTGCGGTTGCAAACGAAATCACCGCCAAATCGGAAGGCGAGAGGCGGCAATGCGAACAAAGCCCCATTTCGCTGCGGTTGCGCCAAGTTCCGCAATTGGTGACTACCTCAATCGCCAGACGTAAAATAGTCTTCGAGGCGAGGTGGTAATTCCATCAGTCCCATACCATGGCGATAGTATAAATGCGGTTGCGGTGAATTTCCGGGAAATGCTCTAAACAGATCCTTAGGAACGCTCCATGCCTCCCGGCCGAGCGTATCCCTCGCCTTTTCGCGTTGTTTGAGAAAGGCTGCTTCACAAGCTTTGAAATTCCAGTTTGTGAGATCCAGAGTTGCTGTCTCATAAAGCCCGTCATTCCAACGTTGAATAACGGCTGCAAACGCATCGGCAAACTGGGAACTGTTTTTCTTGCTCTCCCTTGCAACCCGCGAAGCTGCGTATCCTTGCTCTATGTATTTTTGCACGAAAGCCGCAACGGTTGCATGATCACAGGAAGGTTGGGATAACGCCCAGAAAAGTGCATCTTCATCCACCTTAACGCCACGTTCTATTTCACAAGCAACCACGTGCCAAAGATCCCGATCAAGGGTATCAGCGTCTTGAAGCAATCCTATAAAGTCATCTTCTTCGTGATAACGCGCGATGTTTCCTTGATGTTCCCAGTCCATCATGGCTTTCTGATAGGCTCTTTTCTGAGCTTCAAATGTGTCAACCTTTCCCTTAAGCATATCAACACGAGATCGAAGTGCGCGAGCTGCATCCTTGTCCTTGAACAGGGCGATGACATTCTCAACATCTGTCATTGGCGATAAGATCAGACGATAAATTGTTGCACGCTCGGCCAATTGATCAATGCTCATACCTTTGCCTTTGGTAATCGGCTGAAAAAGTCTGATTTCTTCGGATACTTCACTGAGAAATTCCTCAATACTGGGCCCACGTGGTATCCGGGAACCGGCTTTCTTGCGACCACTTTCAGCGTTAGCCCATGAAGACACGAGAGCGGAGCCTTTACTTATCGTGTTTCGAAGCTCTTCAATCGACGGGAGTTGCTTACGCCGGATCATTTTCTGCGCCGGTGCCCGAAGGGCAAGATACGGACGATGATTTGATTTTCCCAACAAATTCATAAGCATTTTGACTGCCTTTCGCTATCAAGATCAGTCAAATATCAACACAATATAGTGGCGAATTTTTGACCTCTGGCGAAACAGCAGTCGTTCAAACACTCCGCAGCATTGGGCACTCTTGGGCTCCTTGCTGCCGTTCGCTGCGGTGCACATCGAAAAAGCTGGGTCAGAGCCCTGAGCGTCCGCTTTCTTCAAATTGCCCAGTTTAGTTAGCGGGCGCAGCGAAGGTACGCAATCCGCCCAAGGTTTCGTTTGGCCATGTCCGCTTTGGGCTGGGAGCTGCCATTAGACGCGTTTCACACGAACGGCAGCAAAGGGCCGTTCGTGTCATTGGGAATATGATGCCCTTTCCATAGAGCGGTCATGGCTTTGGTGACTGGTCTGGCCCGCGTTGTTCGCTTTCGCTCACGCGCCCGATGAGATTGACCAGTTTCCGAAACAAGTTACCGATTTTTGTGTTTGATGGCTTGGGTCCAAATAGGCGTTCAATGAATGTTGGCATGTCTTTCATGGTAATGTCGTCCTCGGTGACTTCTGCGTCTCCCGACGCGATCTGTGTCACCAGTTCATCCAATGCGGCGATGCCTGCGTCCAGTTCGGCTTCTTTTTGCAAGTAGCGTTCTTTGACGTCTAACGCCTGCCCAGCATTGTCTTCGGCGCGCACCAGGCTGCTTTTGACCTCCTTGATGCTGTTTTTTATATCCTTGGCTGCAGCTTTTTGCGCTGCGTGTTGTTGAGTGGACAGGCGTTGCTTACGTGGGCCATCGCGCAACAGGCCACAAGGCTTGCCGACCTTCTCGTAATATCGGTCCTGAAGCTGTTTTAACGCGGCAGAGTAGGCTTCCTTTTCTGGGATAGGGCCACGCGTTTTGCGTGCGACTTGGAGGTGCTCACCGTTCTCGGCTTCCCATTGCGTCATCAGGTCAGCGTTGCGTGCTGCGACCTCCTTGCAGGTCACCTCCCACGCGGCCAATTGTGCTTCTCGTTTAATCTTGTTCTTCTTCTGGGTCTCGCGGTTTTTAGAGGGGCGGGGTTGCTTGGGCTTGTTGGGGCGCTTTTCAAATGCGGGCTTGGGGAGTGATAGGATGGCCGTAGGGGTATCCAACTCATCACGCAGCATTGCTGCTGCGACCTTGCCAGCATGTAGTTTGTTCGCGTCCAGTTTGGGGTCGTGTGTATTGATGGCAATGATGTGGAAATGGACAAAGCCCTCATCCAAATGCATCACTGCAGACCAATCAATGTCATCTGGCATGCGGGCCGTAAAATCAGCCAGCGCATGGTTGATCCATTCTCTTATATCAGAGCCATGCGCTTTCTTGTCTGACAGAAGATCGGCAGCGGGCAGGGGGTGCGAATGGATTTCTGTATACAGCGTCGCGGCGTCACTGCGCAGTTTACGTGTGTATGTCGTGCCATCTTTGCGAGTGACGGCTTCGCGCAGGCCATCCAGAATACTGGTGCGTTTTCTTGAAGTTGCCGGACAGACATAGTGCCACCGACTTTATACACCGAGCCGGGCTCTTCCACATGTTTAAAATATTCCGGCTCGCGTAACGCTTCCCCCAAAACCTGCGCGGCGGAATTGAAATGCCCGTCTGTGCTGCTCACCTTTTTGGCGGCTTCTGAATACGTTTCGATATGTATAAATTGGTATGACATTGCCGGGCTCCTGATCTTATTTAGGAGGCGGTAGGAGCTTGGTTTTTCGATACCAAGAACTCTTTCCCACATAGCGCCTGTATGACAGTCATTTTATGTGGATAAACAGATATTTGTAGCGCGAAGTTCTACCTATAGAGACAGACTATAGGTAGCTCTAAGAGCTACCTGTCTGCCCCTTGCGCCGGGGAGGCGCTCCGCCGTTTTGTCCCAAAACAACTGCGCGAGACTGCGTCTCTTGCTTGGTCGTTAAACAATCATGGTAGTCGTTCTACTTAATGCAGTCTTGGCCTGTTTTGCATTTCCACCAGCTTGTCGACCAACCGCTTTAACCCGCGTAGTGACATGGCTTGTCCGCGTCCGGCGACCCGTTTACATCTGTGTTAGGCATTGCTGCACCAAGCAGCTCACCCCCCTCTGCGGTGAGCTGGGGCACGCATAGTTCCGCCAGCTCTACGATCGTGCAGCGGTCCAAAAACGCTTGCGGCATTTGATTAAACGTGTTGGCCGTTATGATCCAGTTCAACGCAGGCGTATGGCTCACTGCCGCTTTTAGATCGCTCACACCGCTCTCATATCCACAAGTGGCTCTCTATGCGAAGTTGCACGACCCGCACATGGCATGTTAGCCGGGCTATAGCCATTCCTGGGTATGCTGCTCAGGTGTCGGTTGGGGCTGGCTCGGTGATTGCACACCTTGCCAGCCTGAACAGGGACAGCCAATAGCGGGCATTGATGGCCATTGCTGCAAATGGCGGCTTCGAGCCCAACCCGTGAATTGGAATTTCATGCTGCGTGCGCTCGCAGCGTGAAAATTGCTGCATCAGCTACATTTGACGTCTAACCGCAGCCTCAACGGCACGGATCGACTCACGAATATCCTCGGATGTCGTTCGGTGATTGACTAAGGCTGCTCGTAGACTCGCTTTGCCTTTGATAATGGTCGTCGAGAATACGGCATCGCCAGAGAGCTGAAGCTCGGCCGCGATTTCGTTCACTTTGCCGTATGCGACGTAGAAGCAGCAAATATTGGAAGAAACGGGGAATGAAAGGTCCAGCACATCGGATGCTTCGACCAACTCAGCCATCAAAGCAGTCTGCTTGCAGTTGTCGCTAATGGACGCAGCGAAGGCTTGCGTGCCGATCGATTTTATCGCTGTCCAGATTTTGAGGGCGCGAAATCCACGCGACAGTTCCAACCCATAGTCACAAAACCATAAATCGCCTCCGCCAAGCCCTTCTTTTTGTTGTTCAAGATAATTTGGGCGCGATGTGAACGTATCAAGATGCAAGGTGCGATTGTAGATCATGCAGGCACCGCAATCATAAGGGATAGACATCCATTTGTGAAAATCGCAGGCAATCGAGTTTACCCGTTCCATCCCGTCAACGAGCTGCGCCCATGGATCATCCGCGAGACGGGTCCAAAACCCAAAGGCGGCATCCACATGGAGCCAGATATCTTGATCCTGACAGAAATCAGCCAACTCGTTTAGTTTGTCGAACGAACCAGTGTTAACCGAACCTGCGGTACCAATCACAGCCAAAGGAACGCGACCAGCGGCTTGGTCTTCTATAACTGCGCACTTCAATGACGCGACATCCATCCTCATTTCATCGTCCGTTTCGACTACGTGGATTGCCTCGGTCCCGTAGCCCATCGCTTCAAGGGCCTTGCCGATGCACGAATGCGTACCACGGCGCACATAAACGGCGACGCGTGGCAGCGCTTGGATACCTGTTTCTCTAACGTCATGGCCAAATTGCTTGTTGCGCGCAGCGGTCAACGCCAGAATTGTGGCTTGCGATGTGCCGGTGGTCAGAATGGCTGATGCACTCTCGGGCAATCCTGAAACACCAAGTAACCAATCCAGAACGGCCCGCTCGACTTCGATGGCACCATGATCGCGGCCACCACAGTTGCTGTTCATCGTCGCAGCCACCAGTTCAGCCCCAACAGAAACTGCAAGCCCGGCCCCATGTACCCAACCAAAAAATCGTGGATGCGTATTGCCGGTCGCGTAAGGCATAATGTCATCGGCTAAACGCGCGAACGCTTGTTCTGCGCCAACGCCAATGGTCCGGCGCGTGAGGGATACCCTATCCGCAAGATCATCGGGCTTAGGTTGCCAGGGCAAGTCCCGCGCATTCTTCATTCGAGCAAGGCGTTGATCCATTAGCTTGTGCATGTCACGGCCAAAATCATCCCAGTCTTCTGGATCTAGATGCGTGCCTTCTGAAGTCATGACAGAGCATTTTTTTAATGACGACTTTTCGCGGCTTTAAAGCGTCGGATTCGACAAACATAGGCCGCTTAAATGGGTGGCCGATTTGATACCTGCCGCTCACCTTAAGGAGTTTTCCCGCTTCGCTATCAAACGCAAGCCAAACGTTTGTAGACGAAGGGACTTCTGTGAATTTATGTTCAGTTTTGGGGCCACGGACGTCTGGTAAAACTTGGTCAAAGGTTGATTGCTTGACTTGAAGGAGGCTCAGGGTTGGTAGAAAGCCGCGCTTGCCCAGTCTGGGCCATCGCGATGCTCATCTCGTCGCTGAGTATGTTCCAAAGTCGGTGCAGTCCCGACTCCCCTCCAGCTGCGATGGCGAACTGTAAGATACGGCCCAAGAATACGAAATCTGCGCCTTGGTTTAGGGCACGCAGGACATCTTCGCCGGACCTTATTCCGCTGTCGAAAAACAAAGGGAAATCTGAGCCGACCTCGGTGCGTATCTGCGGCAACACTTCGACCGGGGTTGGCGCGCTTTCCAATTGGCGCGCACCGTGGCTGGACACTTGAATGCCATCGACGCCAGCTTTCTGCAGGGCTGCAGCGTCTTCTACGTCAAGCACCCCTTTGACAACCAATTTGCCCGGCCACATGTCACGCAATCTGGCCAGCGTATCCCATGTGGCTTTGGCGCGACTTTCGGTGCGGTCAAAGTCATAGCCGTCCATCTCAAAGTTGGCCATTTGGGGTTTGCCCGCGGCCAGCTGGGTCAGTGACCATCTTGGATGCAGGGCGAAATCAATGAACTGGCGCGGTCCGATCGAGAACGGCATTTTGAAACCATGGCGCAATTCGCGGGGCCGGCGACCGACCTCTGGGACGTCTACGGTCAACACAAGGGTGGTGTATCCAGCGGCCTTGGCGCGTTCGACCAATTTGAACGTGCCGGTCCCGTCGCCTGTGAAATACAGTTGGAACCATGCGTGCCCGTCAGCCACGTCGATGATCTGCTCAAGCGGTGTGGACGCCACGGTCGACACACCATGAGGCACTTTGTATTTTGCGGCCAAACGGGCCAGCATCAGATCCGCCCCCGGCGCGCTGAGGTTGCACATACCCATTGGCGCGATGCCAAACGGGCGCGTGGCTTGTGTACCGAACAGGGACACACTTAGATCTCGGGTGGACACATCGCGTAGGATGCGGGGCTGCAACGTCAGGGCATCGAGGGCAGCACGGTTGCGCGCTGCCCCTGTTTCACGTCCGGCGGATCCGTCAATGTAGTCGAACACCATCCACGGCAGGCGTCGCTTTGCAATTAGCCGTGCGTCTTCGGCACTGTGGATGGCATCGACAGACATTAGGCTTTTACAGCTTCCATAAACCGGTGGCGGATGACAACCGGGTCCAGTGTGATAACGGGCAGCTTGATGTTTCCGCTGTCGCATTTGCACACGATGATGGTCATTTGATCGCTGTCCACAGCCTGTTGAAGGACTGGCCCAAGGTCTTTGTCCTGCACCTCGATCACGTTTTCGCAGCCACAGGCCCGCGCCACGTCCGTGAGGTTGGTTTTCATGCCGGCATAAGTCGGTTGGTCCCCAGTTGAGCCATATGACCCGTTGTCGATGATCAGCAAAGTGTAGTTGCCCACAGCGTTGTTTGCGATGGTCGGCAGCGTGCCGAGGTTGGTCAGAACAGATCCGTCCCCGTCGATAGAAATCACAGGTTTTTCTTGCGCAAGCGCCAGACCAAAACCGATGGAAGACGACAGACCCATTGTGCCAAGCATATAAAAGTTACGCTCATTGTCGTCGATCATGTGCAGCTCTTGACTGGGAAGACCGATGTTACACACGATGAGGTGCGGGTTAAGGATCGGGGCGATTTCTTTGAGAATTTCAGAACGGATCATTGGTCGCCATAGCCTCCCCAGAAGTTGGCGTCGGTCAGGATCGCCACAGGTTTGTTGCACATGAATGTGTATTTCAGGATATTGTCGAATTCTTGGACGTCATCTTTCCAGTGGAAGTGATAGGTCGGGATGTTCAACTGCGCCAACAATGCTTTTGTGTGCACGGCCATTTCGACCTGGCAGGCCACGGGCTCGCGCAACTCGCCACGGTAGGAAATGATCATTGGCAGCGGCATCCGGTACAATTGCGTCAGAGTGGCCAATGTATTGATCGTCACCCCGATTGCGGTGTTCTGCATGATGATCGCAGGGCGCTTGCCGCCCATAAAGGCACCGGCACACAGTCCCATGCCTTCGTCTTCCTTGTTCGAGGGGATATGGAAGATTTCGTCGCGCGCCTCGACTTCCTCGATCACACCAGCAAGCTGTTTGCACGGCACGGTGGTGACGAAAGAGACGTTGTTTGCGACAAGATCGTCCACGATCTTCTTGTCGATATTCAAAAGAGAAAAGCCTTTCTGATTGGATAGAAAATTCGAAGATGCCTGCGTCAGGTGCTGCGATAAACGTGCACAGCGCAGGGCGCATGCCGCACAACACGCGCAGCAGTAGAGCCCAGCAAATAGTCGCTGAACCCCGGTTTATGTGATCCCATGACAATGCAATCGATACTGTGTTTAGATGCATAATCAATGATGGAGCGATAGGTATGCCCGACCACCATCTCGGCTTTTACGCCGTTCAGGTGTTCAGTTTTTGCCTGCAATTCGGCCCGCGCCCGCGCAAGCCCTTCTTGCTTTGCTTCATCATCAACATAGGCCTGAACCGATCCTTGCGGCGCTTCATAGACATGCAGGGCGATAATCTCACCGGTGCCGCCGGTCAGAGCTTTGGCAATCTCCAGGGTGCCTTCGGACACACCGTGGTCAAGCGCCATGGGAACAAGGATTTTTTGATACACGAGGTAGATCTCCGATAGGGCGTCGTAGTTAAGACCAAGGGTCCAGAATGATTTTGGGCGTCGCAACCTTACCTGCACGCAGGTCGGCAAAAGCGCTTGCGCCGTCCGCTAGGGAGCGGGTTTGTGTCCAGTCCAACGGGCCAAGCCGCCCGTCGAAAAGGGCCGCGGCCGTGTCGCGGAAATCGGCGGCCGTATAAGTGTATGTGCCGATAAACGTGATCTCTTGCAAAGTGGCGCGGCGCACGTCGAAGCCAGGTTTGTCATCGCCCAAACCCACATGCGCGATCACGCCGCCCGGTTGCACAAGGCTGGATGCAGAGGCACGCGTGACCCCAAAGCCAACCGCGTCGATCACGATGGGAAAACTCTCATCGGTTGCGGAAACCGCAGTCTGACCCGCCTGTTCACACAAGAACGCGCATCTGGCGAGATCAGGTTCAACGATTGTCACGTCGTCCAAGCCCATCGCTTTCAGCGCCAGGGACGCCGCCAATCCAATGGCACCACCACCGACCACCAACGCGCGCCTTTCCATAGTTGGATGCAGCGCCTCAAGCGCCAGTCGGGCGGCGTGCCAGCTGACGGCAAGCGGCTCGGCCAATGCGGCTTTTTCAAGCGACACATCATCCGGCACCTCGACCAGATTGGACATCGGCATGGCGACATATTGCGCAAACGCGCCTTCGCGCGGCGCCATCGAAATGATCTGCCGATCAGGGCACAGGTTTTCACGACCCGCCTGACACGCAGGACAGGTGCCGCAGTTCACCAGCGGGTTAACAGTCACACGCATGCCATCATGGGGGCCGCCCACAATTGTGCCAGCAGCCTCGTGCCCCAGAATAAGCGGGGCAGGGCGGCGGGCATCATGGCCAAGATAGGCGTGCATGTCTGAGCCGCAGATGCCGACAGCCTCGACCTTGATCAAATGCTCGCCCTGTTGTGGCACGGCATCGGGCACTTCTGTGAAGCCCAATGTTTCCACACCTTGATAAACCAGCGCTTTCATTTTGCGGTGAATCCTCCGTCAACCATTAAGACCTGACCAGTGACAAAGGCGGATGCCTCTGAGCATAAGAAAAGGACAGGGCCATCTATATCTTCGAGCGTGCCATTGCGCCCCACACAGGTTTGCGCGGCATTGCGGTCGGCACGTGCCGGATCGTCAAACACTGCAGCCGTCAGTTCGGTCGGGAAAAAGCCCGGCCCGATCGCGTTTGCGTTGATCCCGTCCGTGGACCAAGCCTCGGCCATGGCGCGGGTCAATTGGCAGATACCGCCTTTCGTGGCACCATAGGCGATGCCACCCGGAAAAGCGCGCGTGCTTTGCAATGAGGCGAAATTCACAATGCGCCCCCAGCCTTTAGCACGCATGGCAGGCACAAAGCCCTGTGACAAGAAGAACGGCGCCGACAGGTTGAGTGCAACCGTGCGATCCCAGCCCTCTGGCGTCACGTCATCTGCCGCTTCCCGCGTGTTGACGCCTGCTGCATGAACCAGAATATCAGGCGGGCCAAACGGGGCTGAGACGTCCTTGACCAATTGCTCCAAACCATCGCGGTCCGCCACATCAGCCACCACGCGGGCGGCAGATGGGCCGATCTCGGCGCACAGACTGTCCAAAGCCTCCGCACGTCTTGCAATTCCCACAACCGATGCCCCTGCCGCGGCCAGCGTGATCGCTGCGCGACGTCCAAGGCCGGAACTGGCACCGGTAATGCAGGCCACCTTGCCGGACAGATCAAAAAGGGGGGTGGTGTGGGTCACGCCTTTAACCTTCAGCTGTCAGGTCAAAGTTTTCGCCGGGGAAATATTTGGCAAGGCGCACATCCGCAGCGCGCGCGTGCCCTTCCATCCCCTCAAGGCGGCTGATACGGGCCGTCGCAATCGCCACATCCTTGGAGGCTTCTTGCGTGGCGCGCTGCCATGTGACGATCTTCATGTATTTGTGCACCGAAAGACCGCCCGTGTAACCTGCCGCACCCGAGGTCGGCAGCACGTGGTTTGTGCCCGACGCTTTGTCACCGTAGGACACCGTCGTTTCTTCGCCCAAGAACAGCGACCCGTAGCAGGTCAGGTTTTCCAGCCACCAATCAAGGTCTTCTGCCATGACGGTCAAATGCTCTGGCGCGTATTCGTCGCTGCATTTGGCCATATCGACACGGTCTGCACAGACGATGACTTCGGCATAATCGCGCCACGCGGCAAAGGCGTTGTCGCGGTTGAGCTGCGGCAAATCCTCGATCAGGTCTGGCACGCGCGCCATGACGTCCTTGGCCAATGCGCGGTCATCCGTCACCAGCCAAACCGGAGAGTTATAGCCATGTTCGGCTTGGCTGACCAAATCAGTCGCGACGATATGCGGGTCGGCGTGCTTGTCTGCCAAGATCAGGCTGTCGGTGGGGCCTGCGATCATGTCGATGCCGACGCTGCCGAACAGGATGCGCTTGGCTTCGGCAACAAACTGGTTGCCTGGACCAACAAGGATGTTAGCCTTTGGCAGATCAAACAGGCCGTATGTCATAGCGGCCACGCCCTGCACGCCACCCATGGCCAAGATCTTGTCAGCGCCGCAAATATGTGCGGCATAGATGATGGCCGGGGCGACGCCTGTATCGGGACGCGGTGGCGAGCAGGCAGTGATGTGCTTGCAGCCCGCAACTTTTGCTGTCGTCACGGTCATGATAGCGGATGCAATGTGGCTATAGCGCCCGCCGGGAACGTAGCACCCGGCGGCGTCCACGGGGATCGACTTTTGGCCAGCGACATAGCCCGGCTGGATTTCCATCTCGACGTCCGCCACGGTGCTTTTTTGCAGCTCGGCAAAGCGTTTGACGTTGTCGTGGGCGAACTGGATATCCGCTTTAAGCTTGTCAGGAACCAAAGCGCTGGCGGCTTCAATCTCGGCGTCGGTCAACAGGACATTGCCGTCGTACTGATCAAACTTGGCAGCATATTCCATTGCTTTAGCGTCGCCGCCTGCCTTGATGTCATCCAGAATAGTGACAACCGTGTCATGGACGTCTGATGCGCCGGACGCCGATGTGAGGGTCGCTTTCT
Source organism: uncultured Sulfitobacter sp. (assembly GCA_913060815.1). GTDB lineage: Bacteria > Pseudomonadota > Alphaproteobacteria > Rhodobacterales > Rhodobacteraceae > Sulfitobacter. The sequence continues at coordinate 58,609 of CAJXSZ010000007.1, read as the reverse complement.
TGAGGTATTCACGTGTCATTGTTTTGAAGTCCTACTTATAGATATCTGGAAGCAAAGTTGTTGAAACGGCTGGCACATAGGCGATGAACAAGACCACCACGAACATGCACAGCACGAAGGGCACGGCACGCACAGCGATTTTCAGGATCGATTCACCCGTAATGCCCGAGACAACGAAAAGGTTAAGGCCCAGCGGTGGCGTGATGAACCCGACCCCAAGGGCGGTGATCATCATGATGCAAAACTGGATTTCATTCATGCCGATGTTTTCCGCCAAAGGCTGAAGGATCGGAGCCAAGATCACGATATTGGGCGTGGTTTCCATCACACAGCCTGCCGCGATCAGGATGCCGATCATCAATAGGATCAGGATCCACGGCTCATTGGTAAGGCTGGTGGCTGATGTGACAAAGCCTTGTGGTACACCCATGATCGCAAGGGCTTCTGCCAGTGGAGCAGAAAACGCGATGATAGGAAGGATCACGCCGTTGACCTTGGCCGAACTGACCAACATCGCGGGGAAATCAGCAAAGCTCAGCGTTCTGAGGAGAAACCCCATCAAGATCGTAACCACAACAGCAGTTGCACCGGCTTCTGTTGGCGTCAGACGTCCGGAGAAGATTCCATAAAAGATGATGCCGGGCACGATGAACGCATACCAGCCTGATTTGAGCGAACGGCCCAGATTGGCCAGCCATTCCATGAGTGTCAGATTGCCGCCGCCCTCGTAGGCATAAATGCGGTTCACGACGAGGTTGGTGATCAGGATCGCAAACAAGATGCACAGACCGGGGATCAACGCCGCGAGGAACAGTGTCGACGCCGAAACACCCAGCACAAGGCCGATAATGATATAAGCAATTGAGGGCGGGATCAGAATGCCAGTACAGGCCCCCGCTGCAACCAAGGCGCAGGCATAAGGGCGCGGATATCCGGCCTCGACCAAACGGGCGATCGTCATGCGACCCACCGCAGCGGCACCCGCCGCATCAGAACCCGAGATCGCCGCGAACATGCCGCAGACCAGCACGGTGGCAGAGCCGAAACCGCCTTTGGTAAAGCAGGTCAGTGCTTCGGCCACATCGAGGAATTTACGACTGAGCCCCGTTCGGACCAACACGTCTCCAGTCAGGATGAACAGCGGGATCGCCGTCAGTGCAAAGGCGTCGATACCGGTGAACAAGCGCTCGCCCACAAGGCTCAAGGGCAGGTCACCGGACATCAGGAGCATCAGAATAGCAGAGCTGCCAATCGCTGCCCAGACGGGGACAGCCATGGCGATAAGCACCACGAAAATAATGACAGGGACATAGAAATCCCAACCGAGTTCAACAGTCTGCGCGACAGTATTCCAAAGCATAGCGTCGCTCCTTAATCAAACAGGGTGTCGCCCTCATAGACAGGCTTGCCCGTCTTGAAGGAAATGAAGTCGCGGCGCAGGGATTGCAGCAAGCGCCACATCATCAGACCAAAGCCAATCGGCACCGACATGAGGAACCAGACTTTGGAGATCCGCAAGCCGTCGGTCACCGAGCCGAACTTCCATGACACATGTACGGATTCAAACGACCAGTAGAGCGCGATCACCGCAACAACCATCATCATGATATCGCCGAACATATACAGCAGCGCCTTCGGGCGTTGGCCAAGGTAGTGCATGATCACGTCGATGCGGATGTGTGCGCGTTCTTTGACGGCGGCAGAGGCCCCGATCCACGCGAGATAAATAAAAGAATATCGCACAATTTCTTCGCCCCAGATGGACGAATAGGCGAAAATCTCGCGGCGCAGCACTTCGACGGCCATGGTAATGACAAGCATCACATAGAAGGTCAAAAGCAGCCAGCGTTCCGCATTTTGGTCAAGTTTGCGCAGATATTCCATAGTCAATCCATTCGGTTCCCATGGCAAAAGACGGCGCATCCTGTGCGCGAGCCGTTTTGCATGTCGAAGAGAAGGGTGTTGGACGCCCCAGAGGCGTCCAACAGGTTCGCTTAGGCGTCGTGCACGTAATACTTGCCTTGCGTGCCCGCGGCTTCTTCCATTTGCGCGAAGGCATCCATGGAACCTGCAAGTTCGACTTTGAACTCGTCCCATTCGGAACGCTGATAGCCACCGGCGTCTTTCCATTCAGCCAACTGGTCCTCGGACAAGCTGTGGAATTCAACGCCTGCTTTGGCCAACTCGGCCATCGCATAGGCGCGGGCAGAGGGGACCTTGGCAAGGTTCTGGTGCGCAGTCATTTCAGACCCCCACATGATGCCTTCCTGAACGTCGGCAGGCATCGAGTTAAACCACTCTAGGTTACAGGAATAAACCTGAGAGTCCGGTACCGCCTGCGTGAAGGTCACGTGGGACAACATGTCCTTGAAACCGAACACATACAAAGCGCCGACAGACGGGTCGAGCGCATCGGCCACACCCTGCTGTATCGCGGAAGGTGTTTCGCCCCAGGCAACCGGTGTCGGGTTGGCACCGACCAGACGGTAGTACTGCTGCAACATGGCCGACCCCGGAACGCGGAACTTAACTCCGTCCAGATCACCCGGCGTGATGACAGCGCCAGCGCCGCCCTTGCGGACCGCAACAACACGCGGATCAATGTTGATGTAGAACAGCGGCTTGAAACCGTTTTCCTCGATTTTCGGCGTCACATTCGTGTTCCAGAAATCAGAGGTCACAAGGTTTGTGAAACGCTGGTTGGAGCCACACAGATACGGCATGTTGATCAGGTCAACAGTGGACGCGAAAGGTGCGAAGTTGGACACCGAGTGCTGTGCGGCCTGAATGGTGCCACCTTGGACGGCCTGCACAAGCGCGCCGCCTGCACCCAACTGACCACCGGGGGCCAGCTTGACGTAGACTTTGCCGTTTGTGGCGTTCTGGATGTTCTCTTTGAGGTCCAGCTGCATGATGGGATAGCTGCGCGATGCGCCCAATACATATGCTGTACCGATTGTCATTGTGTGCTCGGCTGCGGCTTCGCGCTCACGTTCTTCATTAGCTGATTGCGCTGCGGCTTCGGTTGACCAAAGCGTTCCTGCGGCACCTGCCACCAGTGCGGCCGTAAAGCCTGCGCTTGATGCAATTTTCAGAAAATTTCGGCGTTCGAGCGACGCAATCTCTTTACGATCTTGATGATCCATCTGGATCTCCTCCCTTTAGACTTATTTGCTGTCGCCGCTTTTCGAACGATCAGCCTCTTTTCGTAAAATGGCGACGACAAATAAGACCGACGCACAAGACAGAACCACCATTTCTCCAACGTCTCCTAGGACCGCAGCATCGGCAAAAGCGCCCAATGCTACGTTCGTAAAGAACGCAAAAAATACAATAAATGCACCGATGAGAAACATGACAAGCCTCCCTGCTGTCTGGTTCGAGTTTTAGTGTAAGCGCTTGCAATTACAAATTACAAGCGCTTGCATCTTTTCACTGCAAATTTGTTATCCTAAGTTAATTCGATAAAGAACGGCTAAGGATCTGCCCGTAAATGACTGTTTCACCGCGTATTCCTACATTGGATGATGTCGCAAATGCCGCTGGTGTTTCGACGGCTACGGTGTCGCGATGCCTGAATGAAAAACAAAAAGTCTCGCCCAAAACACTGGCAAAGGTGATGAAAGCGGTAGAATCACTTGGCTATACGCCAAACTTCAATGCGCGGGCGATGGCAGCCAAACAATCCCATACAATCGGCGCGATTATTCCTACGATGGAGAACGCAATTTTTGCCCGCGGCTTGCAGGCATTTCAGGAAAAGCTTCTTGAACAAGGATACAATTTGCTGGTCTCAAGCAGCGCCTATCAGCCCAAACTGGAAGCCCAGCAAATTCGCGAACTCGTGGCGCGTGGCGCAGACGGCCTGCTGTTGATCGGCTATGAACGTGACGAGGCGGTGTATGAGTATCTGGCGAGACGTGGGATTCCGACAGTGTTGGCATGGGCCTCCATACCAAATTCGGACCACGCCTCTGTAGGATTCGACAACCGCGCGGCGATGCGGCTGTTGGCGGACAGGGTCATCGAAATGGGTCATAGACAGATTGCTGTCATTTCAGGAATTGTCGAAGGCAATGATCGCGCCGCGGAACGGCTCGCGGGGATTCAGGACAGCTGGCAGGCACATGGCTTTGATCTAGATGCTCTGCCCGTCATTCAAACGCCTTATGAAATTGAACACGGCGCTTCAGCCTTTGAAAGGCTGGTTCAAGCAGACGTTAAGCCGACCGTTATCATGTGCGGAAACGATGTTCTTGCAGCTGGGGTGATATCAAAGGCGCGCGACTTGGGTTTCATTGTTCCAAATGATATTTCAGTCACTGGATTTGACGATATTGAGCTGGCCAAGCACGTCTTTCCAGCCCTTACTACAGTGCATGTTCCGCACCGCCAAATGGGTCGCGTTGCCGCTGAAAGTTTGATCGACTTGATCGAAGACCGAACGAAAAAAGTGTCTCATCAGCTGGACGTATCGATTGAGATGCGTGCGTCTCTGCAAAGGATATGACACGAACCCCAAGCTGTAAGAGCGATGGTAAAACTTTGCTGGGTTGTTCTTTTAAAGAACTTAACAAAAAAATTTCCAACGTTTTGGAAACCCTCGGTGGATAAATCGAATTCGGCGCCAGTGAATGACCGAAATGGCGATTTGTGCTGCGATGCAAATGAAAGCATAATATCAATGCGAAGCTATGCTGCGTCAGCGAAGGCGAAAAATCCAAGGTCGGCTTCGTCCGCACAGCAGACCTCAATGCAAAATGCGGCGAAGGGCTGGAATCCTCTCTTCGTGTTCGGGGGGGGGCAAAATACCGGAAAATTCACAGTAGCAGCGAACGGCTGACAAGTCCGCATTGCAGGTCTTGCGGATGTTAAAAAGCGACGAACCAGCTCTGGCGTTCGCTTTTACTTGAGCTCTGGCCAAGGCTCTGGGTTGGTCTATGTATTGAATGCGCCGTTGGTTAGAATGTTTCTTGTTCATGTCCGGAATGTACCTTTCATGCGGTCATGTTCTCAGGAGGGATCATCTGCGTTTGCGATTGGTAAGCGCGCAAGGGTACTGATTGCATCGAGCTTTTCGGTCAGACTTGCGGTTTCAGTGTACCGTTCAGTGGTCATGCTGCCGCCTACATGCCCGACGATGTCCTTACGGACGTTTTCTGCAACCGTTTTGTTGCGCCCCAGTTGGGTAATCACATAGTGACGAAAGGACTTGAAGCTTTTGCCGTTTCGGCCTTCGGTCAGGCGATTATCCAGTACCTGCCGGAAGCGATAGTCGATTTTACCGCCCCATTTATCCTTTGTCCCTGTTCCGGGTTTCATCTCAGGGAATAGGTCGGTCTGGCCGTCGTCGCGCAGACGGTTAGCATAATCCATAAACCCGAGTTCCAGAAGTTGCGGATGGATAGGCAGGTCTCGTTCTGAACCAAAAGTCTTGACGCTCCGATTGGTGTTCTCTCGAATACGGATACACGGAATGCCTTCCATTTCCTCAACGTCATCAAACTGCAATCCCGCGATCTCTGCGCGTCTTGCACCTGATAGCGCGGCAATTGCCGGAATCCAGAAGAGGCCATCACGAACAACGTGTTGTCCGGGAACCTGCCAGTCTCGTTTCGAAGCTGCGCCATGCCAGACCGCGTGCGAAAAGATATCTTGTGCATCTTCGAGCGTGAACGGCGGGCATTCGTCCCGCTCGCGGCCTTGTTTGCGCAGGCGCAGGGCGTCAAGATCAATGTGATTGGGTGAAGTGAAGCCTTCTGAGCGGGCTTTTTTGAGAAGCTGCCCGAGATAATCAATGTTACGATTGATTGTCGTGACTGAAAGACCCTCCGGTTTTACTGCACTGGATTTGGCAGCTTTCAGGATTTGTTTCAATGACATATGGCGCGTCTTTGATGAGCGACGGTAGTACTTGGGCAGCTCATGCAACATATCGACATATTGAGCGACATGGACCTGTTGCAAATTGTTGATGTCTTCGACCCCAGTGGCTTCAATGAACATCAGAAGTGTTTTCTCCATCTGCTTAATCATCTGCGTCGAATTCTCAAGGTGTCGTTTTTGATCCATCAGGCGTTCAATCAGGGACGTGATCTTTGGGTCGTAGTCATTGCCAAAGGGCTTTGCCTTTGAAGCCTCAACGGGTGCTGATTGGGCTTGTTCTGGTGGCGTAGCTTCGATTTGCACAACAGGTGCGTGATCAGATTGCATGAGGCGCTCCGCCAAATCCGTTGCATCTGCCGAACCATTGCCGCCCTTATGCGCGGCGAGTAGACCCGCGCCACGCCCATTCATGTAGATCTTACGGCCCTCAAGATATTCCATGTTCGTAAAGTCATTCCGGTCCAGTGCGCGTTCCATCGCTTGCTTAACCCGGGTGTTGGGACCGCTCATGGGCGGATGTCTGAACGCTTGAGATTCAATCTCAAGAGCCAATTCCAAGCGGTTAATATCCGAAACCGTTTTACCGTCATTCCGGAATGCAACACGGTCCCGTTCTGTGAGGTCAACTCCAGACGCGCCACGCTGCGCCAGCAGTTGCAGGGCTTGCCCCATTGCCCAGTCATGGGATTGGTCATCTTGCCATGCCGAAGGGCTGGGATCATCTGCACGCATCATCTGTGCATAAGAAATCCGCGCCAACTCACGCTCAATGACTGAAGTGAGGAGGCGGCGTGCTTCAGGTTTTGAAAGTCCATGTGTCTTTATAAGATCAAATGTACGCGTACTTTCTGCAGAAACAACCGATGCGATGCGTTTGGCAGTGGCAGGATCGTTGGTGCGTAAGCTGATTTGCATCAGGCCACCGCCAATCTGCGCGGGCAGGCGTCTGCGCCAAGCATAGCTCGCATTGCGTCGAATGAGGTGGGTTTGTAATCCCATGATATAAGGCTCCTGAATAGGACGCCGAAGAGATCAAAATAACAAATAAAGTGTCATATGTATGACAGTTCCGTATGACAAGCGCCGCCGAAGCGGTATTTATCTGCCAGTTCAACTACTTAAGGTAAAATGGCTCCGACGGTAGGGATCGGAGCCATGTCACGGGTTCTCATAAGCCCTTGCATTACAAGGCTTATCAAAGCGTCCATCCGGCGGCGGTGCCGCAGTCTGGTGGACACTCTTAGGAAAAAACAGCGCTGATGACAAGATGATCTGGGGGCAGGGCAGGGTAAACCAACGCTTCCTCACCCAAGTGATGGCCCGTCTTCTTTTAGCTCATCGCTGGCGGACTTCAGGCGACCAAGAATGGCACGGAGTGATCGACCGACACCAAGGCGGTCAGCTACATCGTTGATGAGCTTGCTGAGTTCATTCGTGAGGCGATCCAAGATGCCTTCACGGCGAACAACGTCTTCCTCGCGCACCAACAGTTGTGTGTCACGCTGATCAATTGTGGTTTCACGCTCATCCAGCCTTTCTTCTGCCGTATCCAGAACGCGCTCTTTGATGTTCAGCGCTTCCTCTCGCTCGTCAGTGGCATGAACGTTGGCCTCAAGCACTGCCTTTGCCTCAGTATATTCCTGCAACCTTGCTGCAAGGCGATTGCGGTAAGTTGCCAACCGTTTGGCTTCCTTCGCGTTCAATTCCTCTTTCGCTTCCAGCTTTTCAACACGCGCCCGCATTTCGTCGACCCTATCACTGAATTGCCTCAGATCTTGGCGTTTGACTTCCAGCTCAAGAGGCAGGTCTTGGTGCAGTTGCTGTACTGAACGGTTGTAGATTTCGCTTGGTTTATCACCACGGGCGATGCGCACGGACTTACGAACCCCTCGTTCGATACCAGCGGCATGTCTTTGAATGACTTCGGCTGCGATATCTTGGAGCCTTGATCCCTTCATCACCCGCGACATAGGCACGCCTTCATGATCACGGCAGTCCCATACGACATGCGCATGATGAGCGGTTTCGTCTACATGAACGACCAGACCGCGAATGGTTGTGCCGTACTCGTCTGCGATGCACTGAGCGACCTCAAGATACGCATCATCTTGCTGTGACGTTGTCAGAGCTTCAAAGATCGGTTGAGCGGCATGTCCAAAGGTGATGATGCCAATGGTGGCCACGGCTGCATCCGCTCGCATTGCACGGCTTGGGTTTGTCTTTTCACGCAGCTCTTTTGCCCGTGCTGTGATTGCAGCTGGCATTGGCAGGTCAACCAGAACACGGTTCAGCTCAGAGCGTTCAACCTGAACGTAACTCGGTGGAAGTCCGATGCGCAGATCATGGCGACGCTGGTTCTTGTATTTCGATCGATGCGTATGTTTTACACGAACGGAGATGGCTTTTGATGGTTCTGGGGATGGCATCGTGGGGTTCCTTTGTTTGGTTCCCCATTGTCAGCTAAGTGCGTGAAAATACAAAATACTGACATGTGTGCATTTAAAATCTTAATATTCCAAATGTGGCGTCATGAAGCTAACGTAATAAATTTCACTGGTTTGATTGGTGGTTCAGTATCGACCTCACTGAACAAAAAATGCCCAGTGAGGTAACAAATTTTTAGTGCAATTTTCCCGTGTTAGGAATGTTCCATTCCAATGTCTGGCGGGTTGTTTAAATGGTCTTCAAGATCATCTGCAATATCGTCCGGAATAGGGGTGCCGAACACAATATCTTTCACCTGCTCGATTAATGTATTGAGCGCTATGCTTTTGTTGTCACTCATGTCTGCATTATCCAGGCACTCGTTAATTCTTTGAGCGTCCTCCGTGTTGAGATAGTATCTCGTTGCCATTGTCTGTACCCTTTCTGATCTGATTGGGTCTGGAGCGGGCCCTCAAATGGGTTGGCCAGACCGATGGATTGATCTTTGTCGTTCTTTATGATCCGACAGGTTCGTGAAAGTGCAAAATCCCAATTTTCTATTTAGTTCTTTAAAGAGCTGAAACCATCACGAATGAGATTCGTCCCTTGTAACCTACTAGCGCTAACCACCCCGATGGGGAGGTTAGCGCTTTCCGGCAAAGGGGTGCGCTGCCCCCTTTTGAAACCCCAAGCCAAGGGTGCGCTGCCCCTTTGGAAACCCAGAGCGAGACATACGCCGTAATGCGCGGCGCTGGAGGTCGTTCGGACTATGAACACTTGCTGCAATGCTGTACGGGGCGCAAATCTATACTATGAATTTTCTAATGTGGGTTAGACGGCAAAACCTTCAACGGACGCTTTCCCCTTAATTCTACCTTCAAAGTGATCTGTCATCGTTTGAATGAATACATCAGTCACGGCTATTGGTGCAGTTGATGAAGAGTGCTGGAAGAGTAAGGCGTCATGCATCGGCAACAACATTTCAATTCCGTCTAACTTGCTGAGCTGGATCAGTGTCTTTTTAAAAATTAGGGACCCTTCACCTTGAACCACCTGACTGATAGCAGACAATCGATCCTTATTTGATGGCTTAGATCCTTTGAAATAATATCGATTTCCAAAACTTGTAGATACATATCCTGTTTTTCCAAATCTCCGCAAAACTTCCTGCTTCCAGATTTCATATCTTCTAAATTTTTTAAATGCATCACGGATCGTAGATCGGCTAACCCCAAATTTTTGACCAACAATCGGAAGGTTGTTTAACTTCATGCCATAAGCATAAGCTAGGAATAGGATTTTTGCCGCCTGACGACTACCTTCTCCGTTGAGATGCTTCTCCCGAAATGTCTCATACATGTCTTGTTCGGAATAGAGGTCTAGCAGTTCTGAATCTCCTGACAATGCAGCCATGATACCAACTTCAAATTGATCAAAGTCAACATAACAGAGCTCGAAACCATCCTTTGCACACAGAATGGATCGATACCTCTTCGCAAGACTTTGCAGAAATGGACTACGAACGGATATGCGGGAGGTTCTGGATCCTTGCGTGTCTAATACAGGATGAACCCTACTATCTTTCACTGCGATACTGTCGAGGACGCCACGAGTTAAATCCAATTCTCTAAGAGCAAGAACAGCTTCGGTATAGTCTCTGACTTGAGGCATGAAATTCAACACAAAATCAAAGCTATACTCGTCGAAATCCACACCTTTCGCTTTTGCGTATCTTTCAACGTCGTTATTGGTTGGGCGTTCTAAGGGAACGTCGAATGTGTCAGAGATGTCTCGCAAACTTGTGTAATAGTCATGTCTGGCTTGCTCACGAAATCTTGATATTCTCTCATTATCGACTGGTAGGCCTTGAGATGAAATCAATGAACAAATTAGCTGGCAGGGAACTTCAATCTCAATAAATCGATGAAATTCTCCATTGATATGTGCATGTCGGCAAAGTTCAACGTAGTAGTTCCGTAGGGTTTCATGGAACAATTCTATTGTTTCAATGTCCACATCTACTTCACCGTAAAACACCTTCTTGTAACTTTGACATACGTTGTAATTGATTGGAAAAGTTTTGTTTATCTCTTCAATAATATCAACTTTTTCGCGCTTCAACCGGTCCTTTGTATTTCGAGAAACCAATACTCTAAACTCATCAAGGTCGATGATTTTTTTTGGTAATCCTCCAGCGTGCATAAAAATATCACGGCAGATCATCCAATAGTCATGTACTATGGCGTAGCCTTCGTAATTCGAAATATATTCGTTGGTAACTTCGCGAAATCCAGCAATATCACTTAAAAAGTACCTAGAATTTGATGGCGAAGAAAAATTCTTTACGAATGAAATAACAGCGATTGTCATGAGTAATCCTTGATGTCTTCATATAGCGCTGAAAAAGTGGGTCGCTCTCGTTCTACGATCGCAACACCATCTGGTCGGTACTTTTTTCTTGCTCGTTCCATGGTCCCAAGTAGCTTCGGCGGAATTTTCCCTCTCAGTAGGTTTTTGCGGTTAGCAGGCAAAGCGCTTGCAGCGAACAAGAAATATCGTTGATTTTGAAACGGCCATTCTTTGCTATAAGTCTCTAAAAGTGCGTCAATCGGAGACAATTCACCTATTGAGTGAAGCCAGATAAATACACCTGAGGATTCTCCAGACGTAGGATCTCCTGAGACAATTTGCCCAGCCAAGTCGCGAAGTGCTCCACTGTCAAACTTCATGGATGCAAGCAAAACCCAAAGATGATGGTTCTGCCAGTCGTGTATACAAACGCTTCGATCCAAAAGGAAATTTTGTATTTTATTCTGATCTGCCCGACTTGGTTGGAGAACAAGAAGTAATCGGCAGAGTTGATCGGTAGATACTGCGTCGCTGCTAAGAGCATCGATCGCATAAGCCAGAAGTTGGTCAGCTTCATCTCCGGCAACATCAAACAGCCCTGCGTCAATGAGTTGGCTCAATCTGTTCACAGCAAACCGAAATGACCTTGATTGAGTATCTCCGGCAGTCAATGCGCTCTGGATAATTTGAATAATATATTCGACAGACCGAATGAAAACCCGGCGACTTTTGGATCGCCACATATTATCGATTGCAAGCACTAACGGGTTTTGGGATGGAAAAAGATCCTGTACTTCCTCTGCAGAGCTCGTTGGTGTTAGGATCGTAGTCTTTGAAGCGTTAATATTCATCCCAACGTTTCGGAGCAGTCCAATCGATGTTTGGATTGCCTTGCGTGCTTCACTTTCAGAAGAGCAAACAACTCTTATGTCATCGACATACCTATAATAGTCATATCCCTCTTCCTGCATTTTGAAGTCGAAGCTGCTGAGCAAAATGTTTGACAGAAAAGACGAGCTGTCTCTGTTTTGAGGAAGGCCAAACTCACCAGAAAACGACCAGTTTTTTAGAAGCTCGTCGAGCACTCGAATTGCTGCCAGTATTTGGCCTTTCTCATATCCGTCGCAGTGACATTTTTGAGCGAGAGTGCGGATTTCCGTGATCAAATGCTTGGACGAGACGTTTTCGAAAAAGTTTCCGACATCTGTAACAGCAAGATAGGTACCGTCTTTCTTGAACCTGTAAGTTAGGCCTTCGTAATCCAACCATTTTCCGATCTTACTGCGGAAAAGGTATTTCGAATCAACGCTATCCCTATTGTGCCGGTAGCTTAGCACGCGGTGCGATAGAAGGGGGTCCAACTTGGGTATCAGAAATGTACATACAGCTTGATAGACAAACCTATCGAAAAAGTCTGTTTCAAGAGAATAACGTTCGGCATATGCTTTTTTGGGGATTCCACGTAGAACCCGTTTATCCCCAACATACAGCCCCCCCCAATCGTTTAGACAGCGTAACAAAACATCAGCCGCATAACTTTGGTCCGAAAAAATATCAGTGTATCTAAGCGTATCCGCGTACCAATCATCTCGCATGTCTTGCTGCAAATGACGCATCACCAAATTTACGTCAACGGGAAACCCAAAGACCTGTCCTGTAGTGAAAAGCTCCAATTCATCATGCATAAGTAACTACCAATCAACGACTTTTCAGCCAAGCTACACTTCTGGGTTGAATGAGCAAGGTGCTTCCTGTCCCAGACAAGGCGCCAGCATGAAATTTTCTATACTGCTATTGTTGTCGTCATCAGCCATTGAGCATTACTCTGATGTTGGACCTCGTGGTTATGAAAGTATTTGGTAATGCGCCCGCACAGAATATCTGACTGTGGCCGTTTTCATAAAAGTTCCTTTGAGGGTGTCAGATAACCTTCGGGAGCCGTTCAATAGCCTCATTCAGAGTCAGCGGTGGCGACGGTTTCCGGTACACCTTGTCATGGATGTCCTTACCCTCGTGTCCGATGATATCACGAACTACTTTGTCATCGATGCCTGCATGATCAAGTTGGTTCTGCGTGTAGTGGCGTAGGCTGTGGTAGGAGAGTTTTGCTCCCTGAGCACCCAGTTCCTGATCAATGATCTGACGCATGCGACGGCCTACCTTGCGACCGAAAGCACTATTTCCGGCCTCATACAGGTCTGGGAAGAGACTGGTTTGTTTGTTCTCTTTTGCTTCTTGCACATGATCCAAAAAACCAAGATCAATCAGGTGGGAATGGATGGGGATCAAACGACGTGAAGACAGGTTTTTGATCCTGCGCAGCTATGAATCTTCGATTGATAAGCAGACAACACCGTCGCTTTCCACAATGTCGAATGGGGAAAGACCTGCGATCTCCTCTCGGCGAGCGCCAGTATATGCGCCGATAAGGGGGCACCAATAGATGCCATTTTTAAAGACCTCTTTTCCGGATTGTGTCTGGTGATGTTCAGAACGTGATCCGGTCCACACAGGGTTTTTAAATACCTCACGGAGCTGGTCCACAGTGAAGGCGTCCCGTTTGTCGCGGGCGCGGACGGTCTCTTTGCGGCGCAGCTTGGTAGGCTTGAGATTTGGATCAATGGGCAATCCTTCATCCCGCGCCCAATCCGCAATCTGATTGAGGTGATCAAGGTGGCGGTTGATAGTCCCGACTGACAGGCCAACCTTATCAGGTGGAAGAGAAGCAGCTTTCGCCATGACCTCGTCGCGTGTTGATGCCTGATCCTTCGGGCTTTTGCCCCAGCTTTTAGGCATCTGCGCAAGATCGGCGCGGAAGGCCTTCACATCAGGTTGGCGGATTTGGGTGATGTCATCCTGTCCCGTCAGCATCGTGAAGAGCGCGGCAAAGCTAAAGTATTGGCGCAATGTCTTTTCCTCGATGCCTTCAGTGCGTTTGATGGCGTTCATACGCTCAACGATGGCCCGCAGGGTGGAAGAGGGCAGGGCAGGGTCACTACTGGGCGGATTGGGCGACACCTTGGCTGTCAGGGCCTCTTTGGGGTCGTCTTCGGCCCACGCTTTTGCTTTTCCGGACACAAACAGGTCCATAACCTGCATATATTCCAGCGCTGACAACTGATCTTGCCCTGTTTGTTCTTGGAAAAGCCGCTGGAGGGCCTGCTTGCGAGGATGGCTGCTTAGGTCGCTGCGGATCAAATTGATATTATCACGCACCAGATCGGACGCTTCCTCCGAAACGTTGTGATTAATGCCATGCGACGAGATACGTTGCCATGCCTCGGCCATAGCGGCATCGTGGCGGGCGTCGTCATCTGGATCAAGGCTGTCTACGCGACTGAACATGCCGAGCTGGACAATCTTTGCCCGTTCTTTACGGATCACTTCGGACAGAAACGCCCGACCATGTTCTGGCGTGATCCGACTTCCAACAATTTGCTCCATGACCATATCACTCTCTGCGCTGACTTTCCGAGCCAAGATAAGCGCATGCTGACGATCTGTCGTCCCTAAGGAGAGCTTGATATCGATGTTTCCTGTGGAAAAGCGTCTGGTTTTACGCCGCCATTGGTAAACATCGCCACGTTTCGACAGGTGGGGCTGTGTGTTCATCATCATTCCGTTCTTTAAAAACGGATGGAACGCAAATGGCTGAGGTGGTGGAACACTGCGGTGCCGCAGTTAAAGACCATTTCCCTCATAAGGGCTTATAGAACAAGTGCTTATGAGGGAAATGGCTCCGACGGTAGGGATCGAACCTACGACCAATTGATTAACAGTCAACTGCTCTACCGCTGAGCTACGTCGGAACGGTTCGCATCGTATAGCGGCGGTATTTTGGCGCGTCCAGTGGGTATTGGGGTGAATTTGGAAAAAAATTTTAACTCAATTCCGGAGGCTGAAGAGGGCGCTTTCGTGCAGGGGGCCAGTGTGGCTCACGATGCCGCGGCCGTGCAGGTCTATCAGATGCGCAAGGACGTTGCGGATCGCGGCGCCTAGCAGGGCGGGTGGTGTCTCGGTGTATATAAGTGCGGCCAAAGCGGGTGCGGTGCTTGGCGCATCAGCAAGAGCCTCAAGGATGGATGTTTCGCGGGCGCGTCGGTGGGCTATCAGCCATGCGAGGCGGGCGGCAGGGTCATGAACGGCCCCCCCGTGGCCCGGATAGAACAATCGCCAGTCACGGGACTGGAGCCTTGCGCATGATTCCATGAAGTCGGTCAAGTCTCCATCGGGCGGAGATACAAGAGAGGAGGCCCACCCCATTACATGATCGGCTGTAAAGCAGGCATCCCCCCATCCAAGGCTGATATGGTTGCCGATATGGCCGGGGGTGTGGATGACCTCCAGCTGCCAGCTCTCGCCAACAATCATTTCGCCATCTTCAACCAGAACGTCAGGCATAAAGTCCATATCCACGCCTTCACCACCCCCCACAGTTCCCGCTGCGGCCAGCTGTTGCATGACCGCAGAGCGGCCCGCAGTCGGGCCACCGAAAGCGATCACGGGCGCACCTGTTGCTGCGCTGAGCGGTTTAGCCAGCGAGGAGTGATCGAGGTGGGTGTGGGTCACGATAATGTGGCTGATGTGCTGATCTGGTCCGACTGCGGCCAGAATCGCCTCCAGATGGACATCGCTCGCAGGACCAGGATCGATAACGGCCAGCGCTGTATCGCCCAAAATATAGGTGTTGGTCCCGCGGTAGGTCATGGGTGATGGGTTGGGAGCCACGATTCTGCGCAGGGAAGGCTCAAGCTGCTCGGCCACACCGATTTCAGGATCAAAGTCGTCGGGTGCAAGCATTGTTTGGCCTTTCGCCTGAGAGTGGGGTCCACTAGGTTTAGCGCATGTCGTTCGAATTTCTCAAACGTTATATGCCGCGCGGCATTTACGGGCGCGCCGCCCTTATCTTGCTGCTGCCGGTCGTGTTTTTGCAATTGATGGTTACGGTTATCTTTGCGCAGCGTCATTTTGAGGGCGTGACCCATCAGATGACGGATACGGTCTTGCGTGAATTGACGATGGTCGTTCAGACGGTGGAAACTGCGCCTGACATGGCTGCGGCAATCCGTGCGGTTCGGACCGATCTCGCCGTGCTCGATATTGCGATAGATCAGGCCGATAGCGAAGATGTCGTGAACCGCCGCGTCTGGTACGATTACTCGGGCAGTGTTATTATTAAACGGCTTTCAGAGAAGTTTGCGCCGTTTCTTGGCGTGCATCTGAACACCGATGGCTCTGTCGATGTATTCGCCGAAACACGTCACGGCCCCGTAGAGATCACATTCGAGCGGCGCCGAATATCCGCCTCCAACCCGCATCAGATGTTTGTCTATACGATCGTGTTCGGTGTCATAATGACCGTGATCGCAATCATCTATCTGCGCAACCAGCTACGCCCGATCAAACGGCTTGCCCGTGCTGCCGAGGCGTTCGGCCGTGGTCGCCACATACCCTATAGCCCCGCAGGCGCGATAGAGATGCGCGCTGCTGGCGCGGCGTTCGTTGACATGCGCCAGCGGATCGAGCGGCACATCGAGCAGCGTACGCTGATGTTGTCGGGCGTGAGTCATGATCTACGGACACCGCTCACAAGGCTGCGCCTCGGGCTCGCCATGCTGGAGGAGGAGGATGCAGCCCCGCTGTTGCGCGATGTGGCTGACATGCAAGGGATGCTCGACGAATTTCTGAGCTTTGCTGCGGGCGCAGCAGAGGGGGAGCCCGAGCGCGTCGAGCCATTCGGCTTTGTTCAAGAGATCGTAGCGGGCGCGCAGCGCGCAGGGCGGGATGTGACCTTGATGCCCAGCGAAGGCGCAGGGCAGGGCACCGTACGGTTGCGCGATGTCGCCATGCGTCGCGCTGTGGACAATCTTATCTCTAACGCCGTCCGCTACGGTGCGCGAGCCGAGGTATCCGTGATGCTGACGGACAAAACCCTGCGCATCCGCGTAGAAGATGACGGCCCTGGCATCCCGGCGAGCCAACGTGAACAGGCGACCAAACCTTTCTCGCGGCTTGACCCCGCCCGCAATCAGGACAAGGGCGGAGGCGTAGGCCTTGGCCTCGCGATTGCGGTCGACGTCGCGCGAAGCCATGGTGGCATTTTGCGTCTGGGAGAATCCGAGCGGATGGGTGGCTTGCGCGCGGACATCGTTATTGCGCGTTAACTGCGCGGCAGGGTTGAAAACCTGTGTGGTGTGAGTGAGACTTGAATGACTGCGAAGTCTTTTCCCAACCGGCGAAGCGGAGACCCTGATGGACCCCTATGAAATGATTAAAGCGCATTTGGGCAAGGCCGTGCCATACGCCACCCACACAGGCGTTGAGTTGCTCGAGATCGGCGATGGGGTAGCCACCGCGCGCCTGACGCAGCGGCCCGAGACGGAGAACCATATCAAGGGACAGCACGCGGGTGCGATGTTCACGCTGGGCGAGGCGGCATCTGGTGCGGCTGTGGCAGGCATCCTTGCCCCAGTCATTTCGCAAATGCGCCCCGTGGCGGCCATGGCCGAGATCACCTACCGCAAATTTGCCCAAGGCACGCTTGTGGCGACGGCCACCACATCGCGCGGCGGGTCCGAGCTTTTGGCGGCGCTAAAAGCGGATGGAAAGGTGTCGTTTGAAGTGATGATCGACATTCGCAATGCCGAGGGTGAGACGGTCGTGGAAATGAAGGTAAACTGGTACGTCAGCCCCACACGAAACTAGGGTGCTAGCTTACAGGGGCGGTGTGGTAGGCCCGGTAGGACTCGAACCTACGACCAAAGCGTTATGAGCGCTCTGCTCTAACCAACTGAGCTACAGGCCCGCCTGAAGTGAGGGGTATTGTGCGATGTGCCATTCGTCAAGGGTTTGCGTTGCGACTTGGGGCGATATGATTTACGCCGCTCCCAAGAGATTTTCCTGCCAGAGGCTTTTGACAATGACCGATCGACAAAACGGAATAACCTACGCGGATGCGGGTGTGGATATTGATGCGGGCAACGCCCTTGTGGAGCGGATCAAGCCTGCGGCAAAGCGCACCACGCGCAGTGGTGTGATGTCGGGTCTGGGTGGCTTTGGCGCGCTATTTGATCTTAAGGCAGCAGGCTATAGCGATCCTGTGCTGGTTGCGGCCACAGACGGTGTCGGCACCAAGCTGCGGATCGCGATTGATACGGGCAATGTGGACGGTGTTGGCATTGATCTGGTGGCGATGTGCGTCAACGATCTGGTGTGTCAGGGGGCGGAGCCGCTGTTTTTCCTCGACTATTTCGCAACCGGCAAGCTTGAGCTTGATACGGCTGCGCGCATTATCGAGGGCATTGCCAAGGGATGCGAGCTGTCGGGCTGTGCGCTTATCGGCGGCGAGACAGCCGAGATGCCCGGCATGTACCCCGAGGGCGATTTCGATCTGGCAGGCTTTAGCGTCGGTGCAATGGAGCGTGGTGGCACGTTGCCAGCAGGTGTGTCCGAGGGAGATGTCCTGTTGGGTCTGGCCAGCGATGGTGTGCATTCCAATGGCTACAGCCTTGTGCGCGCGATTGTAGAGCAGTCGGGCCTTGGCTGGGACGACGCCTGCCCGTGGACGGATGGCGCATTGGGAGAGGCGCTGCTGACGCCGACGCGCCTTTACGTAAAACCCGCGCTGGCTGCGGCACGCGAAGGCATGGTGCATGCGCTGGCCCATATCACGGGCGGCGGTCTGACTGAAAACCTGCCACGGGTGTTGCCCGAGGGCATGGGTGCGACGATTGATCTGGGCGCATGGGAATTGCCGCCGGTGTTCCGCTGGCTGACGGCCAATGGCGGGATGCAGGAGGACGAGCTGCTCAAGACCTTCAATTCAGGCATTGGCATGATCGTCGTGGTGCCTGCAGACAAAGCGGATGAAGCTGCCGCGCTGCTGTCGGACATGGGCGAGGCAGTCTGCAAAATGGGGGCCGTGACTGCGCAACCGGGCGTTACCTATGAGGGCAGCCTGCTCTGATGATGCGCGTAGCGGTGTTTATATCTGGCGGCGGCTCCAACATGGTGGCGCTGTTGGATGATATGGCCCGTGAAGGGCATGCGGGCATGCCTTGTGTCGTATTGGCCAACAGCGCCGATGCAGGTGGGCTGAAACGTGCCGCAGAGCGTGGCGTGCCGACAGTTGCGGTCGATCACCGCCCGTTTGGCAAGGACCGCGCTGCCTTCGAGGCCGCGATCAGCGAGGCGCTTTTACCCTTTGAGCCTGATATGATCTGTCTTGCGGGGTTCATGCGGGTTCTAACGGCGGGTTTCACCTCCCAATGGGCGGGGCGCATGATCAACATACACCCCTCATTGCTGCCAAAATACAAAGGCTTGCACACCCACGCGCGCGCGCTTGAGGCGGGTGATGCCGTGCATGGGTGCAGCGTGCATGAGGTGACTGCAGCGCTTGATGACGGGCCTATTCTGGGGCAGGCGCAGGTGCCTGTGCTGGAAGGGGACACGCCCGAGACTTTGGCGGCGAGGGTGCTGGTCCAAGAACACCGCCTGTACCCTGCGGTCCTGCGCCGATACGTGACCGGAGAGCGTGAACCGCTGATCCTGACTAGCTGAGATTTTGCAAAGCTGTCTGGTCAATCGCGCGCGATTGGCGTACCGCTAGAGCAGTCTAAGGAATAATTGCTGTATGCGCACCATCACCACCACCGCAGAACTGGCCGAGTATTGCACGCAGGCCGCGACCCATCCATTTGTCACCGTCGATACCGAGTTCCTGCGCGAGCGGACCTATTACTCAAAGCTCTGTCTGGTGCAGTTGGCGATGCCGGGCACAGATGACAGCAATGCAGTGCTCGTTGATCCTTTGGCGGGTGATCTGTCGCTTGAGCCGCTTTATGATCTTTTCCGTGACACATCGGTGGTAAAGGTGTTCCACGCCGCGCGGCAGGATCTCGAGATTTTCTATGTCGATGCCCAAGTTTTTCCTGAGCCACTTTTTGACACACAAGTCGCTGCCATGGTCTGTGGGTTCGGCGAGCAGGTGGGCTATGAAACGCTGGTGCGCAAAATTGTGAAGGAGGGCGTGGACAAGACCTCCCGCTTTACCGATTGGTCGCGCCGTCCGCTCACCGATGCACAGAAAAGCTATGCTCTGGCCGATGTGACACATCTGCGTCAGGTCTATGAGTTTCTCTCCGCCAAGCTGGAGGAAACCAGCCGCCATAAATGGGTCGAGGAAGAGCTTGAAGTGCTCACCAGCCCTGACACATATATCACCGCCCCGCGCAATGCGTGGAAGCGGGTGAAGACTCGCACAAACTCTGGCCGCTTTCTTGCCATTGTGCGCGAACTTGCGGCCTTTCGTGAGGCATATGCCCAAGAGCGCAACATCCCACGCAATCGTGTGTACAAAGACGACGCAATGGTCGAGCTGGCCTCGAACAAGCCCAAAAACCATGAAGAGCTTGGACGTGCGCGTCTGCTGTTGCGCGATGCGCGCAAAGGCGACATCGCCGACGGTATTCTCAAAGCGGTAGCGGCGGGAGTGGCTTGCCCCAATGATGATCTGCCGCAGCCCGACCGCAGCCGCGAAAAGCTGCAGGTGAACCCTGCGTTGGCGGATCTTTTGCGCGTCTTGCTGAAGGCGAAGACCGAAAGTGCAGGGGTTGCGGCGAAACTGATCGCCTCAGCGGCTGATCTGGATGCGCTTGCGGCAGGTAGCCGTGATGTGCAGGCCATGCGGGGATGGCGCCTCGAAGTATTTGGCAACGATGCCAAAGCGCTGTGCGACGGTAAAATCGCGCTTACAGCGGTGGGCAATGACGTGAAGGTCGTATCTGTCTAGGACAGTTTTTTTGCAATTTTCTAGAAGGGTTAGCGGCTCACGACGCGTGCGTTCAGCTGACCTTCTACGCGAATGCTGCGCACACCGCGCAAATCCTGATCGGTGATCTGCCGCGCAGCTGTGACTTCGCGTGTGGGTGGGGTGCCGACTGCGGTTGTCGCTTCGGGGCGCACCCCTTCGAGGCGGTAGGTCAGCACGCCGTTCACAGGTGCCTCGTCTTCATTCGCGGGTGTAAGCTGCACCAGATAGATGCCTTGGCGCGCGGCGCGGCCGGTGGCGCGGATGATGGCACCGCCCGGAATACGCTCAACCTTGAGATCGATGACCTCTTCAAACGGGATGCCGTTGTAATCGAGCGGCTTGTTGCGGTTGGCGAAAAGTCCTGCGCGCGTCGCAGGGATCAGCGGATTTGTATTTACAGGGGCTACGTCAGCAGCCGTGGAGCGGCCAAACCAGTTGCTCGGGTTCAAGGCGCTGTTTTGCACATATCCGCATGCCCCGAGTGTCAGGGATGTCGCCAGAACAAGAGAGAGGGAAATACGCATGGGACCTGCCGTCAAATAATGCTGTTGCAATCTGACCTAACCGATTGCGCAGTCCTTGGGAAGGGGTGGGGCTGGACGTTTGCGTAAACAAGCCCTACCTCAGCTTCAAACAGGACCAACAGGAGCACCTCATGGCTACCGCGGAATTTGAAGAGCTTGTCGAGGATTTTGAATTTCTGGACGATTGGGAAGACCGTTATCGCCATGTCATTGATCAGGGCAAGGCGATGGATGCTCTGGACGAGGCTTTGCGGGTGCCTGCGCTCAAGGTGGATGGCTGTGCCAGTCAGGTGTGGTTGCATGCCGAAATGAAGGACGGTGCGTTACACTTTGACGGCGCTTCGGATGCGATGATTGTGTCGGGGCTGATTGCGGTGCTGCGCACGCTTTATAACGGGTTAACGCCAGAGGAAGTGCTGGCCGTGGATGCGCGGGCGCAGATGGGGCGTCTGGGCCTCAACGAGCATTTGTCAGCGCAACGCTCGAACGGGCTGACGGCGATGATCGAGCGCGTGCGCGAGACAGCTGCGCGCTCTGTCTAGAGGGGTGGCGGGGGCGCTGCCCCCTTGGCCTTTGGCCAATTCCCCCGAGATATTTTGACCAAAAGAAGTTGGCGTCAGAGTTGGGCGAGGGTGGTTTCGAGATCGCCGTAGCCTGTGTAGCGGCGCTCGAATGTGAGGCCGAGGCGATTGGCGCAGTCTTGGGCTTTTGCGGTGAGGGCGGGGTCGTTTGTTTGGGCTTGATAGACGAGTTTTTCGTAGTTTCCGAAGTACATGTCGCGTAGCTCCGGATGGCGGTCGAGGCCCATAGGTTTGATGATGAACGCGTCGAACTGGCGGACCAGAAAATCTGTTAGATAGAATGTGGTGATCTCGTCTTCGCTGGTTTTGGCAAAGCGGTCATTACCCTCGAAAAAGCTATAGCAATGGGGCCCAGCAATCATCTCGACGCCCATCTCAGCGCAGGCGGCGTCAAGCAAACCACCTGTGCCGCAATCGGCATAGACGATAAAGATGTCGTCATAGGCATCGCGGTGTTTGGCCACTGTGTCGCGCACGGATTGGGTGATTTTTTCAGGGTAAAGATGATAGTTGGCCGGCAGGCATGTGAGGTCGAGATGCGTCCAGCCATTGGCCGATTTGAGGTCAAGGATTTCACGGGCCAGCGCGCCGCAGGCGACCAGCAGGATCTTGCCGCGTGTATCATTGAGCGGAAGGCCTTGGGTCGTTAAACGGGCGTCGTCGAGTTTCATTTGCGCAGCAGTTTGAGGGTGACAGCTGCAATCATAAACAGGGGCAGGGCGACCATTAGCGCGGTGGGGCCAGCACTGGTCAGCATCCAGATTGTCAGCCCTGCGGCAAGGATAACGCTTGCGATCAATAGAGCGAAGATATGGGGGGGCATGTCGGTCTCCTCTTTGATCCTAAGATAAGCAGATATTCCGCATAAAAAAGGCCCCACCTTTCGGAGGGGCCTTGAAAATTTTGCTCTGCGCGGTTCAGGCGTGCGCACTGTTGTGTTTGCGGCCCACCCATTCTTTTGCGGTCTCGACCGCCACAGCCGCGTCACGGCAATAGGCATCCGCCCCGATTGCTTTGCCGAATTCTTCGTTCAGGGGCGCACCGCCGACCAGCACGATATAGTCTTCGCGAATGCCTTGCTCGACCATCGTGTCGATCACGACCTTCATGTAAGGCATCGTTGTGGTGAGCAGGGCGGACATGCCGAGGATGTCGGGGCCTTCTGTCTCAAGCGCTTCAAGGTAGACTTCAACAGCGTTGTTGATACCGAGATCGACGACCTCGAAACCAGCGCCTTCCATCATCATGCCGACAAGGTTTTTGCCGATGTCGTGGATGTCGCCTTTGACCGTGCCAATCACCATTTTGCCCACGCGGGGCGCGCCAGTTTCGGCCAGCAGCGGCTTGAGAATGGCCATGCCGCCCTTCATTGCATTGGCGGCCAGCAGAACTTCGGGAACGAAGAGAATACCGTCGCGGAAATCGGCGCCGACAATCGTCATGCCGCCCACGAGCGCTTTTGTGAGGATATCGTATGGTGCCCAGTCCCGTTCCAGCAGGATGTTGACGCCTTCCTCGATTTCTTCTTTGAGACCGTCATAGAGGTCGTCGAACATCTGAGCCACAAGGTCTTCGTCGTTCAAATCGGCGAGGATGATATCGTCTTCGTCGGACATGGTATTCCCTTTTCATGCACGCAGTTTTGTTAAGTTTTGTCAGACGCGGGTAAAAATACTAAAGCATTTACGACAACAAAGGCGCAAACCGCGACGCGGGTATACGGAAGTATGTTTGATTTGAAGTGCTTTAGCCGCGGCGGCGCCCTCTGCGCGGGGTACGAGTGGGGGCATTGCCATCGGTGCCGTCGCTCTCGGAGGAGAACGGACCAAGTGCGGCGGAGATTTCGGCCAGTTCGGGCGTGCTTCCTTTGGGACGGGTATCGAGCGCTTCACGCATTTTTTCGAGGTGTGAAGGCATGGTGCCGCAGCAGCCGCCGATGATCTGCGCGCCGCAATTGCGCGCCATGACAGCATAGTCCGCCATCAGCTCCGGTGTGCCGTCGTAGTGGATGTGCCCTTCGACGTACTTCGGGATGCCCGCGTTACCTTTTGCCACAATCGGCAGGCTGCCGCCTTTGGCGACAAAGCCCAATACGGTGCGCAGCAGATCGGATGCACCCGTGCCGCAATTGGCGCCGTAGGCGAGGGGGGCGGATTCCATCCCCTCAACCATCTCGACCATACCAGCCGAAGTCATGCCCATCATCGTGCGCCCTGCGGTGTCAAAGCTCATGGTGCCGACCCAAGGCAGGCCTGCCAGCTTGAACCCTTCGGCGGCGGCGGCGTATTCTTCGGGGGCCGAAATCGTCTCGAGCCAGCCAATGTCGGCGCCACCTGCTTTGAGACCGTCGGCGGTTTCATGGAACATCTCGACGGCAGTGGCGTGAGAAAGCGTGCCGACGGGTTCCATAATCTCGCCTGTGGGGCCAACCGAGCCTGCCACGATCACTGTACGACCTGCGGTGTCAGCCACTTCGCGGGCCAGTTCGGCGCTCACGCGGCTCAATTCGTGGGCGCGCTTTTGGGCGTTGTGCAGCTTGAGCCGTGAGGCATTCGCGCCAAAGCTGTTGGTGAGAAACAGATCAGAGCCTGCGTTTACGGCACCTCGGTAGAGGGTAAGGATATTCTGTGGCTTGTCCGTATTCCAGAATTCCGGCGGCTCCCCTGATTCAAGCCCCATATTGAACAGATTTGTTCCTGTCGCACCGTCAGCGAGCAGCACGCCTTTTTCGGCAAGGAGTTCTGAAAAGGGGTTTGTCATGCGAAGCGCTCCTGCGGCGAGGTTTTCTGCCTTGTCTCATGCCGGTTTGGCTGCGGCAATATCCGTAATGCTCATGTAGATGATGAGTTTGAGCACATTTCATCCTTTTCGGGCCTGTAGAGGGGTGAAAAAGCCGATCTCAGGCTTCTTGCGGCAGACTGCGCAGTGCACTAAGAGGTGAAGCAACAGGGCTGCGGGACTCCCCCGCGCCGCGCAACCACAGGGGACACCCATGGCCCGTCGCAAGAAAATCTACGAAGGCAAAGCTAAGATCCTCTTTGAAGGTCCAGAGCCTGGTACAATCGTCCAGTACTTCAAAGATGATGCAACAGCATTTAACGCCGAGAAGAAGGCAGTATTGGACGGAAAAGGTGTTCTGAACAACCGCTTGTCCGAGTATTTTATGACAGGCCTGAACCAGATTGGTGTTCCGACCCATTTCATCAAAAGCCTCAACATGCGTGAACAACTGGTGCGCCAAGTCGAGATTATCCCGCTTGAGGTGATCGTGCGCAACTACGCAGCGGGCACCATGTCCAAGCGGCTGGGCATTGATGAAGGCACTCAGTTGCCGCGCCCGATTGTAGAGTATTGCTACAAAGACGATTCTCTGGGCGATCCGCTGGTGAGTGAGGAGCATATCGCCGCGTTTGGATGGGCCAGCCAGCAAGACATGGACGACATCTTGAGCCTCGCGCTGCGGGTCAATGATTTTATGTCTGGCGTCATGTTTGGTGTCGGCATCAAACTGGTCGATTTCAAGATCGAGATCGGCCGCGTTTATGAGGGTGATTTCCAACGCCTGATCGTAGCGGACGAGATTTCGCCAGACAGCTGTCGTCTGTGGGACATCGAAACGGGTCAAAAGCTCGATAAGGATGTGTTCCGCCGCGATCTGGGATCGTTGACAGATGCTTACACAGAAGTGGCGCGGCGTTTGGGCGTGATGCCCAAATCATCGACGCCGATTACAAAACCTACGTTGATCAACTGACGGCCACGTCGGATTGAGTTTATTTAGAAAAGCGAAGCAGGGGGACGCGCCATGAAAGCACGGGTGCATGTGATGTTGAAGAATGGTGTACTGGACCCGCAGGGTGAGGCCGTGCGTCATGCTTTGGGTGCAATGGGGTTTGACGGTGTGCAAGGTGTGCGTCAGGGCAAGGTGATCGAGCTTGATCTGGCCGATGGCGCCTCTGAAGCGGATGTCGAGCAGATGTGCGAGAAGCTGCTCGCGAACACGGTGATCGAGAGCTACACGGTGGAACTGGTCTGATGCGCGCTGCTGTTGTTGTATTTCCGGGATCGAACTGTGACCGTGATCTGGCCGTCGCGTTTGAGCAGGCGGGTGCAGATGTCACTATGGTCTGGCACAAGGACAGCACTTTGCCTGACGGTGTCGATATCGTCGGTGTTCCGGGCGGCTTTTCTTATGGTGATTACCTGCGCTGTGGCGCGATTGCTGCCAATTCGCCGATTTGCAAGTCTGTTGCAGATCATGCGGCGCGCGGTGGTTATGTGCTCGGGGTTTGCAACGGATTTCAGGTTCTGACCGAGACTGGCCTGTTGCCAGGTGCGCTTTTGCGAAATGCGGGGCTCAAGTACATCTGTAAGACCGTGGGCCTCAAAGTCGAGACAACGGCCTCTGACTTCACAAGCGGCTACGGCGGCGGTGATGTAATCGATATTCCGATTGCGCACCATGATGGCAATTACTTTGCCGATCCCGATACCTTGGCGACGCTCAAGGGCGAGGACCGCATCGCCTTTACCTATACGGAGAACCCCAACGGGTCGCAGAATGATATTGCAGGCATCTTGTCTGAGAATCGTCGCGTCTTGGGGATGATGCCGCATCCCGAGCGGGCAGCGGATGCGGGCCATGGCGGAACAGATGGTACGGCGCTCTTCCGCGCATTGGCGGGCGCGCTGACCACTGCGTGAGCTTTACCGCACGGTGCCCTGTGCTAGAGTGCGGGTATGAGCGATGAGAGCAGTCTAGAGAATACACCGTGGCAATCTGCTGCGATCAGTTGGCGGGTGCGCATCGCGTTGTTCGTCATGCTGATTTTTGCGATCATCGTGATATCCGTGACCAATCGTCTGTTGACCGACCGGTTCACCGAGAGCACGCGCAACCGCGCGGAGCTTCGGATTGCGCTGTATGGCGGTAACCTGCTGGCAGAGTTGCGCCAGAACGCCGTAGTGCCACAGCTATTGGCCCGCGACCCCACACTGATTGCTGCGTTGGAAAGCGGAGATTATTCGCTTTCGACCCAGCGGCTGATTTCATTCGTAGACGAGATTGGTGCGGAATCGCTCATGTTGCTGGACATGGACGGGCGCACCGTGGCGGCGACAGACCGTAACCGTCTTGGTGAAGGGCATCGCGCGCAGCCGTATTTTGTTGAGGCAATTCGCGCCAACCAGACGATCTTTAGCGTTATCTTGCAAGAAACAGGCGGCTACCGCTTCTTCTATTCCCGCCGCATCCAGAACGGCGGCACGACGGTGGGCATCATCGCAGTTGAGGTGGACCTCAAGAAGTTTGAGCGCGCTTGGGCGGGGATTTCGGACGCGGTGATTGTCACATCAAGCACGGGTGAGATCTTGCTTGCGACCGAGCCGCGCTGGCGCGGCAAGACCGAAGAAGAGGCTTTGGCGAACCAGACGCCACAGGGGGCAATCGAGCGCGCAATTCAGGCGACAGCGGATTGGACGGCGCTGCCCGCCGATGCCTATTTGCAGGGTGAGGCGGTGATGCGACTGGAGTCGCGGGTCAATTTCCGCGGCTGGAAAATGATCAGTTACACCACCTATGCGAGTGTTCGCGAGCGGGTGAACGGCGTGCTGGCGCTTGAGGTCATGGGGTTTGCGATTCTTCTGGCGCTTGCGTTTTACTTTTTAAGCCGACGCACCGCGGGCCGCGCCGCGATTTTCCAGCGCGAGTCGGCAGAGCTTCGCGCATTGAATGCCGCCCTACAGCGTGAAATCGCCGAGAGAAAGCGCGTGCAAGAGACCCTTGCCGTGGCTGAACAGACGTTGGAGCAATCGAGCAAACTGGCTGCTTTGGGCGAGATGTCGGCGGCGGTAAGCCATGAATTGAACCAACCGCTTGCGGCAATGAAGACCTATTTGGCGGGTGCGCATTTGTTGCTGCGCCGCAATCGCCCCGAAGAAGCGCTGAGCTCGTTCGGGAGGATCGACGATTTGATCGAGCGGATGGGTGCCATCACACGGCAGCTGAAATCCTATGCCCGTAAGGGGCAGGAGGCCTTTTCGCCCGTCAATATGAGCGACGCGCTGGCCTCGGCCCTTAGCATGATGGAGCCGCAATTGCGCCAGCGTCAGGTTCAGATCGCACGCATTCTGCCCGATACGCCTGTCTATACCTTTGGCGACCGCATGAGGATCGAACAGGTTTTGGTCAACCTCTTGCGCAACGCACTCGACGCTACCAAATCAGAACAGAACCCAACGGTAGAGATTATTCTGACCGCTGGAGAGACGGTGACCCTAACGGTGCGCGACAATGGCCCCGGCATTGAAGACTTGGATGCGCTGTTCGAGCCATTTTATACTACCAAGCAACCGGGGGACGGTGTGGGGCTTGGCCTAGCTATCTCATCGGGGATCGTGAGCGATCTTGGCGGGCGCCTAACAGCGCGCAATGGCCAAGCAGGCGGCGCGGTATTTGAAATGCAATTGCCGACACATGACGGCGAAACGGAAACACAGGCGGCGGAGTAAAGTAATGGCACAGGCGATGAAGATTGCGATTGTCGATGATGAGCAGGATATGCGCCAGTCCATCAGCCAATGGCTGGCCCTGTCGGGCTACGACACAGAAACATTTGCCAGCGCAGAAGATGCGCTTAAGACATTAGGCCCCGAGTATCCGGGTATTGTGATCTCTGACATCAAAATGCCGGGCATGGACGGGATGCAGTTTCTCAAGAAGCTGATGGGCAGTGATTCCGCTTTGCCTGTCATTATGATCACAGGTCATGGCGATGTGCCGATGGCCGTCGAGGCCATGCGCGTCGGCGCGTTCGATTTTCTGGAGAAGCCCTTCAACCCTGACCGCATGAGCGAGCTTGCCAAGAAAGCCACCGCCACGCGGCGTCTTGTAATGGACAACCGTTTGCTGCGGCGTGAGTTATCGGATGGTGGTCAGTTGATGAAAAAGCTGATCGGACAAAGCCCTGTGATGGAGCGGCTGCGCGAGGACATCCTCGATCTGGGGCAGGCAGATGGTCATGTCCTGATCGACGGGGAGACAGGCACAGGCAAAACGCTGGTGGCCCATGCGCTACACGCTGTGGGTAGCCGTGCAGGCAAGAAATTCGTTCTGGTCAGCGCATCGGCCTATGAGGAAGACGCGCTGAGCAAACGGTTGTTTGGGCCCATGCAGCCCGAAGACGCCCATCTGCCTGCGATTGAGGAGGCACGCGGTGGTACGCTGGTGCTGGAGGACGTCGAGGCGCTGAGCGAGACGCTACAGGCGAGGTTGCTGTCTGTTATCAATGAGCAAGGGACGCCTGCGGAGACGCGGATCGTTGCGATTTCCAACCTGCAAGAAGCGGGGCGCACTTCGGAGGACGTGCTGCGCTCGGACCTTTTCTATCGTTTGGCCGCGCTGCGGATCACCGTGCCGCCATTGCGCACACGGGGCGAGGATATTCTGACCCTGTTCACGCGGTTGAGCGACCAATTTGCCGACGAATACGGATGCGATGCACCGCAAGTCACGGCGCAGGAGGCGGCGCAGCTATTGCAAGCGCCATGGCCGGGCAACGTGCGCCAGCTTATCAATGTGGCCGAGCGCGCGGTGCTTCAGTCGCGGCGCGGCTCTGGCTCGATCGCCTCGCTGTTGATGTCTGACCACGATGAAATGCAGCCGGTGATGACGACCGAGGGCAAACCGCTCAAGGAATATGTCGAGGCGTTCGAGCGAATGTTGATCGACAACACCATGCGCCGTCACAAGGGCTCCATTGCAAGTGTCATGGAAGAGCTGTGCCTGCCGCGCCGCACCCTTAACGAGAAGATGGCGAAATACCAGCTTCAGCGCTCTGACTATCTTTAGACACTCGGACCGTTGATCGGCTGACCCAAAAAAAAGGGGCGCAGAATTTCGCGCCCCTTTTTTCGTATCTATTCAGAATGGCCTCAGCCAGTGCCCATCTTATAGAGCTGGGAGGCTTTGCCGTCATCCTCGGTGCGGCACATCCAACGCTCTTGGGTGGCGGGCACATCGATGATGTATTGGTTGATTTCCACGACGGGCAAGGTCGTGTTCAGCTGGCTCGGTGATCCCGTTTCTGCCGTTACCGCATTTACGCAAGTACGGTTGGCACGCGCATCGCGGCGCACATCTGGATCGGGATCAAACTCGGCTGGATCGCAGGCAGCGAGCGCCATCGTTGCCATACAAAGGATAAGGGCGGGCCGCGTGAATGTTCGCATAGTGTCTCCTATAGTGCATCAATAAGTGCAAATGCACGGGTATTGTCGATGCGGACCCTACGCGCAAAACATTTACACGGCAACATGTCGCAGGCGGTCGCACGGGGGCAAATTTTAAGGCATTTCCCCAGTACAGTGTAAATTGTCGCCTTTTACGATGATTGGCCATTGTGTTTGCACGCGGCCTGCTCTTATCTAGAGGGACAGGAATGGCTGCGCGTTCGACGTGCCGGGTCATCCTTATAAGTTTCGCTGATAGGGCAGGCTGATGCTTGTGTCTATCAGACCGAGTTTGCCGGAAACGGCAATGCAAACGCTGATGTATACCTTGCGCTAAATGCTTGGGATAACACAGTTTATAATGGGTGCGCGGCACGCTTTGCAAAAGCATTGTAGGGGCTGCGCATCTTTGAGGAACCGCGATGACGCGCGCAAACGCTGACTACAGTATCGGAAGTGGCCCTCAGGGCCGCACCGCTGTGCCGTCACCAATCGCCCTGACAAGACACCTGACGCAGCGCGCTGCTCCCCCTGGGGGGCAACAGCGTTCGCGCCCGTGCAAAAGAGTAAAATGCCTAAAAAGATGCTTATCGATGCCACCCACGCGGAAGAGACCCGTGTTGTTGTGGTTGATGGAAACAAAGTTGAAGAATTCGATTTCGAATCCGAGAATCGCCGCCAGCTAGCTGGCAATATCTACCTCGCTAAAGTGACCCGCGTTGAGCCGTCCCTTCAGGCGGCGTTTGTGGACTATGGCGGCAACCGCCACGGCTTCCTCGCGTTCTCGGAAATCCACCCTGATTATTATCAGATCCCGGTGGCAGACCGTGAGGCGCTGCTTGAGGAAGAGCGCGCCTATGCAAAAGCGCAGGCTGCCAAGGATGAAGACGCGGAAAAGCCCAAAAAGCGCACTCGCTCACGGTCTCGTAAGGCTAAGGCGGAGGATGCCGTCAGCGATGATGCCACAACCTCTACCGAGATTGAGGGCATGGAAACGGTCGATCTGGAGGCCGAGGTTTCAGAGGATGAAGCGTCCTCTCCGATGGAGCGGGTGAAAGAAACGCCTGTCGAGACGCCCGATGTCTCAGAGACAACCGATGATGAGGATGACGCAGAGACTGCGGACGCTTCTGACAAGGACGAGACGATCGAATCCGTTGCCGACGAGGACGACAGCGAAGAAATTCGCCCCGTGCGCAAGCCGCGTCCGCGCCGCTATAAGATTCAGGAAGTCATCAAAGTCCGTCAGATCCTGCTGATTCAAGTTGTTAAGGAAGAGCGCGGCAACAAGGGTGCTGCACTCACAACCTATCTCTCCCTGGCGGGCCGCTACTGCGTGCTTATGCCCAATACCGCGCGTGGCGGTGGGATCAGCCGCAAGATCACCAACGCCCCCGATCGCAAGAAGCTCAAGGAAATCGCGCAAGAGATCGAAGTGCCGCAGGGTGCTGGCCTCATTGTGCGCACCGCAGGTGCCAAACGCACCAAGGCCGAGATCAAGCGCGATTATGAGTACCTGCAGCGCATGTGGGAACAGATCCGCGAGCTGACGCTGAAATCTATCGCTCCTGCCAAGATTTACGAAGAAGGCGACCTGATCAAGCGTTCGATCCGCGACCTCTATAACCGCGACATTGACGAGGTGTTTGTCGAGGGTGAGCGCGGCTACCGCATTGCCAAAGACTTCATGAAGATGATCATGCCGAGCCACGCCAAAAACGTGAAACGTTATGAGGAAGGCCTGCCGCTTTTCGCGCGCTATCAGGTCGAGACGTACCTCGCAGGCATGTTCAATCCCACGGTACAGCTTCCCTCGGGCGGCTATATCGTGATCGATACCACCGAAGCGCTGGTTGCGGTTGACGTGAACTCGGGCCGTGCCACCAAGGAAGGCAGCATTGAGCAGACCGCGCTCAAGACCAACCTCGAGGCCGCGGCAGAAGTGGCGCGTCAGGTGCGCCTGCGCGATTTGGCGGGCCTGATTGTTATCGATTTCATCGATATGGACGAGCGGCGCAACAACACCGCCGTTGAGAAGATGATGAAGGACAAGCTCAAGACCGACCGCGCGCGTATTCAGGTGGGCCGCATCTCGGGCTTTGGCCTGATGGAAATGTCGCGCCAGCGTCTGCGTCCGGGTATGATCGAGGCTACAACACAGCCCTGTGCGGCTTGTCACGGCACCGGTCTTATCCGCTCTGACGATAACCTTGCGCTCGCGATCCTGCGCGCGATCGAGGAGGAGGGCACCCGCCGCCGTTCCCGCGAGGTGCTAATCAAAGCGCCCGTTGCTATCGCCAACTTCCTGATGAACCAGAAGCGCGAGCATATCGCCCATGTCGAGGGGCGTTATGGCCTGAGTGTGCGGATCGAGGGCGACCCCCATTTGGTCAGCCCCGACTTCACGCTCGAGAAGTTCAAGACGGCCACCCGTGTTGTACAACAGGCCACGCACATCAGCTCGGTTGATACCAAGCTGATGGACAAGATCGATGAGGCTGATGCTGCAGAGGCTGAGGCCGCTGCTGCACGCGAAGCTGAGGAAGAAGCGAATACCGAGGCCCGTAGCCAGCAGAACCAAAATGGCGATGGCAATGATGACGGAGAAGGCAAGCCCAAGCGCAAGCGCCGCCGTCGTCGTCGCAGCCGTGGGGGACGTGGCGATAGTGACGCACAACAGAATGACGATGGTCAGTCCAACGAGGCAGATGCATCCGAGACAGCCGACACCGTTGATGCGCCCAAGTCGGAGGCCAGCGAAGAGACCTCTGACGAGGCTGCAAAGCCAAAATCGCGCAGCCGTTCACGCAGCCGCAAGCCCAAGCAGGATGCGGAAGCCGCAGAGGCATCTACTGCAGATCCCGTAGCGCAAGCCGACGCAGAGGAAGCTCCTGAAGCAGAAGAGAAGCCCAAGCCGAAGCGCACTCGTGCACCACGCAAGCCCAAAGCCGCACCTGTCGAGGCAGCAGAGACCACTGCGGATGCCGCGCCCGCGGATCAGGCAGCCGAGGCCGAGGAAGCTCCCAAGCCCAAACGCACCCGCGCACCGCGAAAGCCGAAGGCTGCACCAGCGCCTGAAGCGGAGGCAGCAGCACCGACCGAGGCCGCTGCGCCAGTGGCTGAAGCTCCCGCGCCAGAGCCCGTGCCAGCTGCACCAGCGCCAGAGCCTGGGGTGAAAGCGGAAGAACCCGCCAAGCCACGGCGCAAGGGCTGGTGGTCACTTGGACGGTAAGCGTTCGGAATAGCATAAGCGGAAAAGGCGGGCCTCAGGGTCCGCCTTTTTCAGTTGGAAAGACTAGGCCGTTTTTTCAATCAGATAGACTTGGACACCTTCATCGTCGCTGCTCTCGATCAGGGCATACCCTGCCTCGGCACAAAAATGCGGCACATCGACAATGGCCGCAGGATCATCGGCACGCATGCGTAAACGCTCTCCGTTAGCGAGTGCCATCAAACGCTTGCGCGCTTTGAGAACGGGTAGGGGGCAGAGCAGCCCTGTGGCATCAAGGTCATGTATCATACGCGCAGATGTAGGCCGCATGTTACAACCTGTCCACAGCCTTGTGACATGATGGCAGGTGACGCCATCCGCGGGGCAGTATAGCTGTAGCACATGTTTGGAATCGAACTCATCGACGCAAGTCTCTTGCCCGCCATGACCATCGCCCTTGTGGCGGGGATCATCAGCTTTTTGTCGCCCTGCGTGCTGCCAATTGTGCCGCCTTATCTCGCGTATATGAGCGGGGTGAGCCTCAATGATATTGGCTCGGAGGCCAGCGCGCGGCGGCGTGCAATTATAGCAGCGTTGTTCTTTGTAATGGGGCTGAGCACAGTATTCCTGCTGTTGGGCTTTACTGCATCGGCGTTTGGCGCGTTCTTCCTGCAAAACCAAGTCTTGTTCAGCCAAATTTCTGGCGTCGTGGTGATCGTCTTTGGCATCCATTTCCTTGGCATCTACCGCATCGGCTTTCTGGACCGTGAAGCGCGTATGGATGCGGGAGACAAGGGGGGCTCTTCGTTTGGAGCCTATGTGCTGGGACTGGCCTTTGCGTTCGGCTGGACGCCCTGTATCGGGCCACAGCTGGGCGCTATCCTGTCGCTGGCCGCCTCCGAGGCGAGCGTGAGCCGTGGGACGCTGCTGCTTGGCGTCTACGCGCTGGGGCTGGGCATACCGTTTCTGCTTGCCGCGATGTTTATGACCCGCGCTGTGGGCGTGATGAACAAGCTAAAAAAGCACATGAAAACCATTGAGCGTGCGATGGGCGTGTTGCTGGTCATTGTGGGCGTTGCCATGCTCACAGGCGCGTTTTCCACCTTTAGCTTTTGGCTGCTCGAGACCTTTCCGGCCCTTGGCGCTTTGGGGTAATTCAAAAGCCTTACTTTGGCCGAAAACCCGCGCTAGCATAGGGCAAACGACCAAAGGTTTGATCCCGCGCCATGGCTGCACCCTTGCATAAATACGATGCACCCGTCCGGCGGCGAGCGGTGTTCTACATTCCTGGCTATGATCCCATTCATCCGCGCCGCTACCGTGAGCTTTACCGCAAGGAAGGGGCCGCACAGGCGGAGATTTCAGGCTATGAATTGTCGCTTTCGGCACGCCCCAATGGCGCACAATACGGGTGGAATATCAAAGGGTTGATAGACGGTACGCATGTGGATGCCTCTGTGGATGTGCTGGTGTGGTCAGACATCGTTCGCGCCAGTATGGATACCTCCATCCCAGCGACCTACCTGCAACTGCTGCGCACCGCTTGGGTCTACATTGGCAGCGGTGCGCTCTGGCGGTTGATGCAGTTGCGCAAGGGGCCAGTGATCGCGGCGCTTTATCCCGTAGGAATGTTGCTAGTGCAGCTCGTGCTGGCTGTCTTGCTGGGACTGGTTGCAGCACGTTCCCTCGATCTTTTGCCGCTCGTATTGGGTCCGAACCCTGTGCCGGCACTTGAAGCGCTTAAACCCCTTGTCTGGGGGGCCGTTTTCGTAGTGGCGTTGCGCTGGTTCAAAGCCAAGGACGCCAAGTTCTTCGCCTACTATCTGATGCACGACTATTCCTATGGCGCCGCGACAAAAGGCGCGAATACGCCCGAGCTCGAGGCGCGTATGACTGCCTTTGGTGAGGCAATTGCCGAAGCGTTGCAAAGCGATGTGGATGAGGTTCTGGTGGTGGGGCATTCTTCGGGCGCGCATCTGGGGGTGTCGGTGCTTGCTGATCTAATCCGTGCAGAGCGCGTGCCAAGTGATGGCCCCCCCCTCGCGTTCCTCAGCTTGGGGCAGGTGGTGCCGATGGTGTCCTTCTTGCGCAATGCCTACCGTTTGCGCGGTGATCTTGCCTATCTGAGCACATCTGATGCGCTCACTTGGGTCGATGTCACCGCTCCGGGTGATGGCTGCGCCTTTGCGCTGTGTGATCCCGTTGCAGTAAGCGGGGTGGCACCGCCTGACCAAAAGTGGCCTCTGGTCTTTTCCGCGGCTTTCACCCAGTCGCTTAGTCCTGCACGCTGGAAGGCACTGCGCTGGCGTTTCTTTCACCTGCATTTTCAGTATCTCTGCGCTTTTGACCGCCCGCGTGACTATGATTATTTCCAGATCACGGCTGGACCGCGCACGCTCGCGGCGCGCTACCGTGACCGCCCTGCATCGAAATCGCGTATTACCAAGGCGGTCAATAAATTCACGAGTACAGCGCCATGACCTTGCCGCCAAAACCTGTCCCACGCCCTGACAAGGTATCGCTGTGGCGCTATGCCAAGTTGTTTCGCGCGGATATCCTCTCTGCGCAGCCTGCGCGCCTGTACCGTGCATGGATGGCCGAGTTTCGCACGCCGTTTTTCCGTAGCTATCTGATTAACCAGCCAGAGTTAGTGCAGCGGGTGCTCAAGGAGCGGCCGGATGATTTCCCCAAGTCAACCCGTGTGAACGAGGGGCTGCGGCCGCTCTTGGGCAATTCCGTCTTTGTCACCAATGGTAAGACGTGGAAGCGCCAGCGACGGATTATTGATCCCGCGTTCGAGGGCGGCCGCCTGCGGGAGACATTCGCCGCCATGTGGGATGCATCCGAGGCGGCGGCGGCACGACTTGGAGAGCACTTGGGGCGCGAAATCGAGATTGAGGAAGAGACGAGCCATGCGGCGGCGGACGTGATCTTTCGCACGCTGTTTTCGCTGCCCATTGAACATCATATGGCTCGCGATGTTTTTGAAGAATTTAAAACCTACCAGCGCAGTCAGCCGATCCTGAACTTGGCCGCCCTTGTGCCTTTGCCCCGCTGGATGCCGCGCCTGTTTCGCCGTGACACTACACGCAGCGCGGCCCGCATTCGTGCATTGATCACACAGATGACGCAAATGCGGGCGGAGGAGATTGCCTCGGGGACCGCGCCCGATGATCTGGCGACCAAGATCATGACTACGGCAGATCCTGAGACAAGTGAGATGTTCACCACCGAAGAGATGGTTGATCAGGTCGCGATTTTCTTTCTGGCAGGGCATGAGACAAGCGCGTCAACATTGGCCTGGGCGCTCTATCTGATGGCGCTTTATCCTGAGTGGCAGGAGAAGTTGGCGGAAGAGGCGCAGGTGCTTGAGAACTGCGATTTCAGCGTGATGAGCAATCTGCGCCTGAGCCGTGATGTCTTCCGCGAGACGCTGCGCCTTTATCCGCCTGTCCCGATGATGGTGAGGGAGAATGCCTGTCCTGAAGTGATGAGGGACCGTGATGTGCGCCGTGGTTCGCAACTGGTGATAAGCCCGTGGCATCTGCATCGCCACACGCGGCTCTGGGACAACCCTGACGGGTTCGATCCTGACCGCTGGCAGACGGAGAATGGCAAGGCTTGCCAGCGTGACGCCTTTATCCCGTTCAGCGCAGGGGCGCGGGTGTGCCCCGGGGCAGGGTTCGCGATGATCGAAGGGCCGCTGATCCTGAGCCGTATTCTACGCGACTACCGTTTGAGCATGGGGCCAACCCCCGTACCTGTCGCCCATCTGACAGTGCGGGCAAAAGACGGAATTCGCCTGACGCTGACGCAGCGTGAGCGGTAACACGGCTAAAGCGTCTGGCGCTGGCTTCGTGAACCCTCTAGAACGGGGGAAATTGATGTTACTCTGAGTAAAGGTAGGTTTCATGGCCTCTAAAGACGCACAACGCACCCGTATGGCAACCGCAGCCGGGTTTATCGCTGCATTGGATCAATCGGGCGGCTCTACGCCGAAAGCGCTGGCGCAATACGGGGTTGAGCCAGCGGATTATTCGGGCGATGTGGAAATGTACGCCGCTGTTCATGCGATGCGTAGCCGGATCATTCTTGCGGATGATTTCACAGCGGACAAAGTGTTGGGGGCAATCCTGTTCGAGCGGACGATGGACAGCGAGATCAACGGCAAACCAACGGCGCAGCTGCTCTGGGAAGAGCGCGGCGTTGTACCGTTTTTGAAGATCGACAAGGGGCTTGCCGATGAAGCTAACGATGTTCAGATGCTCAAGCCTATGCCCGATCTGGATGTACTGTTGGCCAAGGCCAACGAGAAAGGCATTTTTGGGACCAAGGAACGCTCGCTTATCTTGAAGGCCAACGCCAAGGGTATCGCAGATGTCGTCGCCCAACAGTTTGAGGTGGCGCGTCAGGTTTCCGCGGCAGGTCTGGTCCCGATTGTGGAGCCAGAGGTCCATATCGAGAGCGCGACCAAAGCCGAGGCAGAAGATATGCTCGAAGCTGAATTGATGAAGCATCTTAATGCTTTGCCTGAGGATGTTGATGTTATTCTCAAGCTGACAATTCCGAGCAAGGCAGGCCTCTATGATGCGGCAGCGGATCATCCGCGTGTGCTGCGTGTTGTTGCGCTGTCAGGGGGCTACTCGACCGAGATGGCCTGTGATCTGCTCTCCCAAAACCACAAGATGATTGCGAGCTTTAGCCGCGCATTGGCCGAAGGGCTGAACGTGAAGATGTCGGATGCAGAGTTTAACGCAGCCCTTAGCGCGAACATCCGCAAAATATATGACGCGTCAGTGGCTTAGGCCGCTGTTTTGACCATTTTGACCGTGGGTTGGCTATTGCGTGCCCATGGTCGCAGGTTAGTCCGCCTTGGACGAACGATCCTTTAACGTCTCAAGTACATAAACGCGGATGGCTGAGGCAAGGCCGCTGTCCATGCCCCGCGCTGCATCAATCTGGGCCACCAAGGCGTTGATCGGGATGGATTTTTCCCGCGCGATCTTACGCAACTCTGACCAGAATGGTGCTTCCAACGATATGGACGTGCGGTGCCCGTGCAATGTGACGGAGTGTTTGACAGGGCGTGCCGTCATGTCTCGCGCTTGTGTGCGTCGAGCATGCGTACTGCACGCTCGGCACGTTGCTTCAAGGCGTCTTTTTGCGCTTTGGTCTGATCAAATTGCACGCTGTTCTCATCCGCGCGGGCTTTGCGCGCCGCGCGGTCGCGCTCTTTGCGCAGTTTATTGAGGTTTACTGGCGCGCTCACTTAGGTCCGATCATATTTTCGGGCCGCACCACGCGGTCGAAGGTTGCCTCATCCACAAATCCAAGAGCAATGGCCTCTTCCTTAAGGGTGGTGCCGTTCTTATGGGCAGTTTTCGCGACCTTAGTGGCATTGTCATAGCCGATCTCGGGGGCCAGTGCCGTGACAAGCATCAGGGACTCGCGCATCAATTTTTCGATGCGCACGGGATCTGCCTTGAGGTCAGCCACCAGATTGTCGGTAAAGGCAGAGGCCGCATCGCCCAAAAGCTGCATGGATTGCAAGACGTTATAGGCCATCATGGGCTTATACACGTTGAGCTCGAAATGACCTTGGGAGCCTGCAAACCCGACAGCGGCGTCATTGCCGAAGACATGCGCGCAGACTTGGGTCAGCGCTTCGCATTGGGTCGGGTTCACTTTGCCTGGCATGATGGACGAGCCTGGCTCGTTCTCGGGCAGGATCAATTCGCCTAAGCCGCATCGCGGGCCAGAGCCCAAGAGGCGGATGTCATTTGCGATTTTAAAGAGGCTTGCGGCCACGGTTTTCAAATGGCCCGAAATCTCGACCATTGCGTCATGGGCAGCGAGCGCTTCGAATTTGTTGGGCGCGGTAACAAACGGCAGGTCGGAGATACGTGCCATGTTCGCGGCGACAGTCTCGGCCCAGCCAACTTTGGTGTTCAGGCCCGTGCCGACAGCAGTGCCGCCTTGGGCCAGCTCGTAAATGCGACCCAAACCTTGCTCAACCCGCGCGATACCCATTGCGACCTGATGGGCATAACCTGAAAATTCCTGAGACAGCGTCAGCGGTGTCGCGTCTTGTGTGTGGGTGCGGCCAATCTTGATGATGCCGTCGAATTCAGCGACCTTCGCTTCCAGCCCTGCGTGCAGTTTGCGCAATCCTGGTAGCAGCACATCATGAGCGGTACGCGCTGTGGCGATGTGCATCGCAGTGGGAAAGGTGTCGTTCGAGGATTGCCCCATGTTGCAGTGATCATTGGGGTGCACGGGATCTTTGGAGCCGATCACACCGCCCATAATCTCGATTGCGCGGTTGGCGATGACTTCATTGGCATTCATGTTGGACTGTGTGCCCGAACCCGTCTGCCATACGACGAGTGGGAAGTTGTCGTCGAATTTGCCTGCCACGACTTCGCTTGCCGCCTGAACAATCGCTTTGCCGCGGGCCTCGTCCAGTGATCCTTGGGCCATATTGGCCTCGGCGCACGCCTGCTTGATCACGCCCAAGGCACGCACGATGGCCACAGGCTGCTTCTCCCAACCAATGGGGAAGTTGATGATTGAACGCTGGGTCTGTGCGCCCCAATATTTTTCGGAAGAAACCTCCAACGGGCCAAAGCTGTCGGTTTCTGTGCGGGTATCGGCCATGGGGCGCTCCTGTAGACAAGATATTTGGGGCTGTTTAGCGGCTGGTCTGGCGGCGCGCTAGGTCAACTCTTGCGAAAACTGTCCAGAGAGACAATTTCGGCGTCCTTGGCAGGGGGTTCCTGCACCTCGAGTTCCGATTCTTCCGTCTGGGGCAGGGTGTCTTCTGCGCTTTCCTCGTCTTTCTGGCCGTCTTCGCCCTGCTGCTCGAAGCGCAGGCCAAACTCAACGGAAGGGTCCACAAAGGTACGGATTGCATCATAGGGGATATACAGCGGCTCGGGCGCGTCGCCAAAATTAAGCGTGATGGAAAAGCCGTCATCGGTCACTTCAAGCCCGTCATACCAGTGCTGCATCACTACGGTCATCTCGTCCGGATAGCGGTCAGACAGCCAGTCGGCCAGTTCGGCATCGGGGTGCGATGTGTCAAAGGTGATGAAGAAATGATGCGCTCCTGGCAGGCCATTTGCGGCGATATCCAGCAAGACATTGCGGATCAGGCTGCGCATGGCATCGTGCATGAGGTTGCCATAGTCGATCGTGCGACTCATCTCGTCTCCCCCGACAGGTTCAATTGCTCTCATCATAGGTGATTCCATCGGGGATGAAAGGGGCGGCATGCTCAGAACAGCGGGATCGCAATGCCGCAGATTGCGAGGAGGATCATCGCGGGGACAAATCCGATGCGTAGGGCGATCATCAGCACCGTCGCAAATCCTGTGAGCATGAGGGCGGTGGTATTCAGAGAGCTCCAGACAGGGATGGGTACCGCAATCTTCTGGGCGCTTCCAACGTCCTCAAACAGCACATGCAGCGCAAACCAAAGCGCAAGGTTGGCAATCACGCCCACCACCGCTGCGGTGATGGCGGTGAGGCCAGCGGTCAGGCGCGGTTGTGCACTGAGGCGGTCCAGATAGGGTCCCGCGAGGAAGATCCACAAAAAACACGGCGTGAACGTCACCCATAGAGCGAGCATTCCTGCGGCAATCGCGCCGCTCAGGCCCGATTGCGCAAACCCGGCCAGAAGGGCCACAAATTCGGTTACCAGAATAAGCGGGCCAGGCGTTGTTTCAGCCAGTCCAAGCGCGTCGATCATCTGTTCCGTAGTGATCCAGCCCAGATCGGAAACGACTGTTTGGGTCATATAGCCCAAAACCGCATAGGCGCCGCCAAAGGTGACAACCGCAAGTTTGGAGAAGAATAGCCCCAGTTGCAGCATGAAATCGGCATCCAACGCCCAAACGAGAAGCAAGGGCGCGGCCCACAGGCTGCCCCAGAGCGCGACCACGCGGGCAGGTGAGAACGCCACGGGCGCAGGTGGTGCACTCGCAGTGGTCTGACCTGCGCGCCACATTCCCCATGCGCCTGCTGCGACAATGATGAGGGGGAAGGGGGTGTCAAAGACGAAGAGCGCCAGAAACGACAGACCAGCGAGGACCCATCCTTGCGGTCCCACCAAGGCCTTGCGCGCAACCTTGAGGAGAGCCTGAAAGACGACGACGATTACGGCAGCCTTGATCCCCAGAAACGCGGCTTGGACCAAGGGGAGTTGACCGTAGCTCGCGTACAGCAGGGCCAGTAGGGCAATAACCATTGCACCGGGAATTACGAACAGAAGGCCGGCCAGCAAACCACCTGCTGTGCCGCGCAGCCGCCAGCCTGCATAGGTGGCCAGCTGCATGGCCTCGGGGCCGGGCAACAACATGCACAGGCTGAGCGCACGCAGGTATTCCTGCTCGGAAAGCCAGTCGCGGGTCTCTACCAATTCTCGGTGCATGAGCGCGATCTGGGCGGCAGGGCCACCGAAGGAAAGCACGCCGATACGTCCAAACACGCGCCACATCTGCGACCATCTGGGCAGGCTCATCGCTTACGCTCCGTTGGCCAATCATGGCCCTCGTCCTGTCCGTCCCGCGCCCAGCGATAGAGGGCGTCAAAGATGGCCATGCCTGCGTTCAATTGATCGTGGTCATCGCGATACTGGCGCGACAATCCCACCGACATGGCCAGAAGGCCAGCGGCCTGTGGGCTGAGCATGTGGCTGTTTGTGTCTGCCGCACGAATGACCGTTGCGAGGCGCAGGAGGGCAGGGATTTTCAATCCGAATTCTTCCAGCATGGTGTCGAACGTACAGCGGTTATCGCGGTGGGACCAGAAGACATCCTCAATGTCGAAAGGTGAAGCGCCGTACCGCTCGGCCACGCCCATGACTTCGGCAGGAGATACAAAAAGAAACCGCGCATCCGCATCGACAAAGCGGCGGATCAACCACGGGCAGGCAACGCGGTCAATCTTGGGGCGGTGGCGGGTCACCCAAAGTGTGGCGCCGTCAACTGGATCTGGCAGCGAAGCCGCTGGAATGCGCGGTGCGTCAGGGTGCGCGCGCCAACCGAAATTGCCGCCCTGTAGGTATTGCGCATCAAACCCGTCATTGCGCAGGCGTGCGACCATCCCCTGACTGAGCTTTATGCCTTTCTGACAGACGATCACACAGGGCCGTACACCGATACGGGCCTTGAGCCCTGCGACATCCGTATGCGGGTGCCGCACAGCGGAGGGGATCAGAAAAGGATCGGCGGAGAAATCGGTATCAATCGAGACGTCGATAATCATCGGCGCATCAGGCAAGCCGATCCGCCGGAGGAGTTGGGGTACAGTGATTTCATTCGGGGCAGCCATGGCATGCATCCTTTCAAGGTGGAAACATGCGAACCTCTGGCTGGCGCCTCACGGGGCGTTCGCGAAAATTCCCCATAGGTAGATGGTGGCAGCGCGCGAAGAAATGGTCAAGGGGAGGTAAAGTGCCGGATTCTGTTGCCAGGCTCCGGCGGGCCCCGCCTTGGGTCGCTAAACGCAAGGACTTAAGGTTTCAATAGTTCCGGTCGCTTACGCGGCCATCGCCATTGGAGCACGATTGTCATTTGCAATTGTACAAGTTTCGCCGATATCGGTGGCAGACAGCCGAGATAAAGCTAACCCCTTTAGACGTTCGTCGATCCTGTTTCGACCCCATGATCCGCAAATGACGGATGATTGGTGGAGTCGCCGGGTACCGCCCCCGGGTCCGAACCGCTTATTACGAGCGCGTTTATATCCATAGTCCCGAAGGACAACTGTTAAGTAGCGGTGCAGACCTCGAATATCAAGTAGTCCGTCACTGCAGATTTTTCTGATGGCTCGTAACCATCCTACCTGCGCAAGCTCTGC
This sequence comes from uncultured Sulfitobacter sp., assembly GCA_913060815.1. Taxonomy (GTDB): domain Bacteria; phylum Pseudomonadota; class Alphaproteobacteria; order Rhodobacterales; family Rhodobacteraceae; genus Sulfitobacter. Next base: position 15,730 of record CAJXSZ010000007.1, on the reverse strand, counting down.
AAGAGGGCGCGGTAGGTAGAATTTAGCCACTAGATATGCGCAAATTTTTCATATCAAACACAACATAATCTTTGACATGTAGATTTTGTTGAAGTGGAATAGCGGCATAAAATATAAAAGCGGGACGAATTCTGATGAAAATTGTGGTTACAGTTGCGCTATGCGCATCATTTCTTTTCACTACTCCGGCGGTGGTAGAGGCGGGACGCCTTATCGCGAAAGTGGACGTGTCGGAGCAGAAGATGCGCGTCTATAAGGACGGCAAGCGCATTCACACGTGGAGCGTTTCAACCGCCCGTAAGGGCAAATATACACCGCGCGGGCAGTGGCGGGGCAAATGGCTGTCAAAGAACCACAAATCCAGCCGTTACAACAATGCGCCGATGCCTTATTCAATCTTCTATAGCGGCAACTTTGCCATTCACGGCACCAATCAGGTGAGCCGCTTGGGTCGACCTGCTTCTGCGGGCTGTATTCGCCTGCACACGGAAAATGCGAGGAAGCTGTTTGCGATGACCCAACAGGTCGGTTTGCGGAATATGAAGGTGATTGTTCAGAACTGAGCTTCGACGCGCTGAGGTGCAATCCTGAGGGCATTAAGAAAAACTCACAGCCGATTGTTTTTAATTGCCTTTCTTGAACAGGCTTCGCGCAAGTGACTGCGTCTCTGCCTCAAGGGCCGTCAGGCCATCGGATATGTCTGCGGCGTTGCGTGCTTCGACCGCGCCAGCAATGCGCATATGCAGTGCCACGATCCGTGCACGGTCACGGGCGGAAAAGGTGATCATGTTCATCAGCGGCTGCATTGCCTCCACCGCTCCAGCGAGTTGGTAGGAAAGCACTGGATTTTCCGCGCCATCGACCAGCGCACGGTGGAAAGCGACATCTGAAGCGCAGAAGGCTTCGTCCGACAGGTTGGGCTGGCCTTGGCGATGTATCTCTGCACGCATCGCAGCAAGGTCGTCTGGCCCGCACCGCTGCGCCGAGAGCTCCGCGCAAGACCGCTCCAACGCGAACCGCGCTTCGCAAGCCGTCTCGAAACTTACATCATTCATCGAGAGCAGCAGCGTCGAGGTCGTGATTTGCTGGGCGTAAGCCTCTGTAAAGCTGAGTTTATTGACGAAAGCCCCGCCCGTGGCACCGCGCTGGGTCCGAATAAGCGACTGAGCCGCCAGCCGTTTGAGCGCCTCGCGCACGGTGGGGCGGGAGACGTCGAATTGTTCGGCCAATTCGGCCTCCGAGGGCAGGCGTGCATCTACAATCAGACGTCCTGCGATAATCTCATCGCGGATGGCAGTTGCGATCTGGGCCGAGAGATCGGCATCACTTTTGGGGTCAATTTTCATATGTCTTACATTTACTGTTTGCCGAAACTTTAAATGTCTGACATTAATTTCGCAACGCATTTACGCGAGGTTGATTTTATGCCGCATCTGCTGCGCTCTACGCTTTGGTTGGCCTTTTTCGGGCTGATCCTTGTGTCGTGGTGGATGATGGTCACGATGAGCACCTCTATGGGCCTTGATGTGCTGGGTCGTCCTGACGCTATGGGTGAGGCGATGCGCCGTATGGACCCGCGTATGGATATGAAGATGCCCATGGTAGAGTTCTGGCCACTGGCGTGGATGTGGGCTGCGATGATGGCGGCCATGATGTTGCCCACACTGGTGCCCACGCTTCGCGCATATGAAGACCTGATAGCCAGCGCAAATGGCACACGGGCAGGGTGGCTGGGTGTGTTACTGGGGTATTTTGCGGTCTGGGTCGGCTTCGCGTTGTTGCTGGCGGGCGCGCAACTGGCGCTGCTGTTTGGCGGCGTCATTGACATGCTGGGCATCGCGATCTCGCGTTGGTTTGCGGTGTTCCTGCTAGCGGCGGCAGGTCTGTTCCAATTCACCCGCGCCAAGGAGATCTGCCACGGTGTCTGTCACTCCCCCGGCATGTATTTTCTGGGCCATTGGAAGACGGGCTTCGGCGGCGGTTTGCGTATGGGGCTGGGTCTTGGCGCATTTTGCGTCGGTTGTTGCTGGGGGTTTATGGCGCTGGGGTTTGCGGGCGGCGTGATGAATTTGGCATGGATGGGCTTGGCCACGCTGTTCATGGTGCTGGAAAAATTACCGCAAATCGGACACTATCTTACGAAGCCAATGGGCATAGCCCTGCTGGTCGGCGCATGCGTCGTGGCGGGCTGGCCTTACATCGCATAATTTTATCGGGAGGATAAAATGGGTAACAGAGAAATGACACCTGCCAATTGGGCGCTCAAGGGTGAGCTGTTTTTGAACTGCTCGTGCGAGTTGTTTTGTCCCTGCGTGGTCAGCCTCGGCGCGCACCCGCCCACAGAAGGGCATTGCCACGCTTGGATGGCCATCGCCATTGATGAGGGCAATTTCGAGGGCGAGGACCTAAGCGGTCTTAACGTCGGGCTGCTGGTCGATATTCCGGGCCGCATGGGCGAGGGCAACTGGCGCGTCGGCGCCTATGTGGACGAGCGTGCCTCCGAGGCCGCCTACAACGGTCTGTTGCAGATTTTCTCAGGCGCTGCGGGCGGGACCACGGGTCTGTTCACCATGCTGGTCTCCGAGATCATCGGGGCAGAGCGTGCGCCCGTCGAGATCATCCGCGACGGCAAGAAGCGTGCGATCAAGATCGGGCGCAAAATCTCGGGCGAGATCGAGATGATTGATGGTGCAAGCCCAGATCATCCTGTGATGATCTCCAATTCCAAATACTGGATGGGCCCTGACATCATCGCCGCTGTGGGTGTGAAATCCAAGGTGCGTGACTATGGCCGAGTCTGGGATTTTGGCGGTAAGTCTGCCGAGATTTGCCCCATCGACTGGAAGGGCGCTGCGTGATCCAGAAGGAGTATGTCCTGCAAATGGCGCGCTATAACGCGTGGCAAAACCGCCAGTTGCGGGACACGTTCAAGCAGATGACCGAAGACGAGCTGACATACGACCGTGGTGCATTCTTCGGGTCGATCTTCGGCACGATGAACCATCTGCTGTGGGGTGACATGATCTGGATGAGCCGCTTTTGCGACGATGTGCCTGCACCCACAGTGTCTGGTGATCAAAGCGCTGCTTTGACACCCTCTTTTGGCGTCTGGGACGCAGAGCGTTTCCGCCTCGATGGTCGTATTCGCATCTGGGCGCAGACGCTGTCGAATATGGATCTGTGTGTCGAGGAAAGTTGGTTTTCGGGCACGATAAACCAGCAGATGAAGCGATCCCGCGCGCTGTGTGTCGCACATATGTTCAATCACCAGACCCACCACCGCGGGCAGATAAGTCAGATGCTCAAACAAGCAGGACATACGCCTCCTGTTTCAGATATTATTTTTATGCCGGAGGACGCTTGATGGCGCTTATTTCCCAAACGCGGCGTCTGCGCCGCACACCGTTTTCGGAGGGTGTCGAGGCTGCAGGGGTTAAAGCCTATACCGTTTACAACCGTATGCTGTTGCCTACGATGTTCGAGAGCGTGGAGGAGGACTACCGCCACCTCAAGGAGGCCGTTCAGATTTGGGATGTTGCTGCCGAGCGTCAGGTCGAGTTGCGCGGCCCTGATGCGGCGCGCCTGATGCAAATGCTCACCCCGCGCGATCTGCGCGGCATGATGCCGGGCCGTTGCTTTTATGTGCCCATCGTGGATGAGACGGGGGGCATGCTGAATGACCCTGTCTGCGTCAAGCTGGCAGAGGACCGTTGGTGGATTTCCATCGCTGACAGTGACCTGCTGCTTTGGGTCAAGGGCATCGCCAACGGCTACCGGCTCGATGTGTTGATCGACGAGCCTGACATCAGCCCGCTGGCGATCCAAGGCCCGAAGGCGGATGATCTGATGGCGCATGTGTTCGGCGATGCTGTGCGTGATATTCGCTTCTTCCGTTTTGGCATGTTCGACTTCCAGGGCCGCTCAATGGCGGTCGCACGCTCTGGCTATTCCAAACAGGGCGGTTTCGAGATTTATGTCGACGGGACCGATCTGGGTATGCCGCTTTGGAACGCACTGATGGAAGCGGGCAAGGACTTGGACGTGCGCGCGGGATGTCCGAACGGGATCGAACGTGTCGAGGGTGGATTGCTGAGTTACGGCAATGACATGACCGACGATAATACGCCCCATGAATGCGGCCTCGGCAAGTTCTGTGACACGCAGACGGCAATCGGGTGTATCGGACGAGATGCATTGCTGCGGGTTGCCAAAGAGGGCCCCGTGCAGCAAATCCGTGCAATTGCGATCGAGGGGGACAAAGTGCCTGCTTGTGACCGTGTCTGGCCTTTGATGGCGGGAAGCAAGAAAGTGGGCAGCGTGACGTCGGCGGCGTGGTCGCCTGACTTCAAGACCAATGTCGCGATCGGTATGGTACGCATGACCCATTGGGATGAGGGCACGGCGCTTCGCGTGGAGACACCCGACGGCCCGCGTGATGCGACCGTGCATGAACAGTTTTGGGCTTGAACGTTTCAAGTCTGCCGGATCGGGGTTAGCCGTCGCCATTGTGCTTGAACCGATGGCGCAAGATGGTAACCCCCGGAATATTATTACCAAAAGAAATGGGGCGGTTCTGCCCAGAAGGAGAGACAGATGTTTGATGCGTTGATTGTGAACAAGGATGATGAGGGCAAGACCTCGGCGGCGATTACGCAGATCTCCGAAGACCAGCTGCCCGATGGCGAGGTGCTGGTGGCGGTGGAATATACCACTGTGAACTACAAGGACGGGCTGTGCATGAGCCCCGGTGGCGGTGGATTGGTGCGCAATTATCCGCATGTACCCGGTATTGATTTTTCGGGAACTGTCGAGGAGTCTTCGGACCCGCGCTATAAGGCTGGCGACAAGGTCGTTTTGACAGGCTGGCGTGTCGGCGAGGCCCATTGGGGCGGCTATGCGCAAAAGGCGCGGGTGAAGGCTGATTGGCTGGTGCCACTGCCCGAAGGGATTGATGCCCGTCAGGCAATGGCTGTCGGGACGGCGGGCTTTACCTCCATGCTGTCGGTCATGGCGTTGGAGGATCACGGGATCAAATCGGGTCCTGTGCTTGTGACGGGTGCTGCTGGCGGTGTTGGCTCCGTTGCCGTGGCGATTTTGGCCGCACTTGGTCACGAGGTGGCTGGTGTGACAGGGCGTCCCGAGACAGCGGATTATCTGACTTCGCTTGGCGCCACGCAAATTGTTGCGCGCGATGAGATCAATGAGACCGTCAAGCGTCCGCTGGAAGGCGAGACATGGGGTGGCTGTATTGATGCTGTGGGCGGTGCGATGCTCGCGCGTGTACTGGGCCAGATGCAATACGGTGCTTCGGTTGCCGCGGTCGGTTTGGCTGGCGGTGCGGGGCTTCCTGCGACGGTAATTCCGTTCTTGCTGCGCGGCGTGAATCTGCTTGGCATCGATTCAGTGATGCAGCCCTATGACAATCGTTTGCGCGCATGGAAGCGCATCGCCAAAGATCTGCCGATGGACAAGCTTGAGGCGATGGTCGTGCCGGCGAAGATGTCTGATTTGCCAAAGCTGACGGCGGATATTCTCAACGGTCAGGTTAAAGGCCGCGTTGTGGTTGACGTTAATGCGTAAATTTATGCCCGAGCCCTGTCCCTCAAGATACGCTGTTGCAGCGTTGTTTGGGGCAGGGCAGCACCATAGCCGGCCCTGACCGTATTGTGTTGTCTGATGTGACCGCGCTTTGTTTTTCCCAACAAAATTCCAAAGCCTTGCTTTTGGCGCTTGGGCTTGGCGCTTTGCAAATAACGACTTTAAGGAATTGAAAGGGTTGAGCCGTGGCGTGCCTTCGTGCTTGATTAAGCTATGACATTGGATATTGATTTTATACGCAGCCAGTTTCCCGCATTTGCGGAACCTGTGTTGCAGGGGCAGGCGTTTTTCGAGAATGCTGGTGGTTCTTACACATGCAGTGCGGTGATCGACCGCCTTACGCGCTTCTATACCCAGCGCAAGGTGCAGCCCTATGCGCCATACGCTGCCAGCACGTTGGGCGGTGAAGAGATGGACGAGGCGCGCACACGCATGTCTGCCATCCTTGGCGTCGCCCCTGACGAGCTGTCTTTTGGCCCCTCAACCACTCAGAACGTCTATGTCTTGGCACAAGCCTTTGGTCAGATGCTTGAGGCGGGTGAGGCGATTGTTGTGACCAATCAGGACCATGAAGCCAATACAGGCCCGTGGCGCAGATTGGCCGAGCGCGGCATCGAGGTGCGCGAATGGTGCATTGATCCCGAGACAGGGCATCTGGACCCGGCCGACCTTGAGGATTTGCTGGACGAGAAGGTGCGGCTAGTCTGCTTTCCGCATTGCTCGAACGTTGTTGGCGAAATCAATCCTGTTTCCGCGATCACCGCACTTGCCCATGCAGCGGGCGCGTTTGTGTGTGTGGATGGAGTCTCCTATGCGCCGCACGGCTTTGTGGACGTGGGCGAACTGGGGCCGGATATTTACATGTTCTCGGCCTATAAGACCTACGGCCCGCATCAGGGATTGATGGTCATTCGCCGTGCATTGGGGGAGTTGCTCCCCAATCAAGGCCATTATTTCAATGAAGGCAGCTTGTACAAACGGTTCACCCCTGCGGGTCCTGACCATGCGCAGGTGGCTGCTTGTGCGGGAATGGCGGATTACGTGGATGCGGTTTATGCGCATCACGGTGGGACGCAATCAGGCGCGCAGGCACGCGGCGCCATGGTGCATGACCTGATGCGCGAGCATGAGACCGTGTTGCTGCAACAGCTTCTGGATGCAGTCAAATCGCGTAATTCTGTTCGGCTAATCGGCTCGGACAGTGCCGAAGGGCGGGCGCCTACTGTGGCACTTGCTCTCAACCGCGCGGGTGAGGACGTCGCGCGGGAGTTGACGGAAAAAGGCATCATGGCAGGCGGCGGTGATTTCTACGCTGTGCGTGCGCTGGAAGGCATGGGGGTCGATCCTGAGAAAGGTGTTCTGCGCCTCAGCTTCACCCATTATACCTCGCAGGCCGAGATGGACCAGCTTTTGAACGCATTGGATGACGTTTTGTGAGCGCTTTGGCTTGAACCTGCGGTGTCTGCCCTAGATCATTAAAGAACGATTTATAGAGGCGCAGACAGTGAGCGACACTTCCCCGATTTTGTTATGGTTCCGCCGTGATCTGCGGCTGAGCGATCATCCTGCGCTGCATGCTGCGTCACAAACAGGCCGTCCTGTAATCCCCGTATTCTTGCGTGATGTGCAGGTAGACGGATTGGCCGCTGCACCCAAATTTCGTTTGGGGCTCGGGCTTGAGCATTTCGCGGGGTCCTTGGAGGAAGCTGGCAGTTGTTTGATCCTGCGCAGCGGGGCATCCGCGTTGGAGATGCTTGAGGCGATCATAGCCGAGACGGGTGCGACATCGGTCTACTGGACGCGGCAGTATGATCCGGAGGCCGTAGCGCGCGATACAGAAATCAAGGCCGCGCTGAAGGATCAGGAGGTCGAGGCCAAGTCATTCGGCGGACATCTGATGTTCGAGCCTTGGACGGTCGAGACCAAGACGGGGGGGTATTACAAAGTGTACACCCCGTTCTGGCGCTCTGTGAAAGACCGTGATGTGGATGCGCCGCTTAGCGCGCCGTCGCACATATCCGCCCCCGAGAATTGGCCAGCGTCTGAGGATCTGGACACGTGGAATATGGGCGCGGCCATGAAGCGCGGTGCCGAAGTAGTCCGACCGTTTGTGCGATTGGGTGAAAAGGCGGCGCAGTCGCGGCTGGGTGCCTTTCTTGCCCATAAAGTCGAGGCCTATAACACCACCCGTGATCTTCCGGGTGAAGACGGGACGTCGTGCCTGAGTGAGAACCTCGCGCTTGGCGAGATCAGTCCGCACCAGTGCTGGCATGCCGGAATTCGGGCGCTGCATGAGGGGAAATCGGACGCCGAGGTCTTCCTCAAGGAATTGGTGTGGCGCGAGTTTGCCTATCATCTGATGCACCACACACCGCGCATTCTGGATGAGAACTGGCGTGAGGAATGGAGCGGGTTCGCGTGGAACGAGGACGAGCGGCGCGCAGAGGTCAAAGCCTGGAAGCAAGGCCGCACAGGTATCCCCTTTGTCGATGCAGCCATGCGCGAGATGTATGTGACGGGCCGCATGCACAACCGTGGGCGCATGATTGTGGCCAGCTATCTGACCAAGCACCTGCTGTGCCACTGGCGTATTGGTCAAAAATGGTTTGAGGACTGTCTTATCGATTGGGATCCAGCAAGCAATGCGATGGGCTGGCAGTGGTCCGCAGGCTCTGGTCCTGACGCGACGCCATACTTTCGAGTTTTCAACCCTGTGACCCAGCTCGATAAGTTCGACAAGAATCGCGACTATGCGGGCCGCTGGATTGCGGAAGGCCACGCACAGCCCCACGCAGATGCGCTGTCCTATTTCGACGCGATCCCTGAACAGTGGAGTATGAGCGCAAGTGATGCTTATCCCGACCCGGTTGTAGATGTCGCCGAGGGGCGCAAGCGGGCGCTGAACGCGTATGAAAACAAGCCGTTTTAGCAGTTCCAAATTCCAAGTTTCACCAGTAATTTAATGATTAATTCGACGCGTAAGGACGATAAATGATTTTCACTACAACCGAGGGGCAAACCAATCTGCCCCGTTATTTCGCCCGTGTGATGGGGATGGCCTCGTCGCTGCGCTATGGCCGCATCGATTTTGTTTTGCCCGATGGACGTCGCTTTCGTGCGGAAGGGCAAAACCCCGGTCCTGTGGCCGAGCTTGATATCCACAATGTCGATTTATTTGCGCGTCTCATCCGCGAGGGTGATCTGGGGTTCTGTGACGCCTATCTTGACGGCTGGTGGAGCACACCTGATCTGCAGGCGTTTATGGATTTTATCCACGCCGACAATGAAGACATTTATGACGGATTTCCGGGCATGGGGCTGGTGCGTCGCTATGAGCAGCTGCGTTTCTGGCTCCAGCGCAACTCAAAGGATCAGGCGCGCAAGAACATCTCGTACCACTATGATCTTGGTAATGATTTCTACGGTCTTTGGCTCGATGACACGATGAGCTATTCCAGCGCGATTTTCGATGATCCGCAGCAAAGCATGGAGCAGGCGCAAATCGCTAAATATAAGTCCATGGTGGATGAGATGGGTGTGCAAGAGGGCGATCACGTGCTCGAAATCGGCTGTGGCTGGGGCGGGTTCGCCGAATATGCTGCGGCTGAGCGCGGTTTGCATGTCACGTGCCTGACGATCAGCGAAGAACAGTTTAACTATGCTGTGGATCGCATTGAAAAAGCAGGGCTTTCCGACAAGGTGACCTTCAAGCTGCAAGATTATCGCGACGAGACGGGTCTTTATGATGGCATCGCCAGCATCGAGATGTTCGAGGCTGTGGGCGAGCAGTATTGGCCTATTTACTTCGAGACCGTCCGCGAGCGGCTCAAACCGGGCAAGACGGCGACATTCCAGATCATCACGGTCGCGCACCGTCGCTGGAAGGTCTACAAACGCGGCGTTGATTTCATCCAGAAGTACATCTTTCCGGGCGGTATGCTGCCAAGCCCTGTCGTGCTGCGCGAGCAGATCGAGAAGGCGGGCCTCGGGGTGGAGAAGTCTATCGAGTTCGGCAAGAGCTATGACATAACGTTGCGCCGCTGGCATGAGACGTTCAATGACAAATGGGACCAGATCGCCGCAATGGGTTTCGATGAGCGTTTCAAGCGGATGTGGAATTTCTATCTCACGTCTTGTGCTGCTACATTTGACAGTGGGAATTGCGATGTGACTCAGATTACGGTACGCAAACCAGGTTAGGACCTGCGTTTCAGACCGAAGGATACAAGACTATGCCAACCGCTGCACGGCTCGTCGCGGCCACATTGCTTGCCATTCTAGGCTGGGTTCTGTCCGAACTTATCCGCCCCTTGATGCCGGAAGGCACCGATTTTGGTTGGTTCAACTATGTGAACGCGTTCATCGGTCTGTGCGTCGGTTGGATTGTGATGGGTTCGCGGGCAGGGCGCGGGCTTGTCTCCGGCATTAACAATGGGATTACGGGCGCTGCTGTCATGGTGGTCTGGGGTCTGGCGGTGCATTCTGCATATGAGATGTTCAGGCTTGCGATGCGCAACCGTTATGACGGCCCGATGGAAGCGGTCACGGCAATTTTCCTGATCGCGTCGGAATTCGGCATTATGATTGCAACAGCCCCCGTCATCATCACCTTTTTCGTAGGCGCTGTGATCGTCGGACCTGCCACGGAATACGCTGCAAAGAACTGGCGGTGAGCGTTGGCTAAGCCGCTCTTTTTCTACGGAACCCTGCGCCATATCCCGCTGCTTGAGATCGTATTGGGCCAGACGTTTGACCCGCAACAGGCGCAGGACGCGCAGCTTGGCGGGTATAGCTGCCATGCTGTAGAGAATGCGCCATTTCCGATGTTGGTCGCGCAAGCGGATCAGATGGCGCAGGGCGTTGTTGTGTCCGGCCTTACACCTTCATGCATTAACCGGCTAAATTTCTACGAAGGCGGATTCGATTATGATCTGGTCGATGTCGCGCTCGAAGACGGTACGGCAGCACAAGTATATTTGTGCGATCCCCAACGTTGGCAGGCAGACGGTGCGTGGGATTTCACCGTGTGGCAGGCGCAATGGGGCGCAATGTCATGCTATGCTGCCCGCGAGGTGATGGGCCATTATGGGACGCTGACCCGCGACGAAGTGGCTGCGATCTTTCCACAAATCAGAGCGCGTGCGTGGGCCAATGTACTAGGCAGCCAGCATCGTGCAGGGCAGGATGTCTTTGCGGGCAGCGTTGAGGTCGCGGAACACCGCCGCGCCTACACAGGGTACTTTGCGCTAGATGAGGTTGATCTGCAGATTGAACAGTTCGACGGGAGCATGTCGCCGTTGTTGGCGCGTTCCTACTTCATCGGTGGCGACGCAGCCCTTGTGCTGCCTTATGATCCTGTGCGCGACCGTGTCATGCTGGTCGAGCAATTCCGGATGGGTCCGTTCGGGCGTGACGATCCAGAGCTTTGGCAGCTTGAGCCGATTGCAGGCCGCATCGACCCCGGTGAGACAGCCGAGCAGACGGCCCTGCGTGAAGCACATGAGGAGGCAGGCCTGACCCTTGATCATCTGGAGGTCGTCGCAAAAGGTTATCCGAGCCCCGGAGACTCGACAGGGTATTATAACATCTTTGTGGGTCTGACCGATTTGCCTGATGAGGCGGCGGGCATCGGCGGGCTGGACAGCGAGGCCGAGAACATTCGTTCAAGGTTGATTTCATTCGACGATTTTCTGGCCATGGCGGAACGTCAGGCGCTCGCCAATACCCCGACTGCGTTGCTGGCCTATTGGCTGGCGCACCACCGAAGCAGGTTGAGGTCTGCCTAGGGGCCAGATAGATGTGATTGCGACATAAAGTGAGGGCTGAACATGCACGTAGCACGCGATCTGGAACATGCGGTAGGCAATACGCCACTGATTAAACTGCGCGGTGCCAGCGCGCTCACGGGATGCGACATCTACGGGAAGGCAGAGTTCCTTAATCCCGGCCAGTCGGTCAAGGATCGTGCCGCGCTTTTCATCATTCGGGATGCTATTGCGCGCGGCGATCTCAAACCCGGTGGCACGATTGTCGAGGGGACAGCAGGCAACACAGGCATCGGTCTGGCGCTGGTAGGCGCCTCTATGGGGTTCAAGACCGTCATCGTTATTCCGGAGACCCAGTCGGACGAGAAAAAGCAGATGTTGCGCCTTGCGGGAGCTGACCTCGTCGAGGTGCCAGCCGCACCCTACAGCAATCCCAATAATTATATCCGCTACTCCGAGCGTTTGGCCAAACAGCTTGCGCGCGACACCAATGAAGGGGTGATCTGGGCAAACCAGTTCGACAATACCGCCAACCGGCAAGCGCACATCGAGACGACAGGCCCCGAAATCTGGGAGCAGACAGGCGGCAAGATTGACGGCTTTACCTGCGCCATCGGCACGGGAGGCACACTGGCGGGGATGGGCATGTATTTGCAGCCCAAGGGCGTCAGGGTTGCGCTGTCCGATCCAGGTGGCTCTGGCATGACTAAAATTTATACGGGTGAAGATCCGGGTGGCGACTCTATCACCGAAGGCATCGGTCAAGGCCGCGTGACAGCCAACCTTGAGGGGTTCACCCCCGACATGGTCTACCGCGTGCCTGATACAGAGGCGTTGCCAGTGGTGTACGACCTGCTCGAGAATGAGGGCATGTGTCTGGGTGGTTCCAGCGGTGTAAACGTTGGCGGTGCTATCCGCATGGCGCGCGAAATGGGGCCGGGGTCTACGATTGTGACGATCTTGTGTGATTATGGCACGCGGTATCAGTCCAAATTGTTCAATCCGGAATTCCTTCGGTCAAAGAACCTGCCTGTGCCGCATTGGCTGGACAGTGCGCCTGCAGACATCCCTTCGGTGTTCGAGGACGTATGATCCAGTGTTTGCGGCTTGGTATGCGCCAAGGGCTTGCGGCGCTGTGCATGGTGCTGGCGCTTGCTGCGGCAGTACTTGCCCAGGACGTGCCAGGTGTGGATATGTCGAGCTGGCGCGCCTTGGCAGAGCGCGCAGAGACGGCGGTGGATACCGAGACGACGTCGGATGAGCGGCTTAATGATCTGCGCGCTGAATTGGCTGATTTTCGCGAGCAGTTCAACGAGGCGCGGGGCGTAAACGCGAACCGTATCGCCAGCTTGCGGGATCAATTGGCCCTCTTGGGCGCTTCTCCTGCTGAGGGCGAAACCGCCGCACCCGAGGCCGCAGAAATTGCTGCACAGCGCACGGCGCTTGAGGAACAGTTGGCCACACTCACTGCGCCAGTTCAGGTCGCTGATAGCGCCTATGCCCGTGCGGACGGGTTGGTGGGTGAGATCGATACCATTCTGCGCACAAGACAGGCCGAGAAGCTGCTTGTCGTGGTGGAATCGCCGATCAATCCAGCGCATTGGCCTGTGGCTTATGCCGCGCTGCGCAGTGCAATGGCACAGCTTTGGGCGTCTTCTGATCCTGCCGAAACCGTAAGCCGCAGCACGGTTTTGCGTCAAAACCTGCCTGCGGTCCTGCTGGCGACGATTGCAGGGCTGGTGCTGATTTTTCGCGGGCGACGGTGGTCCAAGAAGATTGTCTCCCAAGTCGGGCATACAGGCGCACGCGGTGCAGGGGTCTGGCGCTTTGTCGTCTCGCTGCTGCGGATTGTCTTTCCCCTCATTGGGCTGACGCTCTTGGCTTATGCCGCAACAAGCACTGGTTATTTGGGGCAACGCGGTGATGAGCTTGTTGCGCTCATTCCCGTTCTGGGTGGATTTGTCCTCGGGTTTCGCTGGGTTGCTGATCAGGTATTTGCGCGGGAGGACGAAGAAGCCTTGCTCGCGATGAGTGAGAAGGGCCGCGCCGAGGCCCGTTTTCTGGTCAGTGCGATTACGCTCTTTTTGATCCTGAATATCCTGTTGCTGCGCATCGTCGAGCTGAATGGCGCAGGTAGTTTGACCGAGACTGTTGTCAGCTTTCCCTTCACAGTGATTATTTCATACGGGCTTTACCGCATTGGCAGGTTGCTGCGCGGATACGGTGCCGAGGTGGTGGAAGAAGAAGATGCCGAAGTCACCCGTGCGAGCACTCTGGCGCGCTTGGTCCGCAGTTTGGGCACGCTGTCGATCCTTGTGGCGATCGCGGCACCTCTGTTGCAGGCCACAGGCTATTATAACGCAAGTACCTTTTTGCTGCGGCCGACGGTTCTGACGCTGGTACTGCTGGGCCTTGTATTGGCGCTCCAGCGGTTTGGTGCGGATGTGTATGGTGCGATTACGGGGCAGGGAGAGCAGGCCCGCGATGCGCTTGTCCCGATCTTTATCGGTCTCATTCTGCTGCTCTGTGCCATGCCGCTTCTGGCACTAGCATGGGGCGCACGGATCGCAGACCTGACGGAGATATGGGCCGCGTTTCGCCGCGGATTTGCCATTGGCGATACGCGAATTTCCCCAACAGACTTTCTGACCTTTGCGCTGATCTTCACTGTTGGCTATCTGGCCACGCGGCTGGCTCAGGGCGCGCTCAGGACCAATGTGCTGCCCAAGACGAAGATCGACAAGGGCGGACAAAACGCTATCGTCTCCGGCCTCGGATATGTCGGTATTTTCCTCGCGGCATTGGCCGCAATAACGGGGGCGGGGATTGACCTCAGCTCGCTTGCCATTGTGGCGGGTGCGCTGTCGGTAGGGATCGGCTTTGGTCTTCAAAACATCGTCTCAAACTTTGTCTCGGGCATTATCCTGCTGATCGAGCGCCCAATTTCCGAGGGCGACTGGATCGAGGTCAGCGGTGGGCAGATGGGATATGTGCGTGATATTTCCGTGCGTTCAACGCGGATCGAGACATTTGACCGGACCGATGTCATCGTCCCCAACGCAGATTTGGTGAGCGGGACAGTCACCAATTACACCCGCGGCAATACGCTGGGTCGGGTAATCATTCCAATCGGTGTGGCCTATGGCACGGATACAAAGCGGGTCGAGAAGATTTTGCAGGAGATTGTGAATGCCCATCCGATGGCGCTCGTCAATCCTGCGCCGAATGTTCTGTTCATCGGCTTCGGCGCGTCGTCGCTTGATTTTGAAATTCGTATGTTCCTGCGGGACGTAAACTGGATGATGGTGGTGAAGAGTGAACTTAACCATGCCATCGCGGAGCGGTTTACAGCGGAAGAGATCGAAATACCCTTTGCACAGCGCGATGTCTGGCTGCGCAACCCCGAAGCTTTGCTGCCCGCACAGGCCGAAACGGCCGAGCCCAAGTCCAAAACGGAACCTGCAAAAAGCGAAGATGAGCCAGGTTCCTTGCCAGACGCTGCAAAAGGAGAGGGGGACGCAGACCGATGACCCGTATGCTATTTCAGGAAGACCCCTATTTGCGCGAAGCTCCTGCTCGGGTGATTGCCCATACTGCCGAGGGCGGGATCGTGCTCGATAGTACTGTCTTCTATCCCAAAGGTGGCGGACAGCCGGGCGATAGCGGGATGCTCGAATGGGACGGCAAGCGGCTTGCCATCGCGACAGCTGTGAAAGGCGAGGGCGCTCAGATTGTGCTTGTCCCGTCAGAGCCGCTCGCTTTGCCGCCTGTCGGGTGTCACCTTGTTCAAAGTCTGGATTGGGACCGCAGGCATAAACACATGCGCGTTCACACAGCGCTGCATTTGCTCTCTGTCGCAGTGCCATTTGGCGTGACGGGCGGTGCGATTTCGGCCACTCATGGGCGGCTCGACTTCGATATGCCAAATGCGCCCGATGATCGTGACGCGCTGGAGCAAGCCCTGAACGAGTATGTCGAATTTGACGCGCGGGTGAGTGACGGCTGGATCACCGAGGCGGAATTGGACGCAGCGCCGGAGTTAATCAAGACCATGGCCGTCAAGCCACCGCGCGGTGCAGGTGATATCCGCCTCGTCCGCATAGGTGAGGACACCGACTGGATCGACCTTCAGCCCTGCGGGGGTACCCATGTGGCGCGTACTGGTGAGATCGGCGCCCTGCGCCTTGGCAAGATCGAAAAGAAGGGTCGCATGAACCGCAGGATTTACGTGCATCTTGACGGCTGAAAGATTGGCAAAGACGAAGCGCATTTCTCGCTTGCATACATGCGTCCACCCTTGCTAAGAGGCGTCCACGGACAGGTGGCCGAGTGGTCGAAGGCGCACGCCTGGAAAGTGTGTAGGCGGG
>CAJXSZ010000006.1 GCA_913060815.1 uncultured Sulfitobacter sp. | reverse complement strand
CGAGATTTCTGCCTGTCTCGTGGGCTCGGAGATGTGTATAAGAGACAGCTCGTGGCTTTCCCACACGCGGCCAGAGGCAACGGGGATACGGATGCCCATGACTTTCTGGATATCGATGAATTCGCCCATCTCGTCGGGCGCACAGAATGCAATCGCCGCCCCGTCCTTGCCCGCACGCGCGGTGCGACCAATGCGGTGCACATAATTGTCAGGCACATTGGGCAGCTCGTAGTTGTAGACGTGTTTCACGTCGGGAATATCGAGACCGCGTGCCGCCACATCCGTGGCCACCAGCACAGTGATATCGCCCTTTTTGAAGCCCTCAATGGCACGGTCGCGCTGACCTTGCGATTTGTTGCCGTGGATGGAGGCGGCGTCAAAACCCGCCTTCACCAAATCCTTCATCAGCTTTTCACAGCCGTGCTTGGTGCGGCCAAAGACAAGCGCCCGCTCGCCCTTATGCTCTTCGAGCAATTCAATGAGCAGCGCCTTCTTCTCCGCCTTGGCGATGAAATGCACCTCTTGGGTCACCTTATCCGCCGCCTTACCAGGAGGCGAGACTTCGATGCGGATCGGAGACTGCAAATAGCTGTTCGCAATCTCGTTCATCAGCTTGGGCATCGTAGCCGAGAACAGGAACGTCTGGCGCGACTTGGGGATGACTTGGGAGATTTTGCGCAGATCATGGATGAACCCCATGTCCAGCATCTGATCCGCCTCATCGAGAACCAGAAACGCCGCCTCATCAAGGCGCACAGCGCGGCGGTCCATCAGGTCCAGCAACCGTCCCGGTGTCGCCACCAGAATATCGACGCCACTGTGCAAACGCTTGATCTGGGTGTTGATGTTCTGCCCGCCGACAACCATCGCTACCTTAATGGGCGTGCTCTCGGCAAAGCCGCGCAAGTTCACGCTGATCTGCGTGGCCAGCTCACGCGTTGGTGCCAAGACGAGGCCGCGTACGGATTTGGGGTTGGGACGGCCCTCCATCTCCAGCATCCGCGCAATCAGCGGGATACCGAACGCGGCAGTCTTGCCTGTGCCCGTCTGGGCAAGGCCCATCACATCGCGGCCGTTCAGCCCGTGGGGAATGGCCTGCTTCTGGATCGGTGTCGGGTCCTTGAGGCCCATCGCCGCCAATCGTGTGACCAGCGCGCGTGGCAGGTCCATCATGTCAAAATCGCTCATATTTCATCTCTATTCCGCGCTACAGGACACAGCCCGTGCGCTATCGTCGTGGTGCGCAACAGCAGATCGCGCAGCAAGGCCAAATGCCCCGATGCGTCCGGTTGCGTCTGCCCCACGCGTGATTTTGGGAACAATAGGTCGGGCCTTGCGTCTGCGGATAAACCGCCGCCTGCTCACGCGGCAGAAGGCACGCCCTGAGGAGCACATGGGGCTTACGGCGCGATATGTCAACGGGGTTGGCAAAGACGGGCAAGGCGTCCTATCACCCGAACACCAGTTGAAAGGATGCTGCATGCCCGATCGCGACCGCCCCCTGCTCGCCGTCTTGATTGACGCCGACAACGTGCCGGCCAAACACGCCGCCAATATCATGCGCGAAGTGGCCTCCATCGGAGAGCCTGCCTTGCGGCGGGTTTACGGCGATTGGTCGAACCCGCATCTCAAGGCGTGGAAAGACCCCATTCACGCATTGGGGCTGGTTGCGCATCAGGAAACCTCCAACACCACCGGCAAGAACGCCAGCGATATCGGGCTGGTTATCGACGCGATGGACATCCTGCATTCAGGTAAATTCAACGGTTTTGTCATCGTCTCCTCGGACAGTGATTTTACCGCATTGGTCAACCGCCTGCGCGAGGACGGTCTTGAGGTTATCGGCATCGGCGAGGAAAAGACCAACTCAGCCCTGCGCAATGTCTACAACCGGTTCATTCTGGTAGAGAACCTCGACCGTGATACGGATGAAAGCAAGGCGCAGACCCGCAACCCCAAAGAGGCGCTTGGCCTTGTCAAAAACGCCATGAACAAGATCGACACATCCGATGAATGGTACAGCCTCAGCGCCATCGGCCAGACGATCCGTGCAGCCCATCCAGACTTCGATCCGCGCACCTACGGGCATGCAAAGCTGTCTCAGTTGATGCAGGCCATTCCGAAACTGGAATACCGCGCCGATGCCCATGGCGAAGTCCGCCTCAAGCCCTAGCACCCCCTTGCACAAACCGCGTAAAATTTGCACCACTCGGTCTACATAAGAACGGAAATACCCCCATGGACAATCTGCGCGGCGCGACCCTGATGGTGCTTGCGATGCTCGGTTTCGCGATCGAAGACAGTTTTATCAAGTTGATGGGCGATGCCCTGCCCGTGGGACAGATTCTGATGATGCTGGGCGCTGGCGGCGCATTGGTCTTTGCGGTGGTGGTGCTCTTGCAAGGCCGCGCCCTGTTCGAGCGCGAGATGCTAACCGCGCCTGTCATGCTACGCGCTGTGGGCGAGATTTTTGGCACCATGTGTTTTATCTCCGCCATCGTCTTCACGCCGCTGTCCACAGCATCAGCCATTTTGCAGGCGACACCACTGGTCGTCACGCTTGGGGCGGCGCTGTTTCTGGGGGAAGCGGTCGGTTGGCGCCGCTGGGCCGCGATCAGCGTGGGTTTTATGGGTGTCCTGATGATCATCCGTCCCGGCCTCGACGGTTTCTCGCCCCTGTCTCTCTTTGCCGTGGGAGGCGTCTTTGGCCTTGCCCTGCGCGACATCTCGACCCGAAAAATTCCGCAAACCCTGTCGTCCATGCAACTGAGTTTTCTGGGCTTTGTTGTCTTGGTCCCAGCGGGATTCGCCATGCTGTGGCTAACGGACCAACCACTCGCCCCGCTTGATACACGCCTATGGTCGCTGATCGGGGCGGCAATTGGCATCGGTGTTTTTGCCTACTACGGCATCGTCGCCGCCATGCGCGTGGGTGAAGTGAGCTTTGTCACCCCTTTCCGTTACTCCCGCCTGATCTTTGCAATGATTATCGGAATCGCCTTTTTCGGCGAACGCCCCGATGCGCTCACTGTGTTGGGCGGCGGCATTATTGTCGCCTCTGGCATCTATACCGTGCTGCGTGAGCGCAAACACCGTCTTAAAGGGTCTGCTGCACCTTCCAAACTGTGACAAGCAGCGATAAGAGAGGGCAACCCAATCGACCTGCCCTAAGGAATGAGCGCCATGAGCACCATCATCGACATCCACGCCCGCGAGATTCTTGACAGTCGGGGCAATCCTACCGTCGAAGTCGATCTGACGCTGGAGGATGGCACAATGGGCCGCGCCTCTGTGCCTTCTGGTGCCTCCACGGGCAAGCATGAAGCCTCCGAGCGGCGCGATGGCGATGCCTCCCGCTACTTTGGCCGGGGCGTGCTGGAGGCCTGTGCGGCCGTGAACGGCGATATCGCTTCTGCGTTGGTCGGTCTGGACGTAACAGAACAGGTCGAACTTGACGAAGCCATGATCGAGCTGGACGGCACAGACAACAAAAGCCGCCTTGGCGCCAATGCCATTCTCGGCGTCTCGCTGGCTGCCGCAAAAGCTGCCGCTGATTTCGTTTCCCAACCGCTCTACCGTTATGTGGGCGGCACCTCCGCCCGCATCCTGCCCGTTCCTATGATGAACATCATCAACGGCGGTGAGCATGCAGACAACCCGATCGATATTCAGGAATTCATGATCATGCCCGTGTCGGCGGAGAACATCCGCGACGCCGTGCGCATGGGGGCCGAAGTCTTCCACACACTCAAGCGTGAGCTGTCGGACGCTGGGCTTGCAACTGGTGTTGGCGATGAGGGCGGCTTTGCTCCCAACATCAGCTCTTCCAGAGAGGCACTTGATTTCATTCTAAAATCTATTGAAAAGGCTGGATATAAGCCAGGCGAGGATATGTATCTCGCCCTCGATTGTGCCGCGACAGAATACTATAAGGATGGCGCCTATGTCCTTGCAGGTGAAGGAAAAACACTCACATCAGCGCAAAACGTCGACTACCTGACGTCGCTGGTAAATGATTACCCCATCATCAGCATCGAAGACGGCATGTCAGAGGATGATTGGGACGGCTGGATCGAACTGACTGCCGCGATCGGGGATCGCGTGCAATTGGTTGGTGATGATCTGTTTGTCACGAACCCAAGACGCCTCGAGGAAGGCATCGCACGCCGAGCGGCAAACTCCATGTTGGTAAAAGTAAATCAGATCAGCACCCTGACAGAGACACTTCAAGCTGTCGATATGGCGCACCGCGCAGGCTACACCAATGTG
The DNA here is from genome assembly GCA_913060815.1 of uncultured Sulfitobacter sp. Taxonomy (GTDB): domain Bacteria; phylum Pseudomonadota; class Alphaproteobacteria; order Rhodobacterales; family Rhodobacteraceae; genus Sulfitobacter. The sequence goes on along the minus strand of CAJXSZ010000006.1, from coordinate 162,925 downwards.
ATGTCCCACCGCTCGGGCGAGACAGAGGACGCGACAATTGCGGATCTCGCCGTGGCAACAAATTGCGGCCAGATCAAAACAGGCTCGCTCGCCCGATCGGACCGGTTGGCCAAATACAACCAGCTGATCCGCATCGAAGAGGCACTCGGAGCTTCGGCGCAATATGCGGGTGAGAGCATCCTGAAGTAAGAAGACGAGAAGAGATCGCAGCACGAAAAAGGGGAGCGCCAATGGCACTCCCCTTTCTTCTGGCTACCGGAAGTCTTTAGTTCCAGGCTGCCTCGTCAACAGATGGCAACTCTTCGAGCTGCTCCTCGGTGAGGTTAGTCACATAACCGTATGTCTTGTCGTCCACGGCTGTCAGGCGCATGTCGCTCACGGGGATCATCACATGCTTGTCACCGATATCGAGAAAACCGCCGACCTCGGCCACGATGCCGACCACTTGCCCGTCCTTGGACAGAATAATGTCCTCGATTTCGCCGATGTTGTTCCAGTTATCGCCTACGCTGTCGTAGGTGCTTGTGCTGCTCCACATGGTGTCTGCAGCCGCAAGAGAATAGATATTACCACCTGTGATATCGCGTGTGCGGATGAGATTATCATCGCTCATCTGGGTCTCGGCAAAAGCCGTGCCACCAAGGGCTGCGATAAGGGCGGTTGTGCTTAGAACTGATGTCAGTTTCATTACTGTTCTCCTCTCTAATTGCTTCGTGTAGACAACGGGAGACTCGAAGATTGGTTCACAAAAATGTCAGAAAAAGTTGACAGCGGCGGTTTGGAGATTGCTCAAGCCACTACTGATGAAACACTCGACGCGGTGCGCGCGCTGTGTTGGGATTATCGCTCAGAATTGATGAAAGTCAGTCCGGTTGACGCCCAAATCACGCGTACATTCTATCCCGTCCCGAAGTACACCGCGCTCATGGATGGGCTTGCCACGGCCCACGCACGCCCCAGCGGTGCTATCCTGCTTGCTACGCTGGACGGCGCGCCCGCAGGCTGCGTGATGTCACACGCGCTTGATGCCCGCAGCGCGGAGGTGAAGCGCCTGTTCGTTAGTCCCCACGCGCGCGGCCACGGCATCGCCTATGCGCTTATGGAGGCTGTTTTGGCACAAGCTCAGAATGACGGGTTCGCGCGCGTGCTGCTCGACACCTCGACCAGCCTCACGGCCGCCCGCGCGCTCTATCTACGTATGGGATTTACTCCCCGTGGCCCCTATCAGGAGATTCCTTCCGATATGCTGCCGCATCTGCTGTTCTTCGAGAAATCGCTTCAGACCTAAAAAAGACGGCGCCCCTGTGGGACGCCGCGCTCTCTTACATTTCCAGTTTTGCATTGGCCCCCAGATCGGGCCCGTCGTCGGTAAAATAGGCCCGCGCCAATTCCACCGCCATACCAACGGCGTTACTGTCATTGTCCCAGTATTCCGCGAAGTCGGGATGCACCTCGATCACGGCAACATCCGCATTCGCAGGATCACCGCCAAAGAAGACGTCGCAATATGGTCCCCACATCTTGTGGATAAGCGCACGGTTCCGGCTCACCGTGGCTTTGCCCGTAACGGATGCAAACAGCATCTTTCCCGCATCCGCGAAGGACAGGCAGATGTCGTTATCCGCATTAATCTCCATCAGCTTCGCGCTGTCGCCATCAGTCACGAATTGAATGCTGCGGGCCTGCGTGTCGATATAAGCCGCCATGGGCCGCGCGCGCATCGCGCCTTTGTCGGCTGTGGTCACCATGCAAATCTCGACCTCGTCGAGGATTTCCCAAAATCTATTGTGCTCGTTGCTCACCTTAGTGCTCCTTTTGATATACAGGCTAACGCGACCGCTTCCGCCGCGTTCCGTACCTGCACATCATGTCGCACCCGAATGCCCTCAGGGCACGCTCACTATGCCACCGCCCACTGCTGCGCGCACGCCTGTGGTGCTCACACAGCTGGTGGGCAAGCCCCGCGCCACACGAACTGCCAGATAGGCAAAGGCCTGCGCCTCCAGCATATCACCGTCCAGCCCCACATCCTCGACAGGCGCCACAGGACAATCAAGCGAGACCGCCAGCATTTGCATCAGCACAGGATTGCGCCGCCCGCCCCCTGTGACCAGCACACGGGACGGCGGGCTTGGGCAATGCTGCATCGCCTCGGCCACGCCTGCGGCACACATGGCCGTCAAAGTTGCGGCGGCATCCGCATCGCTAAGCTCCCGTACAAGCGCCACCATCTCCGCAAAATCATTCCGGTCCAGCGATTTGGGCGGCATACGCGCGAAATACGGCTCCGCCAAAAACAGCTCAAGCGCGCCCGTCTCGACCGTCCCCCCGCGTGCCAATGCACCATCTTTGTCATAAGGAAGCCCCCGCCGCGCCTGCATCAGATCGTTCACAGGTGCATTGGCAGGCCCCGTGTCAAACGCAAGCAGCGCGCCCTCCATCTGCGGCTCAGCCACACTCGGGTCCACCCATGTGATGTTACCCACACCGCCTAGATTAAGGAAAGCTACTGGCCCCTCCGCCCCGATATACCGCGCACAGGCATGATGGAAAAAAGGGGCCAAAGGCGCCCCCTCGCCGCCCATCTCCACATCCGACGTGCGAAAATCCCAGACCACAGGCACGCCCAGCTCGGCGGCCAGCATGGCTCCGTTGCCCACCTGCAATGTGCCCTGCATGCGCGGCGCATGGGCCAAGGTCTGCCCGTGAAATCCAATCAGATCCACATCAGCAAAATCACGCAAAATCTCCAGATGCGCGGCCTCGACCACATCGGTCGCTGCATCAACAGTATCGCCTGACCAAAGCCCCAATGCAGACGCAATAACCGCACGCTCGTCGGCGCTATAGTCGCGAAAGGCGGATCGGCCAAAACCCTCGATGTCACGCCCGTCCGTGCGCAGCACCGCCACGTCTACACCGTCGAGCGACGTGCCCGACATCCCACCCGCAGCCGTCACCACACCCGTCTTCGGTATCGCCCTGTTCATCGTCTCTTTTCCTTTGCCCCTGCCCGTCCTATAGATGCCCTGCAATTCAACCCGAGGGCAAGCGCCATGACCTACCACCCCAAATCCGAATTCGTCACCGTGATGATGGAGCGCGGCTTTCTCGCCGATTGCACGGACTATAAAGGCCTCGACGAGGCGCTAATGAAGGGTGCACAGCCAGGCTATATCGGGTTCGACGCCACGGCCAAATCCCTGCACGTAGGCTCGCTCATCCAGATCATGATGCTGCGCTGGTTGCAAAAAACGGGACATAAGCCGATCACCCTGATGGGCGGTGGGACGACCAAGGTGGGCGATCCCTCCTTCCGCGCGGACGAGCGTCCCCTGCTCGGCCCCGAGCAGATTGACGAGAATATCGCGGGCATCAAGAAGGTGTTTAGCGCCTACCTCAGCTACGGCGACGGCGAGACGGACGCGTTGATGATCAACAACGCCGAATGGCTGGACGAGTTGAACTACCTCGATTTCCTGCGCGACATCGGCCGCCACTTCTCCATCAACCGCATGCTGGCGTTTGAAAGCGTCAAATCACGGCTGGACCGCGAGCAATCGCTCAGCTTTCTCGAGTTCAACTATATGATCCTGCAGGCCTATGACTTCATGGAGCTTCACCGCCGCTACGGCTGTGTGCTGCAAATGGGCGGCTCGGATCAATGGGGTAATATCGTTAACGGAATCGACCTTACACGCCGCGTCATTGACGGAGAGGTCTACGGCCTCACGTCACCCCTGCTGACCACTTCTGACGGCAAGAAGATGGGCAAAAGCCAATCGGGGGCCATCTGGCTCAATCCAGATATGCTGTCGCCTTACGAGTTCTGGCAATTCTGGCGCAACACCACCGACGCCGATGTGGGCAAATTCCTCAAGCTCTACACCGAGTTCCCCGTGGAGGAATGCGACCGCCTTGGCGCGCTGGAAGGCTCCGAGATCAACGAAGCCAAAGTCACGCTGGCCAATGAGGTCACAGCGCTGTTGCACGGCACGGAAGCGGCGAAGGCGGCCGAAGCCACCGCACGCGAGGTATTTGAGAAAGGCGGCGTTGGCGACGACCTGCCAACCCTGACGCTCACAGCTGACGACTTGGGTGATGGCATCTCCATTGTACAGCTCATCGTGAAATCGGGCCTCGCAGGATCGGGCAAGGAGGCAAAGCGCCTCATTTCCGAGAACGGGGCCAAGATCAACGACGAACCGCTCACAGACGCCGGCATGATGATCGACGCAGGCGCACTTGCCAGCCCGATCAAACTCTCGGCGGGCAAGAAACGCCACGCGCTGATACAGCTGGGTTAGGCTTGGGGGGGCTGGGTTAAGCCCCCCTTAACCAACCGCCCGTAGGCTGCGGAGATGTTTGACGCCCCGCTCCCACCATCCGATCACGCCTTGATGCAAGACCGCAGCTTTGCCGCCGCTTTGCTTTTGTGCGGCGAGCATACTGTCACCCTGCCCTCGGGCCTCACGCTTCTGAATCGCCGTATCATGGGCGTGCCTGTGCTGATGCTGCCGCGTGCCGTGCCGCCGCCTGACTTGGGCGCGCAACTGGCTCATGCTGGTCTGCATCGCCGCCTGCTTATCCTCTCTCCCGAGACACCCGCGCCAATGCCCCGCGCCTTACGAGTTGCCGCACCGCGCATGCTTCTACAAATCGATCTGCGTGGCGACGATGATACCCGTCGCGCCGCCCTGCATCAAAACTGGCGGCACCAATTAGGACAGGCGGAACGGGCCGATATGCGCATCCTGCACCGCGCCCTCACCCCCGATCATCGCTTGCTGACGCTGGAGGCGGAGCAATCCCGCGCCCGCCGCTACCAGAATTGGCCCACTGCCCTCACCGCCGCCTTCGCACGCGTCGCGCCCGAACAGACCCACCTCTTCACCGCAATTCTGCGTGGATATGAGGTCGCCCATATGCTGTTTCTCACCCATGGCAATCGCGCCACCTATCACATCGGCCACACCACCGATGCGGGCCGCAGCCATCATGCGCATAATCTCTTGTTGTGGCAGGCGATAAACATGCTGGCCGCGCGCGGCATTACTACGCTTGATCTGGGGCCTGAAACGCGCCCCAACATCGACCGTTTTAAACGCCGCGCTGGCGCGCATGGGGTTCAAACAGGCGGCACATGGATGCGGTGGACGCCTTTCGCCCTGCGCTAAGGTGGCGTGAGGGGGGGTACAGGCTGCACGCATAGCACCCCTAAAGATCAGGCTTGCGCCTTTTCCTCCAGCATCAGCCATTCTTCCTCTGCATCGCTGAGTTTTTCATGCCGCTGCACCAGCGCGTCAGACGCCTTCTGGAACTTGGCGGGTTGCTCAGTGAAGAGGTTCGGATCGCTCAGCAATTCCTCCAGCTTGGCAATCTCCGCCCCCAGCCGCTCTATCTCTGCCGGCAGCGCCTCAAGACGGTGCTTCTCGGTGAAGCTCAAACCCTTCTGCGGCTTGGCTTCCTTGGTCGGCTTCGCTCCAGAGGTCTTTGATTTAACGACACTTTCCTCGAAATCCACCATCCCGCGCTGCGCGAGATAGTCGCTCCACCCGCCGGCATAAACGGTGGCTTTGCCGTCGCCTTCCATCGCAATCGTAGTTGCCGCCACACGGTCCAGAAAGTCGCGGTCGTGGCTCACCAGAATGACCGTGCCATCATACTGGCCCAGCAATTCTTGCATCAAATCAAGTGTTTCTACGTCAAGATCGTTTGTCGGTTCGTCAAGCACCAGAAGATTGCTCTCCCGCGCCATCAGCTTGGCGAGCAGCAATCGCGCCTTCTCACCGCCCGATAGCGACCGCACGGGTGCACGGGCCTGCGCCTCGTCAAACAAAAATTCTTTAAGATAACCGACAACATGCTTGGGATTCCCGCGCACTAGAATCTGGTCCGCCTTGCCCGAAACGCGCATGTCAGGATCGCCCGTGAGACTGTCCCAAAGCGTCATATCTCCGTCAAGCTGCGCACGCGCCTGATCGAACAGCGCCAGTGCGAGGTTGGTACCGATCTTGACCTCACCGCTGTCGGGTTCTTCCTTACCGATCAACATGTTAAGCAGCGTAGTTTTGCCCACGCCGTTAGGTCCGACAAGGGCAATACGGTCCCCGCGGTTCACCTGAAGGGAGAAGTCGCGCAAGATGACCTTGTCGCCGAATTTCTTTGTGATGTTAAAGGCTTCCATGACCTTGCGGCCAGACTTCGGCCCCGCCTCCAGCGCCATGGCCGCCGTGCCTTGGCGCTTGATCTGGCCTGCGCGCTCGGCGCGAAGTTCCTGCAATGCGCGCACGCGTCCTTGGTTGCGTTTGCGCCGCGCAGAGATGCCCTCAACCGCCCAACGCGCCTCCGCTTTGATCTTGCGGTTGAGCTTGTGGCGCTGCATGTCCTCTTCTTCCCAGATCTGGTCACGCCATGCCTCAAACCCTTGAAAACCAATCTCTTGTCGGCGCACGGCACCGCGATCAATCCAAAGGGTGGCACGGGTCAGCGCGTTCAGAAACGCACGGTCGTGGGAGATGATTACATAAGCGGCGCGGGTCGATTTCAGCTCCGCCTCCAGCCATGCAATCGCTTCAATATCCAGATGGTTGGTCGGTTCGTCGAGCAGCATCAGCTCGGGCTCAAGCGCCATCAGACGCGCCAGCGCCGCGCGGCGTCGTTCCCCGCCCGAGGCTGTGCCCACAGGGCGGTCAGGGTCGAACTTGAGGCCCTCGCCCGCGCGCTCTACCTTGTAGAGCTCACCCGGCTCCAGCCCATGAGAGGCAAAGTCACCCAGCGTCTCGAATCCAGTTAAATCAGGGTCTTGCTCCATATAGCCAACGCTGACACCCGGCCCTGCGGTGACCATGCCGCTATCGGCCTCCACCAATCCCGCCATGACTTTCATCAACGTGGATTTGCCTGATCCATTGCGCCCCACAAGGGCCAGCCTGTCGCCTCCTTGGACAACCAGACCGAGGTCTTCGAATACGGGATCGCCGCCAAATGTGAGGGCAATGTCGGTGAGTTGGAGAAGGGGTGCGCGTGCCATGCCCGTCGCCTACTGTGGCAACGCCCAGACGTCAATCAGACAAGTGCACGCAGACGGCTTTTCCGCGCTTCGGGGATGGCGCCGATCTCGAGCGCGGTAAAGACGTGAAGCGTGTTCATCGCACGGTCAATCACCGCATGATCGCTGACCCAGCCGCCCATCGTCAAATAGGTGCGCAACAGCGGTGGCAGCGTCGCGTTGGCTTTAGCAAGCTCAGGTTTTTCCTTGATTTCATGCGCATAGCGGAAAACTTCTGCTGCTTTCACAGCGGGCATGCGGTCCGCAGGCCCCAGGTGCCGCGCTTTCAGCAGGGCAAACGCGTCCCTGTAGGGGGCGTGCAACGTTCCCTTGAACGAGGAGCAACCGAACAGGGTTTCAACATCATTGTCGTCCACATATCCCGTCAATGAAGCCCACGCGATGCGCAAAATATCGGGATCATTATGCTCGGGATGAACGCAGAACCGCCCCAGCTCAAGCTTGGGCGCGGCAATCTGTGCCATTAGTGTCAGGTCGTAGAATTGCGCAGCGTAGCTGCCAAGAAGGTCAGCACCGCCGAACAGCGCCATCCGGAACGTCGCCACAACAGTGCCGTCACCCCTCTGGCGGACAAGCATGTGAGTGGCCGTTTCGTCGAACTGGTCCTGTGCGCCACCGTCAATGTCAAAGCACAGCGCGCGCAATCCGAATACCGCAGCCATATCCGCCGCACCATCGGCACGCACCACCGAGTATCTGCCTTTTGTCACAGGGGTCATACCCGCATGCGTAGCGGTCAAGTTCAGCCTGCAAGACCTGCTGGGTTGAAGCGACCGATGTTGCCGAGAAGCTGGCGGAGGAAGCTCTTGTCGCGCACGCCTGACGTGGTCACGCGCCGTGTAAGCGGGACAACCTGACCACGCTCAAGACCAAATTCCTCGATGTTGCTCACGACGCCGCCCTCGGTAAAGCTGATGGCGAGGACGCGGCGCTCGATCTCTTTGGGTGCGAATGCTCCCAAGGTCCGTTTGCGGCTGCGCACATAATAATAGCCGCTGGCATTTACCACGCCTGCGGTCGACGGCACACCAATTGCTTCGTCAACCGTGCTGCGCGTATCAACGCCAACGGTGAGCCTCTCAAGGTCCTCTGGCGGCGGGATATAGCCGTGATTGACGAATTGCGGGCTGCACGCCGCAAGGCCGGTGCCCAAGGCAGCGACAAGGATAAAGCGGCGTAATTTGCCCGTATTGTTTGACATCGTCATGGTGCTGCCCCTTGCCCTTACCCACTATGGCTTTTATCTCGCATATACCAAAGATGCCCCATGGTTCAAGAAACGAAAGCACATAGAGATGTCGCCCACCCCTCCCAGCTCTACCAGTCTGCGCGTGGCAAGCTTGTCCCAGACAGGCCCGACCCCGTTTTCACTCCGCCCTGACGCCGATACGCTCGCCGCACTTGCCCAACAGCTGGACCTGAGCGGGTTGCGTAAGCTTGTGTTCGAAGGGACCCTGTCCCCGCTGGGCGATGCCGATTGGCAGCTTAAAGGGCGACTGGGTGCAACAGTAGTGCAGCCTTGCGTTGTAACGCTCGAGCCTGTGACGACGCGTATTGATGTCGACGATGTGCTGCGCGTCTTCGTGCGAGATTACCAAGAAGACGATTCCCCCGAGGCTGAAGTACCCGAGGATGATACAGTAGAACCTTTGGGGGTCTGGATTGATCCGGCGGTTGTGATGGAGGAAGCCCTCGCACTCGCTCTGCCCGAATATCCCCGCGCTGACGAAGGCGAAGCAGCTGTCATCCGCGTCACTGAGCCCGGCAAAACCCCGATGAGCGACGCCGAAGCGCGCCCCTTTGCGGGTTTGGCGGCTCTCAAACAGCAACTAGAGGGTGACGACGACACCTAATTGGCACCGAATTGGCAAATTCCGGCTTGTAGGGCCGCATTTACACAGTATTTTGCCGCGCTGGCACTAATTAGCGTGGACAAGTCTGCACCACTTGCCTAAACGCACGACACACCCGCAAGGGCACCTGATCCGAAACACGGCCAGACGCAGCCGACCTGCGCAATACGGCCCCGAATACAAAGGCACCTGATATGGCTGTCCAGCAGAACAAAGTATCCAAATCACGCCGCAACAACCGTCGCGCCCACGATTCGCTGACCGCAGCGAACCCGAACGAGTGCACAAACTGCGGTGAGCTCAAGCGCCCACACCACGTATGCTCCGCCTGCGGCCACTACGATGACAAAGAAATCGTAGCGCAGAATGACGAGATTGATCTCGACGAAGACGCGGCGTAAGCTCTGCTCGAGCAATAACAAACAAAGGCATTCGCACCAGATGACGGCACCGACCGATCACACAACAGCGAGCGCCCGCACCCTCATCTCGGTCGATGCGATGGGAGGCGATGAAGGACCGGCAGCAGTGGTTGCCGGTTGCCTTATTTCGGCCAAAGCAAATCCTGATATTTCCTTTGTTTTGCACGGGCCCGAGGCTGAATTGACCACACTTGTGGCCAAACACCCCGAACTCAAAGGGCGCATTTCCATCACCAATGCCGACGAAGTCGTGACAATGGATGACAAGCCCAGTCAGGTTGTGCGCACGGGCAAAGGCACCTCCATGTGGTCCGCCATAGAATCCGTGCGCTCGGGCGAAGCGTCGGTTGCGGTCTCTTGCGGCAATACGGGTGCGCTTATGGCGCTCTCGATGATCCGCCTGCGCAAGCTGCCCGGCGTTAACCGCCCCGCCATTGCCGTGCTCTACCCCTCCTCCAACAAGCAGGGATTTAACGTCATGCTCGACGTTGGTGCGGATATCAAAGCGGATGCGGATGATTTGCTGCGCTATGCGCTGATGGGCATGTCCTATGCCCGCAACGGTCTGGACGTTCAAAAACCGCGCATCGGCCTGCTGAATGTCGGCACAGAAGAGCATAAGGGCCGCACGGAGCTAAAAGAGGCGCATGACCTGATTCGTGATCACGCTGTTGATGCTGCGTTCGAATTTGTGGGCTTCGTTGAAGGCGACGATATTTCAGGCGACAAAGCGGATGTGATCGTGACCGACGGCTTCACGGGCAATGTGGCCATTAAAACAGGCGAAGGCACGGCCAGCTTGATCGGCGTGCGCCTGCGCGAAGCATTCAAATACTCCATTCTATCGCGGCTGGCCTCGCTGCTGGCCTACACCTCCCTCATGCGCCTGCGCAAAAAGATTGATCCCCGCCGTGTCAATGGCGGCGTGTTTCTGGGTCTGAACGGCACGGTCGTGAAATCCCATGGCGGGGCCGATGCGACAGGCGTATCCGCCGCGATCAAACTTGCTGCGCAACTGGCCGAGAACGGCTTTAACGACAAGCTGGCTGCCCGCGTTGCTGCCGCCCTACCTTCTGAGGAGCCTGACCCCCAATGACATTGCGTGCCGTTGTAAAAGGGGTTGGACATTACCTCCCGACCCGCGTTGTGGAGAATGCCGAGTTCGAAGCGACACTGGACACCAACGACGAATGGATCAGGGCACGCTCTGGCATTGAGCGGCGACACTTTGCAGGCGAAGACGAGACGACATCGAGCATGGCAACCGCCGCTGGCAATGCCGCGATCAAAATGGCGGGACTCACAGCGGATGACGTGGACGCTGTGATTGTTGCCACCTCTACGGCGGATCTGACCTTCCCCTCTGCCGCAACGATGGTGCAGGCGCAGCTTGGCATGAAATCGGGCTTTGCCTTTGATATCCAAGCGGTTTGCGCAGGCTTTGTTTTCGCACTGAGCAATGCTAACGCGCTGATCCTTTCGGGTCAGGCCAAGCGCGTGTTGGTGATCGGAGCGGAGACTTTCAGCCGTATCATGGACTGGACCGACCGCAGCACTTGCGTGCTTTTCGGTGATGGCGCAGGCGCTGTGCTGTTGGAGTCGCAGACAGGCAATGGCACACCAGCTGATCGCGGCATCCTGTCGACCGATCTCAATTCAGACGGCACCCAGCGCGAGCTGCTCTATGTCGATGGTGGCACCTCGACAGGCACCACTGGCTATCTGCGCATGCAGGGGAATCAGGTCTTTCGCCATGCCGTCGAGAAGCTCAGCAGCACTGCCACCGCCGCAATGGCCAGCGCTGGCGTAGAAAGCGCGGACGTCGATTGGATCGTGCCGCATCAGGCCAACATCCGCATTATCCAAGGCACAGCCAAAAAGCTGGGCCTGCCGATGGAAAAGGTCGTTGTCACCGTGCAGGACCATGGCAACACCTCTGCCGCGTCGATCCCGCTGGCGCTGTCTGTCGGTGTGGAACGCGGGCAGATCAAGCAGGGCGACCTGCTGGTGACCGAGGCTATCGGAGGCGGTCTGGCGTGGGGCGCGGTTGTGCTGCGCTGGTAGAACTTCGTGCGTTCTTATTGACTTGGCCGCACATTCTGGCCAAGGTCTTTGAAAATATCGGGGGATAGTATGACAAGTACGACACTGACACGGATGGACCTGAGCGAAGCAGTGTTTCGCGAGGTAGGCTTGTCGCGCAACGAGAGCGCCCAATTGGTCGAGACTGTTCTGGACGAGATGTCCGACGCGCTTGTGCGCGGGGAGCAGGTCAAAATCTCCTCTTTCGGGACATTTTCTGTGCGCGATAAAACCGCCCGCATCGGCCGCAATCCCAAGACGGGTGAAGAAGTGCCGATCAGCCCACGCCGCGTTCTGACCTTCCGCCCTTCGCATCTGATGAAGGACCGTGTCGCGGACGGCAACAAGTCCTGAGCTGATGTCCAAGTCGCCTGACGCATTCCGCACCATTTCCGAAGTCGCCGACTGGCTGGGCATTCAGGCCCACGTCCTGCGCTTTTGGGAAAGCAAATTCACCCAAGTGAAGCCCATCAAGCGGGCGGGTGGGCGCAGGTATTATCGCCCTGCGGATATGCAATTGCTTGGCGGCATCAAGAAACTGCTGCACGAAGACGGGCTGACCATCAAAGGCGTGCAGAAAATCCTGCGTGAAGAAGGCATGAGCCATGTGGCCGCCATGTCTGTCCCCCTTGATGATGCAGAGGCGGAGGTCGAAGTTCAAGCCACGCCCGAACCCACCGTGCCCCAGTCCGAACCAGAGCAAGCCGTTGTTCTACCGTTTGAGCCGCCGAAGGAGGCAGCTTCAGTGCCCGAAGCGCCGATCCCAGAAGCGCCGGACGAGCCTGAGGCTATTCCCGAAGTTGAGCAAGAGACTGTCGAGGCACCTTTGCTCAGCGAGACGCCACCCGCTGAAGATCTTGAGGCCATGCATGAGTCAGAGTCCGAAGCACCTACACCCCTAGCAGCAGCAGAGCCGACAGCAGCTCCCGCGGCCGAAGACGAGCCTGTAGAGGCCCCTCTGGTTGAGAAGACAATGCCGGCTGAAGAGCTTGAAGCGACACCGGAGCCAGAGCCCGAAGCAGCAAACGCTCCTGCTGAAGAGACAACTGAAACGCAAACGCCTGCCCCTGCCGTTGAAACCGAAGCCCCTGCGCCCGTTGCGGAAACAGAAGAGCCTGAATTGGAAATGGATGTCAGCGTAGATACAGCCGCTGAGACTGACGAAAAGCCTGTGGCGGCTGCGGCTCCAGAGACGCTTAAACCAGCTACTGTCACAGCTGAGGAAGAGGCTTCCGCACCCGAAGACGAAGCTGAAGTCGAGGCAGCGCCGCAAGAGCCTGCAAAGCCTCTGCCCGCATTTATGCGCCAACCCGAACCGACGGCGGAGGCACCCGCTGATTCAGAAGAGCCTGCCGAAGTCGCATCAACAGATGTGGAAGCGCCTGCAACCGATGCCACTGTGGCGGAGGAAGAGACCGAAGAACCAACGCTCGCGCAGCCTGAGGCGCCTGAACCTACACCCGCGCCTAAACCGCGTGTCATCGAGATGCCAGAGCTGACCCCAGAGAGCGAAATTCATGCGCAGCCCGCATCGCTCACCCGTGTGCATCAAATCCAGAACATCGACCCGCAGACGGCGCAAAAAATATCACCCCTATTAAACCAACTTGCAGCGCTGCGCGACAGGATGGCTGCATCGCGCAATGGCGCATAGCGGAAATCCTGACGAGGGCGCATAATGTGTGCGATTGCCTCTTGCACCGCTGTGTTTATGCGATATGAACACGCCATGTTCGGGCTATGGCGCAGCCTGGTAGCGCGTCCGTCTGGGGGACGGAAGGTCGCAGGTTCGAGTCCTGCTAGCCCGACCACCGAATTTACAAACGCTCGTACCCTATCGGGTGCGAGCGTTTTTGTTTTAACCCCAGCGGCCCGTTCCATGCCGATGTCCGAGGATGTGTGATGACAGGTGTTCTTCCTAACCAGCAGATCAGCAAAATGATTGAAGATGGTCAGATCCATGCCAATCCGCCTGTTACGCCTGCGCAAATCCAACCCGCCAGCCTTGATCTGCGTCTGGGCAATGAAGCCATTCGCGTCCGCGCCTCCTTTCTCGCAGGGCGTGGCAATAGCGTGAGGTCGCGCCTCGATGAGTTCGAAATGCACGTATTGGCCTTTCCCGAGGAAGGTGCTGTGCTGGAAAAAGGGGCCGTCTATGTCGTCCCGCTGATGGAGACGCTGGCCCTGCCCGAAGATGTCAGCGCCACCGCCAATGCAAAAAGCTCCACAGGCAGGCTTGATCTGTTGACCCGCATCATAACCGATGAAGGCGTCGAATTTGACCGCATCCCTGCGGGCTATAGCGGGCCGCTCTTTGCCGAGATATGCCCCCGCTCGTTCTCGGTACTGGTGCGTCCGGGTATGAGTCTCAACCAGATCCGTTTCGCCACGGGCAATGCCGTGCTTGATGACACGGCTTTGCGCGCGCTGCATGAGGAATCCCCTCTGGTGAATGTCGAGGCCGTGATTGACGACGGTTTGGGCTTTTCTGTCGATCTACGGCCCACAGAGGGAACGCTGGTTGGCTACCGCGCCAAACCGCACACCGGTCTGATTGATATGGGGCTGATCCGTCACTATCCACCGCAGGATTTTTGGGAAGAAGTACACAGCGACAACGGTCAAATCATCCTCGATCCTGGCGCGTTCTATATTCTGGTCAGCCGTGAAGCCGTGACCATCCCGCCGGAATATGCTGCTGAAATGGCGCCCTATGTTGCGATGGTCGGGGAGTTCCGTGTGCACTATGCGGGGTTCTTCGATCCCGGCTTCGGTCATAGCGCGGCGGGCGGTGCGGGTTCGCGCGGCGTGCTTGAGGTGCGCTGCCATGAGGCCCCTTTTGTACTGGAGCACGGGCAAGTCGTAGGCAGGCTCGTCTATGAGCGCATGAGTGCCGCGCCGACGCAACTTTATGGAGCGGGAATTGCCTCTAATTATCAGGGTCAGGGTCTGAAGTTGTCCAAGCATTTTGCTTCGCCGAAACCGCACTAGGGGGCCAGCCCCCACCTTGGTTTGAAAACCAAGGCTCCCCCGGGGTATTTAAGACCAAAAGAAGCAGGTTGGGCGTGTCGCCCTATGCCTGCCCTCGTTTTTCTCGTCTGGCGCGCCGCGCGGCACGCACCTCTTGCTGGGCGCGTTTCTGCTCTGGTGTAGGACCAGCTCGGTCATGGATGTTGCCATGATCATCAATGCGCCCCTGCGGGGCTTTTCGTGCGTTGCGGAATTGGCCTGCCTTCTTAAATCCGGCATCAACACCCTTGCTTAAAACGCGGCGCATGATGATCCGCATGACCATATTGATTATCTGGTTCATTCTGCTCTCCTTTATCTTATTTGCCGCCATTATAGCGATGTTTGCGGCATTTTTGGGGATCAATCCTCGAAAAGTTCGCTCTGGCCTTCCGTGCTTTCGGGCTCGTCTTCGCCGTCGCCCACTTGCGGTGCCATGGCAAAGGATGGCCGGTTTTCCAGCAGGCCAGCCGAGCGCAACTCTTTTAGCCCCGGCAAATCACGGGCATTCTCGAGCCCGAAGTGGTCGAGGAAGGCTTCAGTCACGACAAAGGTTACAGGTCTGCCCGGTGTCATCTTGCGGCGGCCAAAGCGGATCCATTCCAGCTCGAGAAGTTGATCCACCGTGCCGCGCGAGACGGACACACCCCTGATTTCCTCGATCTCGGCGCGGGTTACGGGTTGGTGATAGGCGATGATGGCCAGTGTCTCGATCGCGGCACGGCTGAGTTTACGGACCTCGATGGTTTCTTTTTGCATGAGATACCCAAGATCAGCCGCCGTACGCAGTGCATAGGCATCACCGATCTTCATCACCTGCACGCCGCGCCCTTCATAGCGGCAGCGGACATAAACCATTGCTTCACCTGCATCACAGCCATGGGGCATCCGCGCCTCCAGTTCCTTGAGGGTAACAGGCTCTGCACTTGCAAAGAGGACGGCCTCGATCATGCGCTCCTGTTCAGCCATAGGCGGCGCTTCAAACAGGCTTTCTTCTTGATCATCAAACTCTTCTGACATCTTCTTAATCTTTCTTCCGCAGCTGGATCGGGGCGAATGTCTCGGATTGGCGAATTTCCATGTGCCCCTCTTTCACCAGCTCCAACGAGGCGGCGAATGTCGCGGCGGTGGCCGAGCGGCGCTTGACCGGATCGGCCTCCCAGCCTTCAGGCAGGAAGCTCATCAGATCGCCCCAATCACCTGCATAGCCAATCAGACCGCGCATCCGCTCCAATGCCTGCTCCATCGTAAAAACCTTTTCCCGGTCCATCACGAAGGGGCGGAAATCATCTCGAGTGCGGATGCGGGCATAGCCCTGCATCAGGTCCAACAGCGTGGCAGTGTAGGTGACAGAGCGGACACGCTCGACCATCTGAGTTTGGCCGCGGGCAAAGAAATCGCGCCCAAGCTGGTCGCGTGCCATCAGACGGGCAGCCACATCGCGCATTGCGGCGAGGCGCTCAAGCTGGAAAGCGAGGTGGGCGGCAAGTTCCTCACCAGAGGGGCCTTCGTCTTCGGGATCAGGGGGAAGCAGCAGGCGTGATTTGAGGAAGGCCAGCCATGCGGCCATCACCAGATAGTCGGCGGCCAGCTCAAGACGCAGCGCCTTGGCTTTCTCCACAAACGCAAGATATTGCCGCGCCAGTTGTAGGACGGAAATCTTGCGCAGATCAACTTTCTGGGTGCGGCTGAGCGTCAGCAGGAGATCGAGTGGCCCCTCGAACCCGTCCACATCTACAATCAGCGCTTCGGCAGCGAGCCTGTCGGCTACGGATGTGCTGTCTTGTCCGAAAAGATTTTCAACCATTCACACCCTCTTTCAAACACGCTCGCCCCCGCCCATCAGGCCAGCAAGCTGCGCATCAAGGGCCGCGATGTCAATATCGTCGGGCGTCTGGCGATAGCTAAGGGCGCGGCGGGCGCGGCGCTGTGACGCTTCAGACATCTCGCCTGCTGCCTCAGCCACCTGTGCACGTTCGGCCAGTGTGCCATTGCAATGGAGGATCACATCGCAACCTGCTGCCAGAGCATCGCTGCTCAAGGTGCCCAGATCACCCGACAGGGCCTTCATCGAGATGTCGTCGGTCATGATCAGATTGTCAAAGCCGATGTCCTCGCGGATCACATGCATCATGGGCTGGGAGAGTGTTGCAGGAGCGTTATCGATCGCATCGTACACCACGTGGGCCGTCATCCCCATCGGCGTGTCGCGCAGCGCCTTGAATGGCTCGAAATCCACGCGCATCAATTCATCGCGGGGGGCCGCCACATGAGGCAGCTCGAAATGGCTGTCGGCGGTTGCGCGGCCATGACCGGGAATGTGTTTGATCACAGGCAGGACGCCACCCGCAAGCATTCCGTCATTGGCCGCCTGCCCCATCCGCGCGATTTGACCCGCGTCCAAGCCGTAGCAGCGATTGTAGAGAAATTCATGCGTATCAGGCCCCGGAACGTCAACCATTGGGGCGCAGTTGCTGTCGATCCCCAGTGCATAAAGCTCATGAGCGATCAGGCGAAAGCGCATGTACATGGCCTCTGCAGCATTCTCGCCCGCAGCCTGCACAAATTCCATCGGTGGCAGCCATTCGCGCCATGTAGGCGCGCGCAAACGCTGCACTCGGCCGCCTTCCTGATCAATGGTGATCACCGCATCATGGCCTGCTGCCTCGCGGAAGTCATCACACAGCGCACGCACCTGATCAGGCGTGTCGATATTGCGTGCAAAAAGAATAAAGCCGAAAGGGCGCGTCTCGCGAAACAGCGCCTTCTCATCAGCGTTCAGGCGGTGACCAGTGGCATCAAGGATCGTGGCACCATACCGCATGCTCACCGCGTCACCACGGGAATGCAATCCACGCTCTCGGACAGCAGGGCCGAGCAGAAGCGACGGGCATCGCCGATGTCGTCAAACCCCATGGCGCGCAGACGGTAGAAGGTACGCCCGCCCGATTTGGCCTTCATCACGATACGCTTTTTGCCCTCCATGAAGGGCGTGAACCGCGCGTTGAGTTGGCCCCATTGGGCGCGCGCAATCTCGGGGCTGTCGAAGGCACCAAGCTGCACCAGACGGGTGCCTGCAGGCAAACTAGCGGCGGCGACTTCACCACCTGTGGCCGCGGCAGGTGCTGAGACAGCCACCGCATTGGTTGCCACAAAGTTACGATTTGGTCGCAGCGCAGGACGCAACGAGACCTGCACCCCCTCACCCGTCAGCAATGCGGGGACCGCTTGAGGCGTGACCGATGCAAGCACAGGCGCGCTCTCGGCCTCCGTTGGCTCCAACGGAGCAACCCCATTTGTCAGCTGCGCCACGATATCATCAACTGAACCGCTCTCGAGTGCGGCGACAATATCCTCTCCTGCGGGGGCCTGCACCTCAGGTTCTGCTGCCACCACAGGCGCGAGAGGTTGTTGTCTGCGCGGCACAACAGCCGCCGCCTGCGCGATAGGTTGGTCTTCATCGTCCAGATCAGTTGGCTTCGGCGCAAGGCGCAATTCCTGCGCGCGCGCCTCGGAGGCACCATCGGAAGTTACGGTATTCACAGACAGCCCCTGATTTTGCGCCAACTGGCCACCAGGATCTTCGGGGCGCACGCGCATATCGCCGGCAGTTGCGCGGACGATTGGAATGTCGCTCACATCGCGGACGAGCAATTTATAGCCCCAAACCCCTACGCCCACGACCAGCGCAAGGGACACCACAGCGCCCGCAATATTGGCGAATTTGCCAACGCCACCGGCGGGTGCCACCACGTATTCGGGATGCACATGCGGGGCAAAGCCCCCTTGAGGGGTTTGTGTGTAGTCTGCCATCTTCGCCTCTCTGCCCGCGCGATACAGTGCCGCGAGGATCGTATATCAGTTGCCTGCTATCCGGCGGCGGCTGCTTAGCGCATCTCTTCCGCAGGAGTTACGCCCAAAATACCCAAGCCAGACGCAATTACAATCGCCACGCTACGCGCAAGCGCGATTTTTGCCTGTGATGTTGCAGGATCGTCCTCCTGAATAAAGCGCAGGCCAGTCTCGGCGTTGCCAAGGTTCCAGAACCCGTGCAATTCTCCAGCAAGTTCATAGAGATAGAAGGCGATGCGGTGCGGCTCATTGCTGCGCGCGGCGGTCTCGACCAGACGCGGCCATTCTGCCACTTTCTTCAAAAGCGCCAACTCGGCTGTGTGGTCCAGCTTGCTCAGGTCCGCCGCTTTCAGCGCTTCCTCGCTCACATCGATACCAGCCTCGGTCGCCTTGCGCATAACGCTCGCAACCCGCGCATGGGCGTATTGGACGTAGAACACGGGGTTCTCACGCGACTGCTCCATCACCTTGTCGAAATCAAAATCCAGCGGAGCGTCGTTCTTGCGCGTGAGCATCACAAAGCGGGTCACGTCCTTGCCGACTTCGCGGATCAGATCGCTGAGCAGAACAAAGTTGCCCGCACGCTTGCTCATCTTGAACTCTTCACCGTTTTTGAAGAGCTTAACGAGCTGCGT
This sequence comes from uncultured Sulfitobacter sp., assembly GCA_913060815.1. Lineage (GTDB taxonomy): Bacteria > Pseudomonadota > Alphaproteobacteria > Rhodobacterales > Rhodobacteraceae > Sulfitobacter. The sequence goes on along the minus strand of CAJXSZ010000006.1, from coordinate 144,000 downwards.
TAATTTGATATCAAGTGGCACCTTGCCGTCCGAGAGCGCCTGAACAGCCGCCTTCATCCGCTTGACATAGCCACCGTGATCCGCACCAAAGACGTTGATAAGCTGATCGAACCCGCGCTCTACCTTGTCATTGTGATAGGCGATATCGGGGGCGAAATAAGTCCATGCGCCATCGTTTTTCTGGATCGGGCGGTCTTGGTCATCGCCGAATTCGGTGGATTTGAAGAGCGTCTGCTCACGCGCTTCCCAATCATCGGGCAGCTTGCCCTTGGGAGGCTCAAGCGTGCCTTTGTAGATCAGCCCCATCTCGTCGAGCTTTTTGAGGCAGGCCTCGATTTTACCCGTGTTATAGAGCGACTTCTCGGAAAAGAAGTGATCCATCTTCACGCCCAAAAGTGCCAGATCCTCACGGATCAGCGCCATCATCTCGTCGGTGGCGAAGTTGCGGATCGGGATCAGCCAGACATCCTCGGGCTGGCCGAGGTATTTGTCGCCAACCTCTTCCTTGAGCTTTTGACCCACGGGTACGAGGTAATCGCCGGGATATGTCCCATCGGGAAATGCAACTTCTTGGCCGTGCGCCTCTTGATAGCGCAGGAAGACCGAACGGGCGAGCGCATCAATCTGAGCACCACCATCGTTGATGACGTATTCCCGCGTCACGTCCCAACCTGCAAAGGCAAGCAGCGAGGCCAGCGCATCGCCAAATACGGCGCCCCGTGTATGGCCCACATGCAGCGGCCCCGTCGGGTTGGCAGAGACGTATTCGACATTAACCCGCTGGCCTGCACCCAATGTGCCGCGGCCATAGTCGGTGCCAGAGGACAGGACCGAGGCCGCAACCCCCTGCCAAACGCTTGGATCAAGGCGTAAATTCAGAAAACCTGGCCCTGCGACTTCGGCGCTGGTGATGCGTGGATCATCCGCGAGTTTTGCGGCCAGTTTGTCGGCGATGTCGCGTGGTTTCATGCCTGCGGGTTTGGCCAAAACCATCGCCGCATTGGTTGCCATATCACCGTGGCTGGCATCGCGCGGCGGCTCTGCGGTGACGTTGTCGGTATTCAAGCCCTGAGGCAGATCACCATTGGCGACCATCTGGTCAAGGGTGGTCAGAACAAGGGTACGGATATCGGCGAATAGATTCATCAGACTGCTTTCGGGGAATATTTGTTACGTCCATGTACCACGCGAGACGCCTGCGTCAATCAAAGGCGCAACTCTGATCCCGTCACAGCCCCCAATGCGCCTGACAATAGCCCCACAATCGCACTACGCGCAGGGCTGACGACCCCCTCGCCCATATTGACCATATTGAGCGAGAGCCCGTCACGGCGCAGCGCATGGGCCAGCGCCGTCTGCGCCGACAGCATTGCAGGGGCCATCGCACCAGCCACAACCTCCAGCGCCTGCTCAGGCCGCGCCACAACTGTGACGATCTGGCCCTGTCGCGCCGAGAGTGCAGGCATAAACCCTTGTACGATGCTTTGGAGAACCGCGATGTTCATATCAACAGCCACAGGGTGGCGCAGCGGCATCAGATTGAGCACGCCGTCCAGACGCGCCTGCCCCCATGCGCGCCCTGCACGCCGCAGCGCATCCTCTGGCAGACCTTTGAGCGTCAGGGGTATCGCGCCGTCGATGCGCGCCAGCCCTTCGGCATTGCTGTCGGCGACTACCACCTGCGCGCCTGCGCTGCCCAAGGCGCGCACAATATTGCGCCCAAACCCCGATGAAGCCCCTAAAACCAGCACACGCCGCCCTTTGAGTGGGCGCGCCTTATCCTGCGGCTTGATCTCAACCATTGCCTATTCCTTTATGGCCGCATGCACACCGACACGTGGCGTTCCTCCGATGAGGCGGTGATGTTCCTGCAAAGCAAAACGATCTGTCATGCCCGCGATGTAATCAGCGACAATCCGCGCCAGCATTGTACGATCTGTTCCCGCAGCAGCAATAGAATTTGACCAGTCCTGCGGCATCAATTCAGGCTGCTCCACAAACAGCGGAAACAGCTCTTCGACCACGCCTGTCACTTCGGCGCGGATTTTCATGACAGCAGGAGCGCGGTACATGCGGGTGAACAAGAACCGCCGGATCTCGCCCAGATCGCGCCACATCGTATCGGAAAAGCTGATCACCGCGTGACCAAGATGGCGGATGTCTGCGGCAGAGTTGGCATTGGCGTCCGACAATTTGCTGCGCGAGGTCGCTATGACATCGGCAACCATTACACCGAACACGCGGCGCAGCGCTTCGTGGCGGCGGCGGTAGGGATCAAGATCGGGATAAAGCGCATCGACTTCGGAATAGGCAGGCCCGATGAGTGGCAAATCGACAATGTCGTTCTCGGAAAACAGGCCTGCACGCAAACCATCATGCAAATCATGGTTGTTGTAGGCAATATCGTCTGACAGAGCCGCCACCTGCGCCTCGGCGCTGGCGTGGGTTTCTAACTCGAGATCATGCAGCGCATTGTACTCGGCCAGCGCGTGGGGCAGATCGCCGGTGACCGGTCCGTTATGCTTTGCGATCCCCTCCAGCGTCTCCCAAGTCAAGTTCAGCCCGTCGAAATCGGCGTAATGCCGCTCCAGCGAGGTCACGATCTTGATGGCCTGAGCGTTGTGGTCAAAACCGCCGTAAGGCTGCATCAATGCGTGCAGCGCATCCTCGCCGGTGTGGCCAAAGGGCGGATGCCCCAGATCATGGGCCAGCGCGACAGCCTCTGTCAGTTCGGGATTAAGGTGGAGCGCGCCCGCAATAGTACGCGCCACTTGGGCCACCTCGATGGAATGCGTGAGCCGTGTGCGATAATAATCGCCCTCATGCTCTACAAAAACCTGTGTTTTATGCTTGAGCCTGCGAAAGGCGCTTGAATGAATAATGCGATCGCGATCGCGCTGAAAACACGAGCGAAAATCGCTCTCTTGCTCGAGGACGCGCCTGCCACGTACATGGTCGGGGTCGGAGGCGAATGACGCACGCATCTGAGTGCTCCTTTTGACAACGGCGGTTGTACCCTGCCCTAAGCCTTTCTATATTAGGAATAAGAGACAATGGAAACACACTGCGGAGTGCCGCCATGAACCTGCCCCCCGAAGTTACCCCGCGCGCCTTCGCGCGCCTTGCCGAGATTGGCGCCGCTGCCGAGGGCAAAGCCCTGCGCGTGGCCGTGGAGGGCGGTGGATGTTCAGGGTTCCAGTATGAAATTGCACTCGACGCGCCCAATGATGATGATCTGGTGCTAACGGGCGAAGGGCAAACTGTCGTTGTCGACAGCGTCTCTCTGCCCTTTCTGGCAAATGCAGTGATTGATTTCACCGAAGAGCTGATCGGCGCACGGTTTGTGATAGAGAACCCGAATGCGACGTCCTCCTGCGGCTGCGGTACGTCCTTCTCAATGTAGGAGCGATGCGGCGGCCACACCGTGGCGCCGGAGCGGGAAAGGATGCAAAAGCGCTTTTGGCACAAACGCCGCGCTGACCCTCACGTCAGAACAGCACCAGCCGCACAATTGTCGTCCATCTTCCCCGATCCGGCGTTTCCACGTTGGCTAGGTCACGGTTGCTGGGGTACGCCCCAAGCGGTTCCGCATAACCTTGTAAATCTGATGTCTCGGGCGTAGTCGCGAAATTGTACGACAAGTCCTGATCTGCTCGAAAGTGCCTGCACAGGCTTGTACATCGCGTCCAAAACGTCATCAGATCGTCAGTATCGCACGATTTTATGGTGGCATATTTATATAGCTTTTACCAGTAATCATTCTCCCCCGTGCGCATGCGCCGCAGGGGTAAGGCCGCTTGCCCTGCTGCGCCAATTGGGCGATAGCTTTGCCATCTGCGCTGAAGGAGCTTGTGCCATGAAAATCGCCACATTCAATATCAATGGCATCAAAGCCCGCATTAACGCCCTGCCCGACTGGCTTGATGAGGCGCAACCCGATGTTGTCCTGATGCAGGAGATCAAATCCGTGGAAGAAGCCTTTCCGCGCGAGATTTTCGAGGATCGCGGTTATAACGTTGAGGTCCACGGGCAGAAATCATTCAACGGTGTGGGCATCCTATCCAAACACCCGCTGGAGGATGTGACCCGCGGCCTTCCCGGCGATGACGCCGACGAACAGGCCCGCTACATCGAGGCCACGGTAGTCGGCGAAAGCCATTCCGTGCGCCTGTGCGGGCTTTATCTGCCCAATGGCAATCCTGTGAAACTGAATGACGACGGCACCCCTGTCGAGGGCGGCAAATACGCCTACAAGCTGGGGTGGATGGACCGTTTGCGCGCACGCGCTGAGGAATTGCTGGCAGAAGAGACGCCTTTCCTGATGGCGGGTGACTACAACATCATCCCGCAGGAAGAAGACGCCGCCACGCCCAAAAGCTGGGAGGGCGACGCGCTCTATCGCCCTGAGAGTCATGCAAAATGGCGTGCCCTGCTCAATCTTGGCCTAACCGAAGCCTTCCGCGCCCGCACGCAAGGTGCAGGGCACTACAGCTTCTGGGATTATCAAGCGGGCGCGTGGAACCGTAACAACGGCATCCGCATTGATCACTTCCTGCTGTGCCCCTATACCGCCGACCGTTTGCGCGACTGCCAGATCGACAAAGACGTGCGTGCACGCGAAAAACCATCCGATCATGTGCCTGTGTGGATCGAGCTCGATCTGTAATCCCAGCATGATCAGCTGCGGTGCGGGACTGGCCTGCCGTTTCGGCGCATCGCTTTAGGGTCTTCCTTTGAGGTTGCTCCACGCCATAACCTCACTCACCCTCAGATCCGCATCGGAGGCACATCGGCTGGATCTAGGCGAAGCTCGATCAGGATCGGACCCGACCGCGTCTCAAGCGCCTGCATGGCCGCTTCAAGCTGTTCGTTTGTGCGCACCTCCATACCCTCTCCGCCAAGAGACTTGGCGATGTCTGCAAAAGATGGCCACGAGAATTCAGTCAGGCTTGGGTCCATCTTGCGATCCACAAACTGGATGTGTTCCGCACCGTAGGCGGAATCGTTTGCGATGATGATGATCAAATCCAATCCCAGACGCACGGCAGTGTTGAATTCATTGATCCCGCCCATCATGAACCCGCCGTCCCCGCTGAACAAAACAACAGGGCGATCTGGTGCCGCCACCGCAGCGCCAACCGCCTCCTGCAACCCAAGGCCGATAGCGCCGAAATTAACGGTCCCAAGGAAACTCTGCGGGTCTGGAACAGACACACGACACCAAACCTCGGTCATAAAGCGCCCCCCGTCGGTGACCACCACACGATCCTTGGGCAAAGCCTCTTCGAGACGCTCCAGCGTCGCCACATAATTGACGAAGCCATCGGCTGCCTTGCCTGATCCGTCGATATGTCGGGTCAGCGTTGCATTCTCCAGATCACGGGTGAAGCCGCTTGGCGGGATCTCGGCCTCATTGAGCCAATACAAAATGGTCTCGGCGGCCAGTGCGGCATCTGCAACGAGGGCCGCATCAGGATGCAAACCGCCACCGATCGCTGTGGGGTCTGTGTCGATCTGAATGATCCGCTTGTCCTTCATCAGCTTACCGCGATCCGTGGTGAAATCATGCAAGGCTGTGCCAAAACAGACGATGCAATCGGACTGTCCAATCAGCTCATAGGCCGCGGGGGTGGACAGCGTACCAAAGATGTCAATGTTGTAGGGGTGATCGTTGAAAAGCCCCTTGGCGCGCAGGGTGGTTGCAAGCGGCGCTTCCAGCCGGTCCGCCAATTTCACCAACTGGTCGTGGGCGTGAATGGCCCCGCCCCCCGCGAGGATCAACGGGCGTCGCGCGGAGGCGATCATCCCGATCGCATTGTCGAGCGTTTCGCCCTCGGCAACCCCGCCGGGGGTGGAGAACACATCCAGTACCTGCGCGGTGTACTCCGTCTCCTGCCACATGAAGTCGACAGGCATGTTCAGGACAATCGGACGGCGCTCTACCTGCGCCTGATAAAAGGCTTTTGCGACATCTTCGGCCACTGTCGCATACGTGCGAAGCTGCACAAACCCCGCGCCCGTGACTTTCACAAACTCACGTTGATCGGTGCTTTGTAGATGGCGCGGATTGTCAGCAGGCGTGTCACCCGCCAAAAGAACAAGCGGCGCGTGCGCACGGGCGGCTTCGGTCAACGCCGTTGCACAATTGGTCAGGGCCGGCCCATGCGTAACAGTGGCCACGCCCACATGCCCTGCAATATGGGCATAGGCCGCGGCCATCAAAACGCTACTGCCCTCATGCGCGGCAGGTATGAAATCACCACCGCAGTCGCGCACAAAGCTGTCGACCATGAACAGGTTCGCGTCCCCCATCAAGCCAAACAGCTTGGTCGTCCCGTGATCCCTGATCGCGCGGGCAATGGCTTGGTAGACATATAAGTTGGGGGTCATCGGGCGCTGATCCTTCGAGGTTAAATGCGTATTTCCCGAAGAAGAGTAGCGTCAAGTATGAAGCGTTTATCTTTTATCTTGACCTATTATCGGCTAAAATCAGAAGAATATATTCTGGATATCTTATTTTGGAGGCAAATTATTGCTTGATACATTCGAGAAGTTGATCCTCAAGGAGCTGCAACGTGACGGCCGTGCAAGCACTCAAACGCTGTCTGATGCTGTGGGGCTGTCCCAGTCTCCGTGCTGGCGACGTGTCAAACGGCTCGAAGATGAGGGCTACATTACCCGATATGCCGCTATCCTGAATGAAAAGAAGCTAGGCCTGCGTGCGCTGGCGCATATTCAGGTTTCGCTCGTTGACCACGATCCGTCTTCGATCAATGCGTTCCAAACCTTTATTGACACCAATGAGCAGGTGCTGGAGTGCGCGTCCATTACTGGCGATTTCGATTACATATTGAAAGTCGCGGCCACGGACCCCGAGAACCTCGAACAGTTTATTATGCACAAACTACTTGGACTGAAGGTTGTCAGAACGACCACGACGACCTTTATCCTTAGGCAAATGAAGGTTTCCGGAGCATTGCCAGTGGATATCTAGGCACAGCGCCAAGCGTCGCATTCGGGCACGCCGCATAGATGGTACAGGAGGTTTGCCTCCGGCATTCGCGTCTCTACGCTTCCAGCTCGGCATCCCAATATAGAAAATCCATCCAGCTGTCGTGCAGATGTCCGGGAGGGAATTTCCGGCCCATATTGCGAAGCGCTTCGGCCTCGGGCTGGCGCGGGGGTTTGCGCAGCTTGTAGCCTGTCTGGTGTAACGATTTGGAGCCTTTGCGCAGATTGCACGGGCTGCACGCCGCCACAACGTTTTGCCAGCTCGTCACGCCGCCGCTGGCGCGAGGCACCACATGGTCAAACGTCAGATCGCCACGCGCCCCGCAATACTGGCAGCGGAATTCATCGCGCAGAAACAGGTTGAACCGCGTGAACGCCACCTTCTTTTGCGGCTTCACATAATCCTTGAGCACAACCACCGACGGGATGCGCAGCGTGGTCGTGGGGCTGTGCACACATTCTTCATATTCCGCGACAATATCCACACGATCGAGGTATTTGGCCTTCACCGCATCCTGCCATGACCACAGCGACAGCGGGTAATAGCTCAGCGGGCGGTAATCCGCATTGAGAACAAGCGCAGGCCTGTCCCGCAAGGCCGCGGGGTTTCTCGTAAATTCGGTCCTGAAATTGCCGTCCATCTGCACGCCATCCTCTACCTACTAAGGACGACTATATCTCGTGGCTTAAAGCTGGCAAGCCCCTTAAGCACACAAGATGTCGCAGGTGCTACAGCCCCAGTTTGTCACGCATAAACGCAAGCGCCACGGATAGGCCGTCAGGTGCGATGCCATGGGCCGTACCCTTCATGATATGGGCGTACACATCGGTCCAACCCGCCTCTTGCAGCGCTTCGGCCGCTTCGGGCAGCGATTGCGGCGGCACCACGTCGTCTTGGTCACCGTGAATAAGCAGGATCGCAGGGCGCGAGACGGCCTCGTCCTTAAGGCTCTCTGGTTCTAGCAAACGGCCCGAAAAGGCGACAACCCCTGCCACTTCATCCTCGCGGCGCGCGGCAACGTGCAGGCTCATCATCGTGCCTTGGGAAAAGCCGAACAGCACAACCTGTTCGGGCAGCACGTCCTCATCCACCATCAGCGCATCGAGAAAGGCGTTCAGATCGTCGACCGCTTGGGCCATGCCGCGCGCGCTTTCTTCCTCGGAAGAGTTGTCGATCCACGGGATCGGGAACCACTGGTAGCCATTGGGCATGCCTGCCACGCTCTCGGGCGCATCGGGAGCGATGAACAGCGTGTCTGGCAGGTGCTCTCCCAAAGGATCGGCAAGGCCCAGCAGGTCCGCACCATTGGCGCCATAGCCGTGCAGGAACACCACCACAGAGCGGGTCTCCCCCGAGACAGGTTCGCGGCGTTCTGAGTTGAGGACTCGTGTCATGTTATTCCTTCCCGATCTTTGCTGATACGGTAGTAGGTGAAGAGAAGACGCGCTGCAACCGCGCGCCACGGAGACCAGTCCTGCGCCTTCCGTTCCAGCTCTTTCGCGGTGGGCCGTTCAGGCAGATCAAACAGGATACGCGCCGCTTCTTGTAGCGCCAGATCACCAGGGGCAAAGACGTCTGGCCGCCCGAGGTTAAACATCGCATAAACTTGCGCAGTCCATACCCCGATGCCCGTCACAGCTGTCAGTGTCTCGATCACTTGTGCATCTGGTGTATTGCGCAACGCGTCATAGTCGATATCCGCCTCCGCCAGCGCCCAAGCGTATTTCATTTTCGGACGGCTTAGGCCCACCGCTTTGAGGTCTTCCTCACCAGCAGCCCGCACAGCTTCGGGCGTGACCAGCCCCGCCTCCTCCACCCTGCCCCAGATCGCGCGCGCAGAAGCGACCGAGACTTGCTGGCTCACGATCTTGTTGAACAGCGCTGCAAAGCCGTCGGGGGCAAGCCGCAGGGGCAGCGTCCCTGTCTGCGCAAGCGCGTCTGCAAATCGCGGCTCTTGCACGCCAAGCCATATGGCCCCTGCGTCCACGTCTTCCTGCGTTTCAATCAGGCGCGTCATAGCCCGTTCAACCAATCCATCGCATCTTCGACCTCGGCAACCGTCAGCGCCCCGCCCGCGAGCGCAGGAGGATCAATGAGCAGCACCTCAAGTCCTAGCGCACAGGCCGCGTCAAGCTTGGGGCGGCTCGCTGTACCGCCCAGATTCCGACAGATGAGCATATCTACCCTAAGCTTTTGAAACAGCGCCTGTTCGCCTTGGATCGTGAAGGGCGGATCGTTGAAAACCAGTTTCACAAACGGATAGGGCGCAGGTCGGCTATGCCGCCGTGTCTGGCGCAGCATAAGCACCTCGCCCTTGAACTCCGCGTAGTCCGCCAAGCTGTCCCATCCTGTCGCGCTGAATACGCGTGAGCCGCGGCGAACCCGTGCATTTGCTTGCGCCACATTAGCGACGGAGCGCACATTGGCCAAGCCATCCGCTGACCACTTCGCACGAGTGATGCGCAGGTATGGCAACTCTAACGCGTCTGCTGCGGCCTGAGCCTGCCGTGTTGTGGCGGCATCAAACCCGTGGCTGGCATCAATCACTGCGCTAAACCCGCCCTGAGTGATGGCGTCCTGCATATCCGCACATGACGTGAACCGCATGAGGCGCGGAATTTGCGGCATCTGCGCCATCCCGCGTGGCGCCTCCGAGATCCAGTCCTCATAGGATATCTGCGCCTGCATCAGCGCCTGTGCCATGCGCCGTGCCTCATGGCTGCCGCCAAGCAAGAGAATATGGGGTGCGCGTTTCATCCCGCTCAGGTTTAGCCCCCTGCGCCCCAGACACAAGAGCCCAGCAGGGGTTGCCCCCTTTAGCGCGCGGCGCTACCGATACTGCAAGCCAAGGGGAAGACCACCATGATCGACGACATTCGCGCCAAACGAAACGTAAAAGTACTGGTCGCAGCGCAAGCCATTCTTGGCTCGCAAATGCCGATGATCTTTCTCGTAGGCGGTCTGGCGGGTGGCTCGCTAGCCAGCAACATCTGCTTTGCCACCCTGCCGATTTCGATGATCGTGCTCGGCTCGATGATTTCGGCAACGCCCGTCTCGGCGATCATGCAGAAATACGGACGGCGCGCAGGCTTCTTCCTTGGCGCCGCTGGCGGTGCGGCAGGCGCACTCATTGCAGCTTACGGTCTGCTTATCTCCTCCTTCCCGATCTTTCTGGCGGGCTCCTTTCTTACAGGCATCTACATGTCGGCCCAAGGCTTCTACCGCTTTGCTGCTGCGGACACAGCCTCCGATGAATACCGCGCCAAGGCGATCTCCTATGTGATGGCGGGGGGGCTTGCCGCTGCTGTAATCGGGCCACAGCTGGCCTCTGCCACTTCGCTGAGCCTGTCGGCGGTGCCCTTCGTCGGCACCTATGTGGCTGTTGCCGTGCTCAATATCGTGGGCTCAGTGCTGTTCTTTTTCATCGACATTCCCAAGCCGCCTGCCCCTGCCGTGGATGCCCCTAAAGGACGCACGCGGATGGAGCTTATCCGCACGCCACGCATCGCCGTTGCGGTGATCTGTGCCATGGTGTCCTACGCGCTGATGAACCTTGTGATGACCTCCACGCCGCTGGCCGTTGTCGGTTGCGGCATTGCGGGCTATACGTCCGTACCGCCCTTCTTTGCCGATATGTTCGCAGGCTCCGAGACGTCTGCCATGTTCAAAGTCATCGCAGGCTTCGTGGTCACGGGCCACGTGCTGGCCATGTTTGCGCCGTCCTTCTTTACAGGCCATCTGATCAACAAATTCGGCGTCGAAAGAATCGTAGGCAGCGGGATCGCGATCCTTGGCCTTGCGGGGGTCGTAGCACTCATGGGGGTCGAGCTTGAGAACTTCTTTATTGCGCTCATCCTCTTGGGGATCGGCTGGAACTTCGGCTTTATCGGCGCGACGACTATGTTGGCTGGTGCCCATGCTCCTGAGGAGCGTGGCCGCATGCAGGGCCTCAATGATCTGTTGGTATTCGGCGGCGTGACCGTGGCCTCGCTGGCCTCTGGCGGGTTGATGAACTGCTCTGGTGGCACGGCTGAAGCGGGATGGGCAGCAGTCAACTATGCCATGATCCCCTTCCTGATCCTCGCGGGTGGCTCGCTCATCTGGTTGAGCCTGCGTGAACGGCGCAACCAGATCGCTTGAACCTGCGCCTACCAGCGCCCCAAGGCCGCGCGCAGAGTAAAGGCCAAGCCCGCGTCTGGTAGCGTACCTTCGACAACCGCCTGCGGATGCTTGGCTGCATGTTGGAGCGCAGGCTCCGCCGCCGTGGCAAGCAACAAGGCTGGCGCACAGGCGCGCGCGACCTTTTGCCGTGCGCCGCGCGCCTCATTCAGTGCCGCCAGCCCGCCTGTCGCGAGGGCAACAACCCCCGCTGGCGTGCCGTCCAGCAATGGCACACGCCCCGCTTCCTCCAGCGAAGGAATGGCACGCAACCATGCGCCGATGCCACCAGCGTAAGCGGCGCGGCGCACAGGACCCTCCTCCGCCTGCCCCAGCAGTGATGCAGCCACCCACATCAAATGCCCTGCCGTCTCATCGATATAGCGTGTCAGATGCACCTCATCCTCGAATGGATCGCGGTAGATATCCCAGCGCCTTGCGGCCACCAGCGTATCAAGCAACCGCGCCTGATCCGCGCTCAGCACCTCGGCCAGCGGTGTCGCTACCTCGTGTCGGCGCACAGGCCCGCCCGCTGCAATCTCTTCGAGCACATCGCGCCACCATTGCAGGCGCATCTCGGCGATCATGGCCTCTTGGGTCACCCACGGCGCACGGCTTACCTCCACGTTGAAAGCATAAAGCGCAAAAAGCTTGGCCCGCGCAGAAACAGGCGCCATCATCGCCGTGCGAAAGCGCAGGGGATCGCCGCGCTCCACAATTGCGGCGCAGGCGTTGAGGTCGTCGGACCACGTCATCGCGGGCGCACAACGCTCAGGACATAACCGTACTCATGGCGGTGCGCATTCCAGCACGCGGCCTCTTCCTCAGCTTCATCAAGCACATTCAAAAGGCCCTCATCTGCCTGCGCACGCAAAGCATCGCTGCGTTCCGCGATAGGGTCAAAATAGGCCTGCCATGCGGCGTCGCTGAGCCTTCTTTGACCGACGATCTCATAGCCAGCTGCGGCGATCTGCGCCCCTAGGCCCGCTTCATCCGTCATCTGCGGATATTCACGCGCCCAGTATGCCTGCGCGCGGTCCGAGCGCACGTCGGTGAACCAGCATGCTTGGGAAAAGGCGATAGCTCCGCGCGGCCGCAGCGCCTTGCGCCATGCCGTCAGCGCCCGCTCGACCCCCATGAAATAGACAGCGCCTGCACACCAGATCAGATCATACTGATTGGCAATGGTCGCCATATCGGCCTTGAGCACAGTAACGCGGTCGTTGCCGCGCCACGCATCGCGCACAGCCTGCACGAAATGTGGCACCTGATCGAGCGCGGTTACTTGCGCAAGTTCCGCAGTCTCCAAAAGAGCCGCCACATCCCCGCCTGAGCCACAGCCCACATCCGCAATCTGCGCACGTGCAGGCAGGTCCAGCAGGCTGGCGGCCCATGCCACATCCGCAGGCTCGCCCGGACCTTCGCGCGGCAAGTCGCGGTGCAGCTTGAAGAAATCTTCCATAGTATACTCAGAACTCATCCAAAAAACCTCCGATGATGCCTTGGGTGCGCGGATCGTTCACGATGTCCAGATGGGTCGCACCGAGGATCATGTCAAAGCGCCCTTTATCCGTGACGGCTCCCATCGTCGGCGCATACTCGGATGAGATAAACGCTTCATCCGCGCTCCCTGCGAGCAGGACAAACCGCGGCAAGGACGCCACATCTTCAAGGTAGTTGCCGCGCGGCGCAAAGGAAGTGTTCAAACGGTAGGAATACTGCGTTGTCGCCGTATCCCCGAGCGGGCCGTCCAGCACGGCTTGGGGCATGTTAAACTGCACGATCGGCAGATGGTTGAACGCTTTGATCTGGAATGTATTGAGGATGCTCAGCCCGATGATGCGGCGCAGCAGAATTTGACTCCAGCCGCCTGCATTCTCGCGCATCGTAGGGGCATTGTGGTGTAGGAAAGGTGCCATGAGCACCGCACCGTCGATGAGATCGCCATGCTTGCCTCCTGCAAAGCGCACCACCAGCCCGCCGCCCGAGCTGTGGCCTGCCATGATCACAGGCTGCTCGGGCTTGGCCACTGCTTTGATCATATCGGCCAGATCATCCTCGAACTGGCCGATATAGTCGATGTCACCGCGCCGTCCGGGTGCTGTCCCATGGCCACGCAGATCGGGCACAATTACATCAGCTTTACCTGCCAGATTGGCGGCAAGACTATCAAACTGCAGCCCGTGCCAACCAGAACCGTGAATCAACACCAGCAGGGGGACATTGTCTGCACCGCCATAGGTGCGCACCTGAAGCGGGTAGCCGTCGCGCATGGCAATGCTTTGCAACGGTGCTGCCTCCGAACGCCCCACATTCAACTGGTTACTGAAATCAAGGCCTCCCTCGCCGCTCATCTGCTTGGGCTGTTGGGTGAGGACCAAAATCGTGGCCACAACCAGCGTGATAACCAGTGAAATGCCGACTGCTTTAAGAATTGAAATAACCATATCCTAAGCCCTGTCCCGAATGAGTTTCCATCTGATGGCGTCCAACAGCGCCTCGAATGACGCATCGACGATGTTGGCTGACACACCAACCGTTGACCAGCGATGGCCCTGTGCATCCTCGCTGTCGATGATAACGCGGGTTACAGCCTCGGTGCCGCCTTGGGTGATGCGAACCTTGAAATCCACCAGACGCCAGTCTTCGAGTAGCGCCGAATATTGTCCAAGGTCTTTGACCAGCGCTTTGCTCAGGGCGTTGACGGGGCCGCGATCTCCACCCGTCTCATCCATGCTTTCGGACACGGACAGGCGCTTTTCATCGTCCACCTTCACCACGACCACAGCCTCGGACAGCGTGATCATCTGGTCGTATTTGTTTTTGCGCCGCTCAACGGTGACGCGGTAGCGTTTGACCTCGAAAAGCTGCGGCATTCTGCCCAGCACCTTACGCGCGAGCAGCTCGAAGCTCGCCTGCGCGGTGTCATAGCTATAGCCCTCGGCCTCGCGTGCCTTAACCTCGTCAAGGATCCTGCCCAGCGCCGGATCGCCCTTGGCCACGTCAAGCCCCGCATCGCCCAGACGGCGGCGCAGGTTCGACTGGCCCGCCTGATTGGACATGGGAATGATGCGCGCATTGCCGACCACGGCGGGATCGATATGCTCGTAGGTGGACGGGTCTTTGAGGATCGCACTAGCGTGCAGCCCCGCCTTATGGGCGAAAGCCGAGGAGCCGACAAATCCCGCCTGCCGCAGCGGCACACGGTTGAGAATCTCATCCAGCATCCGCGAGGTGCGGGTGAGGTCTTGGAGCGCCGCATCGCTTACGCCCGTCTCATAGGTAGAGGCGTAGGGTTCTTTCAATTTCAGGATCGGGATGAGTGTGGTGAGGTTGGCATTGCCGCAGCGCTCTCCGAGCCCGTTGAGCGTTCCTTGGATCTGTCGCGCCCCTGCGTCAACGGCGGCCAATGTGCAGGCAACCGCGTTCTCGGTGTCGTCATGGGTGTGGATGCCAAGGCGGTCGCCGCTAATACCCGCTGCAATCACCTCCGCCGTGATTCGCCCCACCTCCGAAGGCAGCGTGCCACCGTTGGTATCGCAGAGCACAGTCCAACGCGCACCTGCGTCATAGGCGGCGCGGATCGCTTCCAGCGCGTAGTCAGGATTGGCCTTGTACCCGTCAAAGAAATGCTCCGCGTCAAACAGCGCTTCGCGCCCCTGCGCCACGATGTGAGCGATGGATGCGGCGATGTTCTCTGTGTTCTCTACCAGCGTGATGCCCAGCGCAGTGGTGACGTGGAAATCATGGGTTTTTCCGACCAGACAGATGCTCTGCGTGCCAGCGTTCATCACAGCGGCCAGCACATCGTCGTTCTGCGCGGACATGCCTGCGCGTTTGGTCATGCCAAAGGCGGTCATTGTCGCGCGGGTCTTGGGCGCAGTGTCGAAAAACGCGCTGTCGGTCGGGTTAGCCCCGGGCCAGCCGCCCTCGATGTAGTCCACGCCCAGCGCGTCGAGAGATCTGGCGATGGCAACCTTCTCCTCGGTGGAGAATTGCACGCCTTGGGTCTGTTGGCCGTCGCGCAGGGTTGTGTCGTATAGGGAAAGGCGGGTTTTCATGTGCCACATCCCTCTTCTTTAGGTCGTGCGCGCAGCACGACCTGTCCCCGTTCGCCCCCACGGGCGGGGACAAGCCCCCCCCTCGAACGGGAACAGGTCTGCGGTGTGAGGCGCATCATTTAAGGGTTTCCAGTTTGGCGGGATCGAAGTTAGTTGTGGTATCAATCTTTACCTCGGTTTTCGATATCCGAACCTCAAGACCAGCGGCAATCAACATACTTTTTATTCTATCGGCTTCACTGAAATCTTTAGTTTTCATTGCAAGCTCACGGGCATTGAAAAGCAACTGCTCATAGTCTTCTAACTCACCGAAGCTGTGTTCTAGAGAAACACCAAACGAGTGATCCCAAATCTCAAAGGCATCGAAACCCAAAAACGTCATTGCTTCAGCTAGCTTTACCTGTGCTTCTCGAGAAGTTTTCGCCTGTTTCGCCAAGGCGTGCATCTGGGTAATCGCTAACGGCGTGTTCAAATCATCTGACAATGCGCTGATCAGCTCGGAAGGTGGTTTAGAACCCGTGAAATTTTCACGAACATAGTCACGATCCGCGTCGGCTAAGCGCTTCCAGAGTGTAAGCGTCTCCTTAGCCTCCTCCCGCTTCTTCTCCGTCCAATCCATCGGCTTTCTGTAATGCGTGCTCAGCATCACAAAGCGGATGACCTCGCCCAGGACACCTTGGTCCAGCAGATCGCGCACGGTGAAGAAGTTGCCCAAAGACTTGGACATCTTCTTGCCCTCCACCTGAAGCATCTCGTTATGCATCCAGACGTTGGCCATCTTGTCCGTGCCGTTGGCACAGCAGCTTTGTGCAATTTCGTTCTCGTGGTGGGGGAACATCAGGTCGTTGCCACCGCCGTGGATGTCAAAATGCTCGCCCAACAGCTCTTTCGCCATGGCCGAGCATTCGATGTGCCACCCCGGACGCCCTTTACTCCAAGGGCTGTCCCATCCGGGCAGACCTGCGGGGGACGGTTTCCACATGACGAAATCCATCGGGTTGCGCTTATAGGGAGCGACCTCGACCCGTGCGCCTGCGATCATGTCGTCGACGCTGCGGCCCGAAAGCTCACCGTAGTGCTCGCGCCAGCTGTCTACGGCGAAGAGCACATGGCCTTCGGCCTCATAGGCGTGCTCTTTGGCAATTAGCTCTTCAATCATCGCGATCATCTGGGCGATATATTCAGTTGCGCGGGGTTCATGGTCAGGCCGCGCAGCGCCCAGCGCGTCCATATCCGCGTGGTACCAATCGATGGTCTCGTTCGAGCGCTCGTGGATCAGCTCTTCCAGCGTGCCTTCCGCCCCTGCCGCCTTGCGCTTTTGCGCGGTCTCGTTGATGCGGTCGTCCACATCGGTAAAGTTGCGCACATAGGTGACATGGTCCTCGCCATAGACATGGCGCAACAGACGGTTCAGCACATCAAACACCAGCACAGGCCGCGCATTGCCCAGATGGGCGCGGTCATAGACCGTAGGACCACAGACATACATGCGCACGTTTTGCGGGTCGATAGGCACAAATTCCTCGCGCTTGCGGGTCTTTGTGTTGTGGAGCTTGATCGTGGTCATGGCATAGGTCCTTGAGGCGCAGTGTTGCGCGGGACATGGCACAGTTTCAGATAGAATAAAACAACGTGATCAAGGCCCGCGAGGTATCTCAGCAGGTAATCGTACAACAGATAATGATCATCATTTTTGTCATGGTGAATGCGTACCCCAGCAATACCGCAGCGGTCAAGGTTGATTGACAAAAGCGTATCGCTCTGCGCCCCTGCGAAAACAAGTGAAAGGACAGATCATGCAGGCATCAAATCGGATCAGCACATTGCTGAGTGGCGGCTCTGACGGGTGGGAGGTTTTTAACAAAGCGCGCGAGATGATCGCGGCTGGGACCGATGTAACGGAACTCACCATCGGCGAGCATGACATCCGCACGGCGGCCCCCATTCTGCAGGACATGCACCGTGCCGCGATGGGCGGGCACACCGGCTATGCCTCCATTCCCGGCATTCCTGCGCTACGCGAAGCTGTTGCTGCCCGCGTGACCGAGCGCACGGGTGTGCCCACGCGTCCAGAGAATGTGATGATCACGCCCGGAGGGCAGTCAGCCCTGTTTGCAGCGCATACGGCAGTGATCGACCCCGGTGATACTGGCCTCTATATCGATCCGTATTATGCCACCTACCCTGGCACACTGCGCGCAGCCTCTGCGGTGCCTGTAGCGATCGAGGCCCGTGCATCGGAGGCGTTCCAGCCCCGCGCCGCCGATATTGACGCCGTAGCCAAAGGCGCGAAGTCGCTGCTCGTCAACTCTCCAAACAACCCGACGGGGGTTGTCTATACCCGCGAGACGATGGAGGGGATCGCACAAGTCTGTCGCGCCCACGATCTATGGCTGATCTCGGATGAGGTGTACGACACGCAAATCTGGGAAAGTGCACATCTGTCACCCCGCGCGCTGGAGGGCATGGCAGAGCGGACGCTGGTCGTTGGCTCCATGTCCAAGAGCCACGCCATGACAGGATCGCGCATCGGCTGGATCGTGGGGCCGGAGGAGATCGTCAGTCATATGATCAACCTTGCTACCCATACCACTTACGGGGTTCCGGGGTTCATTCAGGAGGCGGCAGTGTTCGCGTTGAACCAAGGCACCGCATTCGAGGAAGAAATCGCAGAGCCTTTCCGCCGCCGCCGGCAGATCGCGCTTGATGTGCTTGCGTCCCAGAATGTTGTGGGGGCCGTGCCTAACGGCGGAGCAATGTATATGATGCTTGATATATCGGCCACAGGGCTCAGCGGTGAGGCTTTCGCCTATGCGCTGTTGGAGAAACACCACATCGCCACCATGCCCGGTGAAAGCTTCGGCAGCGCTGCCGCAGGGCACTTGCGCGTAGCCATGACCATCGAGGATGGCGCATTCGAGCAAGCGATGAAAACCCTGTGCAGCTTTGCCGAGAGCCTTGCCTCGGCCAGTTAAACGAAAAAAGGGCGCACCCGTTACAGGTGCGCCCTTCCTTCTTACTTCGTCTGATATTTAGAAGCGGTAGGAGCCGCGGAAGTTGAAGGTGGTTGCATCCGCATCCACGCCAGTTCCGCCGATATCGTCGAAACGGTGCTCAAGCACTTCGCCCCCGACTGTAAACTGGTCCGTGACCTGATACGCCACACCGAGGCCGAAGAACTCACCCGTGTCATCGCCAATAGAGGTCTGCAATTTGGCGGCACCTGCTGTGGCGTAGATCAACGTGCGCCCCAGATCATAGCCGCCACGCAGCTTGATGCGTGACACGCTATCGGTATTGGCGGCGCCCCCAAGATCGATATCGGCGTCATCATATTCGAGTTCTGCGCCCAAGACATAATCGCCAAAATCGTAGTCATAGCCGAGGTGCACACCGTAGGTGGTATCATCTCCGTCAGCAGCGCCCGTGCCATCAACATCGCCGTAGCCAAGGTTCAGACCGCCGTAAAAGCCGGTCCAATCCGAAGCAGCGACTGGAACGTCGTAGACTGGCGTTGCAACGCTCTCGACCACTGGGTCGGCAAGGTTGCCTGCAAGTGCAGTGGTACCAAGCAGCGTGCCTGCTGTCGCAAGGCTCAGGCTGATTTTCTGCATCGTTTTCATGGGTATCTCCTCAAGTATTTGTGTTTTCGGACGGATGTTATCTGTCCCGTCAGCACCCTAACGACTGGTGGCCCTCGTTGGTTCCGCCCCCTTTTGATACGTGAAGATTGACCAGCGGAACCTCGCCAGCACAGCCACCTACAGGCAATCGCACGCCTATAAATCGCAGTTCGCAAACAGATCACGGCGTCGCAAACAGGACAGAACAAGTCGCCTCTCTTTCCCAAGCTGAAGGCGGAAGAGGAGCAATCGATGCAGCACCCGACCTGCACTTTGACACTGGTGATCCGCACCATCGGAGCAGAGCGTGGCCGCGCAGCACGGGGCGCGCCCGCGAGCAAGACGCTGTCATCCGCCCTGCCTCTCTCCTTTGATGAAAGTTAACCGATATGAATGTGCAAACATCCTCCCGCTCTGGTGGCCGCGCGGCGCGCCGTGCTGCGCGCTCGACCGCCCTACCCGACAATCTGCGCCCCGTGCGCGCAGGCCTAGAGGGCGGCCAATACAAACCGCTCTCCGAGGCTGACGTCCTCAAAATCCATCATGCGGCCCTAGACGCGCTCGAGACGATCGGCCTTGCCGATGCACCGCCCTCCGGCGTGGCGTACCTAACGGGCGCAGGCTGTACCCAAGGCGATGACGGGCGCATCCGCTTTCCCCGTGGGCTGGTGGAGGACGCTCTTGCACGCGCCAACCGCTCCATCACACTGGCGAGCCGTGACGGGCTTAATGACCTCGACCTGTCGGGCACGCGTGTGCATTACGGCACCGCAGGCGCAGCGGTGCATCTGGTGGACATCGACGGCAAGAACTACCGCGAATGCGGCGTACAGGATCTGCACGATGCGTCCAAGATCATCAACACATTGGACAATCTGCACTTTTGCCAGCGCCCTATGGTCTGTCGCGACATCCCCGACAACATGGAAATGGACTACAATTCGATCTACGCCTGCGTGACAGGCACCACGAAACACATTGGCACCTCCTTTACCGAGCCCTCCTTTGTCGCACCAGCAATCGAGATGCTGCACATGATTGCGGGCGGGGAGGACAAGTGGCGCGAGCGGCCATTTGTGTGCAATTCAAACTGCTTTGTCGTGCCACCGATGAAATTCGCAACCGAGAGCTGTGAGGTCATGGAGGAGTGTATCAAACACGGCATGCCCGTGCTGCTCCTCTCCGCAGGCATGGCTGGCGCCACTGCGCCCTCAACCGTGGCGGGCGCGATCGTGCAGGCGGTGGCCGAATGTCTAGCAGGGCTGGTCTATGTCACTGCCGTGAAGCCCGGTCATCCTGTGATCTTCGGGACATGGCCTTTCGGGCTGGACCTGCGCACGGGCGCCATGACAGGCGGCTCCGGCGAGCAGGCGCTCCTGTCGGCGGGCTGCGCACAGATGCATGGCTTTTACGATCTTCCTGGTGGTGCGGCGGCGGGCATTGCCGACAGCAAGCTCCCCGACATGCAGGCGGGATGGGAGACGATGTGCTCCAACGTGATGACGGGGCTTGCGGGCTGCAACATGATCTATGAGGCCGCGGGCATGCATGCGTCTCTGCTGGGGTTCTGCCACGAGAGCCTGATTTTGGGTGATGATGTGATCGGTCAGGCCCTGCGCTGTGTGCGCGGGATCGAGGTCAACGACGAGACGCTGGCCCTCGACCAGATAGCCGAAGTTTGCATGGGTGGGCCAGGTCACTACCTCGGCACGGCCGCGACGCTGAGCCGTATGCAAAGCGATCACTGTTACCCCACCTACGGCAACCGCATGTCGCCCAAGGAATGGGTAGAAATGGAAAAGCCCGATCTGCTGGAGACGGCCACCGCGCGGAAGGAAGCGATCCTGAGCGCGCCTTCCGCTGCTGCCCTAGACCCCGCGACCGACCGCGCCATTCGGGAAAGGTTCAATATCCACCTGAAAGGGTAATCAACCGAAAAAATGTCAGAGGTCCGCGCCCTGGGGGGGTATCCGGACCTCTGACAACATGCGTGCCCTGCTGCCACAGAAGCACGCAATCTCAAAAGCGCTTAGCCAGACGGCATCAGGCCCGCTTCCTGAGCGGCCTTGACCTCGGCATCCTCAAGCGCGCCGTCACCATTGAGGTCAGCCGTCGTAAACATGTCCTCGGTCACTTGCGGATAGACCGCTTGGACCTCGGCGAGGCTCAGCACACCGTCTTCGTTGCTGTCCGCTTGGGTCGCGCTTTGGCCCATCGCAAATGCAGGCACGCAAAGTGCTGTCGCTGCGATCACGGCGAAGGTTTTAACATGTGTCATGTGGTATCTCCTGTAATTGTTATCGTTGTTCTTCTGGATCGAGAGCAGCGTTATTGCCGTTCTCACAATGTTAGAGGCGAAAAAGCTGTTTCGCGTCCATGCTCCTTTGCCTTGCCCCGTGAAAGCGCGGTGCCCCGCCGATGGGGATGCACCCGGTGCGCGCGCCTCCGCCCAAAAAGCCCCGCTTTGCTGTATCGGCGGAAATTCCCCGTCTGGTTGAAACTCTAAATCCCGTCATGCTTGGGCAAAACACCAGACAGCAGGACACAAATAATGACCCCATGTACCGACGACATCGATCTCAGCAGACTTGCCAAACGCCTGAACCGCCGTGCCCGCCGCTTGGGCGCGCAACCCTGTGATGCCGAGGATATGGCTCAGGAGGCAGTGCTGCGCCTGATCACGCGCGCGCAGCGACAAGGCATCGACGCCCCCGAGCATTATGCCATGATCATTCTTCAGAATATCGCGCGTGCAAGTTGGCGCGCCTCTCCCGAGCACGCCGAATTGGAGGAAGACAGCGCCAGCATCGCGCCCGTTGCCGACAGTCGCCTTGCGCTAAGCACCCTTCACAGTGCCATTGCCCGCCTGCCGGCAGAGCAGTCAGCGGTTATGCAGATGGTCCTCGATGGCGAGCAAAGCCCTAGCATAATTGCTGCCCAGCTCGGGCTTCCAGTAGGCACAGTGATGTCCCGCCTCGCCCGCGCCCGCGTAAAACTGCGCGCACATATCGGCCTCGATGCTCACACGCCTGTATCAGAACTGCTTTAGCGAGAAGCAGCTCTTCCCCGCCCCTGCAAATCTCTGTACCTTGAAGGGCAACCAAGCAACCGGAGTGCTGCATGACATCTACCGCTGATCTGATGGAGCGCCGCGCGCGACTTTTGGGCCCGAATGTCTCGACATTCTACGACGATCCCCTCCATCTGGTACGCGGGAGCGGTGTCTGGCTGTGGGATGCGGATGGGCGAAAATACCTCGATTGCTATAACAACGTAGCCCATGTGGGCCACCGCCACCCCCGCGTGGTGGAGGCGATTACGCAGCAGGCGGGGATGCTCAACACCCACACGCGCTACCTGCACGAGGGCATCCTCGACTATGTCGAGCGGCTGACCGCAACGTTTGAAAGCGACATTACCACCGCAATCATGACCTGCACAGGATCCGAGGCGAACGACATTGCCCTGCGCATGGCTGAGGCGGTGACAGGAAAGCGCGGTGTCATCGCCACCGATCACACCTATCACGGCAATACGACTGTGGTGGCCCAGCTTAGTGCGACCAATCCCCCCGGGACGGGCGACGGTAGCCATGTGCGCCACGTCCCTGCCCCCGACAGCTACCGCCCCCTCGGCGGTGAGGGTGGCATGCCCCACGCACAGGCCTTTGCCGACAAGGTGCAGGAAGCCATTGATGATCTGGAGGCCAGCGGCATCGGCTTTTCCGCGATCATTTTATGTCCCGCTTTCCTCAATGAAGGCTTCCCCGTGCTGGAGGCAGGCTGGCTCGCCCCTACTCTCGATGTGGTGCGCCGCGCGGGTGGTCTGTTCATCGCAGACGAGGTTCAGCCCGGTTTTGCGCGTAACGGAGAGGCATTCTGGGGCCACCAGCGCATCGGCGAGCAGCCCGACATAGTCACCATGGGCAAGCCTATGGCAAACGGTCATCCTGTCGCCGCTGTTGCGACAACCCCCGATATCATGGCCGCCTTCCGCGCAAGCTTTCGCTATTTCAACACTTTCGGCGGCAATCCAGTATCTTGCGCGGCTGCGATGGCCGTACTGGATGTGATTGAGGATGAGGGATTGCAGGAAAACGCCCGCAATGTCGGCGCTTATGCCCACGAAGGCTTGCTCAGGCTGGCGGAAAAGCACGAATGTATCGGCGATGTACGCGGCTACGGCCTGTTCTTTGGCGCCGAACTTGTCACGGACCGCGCCACCAAAGCCCCTGCTACGGGCTATGCAGTTCGCCTCGCTAACGAGATGCGCCACCGCGGCGTGCTTCTGAACAAGCTAGGCGTGCACTACAACACCCTGAAAATCCGCCCGCCGATGACATTCAGCAAAGCGCACGCCGATTTTCTGCTCAAGACGCTGGATGCAGCACTTGATCACCTAGGGCCAGCCGTTGACTGAGGCGCTGATTACCGCAGCGCGTCTGCATTGGAGTTTGGGCGATGCGCCAATTACTCTGATTGCAGCCCGTGAGAACCACGTCTTCCGTGTTGATCTGCCCCAGCGCACAGCAGCCTTGCGCTTGCACAGGCGCGGCTACCGCAGCGAGGCGGAACTCAAGTCCGAGCTGTTGTGGATGGACATGCTTTCGCAGAAAGGTATCGCCGTTCCAGCGCCCATCGCGGCTTCTGATGGCAGCCACCTTTTGAGCCATGATGGCACTATGATCGACATGCTCACATGGATAAACGGTCGCACGCTTAGCGAGGTGGAGGCGACCGACGAGGTCTACTTTGACCTCGGCCGTCTGATGGCGCAGATGCACGCGCTTGCCGATACTTGGACGCCGCCCGCTGGATTTGAGCGGCCAGCGTGGGATATTGCGGGGGATGCGCCGACTTGGGGTAAATTCTGGGAAAATGCAGCACTTTCAGATGCTCAGCAGGCGATCTTCACGCAGTTTCGCACCAAGGCTGAGAATGCGCTGACGCAATTGCAGATGCCAGACATAGGACTGATCCATGCCGATCTGGTGCCTGACAATGTGATGGTTGAGGGCGGCACGCTCTTTCCCATCGATTTTGACGATGGCGGTTTTGGCCACCGATTGTTCGACGTGGCGACTGTCACTTTCCGCAGCAGGCGCACAGATCCGTCAGGCGCGCTCGCAGAGGCGACAGTAGCGGGTTACCAAAGCTTGCGACAGCTGGACACCGCCTCCCTGCCCCTGTTCGAGGCGCTGCGCGCGTGTACTTATGTCGGCTGGAACATCACGCGTATGGCGGAGGACCCCAGCCGCAATGCGCGCTTTGTCAGCGCCGCCGAAAAAAGCATCGCGCGGCTCGGGCTTTAGGGTACGCGCTTCCAGAAGGAAGCTTTATGCTTATGCGTCTCGCGCAGTGTCCGGAGGAATTTATCGTGGGAGGCAAAGCTGCCGTATGTCTCGATCTCGCTATCTGCGGCCGCGCAATCCATCAGGTGGTCCGCCGCCGCCGCATAACGGGCCGTGCGCGCTTCCCACAATGTTTCATTAATCATCGCCCGCCACAGCAGCATCGCAGCCCGTGGGTGCCGTGCGCGCAACGCCTCTGCAGCGGGGGTGAGGATATGTGACAGCGCGCCATTAAGCTCTTGCACACGGTCTTCCACCAGTTTGGCGGCCCCGATCAGGTCAGGCCACTCAATGAGGAAAGCAAGCGCAGCATGCACATCATAGAATTGCGCCGCCTGCGCTTTGGCCGCATCTTCCACCTCGATATCTTCAAAATCGGGTAAGAGTTTAAGGTAGTCGCGCAGGGTTTGCGCGTCGAGCGTCTCGGAGAACACGGCCCAACGATGCTCTTGTGCGTCCTGCGTATGACCCAAGGCGAGCAAACAGGCGATATAGGCTGCGTCCCACGCCGCATCCCCGCTGCTGGCGGGATCAACACCAGTGAGCACGTCAAACCCGTCTTGGGCGCGGCCCTGATCCAGATACAATTGTGCAACCTCGGCGGCGACGCGCGGGCGCGCCAGATCATCGGCCGAATATTGCGCGATATAGGCGTCCGTATCCGCTTGGGCCACGGCAATCTCTTGCAGGCTTGATCTGATCAGCCGCCGCTTTTGATCTCGTGCTAAACTGCCACTGCTGCCGCGCAGATCGCGCAGGAATTGCAGCGCGGCATGATCTTCTTCTGTGTCCTGCTCGTCAGCCTCATGGTCCTCAATCAGCGCTTTGAGCTGATCTAGCCCCGCATCGCCCAGCGTCGGCGCAAGCAGTGTGATGATGCCATCGAATTCGCCATAGTTGCTGTCGCGCAGGGCACTCCAGATGCGCGGCGCAAGCATGTTCGGGTCTTGTCCCGACCTCGGCCCGATATGGGAAAACTGCGCAAGTGCTGCGCTGAAAACCTCGCTCACATCCCCGCGGCTGTCATCGACCCGCGTATAGACGGATGGCGCAAGCTCGATAAATTGCCACAGCAGATCAAACGCGTCCGATGGCGCATCGGCGGCAATCTTTTCGGTAATCATCGCCGCTTGGGTGTTCAAATCTTTGACCAGCGCCTTGCGCTTGCGCCAGCCCACGAACCCTTTGGTCCGCCTGATCGACGCGAGGCGTTTGCGCACGTCATGGGCCAGCGCTTCTGGCCCGAGGTTGTGGCTCAGCTCCAGCCGCAAGCGGCGCTTGATCTCGGCGCTGCCTGTGCTGACTTCCATCAATAGCGCGGCAAGGCGCTCTGGGCCAAGGGCGGCGAGGTTGGTCTCGTTCAGGGTCTTCTTGGACATAGCCCCTTTTACACCGTGCCAGCGTGATGGAAAGAGCGGCCTGTTGCCTCATGCGGCGGCGCAGATGACGCCAGATGACTATGCTCGACGTGACGCACCCCGTCCAACTGCCCCATACGCATTGCTTACGATGTCCAATGTAAGACCAACGCCGCCAAAACGAGGTAACGGCCCCCTTTGGCAAGGGTTACCAGAAAGAGGAACGGCAGCAATCGCACGCGCATCACACCCGCCACGACTGTGAGTGGATCACCCACAACAGGCACCCAACTGGCCAGAAGTGACCATAGCCCCCAGCGTGCGTACCAGTCCTGTGCACGAGCGAGCTGCGCGGGGCTGGCTGGAAACCAGCGCCGCTGCTGGAAGCGAAGTATAAAGCGCCCCAATACCCAGTTTATCACAGATCCCAGCACATTGCCGACGGTAGCTACGACCAGCAGCCAAAAGACCGATGCCTCCCCCGCAACCAACAGAACTGTCAGCACGGCCTCTGATTGCATCGGCAGGATCGTGGCTGCGATGAGCGCCGAGGCAAAAAGACTGATATACGCGAACATATGCCTGCAGGCCCTTGATATTACGAAAAAGGGGGAGCGCGAACGCTCCCCACAAAGTCTCGCCACATAGGCTCAGTTGTTAACCGCTCGGTGTTTTTATTGCCTGCGGCCTATGTGTCGTCAGGGGGCGAGCGCACCCGCCCCGTGTAAGCGGTTACAGCCTTTGGCTGAAACCGTGAAAGGCGGCAGGTGTTCTTTCGGGAACACCAAGAGCCTCCCGTATCCTCGTTTCCGACATCGATCCGATCCCGAAAAAAGCGGCGCGCCCTGAGGTGCCCCACCAAATTCCTGTTAGCTACAGCCGCTTGTCCCACCGCAGGTGTTGCACTTCATGCAGGTGCCGTTGCGCACCAGCGTGTAGTTGCCGCACTCGCCACAAGCTTCGCCCTCATAGCCTTGCATTTTGGCCTTGGTACGCTGGTCCATCGACACAGAACCGGAAGAGATCGCTGTGCTGCTTGCGACAGCCGTCACAACGCCCACGTCACTCTCTGGCATCGCAGCATCCAGCGCATCTAACGCTGCTGACTGACCACCCTGCAATACCGTCAGGTTTGAAGGGACGCGGTTGCGCAGATAGCCCTGCGACGTAATCTGCTTAAGCACTTCAAGCGACTTGCTTGCTGCGTTCTCGGAGACCTCGGCCACGTTTGTCGTACCCTCTTCCTCACCGCGACCCAGAGTGTCGAATGTGGTGCCTTCAGGCTGCACATGCGCGAGATCAGTACGGTCGAGATAGCTGACCGCCAATTCGCGGAAGATATAGTCAAGGATCGAGGTCGCCTGCTTGATGCTGTCATTGCCCTGCACCATGCCCGCAGGCTCGAATTTGGTGAAGGTGAAGGCATCGACGAACTCTTCGAGTGGCACGCCGTACTGAAGACCGACAGACACCGCGATGGCAAAGTTGTTCATCATCGCGCGGAAGCCTGCACCCTCTTTGTGCATGTCGATGAAGATTTCGCCGAGGCTGCCGTCCTGATACTCACCCGTACGCAGGTAGACTTTGTGCCCGCCGACGTTGGCCTTCTGGGTATAGCCCTTGCGGCGCTGTGGCATCTTCTCGCGGTGCGATTTGACGATCTCTTTGACGATGACCTTCTCGACAATCTTCTCGGCGAGTACGACCGCTTTCTCGTGGGCCGTGCCGCTCTCGAGCGTTTCGGCCGCGTCATCATCATCCTCAACGAGGGATGCTGCGAGAGGCTGGCTCAGTTTGGAGCCATCACGGTAGAGCGCGTTTGCCTTGATGCCGAGGGACCATGAAAGCTCGTACGCTTTCTGGCAGTCTTCGATCGTTGCGTCGTTGGGCATGTTGATCGTCTTGGAGATCGCACCCGAGATGAACGACTGCGCTGCGGCCATCATGTAGATGTGGCTGCTGACGGACAGATAACGCTTGCCCTTCTTGCCACAGGGGTTGGCGCAATCGAAGATGCCGTAGTGCTCTTCCTTGAGGTGCGGTGCACCTTCCAGCGTCATCGTCCCGCAAACATGGTCGTTTGCCGCGTCGATGTCAGCCTTGGAAAAGCCAAGGGATTTCAACAGATCAAACGTCGGATCGTTGAGCTTCTCGGCAGGGATGCCCAGAACCTTGGTGCAGAACTCCTCGCCCAGCGTCCACTGGTTGAATACAAAGCGGATGTCGAAGGCCGCCTCGAGGGCTGCGTCCACCTTGGCCAGCTCGGCAGGGCCAAAGCCGTGACCGATCAGCGACGTATGATTGATACCCGGAGCGTTGCCCATGGAGCCATGACCAACAGCGTAGCTGACGATCTCTTCGATCTGGGCAGAGCCGTAGCCGAGCTTCTCGAGTGCACCCGGAACGGACTGGTTGATGATTTTGAAATACCCGCCGCCCGCAAGCTTTTTGAACTTTACCAGTGCGAAATCTGGCTCGATCCCTGTGGTGTCACAATCCATCACCAGACCGATGGTGCCCGTGGGCGCAATTACCGATGTCTGGGCATTGCGGTAGCCATTCTTTTCACCCAGCTTGAGCGCTTCGTCCCATGCGGACATGGCAACGTCGACCAGACCTGCCTGCGGGCAGTTGGCGTGATCGAGCGGCAGCGGCTTGATCGCGAGCTTCTCATAGCCAGACGTCTCGCCGTAAGCCGCGTTACGGTGGTTACGGATGACGCGCAGCATGTGCTTGGAGTTCTTGGCATAGCCCGGGAAGGCACCCAGCTCGCCGGCCATTTCGGCGGAGGTAGCGTAAGAGACACCCGTCATGATCGCAGTCAAAGCACCACAAAGCGCGCGGCCCTCGTCGCTGTCATAGGAGTAGCCCATGTTCATCAGAAGGCCGCCAATGTTGGCATAGCCCAGACCCAGCGTACGGAAGTCATAGGAACGCTGTGCGATCTCTTTGGACGGGAACTGCGCCATCATTACAGAGATTTCCAGCGTTACGGTCCAGAGGCGCGAGGCATGCATGTAGTCTTCGACCTGAAATTCACCGTCCTTGAGGAAGGTCAGCAGGTTCATCGAGGCAAGGTTACAAGCGGTGTCATCTAGGAACATGTACTCGGAGCACGGGTTGGAGCCGCGGATGGCACCATCTTCGGGGCATGTATGCCAGTCGTTGACCGTGTCGTGATACTGGATGCCCGGATCAGCACAGGCCCATGCGGCGTGGCCGACTTGGTCCCAAAGATCGCGAGCACGCACTGTCTTGGCGACTTTGCCACTCACGCGGTCGATCAGCTCCCAATCGCTATCGGCTTCAACGGCCTTCAGGAACGCATCTGTAACGCGGATAGAGTTGTTGGAGTTCTGGCCAGAGACAGAGTTATAAGCCTCGCTATCCCAATCGGTGTCGTATGTCGGAAACTCAATGGAGGTATGACCCTGCTTTGCATAGTCTAGCACGCGCTTGACATATGTCTCAGGGATCATTGCCTTTTTCGCAGCACGCACAGCATCCTTGAGCTGTTCGTTCTTGGCAGGATCATAGGCGTCCGCCTCCAGACCATCCCAGCCTGCAATGGCTTTGAAGATCAGGTTCAGCTTCTGCTCATGCGCTTTGGAGCCTGCGACGATGCTGGCAACCTTCTGCTCTTCGAGCACTTTCCAGTTGATGAATTCCTCAATATCGGGGTGATCGGCATCGACGATGACCATCTTGGCCGCACGGCGTGTGGTGCCGCCTGATTTGATCGCACCTGCTGCGCGGTCACCGATCTTGAGGAAACCCATCAAGCCAGAGGACTTGCCACCGCCTGACAGCTTCTCACCTGCGCCGCGCAGCGACGAGAAGTTGGTGCCTGTACCGGAGCCATATTTGAACAGACGCGCTTCGCGGACCCACAGGTCCATGATGCCGCCGTCACCCACCAGATCGTCTGCAACAGACTGAATGAAACAGGCATGCGGCTGCGGGTGCTCGTAGGAAGAGGTCGAGCGCGTCAGCTTGCCCGACTTATAGTCGACATAGTAGTGGCCCTGCGCTGGACCGTCGATCCCGTAGGCCCAGTGCAGGCCTGTGTTGAACCACTGCGGAGAGTTCGGCGCGGCACGCTGGGAGGCAAGCATGTGGCGCATCTCGTCATAATAAGTGCGCGCATCCTCTTCGGTGGTGAAATAGCCACCCTTCCAGCCCCAATACGCCCACGCGCCTGCGAGACGGTCAAACACCTGCTTGGAGGAGGTCTCCCCACCCATCTCAGTGCCTTCAACAGGGACAGAGCGCCACAGGAATTCTGGCACGCCCTTTTCTTTCACACGCTTGGATTCGGCGGGAACGCCGGCTTTGCGAAAATACTTCTGCGCAATCACATCAGATGCCACCTGGCTCCAGGACTTTGGCACTTCGACGTTGTCGAGATGAAAAACAATAGAGCCGTCAGGATTGCGGATCTCGGAGACTGTGCTCACGAAGTCCAAATCTGCGTAGGCGTCCTGCCCCTGTGTGGTAAATTTGCGTTCAATTTCCATCGCGCTGCCCCATTTCTTCCAGCGTTACATCTCAGACCCCCGCGAGGGCGCCACTCAATACCGAGCGTCAAAGTCACAGCTTTCGCTCGCTCAAGTGGAATTAGCCACCGGACGCGCACGTTCCGAACCGTCATATTTGACCGTTTGCCTGTACTCATTTGACCGATCCGCCGTGTAGCGTTGTACCACTACATGTAGTGGCGTGATCGTCAGCCTGCACAACTTGGCGTATAATGGCCTATTCGGTCAACGGTTTTATTAGCGAATAATCTACATCTTTTGCCTTGACGTAACGCGGCAGGTTCTGCGCGGTCAGGGTCGTGTGATTCATGTTCGGACCTGCATTCGGCCGTTAACTTTTCTGCATCGCGAAAAACGCTTTAAATCCTGCTGGCTAGGCTGCCCTTACGACAACTGAACCGAACTGTTCACCCGCAGCCAACCGAATGCGCGGTCGAAAATCGTGCCGTGAAATAAATTTCTGAAGCGCTTCAGGACTGCATCGTTATTGGCACGCATGTTGCTTTTCTGCGGCAGGTCAGCCGCTCGAAATCTACCTATAGAGAAAAATGCACAGAAAAACGGCAGGGCATACAAGATGTAGACCTGCATTTTGTGCGCCTGCTCCCGAAACGATTCTGCGCCAAGCTGAACCAAGGGGCAAAAACACTTGCGGCCTCACTGCTAGAACAGTGAGGCCGCAAAGTTGGGATTTTTATCAATGGTCGGGGCGAGATGATTCGAACATCCGACCCCCTGTACCCAAAACAGGTGCGCTACCAGGCTGCGCCACGCCCCGACTGAGGCTTCTTTAGCGAAGCGCGCAGCGATTGAAAAGGCAAAAACTGCGCCGCAACACGATCAAATTGAATTAGCCACAGACCCATGGGCTTTCGACACTCTCAAAGGCCGGATGACGCAGAACATCACCCGCCTCGATGCCCAAACGCGCAGCCAAGCCGCCATTGATCTCCAACACCCCGATCAACGGCATATCGCCTGGAGAGATCGGCGTCTCGTCGAGGGGCTGCGCGCGATGATGGATATGACGGATCACGCCAAAGCGGTCGAGAAACAGCATATCCAGTTCGATAAGCGTATTGCGCATCCAGAAACTGAGCGGCTGTGCGCGCTGGTAGACAAACAGCATGCCACGGCTCAAGGGCAGTTGAGGCACATTCATCAGACCTTGCGCACGGGTTTCTTCGGTATCAACCACATCGACATTGAATGCGGCCGTGCCAAACGCACCCGTGATAACCACACGGTCTGTGACACAGGGAGGCGGCAGCGGCGTCAACGCGTACAAGGGCCGCGCTGTCAGGGTCACCGCGGCTCCCAGACCCGTCAGGAATTTGCGTCTGGACGGTTTGTAACTGTTTCCCATGCTTGCACCTCTACGGCCATGCGGCCCCGTTTTCCATTAATGACCCGCAGCGCGATCGCTTCACCGGGGCCAAGGTCGGATAATCCCGACTGGCGCAGCACATCAATATGCACGAACACATCCTCAGGGCAGCCAAACACATTGGCGAATCCAAACCCCTTCGCCTTGTCGAACCATTTGATCCGCGCCGCCACAAGCGGCTCGCTGGCAATTGCATCGCGGTCAAGGCCGGCAATATCGGGAAGTGATGTTTCCACGCCCACGGGTGGCGAAATCGAGAGAACCTCGCTCGCTTGCACGCCACGCTCCGTACTGACTGCCCGCAATTCAATAACCGACCCGTCCGCCACCGAGCTTTGCCCGAAGTTGCGCAGAACATTTACGTGCAGGAGAATGTCGGGACCTCCCCGTTCGGAGATGATGAAACCGAAACCTTTTACAGGATCGAACCACTTCACCGTGCCTTTGACACGTTCCGTTCCTTCGAGAGGCTCATCTACTTGTGTCATACCGACAGGTCCGTCTTTCAAATCGACTGCGCCAACAGCAAGCTATCAGCGCGATAAAATGGATAGAAAACAATTATGGGTTCAAACGCAAAACGTCCCAAGGCGCGTCCACAGACGCTCGCCGCCACTGAAAACGATCATGCAAACGCGCATCTCCATCCGCCCAGAATTCCAGCTCAAGCGGCGTCAGGCGATATCCACCCCAGAACGGGGGCCGCGCAGGCGCATCACCATGTGTCGCTGACGCTTCTTCCAGCGCCCGTTCAAGGGTCCCGCGATTCTCGAGCGGCTTTGACTGATCAGAAGCCCAAGCGCCCAAACGGCTTTTGAGACCACGTGATGCGTAATATGCATCCGCTTTCTCACCGTCTTCGCGTGTGATGATCCCCCGCGCACGCACCTGACGTCCTAATGACTTCCAATGCATGACAAATGCCGCCCTGCCCGCTGTATCAAGCTCTGTGGCCTTGGCGCTTGTGTAATTCGTATAGAAAACAAACGCGCCGTCTTCGATCTCTTTTAGAAGGACCACACGTGCATTGGGCATGCCATCGGGGTCTACCGTACTCAGGGCAATAGCGTTGGGATCGTTGATCTCCGTCCGGGACGCTTCGGCCAACCAATCCCGCGCAAGGACAAACGGATCATCCCCTGCGAATATTCCTGAACGGTCGCTCATTCTCACTTCCCTTCAATCGCACGTCGGAAAAAACCATCATCTGTGCCGCTCTATCGCGGTTTCCGGACAGCATTTTCCGCAGGCTATCAAAGCCCTAGTACCTATAATTCTACCATCACGATCATGTTCGCAACCCAAAATACGTTACGGGCTGCGCTCACTTGATGGTCCGCGACCAATGGCGTAGACCAAGGCAACCTGATTAGAAACGGAGTTTAGGCCATGTCGAACAACCTGATGGCAGGCAAACGGGGGCTGATCATGGGATTGGCCAACGACAAATCAATCGCATGGGGCATTGCCAAACAACTCGCCGATGCGGGTGCCGAGCTGGCTTTCTCTTACCAAGGCGACGCGTTGAAAAAGCGGGTTGATCCGCTGGCCGCATCGCTTGGCTCCGATATTGTGCTGCCCTGTGATGTGGGCGACGAGGCCTCGATTGATGCGCTCTTTGCGGGTTTGGCAGAGCGTTGGGACAATCTGGACTTCATCGTACATGCCATCGGCTTTTCGGACAAAAGCGAATTGCGTGGCAGATATGTGGACACCAGCCGTTCAAACTTTGCCTTGTCGATGGATATTTCGGTTTATTCTTTCACGGCAGTGGTGCAGCGCGCCGAGAAGATGATGAAGAACGGCGGCTCTTGCCTCACACTCACCTATTACGGCGCTGAGAAGGTAATGCCTCATTATAATGTCATGGGCGTTGCCAAGGCCGCGCTGGAAGCCTCGGTGCAGTACCTTGCCGAAGATCTGGGCAAGGACGGCATCCGCGTGAACGCCATTTCCGCAGGACCTATCAAAACGCTTGCAGCATCAGGCATCGGCGATTTCCGCTACATTATGAAATGGAACGAGTATAATTCGCCCCTGCGCCGCAATGTGACAATCGACGAGGTCGGCAAATCCGCCCTCTTCCTGCTGTCTGATCTGGGCTCGGGGACCACGGGTGAAAACCTGCATGTCGACGCAGGCTATCACGTCGTCGGCATGAAAGCCGTCGATGCACCTGACATGGCCAAAGAATAACCACAGGTATCGGAGAGTACGGCATGACGATCGAGCATATCTTGGCCTTTAACGCCGTTCTCATCGTCTCGATACTCAGTCCGGGTGCGGCATTCCTGATGGCGGTGCGCAGCTCTGTCGCAAATGGCAGGCGCGCTGGCATTGCCACGGGATTGGGCCTTAGCCTTATGGCGAGCCTTTGGACACTTGCCGCACTTTTGGGGATGGACGCCGTGTTTGCGCTCTTCCCTTGGGCCTATGCCGCTCTTAAAATCGGCGGCGCTGCCTACCTGATCTACCTCGCGATCAAAACTTGGCGCAGCGCGACCGCTCCTCTGGGACATGCACCCAAAGCGCAAGGCCGCGCATTTATCGACGGTTTTCTTGTGAATTTGGGCAACCCAAAATCCGTGCTCTTCGCCGCCGCTGTGCTGGTCGTGATTTTCCCGCCCACCCTGACAGGCGCACAGATCGCTTTCGTCACCCTCAATCATCTCGTGCTGGAAATCATTTTCTACACCACTTGCGCTGTCATCCTGACGGCACCCGTAGCGCGCGCGCGCTATCTGCGTATAAAGCCCGTAATCGACCGCACAGCCGCCCTTCTTCTGGGCGGTCTTGGCCTCAAACTCCTCTTGCAAAGGTAATACACCATGTCCGACACCCGCCTGCCCCATGAAAAAGGCTTTCACATCAGCTGGGATCAAATCCACCGCGACAGCCGCGCGCTGGCATGGCGTCTGGATGGCAAAGGTCCCGACGCAGGTGCATGGCGCGCTGTCGTCGCGATCACACGGGGCGGCATGGCCCCTGCGATGATCGTCGCGCGCGAGCTCGACATTCGCACCGTCGATACCATCTCGGTCGTCTCCTACCACTCTGGCGGTGGCAAAGCCGACCAGCGCCGCGAGGCCCGCGTGCTCAAATCCCCCGATGCCGAGATGATGGGCGATGGCACAGGCATCCTCATTGTCGATGATCTGGTAGATAGCGGCAAAACGCTCGAGCTGGTGCGCCAGCTGTACCCGAATGCCCATTTCGCCACCGTCTACGCAAAACCCGCAGGTGAGCCGATGGTCGATACCTTCATCACAGGCGTCTCCCAAGACACATGGATCTTCTTCCCGTGGGACATGGCCCTGCAATATGTCGAACCCTACCGCGGCAAGGACTAGGCCCCCTTCTTCATTTTGCCTTTAAACTGATCCAACCGCCCAACCCGCACCGGACCACCGCCATGACAGCACCGCGCACCGCCACAACCTTCCCGCCGCCTGTCATGGAGGCCCGTCGCTGGCTTGATGGTGTGACCTTTCCGCCAGATCGTCCTCTGATCAACGTGAGCCAGGCAGCACCTGTCGAGCCTCCGCACCCTGAAATGCGCCGCGCTATGGCAGATGCTGCGCTGAACAACGATAGCGTTCACCTTTATGGCCCCGTATTGGGGTCGCCAGAACTGCGCGATGCGCTGGCCGCACGCACCAGCGGCATCTACGGCGGGACAGTTGCGGCAGATCAAACGGCCATCACATCTGGCTGCAATCAGGCCTTTGCGGCGGCAATCGCCACGTTGTGCGCCGAGGGTGACGAAGTCATCGTGCCCGTGCCGTGGTACTTCAATCACAAGATGTGGCTTGATATGGCGGGGGCAAAGGCGGTGCCGCTGGGGGTTGAGCATGACATGATGCCTGATCCGTGGGATGCCGCGAAACTCATTACCCCGCGCACCCGTGCAATCGTTCTGGTGACGCCCAACAATCCAACGGGGATCGAGTATCCCGACGACCTGATTACCGCCTTCTATGACATCTGCGCATCGCGCGGGATCGCCCTGATCGTGGACGAGACCTACCGCGATTTCCACGCCTCCCCCGATGTCCCCCACAGGCTGTTCCAACGGATCGGCTGGGACGAGACGCTGATCCACCTTTATTCCTTCTCCAAAGCCTACCGTCTCACGGGTCACCGCGTCGGTGCCCTGATCGCATCGCCCGCGCGGCTGGCTGAGGTCGAGAAGTTCCTCGACACCGTTGCCATATGCCCCAACCAGATCGGACAACATGCCGCCCTCTGGGGGATGCAAAACCTTGATCAATGGTTGGCGGGAGAGCGCAACGAAATTCTTGCCCGCCGTAGCGCCATCACCGCGCAGATGCCCGTGCTCGCAGAGCATGGCTGGCAGCTCTTGGGCTTGGGCGGTTATTTCGCCTACATGCGCCATCCCTTCGCCATGAGCAGTGCCGAGCTTGCACCGCTGATGGTGAAGGAGGCAGGCATACTTTGCCTTCCGGGCACGATGTTCTATCCGCAAGATCACGCAAAAGGCGCCACACAATTGCGCATCGCTTTTGCCAATCTCGACGCAGACGGCATCGCCACTTTATTTGCCCGCCTGCAGGCCCTCGATCTGCCCCGCGCATAGCGCCTCTTGCCCCTCTAGCGCCAAGCCCTTAGACACACATCGACAGGCGTACACGCAGCAAAGGCGGGACCACGAAATGGCAGAAAAAAGATCAAGCATCGGCAAAACCGCAATGTGGATTTTGATGGGCCTCTTGTTCCTTGGCCTTGGCGGCTTTGGCATCGGTAGCCTCAGCGGCAATTTGCGCACCCTTGGCTCTGTCGGGGACAAACCTGTCAACGTCGAAACCTATGTCCGCCAGATCCAGAACGAGCTGCGCGCGATAAGCCAGCAGCAAGGCCGTGCCATGTCATTCGCCCAAGCGCAGGAACTCGGCCTGGACCGTGCCGTGCTACAGCGCATCATGCGCGACCGTGCGCTGGATCACGAGGCGGCACAGATGGGCCTTTCCATCGGTGATGAAGTCTTGCGGGACCGCATTCTGGAAATTGAGGGTTTTCAAGGCGTCGACGGCGAATTCGACCGTGACGGCTACGCCATGGCCCTGCGCAGCGCAGGCCTGAACGAAGGTGAATTCGAGACGAATCTACGTGAAGAAACCGCGCGCCAGCTGCTTCAAGGTGCTGTGCTGAGCGGCGTGGAAATGCCTGCCGCCTATTCCGAGACGCTTGTGAGCTATGTGCTGGAGAGCCGCGATTTTACATGGGTTCTGCTGGACGAAGAGACGCTGGAGACACCAATCGCCGAGCCCGATGCAGCCACGCTTGAGGCTTATTTCGAGGAAAACGCCGACACCTTCATTCTGCCTGCAACCAAAAAGATCACCTATGCGTGGCTCAACCCTACCGACATCATTGATGAGGTCGAACTGGCCGAAGACGATTTGCGCGCAGAATATGACGCACGCGCCGATCAGTACAACCAGCCGGAGCGCCGCTTGGTCGAGCGTTTGGTCTTTGCTGATCAAGCCGCCGCCGATCAGGCTGCAGCAGCGCTTGAGGTGAATGGAACCAATTTTGAGACATTGGTTCAGGATCGGGGTCTGGCGCTTGGCGATGTGGATATGGGCGATGTAGCGCAGTCCGATCTGGGGGCTGCAGGAGAACTGGTGTTTGCCGCAGATGCGGGCACAATCGTCGGTCCCGCCGAGACAAATCTTGGCCCCGCCCTCTTCCGCGTCAACGGCATACTGCCTGCACAACTTACAACATTCGAGCAGGCCGAACCCGAGCTACGCGACGCGCTGGCCGCCGACCGCGCCATCCGCCTTGTCGAGAGCTTTGCCGAGGATTTCGATGACCGTCTGGCGGGCGGCAGCACGCTAGAGCAACTGGCCGAGCAGACTGATATGGAATTGGGCCAGATCGACTGGACCGCCGAGACCAGCACGGGCATCGCCGCCTACGCGAGCTTCCGCGAGAGTGCCGCAACTATGACAGCCGATGATTTCCCGCAAATCGAACAGCTTGAAGATGGCGGCATCTTTGCCCTGCGCCTTGATGAGGAGCTGGCTGAGCGTCCCGCAACCTTCGACGATGTAACCGAGGAGGTCGCCGCCCGCTGGCGCGCTGACGAGATCGTCACACAGTTGCGCGCAAAGGCCGAGGCTGCAAAGCAGGCCGCCGAAGACGGCACCACATGGCCCGAGCAGGGCCTGACCCAAGTGGCCGAGGCCGACCAGACGCGCAACGCCTTCATCACAGGCACGCCAGCAGGCTTCATGAGCGAGATTTTCGGGATGGAGGTCGGCGAAATCCGCATTCTTGAAGGCACAGACACCGTTGTTCTGATGCAGGTGGACGCCATAAACGAGGCTAGTGACAGCGAAGAGGCCGAAGCCTTGGTCGCCCAGCTGCGCACCCAGCAGAACGAGGCATTGGCCCGCGGCCTGTTCGATATCTACACCGAAGACACACTGCTGCGCGCAGGCCAGAACATCGACCCGCGTGCCGTAAACGCCGTCAACGCGAGCCTGCAATAAGATGGCCCTTACCCCATCATTCGACGACTTCGCTGCGCAATATGACGCGGGCGCCCATCAGGTCGTCTACACCCGCCTTGCTGCCGATCTGGACACGCCCGTCTCGCTGATGCTCAAGCTCGGCGGTGCGGCCGAGAATACATTCATGCTCGAATCCGTCACAGGCGGCGAAGTACGCGGGCGCTATAGCATTATCGGCATGAAACCTGATCTTATCTGGCGCTGTCGTGGCAAGACATCCGAAGTCAACCGCGCGGCGCGCTATGATCCCGATGCCTATACAGCGATTGAGGGCGACCCGCTGGACGCCCTGCGCGCCATTATCGCAGAGAGTAAGATTGAGCTGCCCGCCGACCTGCCTCAATCGGCTGCAGGTCTTTTCGGTTATCTCGGCTATGATATGATCCGACTGGTCGAGCGTTTGCCAGACATCAACCCTGATCCGCTGGGCCTGCCCGATGCGGTGATGATGCGCCCCTCGGTTATTGCCGTTCTCGATGGGGTGAAGGGCGAGGTCACAGTTGTCTCCCCCGCATGGGTCACACCCGGCCAGTCGGCCCGCGCGGCCTATGCCCAAGCGGCCGAGCGTGTGATGGACGCCGTGCGCGATCTGGAACGCTCCCCTGCCGCCAACACCCGCGATCTGGGCGATGCGGCAGCAGCCCCTGAACCGGTTAGCAATTTCACCAAAGACGCCTACAAGCAGGCGGTGCTGAAGGCGCAGGAATACATCAAAGCGGGTGATATCTTTCAGGTTGTGCCAAGCCAGCGGTGGGCACAGCCCTTTGCGCAGCCGCCCTTCGCGCTTTACCGCTCCTTGCGGCGCACCAACCCCTCGCCGTTCATGTTTTATTTCAACTTCGGCGGCTTCCATGTGGTCGGTGCCAGCCCTGAAATACTTGTGCGTGTGTTCGGCCAAGAGGTCACCATCCGTCCCATCGCAGGCACACGCCCGCGTGGCAAAACGCCCGAAGAAGACCGCGCGCTTGAGGCTGACCTGATGGCAGACCCCAAAGAGCTGGCCGAGCATTTGATGCTGTTCGATCTGGGCCGCAATGATGTGGGACGCGTGGCGAAAATTGGCACCGTGCGCCCCACCGAGGAATTCATCGTCGAGCGGTATTCACACGTTATGCATATCGTCTCCAACGTGGTGGGCGAGTTGCGAGAGGGCTGCGATGCGCTCGATGCCTTCTTTGCGGGCATGCCTGCGGGCACAGTCTCGGGCGCGCCCAAAGTACGCGCGATGGAGATCATCGACGAGCTGGAGCCCGAAAAGCGCGGCGTCTATGGCGGCGGTGTGGGATATTTTAGTGCAGGTGGCGATATGGATATGTGTATCGCCCTGCGCACTGCCGTTATCAAGGACGAGACGCTTTATATCCAAGCGGGCGGCGGCGTGGTCTATGACAGTGACCCCGAGGCGGAATATATGGAGACGGTGCATAAATCAGGTGCCATCCGCCGTGCGGCCGAAGATGCAGCCCGCTTTGACGGCAGCAGCAACAGCTAGGCACATGTCACGCGATTGTAACATCCCCTAACGGTTAGTTTAGTTGCACGAGACTTCGCCACGCGTCACCACTGGCGCATGGAATTTATCTTTGCATATCTGGCCGGCTTGCTGACCCTGATCAACCCGTGCGTCCTCCCTGTACTCCCCATTGTTATGGTCAGTGCGCTCAACGCCAACCGCTTTGGCCCCATTGCTTTGGCGGCAGGGATGAGCGTCTCTTTCGTCACATTTGGCGTATTGGTTACGGCCTTCGGCTCCACCATTGGTTTGACCCAAGACACGCTGGCCCAAATCGGCGCGGTGATGATGGTCCTGTTCGGGGTCGTCCTTTTGGTGCCGATGCTGTCCTCACGTTTCGAAATGGCAACCGCAGGCATGGCAGGCAGTGCAGATGCCCAGATGAACCAGATCGATAATTCGGGACTTCAAGGCCAGTTCATTGGTGGTCTGCTGCTCGGCGCAGTCTGGTCACCATGCATCGGTCCCACGCTCGGCGGGGCGATTGCACTGGCCTCTCAGGGCGAGAGCCTTGGCTATGTCACCGTCATCATGGGCTTTTTCGCGCTCGGCGTCTCGACCATCATAATCGGCCTTGGCATGGGCGCGCGCGAAGCAATCCGTAAGCGTGCAAACGTGTTGCGTGCGCTGGCCGAACGGTCCAAGCCGATCCTCGGGGTGACCTTCGTCGCTGTGGGGCTCATGCTGTTTTTCAACTTCCATCATGTCATTGACGCCTGGGCGCTCGAAGTAATGCCCATCTGGCTTCAGGACCTCTCTGTCATTCTATAACCTTCAAGGAGACCTCCTATGAAACGTCGCACCTTCCTCGGCACTGCCGCTGCCTTCTCCCTGCTGCCCATCGCGGCACGCGCCGCATTTGTTGACTACACTCCCGGTGTGATCGAAGCGGCGCTGAAGGACGGCAAGACCGTATTCGTCGACTACTCAGCCACATGGTGCGGAACGTGCAAGCGTCAGGAGCGTGTGATTGCAGAGCTATTGGCCGAGAACCCCACCTATGCCGCATCAATGGAATTTGTGAAAGTAGACTGGGACACCTACAGCAAGCATGAGGTCACCACATCCCGCGGCGTCCCGCGCCGCTCGACCCTGCTGGTGCTCAAGGGCGATGAAGAGCTTGGCCGCATCGTTGCAGG
Organism: uncultured Sulfitobacter sp.; assembly: GCA_913060815.1. GTDB lineage: Bacteria > Pseudomonadota > Alphaproteobacteria > Rhodobacterales > Rhodobacteraceae > Sulfitobacter. The sequence continues at coordinate 103,322 of CAJXSZ010000006.1, read as the reverse complement.
CACTGGCGTTCAAGAGATCAAAGAACTGATGGACAAGGGTCTGTAAGACAGATCAACAACGGTGCGCGCCTCAACAGGTGCGCGCCGTTACTTGGACAAAAGCACCGCGGAAACAGGTGCAAGAGCGACAGAGCCAGCACGGTCCGCCAACCCCCAGACCAACAGCGCTTCAATCGTCTCGGGCCGCAAACGCCCCAGCATAATAACGCCGCCCTCCTGCCCCGCTTTGAACGCGGCTTGGTCCAAAAAGCGGCGGATCACACGGGGCGTCTGGCCCGCGCTGTCGAAATCACGAAATACAGGTGCGGCGGGGACGCCTTCCTTGACGGCCAGCTTGGGCATGGAATTGAGCCCTTTGCTTTGCGCGACAAGGCCGTGACCGCTCGCCTTTAGGATGCGTGTCACCTGATCTGCGACCTCACGACTGCCTTGCAGGCCCTCGCCCGTGCCTTCCAGCACCCCCACGACCTCTGGCATCGTGTTGAGTGCTACACTCAAGGAGACTTCGGCATCTGTAGGTTGCGCGGCTAAGGGCAGATCAACCATCGCCAAAACATCAAAACCTTCATTGCGGTACCGCGCCATGCGGTCGGTCGCATCGGACAGACTTGCATCAACCGCAAAACTTACTGGATAAGGAAAGCTGCTGAGCGCGGGCAAGCCTATTGCGGCTGCATCGAGGTCAACGCCAGTGTCCATCAAGACAATGCTCATCAGCGGTTTGCCCTGAGCGTTCTCGAAGGGTTGGGCAAAGTCACGGATCGGGGCCGTCTGGGCAGAATTGACCGAGGCTTGGCTCACGACATTATCGCCCTCGGATGCTCCCGCATCAGGATTGATCAGGCTGTTGGCTGGTCTGCCGATACTCAACCGCTGATCCGATCCCAGCGTTGTACGTGGCGTGCCAGGGACGGCTCTGACCCGCGGCTTTGGCGCTGCGGCAATTATGGTCTGTGGCTCTACTTCGGTTCGGGTATCCTGTTCCGGCTGCGCTTGCGCTTGCTCTTGCGCTGGTACCTCCTGCTCCGCCTCGGCGGTGATCTCGGTCCCGGCCTCGGTCGCAATATCGGTCTGGGGGGCGGGATCGGCCTGAGGTGCGGGTTCGACCACGATAAACGTCTCTTCGCCTTCGTTCTCTGCGTCAGTCACCGCAATTGCAGGAGCTGGTGCGACAGGGTCTTCATCCGCGACCTGCGCATCCTGACTGTCGTCAGGGATCATGGGCGCAAGTGCCTGGGGATTGGGCAAGACGGGTGCGTCCTCGGCAATCCGCGCTGTCAGTGCCTGAGGCAACGGGCGCGGCGTCGTCAGATCAGCAGCGGTCCCCGTCTGCGGTTGTGGCAGGGCGGCGGGGGCGGTTGGCTCTGTCGGCAAGGCCTCGCTTACGGGCGCGCGCAAGGCGACCTGAGGCTGGGGTGCTGGTGGCACTTCATCAGTCGTGACCCGCACAGCAGGCTCTGTCATGGCAGGGGCTGCTGGTGCGATTTGCTCGGCCTCTCCAAGCTGCGGGGCGGGCTGTGGCTGCATCGGCACAATGATGGAGACGACAGCCGCCGCACTGACGCTGAATACAGCTCCCAACGCAATTCCGCTTAAAATACCCTGTGCCATGCCTGATGCACCCTTGTTCTACTCTGTCTGCCCTTGTGCAATCCGCCGTTTTTCCGGCGGTTATTGCCCCTGCGATCCGTGCAGCCTCTTGACGATTGTGCCCAAGACTGACCATCTACGCAGGGACAGTATACACCCCGTCCCGCCCCGTTCTCTAGTCCTAATACAAAGATTCCCCAAGATGCTCCTGTTGATCGATAACTATGACAGCTTCACCTATAATCTGGTGCATTATCTGGGCACATTAGGCGCGCAAATGGACATCCGCCGCAATGATACACTCAGCGTGGAAGAAGCAATGGCGCTGCGCCCCTCTGGCATCGTGCTGTCGCCTGGTCCGTGTGATCCTGCGCAAGCGGGAATTTGTTTGGCGCTAACCCATGCGGCTGCCGAAGCGCGCATTCCGCTGCTGGGGGTTTGTCTGGGGCATCAGACAATCGGTGAGGCTTTTGGCGGCAAGGTTGTGCGCGCGGATGACATCGTACACGGCAAGCTGGGTAAAATGCAGCACAGCGGCAAGGGTCTCTTCGCGGGGCTGCCGTCGCCCTTTGATGCAACCCGCTATCACTCGCTCATCGTCGAACGCGCGTCACTTCCCGATTGTCTGGAAATCACAGCCGAGCTGGAAGATGGCACAATCATGGGCCTGCAACACCGCGAATTGCCGATCCACGGCGTACAGTTCCACCCTGAATCGATCCGCTCTGAGCATGGCCACGCCATGCTGCAAAACTTCCTCGATACTGTGAAGGTGCCCGCATGAGTGAAAAGCTGAAGCCCCTGATTGACGCCGCAGCCAACGGCCCTTTGACCCGTGCGCAAGCTGAAGAAGCGTTTGCCATCCTGTTCGAAGGCGAAGCCACCCCCAGCCAGATTGGTGGGCTGCTCATGGCGCTGCGCACGCGGGGCGAAACGGTGGACGAATATACGGCCGCTGCTGCTGTGATGCGCGCCAAGTGCAACGCCGTGCGCGCGCCTGAGGGCGCGATGGACATCGTCGGCACGGGTGGCGACGGCAAAGGCACACTCAACATTTCCACGGCAACTGCTTTTGTGGTGGCGGGCGCAGGCGTGGTGGTCGCGAAACACGGCAACCGTAACCTCAGCTCCAAATCGGGCGCTGCGGACGCGCTGACGCAGATGGGTCTTAAGACTATGGTCGGTGCGCCCGTGGTCGAACAAGCGCTGAACGAGGCTGGCATCGGATTTATGATGGCGCCCATGCACCACCCTGCGATCGCGCATGTTATGCCAACGAGGTCGGAACTTGGCACGCGCACAATCTTCAACATTCTCGGCCCCCTGACCAACCCCGCTGGCGTCAAACGTCAATTGACCGGCACGTATATGCGCGAGTTGACACGCCCTATGGCCGAAACCCTGAAACTGCTCGGCTCCGAAGCCGCATGGCTCGTGCACGGCTCTGACGGCACCGACGAGCTGACAATCACAGGTGTGAGCTGGGTCAGCGCGCTCAAGAACGGCGAGATCACCGAGATCGAGGTGCATCCCGAGGACGCTGGCCTGCCCGAGCATCCGTTCGAGGCCATCGTCGGCGGCACACCCGAAGAAAACGCGGTGGCGTTCAACACACTTCTCGACGGTGCCCCTTCCGCCTACCGCGATGCGGTGCTGCTGAATTCCGCCGCCGCTTTGTTGATTGCAGAGGCTGCTCCTGATCTTAAATCAGGTGTGGAGATGGCGCGCACCAGCATCGATTCAGGCGCCGCACGCGAAAAAATCACCGCCGTTGCGCGCATCACCCAAGCAGGCTGATGTTTGATCTGGGCCGCCTTGGCGCGTGGCGCGCGCTGCCCTTTTTCGAAACCAACCTACCGCAGATCGAAGCGCAGCTTGCCAGTGAGACACAGGCGGTCTTTCCGCCGTCCCGACAGGTATTCGCCGCACTCGAGCGCGTGCAACCAGATGATGTGCGCGTGGTGATCCTCGGTCAGGACCCCTACCCCACATTCGGCCACGCCCACGGCTTTGCTTTCTCCGCTGATGGCCAGACACAACCGCTGCCCCGATCGCTGGCAAATATATTCCGTGAAATGCAAGACGATCTCGGCGCACAGCCGCCCAATGCAGACCTGCGGTTCTGGGCGGATCAGGGGGTGTTGCTGCTCAATACGATCCTCACAGTTCCCGAGGGCACGGCAAAAGGTCATGCAAAGCTGGGCTGGCAAAATCTGACAGCACAGGTTCTCGAGCGCCTGTCGGACAGCCCGCGCTGCTACCTGCTGTGGGGAAAGGACGCACATAAAGCTGCGGCTGACGTCGACCCTACGGCAAACTTCAAACTACATTCCTCGCACCCGTCCCCGCTGGGCGTCACAAAATCAGGCGCAACATTTGAGTCCTTTCGCGGATCGCGCCCCTTCAGCCGCAGCAATGCGTGGTTGCGCAGCAGAGGCCATCAGTCCATAAACTGGAGCGATCCGGAGGCACTATGACACAGACAATCCTAGAGAAAATCAAAGCCTACAAGCTTGAAGAAATTGCCGCAGATAAAGCCGCAGTGCCTTTGGAAGAAATAGAAGCGCGCGCGACAGCCGCTCCGCCTGTGCGCCCTTTCGCAGATGCGCTGCAATCTGCATCCATCGAGAATTACGGCCTGATTGCCGAGATCAAAAAGGCCAGCCCGTCCAAGGGGCTCATCCGCGAAGATTTCGAGCCAGCGGAGCTCGCCGCCTCATATGCTGCTGGAGGTGCGACATGCCTCTCCGTGCTCACCGACACGCCAAGCTTCCAAGGAGCCAAGCAGTTCCTGATTGATGCCCGCGAGGCTTGCGATTTGCCGGTGCTACGCAAGGATTTCATGTATGATACCTATCAAGTGGCCGAGGCGCGCAGCATGGGGGCCGATTGCATCCTGATCATCATGGCCAGTGTAAGCGATGCCCAAGCTGCCGAGCTTGAAGACGCCGCGACGCAATATGGCATGGACGCGTTGATAGAAACGCACAACGCCGAAGAGCTGGAGCGTGCCCTGCACCTCAAATCGCGCATGATCGGTATCAACAACCGCAACCTGAACACGTTTGAGACAACGCTGGATACCACACGGCAGCTTTCCAAACACATCCCCGGGGAGCGGATGATCGTCTGCGAAAGCGGTCTGAATTCGTCCGAGGATCTCGCCGATATGGCACTATACGGCGCGCGCACCTTTCTCATTGGCGAAAGCCTGATGCGACAGGACGATGTAGCCGCTGCCACGCGCAGCCTGCTGGCCAATCCCCTGCGCGCAGGGGGCATGTAATGGCACTGACGCACTTTGATGGCGAGGGCCATGCCCATATGGTCGATGTCTCGGACAAAGCGGTGACATCGCGCATCGCTACCGCCGAGAACTATATCAAGATGCAGCAGGAGACCTTCGAGATCATCACCGAAGGCCGCGCCAAAAAGGGCGATGTGCTGGGCGTTGCACGGCTTGCAGGGATCATGGCGTCCAAAAAGACGTCGGACCTCATTCCTCTATGCCATCCCCTGCCCATCACCTCCGTCACGGTTGATCTGGAGCCTGATGCGTCGCTGCCCGGCATTCGCATCACCGCCACGGTAAAAACGACGGGCCAGACAGGCGTTGAGATGGAAGCGCTGACAGCGGCATCCGTCACCGCCCTCACCGTCTATGACATGAGCAAGGCCGTCGATAAAACGATGGAGATCGGCGGCCTGCGGGTCACGCTGAAAGACGGCGGCAAATCGGGCCGTCATACGCTCCCATGATCACCGTTGACGAGGCGCTAACACATCTGTTCGCCCAAGTCTCGCCAATGCCTGTCGAGTATATTGCCCTGCGCCAAGCTGCGGGCCGCGTTCTGGCACAAGATGTGATAGCTCAGCGCACGCAGCCGCCCTTCGCCGCTTCTTCGATGGATGGCTACGCAGTGCGCCGCGCCGAGGTAGAGCCTGACGCGATGTTCAAAGTCATGGGCGAAGCGGCAGCAGGCCACCGGTTTGAGGGCGCAATAAAAGCGGGTCAGGCTGTCCGTATTTTCACAGGTGCACCCGTGCCCGAGGGCGCTGATTTTGTCGTGATCCAAGAAGACGTTACGCGGCGCGGCGACCTCATTACACTGAGCCACAATATCGGCGACAAAGACAACATTCGCCCCGCTGGCGGAGACTTTCTGGAAGGGCAGCCGCTGACTGCCCCGCGCCTGCTGCGCCCCGCCGACATTGCTCTGCTCGCAGCAATGAACATCGCCGTAGTGCCGGTTCACCGCAAACCGGTGGTCGCAATCATGGCCACCGGAGATGAACTTGTGCAACCGGGCGAACAGCCGGGCCCTGACCAGATCATTGCTTCCAATACCTACGGGCTGGCCGCTCAGCTGGACGCGCTTGGCGCTACCACGCGCCTGATGCCGATCGCCTCGGATAACATCCCCTCGCTCAAGCGCAGTTTCGAGCTGGCGCAAGGGGCTGATCTCATCATCACGATCGGTGGCGCCTCTGTGGGCGACCACGATCTTGTCGCCCCCGTTGCCGCCGAATTGGGGATGGAGCAGGCTTTTTACAAAGTAGCAATGCGCCCTGGAAAGCCGCTTATGGCGGGGCGTATGGGCGATGCCGCGATGGTCGGCCTGCCTGGCAATCCGGTTTCGGCGCTTGTTTGTGGTACTGTCTTTGTCGCCCCGATGGTGCGCGCCATGCTGGGGCTCGGAGAGGCCGCCGCACCGCGCCGCCAGCTTCCGTTGGCCACCGACATCCCCTCCAACGGTCCCCGCGAGCACTATATGCGCAGCGTGATCGCACAAGGCGCCGTTACGCCAGAACAACGTCAAGACAGTTCCCTGCTAAGTGTGCTCGCCAGCGCCAATGCTTTGATGGTCCGTCCACCGCACGATCCCGAACAGCCCGCAGGCGCATTGGTCGATATCATCGACATTTGAGACTTGTTGACACAAAACAAGAACATCCCTAGAACAAATGCAGATAAATAATACAGGGGATGTGTAGTGCTTACGAAGAAACAGCTCGATCTATTGGCCTTTATTCATAAACGCGTGCAGCGTGACGGTGTCCCGCCGAGTTTCGATGAAATGAAGGAGGCGCTTGATCTGCGGTCAAAATCGGGCATCCACCGCCTGATTACCGCACTGGAAGAGCGCGGGTTTATCCGCCGTCTGGCGCACCGTGCGCGCGCAATCGAGGTCGTCAAACTGCCCGACAGCATGTCAGGCGCAGGCTTTACACCGCGTGTGATCGACGGTGATCTGCCTGATACACCCCCCCCTGCGAACGCCTTACCTGTGACAACTATCGAAGCGACAGAGCTGCCCGTGATGGGCAAGATCGCGGCCGGTGTCCCGATTGAGGCGATAAATCAGCGCTCGCATGGTGTCACAGTGCCCAATGCAATGCTTGCAGGTGCGGGTGCGCATTACGCCCTTGAGGTCAAAGGCGACTCGATGATCGAGGCCGGTATCAATGATGGTGATGTCGTTGTGATCCGAGAGACATCTACCGCGGATAACGGAGATATTGTTGTGGCGTTGGTAGATGACCACGAAGCCACGCTGAAACGGTTCAAGCGTCAGGGCACCTCAATCGCGCTCGAAGCTGCGAACCCGGCCTACGAGACGCGCGTGTTGCCAGCGGATCAGGTCAAGGTTCAGGGACGTTTGGTCGGATTGATCCGCTCCTACTAATACGTCTATTTTGAATAGCGCTGCGCAGTCTGTTGCCCTCTGCGCGGCGTTTCTTTGGCGTCTGGCCACTGGGTCCACAACCGCTCCCCTGCTATATCACGGGCTGTGCTTACAACCTGTAGACCTGTTGGCCCTTTGCGGTAGGCAACTGCGCCTGTTTGAAGCAAGCTTTGTGGATCGTGATACAGACAGGGCGGCTTTTGATCTTCAAAATTGACTGAACTTACAACTAACTGTCCCTGCTCACAGGTCGAAAAGGCCGCGAGCGCCCGCTTGCCCGACAGATGCACCACATCACCGGATCGCCAGCGCGCGTGCGCCGCGATCTGGTCGCCCCCTTCGCCGTCATTCTCCAGCCAGTTACGCGCAACGAACCCCGCGCCGCGCTCTTTGCTAAGCGCACGGCCCTGCGGCGTCATTATCCCGACCAGCGTTCCCGTATCCGACACCAAGACGTCAGGCCGCTGCGTACCAGTCCAGACCACGAACGAGGCTGCCATCGCAACTAATCCGCCCCAGCGCAAAGGTCCGCGCCACAAAACCAACGACAGAAAACCCAAAGCAAGCAAGGGCAGCACAAGCCCATCCGGCCCCACAACATATGTCCGCGCCTGCGGCAACTCGGCCACAAAATTCGCGACAAACAGGATCCATTTGACACCAAGGCTCATGATCCAGAGGCCAACAATCTCGAGCCCCAAAGGTGCGAGCACCGCCGCCAACACCGCCGCTGGAATGACCAGCACACCCATCAAAGGCACCGAGGCCAGATTTGCCACCAGTCCGTATTGCGCGATTGCATTGAAATGTGCGGCACCAATGGGGGCGGTCGCAATCCCCGCCACGGCGGAGGAAATGAAGACAGCACTCAGCGGTTTGAACCAGTTCGGCCCCATCGGAATATTGCCGTCCCTGATAAATCCGAACACCGCGACCAGCGCTGTGGTCGCCGCGAACGACATCTGGAACCCCGGCCCCATCAAAGCTTCGGGCCGCAGGATCAGTACAATCGTCGCCGCGATCGCGACAGAGCGTAGGCTGATCGCACGCCGTCCCAACATTACAGCCACCAACGCAACGGCCACCATTACAAAGGCGCGCTGGGTTGCGATATTGCCCCCCGACAAGGCCAGATAAAACGCCGCCACGGCTAAAGCGCCTCCTGCAGCGATACTGCGCGCAGGCAAGCGCAACGCCAGCGGCGGGACGAGCGCAAAGGCAATGCGCAGCGCTGCAAACACCACCCCCGACATCAGCCCCATGTGAAGGCCCGAAATTGCAAGCAAATGCGCCAGATTGCTGGCTCGCAGATCATCCAGCGCAGTCTGGCTAATGGCGGAGCGGTCGCCCGTTGTAATCGCCGCGGCGAAGCCGCCTGTATCTCCGGGCAAAAGCGACTGGATGCGCTCTGACATCGCCATCCGCAAGCGAAACACCCACATACCGCCTTGCGGCAGCTCAACCCCCATAAGCGGCGTTCGCGCATATCCAACAGCCCCCAGTTTTGCGAACCACGCATGGCGCTGGAAATCAAATCCCCCCGGCTCAACAGGGCCAGAAGGCGGTGACAGGTGCCCCGTCAGCATGACACGCAATCCTGGCTCGGCCGCAATATCATTGCTGCGATCGCCGTGCAGCGAGACGCGCACACGGTGCGGTGTGCGATCAGGGCGCACGCGATTGAGGACAACCTCATCCAGCGTCAGCCGCAGTGCATCGGAGCCAGAGCGGTCAATCGCCACGATCCGCCCCTCCACAGGGCCATAATAGCGAAAGTCGAGCACAGGCCCCGCGACAAGATGCGCACGCACCGCCGCCAGCAAAACCCCGCATCCTACCAGCATCACCCCAAGGGCCAGCGGGCGCCAGTGTTCGGGCGATGCACGCGAAATCAAGGCAAAGATGAGGGCCGCAAGAGCGACATAGCTTAACTCAATGATTGACGGCTCAAATTTAAGTGAGAAATAGCCGCCAATGCCAACCGCAAGACAGACAGGCACCCAGCCGAACAGCGCGCCCCGTTGGGCGCGCATCATGGTCGCGAAAGCTGATCCCGCTTCCATCGCTTGCCCCCGCTCAAAGCACTGGATACATAGTGCGCAAACTTAGGCTGCGCGTAGTTACCAAATGGTAAATATAGCCAAATAGTTAATCAACGCCGCGCCAGATCATCCCCGAAAGGACACCGCACATGTGCTCTGACATTGTTACCCGTTTCGCCCCTTCGCCCACAGGGTTCTTGCACATCGGCGGCGCACGTACCGCGCTGTTTAACTGGCTCTATGCGCGCGGGCGCGGAGGCAAGTTTTTGCTCCGGATCGAGGACACGGATCGCGCACGCTACACCCCCGAGGCGACAGAGGCGATTTTGCAAGGGCTGAGCTGGCTCGGCCTTGATCACGATGGCGATGTGATCAGCCAGCACGAGATGGCATCACGCCACGTGGAGGTCGCTCATGCGTTGCTCGAGAAAGGCGCTGCGTTCAAATGCTTTGCCACCCAAGAGGAGATCGAGGCCTACCGTGAAACAGCGCGCGCCGAAGGGCGCAGCACGCTTTACCGCTCACCGTGGCGCGACGCTGACGCGTCCAGCCACCCTGACGCGCCCTTTGTGATCCGCATAAAAGCACCAGATGGCGGCCAGACTGTTATCCGTGATGCCGTGCAGGGTGATGTGACGATTGATAACGCACAGCTGGATGACATGATTCTGCTGCGCTCCGACGGCTCGCCCGTCTATATGCTCGCTGTTGTGGTAGACGACCATGACATGGGCGTGACCCATGTGATCCGTGGCGACGACCATCTCAACAATGCCGCGCGCCAGATGATGATCTATCACGGCATGGGTTGGGACGTGCCAGTATGGTCGCATATCCCCCTGATTCACGGCGATGACGGCAAAAAGCTGAGCAAACGTCACGGTGCCCTCGGCGCGCAAGAATATCAGGCCATAGGCTACCCTGCCGCAGGCATGCGTAACTATCTCGCACGGCTGGGGTGGAGCCACGGGGACGACGAATTCTTTTCCGACGCACAGGCCAAGGAGTGGTTCGATCTGGACGGCATCCGCAAGAGCCCCGCGCAATTTGACCTGAAAAAGCTGGAGAACATCTGTGGCCAGCATATCGCCGTTGCTGATGATGCCGCATTGCGGCAAGAGATCGAGGAATACCTGTCCGCAGCAGAACTCCCTGCGTTAAGTGACGCGCAGTCGTCTGGGCTGGAGCGCGCATTGTACTGCTTGAAAGAACGCGCAAAGACACTGCCAGAACTCCTTGAAAAGGGTCACTTTATCCTCACATCACGCCCTGTTGCGTGCGATGAAAAAGCGGCAAAAAACCTCGATACGGTATCCCGTGGTATACTGAAAGAATTGACGCCGCAGCTGCAAGATGTTAGCTGGGATCGAGAAACGCTCGAAGAGGTTCTGAACGGTTTTGCTGCCGCCAAGGATACCAAGTTCGGCAAGTTGGCAGGGCCGCTTCGGGCAGCCCTTGCAGGACGCGCTGTGACACCTTCGGTTTTCGATATGATGCTGGTGCTAGGCCGCGACGAGACGATGGCCCGCCTGACGGACGCAGCATCCTGAGACAGACATAAATCTGTCGTTAAGGATGTAGTAGATATGAAGACGCATGCACCGGCCATGGCCTGTGCTGACCGCGGGAGTAGCAGTGCGCCCGCAGCCAACCTAGAAGGGACACCACATGGCCGATACTGACAAATTCGCGACGCTGACCGTCGGAGACCAAACCGTAGAACTGCCGATTTTCTCGCCCACCGCTGGCCCTGACGTAATCGACATTCGCAAGCTTTACGGCCAAGCGGGTGTTTTCACCTATGATCCCGGTTTCACGTCTACTGCATCTTGTGACAGCACGATCACCTTTATCGACGGCGATGAAGGCATCCTGACGCACCGTGGCTATACCATCGGCGATCTGGCCGAAAAATCACACTACCTCGAAGTGTGCTACCTGCTGCTTTACGGTGAGCTGCCCTCCCCCGCGCAGTTGGAAGATTTCGAGCACCGCGTCACCAATCACACGATGCTGCACGAGCAGATGATGAACTTCTTCCGTGGCTTCCGCCGCGATGCACACCCGATGGCCGTAATGGTCGGTGTCGTGGGCGCGATGTCTGCGTTCTATCACGACAGCACAGATATCAACGACGAATGGCAGCGTGAGGTCGCGTCGATCCGTCTGATCGCCAAAATGCCGACGATTGCGGCGATGGCCTACAAATACACCATTGGCCAGCCGTTCGTATATCCGCGCAACGATCTGGACTATGCGTCCAACTTCCTGCGCATGTGCTTTGCCGTACCTGCCGAGGATTATGTCGTTGATCCGATCCTGAGCCGCGCGATGGACCGTATCTTCACTTTGCATGCGGATCACGAGCAGAACGCCTCGACCTCGACCGTGCGTCTGGCATCGTCGTCTGGTGCGAACCCATTTGCCTGTATCGCCGCTGGTATTGCTTGCCTTTGGGGCCCTGCCCACGGTGGTGCGAACCAGGCATGCCTCGAGATGCTGAAAGAGATCGGCACGCCCGACCGCATCCCCGAGTTCATTGCGCGTGCCAAAGACAAGGACGATCCATTCCGCCTCATGGGCTTTGGCCACCGCGTCTATAAAAACCGCGATCCGCGCGCCACGGTAATGAAGCAGTCCGCCGATGAGGTGCTCGAACTGTTGGGTGTTGAAAACAATCCCATCCTGCAAGTTGCCAAGGAGCTGGAAAAGCAGGCGCTGAGTGATCCATACTTCAAGGATAAGAAGCTCTTCCCGAACGTGGATTTCTACTCTGGCATCATTCTCGAAGCGATGGGTTTCCCGACATCTATGTTCACGCCGATCTTTGCGCTTGCACGGACAGTGGGCTGGATCTCCCAGTGGAAAGAACAGCTTAACGATCCACAGCTCAAGATTGGCCGCCCGCGCCAGCTCTATCAGGGCAGCAACATCCGCTCTTACGTGGATATTGAAGACCGCTAGGCCCAGCACATATAACTTTTTGAAACCCGCGCAGCTTCACTGCGCGGGTTTTTCTTTTTCGGGTGCCAGTACAAACGCGCGAGGCGCACGAAAGCATCGTGCTGAAAAAAACGAATCAAGGAATCCCATTTCAATCTCTCTCCGTATGCACAGGTCCAATCATCAGCAATCGGCGGGATTGTGCACATCGCGAAGATGAAGTTTGAAACAGAAACGCCGAAAACAGGGCGAAATTGGGGCATTGTTTCGGAGGGGAACACAATAGTTAATGCCACCTTGACCGCTCAAAGCTTCGCTGCGTACTCATACTTAACTCCGCTTTTTGTAAAGGATGATGCGATGTTGATGTTACTTGCGATTGCAGTCCCGCTGGCTGTCTTGGGTGTAAATTTGGGCGGCGACGACGAAGATACTGTTACCGAAGTTGGTACAGATGATGCCGATCTTCTTGAGGGCGCCGAAGGCGACGACTTTCTGGATGGTGCGGCTGGTGATGACATCATGAATGGCCGCGCCGGCGCGGATACAATCTTTGGACGCGAAGGCGAAGATATTCTCGAAGGCGCTGACGGCGACGATATGCTGTGCTCCGGTGACGGTGATGACATTGTCACAGGTAACCGCGGTCTGGATCTGATCGAAGGCCAAGAAGGCGATGATTTCGTGTCTGGCGATTATGGTAATGACTCTGTTTTCGGCAACGAAGGCGACGATATCGCTATCGGTGGCCGTGGAGCGGACGTTGTGTCGGGCGGCGAAGGCGACGATGTCATCTTTGGTGGTATCCTTGAGGGTCTTCCCCTGAATCTCGAAGAAATGGAAGCCCTGCGCGACGGAGCATCCCTTGCCGATCTCAACAACGGGATTGATCTGCGCGATGATCAACGCGGCAACACTCTGCGCGGTGGCGACGGCAATGACGACCTGATCGTGGGCTCTGGCGATGACGCGGCAGGTGGCCGTGGTGAGGACACCTTCCACCTGTTGGCGGAGCAGGAGAACAGTAACGCTGGCGAAGCAACAATCCGCTCGCTGACAGAGAATGACGCGATCACGATCATTGTTGAGGATACCGATGACGATACCGAAATCACCGTAGAACAAGACGGCGATGACGCCATCGTAAGCTACGGCGACAACGTGCTGGCCCGCGTTATCGGTGCTGGTGAAACGCTTGAGGCAGGTGACATTACGCTTATCGCCGAGAGCACCGCGGCACAGCTGTTTGATCCCAACGCAGCTGTAGCCTGATAAAGACAGCCGCAGGGGGACGGTATTATCTGTCTCCCTGCCCGATCAAACGATACGAGACACAGGGATCATTTTAATGGCAAGTTCAGACTATGATATGTCAAAACGCTATGAATGGGCCAAAGCAAAAAGCCTGATGCCCGTACAAGCCAAATGCGAACGCGGTCTTCAGGGCGCACTCGTCCCGGACAGCTCCGAGGATATGGATCACATCGCTGTGGTCTATGACAAAGGTGAAACACCACCCCAAATCACCATCAAACAGGTGTCAGGTTCTGTTCATACAGTTCTTGCAGATGGTATCGCCGTTGCCGTCGTTGCGCATAGTTCCGGCAAAGCACCGAGCCCATCTGACGTTCTTTTGGTCGAGCGGCGCGTTGACTTTTAATTATCACTCGCAATAAAGAAAAAGGGCAGCAACATTGCAGGTGTTGCTGCCCTTTTTTCATTTGGCTTCTGATTGCTTAGCGGCCTTCAAAAGACGCAGGGCGTTTTTCTGTGAATGCAAGGACGCCTTCTTTAAAGTCGCGTGACTTGCCGCATTTACCTTGCTCGGTCGCTTCCAGAGCCAGCTGCTCCTCAAGCGTGTTGTCCCAGCTTTTGCGGATGACCTTCTTGACCGAGGTGTAGGCCGCCGTGGGTCCAGCCGCCAGATGCATCGCTTTCTCGCGCCAATGGGTCTGGAACTTGTGATCCTCAACCGCTTCCCAGATCATGCCCCAATCATCGGCCTGACGCGCCGTGATCTTATCGGCAAACAGCGCTGCACCCATTGCCTTGGCTGATCCCATCTGACGTGGCAGGGCATACGTGCCACCTGCATCAGGGATCAGGCCGATACGGGTGAAGGCCTGTAGGAAATACGCGCTCTCGGCTGCGAAAACCACATCTGCCGCCAGCGCAAGGTTCGCCCCTGCTCCCGCAGCTGCGCCATTGACGGCGGCAATCGTTGGGACTGGGCAATTGATTATGGCGCGCAGCATCGGCCCGTATTCATCGCGCAGCATACGCTCGAGATCAATCGAGGCCGTGGTGGAGCGGTCACCCAGGTCCTGACCCGAGCAAAAGGCATTGCCCGCACCCGTAATCACCACGACCCGCGCATCACGCCCTGCCACTGTAAACGCATGCTCAATCTCGGCCCGCATCTGGGTTGTCAGCGCGTTGTATTTGTCCGCACGGTTCATGGTAATCACCGCCAAACCATCGCTCAGCTCATAGTTAATTGTCTGATAGTCCATGCAACCCTCGTTCCTTTTAGCAATTGCGCGCAGCATACCATACCCCAAGCTGCCTGCCAGTCCGACGGGGCGTTACTTTTTCAAAGCCCGCGCTGCGGCACTACTTTTTAAGAATGTCGCGCAAGGCGGCGGCTTCAGCCTCGCTCAGCCCCGCATCCTGCGGTGCGACTGCCTTGCTGCGCCCGCGCACATAGACAACGCCGACAATGCCAGCCAGCAAAAGCATCAGCGGTCCTGCGGCCCAAAGAAACCAATTCGCACCGCCGAATGTTGGCTTGAGAAGGACAAACTCACCATAGCGGGCGACGATGTAGTCAAGCGCCTCTGCGTCGCTATCCCCTGCAACCAGCCGCTCGCGCACCAACAGGCGTAAATCTTTGGAGATTGGCGCGTTGCTCTCATCAATGCTTTCCGACTGACACACCGGACAGCGCAGACCTTTAGACAGTTCCAGTGCGCGGCTCTCCAGAACAGGATCAGACAACACCTCGTCAGGCTCCACCGCGAATAAGGGTGTCGCCACTAACATCAGGATCAGAACAAGACGCTTCATTCTGCAGGCACCGGATCAGGTTTGGACTTGCGCGCGCCAGCCGCCACACGGAAGCGGCGGTCGAACAAGCTGAACAATCCGCCCAAAGCCATCAGCGTACAACCCACCCAGATCCAGCTGGTCATCACTTTGATATAAGTGCGCACGGCCCAGCCGCCATTCTCCTGCTGATCGCCAATCACGAGGTAGAGGTCCCGCTTCCAGTTCTGGTCAATCGCCGCTTCGGTTGTGGGCATCTGCGCCACGGGGTAAAACCGTTTCTCAGGTGCCAGCGTAGCGAGGAACTCGCCGTCATGCACCACGTCGATCACCGCGCGGGTGGCGACGTAGTTCGGCCCTTCGACGTTCTCGACGCTGCGCAAGGTCATGTCATAGCCGTGAACTTCGAACGGCTCTCCAATCTGCGCCACGCGAATATCTTCCACGGTCCATGCATAGATCCCTGCAACGCCCATCATCGTAATACCAAGACCAGCATGCGCCGTTGCCTTGCCCCAATCCGCACCCGGAAGGCGGAGCAAGCGGCCAAAGCGGTTCGGCCCCCGCCCCGTGCGCTGTGCCAGATCAACAACAACGCCCATCAGCACCCATGCGCCAAGGAACATGCCCACTGGCCCGATCAGGCTTTGCCCCGTCTGCATCGACCAGACCAGCCCGCCAATGGCCACGCAGGCAACAAAAGCATAGCGCAGCGGATAAAGCGCGCGGCTCATATACGCCCGCTTCCACGGCATGGATGAACCGATAGGCAGTGCAATGCCGAGCAGCACCATAAACGGCGTAAAGGCAGCATCAAAGAACGGCGGCCCGACGCTTAGCTTGCGGTCAAAAAACATCTCAGCCAGCAGCGGCCACATCGTGCCGACAAACACCACAAAACACGACACAGCAAGGAGAAGGTTATTCACCACCAGCGCGCTTTCGCGGGAGGCAAGGCTAAAGACACCCTTCGCCTCCATCGCCCCTGCGCGCAGAGTAAACAGGATCAGCGCACCGCCCATGAAGAACGCCATGATCATCAGGATGAAGATGCCGCGGTCAGGATCATTGGCGAAGGCATGCACGGATGTGAGAAGGCCCGAGCGCACGATAAACGTCCCGATCAACGAAAACCCGAAGGCAAGGATCGCCAGCAGGATCGTCCAGCTCTTCAGCGCCTCGCGCTTCTCCACAACAATAGCGGAGTGCAGCAGGGCAGCAGCCAGCAGCCAAGGCATAAAGCTTGCGTTCTCGACAGGGTCCCAGAACCAGAAACCGCCCCAGCCAAGCTCATAATAGGCCCACCATGACCCAAGGGCGATGCCGATGGTCAGGAAAACCCAAGCGGCGAGCGTCCAAGGACGCACCCAACGGCCCCATGCCGCATCAACACGGCCTTCGATCAATGCAGCCACGGCAAAGCTGAACGCCATGCTTAGGCCCACATAGCCAAGGTAAAGGAACGGCGGATGGAACGCCAAACCCGGATCCTGCAACAGCGGGTTGAGGTCTTGACCATCGAACGGTGCCACGGCCAAGCGCTCGAACGGGTTGGATGTCAGCAGGATGAACGCCATAAATGCCACGCCGATCGACGCCTGCACCGCAAGAACCCTTGCGCGCAAGGAGGCAGGCAATTGGCCGCCAAACCAAGCCGCCATCGCCCCGAACAGCGCCACAATCAGCACCCAGAGCAGCATCGACCCCTCGTGATTCCCCCATGTTCCGCTGATCTTGTAGATCATCGGCTTCATCGAATGGCTGTTGGCCACAACGACGGACAGGCTGAAATCAGAGGTGACAAACGCCCATGTCAGCGCGCCGAACGAGGCCAAAACAAGAATGAACTGTATGCTCGCCGCAGGCTCCGCTACAGCCATCCATCCGGGCCAGCCTTTGGCAGCTCCCACCAGTGGCACGATGGTTTGGATAAGCGCTACGCCAAAGGCGAGCAAAAGGGCGAAATGTCCGAGTTCTGTAATCATGTGGCTGAATATACGCGCACCAGCCGCGCCTTCCAATCACAATCGGACGGTCAAAGAGCCGCAGGTGCTATCTTAGAGACCGCCACGCACGCAAAGCTGCGTTGTCGTCAGATTTGAGCGCTTGTGCCCCGAGACGCGCATCAGACCTAACATCGGCGACACCCACGGATGAGCTGCGCATTCTGGAAATCATTTCGATGTTCTCGACCACTTGCGGCACGTGTTTGACCGTATCGACGATGCTGCGCTGGAATTCCTGACTCTTCACCTGATGCCGTGCGCCAAAGTAGAACGAAACGATGACCCCCAAGAGCCACCACAGCGGCTCTGGCACCAACGCGATACCTTGCATCCGCTGGGCAAACCACAAGGGCGCAACCATGGCCGAGACAAACAAGCCTAGCGTCCCCAGCGCCAACGCAGGACGGGGCAAGCGGTTCATGCCATCCATAAATCGGTCAAATCCGCCCTTGGTGGGGGCTGCGAATTCATCTCCGTATTGCGTCATGGCCTGACGCTGCACCCCTGCACCGCGCGCAGCGCCTGCTTCGGCGTTTTCGCGAAACACCTCCACCGTGTCGCGCACCACATTGCGGTCGCCCCCGAAAACAATCCCTAAAAGCCGCTCTATCATCCCCATTGTGCTGTCCTCGCGCTGAATTCCTGTTGGCTCATGTGGTATTGCGGCGCGATGAACTCTTCCGCCCGCTTGATCCAGCCGCCTTTGCCGCCCGCCTTGGTCCGGGCATATTTGCGGCTGGCCGCACGGCGATCTGCAAGGCGGAAGTAATAGTTGCGCCGCGCAATCCCGTAAGCATCAACCAGATGATCGGGCGACGCCTCAAAGGCCGCACGCACTGCCGCGATGCTCACTGGCCCCAGCGCACCATCAACGGCGACTGCGTATCCCATATCTACCATCAACCGCTGCAGGATTTTCACAGCGTTGGCTCCCGAATTCACATACATATCAAACACGCTTGCGCGCAGTGGCTGCGGGAGCTCGGCAATCAGTGGCCGCGTGTAGTAGTGTTTCAGGAAGATATCGACAGCTTGATCGCGGGTGAGCCTGCGCACATCCGCCGCCGTCACCGCGCCATCGTGGTCCAGATCAAGGCCGAGGCGGCGCATTGTGTGGATTGTGACGCCAAAATTCGTCGCACCGCCCGGATCGTCGGGATCATTCACATATCCACCCTCACGGGCGACAATATCTCGCGCGATGTCATGTACAGATTGCATAGGCCTTCCCCTCAAAGCTGAGGGAAAGAAAGCAGCAGAATGGTTAACAGGACTTGATCAGAGCGTACGCTCTCAGCTTTCAGGCTCTTGATAAACGCCCTGCTCCTTGAGCGCGTCAACAACCTCTTTGGGCATGTAGGTCTCGTCGTGGCGCGCAAGAATTTCAGTCGCCTCGAAGACGCCATTCACCAAACGGCCTGTCCCGACCATGCCCTCGTTCTCACCGAACAGATCGGGCAGAACGCCGGTGAATGTCACAGGCACACTCGCCCCACCGTCGGTCACGGAAAAGCTGATCTGCTCACCCTGCCCGCGATTGAGCGTGCCTTCTTCAACCAATCCACCGATGCGGAAGACCTCGGTTGGCGCGGGCGGCTCTGCCACAACCTGAGTGGGCGCGCGGAAGAAGTTGATGCCGTCGCGCATGCCGTAACCGATCAGCGCCGTGGAGCCGATCAGCGCAACGACAGCGACCGCGATCAATTGGATGCGACGTTGCTTTTTCAAAGTCTTCATAGCGGCCTCCGGCTGACGTTACGGGAATAGCGGGGCCATCATCAGCCCCTCCGTTTCGGGAATATCTAACATCAGATTGGCATTTTGCAACGCTTGGCCCGATGAACCCTTTGTCAGGTTATCAAGGGCTGCCACCACAATGGCACGTCCCGCAACACGGTCTCCTGTCACGCCGATGTGGCAAAAGTTCGAACCGCGGATGTGCCGTGTCGAGGGCGCCTCACCGAAAGGAAGCACTTCAATGAAAGGCTCCGCTTCATACGTCTTATTCAAAGCATTATGAATAGCTTGCGGGTCACCCTTAACGTAGCATGTCGCGAGAATACCGCGATTGGCAGGCATCAGATGCGGCGTAAACTGTACCTTCACTGGCCGCCCCGCCAGCGCAGAGAATTCCTGATCGAACTCGCCCAAATGGCGGTGTGTCCCGCCAAGCGCATAGGCGTGATACCCCTCTGACAGCTCCGCATGCAAAAGGTTCTCCTTGAGCGCGCGGCCCGCACCGGAAACAGCGCACTTCAAATCCATGATGATGTCATCAAGATCAATCAGCCCTGCCTCAATCAACGGACGCAGCGCAAATTGCCCCGTGGCCGCATTACAACCCGTGCCCGCTACCAGCCGCGCCTCTTTGATCTGGTCACGGTAGAATTCTGTCAGCCCGTAGACCGCCTCCGCCTGCTGCTCCAGCGCGCTGTGCGGATTGCCGTACCAGCGCGCGTATTCCTCTGGATCGCGCAACCTGAAATCAGCCGAGAGGTCCACGATCTTTAGCGTTTTGGGCAGTTTCGAGATCACTTCCTGCGAAGTCTTGTGCGGCAGAGCGCAAAAGCACAGGTCGATGGCGGAGAAATCAATTTCTTCCATCTTCACCAGATCGGGCAGATCAAGATGGCGCAGGTGCGGAAACACCGACGCCATGCTTTGTCCAGCTTTAGAGTTGCCGCCCAGGGCCTTGATTTTCATCATGGAATGGCCAGAGATCAAGCGGATCAACTCGGCCCCTGTATAGCCGGAAGCCCCCAAGATTGCGATATTATATGTCATAGTCTTCGTCCTGAAAAAGAGAGTGTTTGCGCGTGCGTTTTCCTGCCCTCAGGCAGCTGTAAACGTTATTTTTCGTCGCAAAAACTGGGTGGCGCGATCGCTCACCCGTGCAGGATCACCCGTCGTCAGGAATGCAGCTTCACCACTGCCCTTTTTATCGGGATGCCGCTCAAGGTAGTCGGCGAGGCTGTCTGCCACCAGATCAGCCTGACTGAAGACCGACACATCCGCGCCGAGTGCATCCTGAAACGTCTGTTTCATCAATGGATAATGCGTGCAGCCCAGAATAGCCGCATCCGGATCGGGCATCTTGCGTTTGAGCGCATCCACGTGGCTGCGCACCAGCGCTTCGGCAAGGATCATATCCCCGTCCTCGATGGCATCAACAACACCGCCACAGGCCTGCCCCTCTACGTCGACCCCGATGGCACGGAATGCCAACTCACGCTGGAACGCGCGGCTTGAAACGGTTGCGGGGGTCGCAAAAAGTGCCACATGCTTCACCCCGACTTCGCGGGGCGGAGAATTATCGCCCCACTGCCGCTCCGTAAGCGCCTCGATGAGTGGGACAAACACGCCTAGCACACGTTTGTCAGACGGCACCCAGCCCTCCTGCATACGCCGCAGGGCTGCCGCAGACGCGGTGTTGCAGGCCAGAACCACCAGATCACAGCCCGCATCAAACAACCGCTGCGTGGCGGCGACGGTCAAATCATAGATATCATCGGCATCGCGCACACCGTAAGGCGCATGAGCGCTATCGGCGAGATAGACAAACTCCTGATCAGGCAAGCGTGCCTGAACGGCGTCCCAAATGGTCAGACCGCCTAAGCCACTGTCGAAAATACCTACTGCCATGTGTCACGCCCCGGCCTGTGAATGCTCTTGCCCTACCGAAAACCACGATAGGGCGTTTCGCAAGCCTATACGCGCTTTGCTGCGCAGAATCCACCACTACTCTGCCGCTTTGGCCACGGGTGCGCCACCTGCACGTATCACGCTGAGCAATTCCTCGCGCCGCTTGGCAGCCTTGGCTTCATTGGCTTCTTTCACAGGGCCAAAGCCGCGAATGTCCAGTGGAAGGGCAGCCAATGCGACAACAGCGTCGCGAGTGTTGGCATCAAGCTTGGGCAGCACTTCACGCATGTCGGTCTCATATTGCTTGATCAGCGCACGCTCCATCTTGCGCTCGGCCGTATAGCCAAAGACATCAAGCGGCGTGCCGCGCAAACGCTTTAGCTTTGCCATTAAGCGCAAAGGCTGCTCCAGCCACGGGCCAAACTCGCGCTTTTGCGGGCGCCCGTTCGGGCCCATTTTCGACAGCATCGGCGGGGCGAGGTTGAACTTCATCTTGAAATCCCCCTCGAATTCCGCACGCGCCTTTTCGCGGCTGCTCAGCAACAGGCGCGCGACCTCGTATTCGTCCTTGTACGCGAGCAGCTTGTGGTAGCCCTCGGCGACCGCTTCGCGCACGCCCTCATCAGTAATCGCTTCCAGCACCTTGCCGTAGCGTTTGGCCAACCGCTTGCCCTGATAAGCCACCAGATGCTCTTTG
Source organism: uncultured Sulfitobacter sp. (assembly GCA_913060815.1). GTDB lineage: Bacteria > Pseudomonadota > Alphaproteobacteria > Rhodobacterales > Rhodobacteraceae > Sulfitobacter. The sequence continues at coordinate 81,670 of CAJXSZ010000006.1, read as the reverse complement.
CGGAATGCGATCCGCTCCTCCAGTGTTTTGGGCAGCTCAACCACATTCGGCGTCAGCACCTTCTCAGCCTGCGCCGGATAAATCACCGCCCAGCGCCCGATCTCGAAGGCGCGCAGGTTACGCTCCACCGCCGCGCCATTGAGCCGGATCGCGTCCGTTACTGCCTCCAGCGTCAGCGGGATGAGGCCGCGCTGCCATGCACCGCCGAAAATCATCATATTGGAGAAGATGCTATCGCCCAGCGTAGCCTTCGCCAGATCGGAGGCGTCGAACATCGACAAATCGTCCTTGAGGCGTGCTTCGAGCGCAAGTTCCAGCTGGTCAAAAGGCATCTTGAACTCGGTATCACGCGTAAAATCACCCGTGATAATCTGGTGGCTGTTTACCACCGCCCCCGTGCGCCCTGCCGAGGTGAGCCCTAGTGTTTTGCTACCGCCAGACGTGACAAGATCACCGCCGATGAGCGCGTCACACTCTCCCGTGGCCACACGGATCGCCGAAATATCCTCGGGCCGCTCCGCCAGACGACAGTGAATGTTCACGGCACCGCCCTTTTGTGCGAGGCCTGCCATCTCCATCATGCCAGCGCCTTTGCCGTCGATCTGCGCTGCTTGGGCCAGTACCGCTCCGATGGTGACGACGCCCGTGCCGCCTACGCCTGTGATGACGACATTATAGGTACCGTTGATCGCAGGTAGATCAGGCAGCGGCAGATCGGGAATGGTTACATCTGTAGTGGCCTCCTTGCGGACGGTCGCCCCTTCCAGCGTGACGAACGAGGGGCAGAAACCGTTTACACAGGAGAAATCCTTGTTGCATGAAGATTGATCAATCGCGCGCTTGCGTCCTAACTCTGTCTCGACAGGCACAAGGCTAACGCAGTTTGACTGCACGCCGCAATCGCCGCAGCCTTCGCAAACGTCGGTGTTGATGAACATCCGCTTGTCAGGATCGGGAAACAAACCGCGCTTGCGGCGGCGGCGCTTCTCGGCAGCACATGTCTGGACATAGACTATCGCGCTCACGCCTTGCGTCTTGGCCAGCCGCGTCTGCACATTCTGCAACTCCGCACGCTCAAACAGTTCGACGCCCTTGAAGGCAGCAGGATCGACATCTTCTTTCTCGTCATAGACAACGACAAGCTCTTTGATCCCCATCGCTTTGAGTTCGGCCACGATACGTGGCGCATCGAGATCGCCCTCGTTGTGCTGACCGCCCGTCATGGCAACCGCATCATTGTAGAGGATTTTATAGGTAATGTTGGTCTTCGCGGCGATGGCCGCGCGAATGGCCTGCACGCCGGAGTGGTTATATGTGCCGTCGCCCAAATTCTGGAATACATGCGGCGTTGTGGAAAACGGCGCCTCCCCGATCCAGTTGGCGCCCTCGCCCCCCATATGGGTAAAGCCGAGCGTCTCGCGGTCCATCCATTGCACCATGAAGTGGCACCCGATGCCCGCATAGGCGCGGCTGCCCTCGGGCACTTTGGTGGACGAGTTATGCGGACAGCCAGAACAGAAGTAAGGCAGACGACCCGCCAGCTCTTGCGCGTTATCCGCACGGCGGGCATCGGCCAGATCGGCCAGCCCTGCACGAATGCCGTCAGTGCCACGCCCTTCGTCGCACAGCACCTCGCCCAGCTTCTCTGCAATCTCCAGAGGATCAAGCGCCCAAGCGGCGGAGAAGAATACGTCCCCCTCCTTGGTCCCGCCATACACCCGCTGGCTCGAGCGGCTGTCAAAGAGCGCCTCTTTGATCTGCACCTCGATCAGCTTGCGCTTTTCCTCCACCACGATGATCAGATCGAGGCCATCAGCCCATTCCTTGAACCCGCGCATGTCCAGTGGCCAGACCTGACCGACTTTATAGGTAGTGATCCCCAGCCGTTCCGCCTCATCAGCGTCGATGTTCAAAAGGCTCATTGCATGGATCACATCGAGGTAGTTCTTACCCGCTGAGACGATCCCGATCTTTGCGCCCGCCTTGCCCCAGATGCGCTTGTCGATCTTGTTGGCATAGGCGAAAGCTTCGGCAGCATAGCGTTTGTGATTGATGAGCCGCGTTTCTTGTTCAATGCGGTCATCCACCAGACGAATATTCAACCCGCCCTCGGGCATTTCGAAATCAGGCGTCACGAACTGAAGGCGGTGCGGATCACCGTCAACCACAGAGGTCACCTCGACCGTGTCCTTCATCGTCTTGAGGCCAACCCAGAGCCCCGAGAACCGCGACAGCGCCCAGCCATAAAGGGAATAATCCAGTATCTCCTGCACCCCCGCAGGGGACATAACGGGCATATATGCGTCGACCATCGCAAAATCCGACTGGTGCAATACAGTCGAGGATTCGCCCGTGTGGTCGTCGCCCATTGCCATGATCACACCGCCCAGCGCGCTACTGCCAGCCATATTGGCGTGGCGCATCACATCGCCCGAACGGTCAACACCTGGTCCTTTGCCGTACCACATGCCGAACACGCCGTCGTATTTACCCTCGCCGCGCACCTCTGCCTGCTGCGCGCCCCAAAGGGCCGTAGCCGCCAAATCCTCGTTCAGCCCTGCCTGAAAGGTAATCCCGTGCTCAACCAGCTGCTTTTCCGCCCGCATCATCTGCATATCAACGGCGCCGAGCGGAGACCCGCGATAGCCCGTCACCAAACCCGCCGTGTTCACGCCAGCAGCTTTGTCGCGTGCGGCCTGCATCATCATAACCCGCACGAGCGCCTGCGTGCCGTTGAGCAGCACAGGGCTTTTGCCCAGATCAAAACGGTCATTGAGTGAAATTTTTTGCGTTGTCATGGTGTTCCTCCCAGAAAAACCAACAGGCAGCATCAGTCTACATGCATCCTTAACAAGCACAATAGGTCATAAAGACTGACCTGCATAGCATCAATTTCATACTCCGCGTTTTTCCCCGTTGAATTCGGGTGGGCCGTGATGGCTTAATCCGCTACACCGTCAGCAACCGAAAGGGTCGGACATGGACTGGGACAAGCTGAGAATTTTTCACGCCGTGGCTGATGCGGGCTCCCTCACCCATGCGGGAGACAAGCTGAACCTGTCGCAATCCGCCGTGAGCCGTCAGGTCCGCGGCCTTGAGGAACAGCTGAACACAAATCTGTTCCACCGCCACGCGCGCGGTCTGATTCTCACCGAACAGGGCGAACTGCTCTTTGACGCCACACGCGCCATGAGCAAACGGCTTGATGCGGCTTCCGCGCGTATCCGCGACAGCGAGGAAGAAGTCTTTGGCGAACTGCGGGTGACCACCACCATCGGTTTCGGCACACTTTGGCTCGCCCCACGCTTGTCCAAACTCTACGAAAAATATCCCGACCTCAAAGTTGATTTGATGTTGGAGGAGCGCGTTCTGGACCTGCCCATGCGCGAGGCAGATGTGGCAATCCGTTTCAAAGAACCGTCCCAAGCCGATCTGGTGCGCAAGCGCCTGATGACCGTGCGCATGGCAATGTTTGCGACGCGTGAATATCTCGACAACAACGACAGTCCGACGCAGATTGAAGATATCAGCGATCACCGTCTGATCTGTCAAAGCACTGCCAGCAATCAGGTCGGCGCAGGCCTGAACCTGATCCAGCAACTTTTGATGTATGACGTGAAATCATTGCTTACCGTGAACAATTATTTCGGCGTGCTCCAAGGTGTGCTCAACAATCTCGGCATCGGGGTTTTGCCGGACTACCTCACGCAGGATTTCCCCGACCTTGTGCGAGTGCTGCCCGATGTCGAATCCACCGAAGTCCCTGTTTTCCTTGCCTACCCCGAAGAGCTACGCCAATCGCAGCGCATCGCGGCGTTCAAGGATTTTGTGCAGGACGAGATCATCACCTACCGCAAGCAGCAAAGAGACGCCTAAGACACCGAATCCCCAGCCATGCACAGATTGCATAACGGTCATGCAAATGCGGGGGGCGATTCTGTCTTGATCGCGGCGATATTGCACCCTACCTCCCTCTCGTAAGGTTTGCGGTGCTTATGCGCCGCCTTACACCTCCCTGTTGGACTTGGCCGGGCCTTTGTGCCCGGTCTTTTTTTGTCCAGCGATGCGCAGGAGGGCTGTTTATCGCCCTGGCAGCTGCACTACCGCTCAAACAACCCTTCCCCCCTGCACGCGCCTGTCCTATGACAGGGCAACAATTTTACCGCCCTCGGGGAGCGCCATCATGTCAGAACCAGCCATCACCCAAGACGTCATTTCCGCCCATGGCCTGAGTGACAGCGAATACCAGACCATTCTGGATTTGATGGGACGCACCCCGACTTTCACCGAGCTTGGTATCTTCTCGGCCATGTGGAACGAGCATTGTTCCTACAAGTCGTCCAAGAAATGGCTGCGTACCCTCCCCACCGAAGGCCCACAGGTTATCTGCGGCCCCGGCGAGAACGCGGGCGTCGTTGATATCGGCGACGGGCAAGCGGTGGTCTTCAAAATGGAGAGCCACAACCACCCCAGCTACATCGAGCCTTATCAAGGGGCGGCGACGGGTGTGGGCGGCATCCTGCGCGACGTCTTTACCATGGGCGCGCGTCCGATTGCGTCAATGAACTCCCTTAGCTTTGGTGAACCGTCACATCACAAAACCAAGCAGCTCGTCCACGGTGTCGTCGCAGGTGTCGGCGGTTACGGCAATTGCTTTGGCGTGCCCTGCGTGGGCGGCGAAGTCCGCTTTGACCCCGCCTACAACGGCAACTGCCTTGTCAACGCCTTTGCGGCAGGCCTCGCAGATGCTGACAAGATATTCTACTCCGCCGCTTCTGGCGTGGGCATGCCCGTGGTCTACCTTGGTGCCAAAACGGGCCGCGACGGTGTCGGTGGGGCGACCATGGCTTCCGCAGAATTCGACGACACCATCGAGGAAAAGCGCCCCACCGTGCAAGTGGGCGATCCGTTCACCGAGAAACGCCTGATGGAGGCCACGCTAGAGCTGATGGCAACAGGCGCGGTAATCTCGATTCAGGATATGGGCGCCGCTGGTCTCACCTGTTCAGCCGTTGAGATGGGCGACAAAGGCAACCTCGGCGTCATCCTCGATCTGGAGAAGGTCCCCACCCGCGAGCAGAACATGACCGCCTACGAGATGATGCTCTCGGAATCCCAAGAGCGCATGCTCATGGTCCTGCGCCCCGAACTTGAGGCGGAGGCCAAGGCCGTCTTCGACAAATGGGACCTCGATTTCGCCATCGTGGGTGAAACCATCGCCGAAGATCGATTCCTCATCCGCCTCAATGGTGAGGTTAAAGCAGACCTGCCGCTCAAGGCACTCTCCGGTACAGCCCCCGAATACGACCGCCCATGGGTCGAGACACCCGCTGCGGCCACGCTCACCGACATCCCTGCCGTCGACCCCATCGAGGGCCTCAAAGCACTGCTCGCATCGCCAAACTATGCGGGCAAGTCGTGGGTCTATGAGCAGTATGACACGATGGTCATGGCCGATTCCGCGCGCACACCGGGATGGGGCGCGGGCATCATCCGTGTTCATGGCACCGATAAATCGCTCGCCTTTACCTCCGATGTGACGCCCCGCTACGTCAAAGCCAACCCCGTCGAGGGCGGCAAGCAGGCCGTGGCCGAAGCCTACCGCAACCTCACTGCCGTCGGTGCGACCCCGCTTGCGACCACGGATAACCTCAACTTCGGCAATCCCGAAAAACCCGAGATCATGGGCCAGTTCGTGGGCGCCATTAAAGGCATCGGTGAGGCCGTCGCGGCCCTCGACATGCCCATCGTTTCTGGCAACGTCTCGCTCTACAACGAGACAGACGGCTCCGCGATCCTGCCCACGCCGACCATCGGCGCAGTCGGCTTGCTCAAAACCTCAAGCGATATCATCGGCTTTGACGTAGCAGACGGCCACGTCGCCCTGATGTTGGGCAAGGGCAACGGGCACTTGGGCCAATCCGCCCTCCTCGCCGAAGCCTTCGGGCGCACAGATGGCGACGCCCCGCATGTTGATCTGAAGGCCGAGGCACTGCACGGCGATTTCATCCGCAAACACCACGCGCTGATCTCGGCTTGCACAGATCTGGCGGATGGCGGTCTGGCACTGGCCGCATTCGAAATGGCAAACCACGCAGGCACGGGCCTCGCCATTGAGACCGACAGCACACCAGATGTATTTGGCGAAGATCAGGCCCGTTACCTCATCGCAGCGACCCCCGAGAACGCAGCACAACTGCGCGCAGCCGCCGAAGCCGATGGCATCGCGCTCAGCCAAGTCGGCACTTTTGGCGGAGAAACCCTAAGCTTTGGCAACGCCAAAGCACCGCTGCGCGATCTTACAACCCTCTTCACCGAAAGTTTCGCGCAAACCGTTACTTAAGCCTATCTTCACTTTCCTTAAAACTCTGGGGGACGCGCAGCGGGGGGCAAAGCCCCCTAGTCGCCCTCAACCATCCCCAACAGTCGCGCCTTCTCTCCAACATCATCAGGCTTGGAGATCGCCGCCGCCAGCGCTTCGAGCGATTCAATCGAATGGCCGGCCCGAAAACTGTCGACGTGCGGCAACATCGCACGGATGCCTGCGGCCTTGGGCGCAAACCCGTCCCACCGCAGCAGCGGGTTAAGCCAGATGACGCGCCGCGCCGTCAGGTGCAGCCGCTTCATCTCCCGCGCCAATGCGTCCGGATCATCACGGTCCAACCCGTCCGTGATTAGCAGGACAACCGCCCCCTGCCCCAGAACGCGCCGCGACCAATGCTTGTTGAACGCCGCAAGGCTCTGACCGATCCGCGTCCCGCCTTCCCAATCCTGCGCCTCGGCCCCTGCGGCCTTGAGGGCGGCATCCACATCGCGGGTGCGCAGATGCCGCGTGATGTTGGTGAGCTGGGTGCCGAAAGTGAATGCATGGACCTGCGCCCATCCCGCGCCGCGCTCATTGGCAACAGCGTGAAGGAAGTGAAGAATGATCCTGCTATACTGGCTCATTGACCCTGAAATGTCGCACAGCGCCACCAGGTTAGGCCACCGCGGTTTGGGCCGCTTGAGCGCGAGACCGTCCATCTCCCCGCCCCTGCGAAGCGCTGCCCGTAACGAGCGTTTCGCGTCCAAGGCGCCATGCCCGAAACTTGCGGCAGAGCGGCGAGATGGCAGCGGCTTGATCGGCAGGCTAAGCTTTGCCAGCATCCGCTTGGCCTCAGCCACTTCGGCAAGGCTCATCAATTCGAAATCCAGCGTCCTGAGCCGCTCCGAGGTGGACATGGTCAGGGAGGCATCCACCTCGATAAGCGCATCCTGCTCTGGCGTCTCGACCTCCTCTTGCGGTGGCGCCTCAGCCCCATCAAGAAGCGCTTCTGCCGCCCGTTTTTCGGCCGCCTGTGCTGGGCGTTCCTCTTGCACCCCCCGAATGGCAGGCAACATCGCGGCCATCATGTGTTCAAGATATCGCGGGTCGCGCCAATAGAGGCGGAAGAGCTGCGCAAATATGCGTGCATGCTCGGGGCGGTTTACGAAACAGGCATGCAGCGTCCAGTAGAAATCCCTTTTTTCTGTAAAACCTGCCGCCTCCACCGCGCGGATTGCATCGATCACTCTCCCCGGCCCGATGGGCAAACCCGCACGGCGCAGGGCGCGGGCGAAATGCGTAATATTGCCTGCAAGGTGCGGATTTTCGGGCAAGTCGAGGGGGGCGTACTCAACCATTCAAAAGCCTGTGCGCGCGGCAAAGGTGCGGATTTGGATATTTAGGACCAAAAGAAGTTGGCATTATGCATCGAGGCTTGCGCGGGCTTCATCGAGGATGCGCTTGGCCTCACTGCCCTGAAGTTTTGCGATGTCGTCTTGGTATTTTAGCACCGCGCCGAGTGTATCGGCGATCACCTCGGGGCTGAGTGTGAGCGCATCAAGGGCCAGTAGGCACTTGGCCCAGTCAATGGTTTCGGCCACGCCCGGTTTTTTAAAGAGGTCCTCGGTGCGCAAACGTTGGACAAAGGACACGACTTCGCGGCTGAGCGCTTCGGCAGCCTCCGGTGCGCGGGCGGTGAGAATGTCCATTTCGCGGTCAAAGTCGGGGTAATCGACCCAGTGATAGAGGCAACGACGTTTAAGAGCGTCATGCACTTCGCGTGTGCGGTTGGAGGTCAGGATCACGATGGGCGGCTCTGGCGCCTTGATCGTGCCCATCTCGGGGATGGTGATCTGAAAATCGCTGAGGGCCTCAAGTAAAAAGGCCTCAAAAGGCGCGTCAGTGCGGTCCAGCTCATCGATGAGCAGAATAGGTGGGCCATTCTCGTCCGCGCGCAGCGCTTGGAGCAATGGTCGCTCGATCAGGAATTCATCGCCGAAGAGTTCGGCATTCAATGCTTTGCGGTCTGCTCCGCCCGCTGCTTCAGCCGTCCGTATTGCCACCATCTGCGCGGCAAAATTCCACTCATATACTGCCGATGACGCGTCGAGACCTTCATAGCATTGCAACCGGATCAGGCGTCTGCCCATCGCTGCGGCCAGTGCTTTCGCGATCTCGGTCTTGCCGACGCCAGCTTCACCCTCGAGAAACAAGGGGCGGCCCAGCCGCAGGCTTAGGAACACGACTGTGGCCAGTGGGCGTCCGCAGACATACCCCTGATCTGCCAGCATCTTTTGCACTGCATCTATAGATGACACATCTGCCATGTTGAATTCCTCCACCCTATTGGATGCGTAGAAGGCCACCACCGCGTCCGAGCGTCAAGGCACCAATGATACATATGTCACGGCATGTTCGCCTGCTATACGGCAAAGATTGACGTGATTCGCGCAAGGTGGCATGGTTTAACCTGCATAAAAGAGGTTTGGGGTCATAGTGGCACTTGAACCCGAAAACGAGGCGGATATGGGTAAGCGAACGCGTAATGCGGCGTCTCTGGTGGGGGCGCGCCGTGGCGAATGATCTGACAATCACTGCTGTGACCTGCGTGAAGAATGAGGGGCCGTTCCTTCTGGAATGGATCGCTTTTCATCAATGCATCGGCGTGACCGATTTCCTGTTTTATTCCAATGATTGCGATGATGGCACCGATGCCCTGCTCGATGCATTGGCCGCACTTGGCCATGTGACGCATCTGCCCAACCCTGCCGAGGGTCGCAATTACCAGATGGAAGCGCTTAAGGACGCCAAAAAGCAATCCGTTGTGCGCAATGCCGATTGGGTCTGGGTCGCGGATGTAGACGAGTTTCCCAATATCCATGTGGGTGACCACAGTTTTGCCGCACTCATCGAGGCATGCGGTGATCCGCAAGCCATCAGCCTGAATTTCCAATTCTTTGCCAACAACGATATCGAACAGTTCGAGGACCGTCCTGTCATTGAACAGTTCGTCCGCAGTCATAATCCCGACATTTGGTGCGGCGAGACGGCAATTGAGGTCAAATCGCTGATCCGCAATGACTTTCCACTGCAATATTACGGCGCGCACCGCCCCTTCTTCAAACCCAAGGTCAAGAAGAACAAGCGCCCCGTCTGGACCGACGGATCAGGGCGTGCTGTGCCACACCGCTTTTTGGTGGCCGCAAACCCGCGCCGCATCCGCCGCTTTCCCGCAGCGGGATCGCGGGTGTTTGCCACGCTTAATCACTATGCGCTGCGCAGTCTCGACAGCTATCTGGTCAAAAACGACCGCGGCGATGTGAACCGCGAGAACCGTGCGTTTGATGACACCTACTGGCGCGAGCGGAATGATCCCGCGTGGGAGGACACCTCGATCCAGCGCTACCTCCCCGCACTGAAAGCGCAGATTGCCGAGCTGAAGGCGCAAGGCGATATCGCAGCCCTGCATGACGCTTGCGTGGCGGCCCACATTGCCAAACGCGATGCGCTGCTCGAACAGCCCGCCTATCGCGAGATGCAGCGGCATTTGCGCGTCGCCTCCAAACTGCCACCTCAGGAAGAAGAGATGTTGCGCAATTTGGGCCTGTTGGAGCCGACGACATGAGCACCTTCAAGCTGGTCAATCTCGGACTGCCCAAGACGGGGACAACAACGCTGGCCCGTGCGCTCAAGATCGCGGGATATCGCGTGGCCGATCACCGCATCCGCCCGCGCCAGACAGACAGCGCGACACTCCAGAATGCATTCGTCGCGGACCTTTTGTACCAAGGCTATTTCCAAAGCGGCGATCCGGCCGAGTTCTTTGAGGACTTCACCGCGCTGACCGAGATCAGCTGCCTGCGGCAGGGCAAATCCCTGTGGCCACAGATGGATTTCGCCATGATTGATGCTATCCGAACCCACCACCCCGATGTGCGCTTCGTCGCGTCACGGCGGGACAGCTGGGATGTGTCCCAATCCATGCTGGCGTGGTCCGATCTGGGAACAGACCGCCTGCCCGCATCCAATATCCCCGGCCTGCCCGAAGGCTACGGCGAGACAACCCGCGAGCGTGTGCAATGGATTGACGGGCACTACGCCCATTTGCGCACCTTGTTCAAAGGTGATCCCGCATTTCTGGAATACGACATCGCAGACGCCTCAGCCCCGCAGCAGATCGCGGCACACCTTGGCACTGAACTGCCATGGTGGGGGCAAGCCAACGCAAACAACGAGAATAAGGCCGGATAATGCGCATCTATCTTCATATCGGTCCCGAGGACGTCAGCAGCGCACGGCTGCAATCCGTGCTTGCGCAAAAGCGGGAGCAATTGATGGCGCAAGGCGTGCTGTTTGCGCGCAGCACCGGCAATAAAAACCACACGCGCCTGTTCATGGCGGTGACGGATGCCGCCCATGTGGACCCGCTGCGCTTTAACCGTGGCTACATAACTGCTGAAAAACAGGCAGCCTTGCGCGATACGGTTGCCACCGATCTGGCGCAGGAAATTGCGCAGCACCGCCCCGAGACGCTGATCCTGTCGTGCAGCCAGCTTGGGTCAGGGTTGCGCAGCCCGTCCGAAATTGCGCGGCTGCATGATCTGTTGCACCCCCTGTCGGACGACATCCGCGTTGTTGCCCATGTGGATGCGCCCGCGCGCATGCTGAGCCGTGCCTATGCGGCGCAAATCCTTGAGGGGCGCGGTCTGTCGCTTGACGCCGAGCTTGAGCTGGCGGGACAGCCCGACTGGTGGGAGGCTGCGCAAGCGGCTGCACCACAGATTAACCCCGCAGCAGGGGTGTTCTATGAGACGCAATCACCGAACCACTGGCTTGATCTGCCTGCTTTGGTACGGGTTTGGGAGGCCGAGTTTGGCGCTGGCTCAGTGCGGCTACACAGCTATGATGCCAAGCGGTTTATCACGCCCGAGGTCACGAAAGAGATCATCCAAGCCTTTGAACTGAAGAATGCTATTGGCAACGCCACATCCGTAGCAATGGCCCCTCCCGCCTCCGCTGCAAGTTTGAGCCGTGGCCGTCAGCTCAATGCACTCATCCTTCGGGTGCTTGCCAACGGGCAACGCATTTTGCCGCGCCAGTTGTGGCGCAGTTTTGTTCAAGATGTGAGCGTGGACGGACCCGAAATGGACCTCGCCACTCTGCACCCGATCACCAAACACTTCGCGCCCGGGCTTGAAAAACTGGTCAAAACGCACGCGGGTCTGAGCGCCGAGACGTTCAAGACGCCGCGTGCCAAGGGAACATGGGCGGAAGCTGATCCGCTCTATGGTTTTCGCGCCTCGCAATACCTCTTGGGCTATATGTGGCGCATCGACAAAGCGACCCGCGAAGAGCAACAGAAACGCACCGCCGATCTGGCTGCTCTCGCAGGTTCGCCTCGTCAGGTGGTTGCACCTGTGACCGTGGACGCACCGACGCGCGCTGAGGATGACGCCCCTGACGGCCTGTCCCAGACAGCACGCAAATTGATGCCGCCGCTGGCGATCAAGAACTTCGAAACGCTGCGCACTTCATCATTCGCACCGCACAACCGCATGGGTTCGGTCAACGAAGAAGAGCTGGCCGCCGCCTACACTCCCATTACGCCGCGCGACCTGCCTGAGGGGAATTCGGGCAACGTGATCGTCGGCTGCATGAAGAATGAAGCGCCCTATATCGTCGAATGGGTTGCCTATCACCGCGCCATGGGGATCGATAATTTCCTCATTTATACAAACGGTTGCGAGGACGGCACATCAGAGCTTCTGGACCGTTTGCAAGAGATGGGCGTGCTTCAGCACCGCAATAACGACGATTGGAAAGGCAACTCGCCCCAGCAATACGCGCTCAATCAATCGCTGAAAGAACCCGTGATCCAGAACGCCGAATGGATCATCCATATCGACGTGGACGAATTCATGAACGTGCGCTGCGGCAATGGCACGGTGCAGGATTTTCTGGACGCGGTGCCCGATGCGACCAACGTCGCCATGACGTGGCGCATGTTCGGCCACAACGATGTGACCAAACTGTCAAATGACTTTGTCATCGACCAATTCGACACCTGCAGCCCCAAGTTCTGTCCCAAGCCGCATACCGTCTGGGGTTTCAAAACAATGTTCAAAAACATCGGCGCCTATGAGAAAATCTCATGTCACCGCCCCAATAAACTGTTTGATGAGTTTAAGGGAAAAGTGAAATGGGTGAACGGATCGGGGCAAGACATGACGAAAGATGCCGCCGAGAAAGGGTGGCGGTCGTCCAAGAAGAACGTGGGCTTTGATCTGCTACAGCTCAACCACTATGCCTTACGCTCGGCCGAAAGCTTTCTGATCAAGCGCCAGCGCGGGCGCGCCCTGCATGTCGATCGTTCGATCGGGATCAACTACTGGATCCGCATGGACTGGTCGGATTTCCGCGACATCACGATCAAGCGCAACGTGCCGCGCCTCCGCGCCGAATACGACCGCCTGATGGAAGATGACACACTGCGCAGCTGGCATGAGCGCGGCCTCGACTGGCACCGCGCCAAGGCCGAAGAGCTGCACCAGAACCCCGAATTTGCCGATCTCTACAAAGAAGCGTTGGCCGTAAAACTGAACCAAACAGAGCGCGTGGCCTATGCCCTCGCGCTGGATATGGAGAGCTAGATGCCCAAGGACGCCCCAACCCCTGCGGGATTTATCAAATCAAAAGGCATGAAGTTCCCGAAAGACGGCCATTTCATCACGGGCAAGCTGCGCGGTTCCTTGCGCAACAACGCCTATGAGGAGAACGAGGCCAAATGCGTGCTCAAACTGGTGCGCGATGATGATGTCGTGGTCGAGTTGGGGGCGGGCATCGGCTTTATGTCCACGCTGGTGGCCACCCGCCGTAACATCAAAGAGGTCCATGCCTTCGAGGCCAACCCCGCGCTCATTCCCTACATCAAATCCGTGCACGAAGCCAACGGGCTGTCCAACGCCCATGTGCATCACGCTATTTTGGGCAAACGCGCGGGCACCGCTGATTTCTATGTACGCGGCAACTTGCTGTCCTCTTCGATGGAGCCGTTTGAGAGCGATACCGAGGAGAACACCACCAAAGTGCAGGTGGACGTGGTCAATGCAGGCCAGTTTTTCAGAAAGGTCAAACCAACCATTCTTATTGCCGATATCGAGGGCGCAGAAGAAACGCTGTTGCCGCAGCTTGACCTCACAGGCCTGCGCGGCGCGATGATCGAGCTGCATCCCCAACTTATCGGGCCCATAGGCATCAACACGGTTTTCCAGACCATGATGGACGCGGGCCTTGCCTATTACGCGCGCGGCTCCACCAACAAGGTCGTCTGTTTTAGACGCAAGTGGTAGCATGAGCCACGTCGCCATCCTGTGCGTCCGCAACGAGGGCGCTTTCCTGCTTGAATGGCTGGCCCATCACCGCGCGGTGGGGTTCGATCACTTTGTGGTCTTTTCCAATGATTGTCAGGATGGCACGGACACCATGCTGGACCGTCTGGCCGAGATGGGCGGCGTCACGCACATCCGCAACGACGGCCCCTACGCCAAAGGCGGCATCCAGTTCACGGCGCTGAAAGAGGCGGCAAAACACCCCACCGTCAAGCAGGCCGACTGGATCCTGCCCCTCGACGTGGATGAATTCGTGAACATCCATTGCGGCAATCACACGCTGGAGGCACTGCATACCGCGATCCCCGATGCCACTGCAATCACGCTGACATGGCGCCTGTTCGGCGCGGGCGCTCAGGTCCGCTATACCGATGCGCCCGTGCTTGAGACATTTACCCATGCCGCCCCTGCCGTGATGTACTGGCCATGGCGCGCTGCGATGTTCAAGACGCTGTACCGCAACGATGGCACCTACCGCAAACCGGGCGTGCACCGCCCCCGCGACGTGAATGAAAAGAAGCTGGGCAATGCGCGCTGGTTCGATGGCAACGGTGCCGCGCTGCCCGAACAATTTGTGAAAAAGCGTATCTTTTCAAACTTCGGACAAGACAATTACGGCCTCGTACAACTCAACCACTATCCGTTGGGTGCGATGGAGAGCTACGTGCTTAAGGCCGACCGCGGGCGCGCCGTGCACAGCGACGATATGCTGGGCGTCGACTATTGGGTAGAGCGGAATTTCAACACCGACCAGGACCTCAGCATCCAAAGCCTCGCCCCTGCACGCGCATCCGAACTGGCTGCACTCATGGCTGACAGCCCCCTTGCGCAATTGCACGAGGATGCAGTGGCATGGCGCAAGGCCCGTTTCGAGCACCTCATGCAGAAAGAGCCGTTTCGCGCGCTTTTTGGTCGCCTGATGATGACACCGCCGTCCGTACCTGTCCCGCGCAAGGCTGCGCAATTCATGGTTCACTTTGCGAATATGGCGCGCAACGCAGCCAAATAAGCGCCGCAATTTGTGCAGCATTTTCCGTAATTCTGCCCCATTGCCCTGCTATCTCGGCCCCTGAAACCGCGTGCATTTCACGCCATGCGGGTCACATGAGGACGCAGATATGGCCGATGACAGCCTGAATTTCGAGACGTCGCTTGCCGGCATGAAGAAAGCCGACTGGCTCAATTCTGTTGAACAATTGTGCGACGAAGACGGCTATTTCGAGCGGTTGGGAAAGCGCCATTATGCTGCTTTCGTTGAAAAATCTTCTACCCTTCTGGTCTCCTTCGAGACGCTACAGGGTATCCCCGCTTTGTCTTCACTGGCTCAACCCTTTGGCTGGGAAATGGTACAGGAACACGATTGGTCCAATCTTTGCCTGATCTCCAACGGCGATACATGGTTTCGCGATCAATCCGTTTATGGCTATTTCGACCGCCTCATCGATGACGGCTTTTTTGACGAGTTCGAGCAGGTCGTATTTTACGGCGCGGGCCCCTGTGCCTATGCTGCTGCGGCCTATTCCGTCGCCTCACCTGGCGCGCGGGTGCTGGCGGTTCAACCACAAGCAACACTTGATCCGCGTGTGACCGAATGGGATGACCGCTTTACCGATATGCGGCGGATGGATTTCACCTCCCGCTATGGCTATGCCCCTGATATGATTGACGCGGCGACCATGGCCTATGTCGTCTACGACCCCCGTGAGACACTTGATGCGATGCACGCCGCGCTCTTCACCCGCTCCCATACGCAAAAGCTGCGGCTGCGGCACATGGGGGGCGCGATCCAGACTGACCTCCTCGAGATGGACCGTCTCGGCCCGTTGCTACTCGCGATCGCAGACGGGTCCCTGACAGAGCTGCATTTTGCGAAAATGATGCGCGCGCGGCGCGACCACCCACCCTACTTACGCAATGTACTGGCTGCACTTGATGGCGCAAAGCGCGAGACACTGGCGATCGCCCTCGCCCGCAACGTCACATCCCGCATGCATGCCCCACGCTTTGCCCGCCGTTTGGCCGCGATTGACACGTCGGATGACAAAGACGACTAGCCTGCAATAGCTACCCGTGCTAGCACGCGGGCATGACAGATACCCTCACGATACGTCGTCCCGATGACTGGCACTTGCACCTGCGCGATGGCGACATGCTGCGCGCCGTGCTGCCCCATACCTCCCGCCATTTTGGCCGCGCAATCATCATGCCAAATCTGGTGCCACCGGTCGTCACCGGCGCAGATGCCCGTGCCTACCGCGACAGGATTGTAGCCGCCGTGCCTGAGGGCGATGATTTTACACCATTGATGACCCTCTATCTCACTGAGGATACAGATCCCGCTGATATGGCCGCCGCCCATGCCGAAGGCCTGATTACCGCCGTAAAACTCTATCCCGCAGGGGCCACTACAAACTCTGCCTCCGGCGTGTCAAACTTCGCCAAAGTGGCAAAGGTACTGGAGAAAATGGCCGAGATCGGCCTACCGCTTTGCACCCACGGCGAAGTCACCGACCACGATGTTGATATTTTCGACCGTGAGGCCGTGTTCATTGACCGCGTGCTCGATCCGATCCGCCGCGACCACCCCGAGCTGCGTGTGGTGATGGAGCACATTACAACCTTCAACGCCGTAGACTACGTGCGCGCCAACGATAAGAACCTCGGCGCCACGATCACCACGCACCATCTGGTCATCAACCGTAACCACATCCTTGCAGGCGGCATCAAGCCGCACTATTACTGCCTGCCCGTTGCCAAACGCGAGGAACACCGCCTCGCCCTGCGCAAAGCGGCCACATCAGGCGATGCACGCTTCTTCCTCGGCACAGATTCCGCTCCCCACACAGATGCGAACAAACTGCTCCCCTGTGGCTGCGCAGGCTGCTTTACGGCGACCAACACCATGTCGATACTTGCAGAAGTGTTCGAGCAGGACGGCGCACTCGACAAGCTCGAAGCCTTCACCTCCCTGAACGGCCCCGCCTATTACGGACTGCCCGCGAATGAGGCGACCCTCACCCTCACCCGCAAAGCTCCAACCTATCCGGATCACATCCACACCTCCGAGGGCCCTGTAACCGTGTTTGACCCCGCGATGCCCCTGAATTGGTCCGCCTGACGTCATTTTTCCAATTAAACTCAAATCCCCACGCCTCTGCTAAGGACCTGCCCCGATGATCCATACCTCCTATCCCGACGCCTCTGAGATCGCCCGCCTGACCGCCCGTATGTTGCTGGAAATCGGGGCGGTGAACTTCAACACGGACGAGCCTTACACCCTAGCGTCAGGCCTGCCCTCCCCAAGTTATATCGATTGCCGCAAGCTCATCAGCTACCCGCGCATTCGCGCCACCTTGATGGACTTCATGACGGTGACCGTGATGCGCAACGCAGGGTTCGAGGCATTTGACAACATCGCAGGCGGCGAGACGGCCGGCATCCCCTTTGCCGCCCTCGTGGCAGAACGCATGGCCCTGCCCATGACCTACGTGCGCAAAAAGCCCAAAGGCTACGGCAAGAACGCCCGCATTGAAGGCGATATGAGCGAAGGCCAGCGTGTGCTTCTGGTCGAGGACTTGACCACCGATGGCGGCTCCAAGCTGAGCTTTGTCGACGCCATCCGAGAGACTGGAGCGACCTGCGGGCATACGGCCGTGATCTTCTATTACGACATCTTCCCCGAGACGACAAAAACGCTCGGCGATCACGGTGTGGAGCTGCATCACCTGTGCACTTGGTGGGATGTTCTGGCCGAGGCGAAAGCTCAGGGTGTCTTCCCTGAAGCGACGCTGACAGAGGTGGAAAAATTTCTGAAATCTCCCCGCGCATGGCAGGAAGCCCGCAAAAGCTGATACCATAGGTCGGGCAAAACGGGCGGCGCATCACAACATCTAGATGCGCGGCCTTTTGCCAAAGGTTATCCACAAAAACATACAATTTGCACCACACCGCCCCCTTCGCTATCACATCGGCGGGGACAAAAGGGGTAGGTCATGAACGAGATTTCAACGGTAAACGCAACTGGTATCACTGTTCAGGCCGCCGAGACTATGCCCCACTCCATCGAGGCAGAGCAGCAGTTGCTGGGCGCGATTTTGACCAACAATGACATCTATGACCGCGTCGCCTCCATTATCGGGCCACACCATTTCTATGACCCCGTGCACGCGCGCATTTTTGACATTGCGGCCGCACGGATCGCTAAAAACAATCTCGCCAGCCCCGTTACGCTCAAGGCGTTTATGGAGGATGACGAGGGCCTGAAAGAGCTCGGCGGCCCTGCCTATCTGGCCCGCCTTGCAGGCGCTGCGATCTCTGCCTTTGCCGTGCGCGACTATGCGCAGATGATCTATGATCTGGCCGTGCGCCGCGATCTCATTGGTCTTGGCCGTGACATCGCCGCCAAGGCCGCCACTGTCGATGTCGCGAATGAGCCGCGCGAGCAGATCGTGGAGGCGGAACAAGCCCTCTATAAACTCGCCGAACAGGGCCAGACCGAAAGCGGCTTCCAGAGCTTCCTCAAAGCCGTGACCGATGCGGTCAATGTGGCCAATGCAGCCTATCAGCGTGACGGTGGCCTATCGGGCGTCTCTACAGGTCTGATTGATATGGATAAAAAACTGGGCGGTCTTCACCGCTCCGACCTTCTTATCCTCGCAGGTCGCCCTTCAATGGGCAAAACATCGCTTGCCACCAACATCGCCTTTAACGTGGCCAAGGCTTACAAACGCGGTCAGCTTCCCGATGGGTCAGAGGGTGCCACAGACGGCGGCGTTGTCGGGTTCTACAGCCTCGAGATGAGCGCCGAACAGCTCGCCGCGCGTATCCTGTCCGAGGCCTCCGAGATTCCGTCCCAACAAATCCGCTCGGGCGACATGACAGAGGCCGAGTTTCGCCGCTTCGTCGATGCAGCCAAGGCGCTGGAGGCCTGCCCGCTTTATATCGACGACACGCCCGCCCTGCCCATCTCCCAGCTTGCCGCCCGTGCGCGTCGCCTCAAGCGGACCCACGGCCTTGATGTATTGATCATCGACTATCTCCAGCTGGTGCGCGGCACGGGTAAGAACGAGAACCGCGTGAACGAGATTTCCGAGATCACCATGGGTCTTAAGGCCATCGCCAAGGAACTCGACATTCCCGTCATCGCCCTGTCCCAGCTCAGCCGTCAGGTTGAAAACCGAGAGGACAAGCGGCCGCAGCTCTCTGACCTCCGTGAATCAGGCTCGATCGAGCAAGACGCCGATGTGGTGATGTTTGTGTTCCGTGAGGAATACTACAAAGAGCGTGAGAAGCCCGGTGATCACGAGCTGGATAAAATGGCCATCTGGCAAGAAGAGATGGAGCGCCTGCACGGTCGCGCCGAAGTTGTCATCGGCAAGCAGCGTCACGGCCCCATCGGCACGGTCGATCTCAGCTTTGAGGGCCGCTTCACCCGCTTTGGCAATCTGGTCAAGCCGTGGCAGCAGGATGGCGACGATCAGGAGTTCTGATCTACGTGGATAACCCTGGGTAGAACTCTGGCTACGCAAATAAATTAAATTTCAGATCAGCACCTTATGGCCCTAAACTCATGTGTACGGTTTCGCTGACGCCCGCATAAAAAAAGGGCCGCACATTACACGCGGCCCCTTCTCAACTTCTGGTAAAAGCCGCTGTTAAGGCTTCTTCACCTCATACATCAGGCCCTTTGCGGTGCCTTTGGCAAAGCCTTTCCAGTGGCTGTGGTCTTCCTTCTCGGTACCGTCCTCGTTCACGGACCAGACACCGGCGTTTGAATCCTCTACCAGATCAAGGTAGCTGCCAGCCTCCGCGTCCCCTTTGAGGCGCTGGTCCATCCACGCCGTGACAAAATGCTGGGCAATGTTGTTCATCCGCGTTGTGTCCCAAACCGCATCGCTATAATGCTCGGAGATGTTAAAGCCTTTGTCCTCGTTGAAATAATAGCTTTCCGCGGGCGCAGGCATCGGGGCTGCCGCATTGTGCCCTGCGTTCACATAAGTGAGCAGCGCAGTCTCGACGCTCGAGACATTGTCCCAAATCGCACGCACACCGTTCTCGTACAGCGAGGTCTCGTCCTGTGATCCTGCCATGAAAAGCATCGGAATTTGCACGCCTGCAAGACCTTCGGCGTCCCAGAAGCCCGTGTTCATACCCCACGGGCCGATGGCCACGGCAGTTTTCACACGCGGATCAGGCAACGCGTTATGGGTATCGGACCCTGCTTGGTGGATACCCAGCGTACCATGCGGGCCGCCCCACCCGTAAGCGACGGAAGCTTCGGTGACGCCACCGCCTGCGGTGATGATCGCGCCGTAGCCCCCCATGGAATAGCCAATGATGCCTGTGTTATCCGCGTCATAGAGGCCCGCGAATTCGCCGCCGTCCGCCGCGCGGCCTGCCAGCTCTTCCAGCACAAAAAGCTGGTCCAGCGAGCGGTTTACAAGCGTCGAGCCAAAGGCAGACTGCGTGCGATACGTGCTGTCGAGGTGGTCGATCGAGGCCACAACATAGCCCTTGGACGCAAGGTTCTCTGCCAGATGCGACAGCAAAAAGCGATTGCCGGGATAGCCGTGGCTGATCAGAACCAGCGGATAGGCCTCTTCTGCCACCGCGGGCGCCGCATCGCGGATCGCGCGGCCTGTCAGTGTCACCTCGGTGGTGCCATCGCGCAAATAGGCCTTGAGTTCGTTCGACCCCGAAGCGCCCTCCGTTGCAGGATACCACATCTCGACTGTCAGCGCGCGGTCATAGCGCGGCAGCGGGTCGGGCTTATCCGCCGCAGGATCAATCGCTAGGATATTGATCTGGTCGGGGTTGACCATTTCAAGCTGGCGCACTCCCACCGCCATCTCGCCATAGGCAGCCAATTCGGGCGCATTGGGCAATTGCCCGTCAATCGGGTTTGCCACCAAAGGCCCCGCCGCCATTAGCGCCACAGGCACCAGCGTCTTTGCGATCGTTTTCATATCAGTCTCCTCCTCTTTTTTGCCAGTCTAAGGGGGATCGGCACTCTCACAAGCAATAGTTGTTCTGACGTAGCGGTATATTGCCCGTTTATACGATGAGAGCTCCACCTCGACTATCGGACCATTCCTTGTGGCATCGGCACGCATCCCCTTGACGGCACTGCCCTTTAAGGGAAAACGTGGGCGCCATGAGTACAGGACTTCTTACCATCGACCTCGCCGCCATTGTTGCCAACTGGCAGGCATTGGCCAAAATCGCATCGGTCGAAACGGCCGCGGTGGTGAAAGCAAACGCTTACGGCCTCGATGCGGGGCGCGTCGCACAGCATTTGGCCAACGCGGGTGCGCGGCAGTTCTTTGTTGCCGCAACCGAGGAAGGTGTTGCCCTGCGCCAAGCCTTGGGGGACGGCCCTGTCATCTCGGTCTTCTCGGGCCACATGGAGGGCGACACCCAATCCATAGCGGATGCGTCGCTGACTCCCATGCTCAATTCAGCCCAGCAGATGCAGCGCCACTTTGCCGCCCTTCCGAACCATTCCTTCGGTATCCAGCTCGATACAGGGATGAACCGCTTGGGGATGGAACCTGCGGAATGGGCGGGCTTGCGCAGCGAGATCATCGAGAAAGGCCCGACCCTTCTGATGTCTCACCTCGCCTGCGCGGATGATCCCGATCACCCGATGAACGCACAGCAAAATGCTGCATTCGAGGATATGACCCAAGGGGTGAGCCTGCCCCGCTCCCTCGCCGCGACGGGCGGAACGTTGCTCGGGGCTGCGTATCACTATGATATGGTACGCCCGGGTATCGGGCTGTACGGAGGGGAGCCTTTCGGCGCGGCACACCCCGTTGTAACGCTTGATATTCCCGTGATCCAGATCCGCGATGTGGCTGTGGGCGAAACTGTAGGCTACGGCAATGTCTGGACGGCAACACGGCCCTCGAAAATCGCAACGATTGCAGCAGGTTATGCGGACGGCCTGATCCGTGCGATGGGGCCCAATGCGAAGCTACACTCGGATGGCATGGAGGTGCCTGTGGTCGGTCGCGTCTCCATGGATCTGATCACCGTCGATGTGACCGCCCTGCCCGATGCACCGCAAAGCTTGCAACTGCTGGGCGCCCAGCAATCCGTGGACGAAGTTGCAAGTTTTGCAGGCACCATCGGCTATGAAATCCTGACCAGCCTCGGGACGCGCTACCAAAAACACTGGACCGAATGAGACTTCTACAAATCCTCAACCTGTCCCTTCTGGTGCTCTACCCCGTGGCATGGTTTGCACCTTTGATGCGCGCAGGTTTGTTGCCGCTCTTCGGGCTTAGCGAAATTTCAGTGATAACGGGCCTTCAATCGCTCTGGGCGTCCGATGTTTTCCTTGCCCTCGTGGTTACCGTTTTTGCGCTGTTCGCGCCCTACCTTAAAACCAT
Organism: uncultured Sulfitobacter sp.; assembly: GCA_913060815.1. Lineage (GTDB taxonomy): Bacteria > Pseudomonadota > Alphaproteobacteria > Rhodobacterales > Rhodobacteraceae > Sulfitobacter. Next base: position 59,585 of record CAJXSZ010000006.1, on the reverse strand, counting down.
CGCTCTGGCGCTGATCCAGTTCGATCTGCTCAGCCCGCGCGCGCATGGGGTCGTTGAGCTAATGGGCAAGCTGGCCATGGCGGACATATTCCTCATCGCGCTCTATATCACGATCGCAAAGGGAATCGGTATCGGCCACATCGAAGTCGCGTGGGGGTTGTACCTGTTTACCTTCTGCATCCTGTCTTCCTTGCTTATAAGCTGGAAAACACAACAATTCATGCATCACACCCCCGATTAACTGTGGCAGGGGAAACAATCGCACCCGTTACAGCAGAAACACGGTTAATTTTCCCTTTGCAGCAAAGCACCAGCCCTTTAGGCTGAGAATCAACAGAATGAGCGTTTTCTTGCTCATCCATTCACCTGGGGGTGATTGATGCAACAACTGAAAACCATCGGGTTTTTCCTTCAATATGTGATGCAGCGTTTGGCGCTACTGTTCTTTGTTGCCTGCGCTGCGGCCCTCACCACTGCTTCGATAATGGCGGCGCTTGGCTATTGGGCGTGGATTGATATCCCGCTGATGTACGCGGGTGAGCCTGTCGAGAACGCAGGCATGTACGCGCAAATCGGTGCCACAGTTCTGGCCGCTGGCATTTGTTTCTTCCTGCCCGCCAATGCCCGCATCATGCAGCTTGAGAATTCGCACCGCCGTTTCACCATGTCCATGGATGATGTGGCGCGTGCTTATGGCGCCGTGCATGCTGCAGACCGTGGTCGCACGTTCCAGCTCAGCTCCGAATTCGACGCCGTGCGCGAGCGGCTCGCCTATCTGCGCGACCACCCTGATCTAAGCACGCTTGAGCCTGCCCTGTTGGAGACCGCAGCCCAGATGAGCCACATCAGCCGCGAATTGGCCGAAGTATACTCGGATGAGAAGATCGCCCGTGCCCGCGGTTTCCTCAAGCAGCGTCAGGAAGAGATCAGCCTGTTCAACAGCCGCCTCGATCAGGCCAAAGCCATTTCAACCGAGATGAAGCACTGGTTGCATGAGGTAGACCTCGAAGAAAGCGTAGCCGCAGCACAGCTCGCGCGCTTGTCCGAAGAGATGAACGAGCTTTTGCCGCATCTTGGCCGCGAGACGACATTGCGCGTTGCAGATGCCGAGCGCGACGAGGAAGAGCCGCTGGACAGCACCGCCCTCGACAACAGCGTCTACGAGCTTCCCAAAGCGGCGGAATAACCGCCTACTCGCTTAGAAGGCGAGGTATTTGGAATGCACCCAGCCGAAATCGCCGCGTCGGTTCTGTACTCTGATCCACGCCCCTTTGCGCGCATAGTTTATCACCGTATCTCCGGGGAAAAGCCTGCCTTTGATCGGGTGCTTGCCGCTGGGTCCTTCACGCAGGTTGAGGTGCCCTGTCGGCGTTTGCTGCACCGTCAGAATCGTCCCGTCGTAGTTGGTATAGATGTGCAGGAATTTCTCGGAAGCCCAGCCGACCTCCCCGTTGCGCAGCCGCACCTTGAGCCAGTTGCCGCGCTCTTCCACGTAAGAAACATCATCATCGGGAAATAGCCGCGTAAGGATCTTGTAATTGGTCCCCGGACCGGTGCGCAGGTTAAGATAGCCGTCAGGCATCCCAGCCACCATGAATTCTTGCGCAAGCGCTCCGCGTGCGAGTACGGCGAACACCGCCGTCAGAACAAATACCTTCATCCCTAATTCTCCCTGTCTTTCCCATTGATCCTGACAGCCTCAAAAGGCACAAGACGGCATGGCAAAACCTGTAAAAAGCTTCAGCTGCACAAAATGTGCAGCCAGATACTCCAAATGGTCCGGACGCTGCGATAATTGCGGCGAATGGAACACGATACAAGAAGATAAGGGGATCAGTGCAGGTCCGCCCTCCAAGTCATTGGGCGCGCGGCGTGGATCGTCGATGGCACTTATGGACCTCGCGACCGAGGAAGCCCCACCACCCCGCACCCTGTCAGGCTTGGCCGAGTTGGACCGCGTTCTGGGAGGCGGTCTTGTGGCCGCATCCGCCATTCTGGTCGGCGGTGATCCGGGCATCGGGAAATCAACGCTCCTGCTCCAAGCCGCCGCAGCCTTTGCCAACAAAGGCCTCAAGGTCGTCTATATCTCGGGCGAGGAAGCCTCGGCCCAAGTCCGCATGCGTGCCCAACGCCTTGGCCTCTCCGAAGCTGCCGTGAAACTGGGAGCAGAGACAAACCTACGCGACATCCTCACTACGCTCGACAAAGAACGCCCCGCGCTGGCCATCATCGATTCGATCCAGACCATGTGGGCAGACAATGTCGAAAGCGCCCCCGGTTCTGTCTCACAGGTGCGCGCCGCCTCCCATGAGCTGACCAGTTTTGCCAAACGCACGGGAACTTCCATCGTGCTGGTGGGCCATGTCACTAAAGAGGGCCAGATCGCAGGCCCCCGCGTGGTCGAGCATATGGTGGATACCGTGCTCTACTTCGAGGGCGAGCGTGGCCACCCTTTCCGCATCCTGCGCTCGGTCAAGAACCGCTTCGGCCCCGCCGACGAGATTGGCGTGTTCGAGATGACGGGCCGTGGCCTGTCAGAAGTCGTAAACCCCTCTGCCCTGTTCCTCTCAGAGCGCGGTGAGCCTGCCGCAGGCTCGGTCGTGTTTGCGGGCATCGAGGGCACCCGCCCCGTGCTGGTCGAGATACAGGCCCTCGTCGCTCCCTCCCCCCATTCGCAGGCGCGCCGCACAGTTGTCGGCTGGGATGGCGGGCGTCTGGCGATGATCCTCGCCGTGCTCGAGGCGCGCTGCGGGATTCCCTTTGCGGGGCTTGATGTCTACCTTAACGTGGCTGGTGGCATGAAAATATCAGAGCCCGCCGCCGATCTCGCCGTAGCCTGCGCGCTTTTGAGCGCACGCGAGGATACAGCCCTACCTGCAGAAACCGTGGTATTCGGGGAACTTAGCCTCTCTGGCGCGCTCAGACCTGCAACACAGACCGAAAACAGGTTGAAAGAAGCGCAAAAACTTGGTTTTACCTCCGCAATTGCACCAAAAGGCGGCAAGGCAGTGGTTGTGGACGGCATAGCAATGCGACCCATGGCGGATCTGACCGCATTTGTGGGCGAAATATTCGGCGCGGGTTAACGCGCGCCCCAAGACAAAAAAGGCGAGACGGGCATGGAAGGTTTTACCATCATTGATGGCGTGGTGGCGCTGGTGATCGTGCTTTCAGCACTGCTTGCTTATGGTCGTGGCTTTGTGCGCGAATTGATGGCGATCCTCGGTTGGGTTGCCGCTGCGGTCATCGCTTATCTCTTTGCTCCGCAGGTCGAACCGCTGGTGCGTGAAATCCCTGTCATCGGTGAATTCCTCGCCGACAGCTGTGAGTTGTCCATTATTGGTGCATTTACCTTGGTTCTGGCCATCACGCTGGTCATTGTCTCGCTTTTCACGCCGCTGTTTTCCTCGCTGGTACAGCGTTCGTTTCTGGGTGGTTTCGATCAGGCGTTGGGTTTCATCTTCGGTGTGGCACGCGGCATCCTGCTCGTGGCGATCGCCTTTTTCGTCTATTCGACCGTGATGACAGGCCAGCAGTTCACAATGGTCGAGGACAGCCGCTCCTCTGCTGTGTTCAGCCAGTTTACGGATGACATCCAGAATTCTGATCCTGATCAGGCACTTGGATGGATCACAGGCCGCTACGAGGCGCTCGTGTCCTCCTGCACAAGCAGCTAATCACTGCCGCCCGTAAAACGGCGCTGCGCGATAATTCTGCGCACGCAACTGACATTCCACGTCTGGACACGTTTTTGCCAATTCACAGCGTGACTCTGCGCGTGGAGTTTCGTAAACCTGCCCCAACTTTTGCAGGTTTCAGGAGCGTACCCTTGCCCGACACACCGCCCAAGACGATGCCCCCCGCCCATCCATTTGACACGTCCTACCTTACCGATGCGGGTGACGATGATAAACTAAAGGAAGAATGCGGCATTTTTGGCGTCGTAGGTGTGGCCGATGCGTCGAACTTCGTGGCCCTCGGCCTGCATGCGCTCCAACACCGCGGCCAGGAAGCGGGGGGAATCGTTACCCACGACATAGAGGCTGGATTTCAGTCTGCTCGCCGCTTCGGCTATGTCCGCGACAACTTCACCAGCCAGAAAGTGATGGAAACGTTGCCCGGATCGCTTGGCATCGGGCATGTCCGCTATTCCACCTCAGGCACCAAGGGCCAGACCGCAATCCGCGACGTGCAGCCCTTCTTTGGCGAATTTGCCATGGGCGGTGCCGCGATCGCGCATAACGGCAACATCACAAATGCCAACGCCCTGCGCCGCGAACTGATCGAGCGCGGCTCGATCTTCCAGTCGTCCTCCGATTCTGAGTGCATTATCCACCTCATGGCCCGTTCCTTGCAGCAGACCATTCCCGAGCGGATGGAAGATGCACTGCGCCGTGTCGAGGGGGCGTTCTCCATCGTTGCCATGACCCGCACGAAGCTGATCGGTGTGCGCGACCCGCTGGGCGTGCGCCCGTTGGTGCTGGGCAAACTCGGCGACGGCTATGCGCTCAGCTCCGAGACATGTGCGCTGGACATCATCGGTGCCGAATTCGTGCGCGAGATCGAGCCAGGAGAGATGGTCGTCATCAACGAAAACGGCGTCCAGAGCCATTTCCCCTTCCGCCCGCAGCCCTCCAAATTCTGCATCTTCGAGCATGTCTATTTCTCACGACCCGACAGCATCCTCGGAGGCCGAAGCGTCTATGAGACGCGCGAAGCGATTGGTCGCGAGCTGGCCAAAGAGAACCCTATAGAGGCCGATCTGGTCTGCCCCGTCCCCGATTCAGGTACGCCCGCCGCCATCGGCTATGGTCTCGAGAGCGGCATCCCCTATGCTATGGGCATCATCCGCAACCAATACATGGGCCGCACCTTCATTGAGCCGACCGAGAGCATCCGCAACATGGGTGTGCGCCTCAAGCTCAACGTGAACCGCGCGCTGGTGAAGGGCAAACGCATCATTCTGGTTGACGACAGCGTCGTGCGCGGCACCACCAGCCGTAAAATCAAGGAAATGATCCTTGATGCGGGCGCTGCCGAGGTCCACTTCCGCATCGCATCGCCACCCACCGCTTGGCCCTGCTTTTACGGGGTCGATACGCCCGACCGCGACAAGCTGCTGGCCGCCACGATGTCCGAGGACGAGATGCGCGACCATCTGGGCGTCGACAGCCTCAAATTCATCTCGCTCGACGGGCTCTACCGCGCCGTGGGCGAGGCAGAGGGGCGCAAAAAGTCGTGCCCCCAGTATTGCGATGCCTGCTTCTCGGGCGAATACCCCGTGGTTCCCGCAGACAAGGTGCAAGACGGCTTTGTGATGAAGCCTGCGGCTGAGTAAAGGCGCCCCGCCTCCTTCGGATCTGATCCGGGAGGCGTGTCGCTCTGGCACTAATCCGCCGCCTGACGCGCCGAAAATCATCCGCGGTCTATCCGTCCGAAATCCGTACAAGCGCTCTTTTGCCTACGCTGTGGCAAAGGACTGCCGAGGGAGCCAGCCCCCCCTTACGACTCTAAGCGACAGTATATAATTCCAGCGCTGAACTACAGCAAAGGAAACGTAATGAGCACCGCGACGGGCACGGCCACACCTCCCAAAGTTGAACGCCACGCAACCGAAAAAGCAGACCTCGATAGAACGGCGCTTATCGGTGTCTTCGGAACACCCCAGTCATTTCGCGCCCTGATCCGACTGCCGAATGGCAAGACGCAGACGGTGGCCATTGGTGACAGTGTTGCAGGCGGCACGGTACGCGCTATTGCGGAAGACCGTCTGGTGCTGTCACGTATGGGGCAACAGAGCACGATGCGGATGCCGCAGGGCTAGGCGCCTCTTGACGCGCCCTCCCGCCCCGCGCATATCCCCTGCATGAAACAGAAAACTGCATTGATCACAGGCGCGTCACGCGGCCTTGGGGCCGCACTCGCCGAAGCGTTGGCACCCACCCATCACATCATCGCCGTGGGCCGCACCGTCGGCGCGCTTGAAGAGCTTGATGACCGCATCAAAGCCAAAGGCGGCCAAGCCACGCTCGCCCCGATGAACGTCACCGATACTGGTGCCATGCAAACATTGTGTCGCGGCATCCATGATCGCTGGGGCACCGTTGACCTGTGGTGCCACACTGCCATTCACGCGGCCCCGCTCACGCCGACGCAGCATGTGGATGCAAAAGACCTCGAGAAATCAATCGCGGGAAACATCACCGCCACCTCGACGCTGATCAACTACATCGCCCCCCTTTTGGGCACCGATGGCCGCGCTGTTTTCTTTGATGATCCCGTGGCAGGCCAGAAATTCTTTGGCAGCTACGGCGCGACCAAGGCCGCGCAAATCGCCCTTGCCCGAAGCTGGCAAACCGAGACAGCCCGCATCGGTCCTCGCGTTGACATCCTGACGCCACAGCCAATGCCCACAGCCACACGCGCACGCTTTTACCCCGGTGAGAACCGCGAAGACCTGCATGATATCCACGCGGAGGCCGCCCGCCTTCTGGCAATTCTGGATAAATAAGCACCCCCTCGCTTGCCCGTGTGCGATCCCTCGCTTATCAAGGCAAAAAGGGGTTTTTCATGCGAATTCTGGTTACCAATGACGACGGCATCAATGCACCGGGCCTGCGCGTCCTAGAAGGTATCGCCGCCGCGCTCGCAGGAGCCGATGGCGAGGTCTGGACCATCGCGCCCGCATTCGAGCAATCGGGCGTAGCGCATTGTATCAACTACACAAAACCCACCCTCATTACCGAGCTGGCCCCCCGCCGCTACATGATTGAGGGCAGCCCCGCCGATTGCGTTCTCTGCGCGCTTTACGACCCGATGAAGGACGCCCGCCCCGATCTTATCCTCTCGGGTGTGAACCGTGGCAACAACGCCGCCGAGAACACGCTCTATTCAGGCACTATCGGTGCCGCAATCGAAGGGGCGTTGCAGGGTGTCACGTCCGTTGCCCTCTCGCAATTCTACGGCCCCGCAAACCGCGACCTTGATGATCCTTTCGAGGCGGCAGTCCAGCACGGCGCAGACGTCTGCCAACGCATCCTCGCCCAGAAGCAGGACGACAAGAACGGCTACAGCGTATTCTGGAACGTGAACTTCCCGCCCGTGGCTGGCAAAGATGTCAAAGGCATCCGTACAGCCCCCCAAGGCCGCCGTCCCGGCGTGAATTTCTCAACCATCCCGCATGACGCGCCCAACGGGCGGCGGTTTTTGTGGATTTCAGGCGGCAACCAGCAAATTCCGCCGGCCGCTGGCACGGACGCAGCGGTAAATCTCGACGGTTATATCTCCGTCACGCCCATGCGCGCAGATCTTACGGCTCATGACACCTTTCCAAATCTTTCCGACCTCGACACATGATCGACCTGCCTGACGACAGACCGACCGCGGCAGAGCGCAAGATGCAGTTCCTCTATGCCTTACGCTCCAAGGGTGTCACGGATTCCGCCGTGCTCACCGCGATGGAGGCCGTGGACCGTGGACCGTTCATTCGCGGGCTGTTCGCCGAGCGCGCCTATGAGGACATGCCCCTGCCCATCGCCTGCGGCCAAACCATCAGCCAGCCCTCCGTCGTCGGCCTCATGACCCAAGCGCTGGAAGTCAGCCCGCGTGACAAAGTGCTCGAGATCGGCACAGGCTCGGGCTATCAGGCGGCAATCCTGAGCAAGCTTGCGCGGCGCGTCTACACCATCGACCGCCACCGCCGTCTCGTCCATGAGGCCCGTGCGATCTTTGAGCAAATGGACCTTACCAACATCACCACCATGACCGCCGACGGCAGCCATGGCCTCCCCGAACAGGCCCCCTTTGACCGCATCATTGTGACCGCCGCCGCCGAAGACCCTCCGGGTCCGCTGCTCGCCCAGCTCAAGGTAGGCGGCATTATGGTACTGCCTGTAGGTCAATCAGATGCCGTTCAACATCTCATCCGTGTGCGAAAAACCACTAACGGGCTGGAATATGACGAAATGCGCGCAGTTCGCTTTGTTCCACTCCTCGAAGGGTTGGGCAAAGACACATAATCTGGTACAAAGGCCAAAATCTCGGGGACACGAGATGGGCAGTGACAAGGACATCACAGATGACATATCGGACCAATCGCACCAGCATGCGTATTTCACTTCTTGCGGGCGCAGCTTGCGTGACCCTGGCAGGCTGCTCTGAGCCGCTTGACTTCGACCTGCGCGGACTGACGGGCGGGTTCACAACCGCCGACGCAGCCCAAGCAGCATTGGCCCCACGCCCCGAACCCGATGACCGTGGCGTGATCTCCTACCCGAACTATCAGGTCGCAGTCGCGCGCCGTGGCGATACCATCGCAACAGTTGCCCAGCGTGTCGGTCTTGATGCGGGCGCGCTTGCCCGTTTCAACGGGATTGATGCGGATGTGACCCTGCGCCGCGACGAAATCATCGCACTGCCAACCCGCGTGTCCGAGCCGTCTCCCGCTACAGGCGCTGCCAGCACAGGTCCGATCCAACCCGTTGACATCAACGCAGTCGCGGGCGGTGCCATCGACCGCTCTGCCGCAACCCCGGGCGTACAAACCGCACCTCTGCCTGCCACAACACAGCCTGCGCAGTCAGGCAGGGAGCCCGTTCGCCATAAGGTCGAGCGTGGCGAGACCGCGTTCACCGTGGCCCGCCTCTATTCGGTCCCCGTCAAGGATCTCGCTGAATGGAACGGCCTCGGCTCTGACTTCGCCATTCGCGCAGGTCAGTTTCTGTTGATCCCGGTAGCCTCGCAAAACCCGCCCGCGCGCCAACCGGCACAAACCGCAAGCGCCACACCTTTGCCCGGTGCAGGATCTGCCACCCCGACACCGCCGTCCGCAACCAAACCATTGCCAGCCGAGGTCGTGGCACCAGCCGCCGCTGCCGCCGCACCGACAGCCACACAGGCCACCACGCAAACGGCAACCGCCCCAGCACCAGCACCGAAACCCGTTGCCGACGTAGGAAAGACGACAAAACCCGCCACCACAGGCAAGTTCGTGCGTCCCGTGAACGGCACCATCATCCGCGAATATGCAAAGGGTAAGAACGAAGGCATCAACATCAAAGCAGCCCCCGGAACCCCGGTAAAAGCCGCCGACACAGGCACGGTTGCCGCCATCACAAAAAGCGCCGATGGCATCCCGATTGTCGTAGTGCGCCACGCCAACAACCTGCTCACGGTCTACGCCAACGTCGATGACGTCTCCGTCAAAAAAGGCGACAGCATCTCACGCGGCCAAAACATCGCCAAACTGCGCAGCGGCAATGATTCCTTCCTCCACTTCGAGGTCCGCAACGGCTTTGACAGCGTCGACCCTGGCCCGTTCCTGAACTAATCCGCTTCTTTTGGTCAAAAATATTCCGGGGAATCCTTGCGCCCATAGGCGCGGGGATGGGGCAGCGCCCCTCTTAGCCTAAAGCAACCCCCAGCCGACCTGCCAGATCGGTAAAGAACTGCCACGCCACACGCCCTGACCGCGACCCGCGTGTGGCCTGCCATTCGATTGCCTGCGCACGTAGATCATCGTCGGTGATCTCGACGCCATATGCATCACAGTATCCGCGGATCATCGCCAGATACTGATCCTGATCGCAGGCGTGAAAGCCCAGCCACAGACCAAAGCGATCCGAGAGAGACACCTTCTCTTCTACAGCTTCCGCAGGGTTGATCGCAGAGCCACGCTCGTTCTCGATCATGTCGCGCGGCATGAGGTGGCGACGGTTCGAGGTCGCGTAGAGCACCACATTTTCTGGCCGCCCCTCAATGCCCCCGTCCAGCACCGCTTTCAGCGATTTGTAATGCGCGTCATCATGGCCAAAGCTCAGGTCATCGCAGAACAGGATAAACCGCTCGGGCGCCCCGCGCAGCAGGTTAAGCAGACGCCCCACCGACGGCAGGTCCTCGCGCTGTAATTCCACCACTTTCAGAGCAGTGAATTCAGCATCAAGTGCGCCGTGCACAGCTTTGACAAGGCTCGATTTTCCCATACCCCGCGCGCCCCACAGCAGCGCGTTATTCGCAGGCAGTCCCGCCGCAAACTGGCGTGTATTAGCAAGCAGCGTATCGCGCGACCGCTCCACCCCCACCAGCAGATCAATATCCACCCGTGAGACGTGTTCCACAGGCTCCAAACGATCAGGCCCTGTGTGCCAGACAAAGGCCGAGGCCGCGCTGAAATCTGGTGCACGCACAGGCGCTGGAGACATCCGCTCCAGCGCCTGCGCTATCCGTTCCATGGAGTCGCTCACTTGAGGTCATCCTCGGTATCTTCAATCGAGGGCTCTTCCCGGTCCATCTCGTCAGCCATCGCTTCGAAATCATCCTCGTCCTCATCGTAGAAACCATCCTCACGCAGCCGCTTCTCACGCTTCGCGTCCACTCGGCTGACAAGGAAGATCGAGACTTCATAGAGGCCGTAGACCACAACAAACAGGATAAGCTGTGTGACAACGTCAGGCGGCGTGACCAGTGCGGCCAGCAGCAAAATCCCGACTAGTGCGTATTTGCGCACGCGGCGCAGACCCGGTGCATCTACCAGCCCCGCCTTACCCATCAGCGTCAGCAGCACAGGAAGCTGAAAACACAGCCCGAAGGCCACAATCATCTTGAGGGTGATATCAAGGCTCTCGTTCACCTTACCATTGAACACGATGTCGATGCCCGACGCCTTAACCTCCCCGTCTGCCAGCAGCGCAGACAGATAGCTTGCCGCATCCGAGAACCCGAGAAAGAACTGCATCGCCAACGGCACAACCACATAATGTGCAAAGGCAGCGCCCATCAGGAACAACACGGGCGAAGCGATCAGGAATGGCAAAAACGCGTTCTTTTCGTTTTTATAAAGCCCCGGTGCCACAAACCGCCAAAGCTGCGTGGCAATCACAGGAAAGCTCACGGCAAGACCGCCCACCATCGAGATTCGAATGAGCGTAAAGAAATACTCCTGCGGTGCGGTGTACTGCATCACAGGGTTGGGATTGCCCAGATTGCGCATGGTGTTTTCAATCGGCACCAGCAGGAAATCGAGGATCGCACTGCCAAAAGAAAAGCAGATCACCATCCCCACCACAAAGGCCAGAACCGAGCGGATGAGCCGCGTGCGCAGCTCCGCCAGATGCTCGATCAGCGGGGCGGCACTGTCGTCGATGTCATTATCTGTGGCGCTCATGTGTCCGCTTTCTTCTCCGCTTGTTTCGCCGCGAGAGCCTTTTCAAGCTCATCCGCTTTTTCAAGCGCCTCTTTGGCTTCACGCGCCTTGCGCTCTGCTGCCATACGCGCCGAGTTGGCCTCAATGCGCGCCGAGGCATCGGCCTTTTTGGCCGCCATCTTGCCCGTCTCACTGTCAGGGTCGAGGTTGGTGAGGCTGCTCGTCGCCTCCTTCACCCCGTCCATCGCAGCCCCGACAGGGTTGGTGGCCGCCTTGAGTGACTTGTTGATGCCCGAGGTGACTTCACGCACGCCGCTCTCGTCGGCGGCATTGTTCATCGCACTCGAAAACTCGCGCGCCATGCCTTTGGCCTTGCCGACAAACTGGCCCACGCGGCGAAACATCACCGGCAGATCCTTGGGCCCCACGACGATCAACGCCACAACGCCCACCACCAGCATTTCGGTCATGCCAATATCGAACATGGATTATACCTTGTCCTTGGTCTCGACATCAGGCTGCGGCACGTCAGCAACATCGTCGGCCTTGTCATCCAACAGCTCTTTTTCGCCCTCGTTGATGCCCTTTTTGAAGCTCGTAATCCCCTTACCCACTTCACCCATCAGCGAGGAGATTTTACCGCGACCAAAGAGGACCAAAACAACCACTGCAATGAGCAGTAAACCTGGCAAACCGATATTATTAAGCATGTCTCTTCTCCTATGAAACGACTGCGCAGGCCAACTCAAGCCTGCCTTCCCCTGTTTCATAGCAAATTTGCTGCACTGCAAAAAAGCTTCACGCGGGTATCGCGCCGCGCATTTTGGCATTTTCTGCCCCGCGATCCCGCTTGCATGATACAACTGACAGGTTTATGGCAGTTGCATGACCCGTGCTGACCGCCTCTTTGACATTCTGCAAATCCTGCGCGGCGGTGCGCTGCACACCGCACATCAGCTCGCCGACCGCACGGGCGTGAGCCTGCGCACGCTCTACCGTGATATGGATACGCTTGTAGGGTCTGGCGTCCCGATTGAGGGCACCCGCGGCAGGGGCTACCGCTTGGCGCCTGTCACAACCCTGCCCCCCCTCACCCTAACCGACGCCGAGTTGGAGGCGCTTAATCTGGGGCTGGCCATTGCAGCCGAAGTCGCCGACCCCGCGCTCAAATCTGCAGCCAGCACGCTGGCCGACAAGATTGACGCAGTGCTCCCGCAATCGGCACCCTCCGAGGCGGACGCATGGAAATTCACCGCTTCGCCCTTTGCCAATGCCGCACGGGGGCTGGCGCAAATGCCCACGCTGCGCGCCGCGATCCAAGCACGTCAAAAGCTGCGGATCACCTACACGGGCGCAGACGGCAGCGTCACATCACCCGTGATCCGGCCCCTGCTGCTTGAGTACTGGAGCCGCGTCTGGACACTCACCGCGTGGTGCGAAAACACCAACGCCCATGCAGTATTCCGCCTCGATCTCATCAACACATCAGAAGCTTTGCCAGAGCTGTTCACGGACGAGGCAGGCAAATCCCTTGCCGATTTTACCCCGTGAGCGTCCAACCGCTCTGCGGCGGCAAGAACGCCTCGACACTGGCTTGGGCGATCACAATCGTTACGCCATTTGACGCAACATTCAGCCCACCATGCACGGCGTTCACTTCGGCCCGCCCACGTGGCAAGACCGCGCGCAGCGCGTCGAGATCCAGCGCGTCAGGCTCCTGAACCGCGACCGTCACCTGAACCCGCATCGCATCATGCGGCAGCTCCAGCACACCAAAGAGCGGCAGCGAGGAATGGCGAAACGCATCCTCTATCGCGCGTTTTGCGGCCTTGGTATAGTCCATCCCGTGCAGGTCGTTGCCCATGCCCATCTCGATGATCACGCGCTGTTCGTTTTGTTTATCAGACATTGGCACGCTCCATCTCGAACCCCACGGACAGGGCCACATTGGCCATCACGGTCGGATTGCCCTCCCCCTCGGGACGCGGCACATCCAGCCCGCCCTTGGTGACATTCACCGTCACATGGCCATAAGGAAACACCGCGCGCAAAACATCCGCATCAACCTGATCAGGCTGCTGCACACCGACATCCAAGGTGATGCGCATGTCAGATTTATCAAAGCCGAACAGCTCTGCCAGATTGATGGAGTTATGCCACAGCGCATCGCGCACCGCACGCTCTGCGGCTTGGGTATAATCCCCGCGCCGCAGGGATGTCCCCATCCCGAATTCCACTAGCAGCTTTTGCATCGGCCCTACTCCTCCACCTCGAAAACGAAACATTTGTCGCGCCGGATCGTGAGCCACATCACCGTCCCCGCCGCAGGCATAAAGACGTTTGGCACGGTGGCTTTGATCACGGTGCCATCATGGTCCATGCGGAACTCCACAAGGCTCTCGTTGCCCATGAACCGAGCGCGCTGCACCACGGCACGCGCAGGGGTGCCATCCGCGGCAGTGGGCAGTGGCCCCTTGCCCGCGCGATCAAAATCAATGCGCACATGCTGTGGGCGAAACACGATATCTACTGCCGTGCCGTCGGGATAGCCCGGTGCCAGAAAGCGCCCGAACGCCGTCTGCGCCAGCGCCCCCTCAACCTTGGCCCGCACCACATTGGCATCCGAGAAGAACGAGACCGCCGCACGGTCAATGGGACGGGTATAGACGTTATAGGGCGCGCCCTGCTGCACAATTTTGCCGTCGCGCATCAACGCGATTTCGTCAGCCATGCGCATCGCTTCGTCAGGCTCGTGTGTGACCAGCAAAACGGCGGTGTCTTCTTCCTTAAGGATGCTCAGCGTTTCGTCACGGATGCCGTCGCGCAGGCGGTTATCGAGGCCGCTGAACGGCTCGTCCATGAGCATGATCCGAGGACGCGGGGCCAGCGCACGGGCCAGCGCCACGCGCTGCTGCTCGCCGCCCGACAACTGGTGCGGATAGCCGTCAATAAAGCGCAGCAAATCTACCCGCGCGAGCAGTTCTTCAATGCGCGCACGTTTGCTCGCCTTGCTGCCCTTCAGGCCGTAGCCCACATTGTCGGCCACACTCAGATGCGGAAACAGGGCAAAATCCTGAAACATCAGACCGATCTCGCGCCGCTCGGGCGGAATGCGAAACACCGTGTCGCAGATCAGATTGCCGTCCACATGGATCGTCCCGCTGTCCTGCATCTCCACTCCGGCAATCATGCGCAGGGTCGTGGATTTGCCACAGCCCGACGGCCCCAGCAAACACGTGACCTGCCCCGGCATGATCTTGAGCGAGACATCATCCACCACCGCACGCTCTTCGAAGCTGCGGCGCAGATTGCGGATTTCCAAACGCGGGATTTCGTCTTGCATGGGCGGTATTATCCGATCATTTCTGTCGGATAGCAGCTATCAGCGCTGCCGCGCACCTGCAAGCACCGCCGCAAACCCTGTGACAAGAACGCAGACACAGATGAGCAACAATTGCTCGTATTTGTGCCCTTCCATCAGCCACGGCGTTACAATGTCCCAACTGCGCGCGAAGTAAATGAATGCACCCAGCATCGCCGCCCCAAACGCCACAAGATAGGCCCAAACTGCGATCTGGCGCCCCATCACGAGCCCCACCACCAACACAGGTGTCAGAAACATCGAGGCGGTGCCACTCACAGCGACCGCATCAAACAATGTGGCATTGCCCAGCAGCGTCAGCAGCGTGCCCGCCAGCATGAACACCACCATCACAATCCGTCCGGACGCAAGAGTGCGCGGCAGACCGCCCTCCTCCACCACCAGACGCGAGGCCGAGGATAGCGCCGAATCGAGCGTGCTGAGCGCGGAGACCAGCAACGAGATCATCAGCAGGCCAAACACCCAGGACGGGAACATCGCGGCCCATGTGCCAATGAGTTGCCCCTCGTACTCAGCACCCAACAGCCCCGCCTGAATGCCAAAAAATCCGAAACCGATGATGCACAGCGTACTGATCCAGAAGGCGTGCAGAAAAGAAGCGCGTGTGGTGGCACGGTCGGCGATAAATCCGCGGTCCATCATCACCGGATCATGGGCGGGATAGGAGAACACCTGCAACGCGGCTACCGCCAGCAACACCCAACCGTTATAGCTGCCAGCCGTGCCCTGTGCAGTGATCACCGCGCCCAGATCGAAATCAGGCGCGACGGCCAGCGCGACAAAAGCCACACCGAAAACCACCAGAAAAATTACCATTTGCAAGACATCTGTGCGCAGCGCCGCAGACAGCCCGCCCCACGCCGAATAGGCCAGCCCCAGCACCGCCACGATCCAGATCGCCGTTGTGCCGCTGCCCTCCAGCACGGCGTTGAAAATCAAGCCTACGACGACAAGGTTGGCAAAGACTTCGGACAAGAGCCTTAGGGCGATGACGAAGTTATAGCACCCGTTTCCCGCGCTGCCAAAGCGCGCCCCGATCCAGTCCTGAACCGACACGGCACCGCCTTCGCGCAGACGCCCTACGATTAAGCCGCCCGTGAGAAATGAGCCGTAATAGGCTGCATAAGCCAGCGTGCCCGCCATTCCGTAGTAATAGCCGAGGATCGCTGCATTCATCAGGCTGCGCGCGAAAATCCACGTGGTCACTTGGCTAAGGACAAGCACCCACAGCCCCGGAGCCCGCCCTTGCGCCCCTTGGCCGCCAAAGAACCCTTCGACGGTCGCACTGCGCGGCGCGGCAAGGATCGAGACAAGCAGAATTGCACCGAAAACGGCGATCAAAACAACGGGCGACATAGGCAGACCTCAAAAGTAGAACAATCACGTCCAGCTATGCCACGCGCCGCTCCAAGGCCAAGCTGAAACGGCGCGAGCACGCAATCGTGAACGCTTGTGTCGGCCTACATCGTGATGTTGGTCGCACCACCATCAAGCAGGATAGACTGCCCGACAATGAAACCCGCATGGGTCGAGCACAGGAAGGCACAGGCCGCGCCGAACTCGTCGCGGGTGCCATAGCGCCCCGCAGGGATCGTGGCGGAACGCTCTTCTCGCGCCTGATCCAGCGAGATATTGCGCTGTGCCACGACCGCACCATCAAGCGCATCTGCGCGGTCGGTCGCGTGAATGCCGGGGAGCAGATTGTTGATCGTAACCCCCTTGCCCGCCACCTGACGCGACGTACCTGCAACATAGCCGGTCAGACCCGTCCGTGCCGCATTGCTCAGACCCAGCACGCCAATGGGCGCGCGAACGGATTGCGAGGTGATATTGACCACGCGGCCCCAGCCACGGTCCATCATGTCAGGGATCAACGCTTTGATCAGGGCAATCGGCGCCAGCATGTTGGCATCAAGCGCGGCAATGAAATCGTCGCGGTCCCAATCGCTCCACATGCCCGGAGGGGGGCCACCTGCGTTATTAACCAAGATATCAACGCCTTGTGCGGCTTTGATCACTGCGGCCTGCCCCTCTTCAGTTGCCACATCTGCCGCAACTGTTGTGACCTCAACGCCGTAGGTCTCGCGCAAACGCGCCGCTTCAGCTTCCAGCGCTTCGGCTCCGCGTGCGTTCATGATAAGGTCCACACCCGCAGCCGCCAGATGCTCGGCGCAACCAAGGCCAAGCCCTTTTGAGGAGGCACACACCAGTGCTTTCTTGCCTTTGATCCCTAAATCCATCGTCTCTCTCTCCCATGCTGTTTTCGCAGTGCTAGCGCAGCCCGCAGCGACACGCCAGCAAAACACCCCTCCATTGACCGCAACTTGCCATAATCCTAGGGTAGCCGTCCGAAAAAGAAGTCCAGAAAAGGCCCCACAGATGTCCACAGGCTCCCTCTCTTCCCAAAGCGTGCCCGTCTATGCCGCCGACCAGATTCGCGCGACAGACGGGGCAAACATGGGGGATGTTATTTCTTTTGCCAGCGAGCTGATCCTTGACGATGTTTACGAGCTTGATTTCGGAGCCGAGCCTGCGCGCCTGTCACTGGTCGCCCATGACGACGCGCCTTTTGCCATCGGCAACGACACCAAGATCGGCACCCCTGGCGGAACGGTGCATCTCGACAGCACGCTGACCTTCATGCTGCCCAATGGCACCACTGCGGATGCCCTACTGCTGGTCGAGGTCGATGCCGACGGGGGCGTCGTCCAAACCTATCTGCTGCCATTCAGCGCCATGTCCCCCAAAGCCGAGTATCGCCTGGTAGGCATTGACCGCGACAGTGCACATACAAAATTCGCCCAAGTCGCCTGTGTCAGCTTTACCCGCGGCACCCACATCACAATGGCCTCGGGCGCACAGCGCCCTGTGGAAGAGCTGGTTGTTGGCGACCGCATCCTGACACGTGACGATGGCGTGCAAACCCTGCGCTGGATCGGCACCACGACAACACGCGCTGTGGGAGAGTTCGCGCCCATCAAAATCACCGCAGGCACGCTCAATAACACTGCCGATCTGCTGGTTAGCCCCGATCACCGCCTGTTCATCTACCAACGCACAGACGAGCTGGGCGCGGGCCGCGCAGAGCTGTTGGTCAAGGCGCGCCACCTTGTGAACGGTGACACGGTCAGAAGGTCGGAGGGCGGTTTTGTAGACTACTTCCAGCTTCTCTTTGACAGCCACCAGATCATCTATGCCGAAGGCATCGCCGCAGAAAGCATGCTGATCACCAGTCGCACCCGCCCTATCCTGCCTGCCGATCTGGCCCAGAGCCTAGGGAGTCATGTGAAGGGTCACTCCGATCTGCCCCACGCAGGGCTCGACGCGCCTGAAGGCCTGCTAAGACGCGCCGACGCCGCCGCCATGCTCAAGAAAGCCTCTGGCCGCTAGGCTTGCACTGACCTGCATCTAGGCTATGAAAGGGGCAAAGCGCATACCTCTACGGTGGAGCGCAGCCAAACCAGATCAGGAACGAGCCGTAACATGCTGGATACAAACACAAACCGACCCGATCTGCCTGCGGAAATCGCGCGCCGCCGCACCTTTGCGATCATCAGCCACCCCGATGCGGGCAAAACCACGCTGACGGAAAAATTCCTGCTCTTCGGTGGTGCGATCCAGATGGCGGGCCAGGTCCGCGCCAAGGGTGAGGCACGGCGCACCCGCTCCGACTTTATGGCGATGGAAAAAGACCGCGGCATCTCTGTCTCCGCCTCCGCCATGTCGTTTGACTATCAGGGGCGCGAGATCAACTATCGCTTCAATCTGGTCGACACGCCCGGTCACTCGGATTTCTCCGAAGATACCTACCGCACGCTCACCGCCGTAGACGCCGCCGTTATGGTCATCGACGGGGCCAAGGGCGTGGAAAGCCAGACACAGAAGCTGTTCGAAGTCTGCCGCCTACGCGACCTTCCGATCCTGACGTTCTGTAACAAGATGGACCGTGAAAGCCGCGATGTCTTCGAGATTATCGACGAAATCCAGCAGAACCTCGCCATCGACGTGACCCCTGCGAGCTGGCCTATCGGCGTGGGCCGCGATTTCGTCGGGTGCTATGACATTCTGCGCGACCGCCTTGAACTGATGGACCGCGCAGACCGCAACAAAGTCTCCGAGAGCATCGAGATCAACGGCCTCGATGATCCCAAACTCGCCGAACACGTCCCCGCCGATCTGCTCGACAAACTGCGCGAGGACCTCGAGATGGTGCGCGAGCTGATGCCACCGCTTGATCCTGAACTGATGGCCGAAGGCTCCCTCACCCCGATCTGGTTCGGCTCGGCGATTAATTCCTTCGGCGTTAAGGAGCTGATGGACGGCATCGCCATGTTCGGTCCAGAGCCTCAAATCCAGAAGGCCCAACCCCGCGAAATCCTCCCTGAGGAGAAGAAGGTCTCGGGCTTTGTCTTCAAGGTGCAGGCCAACATGGACCCGAAACACCGCGACCGCGTGGCCTTTGTCCGCCTCGCTTCGGGGCATTTCGAGCGGGGCATGAAACTCACCCATGTGCGCTCCAAAAAGGTAATGACCGTGGCCAGCCCCGTCATGTTCCTTGCCGCTGACCGCGAGTTGGCAGAGGAAGCTTGGGCAGGCGATATCATCGGCATCCCCAACCACGGGCAATTGCGCATCGGCGACACGCTGACCGAGGGCGAGGCGATCCGCGTCACAGGCATCCCTTCATTTGCGCCCGAACTGCTGCAAGGCGTGCGCGCAGGCGATCCGCTGAAATCCAAGCACCTCGAAAAAGCGCTTATGCAATTTGCCGAGGAAGGCGCCGCGAAGGTCTTCAAGCCCTCCATTGGCTCGGGCTTCGTCGTGGGCGTCGTGGGCCAGCTGCAATTCGAAGTGCTGGCGTCGCGCATCGAGCTGGAATACGGCCTTCCCGTCCGCTTTGAGCCGTCGCAATTCACCTCCGCCCGCTGGGTCGCGGGGGACAAAGCGGCGGTGGACAAATTCACCGAGGCCAACAAACAGCACATCGCCACCGACAATGACGGCGATATCGTTTACCTCACGCGCCTGCAGTGGGACATTGACCGCGTCGACCGCGACTATCCCGACATCAAACTGACGGCCACCAAAGAGATGATGGTCTGATGACCCGCTGGGGCATCGTCGCCACGATCAAGGCCGATGCGCCCGATATCCTGCGCTTTGTCTCTTACCATCTCGAGCTGGGCGCGCGCCGCATCTACATTTATCTCGATGCCCCTTGCCCGCAGGCCCAAGAGGCGCTTGAGGCGCATCCCAAAACCCGCGTCATTCACTGCAACGACGACTATTGGCAGCGGAGCAACAATGGCACGCGCCCCCCGATGCATCAGCCGCGCCAAACCCATAATGCCACCCGCGCCTACCGCCGCAGCCGCGATGTGGACTGGCTGATCCATATGGATGTTGACGAATTTCTCGTGGCAGACGGGCAGATCGCATCACATCTCGCGGCCCTGCCCGACAACATCCAATGCGCCCGTGCGCGGCCGATGGAGCTGCTCGCTGGCGGTGATCCACGGGTGGAAGCCGCATTCAAAACTTTCATCCCCGCAGGCAAAAGGCGTGAGCAGACCGTCGCAGCGCTCTATCCTACCTATGGCGACCACCTCAAAGGCGGGTTTCTGAGCCATATCGCGGGCAAAGTTTTCGTGCGCACTGGCATAAAAGGCCTCAAGTTCCGCATTCACAACGCGTTTCTGAACGGTGAAACAAATCCCAAGCACATTGAGATGCCCGAAATCCACCTCGCCCACTTTCACGCCACTGATTGGGAAAGCTGGCACGCACATTTCGCCTACCGCCACCGCGAGGGATCCTACCGCGCCGACCTCGGCCCGTCCCGCTCCCGCGAACGAGGCGGCATCACCATGCATGAGCTTTTCGCGATGATACACGCCGAAGAAGGCGAGGCAGGGCTGCGCCACTTCTTTGCCGAAGTCTGCGAGGACACGCCCGCGCTGCGCGCACGGCTTGAGGCACAAGGGCATTTGCACCTCGATAGCTTCCCATTTGACACAAGCCTTGCCAAACATTTCCCAGATTTCGCAATAATTTGACCCTTTGCGCGCAAGTTGCTATGCGCTTTGTACCGATGTCGCGGCAGGTGCCGCCCCTTGGGCCATGCGGGCCGACACGGATGCTGCCGCGGGCCAAATGCGTGTCCGCAACTAACGGATACACATGACAAAATTTACCGACCTCAATCTGAACCCGAAAATCATCAAAGCCGTGCAAGAAGTGGGATACGACACGCCTACGCCGATTCAGGCTGGCGCCATTCCTGCCGCTCTTGAGGGGCGCGATGTTCTGGGAATTGCACAGACGGGTACAGGCAAAACTGCCGCCTTCACGATGCCGATGATCACCATGCTCGCTCGTGGCCGCGCCCGCGCGCGCATGCCGCGCAGCCTTGTGCTCTGCCCCACGCGTGAGCTGGCCGCACAGGTGGCCGATAATTTCGACACTTACGCCAAATATCTCAAACTGACCAAAGCGCTGCTCATCGGTGGTGTCTCGTTCAAGGAACAGGACAAGCTCATCGACAAAGGCGTTGACGTTCTCATCGCCACACCAGGTCGCCTGCTGGATCATCACGAACGCGGCAAGCTGATCCTTACAGACGTCAAAGTTATGGTGGTGGACGAAGCCGACCGGATGCTCGACATGGGCTTTATCCCCGATATCGAGCGTATCTTCGGCCTCACGCCCTTCACGCGTCAGACTTTGTTCTTCTCGGCCACGATGGCGCCCGAGATCGAGCGGATCACCAATACGTTCCTCTCCAACCCCTTCCGCATCGAAATGGCACGCCAAGCGACGACGTCAGAGAACATCGAGCAAGGTGTGCTGATGTTCAAAGCGTCCCGCAAGGACCGCGAAGCCACGGAAAAGCGCAAGGTCCTGCGCGCGCTCATTGATGTGGAGGGCGAAAAGCTCACCAACGGCATCGTCTTCTGCAACCGCAAAATGGACGTGGATGCGGTGGCCAAATCGCTCAAGAAGTATGGCTATGACGCGGCCCCTATCCATGGCGACCTGGATCAGAGCCAGCGAACCAAAACCCTTGACGGGTTTCGCAACGGAGAGCTGCGGTTCCTGATCGCCTCTGACGTTGCCGCGCGAGGGCTGGACGTGCCCTCCGTTAGTCATGTTTTCAACTTTGACGTACCAAGCCACGCCGAAGATTACGTGCACCGCATTGGCCGCACGGGTCGTGCAGGCCGCGATGGTAAAGCGATCATGATTTGCAGCCCGCGCGACGAGAAGAACTTTGAAGATGTGGAGCGCCTTGTCCAAAAGGAAATTCCGCGTCTCGAGAACCCGCTGGGCGGTGGCAAACCCGCCGAGGAGACCGCCAAAGCGGACGAGGAGGTCAGCACGGACAAGCCAAAGCGCAGCCGCACCCGCAGCCGCAAAAAGGTCGAAGCGGAAACATCCGCACCAGAGGTCGCACCGCAAACCGATGCACCTGTCGAGGCCGAAGCGCCCAAACCGCGCCGTTCCCGCGTGCCAAAAGCCAATTCCCGCGCCATGGACGCTCCGAAAGAGGGCGATGCGCCCAAAGCGGCGGCCGAAGCCGAGCCAAAGGCGCAGCCCGTCGAGGTCGAGCAGAAAGCAGAGCCAGCCAAGGATCAACCGGACCAAGAGCAGGCCGATACAAACAACAACGAGCGTCGCCGCTCTCGCGGGGGCCGCGGACGCAACAACGACAACAACCGCCGCGATGACAACCGTGGCGGCGACAATAAAGTGATCGGGCTTGGCGATCATACGCCCACATTCATCGAGCTCAGCTTTGCGGACCGTCCAAAGGACTGACCCATACGACCCGCAGACACAAAAAAAGCCCCGCATCATCTGCGGGGCTTTTTCTTTTTCATCTAGCGTGGCTTAGCTCAAGCGGCTCACCACCACGGTAACTTCTGGCTTCTTGCCAATCTCGTTCTGTGCAGACTGCCGCGCGGCACGGCGCAAGCCATCATCCAACGCTTTGTCATCACGCAAAGTCGCAGGTTTCGCACGGCCCAGCCATTGGCTCAGATCATGCTCTATAATCTCGGTCAGCTCGGATTTGCTGATGCCCATCTCGGGCAGGCCCATCGTATCAACCCACGGATCACCCAATGGCTCGTCATCCTCATCCATTAGCACGGTCACAGTCATATGCCCGTTGAGCGCCATGCGGATACGATCCCGCACAACACCGTCCAACGCGCCAACTTGCACGGAGCCATCCAGATAGGTCCGACCCGTCTCGATGTATTCGGCTACCTTGGGCGCATTGCCTGACAGGTCGATCATCATGCCATTCACGGCCAGAACACCTGTGTAGCCTTTGCTATCCGCGATCTTGGCATGCTCGCGCAAATGACGGTGCTCGCCGTGCATCGGGATCACAGCCTGTGGCTTCAGGAGATCATGCAGTGTCTCGATATCGGGACGGTTGGCATGGCCCGATACGTGGTATTTGCCTGAACTGTCATCAACCACATCCACACCCATTTCGGAGAATTGGTTGATGATGCGGATGACACCCTTCTCGTTGCCAGGAATGGTTTTGGAGGAGAAGAGGAACATATCTCCTTCCTGCATCGTCAGCCCCATGTACTTTCCGCGCGCCAGCTGTGCCGACGCAGCACGGCGTTCGCCTTGGCTACCTGTCACCAGCAGCAAAAGGTTCTCGCGCGGCACGTCGCGCGCCTGCTCCGGGCTGATCGTGGGCGGGAAGTCCGTCAGAACTCCTGTCTCGACCGAGGCCTCTACCATCCGCTTCATCGCACGGCCCAACAACACGACAGAGCGACCCGCTTTCTGCCCTGCCACGGCCAGCGTTTTGACACGCGCTACGTTGGAGGCAAAAGTAGTCGCTACAACCATACCCGTCGCGCCAGAGACAAGCTCGGTAATCGCATCCGGCAAGGTCGCCTCGGAGCGCCCTGCTTCGGGGGAGAATACATTGGTGCTGTCACAGACAAGCGCCTTGATCCCTTCCTTTGCAATCTCTTCAAAGGCGGCGGGGTCGAACGGCTCGCCCACACCGGGGGTGAGGTCGACCTTGAAGTCGCCCGAATGCACAACGCGCCCTGCGGGCGTATCGATGATCAAGGCCGAGCTTTCGGGAATGGAGTGCGAGATCGGCTGGAAGCCCACTTTAAACGGGCCAAGTTCAACCTGATGCGGGAAAGTCCCCACCACGGTCACTGCCTCGTCAGGGTGGCCATATTCGGCCAGCTTGCGTCGCGCAATATTGGCGGTGAATTTACGCGCGTAAATCGGCGCGCCCAAACGGTCATAGGTATGCGAGATACCGCCCACATGGTCCTCATGCGCATGGGTCACAAATACCGCTTCGATGCGGTCCTTGCGCTCCACCAACCAGTCGATGTCGGCGATGATCAAATCAACACCGGGGGAAGTGTCCATATCGGGGAAGGCCACGCCAAGGTCCACGACAATCAGCCGCTCCTTGTTGGGCTTTCCGTAGCCGTAGACATAGGCATTCATGCCAATTTCACCCGCCCCGCCGAGGGGAAGGTAGATTAATCTTTCAGTGCTCATTCGCTCACTAGTTCCTTGTTATACTTATGGATCACGGTCAGGCCGTGCATCGTCAAATCATCATGGTATTCATCAAAAAGCGTCTCGGCCTGCTGAAACAGCGGCGCGAGCCCGCCGGTGGAGATCACACGCATCTTGCGCCCGTGCTCCGCCTTTATCCGCGCACATATCTCACGCACGAGGCCGACATAACCCCAAAAAACGCCCGATTGCATACAGGCAACAGTATTCGTGCCGATGACGGCCTGTGGTTTCGAGATATCGACATGCGGCAAAGCGGCCGCAGCATTGTGCAATGCTTCAAGGCTAAGGTTTACACCGGGCGCGATCACACCACCGATATAGGCACCATCATGCGCGCAGACGTCAAATGTCGTCGCGGTGCCAAAATCCACAATGATCAGGTCACCGCCATAGAGATCAAAGCCCGCAACCGTGTTCACCAAACGGTCAGGCCCCACCGCAGTGCCCTCATCTACACGTACATCAATTGGCAACGCGCATTCCGCTTTGCCCACCACCATGGGCCGCGTGTTGAAATATCGGTCCCCCAGCACCCGCAGGTTCCACACCACACGCGGCACAGTGGAGGAGATGATCATGTCCGTGATCTCGGCATCCACGCCTTGCAACTTCATCAACGTGCTGAGCCAGACGTAATACTGGTCCGCCGTGCGCTGCCATTCGGTGGCCGTGCGCCATGTGGTGATGAACTCGGTCCCGTCCCAGATGGAAAACACGGTGTTGGTATTACCGCAATCAATCGCCAAGAGCATGCTGTGCCCCCCTCATTCGTTCAGAAATAGACATCCGCAGCCGTGATCGCCACGCGACCTTTTGGTGTGTTCAGGATGAGGTTACCATCCGCATCCACATCCTCAAAGACCCCCACCGTCTCGTCGCGCATCGTGCGTGCTGTCACCACCTCCCCGATGCGCGCCGCATGGGAGAGCCACGCAGCGCGGATGGGCGCAAAGCCGTATGTGGTAAATTGCGTCTCAAGCCGCGCATAGGCGGCGGCAAGTGCGTCAAGGAAATCCTCTGCGGCCACAGCCACACCAGTCTCGCCCAGAACGCTCACTGGGGTCACCGCCCCCTGCTCCACCTGCGCGGCGATCGGGGCGTGGGCAAGGTTCACACCGATGCCGATGACCAGATGATTGCCCTGCGTCTCCAGCAGAATACCGGCAACTTTGCCGCCGTTCAGCAAAACATCATTAGGCCATTTGAGTGCAAAAGCCTCCGCTTGCCCCGTGGTGGCAACAAAGGCCTCGCGCAGCGCAAGGCTCGCTACAAAACTCCGAAGGGCTGCGTCCGCAGGGCTGCCTGTCCGCTGCATGATGAGGGTACCTGCGAAATTGCCACGTGGTGTAGACCATGCCCGCCCGCGTCGCCCGCGCGCCGCCGTTTGCTCATAAGCCAGCAGCCAAGCCGCGCCCTGTAACGTCGGCAGCATCCGCGCCGCCTCCGCCAAGGTAGAATCGAGGCTGTCGAAGACGTGCCTTGAGTAGCCCTCAGGCCAGTCAGCCATGGGGGCGCCTAGTTGACAAGCGTCGCAGCCGCGAGGCCAGCAGCCCCCTCAACACCGAACATCGTCACGATGCCGACGACCATCACGATGGCGCTTGCTGCCAAGAAACCACCAAGGATACCGCCACGGTTTCGGTCCAGCCCCTCTGCCGTTTCGTCGCCGAAATACATGAAGAACACGATCCGCAAGTAGTAATAGGCACCGATGGCCGAGGCTACGGCACTGGCCACAACAAGCCATGTGAGACCCGCATCCAATGCAGCCTGCCAGACAAAAAGCTTGCCGAAGAAGCCAAGGAACGGCGGCACGCCTGCAAGGCTGAACATCAGCACCAGCAAGGTGAGCGCACGGCCCGGATTGGTCTTGGAATACATGTTGAGCGAAGAAATCTCCGTCACGGGCTGGCCGTCCTTTTCCATCAACAGGATGAAGGAGAAGACGCCAATGTTCATGGTCACGTAAATCGCCATGTAGACGAGCATCGCCTGCACGCCAAACGCCGTGCCCGCCGCCAGACCCATCAGCGCATAGCCCATGTGGGCAATGGAGGAAAAGGCCATCAGACGCTTGATGTTGGTCTGACCAATCGCCGCAATCGCACCAAGGAACATCGACAGCACGGACAGGAGCGCCACAATCTGCTGCCAGTCGCCAACCGCGTTGCCAAAGGCATCGTGCAGCACACGCGCAAACAAGGCCATCGCCGCAACCTTGGGCGCGGTGGCGAAGAAGGCGGTGACAGGCGTGGGTGAGCCCTCGTAGACGTCAGGCGTCCACATGTGGAACGGCACGGCAGAAACCTTGAACGCCATGCCAGAGATCAGGAACACGATACCGAACAGCAGGCCCAGCGACATTTCCCCCGCTTGCGCGGTCGTTATGATGCCCGAGAACAGCGTCGTCCCTGCATAGCCATACACCAGCGATGCACCGTAAAGCAGCAGACCGGAGCTGAGCGCGCCAAGCACGAAATACTTGAGGCCAGCCTCTGTTGATTTTGCACTGTCACGGCGCAGGGATGCCACGACATAAAGCGCCAGCGATTGCAGCTCGAGCCCCATGTAGAGCGCCATCAAGTCACCTGCGGAGACCATCATCATCATGCCGACAACGCTGAGCGCCACCAGAATAGGGTACTCAAACCGCAGCAAGCCTCGCGTCTTCATGTACCCTTCGGACATGATCAGCACACAAGCCGCCGAGACAAGGATAACCACCTTCGCAAACCGCGCGAACCCGTCGTTCATGAACATGCCGCCGAAGGCCTCAACACTGGTCGACGAGCTGGTCGCGACCAGAACTGACAGCACCAGCATCACCACCGCGGTTCCCCACAACAGCGGCCGCGCAATTGCGTCCTTGCCGCCGTAGGCCCCCGCCATCAGCCCTGCAATCGCAAAACCGGCGAGGATTACCTCTGGCAAAATCTGCATGATATCGTCGTACATGTCGTGTCCCCTCAGTTCGAGGCTTGCGCCGTTTGCATCGCAGCTTCGGCTGCCGCAACGGCGGTGTCATAATTCTCAACCAGCGCCGCAACAGACGGTCCGATCAAATCCAGTATCAGCGCAGGGTACACACCCAGCAGCAGGGTCATCACCACCAGCGGCGCGAATATCCACTTCTCGCGGCTGTTCATATCGGTAATCGCCTTCAGGCTTTCCTTGATCAGGTCGCCCATCACCACACGGCGGTAGAGCCACAGCGCATAAGCCGCCGAGAAGATCACACCGGTGGTAGCAACAGCAGCAACCCATGTGTTCACTTGGAACACCGCGACCAATGTCAGGAATTCACCGACAAAACCGCTCGTCCCTGGCAGGCCGACGTTGGCCATGGTGAACAGCATGAACAACATCGCGTAGATCGGCATGCGGTTCACAAGACCGCCATAGGCGTCAATCTCACGCGTGTGCATCCGGTCGTAGATCACACCCACCGCGAGGAAGAGCGCGCCCGAAATAAACCCGTGGCTGATCATCTGGAAAATCGCCCCGTCCAGCCCCTGCTGGTTGGTAGAGAAGATGCCCATTGTCACAAAGCCCATGTGCGCCACAGAGGAGTAAGCGATGAGCTTCTTCATATCGTCCTGCACGAGGGCAACGAGCGAAGTATAGACGATTGCAATCGCTGACATCCACAGGATCAGTGGTCCGACAACCTCGGCCCCTACAGGAAACATCGGCAGCGAGAAGCGCAAGAAGCCATAGCCACCCATCTTCAAGAGGATCGCGGCCAGCACTACAGACCCCGCCGTAGGCGCCTGCACGTGCGCATCAGGCAACCAAGTGTGTACAGGCCACATCGGCATCTTCACTGCAAAGCTCGCGAAGAAGGCGATAAACATCAGTGTCTGCATCCCGCCGACGACCTGAAGACCCAAGACCTCGAAATCACCTGCAGCAAATGTATGCGTCAGCAGGCTGTTGGCGCAGCCACCGATACAGGTCGTACCCGCATCCATGTACATCGCCACCATCGCCACCAGCATCAGCACAGAGCCGAAGAAAGTATAGAGGAAGAACTTGAAGCTCGCGTAGATGCGGTTAGCCCCGCCCCAGATGCCGATGATCAGGAACATCGGAATAAGGCTCGCTTCGAAGAACAGATAGAAGAGGATCAGATCGAGCGAGACAAACACGCCGATCATCAGCGTCTCGAGAATGAGAAACGCGATCATATATTCCTTCACGCGGGTCTTCACGTCCCACGAGGCCGCAATCACCAGCGGCATCATAAAGGTCGTCAGCATCACAAACAGGATCGAAATCCCGTCCACGCCCACGCGGTACTTGAGGCCCATGATCCACTCGGCCTCATCCACCAGCTGGAAGCCCGTATTGGAACTGTCGAACTGGAAGAACATCACGACCGAGGCGACAAATGTCATCGTGGTCGCAAAGAGTGCCAGATATTTGGCGTTGCGCTGTGCGGCCTCGTCATCGCCGCGCAACAGGGCGGCCAAAATCAACGCCGCCACGGCGGGAATAAAGGTCACCAAAGACAAAAGGTTATCAGCCATTAGTTCGCTCCTCCGCTCATCGTCATCCATGTGACGAGAACCGCGATGCCAATGACCATCGCAAAGGCATAGGTAAAGATATAGCCCGACTGCGCGCGCCCAGCGAGGCGAGTGAAGAAGGGGATGATCCCCATGGCCAAGCCGTTCAGACCACCATCAATCACATCGCCATCGCCGCGCTTCCACAAGAAGCGGCCAATCGCTTTGGCAGGCTGCACAAAGATGAAGTTATAGATTTCGTCAAAGTACCACTTGTTCAGCAGGAACTGATACAGATGCCGCTGGTTCGCAGCCAAACGCCCCGGCAACGACGGGTTCTTGATATAGAACAGCCACGCAAAGAAGAAGCCGATCAGCATGGCAGCGAAAGGCGACAGCTTTACCCATTTGGGCACGTAATGCGCTTCGTGCAGCACTGTATTTTCGGGCGCGATGTAGATGGCCGCCTCACCCGGCTGGCTCTCCATCACATATTTCAGTTCCGACGCCTTCGGGCTGCGCTCGGCTACGGCGTTCTTCAACTCCTCTGCGGGTGCTTCGTATTGGCCGCCAAAGAATTTGATCACCTCGTTGGTTTTGCCGAAGAACGACGAATACCAGATCGCACCGGCAAACACCGACCCAAGCGCCAGCACACCCAGCGGGAGCAGCATGACCATCGGGCTCTCATGGGCGTGCTCATGCGTGTGCTTGTTACCGCGCGTCGTGCCGTAGAAGGTCAAGTACATCAGGCGCCAAGAGTAGAACGATGTGAACAGTGCTGCGATAACCAACAGCCAGAAAGCATAGCCGTTGCCCGCCGCAAAGGCGCTTTCGATCACTGCATCCTTGGAGGCAAAGCCCGCAAAGCCGATCCAGCCGGTAAGCGGGATGCCCACGCCCGTGATGGCAAGCGTACCGATCATCATTGCCCAGAACGTATAAGGTATCTTTTTACGCAGACCGCCGTAATTGCGCATGTCCTGTTCGTGGTGCATCGCATGAATGACCGAGCCTGCCCCGAGGAACAGCATCGCCTTAAAGAATGCATGCGTGAACAGGTGGAACATTGCCACCGAATAGGCACCCACACCCGCAGCCACGAACATATAGCCAAGCTGGGACATGGTGGAATAAGCGATCACGCGCTTGATGTCCGTCTGCACCAGACCGATGGTCGCGGCGACAAACGCGGTCGTTGCCCCGAGGATGGTCACGAACAACATCGCCGAAGGTGCAAATTCCATAATCGGCGACATGCGGCAAACAAGGAACACACCCGCCGTCACCATGGTCGCGGCGTGGATCAAGGCGGACACAGGCGTCGGCCCCTCCATCGCGTCAGGCAACCACGTGTG
Organism: uncultured Sulfitobacter sp.; assembly: GCA_913060815.1. Classification (GTDB taxonomy): domain Bacteria; phylum Pseudomonadota; class Alphaproteobacteria; order Rhodobacterales; family Rhodobacteraceae; genus Sulfitobacter. The sequence continues at coordinate 29,615 of CAJXSZ010000006.1, read as the reverse complement.
CAGGAACAATTGCGCCGATTTACCCATCGCACCGATGAACAGCAGGAAGGCAATGATCTCAAGCGCCGCCCAATCGCGCCACAAGAAGCTGATCGTCTCATCCGCGTATTGCGGCACATCGGCAAAGATCACGCTGAACTCGACACTGTCGAACATCAGATAGATCGCGAAGATACCCAGAGCAAAGCCGAAGTCGCCCACTCGGTTAACCACAAAGGCCTTGATCGCGGCGGCATTGGCAGACGGTTTTTTGTAGTAGAAACCAATGAGCAGATAAGAGGCAACGCCCACCCCTTCCCAGCCAAAGAACATCTGGATCAGGTTGTCTGACGTCACCAGCATCAACATCGCGAAAGTAAAGAACGACAGATACGCAAAGAAGCGCGGCTTGTAGCTGACACCATCGCCGAAGTGCTCGTCGTGCGCCATGTAGCCGAAGGAATAGAGATGCACGAGGCTTGAGACCGTGGTGATCACGATCAGCATGATCGCAGTCAGACGGTCGAGGCGGATCGACCAATCCGTGCTCAGCGTACCGCTTTCGATGAATTTGAAGATCGGCACCGTCTCGGTCACGCCGTCGAAGGTCAGGAAGACAACCCAGCTCAGGATCGCTGACAGGAAAAGACCCATGGTGGCAATTACACATGCCGCGTTCTCGCCGATGATCTTCCAGCCGAAGCCGCACAAAAGCGAGCCAACCAGCGGGGCAAAGAGAAGTGTAAGTTCCATGTCCCTAGCCCTTCATCACGTTGACGTCTTCGACCGCGATCGTACCGCGCGTTCTGAAGAAACAAACCAGAATGGCCAGACCAATCGCCGCCTCGGCCGCCGCAACAGTCAGGACGAAGAGCGTGAACACCTGCCCCACCATATCGCCAAGAAAGCTGGAGAAGGAGACCAGATTGATGTTCACCGCCAGAAGCATCAATTCGATACTCATCAGCAGGACGATCACGTTCTTGCGGTTTAAAAATAGGCCAAAGATACCAATGACGAACAGCGTCGCGGCTACCGTCAAATAATGTTCCAGTCCGATCATGGTCGTCCCTCAGTTTCTCCCCCTTCAGGGGGGTAGTCGATCAGCGCGAATGGCTTACCCGCGCCGCGTATTTCACAAGAAGCTATAGCCGCCAAGCACAATGATCAGCACCACGATAACGACGACTAATGTATTACGAGACATCCAAAGCTTCCCTTATTTTCAAAGCAGATTTGACCTAAAGTCCCTGCCCCGGTTTCACATCATGTATTTTCATCGCCTTGGCCGGATCACGCATCATCTGGCTCACGACATCCTGACGTTTCACATCACCGCGGTGGCGCAGCGTCAGCACAATCGCACCGACCATCGCAACCAGCAGGATCAGACCTGACAGCTGGAACAACAGGAAATACTCGTCATAGAGGATCAACCCCAGCGCATCCGTGTTGAAAACTTGCGGGTCCGTGACCTGCGCGCGGAGACCCTCCGCCGCCGCACTCGCGTTCCATGCGCCAAAGGCCATGACGAATTGCATCAGAATGATCACCCCGATGAGAAGCGCCAGCGGCATGTATTTGGCCATCTCCGCCTTCAGTTCGGCGAAATCAATGTCCAGCATCATAACAACGAACAAGAACAATACGGCCACCGCGCCTACGTAGACGATGATCAACAGCATCGCCACGAACTCGGCTCCCAGCAGCACGAACAACCCCGCTGCCGAAAGGAAGGACAGGATCAACCACAACACCGAGTGTACAGGGTTACGGCTGATCACCGTGAACAGCCCGCCTGCAATCACGCAGACCGCAAACAAGTAAAATGCAAAAACGCTCATGCGTCACCCTCTTCTCTGTCAGCTTTCGTCATCTCGTCCAGCACAGGCTGGGCAATCTGCGTGGCGCGCTGCACGGCTGGAAGCCCTGCAAACAAAGCCATTTGGCCAATTGTCTCGATAATCTCTTGCGGCTTTGCGCCCGCCTCATGCGCATGGCGGACTGTCTGGCGTATCACCACATCGCTCTGCGCGCCCTGCATGGTCAGCCCCGCCAACGTCAGCAACAGCCGCGTTTTGGCGTCCAGCCCGTCCTTGTTATGGGTCTTGCCAAAGAACGTCTCCATCATGTCCTTCGGCATTGTCCCCATCATCTTCTCAAAACCCTCGGGCGTGAACGCATCCGCCCCAGGAAAGGACTTCGCCATCTCCTGCGCTTGACGCATCATTTCTTCCCATGGGCTCTTGTCGGTCATCGGTAGGGCGCATCCATCTCAAGGTTACGTGCGATCTCGGCTTCCCAGCGGTCACCGTTCTCCAAGAGCTTGGACTTGTCGTAGTATAGCTCTTCGCGCGTCTCGGTGGAGAACTCGAAATTCGGTCCCTCAACGATGGCATCCACCGGACAGGCTTCCTGACAGAAGCCGCAATAGATGCACTTGGTCATGTCGATATCATAGCGCGTCGTGCGGCGCGAACCGTCTTCACGCGGCTCCGCATCAATGGTGATCGCCTGCGCAGGACATACGGCCTCACACAGCTTGCACGCGATGCAGCGCTCTTCACCGTTGGCATACCGGCGCAGCGCATGCTCGCCGCGAAAACGAGGGGACAACGGACCCTTCTCATGCGGGTAGTTTAGCGTCGCCTTCGGCTTGAACATATACTTGATGCCAAGCTTCATGCCCTGAAAGAAATCCTGCAAAAGGAAGTATTTCGCGTGGCGGGTATAGTCAGTAGCAGCCATATCAGCCTCCAACCGTGTAGCGGGCATAGATGCCCCAGAACCATTCGAATTTCGCCGCAAAGGCCACAAACACCACCCAGAAGAGCGAGAACGGCAGGAATACTTTCCAACCCAGACGCATCAACTGGTCATAGCGGTAGCGTGGTGTGATCGCTTTGATCAGCGAGAAGAAGAAGAAAACCAGACCCATTTTGGCGATCATCCAGAAGATACCATCGGGCAAACCTGGGATCGGTGACAACCATCCGCCAAAGAACATCAGCGAGATCAGTGCGCACATCAGCACCACGGCCACCAGCTCACCGATCATAAAGAGCAGGAACGGCGTGGAGGAATACTCGACCTGATAACCCGCAACCAATTCTGATTCCGCTTCGGGCAGGTCAAACGGCGGGCGGTTCGTCTCGGCCAGTGCCGAGATAAAGAACAGGATCAGCATCGGGAAATGCGGCAACCAGTACCAGTGGAGCAGGCCATAATTGCCATCCTGCGCAGCCACGATCCCGCTAAAGTTCATTGAGCCTGTGGAGATGATCACCCCGATGATGATCAAACCAATCGAAACTTCGTAAGAGATCATCTGCGCGGCAGAGCGCAGGGAGCCGAGAAAAGGGTACTTCGAGTTCGAAGCCCAACCGCCCATGATCACACCGTAGACTTCCAGCGATGAGACGGCAAAGACGAAGAGGATGGCAACGTTGATATCGCTGAGCACCCAACCGTCGTTGAACGGAATCACTGCCCACGCCACCAGAGACATCACCAGCGTGACCATCGGCGCCATGAAAAACACAGGACGGTCCGCGCCCGCAGGCACTACGATCTCTTTGACGATGTATTTGCCGAAATCCGCGAAGGATTGCAGCAACCCGTAAACGCCAACCACGTTCGGGCCACGGCGCAGCTGCACGCTCGCCCAGATCTTGCGGTCCAGATACATCAGGAACGCGAGTGCGACCAACAAGGGAATCACAACAAGAAAAATCTGCCCGATAATGAGCAGAATCATGCCCGCCGTTGTGTTGAAAAAGAAGTCAGCCATAGGTCCTCACACCGTAGGTATGCCTTGCTCGCGGCAGTTTAGCGTCACCACCTCGGCATCAATAGTCTTTAAGCCTGAAGGCAGGCTCGGCGAGATTGTGTAAACAGCATCAGCACGCCAAATGCCACCCTCAATTGCCACATTTGTGCGTACATGCCTTGCAAAACCGTAACCACGGATTAATGCATATTGCGCAGCCGCACACTCGGCGTACGCCGCGACATTATCTGGCGTCTGAGCCTTCGTCATAGCAACATTAAACTGCACCAGATCGCCGTCCAACAGCACGGTTTCCACCCCTTTGTAGTCCGGGATGAAATCCTCTGCTGTTGGGCTCGCGGGAGTGCAGGCGGCCAGCGCCAGAACCGCTATCCAGCCTGCGTATTTCACTCGGCCGCCAACGCCTCCGTACGGCGTGCTTTCGCATTGGCCGACAGCTCCGCCATCAGGCTTGAGGCGCGTGCGATGGGGTTGGTCAGGTAGAAGTCCGAGATCGCATAGTTGATCGCCCCGTCGCCCATCTTGCCCACAGGCTCGGCGACCCACGTATTCTCGGCCACCTCGTCCACACGGCCCAGATGCGGATATTCCTTTACCAACGCCGTGCGCAGCGCCGCCAGCGAATCAAACGGCAGTGCCGCGCCCAGCTCTGCGCTCAAAGCGCGCAGAATGGCCCAGTTTTCCTTTGCCTGACCGGGTGCGAAGCTCGCGCGCTGCGCCAGCTGTGGCCGCCCTTCGGTATTCACGAACAAGCCGCCCTCTTCGGTATAGGCCGCTGCGGGCAGGATAATATCGGCGCGGTGCGCCCCACGATCACCATGCGATCCCTGATAGATCACGAACGGGCCGCTCGGAATGTCGCCCTCATCGGCCCCGAGGTTGTAGATCACCTCCGCGCCCAACACATCCGCGATGCCGCCATCGCTGACCGCCTCGATGTCCATGGCCCCCACGCGGCCGGCCGCCGTGTGCAGGACCAGCATCTTGGCGCCCGATTTCTCGGCAATCGCCTGAACCGTGCCCAGAACTGCCGCGCCGTCATCCGCGGCGAGCGCGCCCTGCCCTACGATGACAATGCAATTCTTCTCGGCCATCTCAGACATATCGAGATCTAGCACATGCGCCAATGCGGCACGGTCCGTCCCCATATGCTCATACTCATAGGTGAGATCGACAGCTTCGCCGACAACGGTGATGTCACAGCCTTTGGTCCACGCCTTGCGGATGCGTGCGTTAAGTACAGGCGCCTCGACCGCAGTATTGGTGCCAACCAGCAGGATTTTATCCGCTGTATCAATGTCCTCAATCGCTGCCGTGCCGACGTAGCCAGAGCGGTTGCCCGCAGGCAGTTTGGCGCCATCGGTGCGGCATTCAACCGTACCACCCTGCCCCTCAATCATCTGCTTGAGCGCAAACGCCGCCTCGACTGAGGCCAGATCGCCGACCAGGCCGCCAAGCTTTTTGCCTTTCATCGCAGCCGCAGCCGCCGCGAGCGCCTCGGGCCACTCCGCTTTCCGCAACTTGCCGTTCTCACGGATATACGGCGTGTCCAAACGCTGCTTGCGCAGACCGTCCCAGACGAAACGCGTCTTGTCGGAAATCCATTCCTCGTTCACGCCATCGTGGTTGAGTGGCAGAAAGCGCATCACTTCGCGCCCTTTGGTGTCCACGCGGATATTCGATCCCAGCGCGTCCATCACATCAATGCTCTCGGTCTTGCTCAACTCCCAAGGCCGCGCCGTAAACGCATATGGTTTTGAGACAAGCGCACCTACGGGACAAAGATCAATGATGTTGCCCTGCATGTTGCTGTCGAGCGTCTCGCCCAGATAGGCAGTGATCTCGGCATCCTCGCCACGGCCCGTCTGGCCCATCTGCGTGATGCCCGCCACCTCGGTCGTGAAGCGCACACAGCGCGTGCAGGAAATGCAGCGCGTCATATGCGTCTCGACCAGTGGGCCCAGATCAAGATCCTCGGTCGCGCGCTTAGGCTCGCGGTAGCGGGAAAAGTCGACGCCATAAGCCATCGCCTGATCCTGCAAGTCACACTCGCCGCCCTGATCGCAGATCGGGCAATCAAGCGGATGGTTGATCAGCAGGAATTCCATCACACCCTCGCGGGCCTTCTTGACCATGGGCGAGTTGGTTTTCACGACAGGCGGCTGCCCCTCGGGACCAGGACGCAGATCGCGCACCTGCATCGCGCAAGAGGCGGCAGGCTTGGGCGGACCGCCCACAACTTCCACCAGACACATCCGACAGTTGCCTGCAATCGTCAGCCGCTCGTGATAGCAAAAGCGCGGCACTTCCACGCCCGCCTGCTCACAAGCCTGAATGAGCGTCATCGCCCCCTCGGCTTCAACTTCTTTACCGTCAATGATGATCTTGCGAATGTCGCTCATGATGTCACTTTTCTCTCAGCAATGAGCCGATGCGGCTCGCCTTTTGGATCTCTTTGCGCCCTACCGCGCAATAGCTTTGCGGGTCGCCGTCGACAACCCCCTGCGCCTTCAAATATGCTTCGCCTTTGGCACGCATCCGCGACTTCTCTGCGTCGGAATCGCCGTAGGCTTTTATCTCTTCGTCCGTGTACCCCATCGCCTTGGCCTTGGCCCGTGTGGCCCGATAGAGCGACAGTGCTTTTACGATGCGCGGCGCAATGTCCGGACACTTCTTGCGAATGCGGTCTGCAACGGCAACGTCAAACACCGCATTGTCGATCGCGGCCACATTGCGAATGGGCTGTTTCGCCGCAAGCGATCCCGCAGTCAGGGTTACAATTACAATAGGTACGATAAAGTGGCGCATTCTGCTTTCCTCATATGCCGACAGGGTCTTGCCCCTTGGTGCATCTGTGGTTTTGTCCCTATGTTATGCAATATCACCGCGCTTCTGGCTAGGAAACACGGCGATAATCGCGTCTATCTTGCATTGGGGCATTGGCCCTGCAAGGTCATTACGTCTTTCTCGATACTAAGCTGCTCTTGCGGCACATCAGGGCCCGCAGCCCAAATGATGTCAGACGCGCCGAACTGGTTGATACAGTATTCGATAGCAGCATGTGATCCCGCCTGCCGCGCACCAAGCAATGACTTGGATACAGGCTTGACCGTGACAGTAAACACATCCAACTGCCGCTCGACCTTGCGCACGTTGGTCCTGTAGAACTGACCGTCAAACAGAATACGATCCTCGGATGAGGAGCAGCCCGCAAGCAAACCCGCGCAAAGCGCTGTACCGATCCAGATCTTCATCACCGTCTCCTCCACACATATCTGTGCGGTTTGTTTTTACTTGCCCCGTTATTGCGCAATTCAACGCCTAGGGCCAGCGCTTCTTAATCGCAGGGCGCAGGCCCCTCAGGGCGCCATCAACAGATCATAGCCCTGCGCAACAAAGAACACCAATATCAGGACAATAAGGAGCACCCCAAGCCCGCCCATTCCGAGTGTCATGTCGACCAGAAGTCCCACCAGACTTTGGCCCACAGCATAGGCTCCGATGCATACGACCAATGCGCCTATCCCGAAAACAGCGCCTTCGTCAAAGTAGGTTCCCGCCACGATCCCGATCAGTCCGGCGCTCAGAAGGCAAAAGGCAATCGCCACATCCGACAGGCCAAACGCGATGTCTTCCTGACGCTCGTCTTTGCTGCGACGGGGAAGCCACTTGCGCATCAGCTTAGCGCGCCTGCGAGGGCCAGCGTGCGAAGGCCAGCACGAACAGCGGCACAAAGCCGATCAGCACCATCAGCAACTGATAGAGTGGAATCGCCGCAGGGATGCCCGAGAACAACTCATAAAGGCCCATCCAGCCGCCCGAGACATAAATCCCGATCAGCGAGACAATTTGCACGAAAGGCAAAAACGCAGTCCAGCGTGGCAGCCCTGCGCGGCCCAGAATGATCCAGAACAGAACGCATTGAATCACCGCGATCACCAAAGGGACCGCGATAAAATTCAGCGCTTCCAGAAGCACGTGCTACTCCGCCGCAACAGGCGTCACGCTGCCGCCGCGCTTGTGGGCAATCCGGTCTTCGATATCGCCACGGAAGTGACGGATCAAACCTTGGATCGGCCAAGCCGCCGCATCGCCGAGCGCGCAAATAGTGTGGCCCTCGACCTGCTTGGTCACGTCCAGCAACATGTCGATCTCTTCGGGTTCCGCATCGCCTTTGACCAGACGGTCCATCACGCGCATCATCCAGCCTGTGCCTTCGCGGCAGGGCGTACACTGACCACAGGACTCATGCTTGTAGAACTTCGCCAAGCGCCAGATCGCCTTGATCACATCGGTCTGCTGATCCATCACGATCACCGCCGCCGTGCCGAGGCCCGACTGCAGTTCGTTGCGCAGATAGTCGAAATCCATCGTGGCAGAGCGCATCGCCTTGCCTGGCACCATCGGGACGGAGGAGCCACCCGGGATCACGGCCTTAAGGTTGTCCCAACCGCCTCGAATACCGCCGCAATGCTTCTCGATTAGTTCTTCGAATGAAATGCTCATCTCTTCTTCGACCACACAGGGGTTGTTCACATGGCCCGATATCGCGAACAGCTTGGTGCCTGTGTTGTTGGGGCGGCCAAAGCCTGCAAACCACTCACCGCCACGGCGCAGAATCGTCGGCACCACGGCAATCGATTCCACGTTGTTCACGGTTGTCGGACAGCCATACAGACCCGCCCCCGCAGGGAACGGCGGCTTCATGCGCGGCATGCCCTTCTTACCCTCAAGACTCTCGAGCAGCGCGGTTTCCTCGCCGCAGATATACGCCCCTGCCCCATGGTGCAGGTAGATGTCGAAATCCCAGCCGGACTTGCACGCGTTCTTACCAACGAGACCCGCCTCATAGGCTTCGTCGATGGCCGCCTGAAGCGCCTCTTTCTCACGGATGTACTCGCCACGGATGTAGATGTAGCAGGCATGCGCATTCATCGCGAAGCTCGCAATCAGGCAGCCCTCGATGAGCGTGTGCGGATCATGGCGCATGATCTCGCGATCCTTACATGTCCCCGGCTCGGATTCGTCGGCATTCACCACCAGATAGCTGGGGCGCCCGTCGCTTTCTTTGGGCATGAACGACCACTTGAGGCCCGTAGGGAAGCCCGCACCACCGCGCCCGCGCAGACCGCTGGCCTTCATCTCGTCCACGATCCAGTCGCGGCCCTTTTTGATGATCGCCGCCGTGCCATCCCAATGGCCGCGTGCCTGCGCACCCTTCAAGGTGCGGTCATGCATGCCATAGATATTGGTGAAAATGCGGTCTTTGTCCTGCAACATGTGCTCATCCGTCCCTTTCGGACTGGCGCGCGCGCCACATCCGGAATGCTTGTATAAAAACCCACAGGAACACGGCAGCAACGCCCAGCTCCAACAGGCCCATTATATGGTTGGGCAATCCAAAGATCACCCCCAGCGCCGATATGCCCATAAAGGCAAACGCCGCCCCAACACTTACCAAAGCAAGGCGCCGCCCGTCACGTGACAGTTTGTCGTCCTGTTGCGTCACGCGCAGCGCCTCTCTTTATGTCTTCTTCTTACCTTTGGAGAACGCCGTCTCCCCGCCCTTGGCCAAAATCTTGGCCTGAGACATCCAGTCATCGCGTTCGATCCGGCCCTTGAAGCGCAAACGCGCGTCGACCCATGCGATGTCTTTCTTCTTGAACTTGGCCACCTGATCGAAGTGGTAGACACCCAGATCGTTCAGCGTCTGCTCGAGCTTGGGACCCACGCCGCTGATCAGCTTGAGATCATCCTTGCCCTCCGGGCGCGCCGCATCCAGCAGCGTTGCAGGGCGTGCATCAGATGCCGCAGCCGCCTTGGGTACAGCTTTCGCCTTTGGTGCCGCTTTAGCCTTAGTTGCCGCAGCAGCTTTCGGCGCTGCTTTCGCCTTGGGTGCCGCAGCTTTGGGCGCAGACTTGGCCTTGGGCGCGGCCTTCTCTATGGTCGTTGCAGGTGCTGCCGTTGCAGGCGCGGCCTGCGCTGGCGCAGAGGTGACCGGGCTGCTCATAAGGGTGGCAGGTGCCGCTGTCGGCGCAGGATTGCTTGTTGAGGCGTCCGCACTTGAAGTTGCCGCAGACGGCGAAGCCGAAGCAGAAGTGCCGCCAGCGGCTGCAGAATTACCAGCAGCGACAGTGGCGCCAGTAGTAGCAGCGGTCGTTCCCGCCTGCGCCGCAGTGGTTGTGCTCGCCTGCACAGCAGTTGCATTCGCTGCCTTCTCTTCGGCCGCCTTGGCCGCATAGCGCGCAGCAGGCTTGTCATCAGAAGCCAGATCATGCGCCGCCGTTTGACTTCTGCATACAGTCAGACTCAGCAGAAGCCCCAAGACCGTACCGATCAAACCACCTGTAAAGATTGCCTGTATCACGCCGAAATCGGCGACCATGTACAGCATGATCATCGCGACCACACCCGCGAAAGCAGCAATACCCCAACAGGTAATCATGCATTCCGTATTGTTGTTATTCGTCGACATTTCTTAATCTATCCCCCAGATGGACTATGTTGACGGCGCGATATCAGTTGTAACGGCCGTCTTTGCTTGCCTTTGCGGAGAACTCAGTCTCTTCTCCCCGCGCCAGCTTTTGCGCCTGTTCCACCCAGTTGTCCCGCGATGCGCGTCCCTTGAAGCCCTCAAGGTTCTGGTCGACCCAAGCCAGCTCATCTTGCCCCCATTTTGCAATTTGGTCAAAATGGAAAAATCCCAGAGAGTTTACAGTAGCTTCGAGCTTAGGACCGATCCCTTTGATCAGTTTGAGATCATCCGCACCCGCCTTGCGGGGCGCTTTCATTGTGCGTGGCTTTTTACCCGGCGTTGCCGCAGGAGTACCGGATTCCGCCTTCACATCTGTCTTTGGCGTCGGGGCGACGCTGCCACGTTTGGGCTTGGCCTTTGCCTGTGTCTCAGGTGCCTCGCCTGTCGCCTCGGCGACCCCGTCTGATGCCGCACCGCGCGTGCGATCCGCAGCCTTGGCCCCTTTCGCACGCCCCCCTTGCGCCCCGTCAGGACCGCTGGGTGGCATCATGTCATCGCGCGCAGCCTTGGCTGGCTTCTTGGCCGCATTGGCCGCCTTGCCCTGCCACGGCGCCAGCAAAGGTACTTCAGTCCCGTCGATCCGTTTAACAGTGTCGCCGATATCTGTGGCGAGCTGCGCGCTCGCGTTATACTGCGTCTTGCCGCTGTCATAGTCGGTGAGCGAGGTCAGCCCGCTCAAGGGCTCAGAGGCATAGCGCCCGTTTTGCGGCCCCGGTGTCGGCACCTCACCGCGCGCCAGCTCTTCCAGCATCGCGGTAAACCGCTCGGCCGTGAGATCTTCGTAATAGTCCTTGCCGATCTGCGCCATCGGGGCGTTGGAACACGCGCCAAGACATTCGACCTCTTCCCACGAGAACTTGCCGTCTGCAGATATCTCATGCGGGTTCTTGGCGATCTTTTCCTTGCACACCCCGATCAGGTCTTCCGCGCCGCAGATCATGCAGGACGTGGTGCCACAAACCTGAATATGTGCCACAGATCCAACAGGTTGCAGCTGAAACATGAAGTAGAACGTCGCCACCTCGAGCCCGCGAATATAGGCCAGCCCCAACATCTCCGAGACATGCTCGATCGCGGGGCGCGAGAGCCACCCCTCCTGCTCTTGGGCGCGCCACAGAAGCGGGATGATCGCAGAGGCCTGACGCCCCTCTGGATATTTTGTGATCTGCGCCTCTGCCCAAGCCTGATTGGCGGGGGTAAAGGCGAAGCTGTCGGGTTGGTCGGCGTGTAAGCGGCGTAGCATTGATCAGGCTTTCGTATTGGTTTTAGGCGTCGGATGCCTACGGCGTGAGTTTAAAGGGAAAGTGAAGAAAGGTGCGCGTGGCTCACCGGTCCACTTCCCCAAACACGATGTCCATCGTTCCGATGATCGCGGCCACATCGGCGAGTTGGTGACCCTTGGCCATGTAATCCATCGCTTGCAGGTGCAGATAGCCCGGCGCGCGCAGCTTTGCGCGGTAGGGTTTGTTGGATCCATCGGCCACCAGATAGACACCGAATTCGCCCTTGGGCGCTTCAACGGCGGCATAGACTTCACCCGCAGGTACGTGGAACCCTTCGGTATAAAGCTTGAAGTGATGGATCAGGCTCTCCATCGAGGTTTTCATATCCGAGCGCGCGGGCGGTGTGATTTTACCACGGGCAAGAATGTCGCCCTTCCCTTCGGGTGCGCGCAGTTTCTCGATGGCTTGCAACATGATGCTGGCCGATTGGCGCATCTCTTCCATGCGCACCAGATAGCGGTCATAGCAATCGCCGTTCACGCCTGTGGGGATCTGGAACTCGAACTCGTCATAGCACTCATAGGGCTGCGCGCGGCGCAAATCCCATGCGAGGCCAGAGCCGCGCACCATAACGCCACTAAAGCCCCAGTCCTGAATGTCCTGCTCGCTCACCACGCCGATATCGACGTTGCGCTGCTTGAAAATGCGGTTCTCGGTCAGCAACGTGTCGATGTCGACCATGAAGCCTTTAAGGAACTTATGCGTCCACATCTCGATATCATCGAGCAGCGCATCGGGCAGGTCCTGATGCACACCACCGGGGCGGAAGTAGGCCGCGTGCAGACGCGCGCCGCAGGCCCGCTCATAGAAGATCATCAGGTCTTCACGCTCTTCAAAACCCCACAGCGGCGGGGTCAGCGCGCCCACGTCCATCGCCTGTGTGGTCACGTTGAGCAGATGCGACAGGATGCGCCCGATCTCGGAATAGAGCACACGAATGAGCGAGGCGCGGCGGGGCACTTCCACGCCGGTGAGGCGCTCGATGGCCAAGCACCATGCGTGCTCCTGATTCATCGGTGCCACATAATCGAGGCGGTCGAAATACGGCAGGTTCTGGAGATACGTGCGGCTCTCCATCAGCTTTTCCGTACCACGGTGCAGCAGGCCGATGTGCGGGTCACACCGCTCTACAATCTCGCCGTCCAGTTCCAACACCAGACGCAAAACGCCGTGCGCCGCAGGGTGCTGCGGGCCGAAGTTGATGTTGAAGTTGCGGATTTTCTGTTCGCCCGTCTGGGCGTCTTCGAAACCTTTGGTGCCGTCCATCATTTCGCGGCCTCCTTCTCGTCTCCGGGCAGGATGTACTCGGCCCCTTCCCACGGTGACATGAAATCAAACTGGCGGTATTCTTGCACCAGCGACACGGGTTCATAGACAACCCGTTTCTCAGCCTCGTCGTAGCGCACTTCGGTATAGCCCGTTGTCGGGAAATCCTTGCGCAGCGGATAGCCGCGGAAACCGTAATCCGTCAGCAAGCGGCGCAGATCGGGGTGGCCTGAGAACAGGATGCCGAACATATCGAAAACTTCACGCTCGAACCAATTGGCCGAAGGGTGCACCTTGACCAAGGACGGTACCATGTCTTCTTCGCGCAAAGCCACGCGCAAACGAATGCGCTGGTTCTGGTACATCGACAGGAAGTGGTAGACCACGTCGAACCGCTTGGCCCGCCCCGTGTAATCCACAGCCGTAATATCCACAAGCGAGTTGAAGCGGCAGGTCGCATCGGATTTCAGAAACTCTACCAGACCGGCGATATTGGCCAAGGTCACGTCGAGGTTCAACTCACCATGGGTCACATCCCACGCCAGCACACAATCGGGGCGTTTGGCTTCGATATAACCGCCCAGTTCCGTCAGTGCATCGCTCATCGTACAATCGTCCCCGTGCGGCGCATTTTGCGCTGTAGCTGCATGATACCGTAGAGCAGCGCCTCCGCCGTCGGAGGGCAGCCCGGCACATAGATGTCCACCGGCACGATTCGGTCACAGCCGCGCACAACACTATAGCTGTAGTGGTAGTAACCGCCGCCGTTCGCACATGATCCCATAGAGATCACATAGCGCGGCTCGGGCATCTGGTCGTAGACCTTACGCAGCGCGGGCGCCATCTTGTTGGTGAGCGTCCCAGCCACGATCATCAGATCGGACTGGCGCGGGCTGGCGCGCGGCGCGGTGCCGAACCGCTCCAGATCATAACGCGGCATGGAGGTGTGCATCATCTCGACTGCGCAGCACGCCAGACCAAAGGTCATCCAGTGCAACGAGCCTGTGCGCGCCCAGTTGATCAAATCCTCGGTCGAGGTCAGCAAAAAGCCCTTGTCCTGCAACTCGGCATTCAGGTTCTGCGTGGCCACATCGCGGTCCATACCTGCCGTTGCAGGGATGTTTGTCTGGGTTACTGCCATTCGAGTGCCCCTTTCTTCCATTCATATGCGAAACCTGCGGTTAGCACCGCAAGGAAGACCATCATAGACCAGAATGCGGTCATCGAAATGTCGCCAAATGCCACAGCCCAAGGGAACAGGAATGCGATTTCGAGATCGAAGATAATGAACAAAATCGACACAAGGTAGAATCGCACATCAAACTTCATCCGCGCATCATCAAACGCGTTGAACCCGCATTCGTAGGCCGACACCTTCTCGGGGTCAGGATTGCGCACCGCAATCACCGCAGCCGCAAGCAAGAGCGCGAGGCCCAACCCTATGGCAACAAACAGAAAAACCAATATCGGTAAATATTCCCTAAGCATCTCGTCCAAGGTTGGCTCCTTTCTCGGATGATGCGGACATTTGGCCCACACAGCGCTTGGAGGTGGGTGTACCGCTGTAGACAGTTGGGGTCAACGGCAGGCGGGGTGGAAAGGTGAAGCACAATTTATCAAAAGCGGGCGTTGTCTGCCAACGCATGAGCCGCCAACGGCTTGGACAAGCAAGCAACCCGCGACCATGGCTCAGGGCAATCACTGCGCCCGCAGTCATATCGCGCGAAACACATAGCCTCTGCGGATCATCAAGGCCAGCGTTTGACCACCAAGGGACAACAAGCCACACCAGAACAGGGTGATCGGCAGCAAGACATCCCAAGTCGCGGTTTTCAGCACCACACTCGACCCCAACAACAAACCGCTCGACCAGCCAAACATGGAAAATACGCCGATCTGCGTCAGCAACATCATACGCCCTCTCGACATCGTAATCAGCGGTTGGCCCATGTGGGCCTTAAGCGAGGGGATCACAATCGCACCAATCAAAGAGGAGACAAGCAGCATGAAGGTCATTACGCCCAGCTTCAGCCAGAGTTTGGGAGAGAACGTAGCAATGTCGAAACCCGTGCGCACATAGATGAGCATCAGGCCCGTTAACCAAAGGCTTAGAAACGCAGAAGATATCCAGACATGCAGTTTTTCCAGCCGCTCAATATCGTCATGGTTCAAGGGATGGCTAAATGTCTTCAACTTCTGGAAATCAAAATAGAGGGCAGTTCCCATTCCAGCCGCGAAAAACGCTAAGTGCCCTGCGCGCAAAATATCAATTGCGGCCTGTGTCATCGACATGTGAATCGTTCCGGTCGTTCTTCGTATTGGCTCTTTGATGTTACGAAGAACGACCAAAAGTAACGAAAAATGTGAGACTTACGGCGATCCTGCTCAACTTTCCGTGGCATTGTGTGATTTTTGCGCAATATTTAATCGAACATCACAGGCTCGATACGGCGCCGCCCGAATTGCGCCGATGGACCTCGCGTTTGACTAAACCACCCAAGCTGCCTTCCGCTTTTCGAAAAACGCACCGATCCCCTCGGCGGCTTCCTCGGTTTCCCAACGGGCAGCGAGTGCGGCGATCGACAGTGCAACCGCCTCCTCCGTGGCCGCCCCGCCCAAATCCTGTGCCAGCGCCTTGGCTGCTGCCACCGCACCGGGCGCGCAGGCGAGATAGGGCAACACTTCACGCTCCACCGCCGCGTCCAACTCGGCTTCGGGAACGCTGCGCGCCAGCAGCCCAAGTTCCACCGCCTCCTCCGCCCCGAAAACGCACCCCGACATGAACACGCGGCGCGCACGCCCCTCGCCCATGCGCGCAATGACGTAAGGACCTATGGTGGCAGGAATAATGCCGAGCTTCGTCTCTGTCAGCGCCATCTTGAGGCTGTCCACGCCCACGGCCACATCACAAACCGCCGCCATACCGACCCCGCCGCCAAACGCATTGCCATGCAAGCGCCCGATCAGCGGCTTGGGCAGACGGTTCAGCGCGCCCAGCATCGTGGCGAGTTTACCCGCCTCCTGCGCGCGCGTGGCCGCATCCATGCCCATCTGCTCCTGCATCCAGCCCAGATCACCGCCTGCGCAAAACGTCTTGCCTGCTGCGGCCAGAATAACCACCCGCACCGCGTCATCCCCGCCCAGCTCTGCCGCCGCCTGTGTCAGCTCGGCCAGCATCTGTGCGCTCAGCGCATTATGTTTGGCATCCCGCGCAAGGGTCAGCGTCGCCACGCCGCGCGCGTCCGTCTCGATTGTTATGGTCTCGTACATCTGCCGCAAACTCCAAATTACCCGCGCATTGCATGCGCCATCTCGACCGCTTCTGCGATCTTGTCCTGATCCAGCCCTGTGTCATATCCCAGCGCCGCAAGATGCGCCGCCACAGCTTCAGTCGCGACGTTCCCCGACGCACCGGGCGCATAAGGACATCCGCCCAAGCCACCTACAGCCGCGTCGAACACGCGCACCCCAAGGCTGAGCGAGGCGTCTATGTTATCCAGCGCCCGTCCGCCTGTATCATGGTAGTGCCCTGCCAAACGTCCCACAGGCACCACATCACGCACCGCGACCAGCATCCGCGCGATGCTATCAGGCGTCCCTGCCCCGATGGTATCGCCAAGGCTCACCTCATAACAGCCCATCGAGAACAGCGTATCGGCGACCTTTGCCACCTCTTGTGGCGCTACCGCACCGTCATAAGGACACTCAACCACGCAAGAGACATAGCCCCGCACTGGCAAGTCATTATGCCGCGCTTCCTCCAGAATTGGCGCAAAACGCGCAATGCTCTCCTCAATTGAGGCGTTGATGTTCTTTTGACTGAACCCTTCGGAGGCGCTGGCAAAGACTGCGATCTCATCCGCCCCCGCAGCGACAGCATCCGTGTAGCCGCGCATGTTGGGCGTCAGCGCGGCATAGCGCACGCCATCCTTGCGCGTAATCCCTGCCAGAACCTCGGCACTGCCCGCCATTTGCGGCACCCACTTGGGTGAGACGAAACTGGCACACTCAATGCGGCTGAACCCCGCGGCAGACAGGCAATCGACCAGCGCGACCTTATCCGCGATGGAAATCTCTCCCGCTTCATTCTGCAAACCGTCCCGCGGCCCGACCTCGAATATCTCGACTTGTCCCATACTCATCTCGTCTCTCCCTTCCAGATTTATGCAGGCATCTCCCAAGGCTCAAAAAAATCACCTGCAAACAGCGTATCATCACCTGGCAAGGAAGCAATAAAACCCTCACGCACTGTGATCCGCGCGTACCATGCCGCTACGGCCTCGAACCCGTCCAGATGCGCGAAAAACCGCGCCAGATAGACCGCCTGCCCCACGCTGATATCCGCAGCCGAAAATCCACCGTCCAGCAAATACCCCCGCCCCGCCAGCCGCTGCTCAAGCGCGGCGTAGCACTTGAGCAACCGCGCCGCCTCCAGCTTCATCACAATAGGGCTGCGCATATGATCCTCGCGCAGCGCCACATGCTGCTGGGTGAGCGCCGCACTATGCTGGGTGATCGTTTCGGCAAAATGCACCCAGATCAGCCATTGGCTGCGCTCGGGATGGCCCGCAGGGCGGCCCAGCCCCTCAGGCGAGAACCGCTCGCACAGAACCTCCGTTATGGCCCCCGTCTCGAAGATCGCCTCCCCATCAAGCTCCAGCGCGGGCACCCGCCCAACCGGATTGAGGCGCAGGTAATCAGGATCGCGCAGGTTCTTGCCAAACCCGTGTTTGACCACCTCGAACGCCACTCCCAACTCATGCAGCAACCATAGGCTGCGCATCGAGCGTGTCTGCGGACAGTGGTGTAGTGTGATCATGCCTCCGCCTCCAGCCGTACCAATGCGGCCCCTGCTTCGACCTGATCGCCAGCAACGGCCAACACCTCCGCCACCACACCATCGCGTGCAGCCAAAAGGCTGTGCTCCATCTTCATAGCTTCCAGAATGGCCAGCTTGTCCCCCGCCTGCACTGTTTGACCGACACTCGCGAACACCTCGCGCACCAATCCAGGCATGGGCGCCTCAATCAGATTACCATCGCCTTGCGCGCCACCCGCCTGTTGCAGCGGATCAATGCGTGTAAACACCAGACCATAGCCGTCAAACACAGTCACCACATCACCCGACACGGCAACGGGGGCCGCAGGCAAACCGCCGATCTTCCACGCCCCGCCCACACGTTTGGCCTCGACCGCTTGCGAACCAATATGCCAACGCTGTGCATCCGGTCCCATGACCTCGACCTTCACAACCGCTTCCTCGCCGCCCCACGCCAGCGTTACCTGCTGCAACAGCGGCGCCCACAGCGTGAAACCCGTCACTGCGCCCGTCTCCAGTAGCCCAAGGGCCGCCATCCCCGCCAACGCCACATGACGCGCCTCGACAGCGGGCGCTTCGGTCAGCGCGTCGATATCCCGCGCAATCAGCCCCGTATCGACCTCCCCACGGCGAAACCCCGCATGATCGGCCAGCGCACCCAAGAATGCCAGATTGGTCACAGTGCCTGCCACATGGGTGCGCCCCAAGGCCCTCCGCAGTCGCGCCAGCGCCACATCGCGGGTGGGTCCGTGCACAATCACTTTGGCAATCATCGGGTCATAAAATGGGCTGATCGTATCGCCGCTGCGCACCCCGCTATCGGCACGGGCCTCAGGGTCAAACGCCAGATGGCTCAGTGTCCCCGTCGCTGGCAAAAAGCCCGCAGGCACGTCCTCCGCATAGAGCCGCGCCTCGAAGGCATGCCCTGAAATGCTCAGCTCCTCTTGCGCCAAGGGCACCTCCTCGCCCGCCGCCACCCGCAGCTGCCACTCCACCAGATCCACGCCGGTGATGGCCTCCGTCACAGGATGCTCCACCTGCAACCGCGTGTTCATCTCCATGAAGAAGAAACCGTCCGCCCTTAATCCGTCCGAGCCGTCCACGATGAACTCCACCGTCCCCGCGCCCTTATAGCCAATCGCTTCAGCGGCCTTCACCGCCGCTGCACCCATAGCCGCGCGGACGTCCTGCGGCATATCAGGCGCAGGCGCTTCCTCGATCACCTTCTGGTGCCGCCGCTGGAGCGAGCAATCGCGTTCGAACAAATGCACCGCGCGCGTCCCATCACCAAACACCTGCACCTCAATATGGCGCGGCTGGCTCACAAACTTCTCGACAAGCACATCCGCATTGCCAAACGCCGCCTTGGCCTCGGAGCGCGCCGAGGCCAGCGCATCGCCAAAACCACCCGCCTCCTCCACCATGCGCATCCCCTTGCCGCCGCCGCCAGCAACCGCCTTGATCAACACAGGATAGCCCATGCTCGCAGCCTCGGCCGCTAGCAAATCATCCGACTGATCGCTGCCGTGATAACCGGGCACCACGGGCACACCCGCCTCGATCATCAGCGCCTTGGCCGCATCCTTGAGCCCCATGGCACGGATCGCATCCGCCGAGGGGCCGATAAACACCAACCCCGCCGCTTCAACTGCTTCCACAAAATCAGGGTTCTCGCTCAGAAAGCCGTATCCGGGATGGATCGCCTGCGCGCCCGTGTCCAAAGCCGCCTGAATAATTGCATCCCCGCGCAAATAGCTGTCCGCTGGCGCAGAGCCTCCGATATGCACAGCGACATCGGCCATCGCCACATGCTTGGACGCCGCATCTGCATCGGAATAGACGGCGACACAACGCACGCCCATCCTCTGCGCCGTCTCCATGACGCGGCATGCAATCTCGCCACGGTTGGCTATCAGGATCGTATCAAACATCACCCATCTCCTCGATCAGAGCGCAACGGCTCCGCTTCATTTTGCAAATAAACTGAAATTCCCACCGAAGCCTCACGCGCCAGCGGTCCCGAAATCCTCAACCAGTCGAAATCGCTCGCACATCAGCTTCATATCTTCGGAAAACACCCCGGCGCGCCGAAAATACGCCTCATACCCCGCGCGCCAATGCGCCAGATCGCGGAACTCTCCCTGTGCGGCAACAAACTCCTCGTCCATATCGCCAAACCGGCGCGTCGTGACTTCGACTGTCTCCAACATCACCGCAGGTGTCCCGTCCCACTCGAGCGCCACATCCCGCCGCCCGACCTCGGGCCACGCGTCGCCACCCTTGCCGAAGGCGGATGCCGCCTCGCAGGTCGCCGTCTTCTTCCCACTCCGCACAAGCACCAGAATCTCGGCGCACAGCGCCTCGTTGTCGCCAAACCGGAAAGTCTCCGCTTCAGGGTTGGCATCAATGATCTCTTGCAATGTCTTCGTCATGATAGTCTCCAGATTGCACACCATGCGGTGTTCGGGCTCCGATCGGTGCACGCAACGGTGCACGGGGGGGTACGCAGGGTGTGCAGATGACACCCCCGCCAAAATCACATGCGGAACACGCCAAATTTCGTCTCCTCGATCGGCGCATTCAAGCTCGCCGACAGGCTCAGAAACAGCGTGTCTCGTGTCTTGCGCGGATCGATAATACCGTCATCCCACAGCCGCGCGGACGCATAGAGCGGATGCGACTGCTCCTCGAACATATCAATCGTAGGCTGCTTGAACGCCGCCTCTTCCTCGGCTGACCAGCTGCCGCCCTGCCGCTCGATCCCGTCGCGCTTGACCGTGGCCAGAACCCCCGCCGCCTGCGCACCGCCCATAACGCTGATGCGGCTATTGGGCCATGTCCAGAGGAACCGAGGACTATACGCACGCCCCGCCATGCCATAGTTCCCCGCCCCGAACGAGCCACCCACCAACATCGTAATCTTGGGCACATTGGTACAAGCCACCGCCGTCACCATCTTGGCCCCGTGGCGCGCAATCCCCTCGTTCTCATACTTGCGCCCCACCATGAAGCCCGTGATATTTTGCAAGAAAACCAACGGGATGTTACGGGCCGAGCAAAGCTCGACAAAATGCGCCCCCTTTTGTGCCGCCTCCGAAAACAGGACGCCATTGTTGGCGATGATGCCGATAGGACAGCCCTTGAGATGGGCGAACCCCGTCACCAATGTCTCTCCAAAGCGGGGCTTGAACTCGTCAAAGCGGCTGCCATCCACGGTGCGCGCAATCACCTCGCGGATGTCATAGGGGGTGCGCAAATCCGCAGGCACCACGCCCAAAATCTCATCAGGATCATAGGCTGGCTCTTCAACGCTCTCCCACTGCACAGTGCTCGGCTTGCTGCGGTTCAAATACCCCACTGCCCGCCGCGCCAGCGCCAGAGCGTGGGCATCATCCTCGGCCAGATAATCCGCCACACCGCTCAGCCGCGTGTGCACATCGCCACCGCCAAGATCCTCCGAACTCACCACCTCGCCAGTCGCCGCCTTCACCAATGGCGGCCCCGCAAGAAAGATAGTCCCTTGTTCTTTCACAATAATCGTAACGTCACTCATCGCAGGCACATAAGCACCGCCCGCCGTACACGACCCCATGACGACAGCGATTTGCGGTATGCCCTTACCGCTCATCCGCGCCTGATTGAAAAAGATGCGGCCGAAATGGTCGCGGTCGGGAAAGACCTCATCCTGATTGGGCAGGTTCGCACCGCCGCTATCGACCAGATAAATACAGGGCAGATGGTTTTCTTCGGCGATCTCTTGCGCGCGCAAGTGTTTCTTTACGGTCATGGGATAGTACGTTCCTCCCTTAACCGTAGCATCGTTGCAGATCACCATGACTTCTTGGCCCTGCACAGTGCCGACACCCGCAATAACACCAGCACAAGGCGCGGCCCCGCCGTACAACCCATGCGCCGCCACTGCGCCAACCTCAAGGAAAGGCGAGCCCGCATCGAGCAAATTCGCCACCCGTTCACGGGGCAGCATCTTGCCACGGCCCACATGCCGCTCGCGAGATTTCTCACCGCCCCCCATGGCTGCCGCTTGGGCAACCTCACGGACCTGCTCCAGCGCATCAAGATGTGCGGCGGTGTTGGCTTTGAATGCCTCGGAGGACGGGAGGGCTTGGGATTGGAGTTTCATATTACGATAACCTTACGAAATTAGAGGCCAAGATAGCTGAAGAACGACATAAGAGACGAAAAATGGGTGTGGATAGCAGACATGGAGTGGCATCATGAAAGCACCTCAACCTTCAGCAGCCGCGCACATAGCAAAACGGCAGGAACGACAAACAGCGCAAAGACAAGCACGAACCCGACAAAGTTCGGACCTTCACTACCCGCACGTTCGAACAGTCCAAGATAGCTAAACACAAACATACCAAAAGCGGCCGACCCTAGAAATACAGGCACGACCAACAAAAAATGTAACGTTTTGTTGTAATTGGCGATGCGCAGCTTTCTGGCACACATGTTGCATTCCAAAAACGGCAGCGGCCCCCATATCGAAGGCCGCGCCTCATTCGTGCGAAACACTTGAAAAACGGATTGCAGTTGATCGCAAGTCGGGCATCGCATGTTCGCAATATGGCTGTAGAAGGTGATCATTGCTCTTTCCCCGCTCGCGCTTTTAACTCCCGCCGGATCACCTTGCCCGTCACCGTCATCGGCAACGCGTCCAGAAACTCGATTTCTCTTGGGTAAGAATAACTTGCCAGCCGCTCCCTCACCCAGTCCTGCAACTCTACCGCACTCGCCTGCGCGCCGTGCTTGAGCACAACATAGGCCTTCACCACTTCCGTGCGCAGCGCATCAGGCTTGCCCACCACGCCTACAGTGGCAACGCTCGGATGGGTCAGCAAACAATCCTCAATCTCCGCAGGCCCGATGCGGTAGCCGCTGGAGGTAATCACGTCATCCTCCCGCCCCACAAAGCGCAGGAAATCGCCCTCCCACACGCCACGGTCCCCCGTCAGCATCCAGTCACCGCGATACTTCGCAGCCGTCTCCTCCGGTCGCTTCCAATAGCCCAGCATCATCGAAGCCGCCCCGCGCTTAACGGCGATATCCCCTTCGCCTTGCGCATCCGCGTCCAGCACATCAATCTCAAACCCCGCCACAGGTTTCCCGATACACCCTGCCTGCGCCTCAAACGCAGCGCTACAGCTGCTCGCGACCATATTGCATTCGGTCTGGCCGTAGAACTCGTTGATCTGCACGCCCAGCGCTTCACGCCCCCATGCCAACATCTCGGCCCCCAGCGGCTCCCCCCCGCTTGCGACCGAGCGTAGCCCCTCGATCCGCGCATCCGCCGCCTTGAGCATGCGCAAAGCTGTGGGCGGAAAAAACACATTACGCACAGAGCCTTGCACGATGATCCTCTTGCATTCATCCACATCGAACTTTGCCATCCGCGCCGCCACGACAGGGACGCCCAGCGCAAGCGCAGGCATTGCCACATCGAACAGCCCGCCGATCCACGCCCAATCCGCAGGCGTCCACAGGCAATCTCCGTCCTGGCCCAGCATATCGTGGCTCATCACCACCCCGGGCAGATGCCCCGTCAGCACACGGTGGCCATGCAGCGCACCCTTTGGCGTGCCCGTGGTGCCAGAGGTATAGATCAGCACTGCCGCGTCCTCGGGACCTGTGTCCGCAAAAGGCACATCAGCCCCCCGCCGACCTATGCGGTTGGCCAGCAACGGTTGCGCCAGATCATCCACCAGCTTGGCCCCCTCCTCATCGGTCAGGACCAACTCAAGCCCGCTGTCGCCGATCCGCGAGGCCAATGCATCGCGCTTGAAGAGTTTAAACAAAGGCACTGAAATCGCACCTATTTTCCAGATCGCCAGATGTGCTGCAAGGCACCATGGCGACTGATTTAGCAGCACGCCCACGCGGTCCCCTGCCACGACGCGGCGCATCAGGCTGCGGGCCAGCCCATCGACCATCTCGGCCAATCGTCCATAGGTCACATCGGCGCGTTGTTCGCCGGTCAGGTCAATCACCGCAACCTGATCGGGCGGGAAATCCAGACACTGCCGCGCCATGTTGAGTCGCGCAGGAATGTCCCAGCGCCCCTCCCCATCAAGGCCCGGCAGCTGTTTCATTACGATATTTCCTTGCGCGCCTTCGTCACGACATTGCCGCCATCATCTCGCGGCCCACCAGCATGCGGCGGATTTCGGAGGTGCCGGCACCAATCTCCATCAGCTTGGCATCACGGAAAATGCGCGCCACGGGGCTGTCGGACAGATACCCTGCGCCGCCCATAGCCTGCACCGCCTGATGCGCCTGCACCATCGCCTGCTCAGAGGCATAGAGACAACACGCCGCCGCGTCCTGACGCGTCACCTCACCACGGTCGCAAGCCTTGGCCACCTCATAGACATAGGCGCGCGCGGAATTCATCGCCGTATACATATCCGCCATTTTCCCCTGCATCAGCTGGAAGCTGCCCACAGGCTGCCCGAATTGCTTGCGCTCGGCCATATAGGGCATGATCTCGTCCAGACACGCGGCCATGATCCCAAGGCCGATCCCCGCCAGCACAACACGCTCGTAATCCAGCCCAGACATGAGCACGGCCACCCCGCGCCCCTCTTCGCCCAGCACATTTTCGAAAGGCACTTCGCAGTCGTCGAAAATCAGCTCGGCGGTGTTGGAGCCGCGCATGCCAAGCTTGTCGAAATGTTGGCTAGTGGTGAAGCCCACCATGGATTTCTCGATCAAAAACGCGGTGATCCCTTTGGATCCTGCGTCCTTGTCCGTCTTGGCATAGACCACCAGAGTCTCCGCATCACAGCCATTGGTAATCCAGTACTTGTTACCCGACAGACGGTAATGATCGTTGCGCTTCTCGGCGCTCAACTTCATCGACACGACGTCCGACCCCGCGGAGGTTTCCGACATTGCCAACGCACCCACATGCTCGCCCGAGCAGAGCTTGGGCAGGAATTTCGCGCGCTGCTCATCCGTCCCGTTGAGACTGATCTGGTTCACACACAGATTGGAGTGGGCACCATAAGACAAGGACACCGAAGCACTGGCCCGCGCGACCTCCTCGACAGCGACAGTATGCGCCAGATAGCCCATCCCCGTGCCGCCCCACTTCTCATCGACGGTCATGCCCAGCAGACCCATCTCGCCCATCTCCTGCCACAGCTCGGCAGGAAACATGTTGTCTCCGTCAATATCCTGCGCCATCGGGCGCACGCGTTCTTGTGCCCAGCGGTGCACACCCTCGCGCAGCGCATTGACGTCCTCCCCAAGGTCAAACTTCATCGTGGCGTTGAACATGGAAAATCTCCTGATCCAAATTTATTGAACACTTGTTCAATAGTTACACAGAACACAACCCTTGCGTCAAGCACCCCGTCACGTGCAGACCGCACCGGAGACACGAACACGCGTGAAAAAGATCAAATGCGCGTAAGCGCTCCGTCAGGTCACGCCGCTGACTGATACACCCGACCGACCTCGTCGCGGATGATCCGCGCAATCAGTGCACAATCCTCAAGGCTAAACGTCAGCGGCACCCGCATGTCGATGATCCCTGCCAGCACCGCATCACTTTCGGGCATCGGGGCTGCATCCACATAACGCCAACTGTCATAACGGCTGGTGAAGCCTACGGGATCAGCGTTGCCGAACCACTTAAGCTCAACACCCCGCGCTTTGCACCGCGCCAGCAGGTCCTGAACCGCCACGTCTTCCCACCCGTCCAACAGGAACTGAATGGATGATCCGACGATCGTCTCCTCCTTTGCCCGCTCGATCACCGTGAGCCCCGCGATATCACGCAGGCCCTCCTCCAGCGCAAAGTAGCGTTCGTTCCAGCGCGCACATTGCGTGCCAAGATCAGCCAACTGGGGACGCAGGATCGCGGCGCGCAGGTTGTCCATCCGTCCCGAGATATTGGGCGTATGATACCGGATCGTCTCGAATGTCTCTGGGGGTGGTCCCGCCTTATGTGTCTCGAACAACATATAGCTGCCCGAATACATAATCGCACGGGCGGCAACCTCTGCGTCATCGGTGACAAACAGGCCGCCCTCGCCGGAATTGATGTGCTTGTAGGTCTGGCACGAATAGCAGCCGACCTTGCCCCATGTACCCGAGGGCTTGTCCTTCCACGCGGCCCCCATTGTGTGGGCGCAATCCTCGATCACCGTGATGCGCGCCGCGTTACAGATCTCCATCAGGCGCTCCATGTCGCACAGATGTCCGCGCATGTGACTAAGCAGAAGCACATCGGCACCGTCCGCCTTGGCCACCAGATCATCAAGGTCCAACACCAGATCGCGTGTCACGCCGACAAAGACAGGCACAGCCCCCACGGCCGCAATCGCCCCTGGCACAGGTGCCAGCGTGAAGGCGTTGGTCAGCACACGGTCCCCCGCCTTCACACCCACAGCCCGCAACGCCGTAGCCATCGCATAGCCGCCCGAGGCTACCGCGAGGCAGTATTTCGCCCCCACACTGGCGGCGAACTCCTGCTCCAGCAGCACCGTCTGCGCCACCTCGTCACCGGCCGTGTTATAGCGGTGCAAGCGCCCGCTGCGCATGACCTCAACTGCCGCTGCAATTCCTGCCTCGGGGATCGGTTCTTGCTGGGTGAAGCTTCCCTGAAAAACCTCGCTCATGGCTTATACCCTTCCTAACAACGTCTCCACCAGATCGGGCAGATCACTGTACCGCTCCAACAACGCCTCAGGCGCCAGCGCGCTCATATCCTCCCCCGCAGGTCCGAAGGTCACCAAAATCGAGGGGCGCTCCGCCGCCTTACTGGTGTCGCGGTCCGTCACCGTATCGCCCACCAGCAGCGATTGCGCAGGATCCCCTCCCGCACGCCGCACGGTCTCGAATAGGTGCTCGGGATCGGGCTTTCGCACAGGCAGGCTGTCAGCCCCCAACATCGCCGCAAACTCTCCAAGAATGCCCAGACGCGTAAGCAACTGATGGGCCAGGCCCTCCGGCTTATTGGTGCAGATGGCGACGATATAGCCGCGTGTTTTCAGCTCCGCCACAGCCTCCATCGCGCCATCATAGAGCACCGTATGCGTGTCGATATCGCGCTCATAGTGATAGAGCAGCGCGTCATAATATTCGTCAATCAGCGGATCATCGGCCGGCTTGCCCCAGCGCTCCATCCCCAGCTTCAGCATCGCACGCCCGCCGCGCAGAGCGGTGGCCGCGTCCGTAGCTGGATCAAGCATGTCGCCCGCACCCATGTCGCGAAAACACGCGTTGGCTGCCGAGATCAAATCCCCGCTGGTGTCAGCCAATGTGCCGTCCAGATCAAATACCACCGTTTTCATCGCTGCCCCGCCCTTTACGCTTTGTTCCGCCTATCTGCACCATATCATGTTGCAAGCCGCAACCCTAAGTGATGCACAGCAACCTTGCGCGGACGCCCCCATCGGTTAAACAGGAGAAAATACAGAACGAGCAGAACGGACAACCCATGAACACCAGCCTGATCATCCTCGCCGCTGGCAAAGGCACGCGGATGAACTCCGACTTGCCCAAAGTGCTACACCCTATCGCGGGTGACCCTATGCTGATCCACGCCATGGCCGCTGGTGCCACGCTGGAGCCTATACATACAGTCGTCGTCGCAGGCCACGGGGCTGAGGAAGTGACAAAAGCCGCGATTGCCTATGACGAAGAGGCCACTGTAGTGGTCCAAGCCGAACAGCTCGGCACAGGTCATGCGGTGGCGCAGGCGCGTGATGCGCTCAAGGATTTCGAAGGTACCGCCATCGTGCTCTACGGTGACACGCCCTTCGTCTCTCCCGAAACGCTGGCCAACATGATGCAAGCCGCGCAAAGCACCGATGTTGTGGTGCTGGGCTTCGAAGCCGCTGATGCAGGCCGCTATGGCCGCCTCGTGATGGAGGGCACATCGCTGGAGCGCATCGTCGAATTCAAGGACGCCTCCGAGGCAGAGCGCGCAATTACACTGTGCAACAGCGGTGTCATCGCCTGTAATGCGGCCCTCCTGTTCGATCTGATCGACGCTGTGGGCAACGATAATGCATCGGGCGAATACTACCTCACCGATATCATCGGGCTGGCCCGCGCGCGAGGCCTGAGCGCGACCGCCGTTACCTGTGATGAGGCCGAAACGCTCGGCGTTAATTCCCGCGCCCAATTGGCCGAAGCTGAAGCCGCGTTCCAATCCCGCGCCCGCGCTACGCTGATGGAGGATGGCGTGACGCTGCAAGCCCCCGATACTGTTTTCCTTGCGCGTGATACCGTCATTGGCCGCGACACCTTGGTTGAGCCGAACGTCTTTTTTGGCGCAGGCGTTACCGTGGAAAGCGGCGCCCATATCCGCGCTTTCTCCCATCTTGAGGGCTGCCATGTGTCACGCGGCGCCGTCATCGGCCCCTACGCCCGCTTGCGCCCCGGTGCCGAACTGGCCGAAAACACCCGCGTCGGCAATTTCGTCGAGATCAAGAATGCCACCGTATCGGAGGGGGCCAAGGTCAATCACCTGAGCTATGTCGGCGACGCCTTTGTCGGCGCGCATGCAAACATCGGCGCGGGCACCATCACCTGCAACTATGACGGCGTGATGAAACACCACACCCATATTGGCGCGCACAGCTTCATCGGTTCCAACACCATGCTGGTGGCCCCTGTGAGCGTGGGCGACGGGGCAATGACGGGCTCAGGCTCGGTTATCACATCGGACGTAGAACCCGACGCGCTGGCATTGGCGCGCGCGCCACAGGTCGAGAAACCAGGCATGGCGCGAAAACTCATGGATAAGCTAAAGGCCCAAAAGGCCAGACAACAGCGGAGTAGCTGAAATGTGCGGAATTGTAGGCGTATTGGGTAATCACGAAGTCGCCCCCATTCTGGTCGAGGCGCTCAAACGCCTCGAATACCGCGGCTATGACAGCGCAGGCATTGCCACCGTCAACGCAGGGCGGTTGGACCGCCGACGCGCTGTGGGCAAGCTGGTCAACCTCGGTGATTTGCTGGTGCATGAGCCGCTGGCGGGCAAATCGGGCATCGGACACACCCGCTGGGCCACACATGGCGAGCCGAATGCAAACAATGCCCACCCGCATAAATCAGGCCCTGTGGCCGTGGTGCACAACGGCATCATCGAGAATTTCCGCGAGCTGCGCGCAGAGCTGGCCGAGCACGGCCTGCATCCTGCCACCGATACAGACACCGAAACCGTGGCGATGTTGACCCAGCACTACATGTCAGAAGGGTTGGCCGCGCAGGACGCGGCGATCAAGACACTGGGCAGACTGCACGGCGCTTTCGCATTGGCTTTCCTCTTTGACGGGGAGGATGATCTGATGATCGCAGCGCGCAAAGGCTCGCCGCTGGCGATCGGTTATGGCGAAGGGGAGATGTTTGTGGGCTCCGATGCCATCGCGCTGTCGCCCATGACAGACCGCATGAGCTATCTCGAGGAGGGTGATTACGCCATTCTCAACCGCGCAGGGGCGCAGGTATTCGACGCAGGCGGCACCCCCGTGGACCGCGAAATCCGCAAGATCGAGATCAACGCCACCCGCATCGACAAGGGCGGCCACAAACATTTCATGGCCAAGGAAATCGCCGAGCAGCCCACCGTGATTGCCGAAGCACTCGGGCACTACCTGAGCAAGTCAGGCGAGATCCGCCTGCCTGACCCGCAGATCGACTTCGCTGGCGTGGACCGCATCACTATGGTGGCTTGCGGCACCGCTTACCTCGCATGCCTGACGGCAAAATACTGGTTCGAGCAGATTGCGCGCATCCCCGTCGAGATCGACGTGGCCTCCGAATTCCGCTACCGCGAGCCTCCGATCCCCGCACGCTCCGTCGCCTTGTTTGTGAGCCAGTCGGGTGAGACGGCAGACACCCTCGCCGCCCTGCGTTACCTGTCTCTTATACACATCTCCGAGCCCACGAGACAGGCAGAAATCTCGT
>CAJXSZ010000005.1 GCA_913060815.1 uncultured Sulfitobacter sp. | reverse complement strand
GAGATTTCTGCCTGTCTCGTGGGCTCGGAGATGTGTATAAGAGACAGGCTGAGGAAGGCTATCCGCGCGAAATGGCCGAAATCGCGCTCGCGCACTTTATTGGGTCAGATGTGGAGCGGGCTTATCAGCGCAGTGATTTGGTCGAGCGGCGGCGGGGGATGATGAACCACTGGGGTAACACATTGGAAGGGAAAGACGATCAACAAAGCAACGTGCACAAGGTGTTTGGATGACTAAGCGGGAGGCGCTTGAATACGCGACTGAACACCTCAGGTCCGTTGCCTATAGTGGGCAGCCGGCAAAATTTGGTTTCTGGACCCCCGATGCTAGCAAGGAAATCAACGTTATCACACATGGCGGGGTCGACTTAGATGACCGCGAGGCCTCAGACATTTGGATGGAGATAAGCGAACAAGACGCCAAACTCCTAGTTGAAAGGAGCAAGGACAGCGCTGTTCATTGGGACATTGCTCGAAGTATTTGCGTCAACAACCTGCTCCGAAAGAAGCCACTTCCAAGATCGCTCACTGAATTTACGGTTTGCCAACTCATTGGGGAATGGCCCCGCCCAAGAGCAACCGAAGTCTACAATTTGGCAAAGCGGAACGTAATATTGTCGGCCATAATCTATGAGGTTTGGTTGTTATTCGATGTCAGTGAAACCAAGGCGCTAAAAATCGTAAGAGAGGCTGCCTATGCCGCAAACTTTCAGGCACCCGCTGATCTTACTGACCTTTGGCGAAAGAGTTACGTAAAGCTTCAAGGCTTACCGAACAGAACCGAAAAACAGAAGCACCTTGTCGCAATCAGTGCGGCTGACCGCCTTGAAACTTTTCTAAAGCTATTGCCGGGTGAAACCACCCAGTAGGGGTTTCCAATGGAACGGTGGAAGCCATCCATGTTTTCTTTCCCACCAGTAACAACTGGCACCGAAAGGAACCACCAATGGCAGAAACTCTCCTGCGTCGCCCTGAAGTGGAGCGCATCACTGGGCTTTCACGCTCAACCATTTATCAATGGATGAAAGATAACGAATTCCCGCATTCTGTGAAGCTGGGAAAGCGCCTTGTTGCGTGGCGCGAAAGCGACATAACCGCGTGGCTTGAATCCCGTGAAACCAAGGTCGCTTGATATGAGCGGCATAAATGAAATGGCCCGGAACCTGTTAGCGCAGGAACAGGGTCGGGTCGACTACTACGCAAATGCAGCGAAGGCCCAGTTTGTACCACAGCAAGCACCCGCGCGCCACAACGGCGACAGTATGGGTGCTATGAGCGCGAAAAGCGATGCCAACTCAAAACAGCAGGTTGATCGTTTGATGCATTCGCACGGACAGACCGTCACCCAAGCACAAACTGTCGCTGCGTTGGCATGGGGGGATTCGTCATGATGGACGCAAAGCACCTTACCCATAGCCTGCGCGGCAAGTGGTATGGCCGCTATGGCTGCGCGCCATGCCCCGTATGCCAATGTGAGGGCCGCAAAGCGCAGAACGCGCTGACCCTCGCGGATGGAAACGGCGGCAAGCTACTGCTCGACTGCAAAAAGACCGGCTGCAGTTACCACGAAATTGCAGCGGCGGCGGGCATCACGCTCAACAGCTATGCGCGCCCTGATCCAGAGATCATTAAGGCGCGAGCAGCGGAAAAATGCAAGACAGATGCAATGCGGGCTGAGCAGGCACACCGTTTATGGACGCGCGCGCAGCCGATTGCAGACACTTTGGCCGAAACATACTTGCGGGAGCGGGGCATCACTTGCGCCCTGCCTGACACCCTGCGATTTGAACCGGAATGCTGGCACTCATCTGCTAAGCGGATCCCTGCAATGGTGGCGCTGGTGGATGGCGCTGACGGCTTTGCGGTGCATCGCACCTATCTGCGCGCCGATGGCTGCGGCAAGGCCAAAGTGACGCCGCCTAAAGCGATGCTGGGTGCGGTGCAAGGCGGCGCTGTGTGCCTCTCTGATCGGCCGAAAACACTTGTGGTCGCAGAAGGAATTGAAACTGCTCTTAGCCTTTCCAGCGGGCTGTTGCGCGCCCCTGCGACGATTTGGGCGGCGCTGTCGACATCGGGCATTCGAGGGCTGCGCCTGCCTGACACGCCGGGCCGATTGACCATTGCGCCCGATGGCGACACCGCGGGCCGCGCGGCGGCGCAGGCTTTGGCGACACGCGCACATGGTACGGGATGGCAGGTATCGCTTTTGCCTGCTCCTGATGGCCGTGATTGGAATGATATTCTGACAGGAAAGGTGGTGGCATGATGAATGTTCACGCAACCGAAACCCCATTTTCACCCGAAAGCCCGCAACCGCTCTTGCGTGAAATTGCCGCTGGTGCAGATTATCCCGTACATGCCTTAGGACCGCTGACAGATGCGGTTCAAGCGGTGCATGGGCTGACGCAGGCACCTATCGCTATACCGGGTGCATCAGCTTTGGCTGTGGCATCCCTTGCGGTACAAGGCTTCGCAGATGTTGAAACTCTAGGCGGCACCCGTGCGCTGTCACTCTACCTGCTGACCATCGCAGGCAGCGGGGAACGCAAATCGAGTTGTGACGCGCCCCTTATGGCCGCTTTGCGCACTTTTGAACGTGAGCAAGGCAAAACTCAGCGCAATGACTTGCAATCTTGGACGAACGCGCAAGCACTCTGGAAAGGGGAGCGTGACCGCATATTGAGCGAAGCAAAACGGGGTAAAGGCGAAAAGAGAACAGCCGCGCGTGTCGATCTGAATGCGCTGGGCGCAGAGCCGGCGGCACCACCCTCCGCTGACCGCACTGTGACTGAACCGACGTTTGAAGGTCTGACACGTCTTTACGCGAACGGACAGCCATCCCTTGGCATTTTCAGCGACGAAGGCGGCCAGTTTCTTGGCGGGCATGCCATGAACTCCGAGAACAGGCAAAAGACGCTAGCCGCGTTGAATGACCTCTGGCAAGGTAACGCGATCAGGCGAACGCGCTCTGGCGATGGGCACGCGACCCTTTATGGGCGGCGGTTAGCCGTTCACCTGATGGTGCAGCCCGGCGTAGCGCGCAGCTTTATGGCAGACCCGATGGCAGCGGACACAGGCTTTCTGCCGCGTTTCCTGATCTGCGAACCACCCAGCACCATCGGGACGCGGTTGCATGGCATCACACAACGCAACGATGCGGCGTTGGGACGTTTTGGCGAACGGCTGCACCGCATCCTTGAAACCCCTATGCCGATGGACCCTGACACCCGCGAATTGCAGCCGCGCACCCTGCCCTTGTCAGATGGCGCGCGCAGATTGCTTGTTGGGTATTCGGATACTGTAGAACTGGCTCAGGCACCCGGCGGAGATCTGAGCCGCTTGGCAGGCTATGCCAGCAAATCAGCAGAGCAAGCAGCGCGCATCGCGGGAGTCCTGACCCTATGGCGTGACCTACGTGCAGATAACGTGACACCGGATGACATGGGCAAGGCCATTACGTTGGCGCAATTTCATTTATCCGAAGCGGTGCGGTTGGCCGATGCGGCCACGGTATCGCAGGAAATCGACAGGGCCGAAGCCCTGCGCAAATGGTTGTTTGAGAATTGGGCCGGACCGGAAATCATGGTGCGCGACGTGGTACGCCTTGGCCCGAATGCCCTGCGCGAAAGCCCTAAGGCTCGGGCTGCGCTAAGCCTATTAGAGCGACACGGTTGGATTGCGCCCCTAGACCCCGGCACGGTTGTCCGCGGTGCCGCACGCAACGAAAGCTGGCGTATTATTAAGGACTGCGCGCATGTGGTTTGATGTGCAGCAGGCTTTGAATGCAATCGAAGGCGACGCCACTCACTCATCAGCACGCCAGCCGGTTCTGGTCGTTGCGCCAGTTGCCCCACTGCGTGTCGCAGTTGTCGCGGATGTCGCATCATCCCCTGCGCAAAAACGCGAAGCTGATCCATTTAGGCATGGCGTGTCTGTGGCGGGGCATCCCCTGACATGGACAGGCTGCGTGGTGTCGTTAGCTGATTGGCGCAAGCTATCGGATTGGGACAAGCACGGACCTGATAAGCGGCATTGGAACGGCATCACAAAGAAATGGGAACACCCGAAAGGACAGAGAAATGAGCAATGATGTTACAAAACTGGACGGCAAGAGCACCGATGCGACACTCCGCGAAAGTCCAACATTAAGCATCGAAAAAGACAAACATGGTGGTTTATCAGTCGATTTTGACGGTGATTGGAGCCGCATATCGACCCCAAACAAAGGTAAAGAAATTGCCAAGGGTCTGATTGGGCAAATTGCCAGCCTAGGTTCACACGGCAAAATAATAGACGAAGGTGCTGCAAATTTTGCGGTTGGTTTCATTGATGCAATGGAACCAAGGGACGCAGCCGAAGCGTTGCTCTTGTCGCAGATGGTCGCGATCCACCAAGCAACGATGATGCTGGCGCGCCGGCTGAACCACGTCGAGAACATCCCGCAACAAGATGCAGCGGAGCGGGCTTTGAACAAGCTGGCACGTAGCTATGCCGCCCAAATGGACACCCTCAAACGCTACCGCAGTAAGGGCAAACAAACCGTGCGTGTGGAGCGTGTGACCGTCGAGAGCGGCGGACAAGCCGTTGTTGGCAATGTCACAAGGGGGGGGGGCACGCAATGAAAAGAGACGTTAACCCCATGCACTCTGCGCCCCGCTGCACTGCGAAATCAAAACGCTCAGGCCTGCCGTGCAAAAATCCGTCGGTACGCGGCTGGCAAGTTTGCCGGATGCACGGCGCGCGCGGCGGTGCACAAAAGGGGCGAAACCATCCCAACTTCCAACACGGTAACAGAAGCTTAGACGCCGTAAAGCTGCGAACAATTGTCAATGCATTGATCAGAGACAAGAGATTTTAGCTTAAAGCGCTCGTGTTTGCCTTATAATTGAAAATCCCTCGAGAAATCATGCTGTCAAAAATTCGGCTCAACATCTGCGTATCCGCATCCGCATTCAACGGCATTTCTTGCAAGAGCGCCATTGCCCACTTGCGCTGCATCGGCAATGTTGATCCTACAGGAAAAAGGGGATGTTGCTTTGAAAATCAGATTTTTACCAGAAGGCGGCTTTCATAGTAGGGGAGCATTCATCGAGTATGAAGGCGATGAACCAACGGGTGACGAGCCTGAGTACGGGCGTTCCGCGCAACTATCCTTCGACATTCTTTGCGATCAAATGGAGATTCGGACAATTGCAAGCGTGGTGAACGAGTATGATGAAACGGAAAACTCTGACCGCCCAATGACAACTTTGATCTCCGGCAAAGGAACGATTCAGCCAGCTCGGTGGGGACGGTTTTCCCTTTCGTTATTTGGCAATAAGAGAGCACACCATGAAGTTTCACTAACCATTCGTTCGAATGAGATCGGGGAGGCAGTAAGCTTTGGCGGCCTGTTTATGGAGCCAGATTTAGATGTCGAAGGGTGGGACGAATTCTATCTAGAAATAAATGTCCACACCTCCAGATTTCAGGCGCTCGTGTCCGAGTTGTCTGAGCCGGGTGCAATATTACGAGCTCACGTCGATACGTCCAAATTCCCAAATTTCTTCGCTGAATGGTCCCCCGCAATCAGTGAAGGTAGGTCAATCAAGTTTCTCGATAGTAAGAAGAACGTGGAAAATGCGGAGGATATTCCAGATGACTTTTGGCTTGGCGCAGAAGAGCGAAAGAAAATGCTCTCTAGTGTCGACCATGCGCCAGTGGATATCGGGGTTATTCGGCCTCTTAAAGCAAGCTATCAAGCAGCCAACCAAAAAGACCGACTTGATCTCGACGACGAGTCGGCATTGGCGTCACCTGAGGCGAATGACGAGCACGATCTGTGCATTGAAAGAAACAACGCGTTACTTGCACAAGTAGATGCTATCGCACTTTTGACAGGGCAAGTCAGACAAACAGGTCGGTGGGTCGCACTATGCTTTGTTGTTCTCATAATAGCGGTTCTAGCCAAATAACTTAATTTTTAATTCATCATTCGAGCAGGTACAGCAAAGGTCCACTATGTGCACATTGCGGCCCCCAAATTTTTATTCAAGCGACGAATGGCGCATCAGATGTCAAAGATATCCGGAGCGAGATTGAACACCTTATACCAATCACAAATTTTCGCGATAGTTAACCTGATCCATGCCAAATCCTAGATCGGTCTGGAAACTAACTGAAATTCAATGCTGGAAAAACTGGCTTTAAGGAACTGCTCAAAACTCCGCCTGCCAATTCTGACGTGGGGGACGTTCTGGGGGACTTAATTATCTAAAATCGTTTATTAACAAGGGTATAATGCGCTAAAATGGCGGACCCTAGAGGATTCGAACCTCTGGCCTCTGCCTTCGGAGGGCAGCGCTCTATCCAGCTGAGCTAAGGGTCCACGAGAGGCGGTATAGTCCGACGACCCCGCCCCTGCAATTCAAAAACACTTCAGCCAAACAGATCATGCGCCAACTCAAGCGCGTCGATCAATGTATCGACCTCATCCGTGGTGTTATACATGCCAAAGGAGGCACGGCAGGTGGCATTGAGGTTCATATGCTCCATCAGTGGTCCGCAACAATGCTGGCCCGCGCGCACGGCAACGCCCTTCTTATCGAGGATGGTCGAGATGTCATGCGCGTGCGCTGCGCCTTCCATGGTGAAGCTGAAGATCGCGCCCTTGTCGGGCGTCGTGCCTTGCACCTGAATCCAGTTCAGCCCTGCCAGCTTGGTCATCGCATAGTCCCGCAGGGAAGCTTCATGTGCTGCGATCTGGTCCAGCCCGACAGAGGTCATATAGTCGAGCGCCACGCCAAGGCCGATCATCTGCACGATCCCGGGCGTGCCTGCTTCGAATTTCATGGGCGCGTCGTTATAGATTACCGCATCCTTGGTGACTTCGCGGATCATATCACCGCCCCCGATAAAGGGCTGCATCTCATCCATGCGCGACGCCTTGACATAGATGGCGCCCGAACCTGATGGACCGTAAAGCTTATGCCCTGTGAGGCAGTAGAAATCACATCCGATGTCCTGCACGTCCACAGGCATGTGAACCGAAGCCTGCGAGCCATCGACCAGCACAGCCACGCCTTTTGCATGGGCGGCAGCGGTAATGGTTTTCACATCCACAACAGTGCCCAGCACGTTGGACATATGGGTGATCGCGATCAATTTGGTCTTGGGCGTTATCGCGTCAATGACGGCCTGAGGGTCGAGCGCGCCTTTATCGTCGACATCCACCCATTTAATTACAACGCCCATCCGCTCGCGCAGGAAGTGCCATGGCACGATATTGGCATGATGCTCCATCACGCTCAGGATGATCTCGTCGCCCGCCTGCATGCGCGGCATGGCCCAAGCATAGGCGACCATATTGATGGCCTCTGTGGTGCCAGAGTTAAAGATGATCTCGTCTTCCGAGGCGGAGTTTACAAAGCGCCCAATCTTGCCGCGTACCGCCTCGTATTTATCTGTCGCGAGATTGGACAAGTAATGCAAACCGCGATGCACGTTGGCATATTCATGGGAATAGGCGGTGGAAATCGCATCAATCACGACCTGAGGCTTCTGCGCCGATGCGCCGTTGTCGAGATACACCAGCGGCTTGCCGTTCACTTCACGCGACAAGATGGGAAAATCTTTGCGGATCGCGGAGACATCATACATTTGTGGGTACTCCCATGGCGCTTAGGCCAATCATAGACACCAGAATTACGAGCCCGAAAGCGATGCCCATCGTGGCGATAAACAACACCCCGATCGCGTGCCAAAGGCTCGGCAGGCGCAACGCCTCGGTAATAAAATTAAGGGTAATCCAAAGCCCGAATATACCCACCGCGAAGGATAGCAATTGTTCAATGCCTGGTGAGATGAGTAGCAGTACCAAAAGCACAGCATTCGCGGCTGCTTGCAGCGCTTGGACCCAAACCATCAGTGACAGCATCTCGCCCAGATCGCCTTGCCCGCCGATCATGCGGCCACCCCAATAGAAGCCGTGCACCGTGAGAACCTGCAGCCCTGTCACCAGCGCGAAGAACATGATCGGGTTCCGCATAAGTGCGGGCAGTGCCTCGGTGTCCACCGTCAAAAGCGTAAGGCTATAGATGATGCTGTTGAGACAGGCGACCAACACGAGTGCCGACCACATAACATCACGGCTATAATTCAGCCCCATGATCTTCTGCGCCGCGGTACGCGGGCTTTGCACTGTTTCAATCGCAAGCGCTTTGAGAGCGTCCTTATTCATCATCAAGTTGATCCATCCGCACGCTAAGCCCAGAAATAAAGAACCAGCTGAACACCGCCATCCAAAGGTATCCCACTGCAGTGAGCTGTGGCCCCTGCCCGATCAATCCTGCGGTCAGACCGAGCAGGATCATCACAGGCGTTGTTGCAAGAAGCGCCCAGAACATGCTGAACCGCACCTCGTACACCGTGACAGGACGGCGAAAGAGCCAGACCACAGGCCACAGCACCAGTGCCACAAGATACAGCAGGATCGGCACGAGCAGGATGTAGAACAACGCACTCCAATACATGCGCGCCTGTATCGGCACCTCCGGATCCAACTGCGCTTCACGGGCCTGATAGGGCATGACGGCGATAAACATCATCATGCCTGCGATCAGCACAAACAACAGTGCCCGCACTTCGTTGCGGCCCTGCGAAAGGAACCGCGCCACAATGCGGCGCGGCCCTTTATAGGTCGCAATAATATCGCCCGTCAGTGCCATCGATTAGTCCCGGCGCCGCTGCAACCAAGCGCCGAGGCGCTCCGTCATCTCCTCACGCAGACCCTCGTCGTCGATTTCCTCCACCGCTTCGGCAAGGAACGACAGCGTCAGCATATCCGTGGCTTCGGCATGGGGCACACCGCGCGAGCGCAGATAGAACAATGCGTCTTCATCAATCGCGCCAGAGGTTGAGCCATGGCTACAGGCCACATCATCGGCGTAGATTTCCAATTCCGGCTTGGCGAGGAACTGGCTGTCGCCATCGAGGAGCAGGGATTGGCTGATCTGATAGCCATCGGTTTTCTGCGCGCCTTCTTTTACAAGAATCTTGCCCTGAAAAACGCCAGTCGCCCCGTTGCGCAGGACTTTCTTAAAGACCTGGCGGCTCTGACAATTGACCGCGTCATGGGTGATGAAAACCGTATCGTCGTGGTGGAAATCACCATCACCCACACATGCGCCAGCAACGTTGGCAATCGCATCATCACCCGTAAGCTCGATCACACAGTCATTGCGGGTCAGCACACCATTCACCGTCATGGTAAAGGAGCGAAACGCCGAGTTTGTGCCTAGACGAGCGAAGATATGCGTTGCCGCACGGCGCTCGTGATCACGCCCTTGCGTGCGGATGTGGTGGAAGGAGGCACCATCGGCCACCTCTACCTCCATCACCTTGTTAAAGCGCGCAGCGGCGGCACCATTTTCCAGAACTGTCACTTCAGCGCCTGCATCAAGCTTGATGCAGTGGTGCAGGATCGCATCAGAACCTTCTGATTTGCGGTGATAAATCATATTGATCGGTTTGCTGGGTTTGCCCGTCACATGGATCAACACGCCGTCTGTTGCAAAGGCCGTGTTGAGCGCAGCGAGAGGACGCGCCACAGGCGTCTGGCCCCGTGCTTCAAGCACACCGTAGAGGTTCTTGGCCCAATGCAGATCACTATCGGCTGCGGCGAGCCGTTCGATCGTGACACCCTCAAGGCTCAGATCATCGGACGCTTCTTCATCATAAACACCGTCGACAAATACGATCTGCAAACGTTCCGCACCGTCGAACATCGGCACTTCTTCGGCGGCCAGCAATTTTGCCTCAGGAGCCACCGTCTGGGTCAATGTATCGGGGCGTGTGTATTTCCAATACTCGTCGCGCCGCTGCGGAAGGCCCATGGTGCGCAAACGTGCCAGTGCGTCTTCACGCGCTGGGGCTGCCCAAGTTGCCTCCGGCTTGGACAATGACGCAATCATCGCTTCGGTTGGATCGGTTTTTGCTGCTGCGTCTGCCATTACACCACCTCGGCGAGGATATCTGCATAGCCGTTGTTCTCGACCTCGAGCGCCAGCTCTGGGCCACCCGTTTTCACGATGCGACCGTTTGCCATGATGTGGACAACGTCTGGTTTGATGTGGTCCAGAAGACGCTGGTAATGCGTGATGACCAGAAAACCACGGCCCTCGGAGCGCAGTGCGTTCACGCCTTCAGCCACCAGCTTCATCGCGTCCACGTCCAGACCTGAGTCTGTCTCGTCGAGGATGCACATCTTTGGCTCAAGCATCGCCATCTGCAAGATTTCGTTACGTTTTTTCTCACCGCCCGAAAAGCCCATGTTGACGGGGCGTTTGAGCATATCGGCATCGATCTTCAATTCCTTGGCCCGCGCACGGACCACTTTGAGGAATTCAGCGGCGGACATCTCTTCTTCACCACGTGCTTTGCGCTGTGCATTCACCGCGGTGCGCAGGAATGTCATGTTGCCTACGCCGGGGATCTCTACGGGATACTGGAACGCCAAGAACAGGCCAGCCGCGGCGCGCTCCTCAGGCTCCATGTCGAGCAGGTCTTCGCCTTCCAATTCGGCAGAGCCATCCGTGACTTCGTACCCGTCCTTACCTGACAGAACATAGGACAGCGTGGATTTACCGGAACCATTCGGCCCCATAATCGCGTGCACTTTGCCCGCTTCGACCTCAAGATCGACGCCTTTGAGGATTTGCTTGTCTTCGTCTTCCAGCTTGACCTGAAGGTTTTTGATGCTCAGCATGGGATGCTCCTTGTATTTCTAATTCTGCGCAAAGCGCGATGTGTCTGTTGGCCGTTAAGCCGTTGATTTTAATCTGGCAGGAAAGCTGGCGTGTAGTGCTTCACGCGCTGCTTCAATCGCGTCGCCATAACAAATGGGGCCGCTTCGGTGCGTTTTGGCCGCGTCAATCGACAGAGGTGCCATCATATCAGAGCGCCCGACAGAGGCCGCATAATCGAGGTATTTGAGCCAGCTCTGCCCTTTGGGCTCTATCCATGTGTTCGCAACACCGTAAGCATCGGCGACGATCAGCCCGTGCAAGGAAGAGGAAAACACATGGGCACAAGACGCAATTTGCAAACATACATCTGCAGCATCATCCCGCGGATCGATAAGCACATAGGCAGGATCGGAAGCCACAAAGGCCAGCAATTCGGGATCATCCACAAGCGTGTAATGCGGTACCACGCCGATACGGTCGATGCGCGTGCCCTCGAACGGGAGGGCCTCATTGATTAGCAGGCCGGGGTCGCCGAACTGCTTCATTTCACGCTTGAGCAATGCTGCCGTGATCGGGCCGCGCACCAGTGCCAGTTCTACATTGTCGAGGAAGTCGTGCCCGAATATAGGTTTCAGCAGGCCTGTCCCCCACACACAAAGCTTCTCACCCTCTTCGCGGGCCACGTTTTGTGTCCGTTTGACCATCTGCATAATGGACCCGATTGCGAACAGATCCGCGCGCCGCGCGCCGATGTGTTTTACCACGCGACCAGCCACATGGCCCACGATCAAAGGATTGATCGCATCGCCGAAATTCGGCACCGCTTTCCACCAATGCAGGCGGAGGGGGTTCTTATGCAGCGCAGCAAGGCTCACCCCAGTGACACCGCCGTGCCGGAAACGGAGACCATCATCATACTGTCGCCGATAATCTCATAGTCGATGTCGACACCCACGATTGCATTTGCGCCCTTTGCGAGCGCTTCTTGCTCGATCTCGCGCATGGCAGCCTCGCGCGCATCCCGCAATTTGTTCTCGTACTGGCCCGAACGTCCACCAACGATGTCAGTGACCCGTGCAAAGAGATCACGCACCACATTGGCACCCATAATCGCTTCACCCACGACAACGCCGTGATAGGCGGTGATGCTGCGTCCTTCGACGCTGTTGGTGGTGGTAATGATCATGAATTGCGTCCTTTGAACCAGTTTATGGCCAACCCAATCAGGAAGTAGACAACGCCAAAGGTGACGCCCGCAATGAGCGCACCCGACAGGGTCTTCGCATCATTGCCGCCCAGCCCGAAGGCAAAGCTGAGCACCGCAAAGACCGCCATCGCGATACCAGTTTCCCGAACAAGCTTTTGCATCAGCCAACGGACCCTTCGAGCGAGATCGCCACAAGCGCCTGCGCTTCCATGGCAAATTCCATCGGCAACGCTTGAAGTACATCTTTGCAGAACCCGTTCACTACGAGGGCCACGGCCTCCTCCTCGTCCATCCCGCGCGAACGGCAATAGAACAGCTGGTCGTCATCGACCTTGGATGTGGTCGCCTCATGCTCCACACGGCTCGAGTTATTCTTGACCTCGATGTAGGGCACTGTGTGCGCCCCGCATTTGTCGCCGATTAGCAGGCTGTCACACTGCGTGTAGTTGCGGCTGTCTTTTGCCTTCGGGTGCATGGAAACAAGCCCGCGATACGTGTTCTGTGCCTTGCCCGCGCTGATCCCCTTGGAGACGATCCGTGACTTTGTGTTCTTGCCCAGATGCACCATTTTGGTGCCCGTATCCGCCTGCTGCATGTTGTTGGCGATGGCGATGGAGTAAAACTCGCCCTGTGAATCGTCACCGCGCAGGATGCAAGACGGGTATTTCCACGTCACAGCGGACCCCGTTTCAACCTGCGTCCACATCACTTTGGCACGGTCACCACGACAGTCGGCACGCTTGGTCACAAAGTTATAGATCCCGCCCTTGCCGTTCTCGTCACCCGGATACCAGTTCTGCACGGTGGAATATTTCACCTCCGCATCTTCCTCGATAATGATTTCGACCACAGCTGCGTGCAGCTGGCTCTCATCACGCTGGGGCGCGGTACAGCCCTCGAGATAGGACACATAGGACCCTTTGTCGGCGATGATCAGGGTCCGCTCGAACTGCCCTGTGTTCTCTGCATTGATGCGGAAATAGGTGGACAGCTCCATGGGGCAGCGCACGCCGGGCGGCACGTAGACGAACGAGCCATCGGAAAAGACTGCGGAATTCAACGTCGCATAGAAGTTATCCTGCACAGGCACGACAGAGCCCAGATACTTCTTCACCAGCTCGGGGTGCTCTTTGATCGCTTCCGAGATGGAGCAAAAGATGACACCCGCCTTGGCCAGCTCGTCGCGGAACGTCGTCCCGACAGAGACGCTATCGAACACAGCATCAACAGCCACCTTGCGGGGCTCGTCGCCCATGTTTTCAGCACCCTCGACACCCGCAAGGATCGCCTGCTCCTTGAGCGGGATGCCCAGCTTTTTGTATGTCTCGAGCAGCTTGGGGTCGACATCATCCAAGGACTTGGGCTTCTCCGCCATGCTCTTGGGACGCGCATAATAATACTGTTCCTGAAAATTGATCTCGGGATAGTCCACCATCGCCCAGTCCGGCTCGCGCATCTGCTGCCAGCGCGCATAGGCGCCAAGACGCCACTCGGTCATCCATTCGGGTTCTTCGTTCTTGGAGGAAATAAGCTTTACAATATCCTCATCCAGACCAAGAGGTGCGTATTCCATCTCGATGTCAGTGGACCAACCATGCTTGTAGGCCCCGCCAACTTCGCGCACCGCATCCACCGTTTCCTGATCGACGCCGTCTTTTACGCCGCTGTCTACAATCGTATCCATTGTCATCTTCCTCTCGACCAGGGCTTCATGCCGCCCGCTTTTGGTGTTTTTCGAACATGCGCGTCCATGCCTCGGCAAATCGCATCACGTCGTCTTTTGTCGTCTCAAGGCCCAGAGACACGCGTATTGCACATGCCGCCTCGACCTCGTCATATCCCATGGCCAACAAAACCTTGCTGGCCTTTACCTTCCCGCTGGAGCACGCGGACCCCGCGGAAATCGCGAACCCCGCGAGATCCATCTGCATGACCTGCGTCTCGCCCTTCCAACCGGGCGTAAGCATGCAAGATGTGTTCGGCAAGCGGTTCACTTCATTCCCGACAAAAATAGTCTGATCTGAGGCAGCCGCAATAGTCTTTTCTAGAATATTTCTAAGTTGCGCCACT
Source organism: uncultured Sulfitobacter sp. (assembly GCA_913060815.1). Classification (GTDB taxonomy): domain Bacteria; phylum Pseudomonadota; class Alphaproteobacteria; order Rhodobacterales; family Rhodobacteraceae; genus Sulfitobacter. Next base: position 154,786 of record CAJXSZ010000005.1, on the reverse strand, counting down.
TCGTCCCATTTTCCGGACGCGACGTCACGGCCAGCCGCTTCCGCCGCCGCGCCAAATCCCGCTATGCCAATAATGTTCTCCGTGCCCGAACGGCGGTTCATTTCCTGCCCGCCCCCGCGCAAAATCGGCTCTGGATCATCGGCGGTAAAGTTGATCAGTGCGCCAATGCCCTTGGGGCCGCCGATTTTATGCGCAGACAAGATGGCATAGGACGGTGTGACATCGCCGTAGACCACTGGCATTTTACCTGCCAGTTGGGTTATGTCACAAATAGTCGAATAGGGAACTGTGCCAATCTCCGATGCACTAATGCGGCCACTCCCGATCACGGCACCCTTCTGACCAAGAATTCCAGTCTCACTATTGGCGGCGGAAATCGCCACAAGTGCAACTGATGCTGTTTCAGCAGCCCGTCTTTGATGCGCTAGGCCTGAGATAGTGTTTAAAAATTCACCTGCGCCGTTCGGCGCGAGCATTCCACCTTTTTCATACAGCGAAACCATCTCCTTCTCCGACCAAACACCCAAACAGTCATGTTCTGTCGGCAACGCAGCAAATACGCCTCCGTGCCGCCCCCTCTGAGCCACGGCCAAAGCGGCCGCCTCGGTCGCACTTGAGGTAAAGACCACCTGCTGCGACCTACATCCCACCAACTCGGCCACTTGGCCACGCGCACGCTCCACCAGCATCTTCGCTGCGCGCCCCTCCGCATGAACCGAGGACGGATTGCCAACGACATCCATGGCATCAACCATCGCCGCACGCGCCTCTGCCCGCAAAGGCGTGGTCGCGTTATGATCCAGATAAACCCTGCTCATGTCTTTTGGTCACAAATATCCAAATCCAACATCTTACTCATCCACAACGGCAAACAGATTGGGAACCGCAGGGCACGGCGTCATCTGGTTTTCCACAACATCGGACAATCTTGTCTGGTGCAGAAAAACATACACATGCGCACTCAGCCCCTGCCACAAACGGTTTGTCATGGATTGCGCGCGACTGCCCGAAGCGGCGCCAGATGCGCCTGCCCCCTTGTGCATCGCATCAACGTTCTCATCTACTGCACTCAGGATGTCGACCACACGAATATCCGAGGCTGGCCGCGCCAGACGGTATCCGCCGCCGGGACCGCGCACTGATGACACCAGTTCAGCACGGCGCAACTTCACAAAGAGCTGCTCGAGATACGGCAATGACACCTGCTGCCGCTCGGCAATGTCGCCCAAGGAGACAAGCGTATCACTCGGTTGCAGGGCAATATCGGCCAAGGCGACCATCGCATAACGTCCCTTTGTCGATAATTTCATGGCAACTCCTTTGAGCGTAACAGGCTTTTGTTTGACGAAGGCGGCTGAAATGCCTACATGCCAACACAGACGGCGTGCACGTGGCGCTAGATATTAGAATTGTTCTAAGGTATCCGAGTGAATTCGTCAAGAATGTCCTCGCGCCTTCAGGACCCGCAAGAGAGAACACCCATGCCCGAGGTTATTTTTCCCGGACCCGAAGGTCGCTTAGAGGGCCGTTACCATCCCCAAAAAGAGCGTGACGCGCCGATTGCAATTGTCCTGCATCCGCATCCGCAATTTGGCGGCACGATGAACCATAAGGTCGTCTACAACCTGCACTACGCCTTTTATAAGATGGGCTTTACAGTGCTGCGCTTCAACTTCCGCGGTGTCGGACGATCCCAAGGTGAATATGATCAGGGGATTGGCGAGCTTTCCGATGCGGCATCTGCCCTCGATTATTTGCAGTCCATGAACAACAATTCCAAGCATTGCTGGGTTGCGGGGTTTTCCTTTGGTGCGTGGATCGGCATGCAGCTGCTGATGCGCCGCCCCGAGATCACGGGCTTCATCTCCGTAGCGCCCCCAGCCAATATGTATGACTTCAGCTTTCTTGCACCTTGTCCTGCTTCCGGTCTGGTGATCAACGGCACGGGCGACCGCGTCGCACCTCCTGCGGATACTGTGAACCTCGTGAGCAAGCTCCACGAGCAGAAGGGCATTACCATTACGCATCAGGAAATTGAGGGCGCGGGCCACTTCTTTGAAGAGCCCCATATGGATACGATGATCGACAGTACAACCGAATATGTCCGTCGTCGCCTAACCGAGAACACCCGCTAATGGCCGATGATGCGGTCGTCAAAATGGCCAACCAGCTGGCCGAAGAGTGCCTCGCTGTTCAAAAAGAGACGGGCGAAGACCGTTTGTTCATGCAGGTAGGCGATGTGCTGGGTGCGTCCTCGCAAACGCTGGAAGAGGCGTTTTTGACAGCGATCCGCACGCGCATGGCCGAGCAAAAGGGCCGCGCCTTTCTGGCCGCTACGCTGAAAAAGCACCGCGCGGCCAGCGAATGACAGCACGGCTTGAGCAACAGATCGCCTTTCTCAACGAGGCGGACAAGCTCAAGTCGGTCGTGCGCGCAACTGAGCTCTGTGACAACTCGCGCTTTGAGAACTCGGCCGAGCACAGCTGGCACCTGACGCTTTATGCGCTGGTGCTGGCGGATCAGGCAGGGCCTGATGTGGACATCAATCGGGTCATCAAAATGCTGATCCTTCATGATCTTGTGGAGATTGACGCGGGCGACAATCCGATCTTCGGCACGCATGATACTGCCGAGATGGAAGCGCAGGAACAAGCAGCGGCGGATCGTATATTCGGTCTCCTTCCCGATGATTTGCGCAATGAACTTCGCGCGATCTGGGAGGAGTTTGAGGCCGCAACGACCCCTTCTGCTCAATTCGCAAAATCCCTCGATCGCTTCCAGCCGCCCATGCAAAATCTGCAATCTGGCGGCGGCAGCTGGACCCGATATGACGTTACAGAGCAGATGATCGCGGATCGTGTCGGTAGCAAAATCAGCATCGGTGCCCCTGCCCTTTGGGAGTTCGCGCGCTCCAAAATTTCAGCCTTCTTTGCAGCGCTCAGAACTGGCTAAACCTCTAACGGTATACTGTGGTAGACGACCTTTCGTTTGAAGCGTCTTTGCAGTAAGCACAGGACCAAGACGCCTGTAGCCAAAGGACCGGATATGACCAAGATCAAGGTAGAAAACCCCGTAGTGGAACTCGACGGGGATGAGATGACCCGCATCATGTGGGACTTCATCAAGAAGAAACTTATCCTGCCCTATCTCGATATTGACCTGAAGTACTATGACCTCGGCATGCAGTCGCGCGACGAGACGGATGACCAGATCACAATCGATTCCGCCGAAGCTATCAAGAAATACGGTGTTGGCATCAAATGCGCTACGATCACGCCAGATGAGGCGCGGGTGGAGGAATTCGGCCTCAAGAAGATGTGGCGCTCGCCCAACGGGACGATCCGCAACATCCTTGGTGGTGTGATTTTCCGCGAACCGATCATCTGCAAAAACGTCCCCCGCCTCGTGCCGGGCTGGACACAGCCGATTGTTGTTGGACGTCATGCGTTTGGCGATCAATACCGCGCCACTGACTTCAAATTCCCCGGTGCAGGTAAGCTCACGATCAAGTTCGTAGGCGAAGACGGCACCGAGATTGAGGAAGAAGTGTTTGATGCGCCTGATTCTGGCGTGGTTATGGCTATGTATAACTTGGACAAATCCATCATCGATTTCGCCCGCGCCTCGCTGAACTACGGCCTTGTGAAAGGCTGGCCTGTCTACCTGAGCACCAAGAACACGATCCTCAAACAATATGACGGGCGCTTCCTCGAGCTGTTCCAGCATATCTACGAGACGGAATTCAAAGAGCAATTCGAAGAGGCCGGCATTGAGTACCAGCACCGCCTGATCGACGATATGGTCGCCTGTGCGATGAAGTGGAATGGCGGCTATGTCTGGGCGTGCAAAAACTATGACGGCGATGTGCAGTCCGACACCGTGGCTCAGGGCTTTGGCTCACTTGGTCTGATGACCTCGATCCTGATGACACCAGATGGCAAAACGGTTGAGGCGGAGGCCGCGCACGGCACCGTTACGCGCCACTACCGCCAGCATCAGGCGGGGGAAGAAACGTCGACCAACTCAATTGCGTCTATCTTTGCTTGGACGGGCGGGCTCAAGCACCGCGGCAAGCTTGATGGCAATGCGGCGCTGATCAACTTTGCCGAGACGCTGGAGAAGGTTGTCGTAGGCACCGTTGAGGCGGGTCACATGACGAAAGACCTCGCTTTGCTGGTAGGACCCGATCAGGGCTGGCTCACCACCATGGGCTTTCTTGAGAAGGTCGACGAAAACCTGAACAAAGCCCTAAACGGCTAAGCGCTAGCATCATGAAACACGAAAGGCCGCAGCAGATTGCGGCCTTTCTCATTTATGCGCCGCGATTGTGGGTCTTTGCATATAGCTCGGCGGTGATGTTGCTCGCTGTCTTTTCAAACAAGCATGGCACCACGGCATGCACTAACGCTGCGCCCCCTGCCAGAAACAGCTTTCCTGCAAATTTACTCGCAAACAGCATGTGCTCCAGAAATGTCTCGTCTACTTTGGCGGGATGGTCGAGGAAGATGCGGGTGATCATGACGGCTCCTGTGTACTGATACAGGCAATCTACGCTGATCTTGGTGCAAATTTATCCCAAAGTTTCGTTTATTCATCTATGTCTTGGGAACATTTCCCACTAAGCTGGCCAAATGCATGAACCAGACACAATTGACCGCAAAATACTGAGCGCATTGCAACGTGATGCAGCGCAATCACTCGACGAATTGGGCGCGCACGTCGGCCTGTCTCGCAATGCCTGCTGGCGCCGCGTGCGGATGCTGGAAGAAGCGGGCGTCATTACAGGCCGCATCGCGACCGTTGATGCAAGCAAGCTCGGGCTAAGCCTCACTGTATTTATGCTTGTGCGTACGAACATTCACTCCGCCGATTGGCTCGAGAAATTCTCCAGTGCGACAAAGGCGATGCCGGAGATTCAAGGCGTCTACCGCATGAGTGGTGATCTTGACTATTTGATCCGCGCAAGGGTGGCCGATATGGCAGGATATGATACGCTCTACCAACGTCTTATCGCCCGCGTGCCACTGTCTGACGTCTCGGCCAGCTTTGTAATGGAAGAGATCAAGGAGACAGCACAACTGCCTTTGTGAAAGTCCTCCCTATGCCCGTCTACCTCATCCTTGCCCTCGCCGTGGTCGCAGAGACAATCGGCACCACCGCACTCAAGGCCAGTGAGCAGTTCACAAGGTTGGGTCCCTCGATGATTGTCGTACTCGCCTACGGTGTCTCGTTCTACTTGCTCTCCATCACGCTAAAGACGATTCCCGTGGGCGTTGTTTATGCGCTCTGGAGCGGGCTTGGCATTGTCTCTATCGCGGTTATCGCGTGGTTCGTTTTCGGTCAAAAGCTTGATTTGGCCGCCATTCTCGGCATGGCGATGATTGTGGGCGGTATAGCTGTAATTCACCTATTTTCGTCCGCATCACCACATTAAGCCGCGATAATACGCTCTGCTTAATGCTATCGGGGTTTTTCACTGGCCTTTGGTCGGGATGCACGGTAGAGGCCGCTCAACTCCCTGAGATAAGGTATTCGACATGGAACTGCGTAACATCGCAATTATTGCACACGTTGACCACGGCAAGACGACGCTGGTGGACGAACTTCTGAAACAAGCGGGTACATACCGCGAAAACCAGGCGACAACCGAGCGCGCCATGGACAGCAACGATCTGGAGCGCGAGCGCGGCATCACGATCTTTGCCAAACCGACCTCCGTTGAGTGGAACGGCACCCGCATCAACATCGTGGACACACCTGGCCACGCCGATTTCGGCGGCGAGGTTGAGCGCATCCTGTCGATGGTGGACGGTGTTGTCCTGCTGGTAGACGCCGCCGAGGGCCCGATGCCCCAGACGAAATTCGTAACTTCCAAGGCGCTGAAGCTGGGCCTCAAGCCCATCGTGGTGATCAACAAGGTGGACAAACCTGACGGTGAACCTGACCGCGCGCTGGACGAGTGCTTTGACCTGTTTGCGAGCCTTGACGCCACCGATGAGCAGCTTGATTTCCCCTCAATGTATGCCTCCGGCCGTGCAGGTTGGGCGGATATGGAGCTGGACGGTCCGCGTAAGGACCTCACCGCATTGTTTGAGCTGATCCTGTCCCACGTCCCTGCCCCAAAACAGGTCGCCGAGACAGACAAGCCATTTACCATGCTCGCAACCACTTTGGGCGGTGATCCCTTCTTGGGCCGCCTTCTCACGGGGCGCGTCGAGACTGGTACGCTCAAGGCGGGCCAGACCATCAAAGCCATGTCACGCGATGGCACGCTCATTGAGAATTTCCGCTGCACCAAGATCCTCGCGTTTCGCGGGTTGGAGCAAACGGCAATTGATGTGGCCGAAGCAGGCGACATCGTTTCCATCGCGGGGATGACCAAGGCAACTGTTGCTGACACGCTGGCCGATCAATCGGTGAGCGAGGCTATTCCTGCGCAGCCCATCGACCCGCCCACGATCACCGTGACCTTCGGGATCAACGACAGCCCATTGGCGGGCCGTGACGGTAAGAAAGTACAATCCCGCGTCATCCGTGAGCGCTTGCACAAAGAAGCCGAGAGCAACGTCGCGATCAAGATTTCCGACACCCCTGGCGGTGACGCCTTTGAGGTCGCGGGACGTGGCGAATTGCAGATGGGCGTCTTGATCGAGAACATGCGCCGCGAAGGGTTCGAACTCAGCATCTCGCGTCCGCAAGTTCTGTTCCGCGAGATCGACGGTGTGCGTCACGAGCCTGTCGAAGAGGCTACTATTGACGTGGATGACGAATACTCCGGCGCCGTGATCGAGAAATTGACGGGCGTGCGCAAAGGCGAACTGGTCGAGATGAAGCCAGCGGGTGCAGGCAAGACACGCATCGTGGCCCATGTGCCATCGCGTGGACTGATCGGCTATCACGGTGAATTCCTGACGGATACACGCGGCACCGGTGTGATCAACCGTGTCTTCCATGAGTGGGCGCCCCATAAGGGCAAGATTCCCGGACGCCGTGCAGGTGTTCTGATTTCGATGGAAAACGGGACATCCGTGGCCTTTGCCCTGTGGAATCTCGAAGAGCGCGGCAAGATGATGATCGGTGCGCAGGCGGATGTTTACACAGGCATGATTATTGGTGAGCACAGCCGCGAGAACGACCTCGAAGTTAACCCTTTGAAGGGCAAGAAACTGACCAACGTGCGCGCCTCGGGCACCGACGAGGCAGTGCGTCTGACAACGCCGATCACGCTCAGCCTTGAAGAAGCGATTGCGTATATCGACGATGACGAATTGGTCGAAGTGACGCCAAACGCCATCCGTCTGCGCAAGCGTTACCTTGACCCGCATGAGCGCAAGCGGATGTCAAAAGCGACTTGAGCTAAAGCAGATATGTCAAAAAGAAAGGCGCTCCAGATTGGGGCGCCTTTCTTATTTTGGTGTTGTATGCGGCTGTGCCGCCTCAGTTTATTGGCAAAATGAAGCTGGGTGTCGCGCTTATTCGGTTGTCTCCACGATAAGCAATTCGCGCTCTGATGCATGTTTTGCGTGTTCTAGCGCGGCTTGGTAGGTATCCGAGTGATAGCATTTCTCGGCTGTTTCGACATCGGGGAAGCGGGCCACAACATTGCGGGGCCGCTCTTTTCCCTCCAGTTGCACGAAACGACCGGCACGCGCCAGAAACACGCCGCCATGCTCAGCGATGGCGACCGTCGCACCTGCTGCGTATTTTTTGTAGGCTTCTTCGTCAGTTACGGTTACGTGGGCAATCCAGAGTGCAGGCATAATCCTATCCTTTGATAACGGTTGTTGCAGCTTCAATTGCCGCTTGGGCATTCTCGGCCGAGGCGCCGCCGCCTTGGGCCATTTCCGGACGGCCGCCGCCGCCCTTCCCACCGAGCTCGGCTACGGCAGCGCGCAGGATATCAACAGCTGACAGCGTATCCTTGAGATCCGGAGTAACACCTGCAGCAACGGCCGCTTTGTCGCCCGTATCAGCAATAAGCAGGATCGCCCCCGAGCCAAGACGGGCTTTATGCTCGTCAACCAACGCAGGGAGATCCTTGCCTGTTACGCCCGTCAGGACCTGAGCATGGAATTTTACACCGTTTATATCGACCGCTTCGGGTGCATTGCTGCCGCCCGACATTGCCAACTCGCGACGTAGTTGTGCGACCTCGTTGGCGAGGCTTCGGCGTTCTTCGATCAGGCTGCGCACGCGCTCGGGCACCGCAGCGCTGGGGCTTTTAAGCTCCAATGCGGTTTGCGCGAGAAGGTCGTCTTGTGCCCGAAGATGCGCGATGGCCGCTTCGCCTGTGAGCGCTTCAATCCGGCGCACGCCTGCGCTGCTTGCGCTGTCCCCAAGCATAACAAACGCACCGATGTCGCCCGTGCGCGCCACATGGGTACCGCCGCAAAGCTCCAGCGAATAGGTCGCCTTGTCAGTGCCCTTCCCTGAGCCATCCTGATGACCCATGGAGACTACCCGCACTTCGTCGCCGTATTTCTCGCCGAACAAGGCCTGCGCACCAAGACCGCGGGCGTCGTCGGGGGTCATAATCCGCGTCTCTACCGTGCTGTTCTGGCGAATGTAGGTATTCACCTCTGCTTCGACCTTTTGCATATCGGCAGGGCTGATAGCTTCATTGTGGCTGAAATCAAAGCGTAGACGGTCTTGCGCGTTAAGCGATCCCCGCTGGGAGACATGATCGCCAAGGGCATGGCGCAGTGCTTCGTGCAGCAGATGCGTTGCAGAATGGTTCGCGCGAATTGCGCTACGGCGCTCTGGGTCAACTTCAAGGACGGCTGATTGAGCGTTGGAAATGCTCCCTTTTTCGACCGTTGCGAAGTGAATAAAGACGCCAGCAGCCTTGCGCGTATCGGTAACGCGGGCTGTACCCGTATCAGTGCGAATGACACCTGTGTCGCCCACTTGGCCACCGCTTTCGGCGTAGAAAGGCGTCTGGTTAAGGGCGATTTGCACCTCGCCGCCCTCTTGCACCGTGTCGATGTCTTTGCCGTTCTGAACCAATGCAGCGATCTTGCCTTCAGCAGTTTCGGTGTCATAACCGAGGAAGTCGGTCACACCTGACTTATCAGCAATATCAAACCAGATCGCGGCATCCGCCGCCTCGCCCGAACCGGACCATGCGGCACGCGCTTTTGCCTTCTGCTCGGCCATGGCCGCGTCGAACCCGTCCGTATCGACCCCAAGCCCCTTTTCGCGCAAGGCGTCTTGGGTCAGATCGAGCGGGAAGCCGAACGTATCATAGAGTTTAAACGCAGCCGCCCCCGAGAGATTAGCGCCCTCAGGAAGAGCAACGAGCTCATCATCGAGCAGCTTTAGGCCACGATCCAGGGTCTGACGGAACCGTGTTTCTTCCTGAAGCAAGGTCTGTTCGATCATGGACTGCGCCTGTCCCAGCTCGGGGTAAGCCTGCCCCATCTGGGCCACCAGCGCAGGAACGAGACGGTGCATCAGCGGGTCCTTAACGCCCAGCAAATGCGCGTGGCGCATCGCACGGCGCATGATCCGACGCAGGACATAGCCACGACCATCGTTGCTGGGCATGACCCCATCGGCCATCAAAAAGGACGTCGAGCGCAGATGATCGGCGATAACGCGGTGATGGGTTTTGCCAGCGCCGTCAGGATCACTGCTGGTGGCATTGGCTGATGCTTCGATCAGGCTGCGCATCAGATCGGTTGAATAATTGTCGTTGGTGCCTTGGAGCAGCGCGGCGACCCGCTCGATCCCCATGCCGGTGTCGATGGATTTGTTGGGCAGATCGCGGCGTGTGCCATCTTCAAACTGCTCATATTGCATGAACACGAGGTTCCAGATCTCTACAAAACGGTCGCCGTCTTCCTCTGGCGATCCGGGAGGGCCGCCCCAGATGTGATCGCCGTGGTCATAGAAAATCTCGGTGCACGGACCGCACGGACCAGTGGGACCAGCCGACCAGAAGTTATCGTCTGTGGCGATGCGAATGATACGGTCGTCGCTCAGCCCTGCGTGTTTTTTCCAGATTTCAACGGCTTCTTCATCGGTGTGATAGACCGTCACCAACAGACGGCTTTCATCGATGCCAAACACTTTGGTCAAAAGATCCCACGCAAGCGGGATTGCGTCTTCTTTGAAATAGTCTCCAAAGCTGAAATTGCCGAGCATTTCAAAGAAGGTGTGGTGGCGCGCTGTGTAGCCTACATTGTCGAGGTCATTGTGCTTACCACCAGCGCGCACACATTTTTGCGCGGTTGTCGCACGCGAATAGTCGCGGGTTTCAACGCCCGTAAAGAGGTTCTTGAACTGCACCATGCCAGCGGCGGTGAACATAAGCGTCGGATCATTGCGCGGCACAAGGGGGCTGGACGGCACGATCGCGTGCCCGTTGTCGCCAAAATAGGACAGGAAAGTAGAGCGGATTTCGTTGAGCGTTTGCATGATGTGCATCCTTTAGGCGCGCGAAGTGTTCACTGGAGATAACGCTGGCGTTCGGCTCTGTCCACAGGTCGCCCAATGAAAAAGGGCGCAGACCATAAAGTCCACGCCCTTTTCAATGGTATGTCAGTAACCCGGGATATCAATCATCGAGAATATCAGGGTCGTCCTTGTTCTCGGATCCGTCAAAGTCGAGCCCATGGGCCGCGCGAATTTTATCCTCGATATCGTTTGCCATTTCGGGGTTGTCGCGCAGATAGGCTTTTGCATTGAGACGCCCCTGCCCGATACGCTCGTCCCCGTAGGAGAACCAGCTACCTGATTTGTCCACGATGCCGGCCGAGACGCCCATGTCCAGCAACTCACCCATTTTGGAGATGCCTTCGCCATACATGATTTCGAATTCGATCTGCTTGAACGGCGGTGCGACTTTATTTTTAACAACTTTAACTTTGGTCTGGTTGCCGACAACTTCGTCACGGTCCTTGATGGAGCCGATGCGGCGAATGTCGAGGCGCACGGAGGAGTAGAATTTCAGCGCGTTGCCGCCTGTCGTTGTCTCTGGAGAGCCGAACATGACGCCGATCTTCATGCGGATCTGGTTAATGAAGATCACCATGCAGTTGGAGCGCGAGATCGAGCTGGTCAGTTTGCGCATCGCCTTGCTCATCAGGCGCGCTTGAACGCCGACAGAGCTGTCGCCCATCTCGCCTTCAAGTTCTGACTTGGGCGTAAGCGCCGCAACCGAATCCACGATAACCATGTTCACGGCACCTGACCGCACAAGCGTATCCACAATCTCGAGCGCCTGTTCGCCTGTGTCGGGCTGAGAAATCAGCAGCTCGTCAATGTCCACACCGAGCTTGCGTGCGTATTGCGGATCGAGCGCATGTTCTGCATCGACGAACGCACACACGCCGCCCTGCTTTTGCTGCTCGGCCACACAGTGCAGCGTGAGCGTGGTTTTACCTGAGGATTCAGGTCCGTAAATCTCGATAATCCGACCCATCGGCAGTCCGCCGATCCCGAGCGCGATATCCAGTCCAAGCGACCCTGTTGAAGAAGCTTTGATATCATCCATGGCCCCTTCGGCGCCCAGCTTCATAATGGAGCCTTTGCCAAACTGCCGTTCAATTTGCGCCAGTGCGCTGTCGAGCGCCTTTTGCTTGTCTGCCGATTTCTTATCCATATTCAAAAGATCTGCCGTTGCCATTGGGGTTCTTCCCTTACTGTCACATGGTGATGGCACCCGCAATCGCCACAGGCACCCAAGTTTTATGTTCCGTTAATGTTCTTATGCGGACAAAAGTAGAACATTTCAATCAAATTATTCTGTTCTCACTCTCGACCTGAATGGTTAAGAAGTTGTTTATGTGCTGTCGTGTTTGTATGGTGTCCGAGTATGGAGGAGCTATATGCTTGTTTTCTTTAAAGAACGCCTCGCGTTCCTATCGGTACCCAAGACGGGAACGACGGCATATCAGACCGCATTAGCTTCGCGCGCGGATATGGTGATTAACGATCCACCGCTTTTGAAACATGCGCCTGTTTATCGCTATAACCGATTCATCAAGCCGATGTTTTTAAATGTCTGTGACGCTGAGATGGAATTAATGGCCGTGATGCGCGAGCCCATCAGCTGGCTGAGCAGTTGGTACCGTTTTCGCCAACGCCCCTTCATGGAGGGAAAACCCAACAGTACGCATGGCATCAGCTTTGATGACTTTGTGCTCGCCTACATGAAAGGCAAACGTCCCGGTTTTGCCGAGGTCGGGAACCAAGTTAAATTCCTTGAGCGCCAACCAAACGGGACAGGCATTACCCATCTCTTTCGGTATGAGGACCAAGCTCGGCTGAAGCATTTTCTTGAAGAGCGTCTGGATGTAAAGCTGGACCTTGTGCGTGAGAATGTATCCCCCGCATTTGAGACGCCCCTGTCCGTTGATGTCGAAGCGAGGTTTCGCCGCAAATTTGCAGCTGATTTCGAGCTTTATGAGAGTATTCCGCGCGGTCAGTGAATTTGTTTGTTCACCGTTTCTGTCAGATCACTGAGTGAAAAGGGCTTTGGCAGAAAGACTGAGTTGGGAATTTTCTTTTGCGCTTCTCCAAGGCTGTCTTCGGCATAGCCAGACACAAAGACGACCCGAACGTCAGGGCGATCCTTGAGTGCCTGACGCACCCAGCTTGGTCCATCCATGCCAGGCATGACGACGTCGGTTACAAACACGTCAATTTCCAAAGATTTATCCTCAAGGGTTTCCAAGGCAATCTCTGCGTTCTCGGCCTCCAGCACCGTATAGCCGCGTAAGCGCAGGGCACGGCTTGCAAAGGCTCGCACGGGCGCTTCGTCTTCGACCAATAGGATGACCCCGCCTTTTGGCGCCTCAAGATTTTCTTCGATTGGACGTGTCACCTTTGATGCCGCGGGCTGGGCGGTTTGGCTTAGGACAGGGAAATAAAGAGTGAAGCAGGTGCCACTTCCCTCTGTGCTGTCCACAAAAATATAACCGCCTGTCTGTTTAATTATACCGTAAGCAGTCGAGAGGCCGAGGCCGGTCCCCTCGCCTACGCGCTTTGTCGTGAAAAAGGGCTCAAACACCTTTTGAAGTTTGTCTTGGGGAATCCCCACACCATCGTCACTGACCTTGATTGTAACGTACTGACCAGAAGGCAAAGTAACCCGATCGCGCGTCAATGGCTCATTCAGCGCGACACATTCGGTAAGAATACGTATTTCCCCTCCCGATGGCATCGCGTCTCGAGCGTTAACCACAAGGTTCATTAGTACTTGTTCAAGCTGGCGCTTATCGGCTCGGATGGGTTCAAGAACGGGATCGTGGCATAATGTCAGCGTTATCTTTTCTCCGACCAGACGGTTGAGCAGATGCGTCAAGTCAGCAAGCGTGTCCCGCATGTCCAACACTTCGGGGCGCAGGTTCTGCTTGCGCGAAAACGCCAGTAATTGCCCAACCAGGGCAGCAGCACGGTTGGCATTCTGGTTGATCTGGGTCAGGTCGCTATAGTTGCTATCCCCTTGATCGTGGCGCAATAGCAAAAGATCACAATGCCCCGAAATCGCCGTCAGTAAATTGTTGAAATCATGTGCCACCCCGCCCGCAAGCTGTCCGATAGCCTGCATTTTCTGGCTTTGCACAAATTGAGCTTCCAGCGATTTAAGTTCGGTTGCGTCATGCAGCACGGCAACCAAAGCGGGTCTGCCGTCTTCTTCAATCCTGTTGAGGGTGACTTGGACAAATGCTTCACGGTCGCCACGGGTTAGCCGCAAAAACTCCGACTTCTGTACCAAGCGACCTGCCAATGTATCTTCGAGCCAGTCTGAAACGGATCGGCCAAGCCCTTCCATTAAAGCAGACAGATGTGACCCTTCAACAAGTACGACGCCGATCAGTTTCGATGCACGTTTGTTGAAGGACTGAACAGTCCCGTCAGGCGCAATCTTGATCATCGGGATCGGCATGTCCTGAAAAACCTGCCAATCCTGATTTTGTGGTGCTCCATCCGTTGCGGGAGGGGGCAGCAAGTAGATCGCGCGACGCCCTGCCCCTGCATCTGTCTGAGCAATCAGCGCAGGTTGATTTCCCACGGTTGTCGAGACCTGCATCACAGTTCCCGGCACGATTACCTGTTCTGCAAAAACCGAGTCCAAGGACTTACCACGTGCCCCGATAAACTGGCGCGCGGCATGGTTCATCGAGAGAATTGCACCACTGCGCCCGACCATCAGCATCGGGAGGATGCGTGTGTCACTGGGCAAACTACCAGCCGCTTGAATATTCTGAGGCTCTACCCGCCATGCAAAACTATCGGGACCAATGGAATGCACCGACAGCAGGATTTGACCGCTGTTCGCCACGATTTCCTCACGGGCAGAGCCGCTCGCCTGCGCGCGCGATTGCAAACGGTAAAGCGTGGGGCCTGGGTTTCCCATGCGGTCGGCCAGCACGGAGGAAAGCGTCCGCATTTCAGTATCCCCGAAGGCGCGGTCGGCGGCCTGATTACTTGAAATGATCTGCCCGTCATCGGAGGTGATAAAGCTGGGTGCACTGTCATTTGTGATGAAGCGCGTAAGGGATTGCGTTGTTTGACGTTGAGCAAGGGTATGCCCCGCCCGTATAAAAAAAAGGACCATCCCCATACAGATCAGGCTGAATGCCGCGACTGCTGCCGCGCGTTGCACTTGCCCCTCCAATGCGGCCCAAGACATGCCGCCCAGCACGATGCCGAGGCCCACCAGCACAAACAGACGCCAAGGCGCGATGAGAACCATTCGCTCTGTCAGGGGCAGGCTGTTGGTCTGCTGCATAAACTACCTTCCACGCTCGATCCGAGACCGCTCGAATCGTGCCCCCATTCTTGACCCGAAGGGTTAATCAGCGATTAACCGTCATCGAACCCTAGGAGGCATACTCGCGTGGGTGGAATTTTCGCTATTATGAACGTTTGGTCAAGTGTGCAGTGTAGAACCCATCGCCGTCTGCGGTCACATCGAATGTTCGGTCCCATTTACATTCCCATTCGGGGTGGCGGGCCACAAAAGCATCGACACGGGCACGGTTTTCCTCAGGCAAGATCGAACAGGTTGCATAGGCCAGCACGCCTTTTGCAGAAACAAGCGCACTCGCCTGGTCCAGAATATCGTCTTGACGTTCCAAGGTTATGGATTGCTCTTCAGGTGTCAGCCGCCACTTAGCCTCGGGTGCACGCCGCCATGAACCGCTCCCGGAACAGGGCGCGTCTACCAGCACAATATCATAAGGCCCGAATTTCTCGAGATCACTTCCCGCAAGCTGGGTTATATCGGCCCCGGCACGCGCCGCACGCAAAGGCAAATCGCGCATGCGCGCAGGATCAATGTCATGTGCGAAGACAGCATTGGCACCCCGTGCGGCAATCGCGAGCGATTTGCCACCACCCCCAGCGCAGTAATCGAGCACCTTGCTACTCTGCGGCAAAGCATCGACAACGGCCTGACTGCTGGCATCTTGAAGCTCAACGAACCCGTCGGTGTAGGCCTGTGAGTTCCGAATGCGGCGCGCGCCTTCTGTGACAGTGAGCGCTGTCGGGCTGAGCGGATTCTGGAGCACAGAAATGCCCGCCTCCTCCAACATTTGAAGAGCCTCGGAAGTGTTTGTTTTCAGACTGTTTATTCGCAGTGTGACAGGTGCTCTACTCTCCAGAACGCTGGCAGTCTCGGCAGCCTTTTCTCCCAATTGTGCAGTAAAGCGTTTAACCAGCCAATCGGGCAGGTTCCAGCGCTCTTGCTCTGGCATCTCGCCTGCGGCGGCGGCCTCTTCATAGTCCATCAGCGGCGCGGGCGCATGACCTTCGCCAGTGAACAAACTGCTAGGGTCGACCCCTTGGGCGCGCAACAGCCCGATCATCAGTCCGCGCCCTGTCCCTGCACGGCCCAGCCACGCGGCGCTGCGCTTGATACGCATGACATCAAAGACGTAGTCGCGAATGGCTGCACGGTCCTTGGACCCTGCAAAGCGGTTGTTTCTGCCCCAACGGGTCAACACCTGCTCGGCGGGGAGCCCGTCACCGATCATATCAAGAATTTCGATGGCTGCAGCCACCCGTGCGCCAGGGGTCATAGTCTAGCCGGCCCTGTAGTTGGGGGATTCGCGGGTGATTTGCACGTCATGCACATGGCTTTCTTTCAGTCCTGCACCTGTGATTTTTACGAAATTACAGTTCTTGCGCATCTCGTCGATGGTGGCGCAGCCCGTGTATCCCATGGCCGCGCGCAAACCGCCGACCATCTGGTGCACCACGGCTGCGGCACTGCCCTTGTAGGCCACCTGCCCCTCGATCCCTTCGGGCACAAGCTTGTCACTTGCCGCGTCCTTCTGGAAATACCGATCAGCCGAGCCGCTGGCCATTGCTCCGAGGCTCCCCATGCCACGGAAGCTTTTGAAGCTGCGGCCCTGATAGAGGATTACGTCGCCAGGAGATTCGTCTGTTCCCGCGATCATGGAGCCTACCATGGCACAGGAAGCGCCTGCTGCGATGGCCTTGGCAAAATCGCCCGAGAATTTGATGCCGCCATCAGCGATCACAGGCGTGTCGCCCGCCGCTTTTGCGCAATCCATAATGGCTGTGAGCTGCGGCACACCCACGCCCGCAACCATACGTGTCGTACAGATCGAGCCAGGTCCGATCCCGACCTTAACCGCATCCGCTCCTGCGCCGATGAGTGCGCGCACTGCCTCGCCGGTGGCAACGTTACCCGCAACAACCTGAACTTCATTGCTGAGCGACTTGGCACGCTCCACCGCTACGGCGACCCCTTCGGAGTGCCCGTGGGCTGTGTCGATGACAATCATATCCACGCCAGCATCCACCAACGCTTGGGAGCGCTCGAACCCTGCATCGCCCGTGGTCGTGGCAGCGGCAACCCGCAGCCGCCCCAGATTATCCTTGCAGGCAGTGGGGTTGAGAACGGCCTGTTCGGTGTCTTTGAGCGTGAGCAGTCCGGTCAGTTTACCTGCACCATCGGTCACGAGCAGCTTTTCTATACGGCGCGCTTTCATAAGGCTAATTGCCTCTTCGCGGTCAGCAGGCTCTTGCAGGATCGCGAGGTTGTCGGTGCTCATCATCAGGTGCACAGGCGTGTCATCGGCCGTGGCAAAGCGCATGTCGCGGTTGGTCACAATACCCACCACACGCCCCGCCTCATCAACGACAGGAAAGCCCGTCACGCGATAGCGTTCTTGCAGAGCTTTGGCATCGGCGAGCGTTTGATCCGCGCGCAATGTAATCGGGTTATAGACAATCCCGCTCTCGAAGCGCTTTACGCGGCGGACTTCGCGGGCCTGCTCTTCAATATCGAGGTTGCGGTGGATCACGCCCATGCCGCCTGCTTGGGCCATGGCAATCGCCATGCGTGCCTCGGTTACCGTGTCCATGGCCGAGCTGAGCAGCGGGATGTTCAGCGCGATGGATTGGGTCACGCGGGTGCGCGTATCTGCAGTAGTGGGAAGGACCGAGGATGCAGCCGGAACCAGCAATACATCATCAAACGTCAGGGCCTCACGAATCTCCATATCAACCTCCAAGGGAATGGCTTCATTTGGCAATTTGCTATCTCACGGATATGCCCGATTGAAAAGGGCTGTAGCACGCTCTTGCTTGCATTTGGCACAGGCTTGGCCAAAGCTGCGGTAAATTGGAGGGCAACATGTCAAAACACGGATATGAAGGCGGCAGGCTGGACCTGCCCTTTGTCGGAATATCAACATTCGGCAAACGCCCTTACGAGCCTGACTGGGACAAGCTTGACGCGGATGTGGCGATCCTTGGCGCACCCTTTGATGCAGGTACGCAATACCGCAGCGGAGCGCGTTTTGGGCCCCGCGGTGTGCGTGAGGCCTCTACTCTCTTCAGTTTTGGCCATGCGGGTGCCTATGACCACGAGGATGACGCGACATATCTCCCAGGTGACGTGAACATCGTGGATATGGGCGATGCAGATATTATCCACACCGATACCGAAGGGAGCCACGCCAATATCGAGGCGGGCGTGCGAGCCGCGCTGGAGGCCGCCGCGTTGCCCGTGGTGATTGGTGGCGATCATTCGGTCAACATTCCCTGCGTTCGTGCCTTCGACGGCCAAGGCGACATCCACATCCTGCAAATCGACGCGCATCTGGACTTTGTTGATGTCCGCCACGGTGTGCGCCACGGCCACGGCAACCCGATGCGCCGCGCCGCCGAGCATGACTATGTGACGGGGCTCACGCAGGTGGGTATCCGCAACGTCAGCTCTACCGCCAAGGAAGGCTACGCTGATGCGCGGGCCATGGGCAGTGACATCATCAGCGTGCGCCAAGCCCGCAGCATGGGCACGGGTGGCGTTCTGGCTCATATCCCACCCGATGCGCGGGTCTATGTGACGCTTGATATTGACGCATTCTGTCCCTCCATCGCGCCCGGCACGGGCACGCCGTCCCATGGCGGGTTCCTTTATTACGAAGTGCTCGAATTGCTCAAAGCCGTAGCAGAGCGGCATGAAGTGGTTGGCATGGATCTGGTCGAGGTCGCGCCCGACTATGACCCGACAGGCTCAACCCAGATTTTGGCCGCACAGATACTTCTCAATTTTCTCGGTTTCATCTTTCATGCACGGTTGAGCACCTGAGGCGAAGGCCCGCGGAACATAATTGGAAAGAATGACGCTGTTGTAGGAATTTATGACGTGCGCAGGCTTTCCCTAGCTCCGCCAATGGCTATGTTGTCCGAAGAGACCGCACAGGATGCAGAAACATGAGTGATGATCCCCTTGTTATTTTCACGCCATCGGGCAAACGCGGCCGATTTCCCGTGGGCACGCCTGTGCTTACGGCCGCACGACAGCTAGGGGTCGATCTCGACTCCGTCTGCGGCGGACGCGGCATATGCTCCAAGTGTCAGATAACGCCGGGATATGGCGATTTCTCAAAGCATGGTGTCACGGTAGAGGCAGACGCGCTGTCGGAGTGGAACAAGGTCGAAGCCCGCTATGACGAGAAGCGCGGGTTGAAACAAGGCCGCCGCTTGGGCTGTCAGGCGACTGTGCTTAAGGATGTCATCATCGATGTGCCCGCTGAAAGCCAAGTGCACAAACAGGTCGTGCGCAAACGCGCCGAGGTCCGTGACATCATCCTCAACCCGTCGACAAAGCTCTATTATGTTGAGGTGCAAGAGCCTGACATGCACGACCCGTCGGGCGATCTGGAGCGGTTGCAACAGGCGCTGCTGGAACAGTGGGAGATTGAAGAGGTGAAGGCGGATCTGCACATCCTGCATGTGATGCAGCCGATCCTGCGCAAGGGCAATTGGAAGGTCACCGTAGCCGTGCACCTTGGCGATGACGAGAACAAGCCGCGGATTATGCACATTTGGCCGGGTTTCTACGACGGTACAATCTACGGCGTTGCGGTCGATCTCGGCTCCACAACCATTGCGGCGCACCTGTGTGATTTGCAAACGGGCGAGGTCGTCGCCTCCTCTGGTGTGATGAACCCGCAAATCCGCTTTGGCGAGGACTTAATGAGCCGCGTCAGCTACTCCATGATGAACGCACGCGGTGCCGAGGAGATGACGCTTGCGGTGCGCGAGGGGATGAATGCTCTGTTTATCCAGCTCACCTCCGAGGCGCAGATCGACAAGCAGTTGATCGTGGATGCCGTCTTTGTGTGCAACCCTGTGATGCACCACCTTTTGCTGGGCATTGATCCGTTCGAGTTGGGCCAAGCACCCTTTGCCCTTGCCACCTCCAACGCCATGCGCCTGCGTGGCCGCGATCTTGATCTCAACATCCACGAAAGCGCCCGTGTCTACATGCTCCCGTGTATCGCGGGTCATGTGGGGGCGGATGCCGCCGCTGTGGCGCTTTCCGAGCATCCCGACACGTCCGAGGATCTTGTCCTGATTGTCGATGTGGGCACGAATGCCGAAATCCTGCTGGGGAATAAGGAAAAGGTGCTGGCCTGTTCCTCGCCCACGGGGCCTGCGTTCGAGGGCGCACAGATCAGCAGTGGTCAGCGCGCCGCACCCGGTGCGATCGAGCGGGTCGAGATTGATGCAGACACCAAGCTGCCGCGCTTCAAGGTCATCGGGTCTGACCTATGGTCCAATGAGGACGGCTTTGAAGATGCAATTGCCCAGACAGGTGTCACCGGCATTTGCGGCTCTGGCATCATCGAAATGGTCGCCGAGATGCGCATCCATGGCATCGTCGATGCGCCGGGCTTGATTGGCACCGCCGAGCAGACAGGCTCTTCGGCGGTTTTTGCCGACGGACGCACCAACAGCTTTCTGGTCTATGATGGCACTGCTGACGGCGGTCCCAGGATCACCGTGACCAACCGCGACATCCGTGAAATCCAGATGGCCAAGGCCGCGCTCTATTCAGGGGCGCGCCTGCTGATGGACAAGTTCGGGGTGGACAGCGTGGACCGTGTTGTACTTGCGGGGGCCTTTGGCGCGCATATCTCGACCAAACACGCGATGGTGTTGGGCATGATACCCGATGCGCCGCTGGATAAGGTCACAAGTGCGGGGAACGCCGCAGGCACAGGCGCGCGCATTGCTCTGCTCAACCGCGAAAGCCGATCCGAGATCGAGGAGACCGTGCGCAACATCCACAAGATCGAAACAGCGATCGAGCCGCGTTTTCAAGAGCATTTCGTCAACGCCTCGGCCATGCCGAATGCGGTTGAGCCCTTCCCGATCCTTAATTCCATTGTCACTCTCCCCACTGCGACGTTCAACACAGGCGGTGGCGGTGAGAGTGGCGGCAGACGCAGGCGCCGCGGGTGAGCGACAACAGCGAGCAGCGTGATTTCTGGACAGATGATGCAGGGCCCATCTGGGTTGAACAGCGCTCAGGCATGGATGCATTGTTGTCAGGGATCTTGGGCAAAACGCTGAAACGCGCCGATCTTGATGCAGGCCATTCCGTCCTCGACATCGGGTGCGGCGCGGGCAGTAGCACGCTCGCCATTGCCGAGCAGATTGGCGAGAGCGGCCATGTCACAGGTGTAGATATATCCCGCACGCTTCTGGACGATGCCCAAAACCGCGCCATGGGCCGCACAAACATCGGGTTTCTTGAAGCCGACGCACAGAGCTACCCGCTTGTGCCGCAAACTGCCGATGCAGTCGTTTCGCGCTTTGGTGTGATGTTCTTTGAGGACAGCGTGAAGGCGTTCAAGAATATGGCAGCGGCGCTGCGCGATGACGGCATCATCAGTTTCTCTGCATGGGGCGCGATTGGCGAGAACCCGTTCTTCACCCTGCCCGCCCAGATTGCCCGCCAGATTTTGGGTCCTATCCCTAAGTCAGACCCTGACGCCCCCGGTCCGTTCGCGTTCCGCGCGCCAGACCGTATCGAGGCTGTTCTGAGCGCTGCTGGCCTTTTGCCGACTGTGGATGTTGTGACTGAGCAATTAGTCTGTGCAGACGGCGCTGAGGCACTTGCCCGCATCATGTGCCAGATCGGACCTGCCCATAGCGCGCTGCTTTATCACGAGGCGGACGCGGCGGCACAGGCCTTGCTGATGGAGGCACTCACAGACGCGCTTGGCACCTATCAGACCGAGGTGGGCATCGCGATCCCCGCACAGATCAACTATGCTACAGCGCGCAAATCAACTTGACGCACAGGCTCTTGCGGCTTAGCTAAACGCCACTGGCGCGCGGGTATGGTGAAAAGGTATCACGGCAGCTTCCCAAGCTTTAGTTACGAGTTCGATTCTCGTTACCCGCTCCAGCGCTCCTGATCTGGTTACAGCCTAATGGCGCGACCTCGCAATCAATCCGACGGGCCATTTGGCCAAGACCGCTTCAGCAGCTCTGAACCGTTGGACATGTCAGGATTGATAGCGGACCATTGCCATCAAGGGCCTGCCGTGCAACGCAAGACGCAACAGCAGCGGAGCGTCTTGCATGAGTTTTCTACAAATCACTTCTCTCCTCATTGTCCTTGCGGGGGTGTTTGGGGTGATCAACCACCTGTTTTTGCGCCTGCCGTCTGCGATCGGCATTCTGATCGTCTCGCTACTGGCGTCATTTGTGCTGTTGGGCCTGGATACGCTGATGCCCGCGTTGCGGATCGCTGAACAAGTCCGCGGGATCGTCACTGGCATTGATTTTTCCCAAGCCCTTTTAGAAGGCATGCTGGGCCTCTTGCTGTTTGCCGGCGCGCTGCATGTCAAGATTTCGGACCTGCGCGCGCAGTGGCGCGTTGTGTTTCTGATGGCGACGTTAGGCATCGCGCTCTCTACGATGATCGTGGGCATCGGGTTTTCGTGGCTTACGGGTATGCCTTTGCTGGTGGCACTGGTGTTCGGGGCACTCATTTCTCCCACTGATCCGGTCGCCGTGATGGGCGTGCTCCGCGAGGCCGAGCTGCCTCGCGCGCTCGAGACGAAGATCGCAGGTGAGAGCCTGTTTAACGATGGCGTTGGCTATGTCGTGTTTCTGGTCCTGGTCGGCCTTGCCTTCCCGTCCATGAATGATCACGGCCCTGCGACCGATCCGCTCACAGGGGCCGTTATCCTGTTCTTCCAAGAGGCTTTGGGCGGTGCCGTGCTTGGGCTGGTGCTGGGTTGGCTCACATTTCGGGTCATGCGCCGCATCGACGATTATCCGCTTGAGGTGTTGCTCACGCTGGGACTAGCTTTTGGCGGCTATGAGTTGGCTGTGTTCCTGCACGTCTCCGCGCCGATCATGGCGGTCTGCGCGGGGCTGCTCATCGGGGATGTTGGAACGTCAGAAGGGATGTCAGAGCAAACGCGATCTTACGTCGCCGGTTTTTGGGAGCTGATTGACGAAATTCTGAATGCGGTGCTCTTCCTGCTTATCGGGTTCGAGGTCTTTGCCATCGCATTCGATGATGATGTCTTGCTGACAGCTGTGGCCGCAATCGGACTGGCACTTCTGGCGCGGTTTGTCGCTGTCGCCGTTCCTATCAGTCTGCTACGCCCCTTCCGCAGCTTCAATGCAGGTGTTGTGCCTATCATGACGTGGGGCGGGCTCAAGGGCGGCATATCCGTCGCACTGGCACTTTCGCTCCCTGAAGGGGAATGGAAGCCGCTGATCCTGACCTGCACCTATGTGGTGGTTGTCTTTTCGATCATCGTACAGGGCCTGAGCGTGGGTAAGCTTGCAAACCGTGTGGGCCGCGCGCCTGATATGATGTGAACGCTTTGCTCAGTCGCGTTGGCGGTGGATGAAATCAACCAGTGCTGCGGTTGACGCATCCTCGCTCTCGCTGCTTTGCGTGCCCTCGACAACGGGTTGAAGCGCTGTGGCCAACTCCTTGCCCAGTTCGACGCCCCATTGATCGAAGGAGTTGATGCCAAGGATCACCCCTTCCACAAACACGCGATGCTCATAGAGCGCGATGATCTGGCCGAGTGTGAAGGGATCAAGTTGTGGGTAGAGCAATGTTGTAGACGGACGGTTGCCTTCAAAAACGCGGTGAGCTGCTTGGCGCTCAAGCTCGTCGCCTGTGAAGCCAGCTTTTGCTGCAATGGCGCGGGCCTCATCCAGTGTGCGGCCTGTCATCAGCGCCTGTGACTGGGCCAGACAATTTGCGATCAGCAGATCGTGATGATGGGCCAGATCGGGCTCATGCCCTTGAGCTGCAAGCAGAAATTCGCAAGGTATCACCCGCGTACCCTGATGGATCAACTGATAGAATGCGTGCTGGCCATTGGTACCCGCAGCGCCCCAGACGACAGGTCCGGTCGGCTGCTCTGCCGCGCTGCCATCAAGGCGGACACCCTTCCCGTTTGATTCCATCTCCAGCTGCTGGAGGTAGCTGGGCAGCAATCCCAACCGCTCGTCATAAGGGAGAACGGCACGGGTAGCATGAGCGCATACCTGATTGTGCCAAATGCCCGTAAGCGCAAGCAAAACGGGAAGGTTTTCGTGTAGCTCGGCTGCGCAAAAATGGGTGTCCATCGCCTGTCCGCCGCGCAGGAACGCATCGAAAGCCTTTGGACCGATTGCGATCATCAGCGACAGCCCCACTGGCCCCCAGACGGAGTAGCGCCCCCCGACCCAATCCTCGAAACCGAACACCTGTTCGGGGGCAATGCCGAAGGCGTCAGTCTTTTCTTGGGCCGTGCTGAGCGCTGCAAATTGCGTGGAAGGATCGCCGCCGTGATCCACCATCCAAGCCCGCGCTGTGCGCGCATTGGTCAGTGTCTCGATTGTGGTGAATGTTTTCGACGCGACAATCACCAGAGTTGTTTTTGCATCCAGACCGCGCAGTGTGTCGCTGATATGCGCACCATCCACATTGGACACGAAGTGAACCCGAGGTCCGTCGTGATAAGGGGCAAGTGCAGCAACCGCCATGCGCGGGCCAAGGTCAGAGCCGCCGATCCCGATATTAATCACATCGGTGATTGAACCACTGCGTACCTTGTCGGCAAAGGCGCGCATGGCACGGAGTGTTTCATGCACGGCGGGCATCACATCGGCACCATCTACCTCGATGCTCGCCCCATCCAGATTGCGCAACGCGGTGTGCAGTACGGCGCGATCTTCGGTGGTGTTGATCTTCGCGCCTGCAAACATCTCGTCGCGTCGCGTTTCAACACCCTTTTCGCGCGCCAGCGACAGCAAAAGGCCCAGAGTGTCGCGGTCAATGTTGGTTTTGGAAAAATCGAAATAGAGGTCGCTCGTCTGAACGGTGAAATCATCAAGCCGCGCTGGGTCCGCGATTAGGTCAACAATCGCACGCGCGCGGGTGGCTTCATACTGACGGCCGAGATCATTCCAAAGTGTCATTCCGCGCTCCAGTGAATTGTTGCAGTGTCCAGCATCAGACCGATCGGGGCCTGCTCTGGCGGGAGAGTTCCGGCCTGCTCGAGCGCTTTGCGCTTTTGTGGTCCCGTGATGAGCACATGGGTATCACGCGCGCTACTCAACGCGGGTGAAGTGAGTGAAAAGCGCTGCACCGTATGCCCTGGTACAGAGACGGGAAGAAACATCGGCGCATCTTGCGACAGAGCGGCATCAAGCCCAGCGGCACCCGGAAAAAGGGAGGCCGTGTGCATATCTGCGCCCATTCCCAACAAAAGCACGTCAATCGGAAGCAACGGCTCCAACTCGACGGATAAGGCCGTGGCGGCCTGCGCAATTTCTGACGTTGCGCTATAATAGGGCGTAAATTGTGCGGCAGCGGCAGCCCCTGTCAACAGGCGCTTCTTGATCAAAGCCGCGTTGGATTGCGCGTCATCTTGGGGCACCCAACGCTCATCCGTCAGGATCACATGCACGCGCTCCCATGCCAAGGGCGCAGCGCTGAGCGCATCGAACAGAGGACCAGGTGTTGTCCCCCCCGGCACGGCGAATGTGACGGTTTCCTTTTCGGCCAGCGCGCGGGCAAGAGAGGCTTCGAGCACCTGCGCGAGCTCAACCATCAAGGTATCTTTGTCTGAGTACTCAATCAGCTTCATTATGTTTCTTTCCGCCAAGAGCGCCCCTCACGGCGCAACAACTCATTCGCATCGGTCGGCCCGTCACTGCCCGTCTCGTACGGTTTGGGAACGTCATTTCGCGCCTGCCATCCCTCGATAATCGGATCGGTCCAACGCCATGCCGCCTCGACTTCGTCGCCGCGCATGAACAAGGTCTGGTTGCCGCGGATCACATCCATGATCAGCCGCTCATAGGCGTCCACATGCTCGATATCGTCGGGGTCCAGAGTTTCGGCGAAACTCATGTCCAGCGGCACGTCGATCAGACGCATGCCGCCCGGACCCGGCTCTTTGATCGTCACGCCGAGGGTGATGCCTTCATTGGGTTGCAATCTGATGGACAGCACATTGCGGTGACGGCCCGCTTCTTCGCCGAAAATGCTGTGCGGAGTGTCTTTGAAAACCACCCTTATTTCGGAGGCCCGCTCTGACATCCGCTTGCCCGTCCGCAGATAGAATGGCGTGCCTGCCCACCGCCAGTTGCTGATCTCGACACGCAGGGCGACGAAGGATTCCGTGCGTGACCGCGGATTGCCGACCTCGGTGCGGTAGCCGGGATTCTCGGGCTCGTTGCATGGCTCTGCCTGATATTGGCCGCGTACAATATGATGCGGCAACACAGGATCAAGCGCACGGATTACCTTGAGCTTTTCATCGCGCACCGCATCGGGAGAGAATTGCGATGGAGGCTCCATTGCGATCAAACACAAAAGCTGCATCAGGTGGTTCTGCACCATGTCGCGCATCGCACCTGATTTATCGTAATACTCGCCCCTGCCCCCAACGCCTACAGTCTCGGCGACTGTAATCTGGATATGGTCGACATACTGGCTGTTCCACAAAGGCTCGAACAGCATATTGCCAAAGCGGACAGCCATGAGGTTCTGAACCGTCTCTTTTCCCAGATAGTGATCGATCCGGTAAATCTGGTCTTCGTTGAAATAGGTGGCCAGTGTCTGGTTGAGCGCACGCGCGGTCTCAAGATCGCGGCCAAAGGGTTTTTCGACCACAATGCGCGCATCCGCGTCAGCCATACCCCACTTCTGCAACCGCTCGGCAATGTCCCCGAACAAGGATGGCCCGACAGAGAAATAATAGGCTTCAATGCGACCTGTTCCCCCCATCAAGGATTGAAGCTCTGCCCAGCCTTCATCGCCCAAGGCATCAACTTTGACAAAGCTTAGCAGTTGAAGAAACTGATCAACCTGCTCGGGATCGATCGCACTAAGCTCGCCGAATTCGGCAATCGCCTCCCGGATCATCTCGCGGTAGCCATGCGTATCCAAGTCGCTGCGTGCGGCACCAATGATCCGCGCCTCGGGCAGCATTTGCCCCGCGCAAAAGCGGCGAAACAAGCCGGGCAAAATCTTGCGGCGAGCCAGATCGCCCGTGCCGCCAAAGATCACCAGATCGAACTGATCAACAGGTATGACGCGTGAAACCATGGTAATGCCTCTTTCTTTGGCGCGATGCTATTCTGGTCGTCGTCCACTTGCCAGCGGGGAACATGCTTTGCCGCAGTCATAGCCAATGTTAGCGCAAACAAGCAATAAATATTTGTGCTCACGATACTGTGCATACTTATTGATGCTCTTTTCTTGCCTTTCACGCCGCGCTGGCCCATTTATCAATCCGAGTTAAGACACTGAGAGGCGCGCACGTGAAAGATACCCCTTTGGCAAACCACGGGAAATTTGTCGACAGCGCCCTCACCGCCGATGGTGAAGCCCGCGCTACGGTTGCGCTAAATGACCCGCAGACGCTTTGGTTCAACACAGGCACGCTGTGCAATATCGAATGCGTGAACTGCTATATTCTCTCAAGCCCGACCAATGATGCGCTGGTCTACATCACCGCCGAAGAGGTGCGCGGCTATCTTGACCAGCTTGAAGCGCGCAATTGGGGCGTTCGAGAAATTGCGTTCACGGGTGGTGAACCATTTATGAACCCGCAGATGATCGAGATTGCCGAAGCCTCGCTGGAACGTGGCTATGACGTGCTTATCCTGACCAATGCGATGCTGCCGATGATGCGCAAAAAGATGCGTGAAGGCCTGCTGCGCTTGCAGGCTGCCTATCCTGGCAAGCTAACGCTGCGCATCTCGGTGGATCACTATCGCGAGGATCTGCATGATGCAGAGCGCGGCGCAGGCGCCCTTGCCAAGACTTTGGACGGCATGCGCTGGCTGCGTGACAACGGATTTACAATGGCTGTAGCTGGACGGTCGGTGTTCGAGGATACAGATGCCGACAGCCGCGCAGGATATGCGGCGTTTTATGCCAAGCATGACTTTAAGATAGATGCCTATGATCCTGCGATGACTGTTCTTTTTCCTGAAATGGACGAGAGCGTCGAAGTGCCTGAAATCACCACAGCCTGCTGGGGTATTCTCGACAAATCCCCCGATGCGGTCATGTGCGCCTCGTCACGGATGGTGGTCAAACGGCGCGGTTCTGAAAAGCTGGCCGTGCTTGCCTGCACCCTGCTGCCCTACTCGCCCGAGTTCGAACTGGGCGAGACGCTGGAGGAGGCCGAGCGCGATGTCGCCCTCAACCATCCACATTGTGCAAAATTCTGCGTCTTGGGTGGGGCCAGCTGCTCCGCCTAAAGCTGAATGATATGGCCGTGGCGGGGATTGGCGCTGCCGTCCGCCAAAGAGGCATAGACACCCTGCGCCTGCTCGATCCCCTCGTGCACCTGCACTTCCAACCAGCTTGACGCATCCTGCGCCAGTCGTTTCCAGCTTTCCGTAATCTGTTTTTCCAGGACGCCTGGCCCCCACTCCTCACGGCGCTTGGCGATTTGGGCGGGGGCAAAGAAGAATTGCGGCTTCACGCCTTCAACGTCGCTTTGCGGATTGAATTGGTCCCAGTGGCTTATCCCCACAGCGGAGGAGTGTTTGAGATGCGCCCCGAGAGTGCTGTGAACCTCGCACTTTACCTCGGCATTGCCCGACATATCGACATAGACTGACGCCACCTGCGGCAGGTCGGCGATCTGGTCATAGGTCAGCACTTGATCACAGGCGCCGAGCTGTTCGACGAAGGTCTTGTTGCGCTGCGATGTCATACCGATAATCTTGTGCGCCCGCTTCTCCGGCTCGGCGAGATACTTGCACAGACCTAACCCCGTTTTGGATGAGGCACTGCCGATGATGATGTTTGAGGCGCCAAAGCATCCGTTGTCCATCAGCCAGTCAAACAGCAGGTAGGACGTGGCCAGCAAAGGTTGCAGCAGCGCGCGCATGTGGTCTTGGGTAGCGTCACCTGCGCGCACAGGCGTATAACGGTTGTAGACTGCTGGCAGATCGGCACGGTGTGCAGCGGCGTCAACGAAACCACCGTGACCGTCCGCCTCAGGCTCGATCACCAATTCCTGCGCCAGCGGGTAGAAGCCATAGAGCCGTGTCCCAACAGCGAGCGCGTCACTGGCGCTTTCGACAACTTCGGCGGTGCCCCAGACAGGGACCAAACCCTCGCCTTCGACATCCGTAGGAAAGAACTTCCAATACCCGATGGCAAAGCCTGATGCGGCGTAGGTGACGTTATTTGCTGTTAGCGCAAAGCTCTCAAGCTTCAGGCGTGCTTGCCCTGCCCCCAATGCGACAGCGGCCACATCCTCAAGCCGTGTTGCCGTGATATTTTTATGGTTTGTGAGCAAGCGTTGCATCGGTGATCTCCCAGAACTGTTTGGTCGACCTTAAGCGCCCTTTTTCATGTCTGAAACGTAACGTGGCGTCAGAGTTGCGGCAGCGCCAATACTGGCGAAGCGAAGCGGCCCCGAGATCGCCGCTTTTGCGCAGCATTGGGATTGCACCTTATCTGGGCTTCGCGCTATACTATGACGCAAGATATAGCGCACATCAGCCAAGCTGGGACAGACATTGACCGACACGCCAGAAACCCCTGATAACGAAGACGAAAACCGCGACACGCGCCCTCTATTCGAGGGCCCCTCTGTCACCATCGAAAGCGAGATGCGCACCAGCTATCTCGACTATGCGATGAGCGTTATTGTCAGTCGCGCCATCCCCGATCTGCGCGACGGGTTAAAGCCAGTGCACCGCCGCATCCTCTATGCGATGCACGAGGGCGGAAATACGCATGACAAACCCTATCGTAAGTCAGCGCGTGGCGTGGGCGATGTGATGGGTAAATACCACCCCCATGGGGATTCCGCGATCTATGACGCGCTGGTGCGCATGGCGCAGGATTTCTCCATGTCTTTGCCGCTGCTTGACGGACAGGGCAACTTTGGCTCCATGGACGGTGATAATGCTGCTGCGATGCGATACACCGAAGTACGCATGGACAAGCCTGCGGCCTATCTGCTGACGGACATCGACAAGGAAACCGTTGATTTTCAGGACAACTATGACGGCAAAGACCGTGAACCTACCGTACTGCCCGCACGTTTTCCCAATATGCTGGTCAACGGTGCAGGCGGTATTGCTGTCGGCATGGCCACCAACATCCCCCCCCATAACTTGGGCGAAGTGGTGGATGCTTGCCTCGCGCTGATCGAGAATCCCGATCTCACGTCCGAAGAGCTGATTGAATACGTACCTGGCCCTGATTTCCCCACAGGCGGCATCATGTTGGGCCGCTCAGGCGCGCGCAAAGCGTATCTGGAAGGGCGCGGCTCTGTCATCGTACGCTCGAAAACGCGGATCGAAGAGATCCGCAAGGACCGTTGGGCCATTGTCATCGACGAAATTCCCTACCAGGTGAACAAAGCCACCATGATCGAGCGGATCGCCGAGCAAGCGCGCGAAAAGAAGATTGAAGGCATTGCTCACGTGCAAGACGAAAGTGACCGCAACGGCGTGCGCGTCGTGGTCGAGCTCAAGCGCGATGCGACGGCGGAAGTGGTGATGAACCAACTCTTCCGCTTTACGCCGATGCAAACCTATTTCGGTTGTAACATGCTGGCGCTCAACGGTGGCCGTCCCGAGACGCTAACCCTGCGCCGCTTCCTTACCTGCTTCATCGACTTCCGCGAAGACGTCGTCGCGCGTCGTACCGCTTATCTGCTGCGCAAGGCGCGCGAGCGCAGCCACATCCTGTGTGGTCTGGCTGTCGCCGTCACCAACATCGACGAAGTCGTCGCCACCATCCGCTCCTCTGCCGATGCAGGTGAGGCACGTGAAAAGCTTATGACGCGCCGCTGGCCTGCGGAAAGCATCCTGCAATATATTGCGCTTATTGACGACCCAACGCACACAGCGAATGAAGATGGCACCTATAACCTGTCGGAGACGCAGGCCCGTGCGATCCTCGAGCTGCGTTTGCAGCGCCTCACCCAGATCGGCGTGAAAGAAGTCACGGATGAGCTGGAAGAGCTGGCAGCGAAGATCAAGGAATACCTCGAAATTCTGGGCAGCCGCGACCGCATCATGGCCATCATCCGCGATGAGCTGGCCGAGGTGCGCGAGCTCTTCGCCGTGCCGCGCCGCACCGAGATTGTCGACTGGTCCGGCGATATGGACGACGAAGACCTGATCGAACGTGAGGATATGGTCGTCACCGTTACCTCCGGTGGCTACATCAAGCGCACACCGCTGGCCGATTTCCGTAGTCAGCGCCGCGGCGGCAAGGGTGTCAGCGGCATGGCTACGAAGGAAGAGGATGTCGTCACAACCCTCTTTGTGGCCAATACGCATACGCAACTGTTGTTCTTCACCACCGATGGCATGGTCTACAAACTCAAGACATGGCGCCTGCCTCAAGGGGGCCGCACCTCCAAGGGCAAGGCGATTGTGAACATCCTTCCAATCCCTGCGGGTGTCTCCATCGCGGCAATTATGCCCGTGGACCGCGACGAGAAGGAATGGGACGACCTGCAAGTGGTGTTCGCCACTTCCGCAGGCACCGTGCGCCGCAATAAGCTCTCTGATTTCACCAACGTCATGCGCAACGGCAAGATCGCGATGAAATTCGAGGATGAGCATGAGGGCACTACCCTGATCAATGCGCGCATCGCGAGCCATGATGACGATGTGATGCTGACCACCAATTCGGGCCGCGCGATCCGCTTCCGCGCCACAGATGTGCGCGTATTCAACAGCCGCAATTCCGTTGGTGTGCGCGGGATCAAGCTGGGCGGTGACGATCGTGTTGTCTCCATGTCGATCATCCGCCACTTCGACGCAAGCTCGGAAGAGCGTACCGCTTACCTCAAGATGCGCCGCGCCATGGCGGGTCTGTCGGACGAGGATGCGAACGATGAAGAAGACGCGCCAGCCGATCCGAACTTCTCCAATGAGCGCTACGTCGAGATGTCAGCCGCCGAAAACCTGATCCTTACGATCACTGCAGGCGGCGCGGGTAAACTCACCTCCAGCCACGACTATCCCCTGCGCGGGCGCGGCGGCCAAGGTGTGACTGCGTGGACCAAGGGTTTGCCGCTCGGCGATATTGTGGCCAGCTTCCCTGTTGAGATGGACGACCAAATCATGCTCGCCACCTCCAAAGGCCAGTCGATCCGCGTGCCTGTGGACGGCATCTCCTTCCGCTCACGTAGTGCTGGCGGGGTGAAGGTGTTCAACACAGGCAAGAACGAGGAAGTTGTTTCTGTGGCTTGGATCGCGGATCAAGGCGATGAAGACGAAGCTGACGTGGAATAAAAGCTAAGCCGTTCAAACAAAAAAGCAGCCGCCTCCGATCGGAGTGGCTGCTTTTTCTATTTTGTCTAGCAGTGCAAGTCCATGTTGCCGTTGGTTTAGGCTAGTAGGACCACTCGACGGTTTTAGGGATACAAATCAGCTCGGCAACCTTCACGTCATCTTTCGAGATACGAATGCCCCCGAAGCTGGATTCGATACTCTCATCCGCGCCAGTCAGTCGGTCGAATCCACCGTACGCTTCATAGACATAGCCCTGATTGTCGAATTCGATGGCCTCTGCAATGCTGCGCCCGATTCCTTGCCACGGATGATAGCGCGCGCCATCCGAAATCCTGCGATTGAGCACTAGTTCCGCCTGTCCTCCAACCGGACCAAAGCGGTAGCTGGCCGCGTTTTCATCAAAGCAAACCTCAACCTCTTTCTGAGCGCCTTCGATCTGGCAATACAGAAATTTCTTCAACGGTGGCGCGCACCCTGCTGACACGGCCGTGCCTGCGCAGAGCACCATGGCCACAGAGAGACTTCTGAAGAACACGGTCAAAGCCCGTAAATGCCGCTGAACTTTTCTTTAAGATAGGTCAGCAACGGCGCCTCGCTGGGTGCTTGCCCCGCAGCGCGTTCAATCACCTCTCGCGGTTCATAAAGACCGCCGTGCGTTTGCACATTTGCGCCCAGCCAGGCTGTCGCGGCGGATGTGTCGCCCTGCGCAAGATCAGCATCCAGATCGGGCAACGCGGCGCGCATCGCTTCGTTAAGACAGCCCGCGTAGACATTCCCAAGAGAGTACGTCGGGAAGTAGCCGAACAGGCCTACGGACCAATGCACATCCTGCAACACGCCGTTTGACGGCTTGTCCACGGCATAGCCGAAGTCCGCTTTGAAACGGTCGTTCCATGCGGCCTCAAGCTCGCTTACTTGCAGATCACCCGCCATTAATGCGCGCTCCAGATCAAAGCGCAGCAGCACGTGCAGGTTATATTGCAACTCGTCTGCCTCAGTGCGGATAAACCCGTCGCCGACGCGGTTGACGGTGGCATAAAATGCGTCTGCATCCGCCACGCCGATATCGCCAAACGCCTCTTTCATCTGACTGAACAGCCAACCCGTGAACGCATGGCTGCGGCCGATCTGGTTCTCGTAAATGCGGCTCTGGCTTTCGTGAACGCCCATGCTCACACCGCTGCCCAATGGCGTCAAAAGATAGGCATCATCGATGTTCTGTTCATAAGCCGCGTGGCCGACCTCGTGGATGGTGGAGTAAAAACAGTTGAAGGGATCGGCCTCGTTGGTGCGCGTTGTGATACGAACGTCCAGACCAGACCCGCTGGAGAACGGGTGAACCGCTTTGTCCACACGCCCCCGCGACATGTCATAGCCGAAGGTTTTGGCCAGCTGCCGTGTCAGTTTCATCTGTGCGGCCTCGTCGAATGTTCCCTCCAGCTTTGAAACAGGGGATGCATCGCGAATGGCGGCACGCAAATCCGACAGAACTGGGCGCATCGAGCCGAACATCGCTTCAAGATCGGCGCCTGTTGTGCCCGGCTCATAATCGGCAAGCATCGCGTCATACACGTCGCCGCCCGCGGCCAGTGCTTGACCCTCCTCACGCTTGAGCATGATCACCTCGGCCAGTGTTGGTGCAAAGGCTTTGAAATCATCAGCTGCGCGCGCCTCGGCCCAGATGCCTTGCGCTGCGGAGGTGAGTTTGGCCAGTTTGGTGGCCAAGGCAGCAGGCAGTTTGCTGGTGCGCTCGAAACTGCGGCGGATGTGGCGCATGTTGGCTTGGCCCACGGTATCCAGCGTTTTGTCGTCAATCGCCGCCAGCCAGTCACCCACACGGGGATCAATGCGGCGGCTGTGCAGCACGCTCTCCATCGCGGCCATTTCCTCGGCGCGCTGTGGTGCGGCCCCGCGCGGCATCATCGTTTCCTGATCCCACCCCAAGCGGCCCGCTACCTGCCCCAAAGCCTGTGTGTCGCGGGTAAAGGCCATCAAATCATCATATGCGGTCATGCAGTCGCTCCTCGGATGCTGTCGGTCTGCGGATACATCGCCAGATGGCGGGCCCGCAGGATCAGAACCCACAGGACCACGGCCAGCCCTTGGTGCACAAGGGCGATGTGAACGGGTGCGCCATAAAGCACGGTGATCACGCCCCAGACGACCTGTAGCAGCAGGACTGCCATGACGGCATTAAAGGCAAAGCGTGTTGCAGAATGCGCGGATTTGCGCCCCTGCAGCCAGACAAACAGACCGTAGGCAAAGAGCAGATAGGCCGTAATGCGGTGGATGAACTGCACCAGCCCAGCGTTTTCGAAGAAATTGCGCCAAACGGGCTCAAGCTCGAAGGGAAACGGTGGCAGGAAAGCCCCCGCCATGAGCGGCCAGTCGTTGTAGGTGCGGCCTGCGTCGATCCCTGCGACCAGCGCACCAATAAGGATTTGCAGCAGCGTGAAGTGCATCAAGCCCGTGGCACGTTTGCTGAGGCCCGCGTCCGCGCTGCGGCGCGCTTGCATCAGGTCGCGTTCTGGCCGCCCCAACAGCAGCGCGTACCATGTGATGAAACCAAGGATGACAAAGGCCAGCCCCAGATGGGTCGCAAGGCGGTAGCTCGCAACATCCAGCATCCCCTCGCCTACAGTCACACCAGAGGCCACCATCCACCAGCCGATCGCCCCTTGCAGACCGCCCAAGCCGCCCAAAAGCAGCAAACGTGGTGTCCAGCCTGTAGGGATCTGACGGCGCAGCGCAAACCACGCAAAGCCGATAAACCAGACAAGCCCGATCACGCGGCCCAACTGGCGATGCCCCCATTCCCACCAATAGATGACCTTGAATTCGGCGAGGGTCATGCCTTTGTTCTGAAGCTGGTATTCGTCGATCTGGCGGTAAAGCTCGAACTCGGACTCCCACTCCGCCGCGCTTAGCGGCGGGACGGCTCCTGTGACAGGCCGCCATTCGGTAATGCTCAGGCCGCTGTCGGTCAGGCGCGTGGCACCGCCCACAAGGATCATCAGGAACACCAGCCCAAAGAGCATGAACAGCCATTTGCGGATAGCACCGCGTGCATCTGTGCGCCCTGCATCAATCACGCCTTTTGTGGCAACGGGTTTTGCTGTTCCGGCAGTTACGTCTTCAAAAAGCTTTCGGTTGGTAGCCATGATATTCTCCGTCTTCCTCTTAGGTTCGAGGTAGTCCTTTGCGCCCCAGTCGTCTAGCCGCGTTCCTTCCAGCGGACCATCTGCCGCAAGGTACCATGCAGGATTTGCACATCGGCGCGCGTCAGCGGCAGGCGGCTCCACATATTGCGCAGGTTGGTCTTCATCGAAGCGGCTTTATGCTCGGGGTAGAAGAAGCCTGCTTCCTCCATCCGGTCCTCGTAGTGCTTTGCCAGATGCTCGATCTCGGCATGTTCTGCCCATTGCGTCCCCGCAAGTGCCGCGTCTACAGGGGCCTGATCACTTTGCAAGCGCATCCATTCGTAGCCCATCAGCAGTACACATTGCGCAAGGTTAAGGGAGGCGAAATCGGGATTGGTCGGCACCGATACAATCGCATTGGCGCGCGATATATCGTCGTTCTCCAACCCTGCGCGCTCCGGCCCGAACAGCACTGCCACACGCTCTCCATTTGCGATCTTTTCAGCAGCAAGCTGCATCGCAGCCTCAGGTGTGTAGACTGGTTTTGTGAGGTCGCGGTCCCGCGCAGTGGTGGCGAAAACGAAACTGCAATCACCCAGAGCATCAGGCAGATCAGGTGAAACAACTGCACCGTCCAGCACGCGCCCCGCACCTGACGCCATCGCAACCGCAGCAGGATTTGGCCAGCCATCGCGGGGGGCGACGATGCGCATATTCTCAAGCCCGAAATTAAGCATCGCGCGCGCAGCGGCGCCGATGTTTTCACCCATCTGCGGGCGGACAAGGACGAAACTCGGGGCGGTGGGGTGTTCAACTGTCATATTGCGGTGTTACCCCACGCCCCTGCCCTTGCCAATATGGTGTGATGCGCTGAATTGGCTTTCCAAACTGTCGCGGATTACGCTAAAGCCACAGCCACGCCTTGGAGGACAGTAAAGATGACAGACGCACCAGAGCAGCCACAACTCTACCTTATCACGCCGAGCGTGCTTGACCTTGAAGTCTATCCGCAAACGCTTGCCCGTGTGCTGGATTCCCATGCGACAGCCTGCGTGCGCCTTGCACTGTCGAGCAAGGATGAAGACGTCTTGTCACGTGCCGCTGATACGCTTCGCGGTGTGACGGATGCGCGCGATGTGGCGCTGGTCATTGAGGACCATACGATTCTTGCGGAGCGGCTTGGCCTCGACGGCGTTCATTTGTCGGATGCGGCCCGCTCGGTCCGCCATGCGCGTAGCACGCTTGGCCCTGACGCAATCGTCGGCAGTTTCTGCGCAGGCTCGCGGCACGACGGGATGACCGCAGGCGAAGCAGGCGCAGATTACGTGTCTTTCGGCCCAGTCCAACCCACGGCTCTGTTTGACGGCGAGATTGCAGAAATGGATATGTTCCAGTGGTGGTCGGACGTAATCGAAGTGCCATGCGTGGCCGAAGGTCAGCTCGATTCCGCGATGATTGCAAAGCTCGCTCCCGTGACCGACTTTTTCGGTATCGGAGACGAAATTTGGGGTCAGGACGATCCAGTTGCCGCCCTGACCACACTTTGGTCTGCAACCCGCTAAGGCGTTACAGCAACGTCCGCTCGATCACCCAATAGACGCCGATAATGGCGATGATAAGCGATCCTGTCATCGACAGGGCGCGGAACATCACAGGGTATTCCGTCACCATTTCCTCAACGCCCGTCAGCCTCCCCTGACGCGCAGCCAGAACGGCCAACCAGATGAGTGCAAAGGCCATTGCAATCACTGTGAGCTGACCCACCTCGACGCCGACGTTGAACCCGATAAGCGCAGGAATGAATTGATCTTCGGGCAAGCCGAAAGCGCCCAGCACGGAAGCGAAGCCCAACCCGTGCAACAGGCCAAGGCCAAAGATGATGAATGGCCGTGATTTGGTAAGACCGCGGGCAAAGATATTCTCGACCGCGACATATACGATGGAGGCCGCAATCAGCGGCTCTACAATGCTTCCCGGTACGTTGACCAAACCCAGCGCGCCAAGCGCCAGTGTCACGGTGTGCGCGAGAGTAAACGCAGACACTTGCCAGATAAGCGGCCCCAGCTTCGTGGACAAAAAGAAAAGCCCCATCACAAACAGGATGTGATCAAGGCCTTTCGGCAGGATGTGGTCAAAACCCACGGGGATATAGGCTACGAAGCTCTGCCAACCTGTCATCTGGTCTCCACCGCCAAGCGAGATCGGCGGGCTTACGCCGCCGCCGCTTACCAGACCTGTAAAAGGAGCTTCAACGCCCTGCTGGCGGACGATCAGATCGCCGCCACCTTCTGGCCATGCAACCGTGATGGCGGCGCCTGCGGGCATATCCGCAACAAGCGACCATTCGGCGATGCGGGGCAGTTCGGGATCTATGTCTGCGGGCACAGAAAGAGCTTCGGTCTGTAAGATCAAAGGCGTGCCGTCGACGCTCAGTACAGGAAGAGCGTTCCACTGCTCCAGTAGCTCGGGCGCACGATCGGCCAGAGCATCTGCGGACAGCGCGCGCAGGGTATCATATTCACGTGCCTGGGGTGCCTCATCCGTGTTATCGACAGCACCAAGATCAACCTCCGCCAAGAACGCATCAAGGTTGATGCTCAGATGAAGCTTGGCACTGTCCTCCACAACTGCCACATCTGCGATTGTAGGGACAACCTCATGTGCCTGTGCAGGATTGCTTGACAATAGCAGCACCAGTGCCAGCTTGATCAGTAGAAAAAAGGATTGCCGTCTCATGAAATTCCCCAATTTGGTCGCTTTGTTATTTTTGTCGCTCCACACGGCACCAGCCCTGTCCCATGAATTCTGGATTGATCCACTGGAGTTTCAAGTGAAAAGCGATGCGCCCATTGCCGCCGACTTGCGAAATGGCGAATTGTTCAAAGGATCGCAGCAGTCGTATTTCGAGCGCACGACGACACGTATTGAAGCCACGATCGGAGACACGACAGCCCCGATCGAGGGCCGTATGGGCGACCGCCCCGCGATCCAGCTGCCCGCGCCCCAGCAAAACGGGCTGATGATATTAGCGCATGAGGCCGCTCCCGCCGTCATAACCTACAAAGACTGGCCCAAATTTATGAAGTTTGTGGCGCACAAGGATTTCAGCGAGGCCGAGGCAACCCATACCGCGCGCGGCTGGGACAAAGAGGGCTTTAAGGAGACCTACACCCGCCATTCCAAATCCCTGATTGCAGTGGGAACAGGCCAAGGCGCGGACCGTGCGCTGGGGCTGGCCACAGAATTTGTAGCGCTCGACAACCCCTACGCCGCCGATTTTGACGGCGTGCTGGATGTAGAACTGCTGTATAATGACGCTCCACGTGCAAATGCACAGATCGAGGTCTATGCCCGTGATGAAGAGGACATGGTCGAGGTTACAATCGTGCGCACAGGCGATCAGGGGCGCGCCGCGATTCCTGTCGAAGCAGGGATGGAGTATCTGCTCGATGCCGTCGTGCTCCGCCCTGCGGCCGACGCAACGACAGTTGCCGAAGGTCCGGTCTGGGAGACACTTTGGGCATCTATGACTTTTGCGGTGCCTCAACGCTAACGGCTTCAGGTATTCGGGTTGCACACAGCAGCCGCACGGGCCAAAACGCAAATATGACCCAAGCCCCTGAACCCATTTTGCCAGATCTGATTTGCATAGGCTCCGTCCTGTGGGATGTTATCGGCCGCTGTGCAAATCCGATGCACGAAGGCGGCGATATGCCGGGCCGTATCACCCGTGTGCCAGGGGGCGTCGCCCTCAATATCGCGATGGCTCTGCGCCGTTTCGGGCTCGCGCCCTCTTTGCTGAGTGCTGTTGGGCTTGATGTCGAAGGCCATGCGCTGATCAGTGCTTGTGCGGCACGCGGCGTGCACACGGATATGGTCTATCGCTCGGCGGATTTGCCCACCGACCAATATATGGCTGTAGAAGCCTCGAATGGCCTGATTGCAGCCATTGCAGACGCACACTCACTGGAGGCTGCGGGTGCAAAGATACTTGAGCCTCTGGCCGCAATCACCGAGAGCTTCGAGGGGACTGTGGCGCTTGATGGTAATTTGACGGTTGATCTGCTCTCGGAAATGGCACGCAGCCCTCTATTGGCGCGCGCGGATTTGCGGGTTGCCCCCGCTTCACCTGGAAAAGCGCTGCGTCTTTTGCCGTTCTTGGAAACGGGTCGCGGCACGATCTATGTGAACATCGAGGAGGCAGGTCTGTTGTGCCAGACCAAATTCGACACTTCTCTCGATGCCGCACAAACCCTTTCTGCGCGTGGGGCTGCCCGCGCCGTTGTGACGGACGGTGGCAATCCTGCAAGCTTCGCATCAGGCGATACGCTGCTCAGCCAAACACCGCCACTTGTCGATGTCACCCGTGTCACGGGCGCTGGTGATACCTTTATGGCCGCCCATGTTGCGGCAGAATTACGAGGTGCGTCCGCTGGGGATGCACTTGAACAGGCGCTCGCTGCCGCCGCCCTCTACGTATCTGGAAAGACAACGATATGATCCCCATCACCTACTCCGCCGAAGTGACCGAAGCACGTGCCAACGGGGCCGCGATCGTCGCACTCGAAAGCACAATCATCACCCACGGCATGCCTTTTCCGCAGAACATCGAGCTGGCCCGTCAGGTCGAGCAGGATATTCGCGATGCGGGTGCCGTCCCTGCCACAATGGCAGTGATGGAGGGCACGCTGCACATCGGATTGGACGATGACCAGCTTTCGAAACTGGCGCAGGCCAAAGGTGTGGCCAAACTGAGCCGTGCCGATATGGCCGCTTGCATCGCCACAGGCGGCACCGGTGCAACGACTGTTGCCGCAACCATGATTGCCGCACAGATTGCAGGCATTCATGTCTTTGCCACTGGCGGCATTGGCGGCGTGCATAAAGGGGCTGAAGACAGCTTCGATATCTCCGCCGATCTGATGGAGCTTGCGCAAACTGCCGTTACAGTTGTCGCAGCGGGTGCAAAAGCGATCCTCGATGTGGCAAAAACCCTCGAAGTGCTCGAGACGCAAGGCGTCCCTGTAATTGCCTATGGCCAAGACGCGTTTCCCGCTTTCTGGTCGCGTGGATCGAAACTCAAGGCGCCCTTGCGTATGGATAACGCGGCCCAAATCGCAGCCGCACATCGCATGCGTGGTGAATTGGGCCTTACAGGGGGGCAACTGGTCGCCAACCCGATCCCTGCCGAAGCGGAGATCCCGAGCGCCGAGCTGGCCCCGATCATCGCCACCGCCCAAGCAGATTCGGAGCGCGCAGGCATTACCGGAAAAGCGGTCACGCCCTACCTGTTGCAACGTATCTTCGAGTTGACCGAAGGCCGTTCTCTTGAGGCGAATATCGCGCTTGTGCGCAACAATGCCCGTCTGGCCGCCGAAATTGCCCTAGAATTGGGCAAGAAGGCATAGATTAGACGACAGCGACCCATTGTAGCTATGCAAGCCAAGGCTTAGCTGTAGTTTGATATTTTACTTGTCGGATACCCGCTACCCATGAACACGCCCTTTGACCACGATCCGGTTCAACCGCCCAGACGCGGTCTTTTGAGCCGTATACGCGGAAATTTCCTAACGGGTCTAGTTGTGATCGCACCCGTCGGCCTGACGATCTGGCTCATCTGGAGCGTTGTCGGCTGGATCGACGGTTTCGTTTTGCCGCTCGTGCCGCAAACCTACCATCCGGACCGCCTTATTCAGGACTTGCTGGGTCTTGATCCGCTGGCACAGATCAATGTGCGCGGCATCGGTGTGGTGATTTTTCTGATCTTCACTGTTTTTGTGGGTTGGCTGGCGAAAGGGATTATTGGCCGCTCCTTCATCCGCTTTGCAGAAAGTCTGGTGGAGCGCACACCCGTCGTGCGCTCAATCTATTCGGGGATCAAACAAATCTCGGAAACGATTTTCGCGCAAAACGAGCGCAGCTTCGAGACAGCCTGCCTGATCGAATATCCGCGCAAGGGGATTTGGGCGATCGGTTTCGTCTCGACCGAAGCGAAGGGTGAAATCGCGGCAAAGACCGACGATACGGGCGATATGATGTCGATCTTCCTGCCGACCACGCCGAACCCCACTTCGGGCTTCTTGCTGTTTGTTCCCAAACGCGACGTGATCACGCTCGACATGACAGTCGAGGATTCGGCAAAATTGGTGATATCGGCTGGCTTGGTCTATCCGAATGGCAAAGCCTTGGAAGACGGTGAACCACCCATCGCGGACCTGAACAACCGCGGCTAGGCGAACATCTCGCGCAGATCGACGCTGCTTTTGATGCCGATATTGTCCACATCCCCGCGCAGAAATTGCTCCGCTGCGGCGATGCCTGCCTCTTTCAGCTCGGATATCACGCGGGCATTGGCCACCATTTTGGTCGCGGCCGACAATTTGGCCATCAGTGCATCATCCGCGATCATATGAATGCGCACGCGGTGCATCTCGTCAGAGGTCATCGTCCCTTCCTCGATCAGACGTTGCACAAATTCAATCGCACGCAATTCACGCAGCAGGCTTGAGTTAAAGCTGATCTCGTTAATGCGGTTCTGGATGTCCTGCGGCGTGGTCGGAATCTCGTCCCGCTCCAGCGGATTAATATTGATAATCACAATATCGGCGGGCAAATCTCCGCTAAACAGCGGGAAAAGAGCGGGGTTTCCGGTAAAGCCGCCGTCCCAGAATGCTTCGACCCGATCCGTGGTCTTGTCGTACATCTCGATCGCCTGAAACACAGTCGGCAGACAGGCCGACGCCATCAGCGCATCTGGACCGATCTCATCCCCTTGGAACACGCGTATCTTGCCGTTGCGCACCCGTGTGGCTCCCACAAAGAACAGCGGCGCATGGTGATCGCATACGCGGTCATAATCCAGCTTCTCTACGATGCTGCGCAGCGGGTTCTTATAAAGAGGCCCGTATCCATATGGCGATACCATCCGCGTCACCGCATCACCCATCATATAGGGCACGCTGAATTCGATCTGTTTGCTCAACGCTTCAAGGCCGAACGGCGCCATCCAGTTGCCGATGCTCAGATCGGATACCCCCGCCACCTCCATCCAGAGCCAGTCGAGCGTATCGCGCGCACCCTGCCGCCCGCCCTTGATCATGCCTGACTTCAGGGCGGCACCGTTTAAAGCCCCCGCAGAAGTTCCTGAAATTCCACATACTTCAAGAGCGTCTTCCTGAAGCAAACGGTCAAGCACCCCCCATGTGAAGGCCCCATGAGCGCCGCCGCCTTGGAGGGCGAGGTTGATCTTTTTGGTCTTGGCCATCGGTTGGTGCCCTTTAAATTTGCGGCTGTGTTCTGAGGTGTGAGACCCTAGAGTGCGGTCCAGCCGCCGTCGACACTGATCGTTGTGCCTGTGATCTGGTCCCCCGCAGCGGAGCAAAGGAAGGCTGCTGTGCCACCCAACTGCTCAACTGTCGCAAAGTCCTTGCTGGGCTGACGCTTGAGCATAACGTTTTTGATCACGTCCTCTCGGCTCATGTCGTATTCTTTCATCGTGTCGGGGATCTGGCTTTCGACCAGCGGGGTCAGCACATAGCCCGGACAGATCGCATTCGCCGTGATCGGCTCTTCGGCGGTCTCAAGGGCGGTTGTCTTGGTCAGCCCTACAATGCCGTGCTTGGCCGCAACATAGGCTGCTTTATAGGGCGATGCCGTCAGGCCGTGGGCGGAAGATATGTTGATGACGCGGCCCCAGCCTGCATCGCGCATCATCGGCAGTGCTGCCGCTGTGGTGTGGAAGGCTGAACTCAGGTTGATCGCGATAATCGCATCCCATTTTGCCGCAGGGAAATCAGGG
Organism: uncultured Sulfitobacter sp.; assembly: GCA_913060815.1. Taxonomy (GTDB): domain Bacteria; phylum Pseudomonadota; class Alphaproteobacteria; order Rhodobacterales; family Rhodobacteraceae; genus Sulfitobacter. The sequence goes on along the minus strand of CAJXSZ010000005.1, from coordinate 111,808 downwards.
ATCGGGGCAACGTGCTGAATGCCCGCGTTGTTGATCAGAATATCGCAGGCACCCGCCTCTTCGATGAGCATCCGGCAATCATCGCCCTTGGACATATCAGCGGCGATATACCGTGCGTTCACACCTGTCACATTGGCGATCTCTTCGGCCAGCGCATGGTCCTGTTTACGGTCTGTGAAAGAGTTGAGCACCACATGCGCACCCGCCTGTGCCAATTGCTGTGCAATGCCGAGGCCGATACCAGAATTGGAACCAGTGATAACGGCGGTCTTTCCGCTCAGATCATATGTAAGGGCCATTGTCGTTCTCCTATATCCGTTTTAAGGAGCTTATCGAAAATGCTGCACCTGCGAAAGGTCGATAGATCACACTTGCGCAACCAAAGGGCCAAAAAAAACGCCCGCGCAAGGCGGGCGTCAAGTTATTGAGGCAGGTTTCATACAGGCAAGAAACCTATCGAGCAGTGACTTCTTTATAAGGAATTACTGCGCAAACGCCAAGCATTAAGTTTGCGCCCTCGCACAGACCCCGTTAGACGTTTAGATAATAAAAAAAAGGGCAGTGCAGGATTGTTTCGAAAATGGCTTTAGATAATTTCTCGCGGGTACAGGGCTTTGTGGCGCTATCTTCACTGATTCTCTGGGGAATCGCCGCCACCGCTGAGCCGCAGCACGCGATCGCTATGTACGGCGCGCCAGCGCTTGCGCCCGACTTCACCAATCTGCCCTATGTGAATGCCGATGCACCCAAAGGCGGTAGCATTACGCTGGGCAATACGGGCGGCTATGACAGCCTCAATCCCTTCGTGCTCAAAGGCACCTCGCCGTGGCAACTGCCCTTCTTTACCCATGAGACGCTTATGGGACGTTCTTGGGACGAGCCGTTCAGCCTCTATGGCCTGCTGGCTGAAACGATCGAGACGGCTGAAGACCGCACATGGGTTGAATTTACCCTGCGCGAAGGCACGACGTTCTCTGACGGCAGCCCGCTAACGGTTGAGGATGTGATTTTCAGCTTCGAGTTGCTCGGGACCGAGGGACATCCTCGCTATCTTAGCCTGTATAACCAGATCGAAAGCATTGAGCAGACAGCTCCGCGTAGCCTGCGCATCATCTTCACCACCGAAAATCGCGAATTGGCTTTGCTGGCGGGCCTGCGCCCCATCATTTCCAAGGCCCAATGGGAAGGCCGCGATTTTGCCAATGCGCAAGTGCAGGACATCCCGCTCGGCTCTGGCCCCTATAGCATCACTGACTACGAGCCTGGTCGTTTTGTGCAGCTCACGCGTAACCCTGAATATTGGGGGGCTGATCTGCCGCTGCGCCAGGGCACGCATAATTTCGATTCCGTGAAGCTGGATTTCTACGGCGACTCCAAAGTCCTGTTCGAAGGGTTCAAAGCGGGCGAAGTCTCTGCCGTTCGGGAATTCAACGCCGAGACATGGGCGACGCAATACGACTTCCCTGCCATCACGCGCGGCGATATCGTCAAATCCGTCATTCGCCATCAAAAGCCGTCGGGCATGACTGGCTTTGTGATGAACACACGCCGCGCGCCCTTTGATGACTGGCGCGTGCGTGATGCCCTGATCAAGGCGTTCAACTTTGAATATATCAACGACACGCTGACAGGTGGTGCGCAGCCTCGGATCACCTCCTACTTCTCCAACTCGGTACTGGGCAAGGAAGACGGTGCCGCGTCTGGCCGCGTGGCCGAACTTTTGCTGCCCTATATCGACACGCTGCCTGCGGGAGCGATGGACGGCTATGCCCTGCCCGTCTCCGATGGCTCGGCGCGTAACCGTGCAGGCATTCGTGCCGCAATGGCCCAATTTGAAGCGGCGGGCTATTCTGTTCAGGAAGGGCGCATGATGCGCGGCGATGGCTCGGCCGTGACCTTCACAATCCTTATTGCCAAAGGCAGCACCGAAGACGTTGCCATCGCCGAGCTGTATTTGCGCGCATTAGAACGGCTGGGCATCAAGGCCAGTATCGAGACCGTTGACGACGCTCAGTTCTTCGGGCGTACGGGTGACTTCGATTTCGATATGACTGTATTTCGCCGTTCGCTTTCCCTTAGCCCTGGAAACGAACAAAAGTTCTATTGGGGCAGTGACGCCGCAGATCAGGCTGGCTCGCGCAATTTGATGGGTGCGCGCAATCCTGCGATTGATGCAATGATCGACACCATGCTCAATGCCCGCGACAGCGTAGATTTCATCGCGGCCACCCGCGCGCTGGATCGTGTGCTGACGGCGGGCCGTTATGTCATCCCTTTCTGGTCCTATACCGAAGGCCGGATCGCACATGTGCGCCAGATGAAATTCTCTCCTGACTTGCCAATTTATGGCGACGGCTCTCAATGGATGCCCGAGACGTGGTGGTGGGAAGAATGATACCTATCTTCGGCGGAAAGCTGTAGGGCCATATCGCCTCACGCCCGCCTAGTTATAAGCCGCCTGAAGAATATGTGCTCCTCCGTGATGATGCGTAAACCAGCCACAGAACTTAGTAGTGAGGGTATGTTGATGATCTCGATAATCGGCTGGAGCATCATGGTCGCGCGTCTGCCGGATGTTTGTCGTAAAGATATTGGTCGCGGCCTTTTTCGGGCAGAAGGTGTTTTAGCGGCTCCTAGACGAGTGATGTGACCCAGAGGATTGTCGCATCATCGTCCGAGGTCGAGATCACATTGTGGCCCATGGACGCGTCATAATAGGCGCTGTCGCCGCGCCGCATCTCGATCGGTTCGTAGAACTCGGTATAGAGCTGGATCACACCCGTCAGCACGAACAAGAACTCCTCGCCGTCATGGCGCACCCAGCCGTCGAATTCGTCCATATCGCGGGCACGGATGCGAGCGCGGTAGGGCAGCATGTTCTTCTTGCGCAGACTGTCGGCAAGCAATTCGTGCTCATAGGTGGCGGTGGCCTGCGCTGCGCCCTCACCTGACTTGGTGACCGCCATGCGTCCGTTGATCTGATCGCCGACTGGCGGCGTGAAAAGCTGGGGGACCGATATTTCCAACCCCACGGCCAGCTTTTTAAGCGCGTCGTATGTAGGCGACATCTGCGCATTCTCGATCTTCGACAAGGTCGAGCGCGCCAGTCCCGCCTGCGTTGCCGCATGCTCAAGCGTCCAGCCGCGGGCCTTGCGCAATTCGCGCACGCGCGCGCCGAGATCGACGGGCGGCACGGTGTGCGCGGCTCCGTCTTCGCGAGCAATCTGGATCATGGATTTTGCAGCATCTGTTGTCATGGGGGGTGTATACGGTCTGGCCGTGAACCTTGCAACGTAGGCCTGCGCGTTGTAGCGCAAAGGTTATGATTTCTGTCTTCCAAAGCGGCACCCTGCCGCCCTGCCCCAGCCCTTTCAACCTTGCCGCATATGTCTTGGCGAAAGGGGAACAAACACCTGACAAAATTGCCCTGTCCGTGTTGGGCGAGGCGGAATGGAGCTATTCCCGCCTGATCGCGGCTGTGCGTGGCACCGCCACCGGTCTTCTGGAGGCGGGCCTTGAACCCGGGGACCGCGTTTTCATGCGTCTCGGCAACACCGTCGATTTCCCGCTGGCGTATCTGGGGGCCTTGGCGGCGGGTCTGGTCCCTGTGCCAACATCCTCTGCACTGACCAAGCGAGAAGTGGCCCCGATGATCAAAACGATCAATCCCGCGCTAATCCTGCACGACGCAGCAGTGGAATGCCCCGATGACAGCCGCATCATGCCTCTCGAGGCACTGCGCAAGATGCGCGATTTGCCCCCGGCTCCGTGGCACATGGGCGACCCCGAGCGCGCTGGGTATATTATCTATACTTCTGGCACCTCGGGCAAGCCACGTGCGGTGGTCCATGCCCATCGCGCCATCTGGGCGCGGCAAATGATGTTCACGGATTGGTACGGGCTTACGCCCCAAGAACGACTGCTACATGCAGGTGCGTTCAATTGGACCTATACCTTGGGCACGGGTCTGATGGACCCTTGGACCATCGGGGCAACCGCACTCATCCCTGCTGCGGGCACCCTTGCGACCGAACTGCCCGCTCTGATTGCCGCGCATGAGGCGAGTATCTTTGCCGCTGCGCCTGGTGTTTACCGCCAACTTCTCAACCAAGAAGAAATCGCCCCCATGCCGCACCTGCGCCACGGTCTGAGCGCGGGCGAGAAGATCCCGCCTGCTGTCTGTGCGCGATGGGAGGCCGCAACAGGCACGCGTGTTTTTGAGGCCTACGGCATGTCCGAATGCTCGACTTTTATATCCTCAAGCCCGCGCAACCCGACAGCTACGGATGTTCTGGGCCGCCCGCAAGCGGGGCGTCACATTGCACTCCTCGGCGATGACGGGCCGGTACCGCGCGGGTCCGAAGGGACAATCGCCGTTCACCGCGATGATCCGGGCTTGATGCTCGGCTATCTCGATGCACCCGACGAGACAGCGGCCAAGATGCGTGGAGACTGGTTCTTGACGGGCGATCAGGGCAGCATGGACGCAGAAGACCAGATCACATATCTCGGACGCAACGATGATATGATGAACGCAGGCGGCTTTCGCGTCTCCCCCGTAGAGGTCGAGGCCTGCCTTGCCCGATACGACGGTATCACCGCCGTTGGTGCGGCTGAAGTGCAGGTCAAACAGGACGTGCGTGTCATCGCCGCCTTCTACACCAGTGCCGCCGCACTGGACGAGGAGGCGTTGCGCTTGTATGCGCAAGATAATCTGGCGCGCTACAAACAGCCGCGCCTCTATATTCATGTGCCAGACCTCCCGATGGGCGCAAACGGCAAAATCCTGCGCGCGCGTCTGCGCCAGCAATTCGAGGCCTCCCGATGACCGATCCTGTAAAGCTCGATATCATGTCCGATCCGATCTGCCCTTGGTGCTATATCGGCAAAGCGCATCTGGACCGCGCCTTGGCAGCAGCGCCCGATCATCCGTTCGTGATTGAATGGCATCCGTTCCAGCTAAACCCCGATATGCCCGCAGGCGGGATGGACCGCCGCGCCTATCTTGAGGGGAAATTTGGTGGCAAGGAAGGCGCTGTGAAAGCCTATGCGCCTGTGGTCGAGCACGCAGAGGCGGCAGGCCTCAAGATCAACTTCGAGGGGATGCAGCGCACGCCAAATACCCTGAACGCCCACCGCCTGATCCACTGGGCAGGGATTGAGGGGCGCCAGACCGCAGCAGTCTCCGCCCTTTTCAAAGCCTATTTCGTGGATACGCGCGACATCGGTGATGCCGAAGTACTGGCCGATATTGCCGACAGCATCGAAATGGACGCTTCGGTTGTGACCCGTCTGTTGGCGACCGATGAAGACATGCAAAACATCCGGGATCGCGACGCCCACAGCCGCTCGATGGGAGTGAACTCTGTCCCGACCTTTATCGTAGGCGGTAAACATGCAGTACCAGGCGCGCAGCCACCCGAGCTTTGGGCGAAGGTGATCCAAGAAGTCTCTGGCGCCTAGAGATGTGACAATTGCGCCGCTGGATTTGCGCAATTGCATCAAAAAGACTAGGCGAACAGCCTGTTGTGATCTAAGAATAAGACCAAGGGGCAAAAAGCCTCATCGAATAATAATACCTTTGAGCAGGTATGCAGGCAGTGAACAGGCAGATGTCCCGCTAAGGGATATACCTTTCCAATTTTGTGGCGATTTTCGCCGCCGTACCGCTCGGTCCGTGCTTTAGCGCGGGGTTTGGTAAATTGAGAAAGGTGTGCAGATGTTTTCCTCCATGTCGTCACGGGTTGTTCTGACCTACGGATCGTTTGATTTGTTCCATCAAGGTCATGCGCGGCTGCTTCAGCGGCTTTCCATGCTGGGCAGCGAGCTTATCGTTGGCTGCTCGACCGATGCCTATAACGCGAAGATGGGTGTGCCTGCCGTCACTCCATATGCGCAACGCCGCCTCATGCTCGAGAGTTGCCGCTTTGTCAGCCGCGTCATTGCCGAGCAGGACTGGGATCAGAAATATACCGATATCGTGAATTACAATGTCTCTGTCTTTGCCATGGGCGACGACTGGACAGGGCAGTTTGACCATTTCGAAGATATCGCGCAGGTTGTTTATGTGCCACGTGCGGATATTATCGGGCAGCGCAAACCATTTCATTCCGTCCCGCAGCAGGGTCTGCGGCTTGCCTCGGTTGGCTGACAACCCGTTGTAATGAATAAGATTGCAGGCGTTGCAACTTAGGGTTATCAAACCTTGAGGATCGTGCGTTTGGTACGCATCCGTACTGGAGCACCCATTGTCAGGCCCAAAAACTACTTTCCCCATGGGCCGCACAGAATTTGTCGCCCTTCTCGCTATGATGCTCGCCTCTGTGGCGTTTTCAATTGACGCAATGTTGCCCGCCCTGCCCCAGATCGGGCTGGAGCTCACGCCCGAGCGGTTGGAAAACGCGCCGCTAATCCTGAGCGCGTTCTTGCTGGGGATGGGAGTTGGTACGTTCTTTACCGGCCCCCTTTCGGATGCTTTCGGGCGCAAACGGGTGCTGGTGTTCTTTAGCAGTCTATTCATCGCAGGCGCAGGCATCGCCTTTGTAAGTCAGTCTTTCGAGGTGGTACTTGCTGCGAGGGTTCTCCAGGGGCTTGGCGCCGCGGGTCCACGTGTCATCTCGAACGCCATTGCACGTGATCGTTTTCTGGGGCGTCAAATGGCACAGGTGATGTCGGTCGTGATGATGGTCTTTGTGCTTGTTCCCGCCATTGCACCGCTGCTGGGCGCTTGGATCATCAGCTTCTCGGGTTGGCGGAGCATTTTTATCGCCTTCATCGCCTTTGGTCTCCTCCACGTCATCTGGATGATGATCCGCCTGCCCGAGACCCTTGCCGTTGAGAACCGCCGGCCGATGCGCATGTCGCTGGTACTCTCTGCTGTGGCCGAGGTCATGGGCCATCCTGTCGCGCGCTTGTCGATTGTGGTGCAAATGCTGGTGTCGGCCATGCTGTTTCTCACGCTTATGCTCGTCCAACCTGTCTATGACCTGGTCTACGGGCGCGGAGATGAGTTTCCGTACTGGTTCTTTTTCGTTGCCCTCGCTTCGGGGAGTGCCAGCCTGCTGAACGCGCTTCTTGTGGTCCGTTTGGGAATGTGGCGGCTTATCACCTCTGCACTGGTCGCACAGATAGCGCTGTCGGGTGCCTTCATCGTCTTTGATCTCGGCGCAGGCAGTACGGGGTTCTACTTTTTCGTTTTCTGGCAGATTTTTATTTTCTTCCAAGCAGGCCTGAGCTTTGGCAACCTGAACGCCCTCGCGATGGAGCCGATGGGCCATATTGCGGGGATGGCAGCCTCTGTGATCGGGGCTGTCTCGACTGTCGGCGCCGTGGCAATTTCTGGCCCGATTGGCACGATGTTCAACGGAAGTGAGACACTCCTCGTTGTCTCAGTGCTCGTTCTGGCAGCGATCAGCCTTGGGGCGATGATGCGGATGAAGCGCCATATCGCAAATTTGCCAATTGTTTAAGCTTTGGCCTTGGCCTTCTTTTTAAGCCCTTTCTCACGGGCGACCACATGCTCGGCCAGATCACGGGCAATTGCAAACGCGCCTTTGATCTTGTCGGTATCTGTAGGCCAATCCCGTTTCACGACGATCTTGTTGTCTTTAACCTTCGCCAACCCGCGCTGGTCCTGAATGAACTGCACAAGACCTTCGGGAGAGGCGAATTTATCGTTGTGGAACTGGATCGTCGCTCCCTTCGGGCCGCCGTCAAGTTTCGAGATGCCTGCGCGCTTGCACATGGCCTTGATACGGACCACGAGCATGAGCGTATTCACCTCGCGCGGCAGTGGACCAAAGCGGTCAATCAATTCGGCGGCGAAGCCTTCAAGCTCGACCTTCTTAGTGAGCTCTGACAGGCGACGGTAGAGGCCGAGGCGCACATCCAGATCAGGTACATAGGCCTCGGGGATGAGCACTGGCACGCCAAGATTGATCTGCGGTGCCCATTGGCCGTCATTGTCCACCACTCCCTCCAGCTGGCCCGAGCGGATCTTTGCAATCGCGTCCTCGAGCATAGACTGGTACAACTCAAAGCCCACGTCGCGCATCTGGCCTGATTGCTCTTCGCCCAGCAGGTTCCCAGCGCCGCGAATATCGAGGTCTTGGGAGGCAAGCGTAAACCCTGCCCCCAGCGTGTCGAGCGAGCCGATGACACGCAGGCGTTTCTCCGCGAGCGGGGTGAGCTTGGCGCGTGGTTTGGTGGTCAGATACGCATAAGCGCGGGTTTTGGAGCGGCCCACACGGCCCCTGATCTGGTAAAGCTGCGCCAGGCCGAACATATCCGCACGGTGCATGATCATCGTGTTGGCAGTCGGGATGTCCAGCCCACTCTCTACAATGGTCGTGGCCAGAAGGATGTCATAGCTGCCGTCGTAAAAGGCGTTCATGCGGTCATCCAGCTCGCCCGCCGCCATCTGGCCATGCGCCACGATATAGCTTAGCTCGGGCAGCTGCTCTTTGAGAAACGCCTCAATCTCGGGCAGATCGGAGACGCGCGGTACAACATAGAAAGACTGCCCCCCGCGATAATGCTCGCGCAGCAGCGCCTCGCGCAGGGTCACTTTGTCGAATTCGGAGACATATGTACGAATGCTGAGGCGATCCACAGGCGGCGTGCCGATAATGCTCAGATCACGCACCCCTGTCAGGCTCAGTTGCAGGGTGCGCGGGATCGGTGTGGCAGTCAGCGTTAGTACATGCACATCCGTGCGCATGGACTTGAGCCTTTCTTTATGGCCCACACCGAAATGCTGCTCCTCATCAATGACGAGCAGACCGAGGTTGTTGAATTTGATCGTTTTGGCCAGCAGCGCATGGGTACCGATGACGATGTCCACGGTTCCTTTTGTGATGCCGTCCCGCGTGGCGGTGGCTTCTTTGGCGCTTACAAAGCGGCTAAGCTGACGGACCTCAATGGGAAAGCCGCGATACCGCTCGGCAAAGGACTTATAGTGCTGGCGTGCAAGCAGCGTCGTGGGCGCGATCACCGCGACCTGCACGCCTGACATGGCGGCGACAAAGGCGGCGCGCATCGCCACTTCGGTCTTGCCAAAGCCAACATCGCCAACGACCAGACGGTCCATCGGATTGCCGCTGGTCAGATCGTCGATCACATCGCCAATGGCGGAAAGCTGATCATCAGTCTCCTGATACGGGAACCGCGCAGAAAATGCGTCCCACATGCCCGCAGGCGGCTCCAGCACCGGCGCGCGGCGCAGGGCGCGCTCTGCCGCAATGCGGATAAGCTTGTCGGCCATCTCGCGAATGCGTTCCTTGAGCTTGGCCTTTTTGGACTGCCACGCCCCGCCGCCGAGCTTGTCGAGCAAGCCTTCCTCATGGCCATAGCGGCTCAGCAGTTCGATGTTCTCGACTGGCAGATACAGCTTCGATTGCTCCGCGTATTCCAGCACCAGACATTCATGGGCCGCGCCGATGGCTGTGATGACCTCCATCCCGAGATAGCGGCCCACGCCGTGATCCACATGGACGACCAGATCATTGGGCGTAAGGCTTTGAACCTCGCTGAGGAAATTCTCGGCGCGCCGCTTGCGTTTGGGGCGACGGATCAGGCGATCGCCCAAGACATCCTGTTCGGAAATGACAGTGAGCGTGCGCTCCTTATCGGTGGGCATCGGCCCCTCGAACCCGTGCTCCAACGCCCAAACGGCCAGATGAAGGCCGCGTTTACCGACACGGGTGGCATCGCGTACGGGGATCGCCTCGGACAGGCCTTCTTCTTCGATCAATCCCGAAAGGCGTTCGCGCGCGCCTTCGGAGTAGCTTGCGATGAGAACGGGACCATCTTCAAGTTTTGACTTCACAAAGGACGCCAAGGCACCGAAAAGGCTTATGGATTCCTGCTGTCGCTCTGGGGCGAAATTGCGCCCGATACGCCCGCCAGCATCCAGCACGCCCATTCCGGTAGGCTGCGCAAGCGGTGCGAGTTGCAGCACGCGCCGCCCTTCAATTGCGTTTTCCCAGCCCGCATCGTCGAGGTAAAGCCCCTCCGCAGGCGCAGGCTTATAGACACTGTCCATCTTCGAGCGGTTGGCCATCGCGATTTTGCGTGTCTCGTATTGATCCGCTACGGAGTCCCAACGTGCAAGCCGCGCCGCCGTGAGCTGATCGTCAAGGGTGACCGCCGCCTCTGGCAAATAGTCGAATATCGTCTCGAGGCTCTCGTAGTAAAAGGCCAGCCAATGCTCTGCACCTTGATGTTTGCGTCCCGCACTGATTGCCTCATAGAGCGGGTCATCCGTGCCCGCCGCGCCGAATTCGATACGGTAGTTCTGGCGAAAGCGCGTGATCGCGGCCTCGTCGAGGATGACTTCGGAGACAGGCGCAAGCTCGACCAGCTCCAGCTTTTCCGTCGTGCGCTGAGTTGCTGGGTCGAAACGGCGTGCGCCGTCGAGGATATCCCCGAAGAGATCAAGGCGCACAGGCCCAAGATCACCGGGTGGGTAGATGTCGATAATGCCCCCGCGCACGGCATAATCGCCGGGCTCCATCACCGTGGGGCTTTGCACAAAACCCATGCGCACCAGAAATTCGCGCAGCGCCTTTTCGTCCACACGCCCGCCGACCTGCGCGCTCCACGCCGCGGTGCGCAGGGTGTCGCGGGGCGGTACACGTTGGGTCGCCGCGCTCATCGTGGTGAGCAGGATAAACTGCGCGGGCATTGCATGAACCAACCCCGCCAGCGTCGCCATGCGGGTGGCTGAAATGTCGGCATTGGGCGAAATGCGATCATAGGGCAGGCAATCCCACCCCGGAAAGACGATCACGGGCATGTCTGGTGCGAAAAAGCGCAGCGCCTCTTGCATCGCGGCCATGCGTTTGTCATCGCGCGCTACATGGATCAGCGGCTTGCCTGATTTGGCAACCTCTGCAAGCAGTAGCGATGCGTCAAACCCCTCGGGCGCGCCAGAAAGCGTTATATGGGTGGATTGTTTCATGTGACCTCTGATGTGGTACGCGCAGGCGCGGCGTCAACCGCCAAAAGGGCCGACACTAAGGTTCTGATACATGCCCCACAGGGCCGTCACGAAAATGGCAATCATCCCGATGATCTGGGTATAAAGACGATGGCGCATCAAGCGGCGGCGCAATTGCTCGCCCGTGCTGCCCTCTTCCTGGATCAGGCGCGCAGTCGAAAGGCTCAGCAAGCCCACCAGTGATAGCGGCAAACCCAGCAGGATCAGCGCCTGCGCAAACTCATTGCCGTAAACGAACCCCAATAGCCCGAGCATCGTGAGGAAAAAGCACACAAATCCCGCAATCCAGAGCCCTGACATCTGTGCGATGAACAGCAAACGGTTGGTGTTGATGCGGACCAGATCCTCTAGGTCAATCTCTGTCTGACCCCCGTGCCGCTTGGCGCGCAGCACCATATCGAACGGCACGCCAAGCCCATAGTGCGAGGTCGTTGACCACACCACAGCCAGCACAATCCAGAACCACAGGTTCGAGAAAGAGCGCATGTCGATCAGTTCAAAAAGGGTCTGATACCAGTCCAAGGCAATACTCGTTATTCGTGTTACCCGTGTCATAGCGGGGCGGCGGTCCGATATCTACCCCTAGAGCCTCTTGAGGCGCGCAAAAATACGTGTCAGCTTCAACCGACAGCGCCCAAAAGGACATCCGCCATGAACCCGATCCAAGCCCCGTTCCCTGCAACCCGCCTGCGCCGCGTGCGCCAAAGCGAAGGCATCCGCGGTTTGGTGCGTGAAAACTACCTTTCGCCCGCTGATTTTATCTGGCCTGTCTTTGTGCGCTCGGGCGAGGATATCGTGGAAGACATCCCGACCATGCCGGGGGTCAAGCGACGCTCGGTCGATCGGATTGTAGAAGCCGCGCAGGAAGCTTGGGATCTGGGTATTGGCGCGTTGTGTCTGTTTCCCTACACAGGGCTGGAGGAACGCACAGAGGATTGTGCCGGCGCTTGGGATCCCGATAACCACGTCAACCGCGCCATTCGCGCGATCAAGGCGGTGCTGCCTGATCTGATCATTATGACAGATGTGGCGCTGGATACTTACAACATTAACGGGCATGACGGCTTTGTCGTAGACGGTGAGATCATCAACGACGAAACGGTTGAGGCGCTCGTCAAGATGGCGGTCGAGCAGGCCCGTGCAGGGGCCGACATCATCGGACCCTCCGATATGATGGACGGGCGCATCGGGGCGATCCGCGCGGGGCTCGAGGCGGACGGGCACCGCAACGTGATGATCCTCAGCTATGCCGCGAAATACGCCAGTGCGTTCTATGGCCCCTTCCGCGATGCGGTGGGTGCATCAGGTGCGCTCACGGGGGACAAAAAGACCTACCAGATGGATTATGCCAACTCGGATGAGGCGCTGCGCCTTGTGGCGCGGGACCTTGCCGAGGGGGCGGATATGGTGATGGTCAAACCCGGCCTGCCCTATCTCGACATCTGCCGCCGCGTCAAAGACAGCTTTGGCGCGCCCACCTTCGCCTATCAGGTCTCGGGCGAATTCAGCATGATAAAAGCCGCATCAGCGGCGGGCATGATCGACGAAGAACGCGTGATGATGGAAAGCCTGATGGCCTTCAAGCGCGCGGGCTGTGACGGCATCCTGACATATTTCGCCCCTGCAGCGGCGCGGCTTCTGGCGAAATAATCGCTGCGGCGTGGCGGATTTACCTTTCTTCGATCTAGCCGTCATCGTCCTCTTGGGCGCGATCTATGTCTTTCTCGTCATGGCGTTTCTGATCATGCTCTTCTTCCAGTTCCGCCTCATCTTGCAGATTTGGGGCGTGATATGGCGGGCGTACGGGCTTAAACCGTGGCGGTTCCTTTGGACAAGGCTCCCCTTGGAGCACGAATTAGCCCGCTGGCGCGCCAACCCTGACACGACCCTCTTGCGTGGTAAGTTCCGCAAAGCAGGGATTGTCGTGATTGTTGCCTTCATCCTTTTCTTCGGTGCCGTTCTGGTGGTTGAATTCACCCTTCCTCATATCCTTGATCACAGATTTATGCAGCTATAGAGCGACAGCAGAGGCATCTTTTTGCCCAAGCGCTCAAATACAATGACAAGGCGCGAAAAAACGCTTATCAAGACGTCAAGCTGGACAATACCGGCACATCCATTGAGCAGTGTAACGAGACAGGCAAATCAAATGACCCAATCAAATTTTACGCGCCGCGCATTTGCGCTTGGCGCAATAGCCAGCACGGGCGCGCTTGCGGCGTGTGGCAATGGCGTAGGCTCCAGCGGGGCGCGCACGATTGACGCGCGTGTGAACAGCACGCTGGCGCAGATGTACCGCGAGTTCCCGAACACGCGCATACTGGCCGAAAAATCGAACGGCATGCTGGTGATGCCGCTGGTGACCGAAGCTGGGCTTGGCCTTGGGGGCGCTTATGGCCGTGGCGCTTTGCTGGTCGGGAATACGCCCGTTGATTATTATTCTGTGACCAAGGCCAGTGGCGGATTGCAGATCGGCGCACAACAATACGCCCATGTGCTGTTCTTCATGACCGATGAAGCTCTTGGCGACTTTCGCAGTGCCCCTGGTTGGGCGGCTGGAGCAAACGTCGAATATGTGATCTCGGACCGCGGAGACAGCGTGAACGCGGATACCACAACGGCGCTATCGCCCGTGCTCGCCGTGGTCTTTGCGCGGGCAGGCCTGCGGGTCGGTGCCACCCTAGAGGGCAGCAAATACACCCGCATCATTCCCTGAGTACAATCGGCGCCAGCACATGTTGGCGCCGATACTACTTTGGGGTGATTAGCCCAGTTTACGCAAGCGCTGGATCAGGCTTGAGGTGTCCCAACGCCCGCCGTCCATGTTCTGCACATCTTTGTAGAATTGATCGACCAAGGCCGTGAGCGGCAAGCTCGCACCCGTCTCATCCGCCGTATCAAGGCAAATACCCAAATCCTTGCGCATCCAGTCGACCGCGAAGCCGTGGTTGAATTCATCATCAAGCATCGTCTCATAGCGGTTGGCCATCTGCCAGCTGCCCGCCGCACCTTGAGAGATCACCTCGACAACCGCGCGCCCGTCAAGGCCCGCCTTCTCCGCGAAATGCAGCGCTTCGGAGAGGCCCTGAACCACACCCGCGATTGCAATCTGGTTGCACATCTTGGTCATCTGGCCTGCGCCACTCTCGCCGATGCGGCGGCAGATTTTGGAATAAACCTCCATCACGGGCAGCGCACGGTCAAACGCAGGCGCATCACCACCGCACATGATCGACAGTTGCGCATTTTCCGCGCCCGCCTGACCGCCCGAGATGGGCGCATCGACGAAATCGACACCCTGCGCCTTGGCCACATCAAACAGCTCACGGGTCACTGCTGCTGATACGGTGGTGTGGTCAACGAACACGGTACCAGACGCCATTGCAGCGAACGCGCCCTCATCCCCAAGTGTGACAGAGCGCAGATCATCATCATTGCCTACACATGAGAAAACAAACTCGGCACCCTCGGCGGCCTCTTTCGGCGTAGCGGCATGCGTGCCGCCATATGTCTTGGCCCAGCTTTCCGCTTTCGACGTCGTACGGTTATATACGGTTACATCATGGCCCGCTTTTTGCAGATGGCCCGCCATTGGCCCTCCCATTACGCCCAGACCTAAAAATGCCAGCTTAGCCATTTGCTTTTCCTTGCTTTGATGTTGCGCTATTGCTGCGCAACTACCTATCACCGCAGACCGTAGGGTCAAACGCGCGGTGTCTGTTTTGAGAGGGATATCGCAATGGCATTGGTTTTTCGCTGGCTAATCAGACTGGCCGCGACATTGCTGGTCTTGGCCGTGCTGGCGGTGAGCATGATCTATTGGCTCGCCTCGCGCTCCCTGCCCGACTATACCGCTGAAATCGAAGTGCCCAACCTTGCGCATCCCGTGGAGATTGTGCGCGACAATGCAAATGTGCCCCATATCTTCGGGCCCGCGGATGAGGATGTCTTCTTTGGCCTCGGCTTTGCCCATGCCCAAGACCGCATGTGGCAGATGACGACGCTGCGCCGCACGGCGCAAGGGCGGCTGTCCGAGATTTTCGGTGCATCGACACTGGATGTGGACAAGCTTCTGCGCCGTTTTGACATATACGCTTTGTCTGTCGCCTCAATGGAGGCGCTCGACCCTGCCACTCAAAGCGCATTGCGCGCATATTCTGCGGGTGTGAACGCACGGCTTGACCAGATCAACACGGAGGCACTCGGCCGTGGGGCGCCCGAGATGTTCCTGTTTAACGCGCCTATGGCCCCGTGGCGGCCTGCCGACAGCATTGCCATAATAAAACTCATGGGGCTCCAACTGTCAGGCCATCTGGACGCCGAAGTGATACGCGCGCGCGTTTCGCTGGCGCTGCCCGATGATGCACGGCTGCGCGATATCCTGCCCGACGCCCCTGGCACAGGCGTTGCCGCCTTACCCCGCTATGCGACGCTATTCCCTGATGTACCACAATTTGCGAACACAGAACCGTTTGCCCAACATCCGCTTTCGCCGTTCAAGCGGACTGCGCTCGCGGGTGCATCCAATGCATGGGCGGCGGCCCCCTCGCGATCTGCCTCTGGTGGTACCTTGCTCGCGAACGATCCGCATCTGGGCTTTACTGCTCCCGCCATCTGGTATCTCGCGCGGCTCGAGCTTGAGACAGGCGGCGTGATTGGCGCAACGATCCCCGGCATTCCTGTGGTGCTGGCAGGTCGCTCTGCCGATCTGGGTTGGGGGCTGACCTCATCCTACCTTGATGACCAGGACGTCTATATCGAAGAGCTTAACCCCGCCAATCGCGAAGAGTACCGCACGCCCGACGGATTCAAGAAGTTTCGCACCCGCGCCTCTATCATCAACGTCAAAGACCTCGATCCCGTCACGCTCACCTTGCGCTGGACAGATAACGGCCCCGTCCTCCCTGGAAGCCATTATAATCTCGCTGCAATCACGCCACCTGGTCATGTGGCGTCTGTTGCGTGGACAGTGCTGAGCCAGCGCGACACAACGCTACAGGCCGCAATGGAACTTATGCGCTCCAAAACGGTAGCCGACGGCATTGAGGCTGCGGCAAAATTCACGGCCCCCTCCCAGAACCTCACGCTTGTGGACCGCGAGACCATTGCGATGAAAACCATAGGTGCGGTCCCCAAGCGTGATCCCAATCACCAGAGCCAAGGGCGCATGCCTAGTCCCGGCTGGATCGCGGCAAACCGCTGGCAAGGTATCTTGCCCTTTACCGCCAATCCCGGATTTGTTGCGCCGGCTGGCGGCATCTTGGGCAACACAAACAACAAGATGGTTTCGCGACCTTTTCCCAACCACATCTCCTATCTGTGGGGAGACACACAGCGCGTACAGCGCTGGCAGCGCCTGATGCAAGGCCGTCAGGTCCACACCCGCGACAGCTTCATCGAAGTCCAACTCGATACCGTCAGCTTCACCGCCCGCTCGCTCCTACCTCTGATCGGTGCCGAGCTGTGGTTCACGGGGGAGGCTGCCCCCGCTGGCACGCCCGAAGCGCTGCGCGAGGATGCGCTGGAGCTGCTGGCAGGCTGGTCCGGTGAGATGAACGAGCATATGCCAGAGCCGCTCATCTACGCCACTTGGCTGCGCGCCCTGCAAGAGCGCCTCATTCGCGACGAACTGGGACCCCTCGCGACCGAATTCGAGCACGTGGAGCCGCTGTTTATTGAGCGCGTGTTCCGCGACATTGAGGGGGCATCCGCATGGTGCGATGTGTTCCAATCCGCTCCTGTCGAGACCTGTGCAGATATGGCGCGACTGGCGCTGGACGACGCGCTGCTCGAGATATCGCAAGACTATGGAACAGCCCTCGAATCCCTGCGCTGGGGCGATGCCCATCAGGCCACCCATGACCATCCCGTGCTGGGCGAGGTTCCGCTCCTGCGGTATTTCGTCAACATCCGCCAAAGCACCTCTGGCGGAGATAACACCCTCATGCGAGGTCGCACCAAGGGGAGCGATCCTGATCCCTTTCAAAACGTACACGGCGCGGGCTACCGCGGGGTCTATGATTTCGCCGATCCTGACAGCTCGGTCTTTGTGACGTCAACGGGTCAATCAGGTCACTTCCTGTCACGGCATTACGACGATCTGGCGCAGCTATGGCGCCGCGGTGAATATATACCAATGTCACTGGACCAAGACCTTGCCCGTGCTGCCGCCGTCGGCGTCACGCAGTTGGTCCCGCAAACGCCATGAGCACCCCTCGCGTCATATTGTTCAACAAACCCTACGGCGTACTGTCGCAATTCACAGACAAAGGCACGGAAGGATCCCCGCGCCCTACTCTTTCGAAGTTTATTGACGAAAAAGGTTTCTATCCCGCAGGCCGCCTTGACCGCGACAGCGAAGGCCTGATGGTGCTTACAGATCACGGCCCGCTGCAGGCACGTATTGCCAATCCGAAATACAAGCTCGAAAAAACCTATCTGGTAATGGTTGAAGGCACTCCTGACGAGGCTTCCCTCAATGCCCTGCGCGCGGGCGTCACGCTCAAAGATGGGCGAACACGCCCAGCTAATGTTCAACAGATCGACGCACCCGAGACGCTATGGCCCCGCGACCCGCCTGTGCGGTTTCGCAAATCCGTACCTGACGCATGGCTGAGTATCAGCATAACTGAAGGCCGCAACCGACAAGTCAGACGCATGACTGCGCATGTGGGGCTGCCTACATTGCGTTTAATACGCTTGTCTGTGGGCGATTGGCAGCTAAACGAATTGCGACCGGGCGCTTGGCGTTTCGCCTCTGCGAACGGTAGCTAATCCACCTTCTTTTGCTTGAAATATCCCGTGAAGATTGGTCAGTGGCTGATGCCCAGGAGTGTTCGGCTATACAAGTCCGAGCAGACGCGTAATCCATACGCCGATCACTGCGGTCCCGCCCGTCACGACTGTGCCCCATGTCACATCCACTGCCACCATCGTCGCGGTCCAGTCGCGCATGACAGCATAGTTGGTGAACTCATACGTCCCATATGACGCAGCTCCGATCAAAGCCGCCGAGCCAAAGACCCACAAAAGAGATTTACCATTTTCCAGCGCAGGCCAGCCAACAAACCACATCACGACAAAGACCAGAAATCCGTAAAACAGCAGCGCAGGCACAATGCGGAACTGCTCAAGCATCAGATCACCGATGTAGCGCTGGAACAGCGGCTTGAGCATATAAGACAGGCCTATATAGTCTGCGATGAGGAAGATAATGAAGGTCGCAAGGTATGCTACGAGATATGTCATGTAGGGGCTCCGTTTTTTACCTAACTGTGGAGCAGTGACATTGGTTCCACGCAGCTAAAGACGCTGATAGGCCGCCTCGACATCAGCAGACCAGCGCACAGTAAGAGCGAACCCCTCTTCGGTCTGTTCTTCATTAGTCACGACTTCCTGCGCAAAGAGCCACGCCCGTTTGCGCCCCTCGGCAAATGTCAGGAACAAATCAGCGGTCCGCAATGCACCCTGCAAGGCTTCCGCCACGGTGGATTGCAACAATTCCAACCCTTCACCCGTCAGCGAAGATATCGCAAGCACCGCGTCATCACGCTCGGCACGTGCACGGACAGCTTCGGCGCGGTCTGCAGGCAGCAGATCAAGCTTGTTCCAGACCTCGAACGTGCGGGTCTCTTCAGGCACACCAAGAGAAGTCATGATATCGCGCACGTTGCGCGCCTGCTCTTCCGTCTCCGCGTGGCTGATGTCGCGGACATGCAGAACGATATCAGCTGCCAGAACTTCCTCAAGCGTGGCGCGAAACGCCGCGACCAGCTCCGTTGGCAGATCGGATATGAAACCGACGGTGTCACTCAGAATGATCTCTGGCCCATCCAGCAATTCGAGACTGCGCATTGTCGGGTCAAGCGTGGCAAACAGCATATCCTTGGCCATCACATCTGCACCCGTCAAACGGTTGAACAGCGTGGATTTCCCCGCGTTGGTATATCCGACCAATGCAACAATCGGATACGGGATCTTGGCGCGCGCCGCACGGTGCAATGCACGGGTCTTCACAACCTTGTCCAATTGGCGGCGCAGACGCACAAGCTGGTCGTCAATGGCGCGGCGGTCCGCCTCGATCTGCGTTTCACCGGGACCACCGACAAACCCGAGCCCGCCCCGCTGCCGCTCAAGGTGGGTCCATGCACGCACCAATCGCGTACGCTGGTAATTGAGCGCTGCCATCTCGACCTGCAACACACCTTCACGGGTAGCAGCACGGTCGCTGAATATCTCGAGGATGAGGCCGGTACGGTCGAGCAGTTTGACCGACCATGCTTTCTCGAGGTTGCGCTGCTGCACAGGCGTGACAGGACCGTCCACCAGTACCAGTTCTACATCGTTGTCGTGCATAAGCACGCGAAGCTCTTCGATCTTGCCCTTGCCAAAGAGCTGACCTGCATTGACCGTGCGCAGCGGAACGATATCCGATCCCACGACCTCCAGATTGGGCAATGCCTCGGCCAAAGCAACAGCTTCTGCCAAAGCAGGTACAGGATCGCGCCGGTCATTGTCGTTTTTGATATCGGGATGAAGGACCCAAGCACGCGTCTGCTTGGGGCCTTCGGTCTCGTCGATCTGAAACTCAGGCTTGCTCAATTAGCATCTTCGCCGTCATAGAGGCTGATCGGCTGGCTTGGCATGATTGTTGAAATCGCATGCTTGTAGACAAGCTGGGACTGGCCATCGCGGCGCAACAGGACGCAGAAATTGTCAAACCAGGTGACCACACCCTGCAGCTTAACCCCGTTAATCAGGAAGATCGTAACCGGTACTTTGCTCTTGCGTACGTGGTTCAGGAACGCATCCTGAAGGTTCTGTCTATCAGACGCCATAGTTTATTCTTCCATTTTTTCTTATAATTTGCCCAAAGAGGCCGTCAGGTTCCGACTATGGCGAGCGATTCCCGAAGTTTCCACCCCCAAAGTCAAGCAACTGCAGCAGCCTGCATTGCGCCGTGTCAGCTACGCCACAGGTCGGGTGTGAGCAATGCAATGATTGCAAGGGTTTCGAGGCGTCCCAAAACCATCGCAGCTGCAAGGATTGCCTTGGCTGTATCACTCAGCGACATCAGCACAATCGGTTGCGATCCCCCCACTTCCGTAAGGGGGCCTGTGCTCGACAGCATAGCGACAGATAGCACCAACGCCTCCTCGAAAGAGACACCAGACAGCGTCAGAAGGAGCGTGACTGCAGCCAGAGAGATGGCAAACAACATGAAGAATATCCATGCGATGAACGCCCCTCCTGATTGTAGGCGCTTGCCCGCCGCACTGGCACCCGAGACGGAATTGGGATGAACAAGCTGCTCCATCTCGCGCACCGCGTTGCGGTAAAGGGCGAAGACGCGCAGCAGCTTGACCCCGCCAGCCGTCGTAGCAACCCCGCCCCCAACCAGCGCCAGCCCCATCAGAATTATGCCCGGAGTGCGCAAGCCAGACCAGCTTTGTGCATCGCTCCAGTATTCCGAGACAAAGCCAGTCGTCGATAGAAACGACAATACGGTAAAGAGCGATCCCCAAAACGCCTGCGCCGCCCCGATAAGGGTATCTTCGGTCAGCAGATCAAGTGCGCTTATGAAATGTCGTCCGAAGAGGATCAACGGGACAAGAATGATAATGCTCAGCCCGATGCGAAATTCGGGGTCTGTCCTGAGCCCCCCTTGGGTTGCCGTCATGGTGTCGGATGAGAATGTGAGCCGCGACAGGGCAAACAACATGAACATCGCCATCAGCATCTCGGCGACAACCCCTCCGTCCCCCGTCTCTCCACCTGTGGAAATTCCTGAAGTGGCGATGACGGACATTGCATGAACCAAAGCGTCCAAAGCGTCTTGCCCTGCAAACACCAACAGCACCCACAACAGCAGCGTCAGTGCGCAGTAGAGCGGTGCCAACACCTGTAGGGCGCGTCCAAACCGTCGGTGAGGGCTGATGGTGCGGGTGGTATAAAGCGCCGTCTCACGCCGGCCCGGTTCCGCCCTTGCCGTGATCTCGAAACCACCCAGATTGAGCGGAGCAAGGATGGCAACCGCAGCGACCCACATCAGCAGCCCCCCCATCCAACCGACCTGTGCCCGCCACAGGTGCAGTGCGGGGCCAAGCCGCTCTGGGTTGTCAAAGAGTGTGGCCCCCGTAGTGGTGAACGCACTCAGCATCTCGATATAACCGTTATAGAACCGCGTGGTGGGAAGCGTTTCGACAAAAGGAATAGCAAAAAAAGCAGGCAGGAACACAAATGCTGCGGAAAGCGACAGCAGTGGTCCTAGCGCGCCCTGTCGCGGTGTTCGCCCTGCATGGGCAAACCCCACCAGTACAAAAACAATCACGCCGAGCAGACCAGCATAGAAAAATGCCTGACTGCTGTCGTGCCGATCCACCACAGCAGCAAAGCCCGAAGGGATAAACATCGACGCTGCGCCCAGCCCGAACATCTGCAGAAACAGCGGGAGCCGCAGGAGATCATAGGTGATGCTATTTCGTTGGCGCATGGTGACCCTTCTTAGAAAAAGTCGATGGAGACCTGCATCAACTGTTCAAGCTGCGCCACATCCTTTGTCAGCACGAAGACTGCAATCACATCACCTTCTTCAATGAGAGTATTGCCGAGGGGTCGTATGATTTTGCCGCCCTTGCGTACCGCGCCCACCAGTGCCCCTTCGGGGAAATCGATCTCGTTGATCTTGCGCCCTGCCATCGGGGAAGTCGACATCACCTCCGCCTCGATCACCTCTGCCTCGGCATCGCCAATGGAATAGACTGCACGCACGCGACCGTGTCGGATGTGGCGCAGGATCGAGCTTACCGTGGTGGCGCGCGGGTTGATATAGGCATCAATGCCCAGCGGCTGCATCAGCGGAACCAACGTTGGATCATTGATAAGGGCAATCACATAGTCACAACCCTCTGCTTTGGCGCGCACACAGGCAAGCATGTTTGTTTTGTCATCATCGGTGATCGCCAGCATGGCATCTGCGCGCTCGATCCCTGCTTCGGCCAGCAGCGCGGCGTCAAGGCCATCGCCATTAAGCACAATCGTGCGCTCGAGTGTTTCGGCGGCGCGCTCGGCGCATTTGCGATTCTTCTCGATGACTTTGGTGCGCACGCGTTTCGTGCGCCGCTCGAGAGTGAGGGCAACCGCCAGACCGACATTGCCGCCACCCACCAGAACGATGCGGTCCTGGGATGAGGATTTCTTACCAAAAATCTCCATGGCGCGGCTGATGTCGTCGCGGTGTACGAACAGATAGGCATCGTCGCCCGCGAATAACTGGTCCTTGGGCTCGGGCGCGAAAAGCCTGCCCTCGCGGCGAATGCCAACCACCACGGCGCGCAGGGTCGAGAAGAGATCCGTAAGTTGGCGCAACGGCGTGTTGAGGACGGGACAGTCCTCATCCAGCGTGATGCCCAAAAGCTGCGCATCACCGTCCATGAAGACCTCTGTGTCGAAGGCAGCAGGCGCGGCAAGACGTTGAAGCGCTGCGGCCGCCACTTCGCGTTCGGGGCTGATCACCACATCGATGGGAAGGTGGTCACGCCGGTAAAGATCGGAGTAGATGGCATCGAGGTAGGATTGCGAGCGCAGGCGCGCGATCTTGCGGCTGATGCCAAACACGGAATGCGCCACCTGACAGGTGACCATGTTGACCTCATCAGAATGTGTCGCGGCGATGATCATATCCGCATCGCGCGCGCCCGCGCGGTCCAACACGTCGGGGTAGCTCGCAAAACCTGCGATCCCCTGCACATCAAGGGTATCTGTCGCACGGCGGACGAGATCGGTGTTGTTGTCCACCACGGTAACATCGTTCAGCTCTCCTGACAGGTGGCGTGCGATTTGCCAGCCGACCTGCCCTGCGCCGCAAATGATGACTTTCATAGTAAGGAAATCCCCTGCTGCGATGAGCACAAAAGGCGCGAGACTGTACCGCGGCCCATGAGGGTTCAAGAGATGTCAGATGGGGCGACGGGGGTCAATTCAATTGTTTTTGCTCTTTGCAAAGAACGTTGACCATAAGGGGCGCTGCCCCATCCCTGCGCTTTTCAGCGCAAGGATCCCCCGGGATATTTTTGACCAAAAGAAACGGGTTAATCTTCGTCTACGTGGGCCACGCGGCTACCGGATTTTGCGGAAGTGACGACACCGAGGCTCTTGAGTTTGCGGTGCAGCGCGGAGCGTTCCATGCCGACAAAATTTGCGGTGCGGGAGATGTTGCCGCCAAAGCGGTTGATCTGCGTAAGAAGGTATTCGCGCTCGAACGCTTCGCGGGCCTCGCGCAGTGGCAGGCTGGCCATGGCCCCTGAGAGCACAACGCGGCCTTCTTCTTCGGCGTGATCTTCTTCACCGGGCAGTTCGCGCGCCTCGATCGGGGCGGTGCCTTCACCGAGGATCAACACGCGTTCTACCATATTCTTGAGCTGTCGGACGTTGCCGGGCCAGATCATGGTTTGCATCAACGCTTGGGCATCATCGGTGATCTCGCGCAGGGGCAAACCTTGTACGCTGTTGAATTCAGCAATGAAATGCGCGGCAAGCAGTGGGATATCCTCGCGCCGTTCCGCCAAGGACGGGACAGCGATTGGAACGACGTTGAGGCGGTGGTAAAGTTCTTCGCGGAAGGTCTCCGCTTCAATCTCGGCTGACAGGTCTTTGTTTGTGCTCGATATTACGCGAAGATCCACGCGGACCTTATCACTACCGCCCACGCGGGTGAATTGCTGGTCCACCAGTACGCGCAGGATCTTGGACTGCGTCCCCAGTGGCATGTCCGCCACCTCGTCGAAGTAGACCACACCGCCGTGCGCCTGTTCAAGCAAACCAGGCTCGACACCGCGCTCTGGCGTCTCGCGGCCGAACAGCACCTCTTCCATCCGCTCAGGCGCGACCCCTGCGCAATTTACGGTCACAAAGGGGGCAGAGGCGCGATTGGAATTGGTGTGGATATAGCGCGCTGCGACTTCCTTGCCTGATCCCGCAGGACCTGTGAGCATCACGCGACCGTTGGATTTTGTCACTTTGTCCAACTGCCCTACGAGCGTACGGAACGCACCCGAATTGCCAATCATCTCGGCCGAAGTGCTGTCGCGGCGTTTGAGCGTCAGGTTCTCGCGGCGCAGACGGGACGTCTCCATCGCGCGGCGGATCACCACCATCAGCTGGTCGATATTGAACGGCTTTTCGATAAAGTCATAGGCACCTTGCTTGATCGCGGCCACCGCGATTTCGACATTGCCGTGCCCCGAAATAATCACCACGGGCACATCAGGATTGTCACGTTTGACGGCTTTGAGGATGTCGATGCCGTCCATCTGGCTGTCCTTGAGCCAGATATCGAGGATCATCAGCGCGGGCGCTTCGGCATTGACGGCCGCCATCGCATCATCGGAATTGCCCGCGAGCCGCGTGGCAAAGCCCTCATCTTCAAGAATATCCGAAATCAGCTCGCGAATATCACGCTCGTCATCAACAATCAGAATGTCACTCATGGGGGTGCTCCTTGGTGTGGCCGTTATGGTCGGTGCCCAGTGGCAGGGTGATCACCGCCATTGCGCCAAAGTGGTCTTGCCCGTCAAAGACGGAAGCATCAGTGAGGGTCAGGCTGCCGCCATGTTCCTCGATAATCTTTTTCACGATCGGCAAACCCAGCCCTGTCCCTTCCGAACGAGTGGTCACATAGGGCTCGAACAGGCGCGCGCGGTCCTCGGGAAGCCCGATGCCGTTGTCGGCGATAGTGATATGGGCGTGGGTCTCATCTGTTGTCAGTTTAACGTGGACTTGCGGCGCCAGATTTTCAGGCGCTCCGTCTTCAATAAGGGTGTCGATAGCCTCGCCTGCGTTCTTGATCAAATTCGTCAGGGCTTGTGTAATCATTGTCGCGTCAATCAGCGCGGGGAGTTCCTCGCGCGGCACGTCAGATATGAGTTCTATGTCGGGTCTGCCCGTCTTTTGTAGTAGAACCGCATCGCGCAACAGCTGGCTGAGGTCTTCCGAGCGACGCTCGGGCTCTGGCATGCGGGCGAATTTGGAAAACTCGTCTACAATCCGGCGCAGATCACCCGTCTGGCGGATGATCACCCCTGTCATCTGTTCGAGGCTGTCGCTGTCCTCGCCGAGTTTGGGAGCAAATTTGCGTTTGATGCGTTCGGCTGACAACTGGATCGGCGTGAGCGGGTTCTTGATCTCATGCGCGATGCGGCGCGCAACGTCCCCCCATGCCGCCATGCGCTGTGCGCTCACCAGATCAGTCACATCATCAAAGGCCACAACATAGCCCTCAAGCCGCCCGTCATCGGTGCGCCGTGTTGCCATGCGCACCAGCAGGTTTTCCATGCTGCCCTGACGCGAAACCTTGATCTCCTGCTGGGTCGCCTCGGTGCGGGTCGTTGTGAGCGTCTCATAGAGTGGGCCGAATTCTGGCACCGCCACGGGCAGCGCCAGCGATTGCTGGTCCTCGGACCAATCCAGCAAGCGCATGGCAGAGCGGTTCACGAATGTGACGCGCCCCTCGGGGTCAAGACCCACAACGCCAGAGGTTACAGACGTCAGCACAGAATCAAACAGGCGGCGGCGGCGCTCAATCTGGCGGGTGTTGTCGAGGAGCGTGTCGCGCTGTCCCTTCAACTGCTTGGTCATCTGGTTAAAGTAACGCCCAAGCATCGCGATCTCGTCGTCGCCGTCATCCTCGCGCACTTGAATGTCCAGATCACCCGCGCCCACGCGCTGGGCTGCCCCCGTCAGACGCCCCACAGGGCCAGACAAGCGCTCCGCAAACCACAGGCCCAGCCAGACCGCCGCAAGAATAATGATCACGGCAAAAGCGAGATACAACAGGCCGAAGTCGAACAGCATCTTGCCCCGTTCATTCTCGAGCTGTTGGTAGAGCAGGATCGTCTCTTGGGTCTCTTCCAGAAGGCTGAGGATTTCGCCGTCGACCTCACGGGAGATGTACAGGAACCGGTCCACAAAAGAGCTAAGCCGCACCAATGCGCGAAACTCGTTATTGGCCCAATCCTCGATGATCTGGACATCCGACACGCTGGCCCCCGCTATTTGCTCGGCCGTAGGGGCGTCATAGTAGAACAGATAGGAGCGATCACCGCGTGCGCGAATTTCGCCTGTCCCGTCAATCATATAGGCTTCGCGCAGGCCGCGCTGTATTTGCCGCTGACCATCGGCCAAAAGCTCGCTGTCGCTGAGATCGATGCCGCCACGGCGCGCACGGTCAATGCTGCGCGCAAGGCCCAGAGCATCATCCTCAAGGCCTTGGCGCTCCTCCTCCGCATAGGCCTCAGCCGCCAAAAGGGAGTTGCCTACCACGACGCGCACCCGCTCGGAAAACCAGCCCTCGATGCCGACATTGATCGTGAGAACGGCAAAGACGGCCACTGAAACGGTCGGAATAAGCGCCATCAGCGCAAAAACCCCAGTGAGCCGCAAGTGCAATCGCGACCCTGCGGATTTAGCACGCCGCGCGGCAATGAGCCGTGCCACTTGGGACAAAACGAGGGCTGCAACGAACAGGATGTAGACAACATCGAGCAGCAAAACGAGACGCAGCGTGTCCGTCGTACCCTGATCCAGTGGCCCAAGCGCCAAATAGGTCGCAAGAGCCAGAACGGGGCCCAAAACAACCAATCCGATTGTCATCAACGTGCGCACACGTCTGCGCCGCCGCAAACGCGACAGCTGGGACAGCCAAGAATTACGTGCTCGGGAAGCCACGCCGGGACCCTCACCTGATGTGGTGCGAAAGCACCGTACCGCCATATTATGTGGTCCTGACCAAGGTTGTTCCTTGATGGCCACGGTTATGTGACAGTTTTACATCATTTTGCGACCGCGTGTAACCTCTATTTCGAGGTCCGTTATCTTCTTTCGCAAAGTATTTCGGTTAATTCCCAGAAGTTCAGCGCATTTCGCCTGATTTCCCGAAGTGGCCGCCAAGGCGACTTCGATCAACGGGGCCTCGACCTCGCGCAGTATCCGTTGATAAAGGCCAGGCGGTGGCAGCATGTTGCCGTGCAATTCGAAATAACGGCGAATGTGGCGATCCACACTTGCCCCCAGCTTTTCATTGGTGCCGATGGCACGGGTCGGCTCTGGACCAGGTTGGCTGCCGACGATCTGCTCGGCCTCAGCACCCGATATCTCCTCCGCGCGGCTGGTGAGCGCAAGCTGCCGCATGGCGTGCTCAAGCTGGCGTACATTCCCGGGCCATGTGTAGTTCGCAAACACCTTCGCCGCACCGTCCGATACGGCGTGCGGCACACCAAGGCCCGTGTCCGCCTTTTCGAGAAAATGCGCAATCAACAGCGGGATGTCCTCAACGCGGTCGCGCAGCGCGGGCACATGGAGCGTAGCACCCGAAAGGCGGTAGTAGAGATCGCGGCGCAGCTTTGACTCGTGCTCTTCATGCCCCAAATCAATTTGCGATGTCGCGATGAAGCGCGGCGGATTGTCGGTCTGGGCATCCATCATTCGCGCAATGCGTGCCTGCCCCTCCGCCGAAATATCACCAATCTCGTCGATCAATAATGTGCCACCGCGCGCACGGGCCAACACGCGAGCTGGCCCTTCAATGTCACGCAAATCGGCTTCGGTCACCGTGACAAAGGGCAAGCTGCGGCGGTCGGACAGATCATGAATAGCGCGTGCAATCAGGGATTTTCCTGTCCCGCTTTCGCCCCAGATCAGAACGGGGAGGTCCGCATTCATCACACGTGCAATCACACGGTAAAGCGCCTGCATCACCGCGGTTTTACCCACCATCGGCAAATCATCTTCATCTGCACCAGTCTCGGGCGCAGGTGCACGGCGCGGCGCAGTCCTGCGCTCTAGCGCGCGGGCAACACGCTTCATCAGGTCGGGGAGGTCGAAGGGTTTGGGCAGATAATCATAGGCCTGCGCCTCTGCCGCCTTGATCGCGGTCATGATCGTATTCTGCGCCGAGATGACGATCACGGGAAGATCGGGACGGTCCTGAGCAATCTTGGGCAGCATCTCGAGGCCGTTGCCGTCAGGCATCATCACATCCGAGATCACAACATCGCCTTTGCCTTCGGCCACCCAGCGCATCAGCGTCGTCAGGCTTGAGGTCGCGTGCACCTTACACCCAGCACGGGTAAGCGCCTGTGTCAGGACCGTGCGAATTGTGCGGTCGTCATCGGCGACCAGAATTGTGCCATCCATCTATTTACTCTCCTCATGAGGCGTGGCGCGTTGATCCGCGCGTGCATCGGCGCGCGGCAGCGAGATGCGAAATGCTGTGTGGCCCGGCGTGGAAGCCACGGAAATCCAGCCGTCATGCTCCGAGATAATCTTGCTCACCAGCGCGAGGCCCAGCCCCGTGCCATTCTCACGGCCAGAGACAAACGGATCAAAGACATCTCCCGCGATGCTGTCGGGCAAGCCGGGCCCATCGTCGATCACTTCGATCTGAAGCGGCAGGGCGATCCCCTGCCCGTCGGCGCGGCGCAGGCGAAAGGAATGCTCGTAATAGCTGTGCAAACGGATGGTACCGCCTTCGCCACCTGCCGCCTCGGAGGCGTTCTTGATCAGGTTCAAAACCACCTGCAACAGCTGGTCCTTATCACCCCACGCGAAGGGCAAGGAAGGATCGTAATCCTCAACAATCTTCATCTGCGCCCCAAAGCCGAGCAATGCAGAGCGGCGCGCACGGTCGAGCACATCATGCAGATTTACGGGTGCACGTTCCGGCACCGTCAGATTGCCGAATTGCTCAACCTGTTCGAGCAGTTTTACAATGCGGCGGCTCTCGGCGACGATGAGGTCGGTCAATTCAAGGTCCTGCGGCGGCAGGTTCATTCCCAGCAGCTGTGCGGCCCCCGTGATCCCCGCCAACGGGTTCTTGATCTCGTGAGCCAGCATTTCGGCCATGCCAATTGCAGATTTCGCGGCCGATTTTACCGATTGGTTCTGGGTCATTCGCCCTGCAAGCTCGCGCGGGGAGATCATCAGAATCATCACACCCTCGACACCCGAAAGGGGTGCGATCTGGAGCTGGCATTGCAGAGGCGCACGCTGGCCACTGCCGACATCCACATCATTTACAAAAAGAGTCGTCTGGGCCGAGCGGGAGCGGGCGAATGCCTCCTCCAGCGGGGCGTCGACGGCGATCATATCCCAGACGGGAGAACCAATGACAGCCTTGGCTGAAGCGTTCAGAAACCCCTCGGCGGCGGCGTTGATGTCTATGATATTGTCACCCGCATCAACCAAAACCGCAGGCACAGGAAGCGAGGCCCAGAGTGCGCGTTCTTGCGGTTGCGCCAGCGGGGATTGCACATCACTCATGCCGCAACATCCCTGTTTTCAGGATCAAGCGCATCTGGCAAAGCGATCATGGTCTCTTCGACGGATTTGGCGGTAAGTACCTTGCGGCGCAAGTCAGGTCCGGTGCCGGCATGGTCCATGTACCACCCCAGATGTTTGCGCGCCACACGCAGACCAAGCTTGGTTCCGTAGAACGCCAGCAACGCATCATAGTGCCCCATCACCATATCGACAAAAGCCGCCCCCTGCGGCACCTCGGGTGCAGCAGTGCCGTAAATATCATGTGCAATCTGGGCCAGCAGCCATGGCCGCCCCTGCACTCCGCGCCCGACCATCACACCCTGCGCACCTGATTGCGCCAGTGCCCGACGGGCCGTGGCCGTATCCACGATATCTCCGTTTGCCACCACAGGGATGTCCACCACATCCACTACATTGCGAATGGCGGCCCAATCCGCCTGTCCCTTATAGAACTGGCAGCGCGTGCGCCCGTGGATGGTGATCATCCTTATCCCAGCGGCCTCGGCGCGCTGTGCTATCGGTGCCGCGTTCAGCATGTCGTCATCCCACCCGAGGCGGGTCTTGAGCGTGACGGGAATGTCCACCGCTTCCACCACCGCCTCGATCAGGCGCAGCGCGTGATCGGGTGTTTTCATCAGCGCAGAACCTGAGGCGCCTTGGGTTACCTTCTTGGCAGGACAGCCCATGTTGATGTCGATGAGGCGCGCGCCCTGCCCCGCGATCATGCGTGCCGCCTCCGCCATCGGGGCCGCCTCGCGGCCTGCGATCTGGACCGACGTCCCCTCTACGCCAAGCCCCAACTCGGCCTTCTCTCGCGTGCCGGGACGCTGGGTCAGCCATTCGCCCGAGGCAATCATCTCAGACACAACCAGCCCCGCCCCGAAACGAGCAACAAGACTGCGAGTCGGCAAATCAGTGATGCCAGCCATAGGGGCCAGAAAAACAGGAGGGTCGAGATCGAGCGGAAAGGTCATCGGGGTTTGCTTAATCCTTAGGCGATGGCTTATATCTAGGTGAGAGCGGGTAATAACACAACAAACAGACGACTTTGCGCAGCACCACCGGAGGCAGGGTGCCTAAAATTTAAGCAACCGAGCCGGTAGCACGCTCATGCTGCACATTGCGTACAGGAGGTGAATTTCCTAAGACTGCGCTATACCCCAAACGAA
Source organism: uncultured Sulfitobacter sp. (assembly GCA_913060815.1). Classification (GTDB taxonomy): domain Bacteria; phylum Pseudomonadota; class Alphaproteobacteria; order Rhodobacterales; family Rhodobacteraceae; genus Sulfitobacter. The sequence continues at coordinate 81,325 of CAJXSZ010000005.1, read as the reverse complement.
AGTGAATGCCATGCGCGTATGTGCTCTTATCGTTGCAGCAGGACGCGGCACCCGCGCAGGTGGACCGCGCCCGAAGCAATGGCAGCAGTTGGGCCAACGCCGTGTCATCGACCACACTCTTGCCGCTTTCCAGCAACATGCGCAGATCGCAGAGATCGCAATCGTTTTGCATTCAGATGACGTGATTGAAGCCGAAGCATTCAGAGAACAAGGATTCAGCATCGCCATTGGTGGCGCAGAGCGAAGCGATTCTGTGCGCGCAGGCCTCGATGCGCTGCCCCCTTGCGACGCGGTGCTGATCCATGACGCAGCGCGCCCCTGTGTGCGGGCAGAATTGATTACAACTGTCATTAACGCATTGCAGACGTCCAAAGCCGCAGCGCCAGGGCTTGCGGTTACCGATGCCCTTTGGACAGGTGCGGATGCGCAGGTTACGGGCACACAAGACCGCAATGGATTGTTCGCCGCACAAACTCCGCAGGGATTTCACCGCGATGCAATCGTCGCTGCACATGCGGCATACAACGGCGCTGCCGCCGATGATGTGGCAGTGGCGCGTGCGGCGGGGATTGAGGTTGCCATTACAGCAGGCGACCCTGATAACATCAAGATCACAACACAGGCCGATTTTGCGCGGGCCGCTCGGATATTGGAGAAGACGATGGATGTTCGGACAGGCAACGGATTTGACGTGCACGCCTTTGGCGAGGGTGACCATGTTATGCTATGCGGTGTGAAAATTCCTCATGATCAGGGGCTTGTGGGGCACTCTGATGCCGACGTCGGCCTGCATACGGTAACCGATGCGATCTATGGTGCATTGGCCGCGGGCGATATTGGTACACATTTTCCGCCGTCTGATCCGCAGTGGAAAGGCGCCGAGAGTCATATCTTTCTGCGCCACGCAGCACAGATGGCACGCGATCAGGGCTTCTCCCTTACTCATGTAGATTGCACATTGATCTGCGAATACCCAAAGGTCGGGCCCCACGCCGCCGCGATGCGAGACGCTGTGGCGGAGATGGTCGGCATTGATGTGTCGCGCGTCTCGGTCAAAGCGACTACCTCAGAGCGGCTCGGATTTACAGGACGCGGCGAGGGCATCGCTTGTATCGCAACAGCGACGCTGGTGAAGGCATGAGCGCGGGCATACTCCCCCGCATGATCGGGACTGTTGCTGGTGTAGGCTACATCCGACCTGCACCAGGCACATGGGGGTCGCTTGTGGCGCTTCCGTGGGCATGGGCACTGCATGTGTTGGGCGGAATGCCGTTACTCGCGCTTGCTATTGTTGTAGGGTTTCTCAAAGGCTGGTGGGCCACGGCCAAGATGACAGAAGGTCAGGAAAATCATGACCCGTCCGAGATTGTCGTGGATGAGCTCATCGGTCAGTGGATCGCTTTGCTGCCCCTCTCCATCGCAAGTTGGAACATGGGGATCGAGATCACCGTCATGTGGCCCGGCTGGATCGCCGCATTTGTGCTGTTCCGCTTTTTCGACATCACCAAACTGGGGCCAGTGGGCTGGGCGGACCGAATGGACACGCCGTTTGGCGTAATGCTGGATGATGTGATCGCAGGTGTTCTCGCGGCGATCGGCGTCGTCGTGCTCGCAGGGATTGCCCATGCGTTCTGACATCCTCGCCCTTGCGCGCGCGCGCGGTGTGATGATCGCCACCGCCGAGAGCTGCACCGCAGGTATGGTCGCCGCCGCCCTGACAGATCTGGCAGGATCATCCGCTGTGTTCGAGCGCGGGTTTGTCACCTATTCCAACGCTGCCAAGGTGGAAATGCTGGGCGTCGAACCCGCAACACTTGATGCACATGGCGCGGTGTCCGAGGAAGTGGCGGCACAGATGGCACAAGGCGCGCTAAGCCATAGTGCCGCGCACCTTACCGTGTCTCTTACAGGCATCGCGGGACCAGGTGGATCGGAACATAAGCCCGAGGGTCGGGTGTGTTTCGGGGTAAGCGACGCGCGAGGGACCCGCACCCAAACAATCGAGTTCGGCCCTTTGGGGCGTGACGCTGTCCGTAGAGCCTCGCGGGATCATGCCCTGACCCTCTTGCATGAGGCACTTCTCGAACTGCCCGAATAATAGCCAAAAGACCCAACTTTCCGCCTAAACATTGCGCACTTGCGGAAATGCTCTTGAATTGAGCATCTGCAACCAACTTGCCGCTTTTCGCGCCACACAGCATCGGTTCTATGCGATCCCAAATCAAAGGGAGGAACGACATGAACGGTGCCGACACAGCATGGATTATGACCGCAACAGCACTGGTGCTGTTGATGACACTACCGGGGCTCGCGCTCTTTTACGGAGGGCTGGTACGGGCGCGCAACGTGCTGAGCGTGTTCATGCACTGCTATGCCATTGCCTGTTTGATGAGCGTATTGTGGTTTCTGGTCGGCTATAGCATCGCCTTTGGCGACGGCAGCAGCGGCTTCTGGGGCGGTTTGGGAAAAATAGGCCTGAACGGCGTTACAGCGGACAGCCTGTCAGGCACCCTGCCCGAAATCCTGTTCTTTGCCTTCCAGATGACATTCGCCATCATCACGCCTGCGTTGATCGTCGGCGCTTACGTCGAGCGGATCGGGTTCGGCTTTGTCATGCTCTTCTCGGGGCTTTGGATGCTCTTGTGCTATGCGCCTGTGGTGCATTGGGTCTGGGGCGGCGGGTTCCTCAGCGATGGCGGGATCTTTGGCGACGTGGGCGTGCGCGACTTTGCGGGCGGTATTGTTGTGCATGAAACGGCGGGCCTTGCCGCGATCATTCTGGCGATCTTTCTTGGCGCGCGTAAGAACCAGCACACACCACCACACAGTCCTGGTCTGGTGATGATCGGCGCGGCTTTGCTCTGGGTCGGCTGGTTTGGCTTCAACGGCGGCTCGCAGCTTGCTGCGGACGGCGGTGCAGCGATGGCCATCACAGTCACACACATCTCTGCCGCCACGGCCTCGCTCACTTGGGCGCTGTGGGAGCGGATCAAATTCGGCAAATCCTCCCTCGTGGGGATCGTGACAGGCACCATTGCGGGGCTTGCCTCGATCACGCCTGCCTCGGGGTTTGTCGGCCCTTGGGAGGCACTGATCATCGGTGCCGTTGCAGGTATTCTGTGTCAGGAAGCGGTCGTGCTGATCCGCAACAAGGCCAAGATTGACGACACGCTGGATGTTATGGCCGTGCACGGTGTTGGCGGTATCTTCGGCACAATCATGATCGCAGCTTTTGGCGCAGGCGATGCAACATGGGCGGCCCAGCTTGGCTCCCTCGCGATTGTCGGTGTCTACACCACCATTGTAACCGTGGTCCTTGTTGTAGTCTGCCGTGCGATTACGTCCCTGCGGGTCGACGAAGAGACCGAAGTCAATGGTCTCGACCTCGCCGTGCATGGTGAGCGGGCTTACGACATTTCGAGCTAACCCGACTTAAATCAGAACAAAGGGGCGTGCCGCAGGGTGCGCCCCTTTCTTATTGAGCGCTAAAGCAGGCCGTGACAGCATCAAGCTCCGCACCGATTACCGCATTCCACAACTGCTCCGCGGGTTCATGCCCTAGCAAAGCAATAGCTTTCTTCCGCAGCTTCTCACTGCGTTGCTCCAGCGAAATGGGCGCAAGCAGATCATGGCGCAAGCGCCGCACCTCGCCTGTCTCCAGCGTGATGGTCACTTGTGATTGTGTCTCGCTCAATGTCTCGTCCGCGACGACCTCAACCTTGCTGCGCAGCGCGATCAAGGTCTTGTCTTTCGCGATCTCGTCGCTGAAATTCTCAACCACGCCTGTCGCATGGCCCAGCAGCGTCATGGCGGCGGTATGGGCATAGCTGAACTTGACCTCCAACCCTGTTGCAGGCGCAGAGATGTTGCACACAGACATCCAGCGCGGGTGGGTGCGGATTTTTATGCCGGCAATGCGGTCTGCCTGGATCTTTGCGCCGCTGAGTGCTTCCAGCATGGCGTGCAAGCCGTGACAACAGGCGTGAAACTTGTGACTGATCGTGCTGATCTGCCATTCCTTGCGGGGCAGCTTGACCTCCAAGGCCTCAGCGTGATGGGTTTCGCCAAACCCCAAGGGGCCCGCCAAACCGTCTTGCGCCGCTGTCATCCCTGCTTGCGCCCACAGGGCAGCCTCTACCCCCGTGCGGGCGCCGAGCCCTGCGTTAAGTGGCTTGGCCATGGTACCGAATTGCGCCTTAACGCCTGACGCCATCGAGGCACAAAGCCCCAGCGCATGGCGGGTCTGCTCCTTGTCGAGACCCAACAGGCGTGCCGCAGCGACCGTCGCGCCGAAAGCGCCAGCCGTTGCCGTCTGGTGGTATCCGATCTGATAATGCGCGCGCCCCAACCAGACGCCCACAATGATTGACGCCTCAACTCCGATAGTGGCCGCATCAACCGCATCGCCGAGCGGTATGTCCAGCGTTTCGGCCAGAGCCATAACACACGGCAGAACGGCAACAGAGGGATGCCCGATATGTGCAAAGTGCGTGTCGTCGTAATCTAGCGCATGGCTGAGCGTGCCATTGACCAGCGCCGCCGCAGCCGCCCCAAGGGTATCCCCGCCAAACACATGCGCGGGGCCGTCCTCGACCATCTGCGCGCGGCGGAAGCTGGCAAAATCTGCCTCGCCTGCCCCCGCAATCCCGCAGGCTGCCCAATCAAGCAGCGACAGCCGCATCATCGCTGCGGCCTCCTCGGGGACCTCTACTGTGCTAAATTTGATAAGCTGCTCGGTAATGCCCATGGCGTCCTCCGTGACGGTTTATTCCGCCTTGGGCCTAGCCATAAAGCGCTTGGGCACGCTTCTCAAACGCTTTGACAACCCGCTGCATCGCCTCGTTGAAGACGACACCGATTATTTTTTGCAAAATCGCGTTGCGGAATTCAAAATCGACAAAGAAATTGACCTCGCATCCGCCCTCCACATCGCGAAAAGCCCAATTCGATTTCATATACTTGAACGGCCCATCGAGATACTCGGTGTCGATCTTTTTGGCCTGCGGCCAAAGCACAACGCGGGAGGTGAAGCGCTCGCGAAAAACCTTGAATGAGATCACCAGATCGGCGTCCATGACCGTGTGATCGCCCTTGTCGGTCGTAGACTTAATTCGCGCCGCCGCTGTCCACGGCAAAAATTGCGGATACTTCCCAACATCGGCCACCAGATCGTACATCTGTTGAGCGGTGTAGGGCATCGTGCGGTTCTCGGTATGGGTGGGCATTGATTTCCTGAGCTCGTTTGCGTAGCGCTGTATCAAAGCCCGTGGGGGCGTACAATCAAGAGGTGGCCATGCACGCGCGTCCATATGTCATAGACCAGATGATTTCGGCCAAATCTATTGCGGCGCGGATTGAAGAACTCTGTACAGAGATCCAGACGGAATTCGCCGATACGGATAAGCTGGTGGTTGTTGGCCTGCTGCGCGGCAGCTTTGTCTTCATCGCTGATCTGGTGCGCGAGCTGGACCTGCCGATCGAGGTCGATTTCCTTGAGGCTTCCAGTTATGGTGACGGTATGGAAAGCAGCCGGGAAGTGCGTATTCTCAAAGACTTGCGTGGCGGCATTGAAGGGCGCGACGTGCTGCTTGTCGAGGATATCGTGGACACGGGCCACACCCTGTTTCATGTCACAGCAATGCTGCGCGCTCGCAAACCTGCAAGGCTGCGGACCGTGGCACTGCTGGACAAGCCGACGCGCCGCGAAGTCGATATGCGCGCCGATCACATCGGGTTTGAGATCCCCGACGAATTTGTGGTGGGCTACGGCATTGATTTTGCCCAACGCAACCGCAACCTGCCTTTCATTGGCAAGGTGCGCTTTACCGATAGCAATTAGATGGATCGATACCACCTGTGCGCCAGATGGTATGAGAAATTTTCTTGCGACAACTAGCGTCAATTGAGTGAGAGCGGTGTCCAAATAAAAGCGACCTGCGCGATATCGCCCTCTACCTCAAAGCCTTAACCGTGCCCTAAGCAATCCCGAGCTTAAGATTGCGCGCCTCGCGAAGGCGCGCAAAATCATCGCCTGCGTGATAGCTTGAGCGGGTCAGCGGCGTGGCAGATACCATTAAGAAGCCTTTGCCGTAGGCCGCTTTTTCATAGGCCGCGAATTCATCAGGGTGCACAAAACGGTCCACGCGGTGGTGCTTTGGCGTGGGCTGAAGGTATTGGCCGATCGTCAAAAAATCGATGTCAGCGGCGCGCATATCGTCCATCACCTGCGTCACCGCCTGACGGTCCTCACCCAGTCCGACCATGATGCCCGATTTGGTGAACATCGACGGATCAAGCTCTTTCACCCGCTGGAGCAGGCGCAAGGAGTGGAAATACCGCGCACCGGGGCGAACTTCGGGATAGAGACCGGGCACAGTTTCGAGGTTGTGATTAAACACATCGGGACGCGCCTCCACCACTTTCTCAAGAGCTTCCGGCCCACATTTGATAAAATCAGGTGTCAGAATTTCAATCGTTGTATCGGGCGAGCGGTGGCGCACAGCGCGAATGGTCTGTGCAAAATGCTCTGCCCCGCCATCCTCGACGTCATCGCGGTCAACGGACGTGATCACGACATGGTTGAGCCCGAGCTTCTGCACCGCATCGGCAACACGACCTGGCTCGAACGCGTCCAGATCCTCTGGCGGCTTTCCCGTCGCAATGTTGCAGAAAGTACAGGCGCGTGTACAGACTTCACCCATGATCATCATCGTTGCATGACCCTGCGACCAGCATTCGCCCACGTTGGGACAGCCCGCCTCTTCACAGACTGTCACCAACTTGTTCTCGCGCATGATCCGCGCCGTATCCTCATAGCCCTTACCACCTGGCGCGCGCACGCGAATCCAGTCGGGCTTTTTCGGTTGGGCATTGTCAGGGCGGCGGGCCTTCTCAGGGTGGCGCTGCTCAGGGATTTTCAAATCGCGCATCAGGTGACCTCGGCTGTTGGCTAAGGTCTACTTATCACATTGCGGATCAAACAAAACCCATACGTGGCGCATTGCCGCTATGCAGGTTATCCAATCATTGCGCCACGCGGGTCTGCGCGATCGGTGTAGTGACGTTTCAACCCCATCAGCGCGATCCGTAGCACAATCTTGCCCGAACGCGCCGACCATCCCAGCGTTTTCTCTGCAGTCTCGAGCCCTTCCAGAAAGCAGCAACAGCGCAATGTCACATCGGACAAGCCCGGACCGATGTCTTGCAATGCAGCGACAACGCGGGCACGCGCACGTTCTGCTGCGCTGGATGCGTTAGGACCCGCCTGCACCACTGTCTCACGCAATGACGTGAGAAATCCGTGCCAGTCGCGCGAAATTTCTGCCTCCATTTGCGCCAACTCGAAATCTTCACGCAAGCGCTCGCCTGCATGCACAAGATCCGGAGTCAAAAACCGCTCACCTTCACGATCACGGCGGCGCGCCAAAGCGGCAAGCGGGCTTTCTGCGACACCGTAACGAATACGACGCGGCACCTCGCCCTGTGCGTCATCCTCAGAGCCCGCGAGGCCCGAGGCCTGCGCACTCTCGTCCCGCGCCATCATATCAGCCAAGGCGCTGCGCCCCGCTGCTGTAATGTGATAGCGTGCGATGCGTCCGCCTTCAGGCGCTGAAATCCAGCCCTTGAGCGCCATTGCCTCAACAATCGTGCGGTCGACCACACCTGTACGTGTGCTTTGGCCGCTCTGCCCGTCCCGTACAATTACGGCCGTGTCCATCTCCGCACCCGCTGCCAAAACAGCGCCCGTTTCACACAATCTGCGCAGGACACGCATGCCATGAACGGACAGTTGCGTCCGGTCTGGCAAATCCTGTGGAGTTTGCGCAGCGCGCAACGGCACGACATCTGCGCCAGACCGAGGATTGTTTTGCACTGTGCCCCCCAGCGTTTTCAACGCGCCATCTACCATAGGATCATCGCGCAACGTCTCAACCCGCCTGATCTGGCGCAAGACGGTTGATGCGTGACAGCCCTGCTGGCGTGCCAACGCACGGATAGGCACGCCCATTTCCGTGTGATCAATGTAATTCTGTACCGATTGCGGCACCCAATTTGGCACACCATTTGCGGCGGTGCCCCCCGAATTCTTCCAACTTATTCCCATATGTCCCATCTGTCCCATTCCTGAGTGTCCCTCCTCAGCGTATTAACAATAGGTAAATCACAACCTAGAGGTGAATTGGTTACCTATTCGTTAAAATAGGTGCCCGCAGAACATGATTGTTCACAAATGATAAACAATGCTGAAAGCGGCGCACGCTTCCATGACAAGGGACGCAACACACGGAAAACTAGTGAACAATAGGGATCGTACAGCAGGAAAACGTCCCGCTGATCCACATTAGGAGCCCGACATCATGCAAGATATCCACAGCCTTCTGGCCACTCTTCACCGCCCTCGTCTGCTCATGCGGGCTGCGCGCATCGGCGCACAGGAATACCGACGCACGGCCCAACTGCCCCGCCTTCTGGGATATGGCGTTCTGCCACGGCACGGCGATGCGCTTATGCGCCTTCTCGAAATAGAGGCCGAACTGGAAGAGCAACGCGCAAATGCCGATGCGTGTTACAACCTTGTGCGCCATGTCGACGTACTTATCACCATTGTCGGCGAAGCGCGCGAGCTGCGGGCGGCTACACCATACCCGCAGCAAGTCTGATTAGATAAAGCTATCTGGCTCTGCGGCTTTGCGCTCCGCCACAAAGGCATCAAGGGCCTGGACAATCGCGGGGTCCAGTGCGGGCTGCTGATAATCACCCAACATCTTCTCGATGCGCGCGGTAGCAAGGGTTTGCGTATCGCGTGCGCCCTCGTCTTCCCACGTCTCGAAAGGTTTGTAATCCAACAGGTCCGACTTCCAGAACGCCTGCTTGAAGTTGGCCTGCGTGTGCTCGCATCCGAGGTAATGACCACCGGGCCCGACTTCACGGATTGCGTCCATTGCCTGCGCATTCTCGTCCATTTCAACCCCGCGGGCGAGGTGATGCAAAACGCCCAGCTGATCGGCATCCATTACAAATTTCTCGAAAGAGGCCACAAGCCCCCCTTCAAGCCAACCACAAGCGTGCAACATGAAGTTAACACCGGACAAAAGTCCCATATTCAGGCTGTTCGCCGTCTCGTAGGCCGCCTGCGCATCAGGCAGCTTGGAGCCACAGAACGAACCAGCAGAGCGATAAGGAAGCCCCAGACGCCTTGCCAGCTGCCCCATCCCGTAGGTGATGTGGCTTGCCTCAGGCGTCCCGAAAGTGGGCGCGCCAGAATTCATATCAATCGAAGTCACCATTGCGCCCAAAACGACAGGCGCACCAGCGCGGCACAATTGGCTATATGCGACACCAGCAAGGCTCTCGGCCAAAACCTGCGTCAACGTGCCAGCAACGGACACAGGCGCCATGGCACCGCCGACAATAAAGGGCGAGATGATGCAGGCCTGATTGTTTTGAGCATAGACCTCCAGCGCCCCCATCATCACATCATCAAATGTCATGGGTGAGTTGATGTTGATGAGCGAGGTCATCACCGTGTTTTCATGAACAAACTGCTCACCGAACAGAATTTTGCACATGTCGACGGAATCCTGCGCGCGGCTTGGCTCTGTCACGGACCCCATGAACGGTTTGTCGCTCAAGGTCATATGCGCATAAAGCATATCGAGATGGCGCTTGTTCACGGCCACGTCCGTTGGCTCACAGACCGTGCCACCCGAATGGTGCAGCCACTTTGACATATAGCCCAGCTTTACGAATTTCTGGAAATCAGCCATCGTCGCATACCGGCGGCCACCCGCAGCATCGCGCACAAACGGCGGCCCATACACAGGCGCCAGTACCAGATTATTGCCCCCTATCACGACATTACGCTCAGGGTTACGCGCATGCTGGACAAAGCTTGAGGGCGCCGTTTTGATCAACTCACGGGCCAGTCCGCGCGGAATCCGCACACGCTCTCCCTGCACATCTGCGCCGGCATTACGCCACCGCTCCAATGCAGGCGGGTTATCGGGAAAATTCACTCCAACTTCTTCGAGAATCGTTTCGGCGTTGGCCTCGATAATCTGAAGTGCTTCTTCTGTCAGCACCTCGAAATTGGGAATATTGCGCTCGATGTATTTTGCAGTCTCGAATGAAACTGCCGTGCGCTGCGCACGCCGTGCGGCACCACCGCCACCCCGTGCCCGTCTTGCTGCTTCTGCCATGTCCCGATCCCTTGCTGAATTACTTGCACAGGAAGTATCGCATCCGCTTACTGCCTTTCGCGCAGATTGCGGCCATGCAGGTAGAAAAGCGACATAAAAACCAACGCACCCTGTTTCTTTTGGTCAAAAATATCCCGGGGGGCGGTCTTGCAGCGCAAGACTGGGGGGCTGGCCCCCAAATCGACCTTGCCACCCTGCACAGGCGCGCATAATCAGAGAGCATGACACAACATACCCATGACCGCCTCCTGATCATCGACTTCGGCAGCCAAGTGACCCAGCTGATTGCCCGCCGCCTGCGCGAGTTGAATGTTTATTGTGAAATCCACCCGTTCAATACGGTTGATGATGCGTTTCTTGCCGAGTTCTCACCAAAAGCCGTCATCCTGTCAGGAGGCCCCGCATCAGTGATCGACGCAGACAGCCCTCGACCGCCTTCGACTGTGTTCGAACTGGACGTACCTGTCCTCGGCATCTGCTACGGCCAACAGGTTATGATGGAAATGCTCGGTGGCAAGGTCGAGACGGGTCACAGCACAAAAGAATTCGGTCGTGCCTATGTCACGCCGACTGCCGCCCAGACAGAATTGCTGCAAGGCTGGTTTCTGACCGACCGCGAGCAGGTCTGGATGAGCCACGGCGACCACGTCAGTAAGATCGCACCAGGGTTCGAGGTCTTTGGCACCTCCCCCCATGCACCCTTTGCCATCACCGCCGACGAAAGCCGCAAATTCTATGCCGTGCAGTTCCACCCCGAAGTGCATCACACGCCTAACGGATTGAAATTCTATGAAAATTTCGTGCGTATGGCAGGCTTCACAGGCGATTGGACAATGAATGCCTACCGCGAAGAGGCGATCGAGAAGATCCGCGCCACGGTGGGCGACAAACAAGTAATCTGCGGTCTGTCAGGCGGTGTTGATTCGTCTGTCGCCGCCGCTTTGATCCATGAAGCGGTAGGCGCCCAGCTTACGTGCGTATTTGTCGATCACGGCCTGTTGCGCAAGGATGAGGCCGAAGAAGTCGTGACAATGTTCCGCGACAACATGAACCTCAAGGTGATCTACGCCGATGAAAAAGACCTCTTTCTGGGCGAGCTTGAGGGCCAGTCCGACCCCGAGACCAAGCGCAAGATCATCGGCCGTCTGTTTATCGACGTCTTCCAGAAGTACGCCAACCAGATCGAGGGCGCCGAGTTTCTGGCCCAAGGCACGCTCTACCCTGATGTGATTGAAAGCGTGTCCTTTTCTGGCGGTCCCTCCGTAACGATCAAAAGCCACCATAACGTGGGCGGTCTGCCTGAAAAAATGGGCCTTCGCCTTGTTGAGCCGCTGCGCGAGCTTTTCAAAGACGAGGTGCGCGCGCTGGGCCGCGAACTGGGCCTGCCCGCCAGCTTTATTGGCCGTCACCCCTTCCCCGGTCCGGGTCTTGCGATCCGCTGTCCCGGTGAGATCACGCGCGAGAAACTCGATATTCTGCGCGAAGCTGATGCGGTCTACATTGATCAAATCCGCAAACACGGTCTCTATGATGACATTTGGCAGGCCTTCGTGGCGATTCTGCCTGTGCGCACCGTGGGCGTCATGGGCGACGGGCGCACCTATGATTTTGCCTGCGCGCTTCGCGCTGTGACCTCTGTCGACGGCATGACCGCCGATTACTACCCGTTCAGTCATGAGTTTCTGGGCGAGACGGCGACACGCATCATCAACGAGGTCCAAGGTATTAACCGCGTGACCTATGACATCACTTCCAAACCACCGGGCACCATCGAGTGGGAGTAACTGGCAAAAACGCTAAGGCCTACATGTGAATGTGATCCTCAAAGCCGCGCTTTGGATGACGGGTGCGATTGCGTCCTTCTCATTTATGGCTGTGGCAGGCCGCGAGCTTGCTGGTGAGTATGATACATTCGAGATTATGCTCTATCGGAGTGCGGTTGGCCTGATCATCGTCCTGTCGCTCACCACGCTCAGTCGCCGGTGGCACGAAGTTCATACCCGCAACATCCGCCAACAACTCCTACGCAATCTCTTTCATTTCACGGGACAGAATCTTTGGTTCTTTGCTGTAGCGGTCATTCCTCTGGCGCAGGTTTTCGCACTCGAATTCACATCTCCTCTCTGGGTGATCGTTCTTGCACCGCTAATTCTGGGCGAGAAAATGACCCGCACGCGGGCGTTTGCAGCTATGCTTGGCTTTATCGGCATCCTGATTGTCACGCGCCCCGATCCGCAAACCTTCGAAATCGGGTTGCTGGCGGCAGCTACGGCAGCGGTGTTTTTTGCCCTGACGATACTTCTGACCAAACGTCTCACGCGGGACAATTCCATTACCGCGATCCTATTCTATCTGACCGCGACCCAATTGGTCTTTGGCCTGATCGCGGCTGGTTATGACGGTGATATCGCCCTGCCCACAGCCGAGAGCTTTCCGTTTCTCTTCCTCGTGGGCTGTGCGGGATTGTTGGCACATTTCTGCCTGACAACCGCGCTGTCGATCGCGCCCGCCACGGTTGTGGTCCCGATTGATTTCGCGCGCCTGCCCGTGATCGCCGTCGTCGCGATGATTCTTTATGGCGAGCCACTTGAGATCTGGGTGTTTATCGGCGCGTTGATGATATTCGGGGCTAACTACCTCAACATCTGGAATGAAACGCGCAAAACTTGATGAAGTTTGCGCATCATTCGGATCGTGCGCCAATACAGAGCGCGGGTATTACGAACAGATGAATGAACGCACGATATCGCTGCACGCTTGGGGTCTGCTAGGGTTGCTTGCCCTGATTTGGGGCGCCTCATTTCTTTCGATCCGCATCGCCTTGGACGAGGTACCGCCGCTGACCTCGGTCGCGCACCGCGTTGGCTGGGCCACAGCTGCACTCTGGATCTATGTACTGCTAAAAGGTCTGCCCCTGCCCCGCGGCCGCGCTGTCTGGATCTCCTTCGCGGGAATGGGCTTTCTCAATAATGTCATCCCCTTTTCCCTCATGGCGTGGGGGCAGCTGTATATTCCCTCTGGCCTTACGTCGATTTTCAACGCCTCAACGGCGATTTTCGGTGTGCTTGTCGCAGCGCTTTTGCTGAACGATGAGCGGCTGTCCGGCCGCAAGGCCATTGGAGTGGCCGTAGGATTCGCAGGCGTTGTTACAGCCATTGGCACCCAGAGCTTGCGCGATTTCGACGTTACCTCGCTGGCACAGCTCGCCGTGCTTGCAGGAACTTTGTCCTATGCCTTCGCAGGGGTATGGGCGCGCAAGCGACTTACAGGTCTGGCGCCCCAAGTCGCAGCAGCAGGGATGCTCACAGCCTCGGCCCTGATCATGCTGCCATTGGCATGGATGATTGACGGCCCGATCCGCCTCAATCTGCAACCGCGCACCGTGTTGGCGATCGCCTATTACGCGCTGGGGGCCACTGCCCTCGCCTATCTACTCTATTACCGCGTGCTGGGGCTGGCGGGCAGCGGTAATCTGATGCTGGTGACGTTAATGATTGCGCCTATCGCAATTGTACTGGGCGCATTGGTGCTGGAAGAGACGCTGGCCCCCAACGCGTACAAAGGCTTTGCCCTGCTGGCCATTGGGCTGGTGATCATAGACGGGCGGCTGATTGACCGCTTGCGGCGCGCACGGTAGGGAAGAATACGAATTTTCGCCGGAGAGCAGCATGACATATCCAAACGCCAAAAGCTGGCACGCGGCACCGCGTAAATCGGTAATGTTATTTGGCATGTCGGGACTGGGAAAAACGCACATCTCCAAATTTCTGGTGCAGCAGGGCGGATGGTTTCATTATTCGATCGACTACCGGATCGGGACATCGGGTATGTACCAGCACATCAAGGACAATCTGATCACCGAGGCGATGAAGAACCCCTATCTCGCCGAAATGCTGAAGCGCGACGCAATCTACCTTGAACCCAATGTGCACGACCATGATCTAAGCGCTGTTGCGTCCTACCTCGGCAAGCCCGGGAACCCTGCTGCGGGCGGGCTTCCTTTCGAGGAGTATCGACGCCGTCAGGATCTGTTTCGCAGGGCAGAAATCAAAGCCTTGCAGGAGACTGCTCAATTCATGACCCGCGCACAGACCCTCTATCACTATCCACATTTCATCTGCGATACTGGTGGCTCCATTTGCGAGTGGATCAATCCCGAAATCGACGACGATCCGTTGATGACGATGCTTCGCGAAAGCTGCTTGCCCGTTTGGATCAAAGGGGATGAGGCTCATACCCAAGCCTTGATCGAACGATTTGACCGTGCGCCAAAGCCGATGGCGTATCAGCCAGAGTTCCTAGAGCGCGTTTGGAGTGAATATCTGAAAGAAAACAACCAACAAGAGGATGAAGTTAATCCCGACAGCTTTATCCGCTGGACCTATGCGCAGGCCTTGGCACACCGCCAACCGCGCTACGCGGCCATGGCACGCTACGGTATCACCGTGACCGCCGACGATATCCACGCCGTAAATACTGCTGAAGATTTCAACGACCTGATTGCTTCAAAGTTGTGAACACAGGCGCGTGTGTCCCCCTTGAGGCACGACATCTACCGCCCTATTTAACGCGCTACACTTATAAAAAGTAACCGACCTAATGCCAATTAAAATTCCCTCCGATTTGCCTGCATATGACGTTCTCACCCGTGAGGGCGTGCAGGTCATGGACGAAGATCAAGCCGCCCGTCAGGATATCCGCCCCCTGCGCATCGCCCTGCTCAATCTGATGCCCAAGAAGATCCAGACAGAGAACCAGTTTGCGCGGCTTATTGGTGCAACGCCGTTGCAGATCGAGCTGACTTTGCTGCGCATGTCCGATCACAAGACACGCAACACCGCCGCCGAGCATATGGAGAGCTTCTATCGCCCCGTGTCAGAGGTTTGGGATCAGAAGTTTGACGGGCTGATCATCACAGGCGCGCCAATCGAGCATCTGGATTTCGAGGACGTGGACTACTACGCAGAGCTGAAGCGCGTGATGGACTGGACCCAGACCAATGTGCAATCCACCATGGCCGTGTGCTGGGGCGGGATGGCGATGATCAATCATTTTCATGGCGTCAAAAAGCATATGCTGGAGGCCAAAGCCTTTGGCTGTTTCCGCCACCAGAACCTTCAACCCGCCTCACCCTATCTCAATGGGTTTTCGGATGATTGCGTGATCCCCGTGTCGCGTTGGACCGAGATCAGGCAGGATGAAGTTGATGCCGTGCCCGCGCTCAAAACCCTTTTGGGCAGTGACGAGGTCGGACCTGCCCTTATCGAGGACTCGGACCACCGCACGGTCTATATCTTCAACCACTTCGAGTATGACCGCGACACGCTCAAGCAGGAATATGACCGCGATATTGCCGAGGGTACGCCGATCAATGTCCCTTTGAACTACTATACCGACAACAATCCCGATCTGCCGCCTGTGAACCGCTGGCGCAGCCATGCGCATCTGCTCTATGGCAACTGGATACAGGAAATCTATCAATCAACGCCATATGACATTGAAACAATTGGGACGTAGCATGCTGATCCTGCTCAGCCTCATCGCGGTGTTCATTGTCGCCGTCCAGTGGCGTGCCAGCGCGCGCGAGGCCGCTGCAACTGCCGCTTATCCGCCGCAGGGGCGCGTCATTGACGTAGACGGCACGCCCGTTCATGTGCTCACCCAAGGCAGCGGCCCAGATCTGGTGCTTCTGCATGGGGCGAGCGGCAATGTCCGCGACTGGACCTTTGGCTTCACGGACCGCCTCTCGGACCGCTACCGCGTCATAATGTTTGACCGTCCGGGTCTGGGCTGGACAGGACGATTGCCGGGCAAGGCAGGCGCTTGGAACACAGCGCTAGAAAGCCCGACCGAGCAGGCCGCGCTGCTGCAAAAAGCTGCCGCCATCATCGGGATCGAGCGCCCGATCGTCGTGGGCCATTCCTTTGGCGGCGCTGTCGCGATGGCGTGGGCCGTCAATCAGCCCGATGAGACAGCGGCCGTCGTAATGGTTGGCGCTGTCTCCAACCCATGGCCGGGTGGGCTTGGCTGGACCTACACGGTGAACGGCAGCGCATGGGGCGGCGCGCTTGTCGTGCCCGTACTTTCGGCATTTGTGCCGCAGTCCTACATCGACGGTAGTGTAGAGAGCATCTTCGCCCCTCAACCCGCGCCCGAAGGCTATGCCGCGCATGTGGGTGCTGGCCTTGTGCTGCGCCGTGAAAGTCTGCGCGCCAATGCGCAGCAGGTGAACGGGCTCTATCCCCACATCGTCAAGTTATCCAAGAAATACGGGAACTTGCAGATGCCGTTCGAGATTGTGCACGGCGATGCGGATACCATTGTGCCGCTTTCGGTGCACTCCGAACCCTTGTCGCAGCAGGTTCCACGCGCCAACCTTACCGTGCTCGAAGGCATAGGTCATATGCCTCAGCATGTGGCCCCTGATGCGGTCGAGGATGCCATCGACCGTGCAGCGGCTCGTGCGGGTTTGCGTTAATCCTTTTAACATCGCATAATGCATTGAATTTCAAGCAGGAGACCCGCCATGCAACTGCCCTTTGACGGTGCGATAAGCGCGTTCTACGAAAACGACGCTCCTGACGAGATCCGCACCGCTCTCGAAACCGCCGACAAGGGGGATATTCTTTCACCTGAGTATCCCCACAGCAAGCGCATGGGCCGCAAAGCCTATGAGCGAGAGATGGCAGCGCTCCAGATCGAACTCGTTAAGCTGCAATCATGGGTCCGCGACAGTGGCACGCGCATCGCGATGGTATTCGAGGGACGCGATGCGGCGGGTAAAGGCGGCACAATCGGGCGCTTCCGCATGAATCTCAACCCGCGTGCCGCGCGTGTGATCGCACTTAGCAAGCCGAGCGAGACCGAGCGCAGCCAGTGGTATTTTCAACGATATATTAAGCATCTTCCCTCTGCGGGTGATATGATCTTCTTTGACCGCTCGTGGTATAACCGCGGCGTGGTGGAGCCTGTGTTCGGCTTTTGCACACCTGCGCAAAACGCGCTGTTCTTTGAACAGGTCCAGCCCTTCGAGAAAATGTTGGTGGAAGACGGCATCCACCTGTTCAAGTTCTGGCTCAACGTGAGCCGCCCCGAACAATTGCGCCGCATGCTCAAGCGCGAGAGCGACCCGCTCAAGCAATGGAAGCTAAGCGGCATCGACGTGAAAGGCCTGCACCTGTGGGACGAATATTCCGCTGCCATTGCCGACACGCTGGACCGCAGCCACACACAGATCGCCCCATGGATCATCCTGCGCACAGATGACAAACGCCGCGCGCGGCTGAATGCGATCCGTACAGTTTTGCACCGCTTTGATTATACCCGCAAAGATACCGATGCAATTGGTCCGATCGATGACGCCATTTGCGGCGGGCCTGATATCTGGGATGCCTAAGCGCGGCTATCACCATGGCAACTTGCGTCAGGCTTTGGTCGATGCAGCCCTCCAGCTCATCGAGGCACGCGGGCCTACAGGGTTCACTCTGTCGGAAGCGGCAAAACAGGCGGGCGTGACCCCTGCCGCCGTCTACCGCCATTTCGAGGGCCGTGAGGATTTGATCGCTGAGGCCGCACTACAAGGCTATGAGATCTTCGGCGACTTGATGGAATATGCCTACGAAAGCGGACAGCCCTCGGCGCTTCAGGCGTTCGAGGCAACGGGCCGCGCTTATCTTGCGTTCGCGCGCAAATATCCGGGTCATTACATCGCAATGTTCGAGAGCGGCGTGCAAGTAAACCGCACCGCGGCGCTTGCTACAGTTGCCAACCGCGCTAACGGGGTGCTGGAGAAAGCCGCGACTGATCTGAGCCAGCATATTCCAGAACACAAACGCCCCCCTGCCAGCATGTTCTCTGCCCATATCTGGGCGATGAGCCACGGGGTTGTCGAGCTGTTCGCCCGCAATTCACCAGGGCGCGCGTCGCCCTTCCCGCCCGAGGATTTGCTGGAAACCGGCATCGGCATCTATCTGCGCGGCTTGGGGCTCATTGCGCCCGACGACTAAGCCGCTGCGGTTTCGCGCGACAATGCCTCTGCCGCGATAGTGAAGGAGCGTTTGCGTGCCTCGTGATCGTGTATCTGGCCCGTCAGAATGACCTCGTCAGGCTGATACTTGGATATTATCTCATGCAGTTGTGCACGCACTGTCGCCGCCGACCCAGTCGTATTTATCCTGAGCGCCTGATCCACACCGCGCCGCAAGGAAGCCCCGATCTCGGCATCAATATCATCAACGGGACGCGGCAACTTACCAGGTGTCCCGCTACGCAGGCGGGCAAAGGCCTGCTGTACAGATGTCCGCAGATACTGTGCTTCGGCATCGGTTTCAGCACCGATTACATTGATGGCCAGCATGAACTTTGGCTTTTGCAGCGTGGCCGAAGGTTTGAAGTCACGGCGGTAAATGTAGGCTGCATCTTCCAGCGCATCGGGCGCGAAATGGGAGGCAAACGCATAGGGCAGCCCGAAATGTGCCGCCATTTGCGCACCATATAGCGATGAGCCCAAAATCCACAGCGGCACATGTGTGCCTTGCCCCGGATGCGCCTGCACAGGGGCACGCGGATCGGCATCGCCCAAATACCCCATAAGCTCAGCCACTTCCGCAGGGAAATCATCCTCCCCCGCGCGGCCACGGCGTAAGGCCTGCCAGACCGCATGGTCACCACCTGGCGCACGGCCCAGACCAAGGTCAATACGATCACCATAAAGGCTCGCCAATGTGCCGAATTGCTCGGCAATAGTAAGCGGCGCGTGGTTGGGCAACATGATACCGCCCGCGCCCACGCGTATGGTCGAGGTTTTGCTTGCTATATGGCCCAACAACACAGATGTCGCCGCCGAAGCAATCCCCGGCATGTTGTGATGCTCTGCCATCCAATAACGGTGGTATCCCAAGCTTTCCGCATGCTGCGCCAGATCGGCGCTGTTGCGCATGGCGTCGGCGGCCGTCAGCCCTTCAGGGACAGGACATAAATCGAGGATAGAATACTGCAAGTGAGCCCCACATATCATTATTTTGAAAATTTCATCGTTTATCTACATGATCTTATACGAAATATGGTGTGCACGCGACCGTATTACAAGCTTTGCAATGACTGCACGCATTTCTATCCGAATGGATAGGTCATCTAGTCAACAACACACGCCCCTATCCGTTCTGGCAACCGATTACCCGTTATTGACATCGAACAATTCTGCAAACCGTGGTTCTTACAAATACATAAAGAACGGGGCAAGAAACCACCTATATTCGAATTAGACCAGACTGGTTCGAGCAGTGTACCAAGTGTTTCCGAGTTTCCGTTTTTGCTCAGTCAAATGCCGATTGCGTCCAATGCGTCGACGAAAGGAAACCGTTCTTATGATCAACTGGGATGATCTCAGATTCTGCCTCGCGCTGCACCGACATGGCTCTATGGTAAAGGCCGCGAAAAGCCTTCGGGCGAATGTCGCAACGGTTTCACGGCGAATAGATCACATCACCACCGACGTCGGCGAGACCATCTTTATCCGCAGCGGGCATGAGTGGAAAACAACAGGTATCGGCGTTGAACTTGTAAAACTGGCAAGCGAGATCGAGGCCCGTCTCTATGAAATGGAGTTGGCCCGCACCGAACCTTTGTCGAATGAATCCACGGTACGAATGTCTGTGTCGCTGACCATTCTGAAAACGTTTATGAAGAACTTTACATCATACACGCTCAATAACGGTCAGGTATTCAATGTCGATCTGACAATCTATGACCGTAGCGTTGCATACTCCGAGATCGATGTTGCGGTGCGCTACACCCGACCGGATCATGGCAATTACATTTGCGCGAAAGTCGCCGAGGTCCAGATTGCGCCATACGTCTCATCCACCGCAGAATGCGTTCCCAAAGACTGGCTTGAAGTTGAATATGATGACTTAAAGCTGCACCCGCGTGATTTCGGCTTTGATTTGCCCGATATTCCCAAACTGCGCATTGTAGGCCTCAACCTCGGTGCGCAATCTGTAATCCAAGGGAACATGCTTGGCTTCTTCCCAACCGAGTTTGCAGACCAGATCCCTAACTTGCGCAGAGCTGAAACCTCGGTAAAACCCCAGAAGCTGGAAATCTGGATGGTCTATCACAAGACCCGAAAGCTTGATCCGATTGTGCGCGCCGCAGTTGAGTTGATCACGGGAAGCTTCCAGTCAAACCTCCATCCTGCACTCAGGGCATAGCCAGACATGCAAACCTCTCTTTGCAGTTGTGTCCGTCGACAGCGAATACAACCATAGCTAAGGTTACGTAACGAGCGGGAATTAATCCGCCGACCTTGGAGGCAGACAATTGAAACAGGTTTTTCCCTATATTGCTTGGGCCATCAGAATTTCGTCTGGCATGGTCCTGATTTTTATTGGATTACAGAGCATCGAGGCACCTACCGTGTATCAAGGTGACTCTCTGTATCCAATTTTATTCAAAAGTACCAACGTGTTGCTGTTGGATGTTCTTTTACGTGTACTCTTTGTTGTTTTCGGTACTGCGATCATGCTGGGCATCAGAACACGGCTTCTGTCCGCTTTCATGCTTTCAGTGACCCTGCTCACGGCCATTTCGTGTATAAATGAATGCGAGCATATTAGAATTGGCCAATACATATTGGCCTATCTTATTGCGGGTCTTGCCACGCTAATTGTCAGAGGTGGTGGTATATACGCTTTGCGACCGCAAGGATGGCGAAACATACCGCTTTAACGACAACAATCTGAAAACTAAAAAAGGCCGCCTCGTTTGGGCGGCCTTTTCCAATTTTGGTGAGATAGATCTTAACGCTTGGAGAACTGGAAGCTCTTACGCGCTTTGGCCTTACCGTACTTCTTACGCTCGACAACACGGCTGTCGCGTGTGAGGAAGCCTGCTGCCTTCAATGCGCCGCGCAAGGAGGGGTCAAACAACTGGAGCGCTTTGGAAATACCATGCTTTACCGCGCCAGCCTGACCTGACAGACCGCCGCCCTTGACGGTGGCATAGACGTCAAACTGACCGTCCGTACCTGTCACGCCGAAAGGCTGTGCCAGAACCATTTGCAGCACGGGGCGCGCAAAATATTCGTTCTGCGGCTTGCCGTTCACGACAACCTTGCCGGAACCGGGCTTGATCCAGACACGGGCAACCGCATCCTTACGCTTGCCTGTGGCGTATGAGCGGCCGAATTCGTCTTTGACGGGCTCGCGTGGGGTCATCTCGACCTCTGGTGTGCCCTGAACGCCGCCGATATCGGACGTCACAACGTCCTTGAGATCTTCGAGTGTGTTGATTTCGTCAGCCATGCTCATGCACTCCGTGTGTTTTTCTTGTTCATGGATGCAACATCCAGAACTTCAGGCTCTTGGGCCTCATGAGGATGTTCACCACCCGCATAAACGCGCAGGTTGGTCATGATCTGGCGGCTCAGACGGTTGCCGGGCAGCATGCGCTTGACGGCCAAAGTCACGATACGCTCGGGGTGCTTGCCCTCGAGGATGTCCGCCTTGGAGCGCTCTTTGATCCCGCCGGGGTGACCGGTGTGCCAGTAGAACATCTCTTCACGCTTTTTGCCGGTCATCTGGATTTTCTCGGCGTTGATTACGATGACGTTGTCGCCGCAATCCATGTGAGGTGTGTAGGACGGCTTGTGTTTGCCGCGCAGACGCATGGCGATGACAGAGGCGAGACGGCCCAACACGATGCCTTCGGCGTCGATGATGATCCATTTCTTGTCAATGTCAGCCGGTGTTGCTGAAAAGGTTTTCATGTACGGTAATCCCGTTTGTGTGGAACTGGGCAGATGCCCTGATTAATAGCGCGGTTATAAACGAGCCCCGCAGAGGGTCAAGCGCTGCAAAATCTATTTAAACGTTCAAAAACAATGTCTTGCAAATAAGGTATCATTTTACCCCATTCTTCAAGGCATTTTCCGCACACCCTTCACCCTTCCTGCTGCTGGGTGTAGAATCCCCGCAACCATACAGGACGCAGCCATGCTTGCAGAGACATCTCCCCTCTTTGCTGCTGCAGCGCTTTTCGGTCTGTCGACGTATTTTGGCCTGATCCCCATCCACAAGCTTATCCAGATGCACGAAGCCCGCCATGAGTTGCGCCAAGGCTCCGCCAGCCGTTTGCGCCGCGCGGGCGGATGGGTTGTTGTGGCCCTTTGGCTGTTGACGGTCATGTGGTGCGCGGTCTTTATCGGTGATTGGTGGGCTTCGGGCGATTATCAGGCCGCATCGGAGCGCGCGTGGCAGCGCATCGGCATTCTCGCAAAACTCGCGGCCTCCGCAGGCGGGGTGCGCTGATGCAGGCCGATCAATCCGCGCTGCAGTGCAATGCCTGTGGCGGCCTGTGCTACTTCTCGCCTGAACGCAGCGCGCTGGAGTGCCTGAGCTGCGGGGAATGTTACGATCTTGGCCAGCCAGACGATTATCTGGCACGCGATGAATTTGCACACCGCCCAGATGTGGCCGAGCCTGAAGACAACATCACACCCGCGCAGCGGACCCATCAGTGCCAGAACTGCGGCGGCGAGGTGCTGTTCACTGGGCCTGCCCTGTCCGCACACTGCCCCTATTGCAACGGGCCGGTGGTTTTGGTGTCTGGCGATGCTGGCTACCGCACCATGGCGCTTATACCGTTTCGCGTTGACGCGGCTTTTGCAAAGCGGCTGGCGCAGAAATGGGCCGCATCGCGTGTGGCCTGTCCTGCGGGACTGGCCGATGTCGTAGCGCAGGGCGACGTCGCAGGCCTCTATGCGCCGTTCTGGACCTTCGACAGTGACGAGGTCGTTCAATATTGGGCAAATTTCGTGAAGCCAGGGGGCAAGGCGATCCGCATAAGCAGTACAAAAGGTCAGATGAAGATCGCCTTCGACGATATGCTCATGCCCGCCTCGCCCCATGTAACGCCGCTGATCCGCGACGGCATTTTGCATGACTTCGATCCACGCGATCTGAAACCCTACCGCGCTGGATACCTTGCAGGATTTGCGGCAGAGCGGCATCACCAAACCGTTGCCGAGGGCATCGCTGCCAATAGTGCCGACAAAGACCTGCTGATCCGAAACCACATCAAATACAAGATCGACCGCACAGGCGTGCACGGCATCCGCTATCTTACCGACACAAGCGGCATACACTACCGTCGCATCCTGCTGCCTGTCTGGATCTTGCACTATAGCTATGGCGGGCATGCCTATAAGATCGCGGTGTCCGGCATTGATGGCCGCACCTTTGGCGAGCGTCCATTTGCGCGGCGCAGACTGGCGCTTTATTCCGCTGCGATAAGTGCCTGCGTCATCGCCCTTGGCATGGCAATCGGCGCGGCAGCTGCGTTCTAGACCCCGATCTCGTCACTGGGATTGTCCAGCAGATCGCGCAAACGCGCCATGGCGGCCTCGAAACTCGATAGGCTAACGCCTGCGTTGATGGCCATGCGCACAGCATGGGGCGTCTGTGCGTGACGGGCCGCGAACTCTTCGGCTGCGCGCACTCGCACGCCGCGCGTTTCCGCCGCACGACAGAAGGCACTCGCGCGCCAACCCTCGGGCAAGTTAAGCCAGACAAACGGCACATCTTCCCGCCATCGCAGATCATAACCACCCAATGTATTCACCGCCACTTTGACATAGTCACCCACGCTTCTGCGGGTGCGCTCCATCACCTCATCAATTTGAGGATGGGTTAGCAGTACTGCGGCAAGATCGGTGATCGGCGTCGCTAATCCGAAGAATCCGTGCTCTGCCGCGCGGTGCAAAGCAGCCGTTCGATCGCGTGGCCCCAAAGCACAGCCGAGGCGCAGCGCGGGCGTGATCGATTTGCTGAGCGACGTCAGGTACCAGCCCCGCTCGGGCGCGATGCTGCGATAGGCGGGCGCTTGGGCGGCACCGATACGGTAGCAATCATCCTCGACGATTTGCAGATCAAATCGCCGCGCCACATCCACGATCTCGCGTCGTCGTGCGAGCGGGCTAAAACCGCAGGTGGGGCTATGAACTTCAGGCGATGTGCAAATGATCTGGGCCTCCGGATAACGCTCGGCTGTGGCGGCAAGGGCATCGGGGCACAGACCGTCCCCGTCCATCGCAACTGAAACAACATCAGCGCGCAATGCCGTTGCCACACGCCGAAACCCTGGGTAGCACAGCTCCTCCACCAGGATCACGGGTCTGCGCCCCTTCAGGATCGTCTGGAAGATCAGCATGATCGCGTTCTGTCCGCCGTGCGACAGCACGATATCGCCCTCAACCACTGGCCCCAGATCAATATCGCGCAGCCAATGCGCCATGGCTTCACGCGCAGCCGTCGCACCGCGCCGCGAAGGGTAATGCATAAAGCCTGACGGCGGTTCTTGTGCGATCTGTGTCAGAAGATTGCGGATCAGACTGGTCTGTCCCCCATTGGGCAGATGCGGCGAGAACAGATTGACGTCGTAGTTATCGCCGCCCGTCAAATGCGCGATCACATCCATTTCCATATCCGCGTAAATGGGCAAAGGCTCTGATTTCGTCGCTGCAACAAAAGTGCCGCGCCCGACTTCAGCCACCAGCGCCCCCTCATCCGTGAGAATAGTGTAGGCGCGTGCGACAGTCCCGGGTGTCATCCCAAGCTTCCAGCCCAAATCACGCACGGGGGGCAGTTTGTCCCCCTGCCCCAAGGCGCCCGAGGTGATCGCATCACGGATCGCGAGCACAACCGCTTTGTACTTTGGCTTCAGGGTCGCATCTACCTCTGGCACCCAAATTGTATCCATTACAATGTTTCCATAGCTCTGCATGATTTCGTATTGTATCAATAATTCATGGCACCAGCGCCATATTGTGTCAATACAATACATCATAGGAGATTTACCCATGACACACGCAGCGATCCTGACAAACGACGCCCTTACGGTCCTGAATTCCACGCGCAGCCTCCCGCTGATCGCAGTGGTCAGCGTCAAGTTTGCAGCTTGCGTGACGAAATGGGTGACCCGCCGCCGCACACGCCTGTCTTTGGATCACCTCGAAGCATGGCAGTTGCAGGACGTGGGACTGACACCTGAGGCGGCTCGTCGTGAGGCGCGCAAGGTGTTCTGGCAGGCGTGACATCCCCGTAACGTGGGCCAGACCTCTTCACTTGGGCAGGGAACATCCCTGCCCTTTTTTGATACAATCCAGACTAGATCGCGAATTGTACTGCTTACCCCGATACGGGCGGAATAGCATAGGTCATCGTGGCTTGCGCGACAGGCTCGGCCATGCCCTCGGAGTAGACCAGCACGTGGGAAACTGACAGCTGCCGCCCCAGCTTGAGCAGCTTTGCCGTGGCAATCAGATCAACGCCTGCCTTGGGCTTGCGCATGAAATCAAGCGAGCAATTGGTTGTAACGGCAAGCGCCTTCGGCCCGATCATGGCCAGTGTGACAATATAGGCAGCAACATCGGCCAGCGCGAACATAGAAGGGCCAGAGACCGTACCACCGGGGCGCAGGTGGCGCTCGGCAATCTTGAGCCGCATCGTTACCTCGTTTGCCTTAACCTCCTCCACGTTGAAATCATCCGCGACCTGCTGGAAAACCTCACGCATGAAGTCCATCAACTGGGCCTCATTCATCTTAGGCTGTGGTGTCTCGGCCATACTTGCTCTCCCTCTCCGTTTGATCCTAGAGTTGCGGGAACATGGAGGGGGCGCAAGATGGCAATTCTGGAAATTACGCAACGGGACGCGGTCACGCATCTCACGATGAACAGCCCCGAGCGGCTTAATGCGCTGAGCGACGAGATGCTGGAGGCGTTGCAAGAAACGCTGGACGCGCTCGCGGATGACCCCGCTTGCCGCGTTGTAACCCTGTCGGGCACGGGAAAGGCGTTTTGCGCGGGTCATGATCTGCGCCAGATGCAGGCCATGCGCCAAAACGAGGATGCAGGTGCCGCGGCTTTTGCCGATCTGTTCGCGCGCTGCACCGATGTTATGCTGCGGATACAATCGATGCCACAACCTGTCATCGCCCAAGTGCACGGGATTGCTACGGCGGCGGGTTGCCAGCTGGTCGCGACGTGTGACATGGCAGTGGCGGCCAAAGGCACGCGATTTGGCGTCAATGGCGTGAACATCGGCCTCTTCTGCTCAACCCCTATGGTTGCGCTCAGCCGCAATATCGCGCCGAAAAAGGCATTCGAGATGTTGACGACAGGCGATTTTATCGAAGCCGCGCGCGCTGAAGAGCTGGGCTTGATCAATCGCATTGTTGAACCGGATGCGCTGGAGGCAGAAACCGCCGCCCTCGCGGATCAGATTGCCTCGAAACTCGGCGCTGCTGTCAAAATCGGCAAACGCGCTTTTTACGAGCAATTGGGTATGAGCACAGAACAAGCCTATGCCCACACAGGCGCTGTGATGGTAGAAAACCTCGCCAACACAGACACCGCCGAAGGTATGCAGGCCTTTATCGAAAAACGCACACCTGACTGGAATCAATGACTGTTTCGAAGTCGGTAACGGTCTTTTTCCAAAGCATTTGTCGCAATTTTGCCTTAATCTTGTTAGCCACCTCACATTCTCGTGAGGAACCGTGATGATGAACAAGCCCCTTTGCCTTTTGGGCGCCGCACTGCTGTGGTCAACGTCTGCGATTGCAGGCCCGTTGCCCGCGCCCGTGACAGATGCAGATTTCCACCAGTTCCCGCCCGAGATGATCGAGCTGGGGCGCGATCTGTTCTTTGATCCGATCCTGGCGGGGAACAAGAATATCGCCTGCGCGACCTGTCATCACCCGACTTTGGGCAGCTCGGACGGGATGTCATTGTCAGTGGGAGAAGGCGGCATCGGTCTTGGCGGCGCGCGGCGTGTAGATGTCAGCAATGCACCCAGGAACCGCATCCCGCGCAATGCCCCTGCCCTGTTCAATCTGGGCGCACGCGAATTTCAGGTGATGTTTCATGATGGCCGCACCGCTGCGGACAGGAACGCGATGTTCGGCATCCGCATGCCTGCGGGTCGGACACTGGAGAAACCTGTCGTATCTGCACTGGCCGCTCAGAACATTCTTCCGATCTTGTCGCCCGACGAGATGGCTGGCCACCCGGGAGAGAACGAAGTCGCCGATGCCGTCGCCGCCGAGCGGATCATGGGAGACGGCGGCGCATGGGATATCCTCGCGACCCGCGTGGCCTCTATCACCGAATACCGTGAGCGTTTTGCCGCCCTTGGCACAGACGACATCCACATCACTGATGTAGGCACTGCACTCTCTGCCTTTATCGGTTCCGAGTTTCGCGCCTCTGATAGCCCTTTTGACAAATATCTGCGCGGCGAGGACGCCATGACCGCAGAGCAGTTGGCTGGCATGGATCTGTTCTACGGTAAGGCGCGCTGCTCCACCTGTCACTCGGGCGCCTTCCAGACCGATCACAACTTCCACGCCATCGGCATGCCACAGGTTGGCCCGGGCAAAGACGACTATGCGACCGACAAGGGCCTTGGCATGACCACGGGTGAGGCAGAGGATATGTACCGTTTCCGCACGCCTTCCCTGCGCAACGTGACGCAAAGCGGCCCCTACGGACACAACGGCGCATATTCCGACCTCGAAGACGTCGTGCGCCATCATCTGGATGCCATGGCAGGGCTTGCCAGTTACTCGCGGGACAAGGCCGTGTTGCTGGAAGGTGTCGATGTCGAGGATTGGAAAGCCATGGATGATTTCGACGAGGTTTTGCGCATCGCTGAAGCCATCGAGATCATCAATGTGAGCCTCGACGATGCCGAGATCGACAAGATTATGTCATTTCTAGGCGCGCTCACCGACGAGGGTTCAGGTAAGCGTGGCCTCGGGGTGCCTGCCTCGGTACCTTCGGGGCTTGAGCTTGATGTGGTCGCGCCGCCCTCCTGAATCCCGATAATTCTAACAAATTAAAGCCCTCGACGCATTTCGCGCACGGGGGCTTTTTCGTTTTAGCGGTCATTGTTGCAAGATGCGCGACGCAGTGTTGCAGCATTGCGTCTTTCAATTCGGGCAGGAATAAGGCACAAATAGGACATGGCACGAAGAGCTGCCCCATTTTGGGTCGCCGCCGGCGGAAGATCCCTCCAGATTAGACTCTCATCTGATCCCCTTCTTTCCCGCAGCGGCGACCCCAAAATCCCCACTGACATTGAGACACAGTTTGCCGCACCTGCGGTGCGCGCCACCTGTTGCACAGCACAGCGTGCTGGATTATCTGCGGGGCATGGATAAAACACTACACATCATCGGCGGCGGCATGGCCGGATCAGAGGCTGCGTGGCAGGCCGCACATCTTGGCATCAAGGTTGTCATTCATGAAATGCGGCCCGAGGTCGAGACCTTCGCGCATCAGACTGGCCTGCTGGGTGAAATGGTCTGCTCGAACTCCTTCCGTTCGGATGATAGCGAACAGAACGCCGTGGGCCTGTTGCATTGGGAAATGCGCGAGGCGAATGGTTTGATCATGCAAACAGCCGAAAAGCACCGCCTGCCCGCAGGTGGCGCGCTGG
Source organism: uncultured Sulfitobacter sp. (assembly GCA_913060815.1). GTDB lineage: Bacteria > Pseudomonadota > Alphaproteobacteria > Rhodobacterales > Rhodobacteraceae > Sulfitobacter. Next base: position 52,626 of record CAJXSZ010000005.1, on the reverse strand, counting down.
CCGTGGACCGTGATCCCTTTGCACAATCTGTGACTGACGCGCTGATGGCGCATCCAAACATCAGTGTCGAATATGGCGAGATCAAAGAGCTGCCCGAGGACGGCCAGTGGATCATCGCGACAGGGCCGCTCACCTCCACCGATCTGGGCGCGGCGATCGCGGCCGAGACAGGCGCGGAGGCGCTGGCGTTCTTCGACGCTATTGCCCCGATTGTTTATCACGACAGCATCGACATGAGCAAAGCGTGGATGCAATCGCGCTATGACAAGGGCGAGACCGAGGAAGAGCGGACCGCCTATCTCAATTGCCCCATGGATAAAGACCAATATGAAGCGTTTATCGACGCGCTGGCAGAGGCCGATAAGACCGAGTTTCACGAGAATGAGACCGCAGGCTATTTCGACGGCTGCCTGCCCATTGAAGTGATGGCGGAGCGCGGGCGCGAGACACTGCGCTTTGGCCCAATGAAGCCAGTGGGCCTGACCAATCCGCACCAGCCTGACGTCAAGCCCTACGCCGTGGTGCAGCTGCGCCGCGACAACAAGCTCGGCACGCTTTATAACATCGTGGGCTTTCAGACAAAAATGAAGTACGGCGCACAAACGGATGTTTTCAAAAGTATTCCCGGTCTCGAGAATGCCAGCTTTGCACGTCTGGGCGGGATTCATCGCAACACATTCCTCAACTCACCCACGCTGCTCGATGGTCAGATGCGCCTCAAATCGCGCCCCAATATCCGCTTTGCGGGCCAGATCACAGGCGTTGAGGGCTATGTGGAGAGTGCGGCCATGGGATTGCTCGCGGGTCGGTTGGCTGCTGCAGAGATCATGGGCCAGCAATTGGATACACCGCCTGCCACGACCGCCACAGGTGCATTGATCACCCATATCTCCGGGGGAGCCGATGCAAAGACATTCCAACCGATGAACGTCAATTTCGGGCTGTTCCCGCCTGTTGAAGGCCTCAAGAGCGGGCGTCGCGGGCGCAAGGACCGCTACAAAGCCTACACAGACCGCGCCAAACTTGACTGGCAAAGCTGGCTGGGCGCTGGACAAGACGGGTAGCATCTTTAAAATAGCACTATGACGAAAAACTTCTTGGAAACCGCCTATGCGGAGCGTGATGCCCACGAGACGCAGAGCATTTATAACGCGTGGTCCACGTCATATGAGGCTGACATGGGCGGCAACGGATACGCCACACCTGCACGCTGCGCTGCTGCTCTGGCGGAATATGCTTCGGAGCAATCGCTTCCCTTGCTGGATTTCGGGTGCGGAACAGGGCTTGCGGGTCAGGCTTTCAAGAATGCGGGGTTCAGTGTGATTGACGGCGTTGACCTGTCGTCCGAGATGATCGCTCAGGCCGAGGCGAAACAGGTGTACCGCAGTCTTGAAACGCTCGACGTAGATGCCCCCGTCCCGCAAGACTATCCTCTTATCGCCGCAGTTGGCGTGATTGGCGCTGGTGCGGCCCCCCTTTCAACGCTGGGCAGCTTGCTGCATGCATTGCCTTCTGGCGGGCTGCTGGTGTTTTCGTTCAACGATCATGCGCTGGCCGATCCGCAAAGCGCGGCCCATCTGAATGAATGGCTCGATTGCGGTGCAGCGCGGCTCTTGTTCGCGGAGCACGGGGATCATTTGCCAGCCCAAGGCATTGAATCCACTGTATATGTGGTCGAAAAGGCTTGATCTTCACCACGCGCTTTGCTCCATCCCCGACAGGTCCGCTGCATCTGGGGCACGCCTATTCTGCGAAATGCGCGTATGACTTGGCCCAAGCGGCACAAGGTCGCTTCCTCTTGCGGATCGAAGACATCGACCGCAGCAGAGCGCGCGCCAAGTGGGAAGAGCAGATCTATGACGATCTCGCTTGGCTGGGCCTTACATGGGAACAGCCTGTGATGCGTCAATCCGAACGTTTGGCAGTCTATGAAGCCGCACTTGATGATTTATGGACGCGCGGTCTGCTCTATCCCTGCACATGCTCGCGCGCTGATATCGCTGCCGCGACTAGCGCGCCACAGGAAGGCGCCCCCTTGCTGGGACCCGATGGCGTGATCTATCCCGGGACGTGCAAACCAGTGACGGCCCCGAAGGGTCCTCGTCCGACCGATCTGCCACTACGGTTAAATATGGCTAAAGCCTGCGGGCTGATCGCAAGCCCACTACAATTTGTAGAGGAAGGCAGTGGCGCATCCGAAACCATCACCTTTAACGCTGCGGATATGATAAAAGGTGTCGGAGATATTGTCCTGTCACGGCGTGACATGGGGACATCCTATCACCTCTCCGTCGTCTTGGATGATGCGGAACAAGAAATCACCGATGTGGTGCGCGGACGGGATCTGTTCGATGCCACACGCATTCATATTGTCTTGCAACACATCTTGGGCTTGCCCCACCCAACCTATCACCACCACCGCCTGATCCGCGATGACGCTGGCAAAAGGCTAGCAAAGCGCGACGATGCGCGCGCAATTTCGAAATACCGTTCTGAAGGCTTCTCAAAAGATGAAATACTAGGAATGTTAATCCCTTAGCCTGAAGAATTAATCCTCTAGATCAACCTCACCCGCCAAGCCGACACCTGTAAAAAAGCAACTGCGCCGCCCCGTGTGACACGCCGCACCAACTTGCTCAACCTTCATCAGCAGGCAATCGCGGTCACAATCCACGCGCATCTCCTTGAGGGTTTGGACATGGCCCGACGTGGCACCTTTAGCCCAGAACTCCTGACGGGAGCGGCTCCAGTAAGTGACCTGCCCTGTGCGCAATGTCTCCATCAGGCTTTCGGCATTCATCCACGCCATCATCAACACCTCTCCATTCTCCGCGTCCTGTGCGATCGCGGGGATCAAACCGGCCTCGTTGAATTTCAGGGTTGTAGGATCAAAGGACATGGTGGCGCACCTCACTCAAAAGTTTTTGCATCTTCGCAGGTTCCGATTATGTAAAGGGAACACGAAGGGGATACCATGGCTAGCGATACAGACCTGATCAAACTTTATTCTGCCAGAATTCTGGCCCTCGCCGCAGATATCCCGCATCTCGGGCGCCTTGATGCGCCTGATGCAACAGTCACACGCCGCTCGCCCCTCTGCGGGTCAAGCGTGACCGTCGATATCAAAGTGCGAGACGGAAAGCTGAGCGCGCTTGGGCAAGACGTAAAGGCCTGTGCTTTGGGTCAGGCCGCTGCTGCTATCACCGCGACAGCCTCGGACGGGGCGAGCATCGAGGTTATTACAAAGGGCCGCGACCAGCTCAAAGCGATGCTAAAGGGAAAAGGTGGCGTGCCAGACGCGCCATTTGACGGGTTCGAGGTCCTGACCCCTGCCGTGGAGTACAAAAACCGCCACGCATCTATCCTGCTCAGCATCGAAGCGATTGCCGAGGCGATGGAAGCGGCCCACACCGATGCCTGATGCGCAACGTGCAAAAAAAACGCCGCACATCCAATCAAGGATGGCGGCGTGAGAAAAGCGGTATCCATGTGGGACCCAGAAGCCGGTTAGGGGAAGGCACCCCCGAAATCACTACAGACAGGCAGAATGTAATGTCTTGGCGTATGAAGTTGGGACAAATACGCCGCTAAACCGACCCTGGCATGGAAGCGCAGGCAGAAATTCAGACAAGTCCGGGGAGATGCAACCCTGCCACCAGCATAACAATCAACGCCGCAGCGCCTGCTGCATCCTGTGCCAATGTGTCTTGCGACCGTGTAGCGATGGATTTGAGTGTTTGGTAGAAGGTCATGTGTCTCTCCGTTCCTGTTGCTACTTTGTTCTCATATTGCGAACGCTGTGTAAAGAACTTTATGAGAACATTAGTGAACTTTTTGGAACAAAAATACCTAACCCACTGAAATCAAACGGATCGCCTCATCCTGCCGCATGAGCCACAAAAGCAAACGTGCAGCACGGCCCCGTTCACTCTCCAATGACGGATCATCGTTCAGCAGCTTTCGGGCATCCGACTGGGCGACAGCCATAAGCGCGGCCTGCTTTTCCAGATCGGCCACTTTGAAACGTGGCACACCTGATTGCGCTGTCCCGATCAGATCACCCGTCCCGCGCATCTTGAGATCGGTCTCGGCGATCACGAAACCGTCTTCTGTCTCGCGCAGCACCTCAAGACGCTGTCGCCCCGTCTCCGTCAGCGGGTTTTGATACATCAACAAGCAACTGGAGGCCGCGGATCCACGGCCCACGCGCCCGCGCAGCTGGTGGAGTTGCGCGAGGCCAAAACTCTCGGCGCGCTCGATAACCATTATCGAGGCATTAGGTACGTCGACCCCCACCTCGATCACCGTTGTCGCCACGAGCAACCGCGTCTCGCCCCGCTGAAACGCCGCCATGCCCGCATCCTTGTCCGCAGGGGGCATCTGACCGTGTACCAGCCCTACCGCGTCTTCGCCGAGAGCGGCGCGCAGCCGTTTGAACCGCGCTTCAGCCGCAGTAAGGTCACTGACCTCGCTTTCCTCCACCAGCGGACAAACCCAGTAGCATTGCCGCCCTTCGGCCATGGCGGCGCGCAAGCGCTCAACCACCTCCGCATAGCGTTCCGTGCTGATCAAAACTGTCTGGATCGGTTTGCGACCGGGTGGTTTTTCATCAAGCACACTCACATCCATATCGCCGTATTGCGCGAGTGCCAGACTGCGCGGAATAGGCGTGGCGGTCATCACCAGCACATCGGCCTGACGCCCTTTCTTCCCCAATTCCAACCGCTGGCGAACGCCAAAGCGGTGCTGCTCATCCACCACAGCGAGGCGCAGGTCGTGGAACACGACCGCTTCCTGAAATACCGCATGGGTGCCGACGAGAATATGGATATCGCCGCGCTCCAATGCCGCGAGCTTTGCGGCGCGCTCAGCGCCCTTGTCGCGCCCTGTGAGTATCTCCAACACAACGCCAGCGCTCTCGGCCAAGGGCCGCAGCCCCTCGAGATGCTGACGCGCAAGAATTTCTGTAGGCGCCATCAGAACGCCCTGCCCGCCAGTCTCAACAGCCGCCAACAAAGCCATGAACGCCACTAGCGTCTTGCCAGCACCCACATCGCCCTGCAAAAGCCGGTTCATGCGTTGTTCAAGCGCCATATCCCCGATGATTTCGGCAATGGCGCGGGTCTGCGCGCCTGTTGGGTTGTAGGGCAAACTGGCCAGCACTTTGGCTTGAAGCTTCCCTGTCGGCTGCGCCGCGCGGCCTTTTTTGCGCCGCTCTACCTGACGGGCCAGCGCCAGGGTGAGTTGATGGGCCAGCAGCTCGTCATAGGCCAGCCGCGCACGCGCTGGAGCCAATGCGCTGATATCGCTCAGGCTTTGTGGATCGTGGGCTGCTTGTGTCGCGCTGGCAAAATCAGGCCAGTCCTCTTTTGCGAGCTGCGTGCGGTCAATCCATTCGGCCATGGGCGGGATCAGGGCCAGCGCGCCCCGCGTCGCTTTATACATCAGCTTTTGCGTGACACCATGGGTCAGCGGATACACCGGCTCGAACCGCGGAATACTGTCAGCCTCCTCCTCAGGCACTGTGAAATCGGGGTGGACCATTTGCGGCACGCTATCAAACACCTCGACGCGCCCCGAGACGATGCGGCGGCTGCCCTCGGGCAATTGCTGCTGCCAGTAGTTGCCGCGTGCATGAAAGAAAACGAGCTGGAAAGAGGTTTCAGCGTCCTCCACATGAATACGGTATGCCCCGCCCTTGTTGCGCGGCGGATTGTGTTTGCCGATTGTAACAGCAACCGTAAGCGTGGCGGGAAACGGCGCGCCCTGAACGGTCGGCACAAGGCGGCGGTCAATCACCGACTGCGGCAGGGTAAACAGCAAATCACGCGGGGCAATCACGCCAAGACCCTTGAAATGCTCCGCCGTTTTGGGACCAACCCCCGCAAGGCTGTCCAATCCAGCAAAGAGGGGAAACAAGGGTTCGGGGCGTGTGCTCATAGCCCTGCGATCAGCTTGATCCAGCCATCTTCATCCAGCGTCTCTATTCCCAATTCCGCCGCTTTCTTTGCCTTGGACCCTGCCCCTGGCCCTGCGACGAGCAGATCGGTCTTGGCGCTAACCGAGCCCGAAACCTTGGCCCCCAATCGCTCTGCGCGGGCCTTGGCTTCAGCGCGGGTCATTTTCTCGAGCGTGCCGGTAAAAACAACCGTCTTGCCCGCCACGGGGGAGCCGGAGGTATCCGCACGCACCGCCTCGGTGATCTCCAAGCCCTCCACCAAGCGCGTGATCGAGGCGCGCTCGGCCTCTTGAGCAAAGGCACCGACGAGTGAACCCGCCATGATCGCACCCATACCGTCAATGGAGATGAGATCGTCCCACGCGGCACCTTCTTGCGCACGTGCCGCGTCCATCGCCTCGGACAGGGCGGCCCATGTGCCGTAATGCAGAGCGATCATATTTGCTGACGCCTCGCCCACATGGCGAATGCCCAGACCAAAAATCAGACGCGCCAGCGGGATTGTCCGCTTCGCTTCGATCGCTGCGAACAGTGCGTTTGCCGACTTCTCGCCCCAGCCTTCTCGGTTCTTTAGCTGCTGTATCCCGCTGCCGTAGCGCGCTTGCAGCGTGAAGATATCCGCAGGCTCGGCAATCCATCCGTCTGCGTAGAATTGTTCGACTTGTTTAGCGCCCATACCGTCAATGTCAAAAGCCGCACGTGACACAAAATGCTTCAGCTTTTCAACGGCCTGCGCGGGGCAGATCATCCCGCCTGAACAGCGTCGCACCGCATCGCCCTCTTCGCGCACCGCGTCACTGCCACACTCAGGGCACTGGTGCGGAAAGATGAACGCGGTAGCATTCTCGGGGCGTTTCGCGATGTCTACATCAGCAACTTTGGGAATGACGTCGCCTGCGCGGTAGACCTGCACGAGATCCCCGACACGAATGTCTTTGCCGCCGCGTATCTCCTCACCTTTGCTATCGACACCCTTGATATAATCTTCGTTGTGCAGCGTTGCATTGGAGACAACGACACCGCCAACGGTCACAGGTGCCAATCGCGCCACAGGGCTGAGTGCGCCGGTACGACCCACCTGAATGTCGATCCCCTCCAGACGTGTCCACGCCAGTTCAGCCGGAAATTTATGCGCGATGGCCCAACGGGGTGTGGTTGAACGGAAACCCAACCGCGATTGCAGCGCAAGATCATCCACCTTGTAGACAACACCGTCGATATCGTACCCGAGATCGGGGCGCAGCTCGGCAATCCTTGCGTAATGGGCAACCATCGCATCGGGACCATCGCATTTTTCTGTCAGCGGGTTTGTGGAAAAGCCCAGCTTTGCCAGAGCGTCAATCGCACCAGATTGTGTGTCCGAGAGAGGCTCCGACAGGCTGCCCCACGCATAGGCAAAGAAACGAAGTGGCCGCGCACGGGTGATTTCAGCATCGAGTTGCCGCAAGGACCCCGCTGCAGCGTTGCGTGGATTGGCAAAGACTTTCCCCCCGCGTTCGGTCTGCCGTGCGTTCAGCGCTTCGAAATCTGCATGGCTCATATAGACTTCGCCGCGCACCTCAAGGAGATCCGGCGCACCTGTGAGTGTATGGGGGATATCGCTGACGGTGCGGGCATTCTGGGTAACGTCTTCCCCAACGGCCCCGTCGCCCCGCGTCGCCGCTTGCACCAATACACCCTTTTCATAGCGGAGGGAGAGCGACAAACCGTCAATCTTTGGCTCGGCTGTGTAGGTAAGTGCTGCGTCTGACGCCAAGCCAAGGTATTTGCGGATCGACACGTCAAATTCGGCTACGTCTTCATCGCTGAAGGCATTCCCGAGCGACAACATGCGGACATCATGGGTAATTTTGCCAAAGCCTGATGCAACCGGCGCGCCAACCTGATCGCTTGGGCTGTCAGGGCGCTTCAGCTCAGCAAACCGCGCCTCAATAGCGGCGTTCCGACGCTTGAGCCTGTCGTATTCCGCGTCAGACAGGGTTGGCGCATCCTCGGTATGGTAGTCGGTATTCGCCTCTGCCAGTACCGTGGCCAACCGCGCTAGTTCCTCGCTGGCCTGCTCTGCGGACAGGGCATCGACATCCAGATCCATTGTAGTGCTATAAGATGTCAAAAGACCCGCCTCCGGTTCGCCGCATATCTACGTTAGATAGGCCGCTACCTATGGCAGGTCTAGATCATTACGTTGGATTTGCGACCTTTCAGGCGCTTGCAGCCATTGCCATCTCACCGGGTTCAGGATCGCGCAGGACATAGCCACGGCCCCAAACTGTTTCAATATGGCTTTCGCCCCCTGTCGCTGTCGTCAGCTTTTTGCGAAGTTTACAAATGAACACATCAATGATCTTCAATTCAGGCTCGTCCATCCCGCCGTACAGATGGTTGAGGAACATCTCTTTGGTAAGTGTCGTCCCTTTGCGCAGGCTGAGCAGCTCCAGCATCTGGTACTCTTTGCCAGTCAAGTGAACAGGCTTGTTGTCCACACTAACGGTCTTGGCATCGAGGTTGACCGAGATCATGCCTGTATCAATGACAGATTGTGAGTGTCCTTTGGAGCGGCGGATGATCGCATGGATGCGTGCCACCAATTCCTCACGATGGAATGGCTTTGTCAGGTAGTCATCCGCGCCAAAGCCAAAGCCGCGAATTTTGCTTTCTGTATCATCGGCCCCCGATAGGATCAGAATGGGTGTCTCGATACGGCTAAGCCGGAGTTGGCGCAAAACCTCATGGCCGTTCATATCGGGCAGATCAAGATCGAGCAAAATAATGTCGTAGTCATAAAGCTTGGCGAGATCGATCCCCTCTTCTCCCAGATCCGTCGCATAGACGTTCAAATTCGCATGAGTCAGCATCAACTCAATACTCTTGGAAGTTGTAGGGTCGTCTTCAACAAGCAACACACGCATCAGGGTTTTCTCCAGTTAGGACAGGATCTATCGTTCACCTATTACTCACAAAGAATACTTAACAACCAGTAAAGAAGGCTATTTCAAGGCAGAGATCAACCTAAAGTTGTCTATATTTCTGGATCATTGTCGCTTTTAGCGCACTTTCACCGTGGGTTGAAACTGCACGCACCCATTCGATGAATTCGTCCTCGCTCAGACTGTATCGCTCTAGTGCGTCGTCCTTGCTGATTAATCCATGCACAACCCCGCGCACTACTGCTGCCTTACGTGAGGCGACCCAGCGGCGCGTACGTATGGGCGGCAAATCCGCGATTGTCATTACTGAACCGTCCCCCAGAGTGACAGCCCGCGGCCCGTCGACTTTTTTCAAATACATCTCTTACCACCATGCTCGTTACCCCGACACCATTGCCACGCGCTTGTTAAAGACATATGAAGCCGCCCCTTGTGAGTAGTTCGCATTTTCCTATATTCCACCGTAACACCCTAAACAGGATCAGTGCTCATGGCCCTCGACCAAACACCGCCTCTCAATTCGCTCGGCTTTGCCAAAGCGCCTGCCGACACCCGCGTGGTGGTCGCCATGTCAGGCGGCGTCGACAGCTCTGTTGTGGCGGCGATGCTGGCCGAGGAAGGGTATGATGTGGTTGGCGTCACGCTCCAGCTTTATGACCACGGGGCGGCACTGGCCAAAAAGGGTGCGTGTTGTGCCGGTATCGACATTCACGATGCGCGCCGTGTGGCCGAGGATATGGGATTTCCCCACTACGTGCTCGACTATGAGAACGTGTTCAAAGATGCGGTGATTGATGAATTTGCCGACAGCTATCTTGGCGGAGCCACGCCTGTGCCTTGTATTCGGTGCAACGAGCGTGTGAAGTTCAAGGACTTGCTGGAGACGGCCAAAGACCTCGAAGCGGACTGTATGGCGACAGGCCATTACATCCAGCGGATGGTGGGCGATCGCGGCCCAGAGCTGCACACGGCGGCGGACCCTGCCAAGGATCAAAGCTATTTCCTCTTTTCGACCACGCCCGAGCAGCTTGATTATCTGCGCTTTCCATTGGGACATTTGCCGTCCAAGGAAGCAACGCGGGCGCTGGCGGAGAAATACGGGCTGCGCGTCGCCAACAAGCCCGACAGTCAGGACATCTGCTTTGTCCCCGATGGCGACTATGCTGCCGTGATCCGCAAATTGCGGCCTGAAGCTGCTGCTCCCGGGGATATTGTAGACACCGAAGGTCGCGTGCTGGCGCAGCATGACGGGGTGATCAACTACACCATCGGTCAGCGGCGCGGCCTTGGCATTGGCGGGCTTGCCGATCCATTATACGTTGTGCGCCTTGACGCAGATACCAAGCAGGTCGTTGTCGGCCCCAAACACATGCTGGCCACGCGAACCGTGCCGATCAAAGAAGTGAACTGGCTCGGTGATGAGGCCTTCTCGTCCCGTTCCGAATGGAATGTGACCGTGCGTGTCCGCTCCACCCGTCCACCTGTGGATGCGATCCTGAGGCCTTTGTCCGATACTACGGCCGAGGTGGAATTGCTGGTCGCCGAAGAAGGCGTCAGCCCCGGGCAGGCTTGTGTGTTCTATGACACCGAAAGCAGCCGCATCTTTGGCGGCGGTTGGGTCTACCGCGGCTAGGACGTCAGACCTTCCATAACGGCCCGTGCTGCACGCAGTCCGGGATCTTCACCTCCACGCCCCAGCCGTTCCATCGTCGTGTCCATCGCAGCGCGTTGCGCCTGCGGTGCTGCGATCACAGCCTCTAGTCCTTCGGCAATCGCCTCGGGCGTGCATGCTTTGCCAATGAACTCGGGCACTGTACGCGTCTCAGAGACCAGATTAACCAGCGTGACCGTATCCACCAGCATCATACGACTGATGATCAGGCGACTAAGCGGGCTCATGTCATATGCAATCACCATCGGCGTGCGTGATGCTGCGAGTTCAAGCGAGACAGTTCCAGAGGCGGCAAGCGCGACATCAGCAGCGGCAAAGGCGTTGCGTTTTTCCGACATCGCCGCCTCATAGTCACCCTGTCGCGGATCGAGGACCAGCGTATCAGGCCATGGTTTTGTAAGCTCGGTTACTGCGTCGGCAACTGGCCCTGCGGCAGGCACCACTGTCTGCATATCGGGGTTTCTGGTTTTCAACAGCTTGACCGCTTCGCCAAACCGCTCTCCCAATCGCGCAACCTCGCCGCGCCGCGAACCGGGCAGCACCATGAGCAAAGGCTTGCGGCCCAGACCGTGGCGCAGGCGGAACCCATCTGCCTCGGCTTGGCTCGCAACAGGCTCGGAGACGACAGGGTGGCCTACAAAATCACACCGCATACCAGCTGCCTGCATCAAAGGCGGCTCAAACGGGAAGAGAGCCAGCACATGATCGACATGGCGCGCCATCTTGGCCGCGCGCCCTGCCCGCCATGCCCAGACCGTGGGGGCGACATAGTGAACCGTGCGAATGTCGCTGCGCGCTTTGACAAGCTTGGCGACACGCAGGGAAAAATCAGGGCTGTCGATGGTGATCAACACATCGGGGCGCATGGCCACAACCGCCTCGGCTGTCTCCCTGATGCGCCGCTTGAGGTGGCGGTATTTGGGCAGTACCTCGGCCAGCCCCATCACGCTCAACTCGTTCATGTCAAAGCGGCTGTCGAGGCCTTGGGCCTGCATTTGCGTCCCACCGATCCCCTCGAAAGCCACATCTGGCTGCAGCGACTTCAGGCCCGCCATCAGCGCCCCGCCCAGCTTGTCTCCCGACGGCTCACCCGCGAGGATGAACACGCGCAGCCCGCTCATTCGCCCGTCCGCGCCCAGAAAACAAGGCCGTGTTTATCTGCCATCGCGGCACAGGCCTCTGGGTGCAGCACCAATACATCACCTGCATCCACCACCACACCGCGTAACCCTGCTGAATGCGCGGCTTCAAAGGTCTCTGGCCCAACGGTGGGCAGATCGACAAGGCGCGTCTGGCCTGCCTTGGGTCCCTTAAAGAGGATTCCATCCTTATGCGTCGCCAACCCTGCAAGCATGGCATCGGTGCCACGGGCGTCTTCCATTGCGACGACCTGTCCACCTGCCACAACGCAGGCCTGCCCTTTGTCCTGTGCGGAGATAGCAAAGATATGGGCAGCCGCTACATCGGCATCGTTGCGCATCTGCGCATCGGGCCATGCAGTGCCATAGACACCACCCTGAGCCAGCAAGTCAGGCGCAATCTCATGTGCACCGACAACGCTAAAGCCCGTTTTCTCGAAAAGCTCGATCACCACCCGCAGCGCGCCATCATCCCCTGCCTGCAAGGCCTGCATAAACAGTGGTACAAGCGGCGCCGTCTCGGCGTCGAGCTTGCTCGGATCAAGCGCTGGGCGGTCCAGCCCGCCTGCAAAACAGATGTGGGTGATACCGTGATTGCCCAGCTCCAGCAGAAGCGTTCCAAGCGTCTCAAGCCGAAACATAAGACCGGGAGTCAGCTCCGTTACGGGAGTGCCTTCATAGCCGCACACAAGCGGTGGCTCGGGAGCGGCCTGTGCCACCAGCGCGGGCAAATCACCCCGCCCCGCGATCAATGCCAGCTTCATTTGGGGGTCAGGAAGTGACGGCCACTGTCGGCCAGAACGAAATCGACGATCTCGCGGACATAATCGCTCTCGGTCTCTGCCCCCAAACGCTCGGCGCGATCATGGAAGGTCCCGTCACCCTGTGCCAACATCTGGAAAGCTGCGCGTAAGGCGGTGATGTCGCCGCGCGCAACACCGCGCCGCTTGAGACCGACAAGATTCAGCCCATCCAGATGGCCACGCGGCGCCTGTACCAGACCGTAAGGAATAACATCGTTAGTCACCATCGTGACGGCACCAATGATCGCACCGCGCCCGACACGTACCCACTGGTGGATGCCAGACAGGCCGCCGAGAATTACCTCGTCCTCAATTACGCAATGACCGGCCACAGCAGCGTTGTTAACCACGATCACGTTGTTTCCGACTATTGCGTCATGGGCGATGTGGCAGCCTGCCATGAACAGACCGTCATCGCCCACTCTCGTCACACCGCCGCCACCCTCGGTGCCGCAGTTCATGGTCACATGTTCGCGGATACGGTTGCGCTTGCCGATCTCGAGGCGGCTCGCCTCACCCTTGAACTTCAAATCCTGCGGAATTTCACCGATCACCGCGAAGGGAAAGATGACAGTCCCCTCGCCTACCGTGGTCTGGCCCGTAACCACCACATGGGACTTCAGCTCGACATCCGCATGCAGAACGACCTGCGGCCCCACCACGCAGAATGGTCCCACTGTGGCGGAAGGATCAATCTGTGCCCCCTCCTCGATCACAGCACTTGGGTGGATTGCCATTATGCGTCCTCTTTGGGCAGATCGAGCATGGCCATGAATTCGGCCTCTGCGGCCATCTCGCCCTCTACGGTGGCGACACCTGAGAATTTCCAGATCTTGCCACCGGGCTTGCCGCGCACGGTCTTGAGGTCCATGCGCAGCACGTCCCCCGGCACCACTTTGCGACGGAATTTGCAGTTATCGATGGACATGAAATAGATCAGCATGTCCTTGTCCATCTGATCAAGCGCCACACCAACCATCACACCCGCCGTCTGGGCCATCGCCTCAACGATGGTGACACCCGGCATGATGGGCGTGCCAGGAAAGTGACCCTGAAAATGCGGCTCGTTCATGGTGACGTTCTTATAGCCAACGGAGGAGTTGGTGCCGTCAATCTCCTCAACCTTATCGACCAGCAAAAAGGGGTAACGATGGGGCAGAATCCGCTGAATGGTCTGGATATCTGCGCGCTTGAGATCATTGGTCATGTGGGGCCCTTCTCGCCAAATTTGCCCCAACTGCTACCAATTCCCCCGATGCGGGGCAAGCGCGGCAGGCATCATTCCTGCGGGTCAGGTGCGATAGGCGTACCTGCGCCAAGCTGCGCATTGATCCGCGAAATCGCCGCCGTGGTAATGTCGGCGCTGTTAGCACTCAGAAAGACCGTACGGCGGTCAAGCACCACGGATGCGCCAACCTGCTCCATCAGTTCTTCCAAAATCGGACCTGCAACCTGTAAGAATGCCTCGCGCTCCTGTTCGAGCTGGGCATTCAGCGCACGGGATTTCGCCGCTTGGGTCTGGCGCGTTTCCTGCACACGGGTATCGAAAGCATCGGCAAGCGGTTGAAAAGCCTCTGGTGACATCGTCGCGCGGCGTTCGGTCAGGTCCTGCTCGGTGGCGGCAAGCTCTGCTTCAATCTGGCGGTTTTGCGCAGCCAGATCGCTACCGCGAGCCTCGATCTCGCTTGCGACACGTTTTCCGAATTCACTGCTCAGAAACAGACGTTCACTATCGATGACCAATACGGGAGTCGTCTCCTGCGCAACCACATCCGACGGCGCCAGCAAGGCAACCATCAAGCACAGCGATGACAGCAGGCTGCGCATGATCCTAGAATTCGGTTTGCAGTGTGACTTCGAATTTCTGCTCGCGGTCGAACTCTTCCTTGCGGATCGCGTCGGAGACGTTGAACTGAAGCGGACCAAACGGCGTATCCCAATAGAGTGTGACACCGATCACGTGACGGAAAGAGCCGCCAGCACCCGACGCCGTGTTCCCCGCGAGGTTTACGTCCGAGAGATCCCAGAGGTTTCCTACGTCATAGAACACACCGCCACGTACGCCGTACTCTTCGGGAAGACCCAGGGGGAATTCAGCTTCCACACGCCCGACAACATACATGTTGCCGCCCAATGTATCGCCTTCGGTCGCACTTGTGTCCCGTGGACCGATACCGCCCGGCTCGAAACCGCGCATCTGGTTCGTAGACAAAATAAACCGGTCGATCGCACGGTTCGTTCCGCCGTTCCACGCCAAAGCGCCGCCTTCAATACTGGCGCGTAGGATCAGCTCTTCGTTGAAGAACTTCTTTTCACCCGCAACCCGCGCAACGGTGCGGATGTATTCCTGATCCCCGCCGAGGCCTGCGAAATCCTGACTAAAGCGGAACAGGACGCCGGCATTCGGGTCCAGCCCTGTGCGGCGCGTGTCATACGTGTACTCGTACCCGATCGAGGAGGTCACCAACTCACCGGCATCGATATCCTGCTGGATGATCGCACCGTTGAACTGGTCTTCGTCCTCTTCGTTACGGTTCGTCACCTCAATCTGCTCTGCCGTATAGCGCAGGCGCAAACGGCCATTTTCGCTGACGGGGAAGCTCAGGCTTGGCTCGAACTTGAATCGTGTACTGTCATAAGTCGAAAAGGAGGAGTTGGTCTCGGAATAATCAAACTCCAGCGAGAATGCCAAATCGCGGCCCAGCAGGGACGGCTCGACAAATCTCAGACCGTAACGACGCGCCTCCGTCGCAGTGGTCACGTTCAAAAACAGCCTTTGACCGCGCCCGAGAAAGTTCTCTTCTGCAAAGCTGACCGCGACGCCCAAACCATCGTTCGATGAAAACGCGCCACCAAAGTTCAAAGAGCCTGTCGGCTGCTCTACAACGTCTACGTCGATGACAACCTGCTCGGCAGATGAGCCCTCGCGTGCGTTAACTTCGGCGTTCTCGAAATAACCCAAAGCACGGATACGCTCGGCGGACTGACGGATTTCGCGCGGGTTGAACGGATCACCCTCGACGCTGTCGAACTGGCGGCGCACAACACGGTCAAGGGTGGTTGTGTTGCCTTCGATATCAATCCGCTCGACGAAGATACGGTTGCCGCGTGAGAGAACAAACTCAACGTCGAGTGTTTGTGTCCGCTCGTTGCGGGTAACCCGTGGCTCGACACGCATAAAATCGACACCATCGCGGATCGCCTGGCGCTCGAGACGGGCGATGTCTGCCTCGACGAGCGTGGGAGAGTAAACAACGCCCGGCTTGACCTTGATGATGCCTGCATAGGCGTCGCCATCAACGTTCGGAAGCTCGGATGTCACGGTAATCTGGCCGAACTGGAATTGCTGACCCTCTTGGACGTTAAAGCCCACAAAATAGCCGTCGCGCTCTTCGGTCAGCTGTGCGTTGACCGAATTGATCCGCATATCGACATAGCCGCGCGAGAAATAGAAATCGCGCAAGACCTGTTTGTCGAATTCAATACGCTCTTCCTGAAACGTATCGCGGCGCACCAGTTTGCGGAAGATGCCCGCCTGCTTGGTGCCCAGAACGCGGCGCAAACGGCGGTCAGAATAAACGCGGTTCCCGACAAAGCTGAGACGCTCGACTTCGACGTTGTCGCCTTCAAAGATTTCGAACACCAGATCGACGCGGTTCTGGTTGCGTCGGATCACCTTAGGCTGGACCCGTGCGGCCAGACGGCCTTCGGTGGAGTAGGCCTGCGCAATTGCGTTGGCGTCTTTCTCGGCCTGCGTAGGGTTGAACACACGGCGCGAGATGGAGCCGATAACCCCTTCCAGCACTTCGTCCTTTACGCGGCGGTTACCCTCAAAGGAGATCCGATTGATTGTCGGCAGCTCCACTACGTCAATGCGCAGGGTGCTTCCCTGAGGTGAAATCGAAACACTTTCGAACAAACCGGAATTGTTCAGGCGCTGGTAAGCATCATTCAGTTGCCCTGCGCTGATGGGGGTTCCACGCGCGATTCCAGCCTGTGACAGGATCGCGCTGTTGCCGATGCGCTGGTTACCTTCGATTCTCACCGAATTGAACTGGTACTGTTGCGCGGCAACTTGCGGCGCGGGTGCTATCCAAGCCGTTGTAACCAATAGCGAAAATGCGAGCCCTTTGAGCCCCGTCCGAAAGGAAGTGTTTAGCTCATCCGAAGATGGAATGCGCGATATGGACCTCAGGCTCATGGTTGTTACCCAACTTTGTTGACACCGTTCCCATGTGAGTACCCGTAGGGGCGCACGTTGTCAAAACCATCAGAGGCCTTTTTTAAAAACCAAAAGAGCCCGCGCAAGGCGCAGACCCCTCAACTTTTCAGGTAGCAAATGCTGGCTTAGTGCAGGCTGCCAAAGTATGCGCCCGCGCACAGGGCAAAGATCATCGTGCACATATAAAGCGCACGGTCCCAGTTCAGGTCGAACAACACGCTCAAACCGCGGTAGCCTTTGGCAATCGTCTGCATTGGATTTTCCCTTTCTCGGAAAACAACTGTGCGGGCAGACTAGCCTGTGATTGTGACATAACATCGGGGCAAATGTGGCAAAAGCAAGGCGGTAGCCCTGCTTTTACAATTCGTCCTTCTCGGTGTGG
Source organism: uncultured Sulfitobacter sp. (assembly GCA_913060815.1). Lineage (GTDB taxonomy): Bacteria > Pseudomonadota > Alphaproteobacteria > Rhodobacterales > Rhodobacteraceae > Sulfitobacter. The sequence continues at coordinate 35,522 of CAJXSZ010000005.1, read as the reverse complement.
CACTGACCTACGGGCAGAACAGATCGTTAAACAAGGCAAACAGCATCAAGCCCAAAACCATCATGATACCTACCGTCATCAAAACGCGCAGCGCCGTATCGCTGGGTGGTTTGCCGCGCACCGCTTCATAAGCATAGAACGTCAGGTGACCGCCATCCAAGGCGGGGATCGGGAACAGGTTGAGCAAACCAACCGCCGTACTAAGCACCGCAATAAAGTTGATAAAGCTCATGGTGCCCTGGCTGGCCATCGCACCAGATACTTTTGCAATGCCCACAGGACCCGACATGTTGCAGGTGCTGATCGCACCCGTAATCATATGATACATCCCCGACATCGAGCCTTTGATGATCCGCCACATACCTGCAACACCGCTTTTCGCGGCATCGATCAGGCCCGGTGTCTCGGTTGCGGGGGTGATTGCGCTGTCGCTGGAGATCCCGATCCGCAGAACATTCACAAAGCTGCCATCGGGCTGTGGCTCATCCGTAGATTTGGGCACGAGCGTGAACTGCAACACCTCACCCGCGCGCCAGACATCGAGCAGCAATGGCCGACCCTCGGAGCTCTCTACCGCCTCTTTAAGCTGTTTGAAGGCAAATGTCGGCTCACCGTCGATGCCCACGATTACATCACCTGTGGCCAGCCCTGCCTCTAAAGCTGCGGTTTCAGCACCGACCCCGCCTACAAGCGCGGGCTGCGGATAGGGTCCGTCAACCGTGAGCGTTTCACCGCCGCGCAGAACGGTGTACTCCAACACAGGCTCGAGCGGCAGGTTGTCCATGAAGGCGAGATAAGCCTCACTCTGCTCTCTGGGGGGCAGGTCACTGCTTGCGATACCCGTGATGACATCACCCTGCTCAAGCCCCTCAACCTGCTGCGGGAGTGGCTTGATCGCCTCCACCGTGAGCGGGTCGCGCACCGTGCCAAGGGTCATTGCGATGCCCGCAAAGATGATGATCGACATGGCAAAGTTGAACGCAGGCCCCGCCGCCACGGTCAGCGCGCGCGCCCAAAGTGGCGCACCATGCATGGTTTCGCGCAGGCGCACAGGATCGACCGCGACTTCCTCCATCGCGTCCTCGTCCTTGCCCGACGCCGCATTGGCATCGCCCGCAAATTTCACGTAGCCACCAAAAGGCAGCAATGCGATCTGCCATTTGGTGCCACGCTTGTCATAGCGTGAATAGAGAACAGGCCCGAAGCCCAGCGAGAAGACGTCTGCCTTGATCCCGCACCAGCGGCCAACGATGTAGTGACCGTACTCGTGGATGGCCACGATAACGGACAACGCGATAACAAAGGCCGCAAGTGTCCAGATGAAGCCGCCAAACTGCGGTACCAGTGTTGTAAAATCCAATGTGCTAACCTGCTCTTTTCTTCTTACTGTTTACGGACAGGTCACTGCCCCAGTTTATGTATCGCGTCCCATGCCGCCTTACGGGCCATTTGGTCCGTCTCCAGCACGTTATCAAGGGTCATGGTGGCATCAATATGGCCACCTGACGCATCCATCTGCTCGAGCGTCCGCGACACGACGTCCGACATCTGGGTAAATTTGAGGTGCCCGCCGATAAATCCGTCCAGCGCTGTCTCTTTTGCCGCGTTGAACACGGCGCCCGCCAAACCGCCACGGGCCATAACTTCGCGTGCGATGCGCAGCGCGGGCCAGCGCGTGTCGTCAGGCGCACGAAATTCGAATGTGCCAATAGCGGCAAGATCCAACCGCTCCACTGGCAAATGGGCACGCGCAGGATGGTGCAGCGCATAGCCAATGGCGTGGCGCATATCGGGTGGGCCCACATGGGCCATTAGCGCCCCGTCGTTGAAGCCCACCAGCGCGTGGATCATGCTTTGCGGATGAATAAGCACTTCGATCATCGCCGGATCGACGCCAAAGAACTCGCGCGTCTCGATGATCTCCATCGCTTTGTTGAACATCGACGCCGAATCGATCGTGATCCGTTGCCCCATGTCCCAATTGGGATGCGAGGACGCCTGCGCCAGCGTTGCATTCGGCAGATCCGCCAATGGCCAATCGCGAAATGCCCCGCCCGAAGCCGTGATGATGATCCGCTCGACGGCGTCCATCGGCTCCCCTACCAAAGCCTGAAACACCGCGGAATGCTCACTGTCCACAGGCAGGATTTCAGCGTTATGCGCCCTACCCGTCTCGAGCAAAAGATTGCCTGCACAGACCAGCGATTCCTTGTTGGCCAGTGCCAGCGTGGTCCCCTGCGCCAAAGCCGCCATGCCGGGTGCGAGCCCTGCAGCACCTACAATCGCAGACATGATCCAGTCGGCGGGGCGGTGTGCGGCCTCGGTTATCGCCTGTGCCCCTGCCGCAGCCTCAACGCCTGATCCTTGGAGGGCCGCGCGCAGCTCAGGTAACCTTGCTTCATCCGCCGTGACTGCAATACCTGCGTTGAGCGCTTTGGCATCTTCAGCCAACTGTTTGATATTGCTGGCACCTGTGAGGGCCACAACATCATATTCATCCGGCGCGCGTTTGATCAGATCAATCGTGTTCTGCCCGATGGAGCCCGTCGCGCCGAAAATGCTTACCCTGCGCATTGCTTCAGCCCAATCCGGGTGGGAAGCCGATGAACTGGCCGATGATCAACAAAAACACCGATGCGCCCAGCATCCCGTCAAAACGGTCCATCAATCCGCCATGACCAGGGATGAGGTTCGAGCTGTCTTTGACACCCATCTTACGTTTCATCGCGCTTTCGGCGATGTCACCCATTTGCGAGGCCATGGAGATGGCTATGGAGACGCCGATCAACTGGAGGCCCAGCCCCGTATTGATCGAGAAAACCAGCCCGACAAGCCCTGCCCCGACCCAACCCGCGGCCGTGCCCGACCACGTCTTTTTCGGGCTCACGGCGGGCCAGAATTTCGGGCCGCCAAAGGCGCGTCCCGCAAAGTAGCCAACCACATCGGTGACGATAACAACCATCACCAGCCACAGCATCCAGCCCACGCCCATATCGTCGCGCACCTGCATCAGGCCAAAGCCCGACAGAAGGATCATCACGGTGAATATCATAAATACTGTACGGTTCCGCTCAAGCTGGCCAAAGCCGAGCAGCGCGGGCGCCAGAAGAAGCGGTAAGGCGAAACCGACGGGCAAATAAACAGCGGCAAGAACCGCCGCAGCTGTAAGCCCGCCTAAAAGCACTTGCAACCTGCGCTCTTGTGTGGGGCGCACGATGCTCACCAGCTCCCAGACCATCAGACCGCAGATGACAGCCACCAGCACGTGGAACACATGGCCACCAAACCAAATGCCCGCAGCGCCCACGACCACCATTGCCAAAGCAGACCCCACGCGCGCGGTCAGGTCGGACCATTTCTCTGTGCCGCTCATGCCGAGGTTCCTTGTCAGTTGTTGTTACGTTTTGACCGCGCCAAAGCGCCTGTCGCGCCCACCGTACGAGCAGCACAAAGCGGCGAATTCCTCGCGGGTGAAGTCAGGCCACAGCGTATCGATAAATTCATATTCGGCGTAGGCTGACTGCCACAGCAAAAAGTTGGAAATCCGCGCCTCACCACTGGTTCTGATCACAAGGTCTGGATCGGGCAAAACGTATGTATCCAAATACTTTGGCAGAGTTTCTTCATCTATCGCTTCAGGATCAAGACGCCCGTCCGCCACATCCTGCGCCAGCCGCTTTGTCGCGCGAGCGACCTCATCGCGACCGCCGTAATTGATGGCGATGGTCAAATGCACGCTGGTGTTCTGCGACGTAATTTCCTCAAGCTCGTTCATCAATTTGATAAGCTTGTGATCTAGGCGCACGCGGTCCCCGATGAATCGCACCCGAACGCCGCGCTCGTTCAACGCGCGTGTCTCTTTGGTGATGTAGCGGCGAAACAGGCTCATCAGTCCCGCAACTTCGACCTGCGTGCGCTTCCAGTTCTCGGTCGAGAAGGCGAAAATCGTGAGATACTCGACGCCCACGTCAGGACAGGCCTCTACAACCTCACGCACACGTTTCGCGCCTGAATGATGCCCGAACAGACGCGGACGCCCGCGCTGTGTCGCCCAGCGGCCATTGCCGTCCATAATGATCGCTACATGGCGCGGCCCGTCAGGACCTGCTGCCGGCAAAGGTTGGAGTTTCGGTTTACTGCGTCTGATCATGTCGTGCTGCGCATAAGATGATGGGCCTGCTTTGGGGAGTCGGGGCATTCCGTTTAGGACGGTGACCCGCCCGAATTAAGGCGATAGCAGTTAAACTTGCATAATTTCCGCTTGTTTCGCCTCCAGAAGCTCGTCAATCGACTTGATGTACTTCTTGGTCAGCTCTTCCATCTCGCCTTCCCAGAACTTCTGGTCGTCTTCCGACATGCCGTCGGCTTTGGCCTTTTTGATCTGGTCCATGCCGTCGCGGCGGATGTTGCGAATACTCACGCGCGCATTCTCGGCATAGCCACCTGCGACCTTACTCAATTCGCGGCGGCGTTCCTCGTTCAGCTCGGGGATGGGCAGCATGATGATGGTGCCGTTGAGCTGTGGGTTGATGCCAAGGCCGCTTTCGCGGATCGCTTTCTCGACCTTGCCCACAAGACCTTTGTCCCAGACGTTGATCGTAACCATACGCGGCTCGGGCACATTGACAGTACCGACCTGATTGATCGGCGTCATGGAGCCGTAGGCATCCACGTTGATCGGATCGAGCATCGAGGCAGAGCCACGCCCCGTGCGCAAAGATGCAAATTCCGTGCGAACAGATGCGATCGCACCACTCAGCCTGCGCTCAAGATCATCGGTATCGAGCATGAAGTCTTCTGACATGAAAAGCCCCGTATTCTGTCTGTTGTTCACCTTGCTTAAAGCATTGGTGCGGGCATGGAAAGACGGGTTTGACCAGATCGGCCACTGCACAGAGCTGCGCTGCGATTTCGAACATTCCCGCCTGCTTCTGTCCTTGATGCGCTAAGCTTTGCGCCGCCCTGCCCGAAAGCTCTGCAGTGCCAGTACGAACAGGGCTGCCGATACAGCCCAAGGGAACGCACTGCTCACCGGTTTGGGTGGGCAGACCTGACAGACGTTTGTGCCAGTTGCCAAGGCATAGGCAGACAACGTGCCAGCAAACACAAAAATCGGCAACGCCAAGCGGCGTAGCAGTTCAGCTGCAACCGCAGACGCGCTGTCGCGCTGATCGGGGGACGTCATATGTGTCATAAGCCTCTCGCAGATGTGGAAAAAGGAAACCTCTGCCAGAAGACTATGACATTAATTTGGCGGTTTACCCCTGCACGCGGGTGTAGGTGCCCTTGCCTGCAAGGATGCCTTTGAAACCACCTGGCTCGTCAAGAGAGAACACAATAATCGGCAGGTTGTTGTCGCGCGCCAAAGCGATGGCACTGGCGTCCATGACGCCAAGACGCTTGGCCAGCACATCATCATAGCTGACGGTGTCATACCGCTTTGCATCCGCATGTTTTACGGGGTCTTTATCATAGACACCGTCGACTTTGGTGCCTTTGAAGATCGCCTCGCAAGACATCTCGCTGGCGCGCAGGGTCGCGGCAGTGTCGGTCGTGAAATACGGGTTGCCCGTACCTGCGGCGAAGATACAGACCCGCTTTTTCTCAAGGTGGCGCACAGCACGGCGGCGGATGTAGGGTTCTGCAACTTCGTTCATTGTAATGGCAGAAATCACGCGGGTGTGGATGCCTTCGGCTTCGAGCGCACTTTGCACAGCCAGCGCGTTCATGACAGTCGCGAGCATGCCCATGTAATCGGCGGTGGTCCGTTCCATCCCCTGCGCAGAGCCTTGCAGGCCGCGAAAGATATTGCCGCCGCCGATAACCATACAAATCTCGACACCCATGTCATGCACGGTCTTCACTTCTTTGGCGATACGCTCCACCGTGGGCGGATGCAGGCCGAACCCCTGATCCCCCATCAGTGCTTCGCCAGAGATTTTCAGCATGACGCGGTTGAAGGCGGCTTGGGACGGCTCGGACATGGGGCGGGACCTTTCAGGGGTATATTGTACAGCGTACTTTTATTCGGGCCTAAAATGTCGCAAATACGGTCCATGTTCAATGCGCTGCGGATCGGGGAAGCAAAGAAATGTCACATGACGCAGCGGCGACCCTGATCGAGAGCACTCCGACAGGCAAACCCGTACTCATTGCGGGGCCAACGGCATCGGGTAAATCCGCACTGGCCTTGCAGGTGGCCGCAACGGGCGGCGGAGTTATCGTGAATGCCGACGCCAGTCAGGTCTATGCTTGCTGGCGCATCATTTCCGCCCGCCCGTCTGCACAAGAAGAGGCTCAAGCTCCCCACAAACTGTACGGTCATCTTGATCAGGATGTGCCATATTCCACGGGCCATTGGCTACGCGAGGTGGATGCGATCCTGCAGCAAGGTGCGCGTCCTATCATTGTGGGAGGCACGGGCCTCTATTTTCAGGCCTTGACCGAGGGGCTGGCCAATATTCCTGCGACACCCTCGGAGGTGCGCCTGCATGCGGATACCCTACCGCTCGAGGTATTGCTGGGGGGATTGGACGCGCCCACAGCAGCGGGCCTTGATCTGGCAAACCGCGCGCGGGTTCAGCGCGCATGGGAAGTGTTGCAGGCCACGGGGCGCGGCTTGGCAGACTGGCAAGCAGAGACCCCCGCCCCGCTCCTGCCCCTTGATCAATGCACCGCTATTGCGCTGCATGTCGATCGCGACTGGCTCAACGCAAGGATCGCGCAGCGGTTTGATCTGATGCTTGCGCAAGGCGGGCTGGACGAAGTGCGCGCCATTGCCCCGAATTACAACCCTAACCTGCCCGCGCATAAAGCCATCGGTGTTCCGGAGCTAATGGCCCATCTGCGCGGAGAGTATACGCTGGCCGAGGCTCGCGATGCCGCTGTAATTGCCACCCGAAGATACGCCAAGCGCCAGCGCACGTGGATCAGAAGCAAGATGAGCGACTGGCAGGCCCTTCAGTGTCCCTAACATCGGCAGGACCTACCCTCTGGTATATCATTTAATCGCTTCATAATCCGCAAATACCCGTTATGGTGGCGAGAAGCTTTCAATAATCGAACAATGCCATCAACCACTCGGGAAGAACCGCTTTGCTGTACGATAGCCAACTTAGCATCCTGACACTGGCCCAGATGAGTGGTGGCGATGCATGGCGGCTGGCGCTGGCGCATGACCGCCCCCACCATACTCTTATGTGGTTCACCCGCGGTCAGGGACGTATCCTACTTGACGGTCGCATGCGCGGGCTAGGGACCCATAATGCGGTTTTCGTGCCCGCAAGATCATTGTTCGCGATCGAGAGCGGGCGTCAAAGCCTTGGCCTCGCCGCGATCATCCCTGACGGCACGCCCTTGCGCCTGCCCGACCTGCCACGGCATTTGCGGGTGCGCGATGTGCATGTACAGGCAGAGCTGTCGGCATTGCTCGAAGCAGCACAGCGCGAGCAATCGCAAGCGCGCCCGCTGGCACAAGACGCGCTTGAGGCGCATGTGGCGCTGATGTCGGTCTGGTTGCGCCGGCAAATGATCCTCGAAGAGCATGTGCCCGCCAAACGCAACGCGGCGGAGCGCTTGTCACGCCAGTTTACCGAGCTTGTGTCCAAACACTATATGTCGGGGCACACGATGACCTATTATGCGCAAGCCCTTGGCGTCACCCCCACCCATCTTAGCCGCGCGGTAAAAGCGGCTACTGGCAGAACCGCGGCACATATTTTGACAGAGCGGACCGTACACGCGGGCCGCAGCCTGCTGGAAACGACAACACATCCTGCACGTAATATCGCGCAGCATCTGGGCTTTGGCAGTGCGGCTTATTTTACCCGCTTTATGCAACAGCATACGGGGCACTCCCCAAGTCAATTGCGCGCACCCACCTCTGTCGCACGGGCGGTCGCCTGAATTAATAAGGGTGTTGGCCGTGTGCCGCGCAGCAAGGAAACGGCATCACATGTCGCAAAAAAGCGATAAATATGCGGTATGCGACATTGACCTAAGCGTTTTAGTCGTGCCTCATAGTTTTAACAGCCGCCAGTAGAGAGCGGCGTATACAACAAAACGGTTCGGACATCGGACCAGGGGGACAACAATCGCAGCGGATGCTGCACGGCATGGACCGCAAGGTCTGCCACCAAACTCATAAGCATGGGCATTCGCTCGATGAACTGGGCACAAGCCCAAAGCCAACAGACGGGACCAACCCGTTTGCAGCCAACGACAGGGGCTATACTTCATGGGACTATTTATCCTCAGACGTCTGGGTTTGATGCTACTGACGGCGCTTTGCCTGACGTTCATCGTCTTCTGGCTGACGAACCTTTATCCAAACCTCGAAAAGCTTGCCAAAACCCAAGGCAACTTCCGCATGAGCGACGAGGCGGTGGCGTCTTTTCTGGATGATCGCGGATATCTCGACCCGCTGCCTGTCAAATTTGCACAGTGGCTTGGCGTTGCGCCCGGTTGGGTGACCGAGAAGGAAGACGGTACCGTCACGGGGCGCTGTTTCACTGAGGGCACTCCCGTAGATGAGCGGGACCGTTTTTGCGGGGTAATTCAGGGGGACTGGGGATATTCAACGGTCTTCAAGGATGATGTGAGTTCCATCGTGGCCACGCGGCTGGGCCTCACGGGCAAACTGATGTTCTGGGTTCTTGTGCTCATGGTACCCTCCGCCCTGCTTATCGGCGTGCTGGCGGGGATGCGCGAGGGGTCCAAGATTGACCGCTCCCTCTCTACCGTCTCGATCGTCAGTACAGCGACGCCTGAATACGTATCTGGCGTTATCTTCATCGCGGTCTTCGCGTCTTCGGCTTTCGGGCTAAAATGGTTCAAGGGGTCGGCCACCTCCGCAATGGAGAGTGCCAATTTCGAGAACTTCTTCCTGCCTGTCCTCACGATCTCGCTTTACGGGATGGGATATATTGCAAGGATGACGCGGGCCTCGATGACCGAGGTCATGACGGCCCAATACATCCGCACTGCCCGCCTCAAGGGCGTGAGCTTTGGCAATATCGTGCTCAAGCACGCGCTGCGCAACGCACTGATCGCACCTTTCACGGTAATCATGTTGCAAATTCCGTGGCTGCTGAACGGGGTCGTCATCGTTGAAACCCTGTTCAACTACAAAGGCTTTGGTTGGGTGCTTGTGCAGGCCGCAGGGAATAATGACATCGAGTTGTTGCTGGCTGTCTCGGTCGTCTCCGTGATCGTGGTGCTGCTGACGCAGCTTATCTCGGACATCGGATATGTCTTCCTCAATCCCCGCATTCGCATTTCATAAAGGAGGGCAAAACAATGGAACAACTTACCTGGACTGGCGCGCTGTCGCCGCTGAATTTCGCCCTCTACATCACCCTTGCCATACTGCTTGCAGGGATCATCGCGCAAATGCTGCTGGGCCTTGTCCCTCAAGGCAGCACGCGCGCAGTCTCCGCGGACGGTACGATGGCCGCCGATCAGGGATTTTCGGGTCTTGTCGGCAAAGTAGTGAGCTATGCATTTCTCGCGACACTCGGAATTGTCGTGCTCTACCTGCTTGGCGGTGTTGCGATGGGTACGGATGCTGGGATCATCGGCGGCATGGCACGCCAGCTTGTCCCCGTCTGGATCGCCCTTGCCGTGACCTTTGCCGTTTCGATCATGTTCAAGCGCAAGCTTGGACTGTACGGAAAGCTCTTTGACAGCACCGTTGGCATGATCGGTTTTGGCCTTGTCATGTTCTGGGTTTTTGCGGGCTTCTTTGGCGGCGTGCTTGAGATGATTGTGACGCACGACACATTGAGCCAGACATCGGGCATGAAAAACAAACTGCCCGGAACCCCGCTGCGCGGTGCCGAAGAGGGCGATTTCCAGTGGTTCCTGTTAGGTGGGGACAATCTGGCGCGCGATGTGTTCAGCCGCCTGTTTGACGGCGCTTGGGTTGTTGTCGTGATCGCTCCGCTTGCAACGGTTTTCGCCTTTATGGTCGGGATCACGCTGGGTTTGCCTGCGGGATATTATGGCGGGCGCCTTGATACGATTTTGAGCTTTCTGGCCAACCTTATCCTCGCCTTTCCCGTCATCTTGCTGTTCTTTCTTCTGGTCACGCCCGAGATCGTGGCAACAGGTATTCCAAGCTATATGGCGATGATCCTGTTTTTCTTTCCGGTCGTGTTCTTCTGTGTCTTGCTGAATTCACGCTTCTACACCCAGCCTGCCATACGAACGCCCTTGTTGATCGTAGTGCTGGGGGGCCTGTTCTGGGCATATCTGTCATTGATCACCAATAATGGCGCGATTGTCTCGAACGACAGCTACACACTGCCCGGAATTCCTCAGGCGCTGGATTGGATTGCGATGCCGTCCGAAACATTGGTCGTGTTTGTGTCGGTGGTGTTCGTGAACTCGCCCACCGTGTTCAGAATTGTACGCGGTTTGGCGCTGGACATTAAGACCCGCGATTATGTTGCCGCTGCCCAAACCCGTGGTGAGGGGCCGTGGTACATTATGCTCTGGGAGATTCTACCTAATGCACGTGGTCCGCTGATTGTCGATTTCTGCCTGCGGATCGGGTATACGACGATCCTTCTAGGAACACTTGGCTTCTTTGGATTGGGTCTTGAATCAGAGAGCCCCGATTGGGGCACGACGATTAACGCGGGACGCCGGTTGCTGTCGATCTATCCGCACGCTGCCATCGCGCCTGCTGTCTGTCTGCTGACGCTGGTGCTGGGCCTGAACCTGTTGGCGGATGGTTTACGTGAAGAAAGTTTGCGCGATTGATGTAACGGCGGGACCTTCGGGGCTCTGCCCCGGACCCCGGGATATTTTTGACCAAAAGAAATGCGGTGATGCGCTGAGATTTGGTCCTCCAGTTTGGGAGAGATGTGATGGTTAAGACGGATTATGACGGGCCGATTTTGGAGATTGATAAACTGTCGATCTCGTTCTTTACGCGGTTGCGGGAAATCCCTGCGGTGATGGATTTTTCTGTCTCGGTCAAACCTGGTGAGGCCGTCGGTCTGGTTGGGGAATCGGGATGTGGCAAATCCACTGTGGCACTGGGTGTGATGCAGGATTTAGGCAAGAACGGGCGTATTGTTGGCGGTTCGATCAAGTTCAAGGGACGGGATTTGGGCGAGATGTCGGATGCGGAGTTGCGCGATATTCGCGGCTCCGAGATTGCGATGATATATCAAGAGCCGATGGCATCGCTCAACCCCGCGATGAAGATCGGCAAGCAATTGATGGAAGTGCCGATGATCCATGCGGGGATGTCAGAGAAGGACGCATATGATCGGGCCTTGATGGTTGTCACTGATGTGAAGCTACCCGACCCCAAGCGTATTCTGGATGCCTATCCGCATCAGCTTTCGGGCGGTCAGCAGCAGCGGATTGTGATCGCTATGGCGTTGATGAGTGAACCGTCCTTGTTGATTCTGGATGAGCCTACGACGGCGCTGGACGTGACGGTTGAGGCCGCTGTGGTCGAGTTGGTTAAGGACCTGGGGAAGAAATACGGCACTTCGATGCTGTTCATCTCCCACAACCTCGGCCTTGTGCTTGAGACCTGTGACCGCATATGTGTGATGTATTCAGGCGAAGCGGTTGAGCGTGGCTCGATTGAGGACGTCTTTGACGACATGCAGCATCCTTATACGCAGGCGCTGTTCCGCTCGATCCCCCTGCCCGGTGCGGATAAGAATGCGCGCCCGCTAGTGGCGATCCCTGGCAACTTCCCCCTGCCCCATGAGCGGCCCGAAGGCTGCAACTTTGGCCCGCGCTGCGACTACTTCGAGGCGGGGCGCTGTGATCAGGGATATATCCCGATGCAGGACGTGAAGGGCAACGAGCGACACGCCACCCGCTGCGTCAAATTCGACGAGATCGATTGGAATGCGCCGATGGAGTTGGCGGAGGTCAAGCAGAAGGGCGAGATCGGTAAGGTCGTGCTTAAGATGGACAACCTCAAAAAGTACTATCAGGTGGCCGCCAATGCGATGTTTGGTGGCGGTGCGGCCAAGGTTGTGAAAGCCAATGAAACGCTCACCTTCGAGGCACGCGAAAGCGAAACGCTGGCGATTGTGGGCGAATCGGGGTGTGGCAAATCCACCTTTGCAAAGGTTCTGATGGGATTGGAGACGGCCACCGATGGTCAAATCCTGCTCGACAACCAGAGCATTGGAGATGTGCCCATTGAAGAGCGCAGCACCCAGAATGTCGCCGATATCCAGATGGTGTTCCAGAACCCGTTTGATACGCTCAACCCCTCGATGACCGTGGGGCGTCAGATCGTGCGTGCGCTTGAAATTTTCAAGATTGGCAAAAGCGAGAAAGACCGTTGGAACCGCATGCTGGAACTGCTTGATCTAGTGAAACTGCCGCGCGAGTTTGCTACGCGCATGCCGCGTCAGCTGTCTGGCGGACAAAAGCAGCGTGTGGGCATTGCGCGCGCCTTTGCGGGCGATGCGCGGATTGTGGTGGCGGATGAGCCTGTCTCGGCGCTTGACGTATCGGTGCAAGCGGCGGTGACTGACCTGCTGATGGAAATCCAGCGCGAGCAAAAGACGACGCTGCTGTTTATCTCCCATGACCTGAGCATCGTGCGCTACCTGAGCGACCGTGTGATGGTGATGTATCTGGGCCATGTGGTTGAGCTTGGCACGACCGATCAGGTCTTTGCCCCGCCCTATCACCCCTATACCGAGGCGCTGCTGTCCGCGGTGCCGATTGCCGACACGAGGGTCAAGAAAAAGCATATTGTATTGGAAGGGGACATCCCGTCCGCTATGAACCCGCCTTCGGGCTGCCCTTTCCAGACACGCTGCAACTGGAAGTCCAAGGTCGCAGGTGATCTGTGTGAGACCGAAGTGCCGCCAGTGCGGATGCTGGAGGGCAACCACCAGATCAAATGCCATCTTAGCGACGATGAGCTTGCCAATATGGAGCCGGTGATCGAGATGGGAGATGTGGCGGCAGAGTAGCCGCTGCACCACGGCCCCGATGGGGCCAAGGCAGTGCTATAGGCTGGCATTCAGTTTGCTTGGTTTCTTCGGGAAATCAGGCGGGATGACACTGTTGCGAAAGTGCCAAAACGCGAACCGCTCGAACGACGGCTGATTGTTTAGAACAGCGGTAGATCAAGCATTGCGCAGCCGATCACGCAGGGAAAATAGGCTGCGGCGAAAAAGAAGAACGACGGGAAGCGCGCGCGCATAGTGGCCGCCGTGATGGCCATAATCGGACCAGCGCAGAGTGCGACGAGGACGACCATCGTCAGCAACTGGTTGTACTCGAAACTTGGTCCCCAAGGCATCGACGCGTTCTCCAGCCCTGCTGCCAAGGTGCCCACAATCATACCCAGCACGGCGCCCAGCAACATTGGCTTGAAGTTGCGGCGCGCCGTGCGGGTTTCAAGACCCATAGACGGGGAGCTGTACATGGACGTTGCCGTGCCACCTTCAGTAGAGGTCATCGCTGACCGACCACCATACGTGTGGCTGTTGATACGTGCGATCCGCTGATTGAAGATGTCTTGGCTCATGCTGCAAACTCTCGTCCAAACTCGTTACGACGAAAGGTATCGCCCTCTATTGGGGCCAGAATGGGGCAAAACAGGGCGGCGAATTGGGCATGCTCATTTTGGCAGCGGGATGCGAACCTTCAAGCAATTGATAAATAACGCTTATCTTGCAAATCGAATGGTTTAAGATTGGTTAATTGACGTTAAGTAAACTTACGTCAATTTGCTGCTAATTCGCGCTTTATCGCCCTGCGATGATCCGGACATAGTTGCGGGTTTCGCGATACGGAGGAATCCCGCCGTGTTTTTTCACCGCTCCCGGACCTGCATTATACGCAGCAAGTGCCAAGCGCCACGTGCCGAACTCTTCATATTGCTGGCGCAAATAACGCGCGCCGCCCTCGAGGTTTTGCGCAGGGTTTTTCGGGTCAACGCGCAGGTCCGCCGCCGTGGCCGGCATCAGCTGCGCCAACCCGATGGCCCCGGCATGCGAGATCGCATGGGGGTTGAAGCGGCTTTCCTGATAGACAAGGCGTAAAAACAGGTCCTGCGGAATGCCGTGTTTGTCAGCAGCAGAGCGCGCCATCGCAAGGAATGGCCCTTTATAGCGGCCACGGTACTTTTTGATCTTTTCAGAGCCGGCAGCATCGTCCCATTTGGTTGGCGTTACGACTTTTGGCGGCTGAAGGCGCGCAGAGCTGTGGTATTGTTTGGAAGCACGGTTATCGAGCAGCTTTTTCTGCGATGAAAACAGTTTGCTACGGCTTTTGGACGAGAAAATGTCGGCATAGACTGGCGCGCCCATACCAAGGCTGCCAATCAGCACTGCAATGATCAAATTGCGCATTCTACACCATTGTCCGTTTGTTCGGTCGCCAATCTTTTCGGCGCCAATATAGCAGGTCATGTCGCGGTGACCAGTCCTAGTGGTGCATTGGCCTGATACCTCCAGAAAGGCGGTGTGCCTGCCCCGCGATGCCGTTATAACGGCGGCGGAAGGGAGGGTCCGAGATTCGGGCCCCTCGCACATAATATTTCGCAAAAGGGAGAGCACCATGGCCGGCTCAGTGAACAAAGTAATCCTCATCGGCAATCTGGGGCGTGATCCCGAAGTCCGTAGCTTCCAGAACGGTGGTAAGGTCTGCAACCTGCGTATCGCCACCTCCGAGACGTGGAAAGACCGCAACTCGGGCGAGCGCCGCGAGAAGACCGAATGGCATACGGTAGCCATCTTCAACGAAGGTCTGGTGCGCATCGCCGAGCAATACCTGCGCAAAGGCTCCAAGGTTTATATCGAAGGCCAGCTCGAGACACGCAAATGGCAGGATCAGAACGGTCAGGACAAATATTCCACCGAGGTCGTACTGCGCAACTACGGCGGCACGCTTACCATGCTTGACGGTCGTGATGGCGGCGGCGGTGGTGGCGGCGGCATGGGCGGCGGTGGCGCTGGTTACGACGACCGTGACACAGGCGGCGGCTATGATCAGGGCGGCGGTGGCGGCTTTGGCCAGACCTCTGGTGGTGGTATGGGCGGCGGCCAAGGCGGCGGTGGCGCGCGTGATCTCGACGATGAAATCCCGTTCTAAAGCTGGCGATGCCCGCTGAGCTCAAGGTTTTCCTTTTTGTGGCGGCCGCGATGGTCTTCGCCTATATGGCGCTCTACCCGCGGTTGCCCAAAAAGACGATCTT
The DNA here is from genome assembly GCA_913060815.1 of uncultured Sulfitobacter sp. Classification (GTDB taxonomy): domain Bacteria; phylum Pseudomonadota; class Alphaproteobacteria; order Rhodobacterales; family Rhodobacteraceae; genus Sulfitobacter. Next base: position 20,326 of record CAJXSZ010000005.1, on the reverse strand, counting down.
TACGATGTGTGCTCTTGATATGGTGCTGACTGCTGCCGTTCTACTGGTGGTAGGCCTGATCTATTTCGGAACAGGAACGGCGTTTTCGTTGATTTTGTTCGGCGTTCCGTGGTGGATTTTCACGCTTCTCTGTGTAGCCGTGGTCGAAGCGCCGCTTTTCATGTGGTTCTGCAAACGCTGGGGCGTCGATTTAAACCCGCCCGTGGATTAACGCGAGGCCAGTGCATCGCGCAAAAGCGCCAGCACATCGGCCTGCGCCACATCCCCTGTCACGAAGGCATCCCCGATCTCGCGTGCGAGGATAAAGCGGAGCTGCCCATCGACCACCTTCTTGTCCTGTCCCATCAGTGCAAGCAGCGCTTCGGCATCGGGTAGATCACCGTCAATATCGGCCAGATCGACCTTCATCCCCATCTCGCGAAGATGTACGCGTACGCGGCTTGGCGCTTCTTGCGCACAGAGCCCCATGCGTGAGGACAACTCGAACGCAAACGCACAGCCGATCGCCACGCCTTCGCCGTGCAACAGGCGGTTGGAATAGCCTGTCGCCGCCTCAAGCGCGTGGCCGAATGTATGCCCGAGGTTCAGCAAAGCACGCTCGCCCTGCTCCGTCTCGTCGCGCACCACGATATCCGCTTTCATCTGAACAGAGCGTCGCACCGCCTCCACGCGGGCGGTGCCATCGCCCTGCGCCAGCGCGGGCCCGTTCTCTTCGAGCCAGTCAAAGAAGTCCGCATCGCCCAAAAGCCCGTACTTCACCACCTCGCCATAGCCCGCAAGGAAATCACGCGGCTCCAGCGTGCCCAGAACAGCGGTATCAGCCAGCACAAGTGAGGGCTGGTGAAACGCACCCACAAGGTTCTTGCCATGGCGCGTGTTGATGCCCGTCTTGCCCCCGACAGAGCTGTCCACCTGGGCGAGCAAGGAGGTCGGAATTTGGACGAATCGTACGCCCCGCCGCAAGATAGCGGCTGCAAAGCCCACGAGATCTCCGGTGACACCGCCACCAAAGGCCACCACGACATCGCCACGCTCGACTTGCTGGTCCAGCAGCCATTCCACGCACCGTGTAAGCTCCGCCCAGCATTTAGTCGCCTCTCCTGCGGGCAGCAACAGCGCCTCCATTGAAACGCCCTCAGCAGCCAGACCTGCGCGCAGCGTCTCGAGATGCAGCCCCGCGACAGTCTCGTCGCTGATCACGGCCACGCGCGGACGGCGCAACAACGGGGCGACATATGCCCCCGCCTGTGCCAACAAATGCGGGCCGATTTCGACATCATAGGCACGATCTGGCAAAGCGACATGCACACGTTCATTCATCAGATTTTCTCCAGCACATCCGGGCGGGTGGCCAAGGCCTCGATCACACGCTGCGCCGTCTGCTCGATCGATAGATCAGGCGCGCAGGGCACATGCACCTCCGCCAAGCGGTAGACAGGGGTACGCGCGGCAAAAATTTCGGCCAGCGTCGCGCGCGGATCAGCGGTGCGCAGCAACGGTCGCGTGTCTTTGTGACGTACACGGCTCCACAACAGATCAAGCGGCGCATCGAGCCAGAGAGCCACGCCTTTTTGCGCAATATTGTCACGGTTCGTTTGGGCCAGATAGGCACCACCTCCCGTCGACAGGATACCTGTACGGGTCTCGAGCAGGCGGCGGATCACCTCCGCCTCGCGCTTGCGAAAGAACGCCTCGCCATCGCGCTGAAAAATCTCTGGCACGGAAAGGTTGGCAGCCGCCTCGATCTCGGCGTCGCTATCAAGGAACGGCACGCCAAGCTTTAAAGCGACGGCACGGCCAACAGCCGTCTTGCCAGCCCCCATCATACCGACCAAGGCTACCGTCTTTTTCAAGCGGTACCGGGGCGCGGGTCGGCGGATGTCAGCCGTGGATGGATCATTTTCACTCATTTGTCTCTGAATGACGTGATCTTACCGAAAAGGCCATATATAGTTTGGGAAAATAATAGCAGATCGGGCAAAATTTTATGTTAGGCAAACTCTTCAAGCTTCTGTTTATCCTTGTGATTATCGGATTTATCGGACTTGTGGGCTTTGCCTATGTCGGGCCCGAATTGGGAATTGATTTTGCACCTGAGCCCGAAGAGGTCCGAGTGCCAGTCACACTGGACGGGCAATAACCGCATGGGAAAGCGGGTGAGGCACCTTTGGCGCACAGCGGTTCTTGGCGCAGTGCTGCCAATGGCCATCGGCGCACATGCGCAAACGGCCGCACCTTTGTCCGTGATTGATTGGCTAGACAATCCTGCGCCGCAAACCCAATTGCCACGTGCGCCGATACAGCAGCGCACCGCCAAGCCCCACGCACGCGACGAGCCGGCAGTTGCCGCGACAGGGACCGCACCAGTCGTCACGACCCGCCCCCTTGACGCACAAGCGCCGCGCAATGTGGGCATTGTGCCTATGGCTGTGACTGGCATGCAGCCTGACCTCTGGCAGGGCAGCGAGATTACAACGCTGTTGCGGCAGATCAGAACACTCCCCGATCTAGAGCTTCCTGCGGCCAATGCGCTTTTGTTTACTGTACTGTTAGCCGAAGCCGCCGCGCCAGCGGGCGACCCTGACGCCCAAGACAAGCTCACGCGCGCACGCATGGATAAGCTGATGCAGCTGGGTGCCGTGGACCCCGCGCTGGCGTTGGCTGAACAAGCAGGCGCAGACCGTTCGCCTGTGCTCTTTGATGCATGGATGGCGCTAAGCTTGCTTGTCGGGACAGAAGACACCCCTTGCGAGGTGTTGTCGCGCACGCCTTACCTGACGCAACAGACCGATACCCAGATTTTCTGCGCCGCACGCAATGGCGATTGGGACACCGCAGCCCTGACCTTTGGCACAGCGCAAGCGCTCAAACTTTTGCCCCGCGACAAGCTGGCCCTTCTCGACCGTTTCCTCAATCCCGACCTCTTCGAGGATGCAGCGCCCCTGCCCGTGCCCCGTCATATGGACCCGCTGACCTTCCGCCTGTTCGAGACCATTGGCGAAGCGCTGCCGACAGGACCGCTGCCGCGCGCCTATGCCGTGGCCGATCTGCGCGATGTGGCGGGATGGAAATCACAGCTGGAAGCGGCCGAGCGTTTGACGAGTGCAGGAGCGCTTCCCGACAACCGCCTGCTCGGACTTTACACCAACCGCAAGCCCGCCGCTTCGGGGCGCATCTGGGACCGCGTGCGCGCCGTGCAGCGCTTTGACATTGCCCTCGACACAGGCAGCGCGGAAGCCATCGCAAAGACGCTGCCCCCCGCATGGCAACAAATCCGCGACGGCGCCTTGGAAGTAAGCTTTGCCAGTGTGTTTCAGGAACGTCTGGCCCCTGTGAGCCTCACAGGGAGAGCCGCACGCATCCAGCAAACGATTGGCTTGCTCTCGCCCGATTATGAAGCTGTGGCCCTAAACCTGAGCGAAGATGCATCTTCAAGGCTACTGCGGGGTGTGGCCTTGGGAGAGGTGACAGGCCCTCCGCCCAGTGATGCCCTGCCCCGCGCGATCTATGATGCGTTTGCGTCGCCTGCACCGAACGCGGAATGGGTCAAGATGGCAAAGAGCGGGCGCTTGGGCGAAGCCTTGCTTGCCACGCTGGACGGCCTGCGCGACGGCGCGCGCGGCGACTCCCGCGCCCTCCGCGAAGCACTTGGCACCTTGCGCGCGTTAGGCCTCGAGGACACCGCGCGCCGCGCATCTTTGCAAATTCTGCTGCTCGAGCGGACACCATGAACATTCGCGCCCCCTCAAGCTGGATATCCATGTTTCTCGAAGCGCAAGCAGCCGAATTGGGTGCCGCGACCAATACGCTTCTGGCCTACGGCCGTGATCTCAAGGACTTTGATGGCTGGCTGGCGCGCAAGGATTCCGTTCTGGATGCTGTCACGCGCAGCGCCATTGAGGAATATCTGGTGTTCTGCGATGCCCAAGGTCTGTCCAAATCGACCCGCGCACGCAGGCTCTCGGCGATCAAGCAACTCTACCGCTTTGCATTCGAGGAAGGGCTGCGCAGCGACAATCCCGCCATTCAGATCAGCGGTCCGGGTCAGGACAAGCGTTTGCCGAAAATTCTGTCCATCGAAGAGGTGGACCGCCTGTTGTCTGCGGCGCGAACCTTGGGCCGGAACGAGGCAGACCGCATCCGTAACACCTGTTTGATGGAGCTGCTATACGCCACAGGCATGCGGGTGAGCGAGCTTGTGGGTCTGCCTGTGAGTGCCACCCGTGGCGATCCGCGCTTGCTGTTGATCCTTGGTAAAGGTGGTAAGGAACGCATGGTCCCGCTATCACCCGATGCGCGAGATGCGCTGGCGCTGTGGATCCGCATCCGTGATGAAGCGCAAGCGGTGACCACTGCGGCCAAGAAACCGCCCTCGAAATTTCTCTTCCCCTCGCGCGGGAAGGAGGGCCACTTGACCCGCCACCGCTTCTACCTGTTGATCAAGGAAATCGCAGTTGCCGCAGGCGTGGACCCGTCCAAGGTTACACCGCACACCCTGCGCCACGCCTTTGCCACCCATCTGCTGGCAGGGGGGGCCGATTTGCGAGCGATCCAGACAATGCTGGGCCACGCAGATGTTGCCACAACCGAAATCTACACCCATGTGCTTGAGGCGCGATTGTCCGAGCTTGTGCTTGACCATCATCCTCTATCGGACAAAGCGGCCTCCAATAAATAGCGTTTAGCCTGTTAGATAAGCGTTTCGCACCGCCTTCTCCTTGAATGCGGCACGCTCACCCCCCATAACTTAGGCAACACACCTGAAAGGTTCACGCGCATGGATATGCCATCCGTCACGATTGACGCTGCATTCTGGATTTCTGTCGGCACGATTTTGTTTCTGCTGGTTCTGTCGGGCTGCTTCTCGGGATCCGAGACCGCACTCACCGCCGCCTCTCGCGGTAAATTGCGTACCCAAGCGGACAAAGGCTCTGTCGGCGCGCAACGTGCGTTGAAAATTACCGAAGACAACGAGCGTTTGATCGGCTCGGTCCTGCTGGGCAACAATCTTGTGAACATCCTTGCTGCTTCTTTGGCCACCGCGCTGTTCACGCGGCTCTTCGGCGAAAGTGGCGTGGCGCTCGCAACGCTGGTGATGACCCTGCTGGTGCTGATCTTTGCGGAAGTGCTGCCCAAGACCTACGCCATTACCAACGCCGAGCGTGCCGCTTCCATGGTGTCCGGTCCGATCAGCATAGTGGTGCTGATCTTCGCCCCTGTCGTAAGCATTGTGCGTCTGCTTGTTCGGGGAATGCTGCGCGTGCTTGGCGTGCAGGTCGATCCTGACAGCAACATCCTCGCCGTGCGCGAAGAGATCGCAGGCGCGTTGCAACTGGGTCATTCCGAAGGTGTGGTCGAGAAAGAGGACCGCGACCGCATTCTGGGCGCACTCGATCTGCGGGACCGCGTGGTTGAGGAAATCATGCTTCACCGTTCAGGGATCGAAATGATCGACGCAGGCGATGCGCCCGGCGACATCCTTGAGCAATGCCTGCGCTCCAACCATACCCGTCTGCCCGTTTTCCGCGATGATCCCGAAAACATCGTCGGGGTAATCCACGCAAAAGATCTGTTGCGCGCAATGTATAAACTTATCGGCGGCCCCGAAGGGGAAGCAGCCGCGCTCAATCAGTTCGACATCGCCGACGTGGCAATGGAACCCTACTTTGTGCCGGAAACCTCCACTCTTGACGAGCAGATGCGCCAGTTCCTGCACCGCCGCACGCACTTTGCTCTGGTGGTGGATGAATATGGCTCCCTGCAAGGGCTCATCACGCTCGAAGACATCCTCGAGGAAATCGTGGGCGAGATCACGGATGAGTTTGATCCGCAGGCAGACCATACGGTCAAGAAAGACAGCGATGGGCAGTACCTAGTCGACGGTGCCATGACGATACGCGATCTTAACCGCGCAAACGATTGGAACCTGCCCGACGACGAAGCCAACACTATCGCAGGTCTAGTCATCCATGAGGCCCAGATGATCCCGACCCAAGGTCAGGTCTTCTCTTTCCACGGCTTCCGCTTCGAGGTGCTGGCCCGCGAAGGCAACCGCATCACTGATCTCAAAATGCGGCCGCTCTAGCCCTCTTCTTTTGGTCAGAAATATCCCGGGGAGCTGTGGCCCATTGGGCCGCTGCGGGGCAGCGCCCCTGCTAACCGCGCAAGCGGGACCCCTCCGGATCAAAGGGCGGCTCGGCCAATACGGTTGCCTTATGCGCGACACCCAGCACCATAACGTCTACCTCATCGCCTGCGGCAACGCCTTTGACAAAACCCAGAGCCAAGGACATGCCAACGCTATAGCCGTAAGCGCCCGACGTGACCCGCCCTATCCCCACACCGTCTCTGAAGATTGGCTCCCCACCCGTCGCATCCGCATGTGATGCATCCGTCTGCGCCCCATCCAGCGCCAAAAGGACAAGCTCCTCGCGCGCGTCATTCTGCATGGTCTTGGCCACAGCTTCGTGGTTGAGGAAGTCTTTCTCCATCTTGCAAAGCCGCGCCAGACCCACTTCCTGCGGCCAATATTCGGGGCTGTATTCGCGCCCCCAAGAGCCGTATCCCTTCTCCACCCGCAACGACATCAGCGCACGGCTGCCCACAGGGCCTGCGCCCACGTCCTTACCCGCCTCCAGCAGCGCGCCATAGAGGGCTGATTGATCGCTTTGCTGACAATGCAACTCCCAACCCAGATCGCCCGTAAACGAGACCCGCAGCGCAAGGCAGCGCACGCCGCCCAGCTCGATCCATTTGGAGCGCATGAAGGGAAAATCCTCGGTGGCGAGTGACGTGTTGGTCAGATGTTGCAGCATATCGCGAGATCTGGGGCCAGCAACGTTAAAGCCGCACATCTCGACGGTCTTGCTCTCGAATGTCGTCCCCTTCGGCAGGGGAACCTCGTTAAAGAACCGCTGGTGATAGCGCTCGGCCATGCCTGATCCGATGATCCAGAATTCATCCTCGGCCAGTTTGGTCACGGTGAAATCCCCTGCGATACCACCGCGTTTGCCAATCAATGGCGTGAGACAGGACCGCCCCACAACGCTTGGCATCTTATTGGCAAAGAGACTGTTCAACCACGCCTCGGCCCCTGCTCCTTTGCACAGGTATTTGGCGAAGTTCGAGATGTCGATGATGCCTGCATTCTCGCGCAACATACGGCATTCGGCGCCAACGATGTCCCACCACGACTGACGAGTAAAGCCGTGGGTCTCGTCCTCTGCACCGACCTCATCCCCGAAATAGAGCGGATGCTCCCAGCCGTAGTTCAAGCCAAACACAGCACCGCGTTCTTTTTGCATCGCGTAGGCAGGGCGCATACGTGCAGGACGTCCCGCGCTGCGCTCCTCATTCGGGAAGTGGATTTTGAAACGATTGGCATATTGATCACCCACCCGTGCGTGGGTGAAGGCCTTGTCTGCCCAATCGCCAAACCGTGCCACATCCCATGCAAACATGTCATAGCGGCTCTCGCCCGTGACGATCCAGTCGGCCGCGAGCAGGCCCATACCGCCTGACTGCGAGAAGCCGGGAATGATGCCGTTACAGCAGAAGTAGTTGCGCAACTCGGGCACAGGACCAAAGAGCACATTGGAATCAGGAGACCAGATCATTGGCCCGTTGATCACACGCTTGATCCCTGCGTCGCCCACGGCGGGCACACGGTCGATGGCGCGCATCATATTCTCCTCGATCCGCTCCAGATCGTCGGCGAACAACTCGTGACCAAACCCCAGCGGCGTCCCCTCTTCGGCCCAATAACGCAGATCTTTCTCATACGCCCCCACCAGCAGCCCCTTGCCCTCTTGGCGCAGGTAATACTCGCCATCGCGGTCGGCGACAGATGGCAGGCGGCGGTCGAGGCCCTCGATCTCCACAATGCTTTCTGTGACAAAATATTGATGTTCTGTCGGTTGCAGCGGCAGGGTAATGCCCGCCATTGCAGCAACTTCGCGCCCCCACAGGCCCGCAGCGTTCACGATCCACTGGGTGTGAATGTCACCTTTCTCGGTGCGCACGATCCAAGAGCCGTCGGGCTGCTGCTCTGTCCCGATGACGGGGCAAAAGCGGATGATTTCCGCGCCGTTCTGCCGCGCACCCGCGGCATAGGCGTTGGTTACGCCCGAGGGGTCGACGTTGCCGCCGTTCTCTTCAAACATGATGCAGCGAATGCCGTCGTAATTGACCAACGGGTGCAGTTCTTCAGCCTCTGCGCGGCTCACCTCGCGAAAGGGCATGTCATAGTATTTGGCTTTGGCCGCTTGCAGGCGCAACTGGTGCTCACGCGCCTCGGTCTGCGCCAGATAGAGGCTACCGGGCTGGAACACACCGCAGCTTTGCCCTGTCTCCGCCTCCAGCGCGTTATAGAGGTCCATCGTGTAGTTCTGGATGCGGGTGATGTTGTTGTTGTCATGCAGCCCGTGAATGTTGGCCGCCGCATGCCACGTCGAGCCGGAGGTCAGCTCGTCGCGTTCCAGCAGACACACGTCCGTCCATCCCAGCTTGGTCAGGTGGTAAAGGATCGAGCAGCCAATAACGCCGCCTCCGATGATGACAGCTTGGGCATGGGTACGCATGAAGACGGGTCCTGTTGGTGAGACGCTACCCTGCCAACGTGACGTCCAATGCCGCGCACCGATATTCCTTTTACGACATTAAGTGTCGCCTTGCAGCAATGCGCTTATTTGGGGCGCACATCCGCATCCGCCGATGCAATCAACGCGTCGCGGTCAGGCTCGAATGTGAGCGCAGCGAGGCCACGGGCAAGCTCTTGCTTCGCCAGATCACGCGCGGCACGGCTCAGCCCCTTGTCGGGATGGCGCATCAGGCCACTCAGGGTTTGTTGCAGACGCTGCTGCACCTCCAGCGTGTCTGCCCCGTTACGCGAAATCGCCCCGAAACCATCCTGAAGCAGATCAACAGGATCAATCGGTGCCACATGCAAATGCGCCAGCAAGGTCTCCGGCTCTGTCTCGGTCTCGTCCTTGTAATAGGACAGAATGCGCCCGATGCGGTTGATCACATCTATCGCCGTTCCAGGATCATTTACCCCTGGCGACAGCGCTTTGGAGCCGATCTCGCTCATCACAATAAGGCCGAAACGCGGGTCCTGATCATATTCGCGCAAATCACCGAGGATTACTGTCTCTTTCACGTCGGCAATCATCGCATCCCAATCCAGATCATCGCCCGTGCTCTCGACGCTCATCAAGGATTCCCCGACCGAGACAAAACTGCCGACACTGCGGGTGAGATAGACCCGCATATCATATTGCTCGGCGACGGAATTCAACGCCTCGGGATATATCTGGCGGATATAGCCGCTCTCCCATGCGGGCACAGGCTTTGCACTGTCAGGAAAGTCACCTGTGAAGGGGCGTCCGCCCAAACAGGGCTGCGAGAGGCGTTCTTTGAACTGCGCCCGCGTCACCTCCTCGATCTGCCGCGAGGTGTCGACCAATTGCCCGAACCCTTGCAGATGCAGCACCCAGCGGATGAGATAGATAACAATCACCGCCAGAACCAACACGGTCATCCAGAACACAACAAATGCGCGTTCGTCGTCGTAGACTCCCAACTCCTGCAAGATGATACCCAGAAGCGCATAGACATAAGCGCCAATGAACACGGCCATCGTATTCTGGGTAACGCGGTCTTGCATGATCAGACGGTGCACCCGCGGGGTCCACTGGCTTGAGGAGGATTGGTACACCGAGACCATCACCGTGATCGAGAATATCGTCACGGCCAGCATCGCCGATGCAATCAGTTGCAACAGACGGTCGGCAGAACTTGCGTCGACTGTTTCCGCAATACTTTTGGGCACGTACGGCGCAATCAGCTGGCCCAAGCCGACCGCAACAAGGGCAAGCAATCCCATCACAACTACCCGCACCCACAACTTACTCGAGTAACGTCGAAATCGGCGCAGGATCGTAGCAAAGGCGGTATTTATGTTTTCCATTTATATGAGGTAGCGCGCAGGATGCACTTAGACCAGCCCGAACATGAAAAGCGCTTTGCGACAAAATCTGTCGCAAAACCACTTGCCCTCATCGCAAGCGTGGCATTGTCTAAGGCCGAAGCGTGCATAAGGAATACATCCATGAAAACCACCACCCGCGTGGCCATTATCGGCGGCGGCGTCGTCGGCGCCTCGGTCCTGTACCATCTGACAAAGCTCGGCTGGTCGGATGTGATTCTGCTTGAGCGCTCCGAGCTGACAAGCGGTTCTACATGGCATGCGGCAGGCGGCTTTCACACGCTTAACGGCGATACGAATATGGCCGCGTTGCAGGGCTATACCATCAAGCTCTACAAGGAACTCGAAGAGATCACGGGCATGTCCTGCGGCTTGCACCATGTGGGCGGTGTGACGCTGGCGGACAATCAGGAACGCTTTGACATGTTGCTGGCAGAGCGGGCCAAGCACCGCTTTATGGGGCTCGAGACCGAGATCGTATCGCCCGAAGAAATCGCCAAGATCGCGCCTGTCACCAACCTTGATGGCATCATCGGTGGGCTTTATGATCCGCTCGACGGGCACCTTGATCCGTCAGGCACCACACACGCCTATGCCCGCGCGGCAAAGATGGGCGGCGCGGAAATCTACACCCACACAATGGTGCAAGAGACCAACCAGCGCGCGGACGGCACATGGGATGTGGTCACCGACAAAGGCACCATCCACGCCGAGCATATCGTGAACGCAGGCGGCCTCTGGGCGCGTGAAGTGGGTGCCATGGCGGGCGTTTACCTGCCTCTGCACCCGATGGAGCATCAGTATCTCGTCACCGAAGAAGTCCCTATGATCCGCGAAATGATGGACGGCGGGCGTGAGCATCCGCATGTGATGGACCCCGCAGGGGAGAGCTACTTGCGCCAAGAAGGCATGGGCCTCTGCATCGGCTTTTACGAGCAGACCTGCCGCCCTTGGGCCGTAGGCGGCACGCCGTGGAGCTTTGGTCAGGACTTGCTCGCCGATGATTTCGACAAGATTGAAGACAGCATCAACTTTGCCTACAAACGCTTTCCCGATCTGGAGCGTGCGGGCGTCAAGAATGTGATCCACGGTCCTTTCACCTTTGCCCCTGACGGCAATCCGCTGGTTGGCCCCGTGCCGGGCCTGCGCAACTACTGGAGTGCCTGCGGTGTCATGGCGGGCTTTAGCCAGGGCGGTGGAGTGGGCCTGACGCTGGCGCAATGGATGATCGAGGGCGAGCCAGAGCGCGATGTCTTCGCCATGGATGTGGCACGCTTCGGCAAATGGATATCCCCCGGCTACACCCTGCCCAAGGTCATCGAGAACTATCAAAAACGCTTCTCCGTCGCCTACCCCAATGAGGAGTTGCCAGCAGCGCGACCGCAACAAACTACCCCTATGTATGATATCTTCAGCAGCATGGGCGCAGTATGGGGCCAGCAATTCGGGTTGGAGGTGCCGAACTACTTCGCGCAGGGCGATGAGCCCACGTATGAGACACCCTCCTTCCGCCGCTCGGACGCGTTTGACGCCACAGGCCGCGAAGTACGCGCTGTCCGCGAGGGCGTTGGCATCAACGAGGTGCAGAACTTTGGTAAGTATCTGGTCACTGGCCCTAATGCACGCGCATGGCTTGACCGCGTCATGGCGGGTCGCGTGCCAGCACAGGGTCGCATCGCTCTCACCCCTATGCTCTCACCCAAGGGGCGCTTGATCGGTGACTTTACCGTTTCCTGTCTCGGCGAAGAGACATTCCAACTTACCGCCTCTTATGGCGCACAGGCCTTTCACAGCCGCTGGTTCGAGCAGAATATGGAAGACGGCGTGCATGTTGAAAACATCTCGGACCGTCGCACAGGGTTCCAGATCGCAGGGCCAAAGGCACGCGAGGTGCTACAGGCCTGCACGCTGGATGATGTCTCGACTATGAAATTCCTCGATGTGCGGCCCGTTACTGTTGGTATGACCAATTGTCTGGTGCAGCGCGTCAGCTACACAGGCGATCTGGGCTATGAAATCTACTGCGATGCGATGGGCCAGCGACAGCTGTGGCAGACGCTGTGGGAGGCAGGCCAACCGCACGGCATGGCGCCCTTCGGGATGCGCGCGATGATGTCCCTGCGGCTCGATAAATTCTTTGGTGCATGGCTGCTGGAATTCGGGCCGGATTATACTGCCGCCGAGACGGGGATGGACCGCTTTATCAGCTTCAAAAAGAATGTGGATTTCATCGGTCGCGCCGCAGCAGAGGCCGAGCGCAAGGACGGCCCGACACGCAAGCTGGTGGCCTTTGAGGTCGATGCGCTGGACGCCGATGTTCAGGGCTATGAACCGATCTGGCTGGAGAGGGAGGTTGTAGGCTTCTGCACCTCGGGCGGGTACTCGCACTATGCTGAAAAATCCGTGGCTCAAGGGTTCCTGCCCGTAGACCGTATCGCGGATGGCCTCGCGGTGGAGATCGAAATTTTGGGCCAGATGCGCCCTGCCCGTTTGATCACAACGCCGCTGTTCGATCCTGACGCTGCGCGCATGCGTGGCTGAGCGTATCGCCATATTGGTGCTGGCTGCGGGCAGCTCCTCGCGCATGCGCGGACGTGACAAGCTGATGGAGCTTGTGGATGGCATGCCCCTGCTGCGCCGTCAGGTGCTGCGGGCGCTGGACACTGGCTGCCGCGTATATGTCACCCTGCCTGAAGCGCCCCACTCCCGCTACGCGGCAGTTGACGGGCTGGACATTGCGGCTGTTGCCGTACCAGATGCCGCCGAGGGTATGAACGCTAGTTTGCGTGCAGGCATCGGTGCAGTGCAGAGCGACTGCGATGCTGTGATGGTGCTATTGGCAGATATGCCTGACGTTGACAAAGATGACATGAATAGCGTCCTTCAAGCGATTGATCTAAAGACAGAAAAACTAATCTGGCGCGCGACGACCCAAGATGGACACGCAGGCCACCCGATCGTTTTTCACGCCAGTCTTTTCCCCGCCCTGCTGCACCTGTCAGGAGACAGCGGCGGCAGGGCGATTGTCAAAGAACATAGCAGTAGAACAGTGCATGTCCCCCTCGCGGGCTCCCATGCGCGGACTGATCTCGACACGCCCGAAGCATGGGCCGCATGGCGTGCGAAAAACGCCTCTATTTAACCAGCAGCAACGCCGCTTCATACGCTCTTACGGATTTACGCGCGGCTCGATATCCGGCGATCCCTTTAAGCGTCTCAAGCTCTGGAAATATCTCGAAAAGCTCGGTGCGCTGGGCGTTGCCCACCCCCGCGAGAGAGCCCAAACCAGGCTGGAAGCTTTCGGTCCACGTTCCATCCGACAACACCACCTCGTGGGCATCGAGCATCAGGTGAATATAGGTCGTCTGCACATCACTGACTGGATGAACGCCTGTCAAACCCGTTAGATGTTTGGCAGCAACAAGAACTTCGCTCTCTTCGAAATAAAGAGCAGTTTTATCGTTTGAAACCAATATTCTATGATTGGGCGATACCATCATATCTCGCTCTGGCAGATCGTTGCCAAGCGCGCCCTTGCAGATGCGGATCGGTCTAAGGTGGGCGGCAGCATCCAAATCCCCACTCGAGTACGCATAGCGCCCGATCCAGCGGATCTCTTGGAGGCCATTATCGCGAGTGATGATCTTGTCGCCAACGCTCAGCGCTTCAACCGCTACTTCGCCCCGCGCGGTGGCAATCCGTGTACCTGGCGTAAAACAAGGCACGATCTTCTCGATATTGCTAAATTCGATTTTGCCAGCGTCCTCACCCCGTGCGTCGGCAAAGTTGATCTCACCATTCTCGCGGTTTTCAGGATCAAGAACGATGGAAAAGCTCCCGCCCTCGGGCATCGCACCCTCGAGGTTGATCCGGTCATAATCACCGTCTCCCCCCTCTGCGCCGTCAATCACATCGCCTGCGCTTACATTATGGAAAACGTCACGACCTGTGCCGCCGGTCATCGTGTCGGCGCCTGCTCCACCGTTGAAAAGATCGTCGCCGTTGTTCCCGATCAGGACGTCATCACCCTCCCCGCCGGACATGTCATCCACGTCCGAGCCGCCAACAAGGGTGTCATCACCACCCTCGCCAGACAGAAAGTTGTTTCCCGCGCGACCAGCAAGCCTGTCGTCTCCGGCACTACCAACGATCAGATCGTCTTCATCGGTACCCACAAGGCTGTCATTGGCGTCTGTTCCAAAAATATCCGCCATTTCAAATCCCGTAGTGATTGCAGAAAGTTCGGGCAAGTAGTCAGAACGGACCACTTCCCTCGCGTTATTCTAACATAATTTCGGGATTCATCTGGACCTATTTCTGAACAAATCGTTAATTTTTCCAAACAAAGACAACGATTTACATCCGTGCAGCAGCATTAGGCCGCTTTTAGAAACAATTCTCAGGAAGATGAAAAGCGGAGCCACGATGGGCTCCGCCCTCACTCACTCAGGGTCACTACTCCTCGAGTGATGCTGCATACAAGTGGACCCCAAGGCGGCACCCGTTGTCGGGTCTGCCTTGGGGAATTTTGTTTGGAAGATCAGGTCTTCTTGGTGATCAGCTTCGCCTCGTGCTTCTTGAGCGATTTGCGGGCTGCGGCATAGGCCTCGATACCCTCGCGCGTGGCGAGTTCAGGGAAGAGTTCCAGAATTTCCTCGCGTGACGCATCACCCACCCCAGCCAGTGACATGTCACCGGGCTGGAAGCTTTCGGTCCAGCAGCCATCCGACAGGATCACCTCATGCTGGTCGAACATGATATGGATATAGGTGGTGTGCGACACGTCAACTACGTCGATCCCTTCCATATCCGTCAGGTGTTTCGCCGCGACCAAGACTTCACGCTCCTCAAAGTAGAGGGCCGTTTTGTCATTGGCGATCAGCACACGGTGCTGCGGCGATACCATCATGTCCCGCTCGGGAAGATCATTACCCAAAGCGCCCTTCTGGATCAGGATCGGACGCAAGTGCTCTTTCGCGACAAGTTCCTCACCAGACATCTCGCGACGTCCGATCCAGCGGATTTCCTGCATCCCGTTGTCACGGGTGATAATGCGATCTCCGACTTCAAGCTCTTCGACCTTACGCTCGCCTTTTGGCGTGGCGATCAGAGTGCCGGGTGTGAAGCACGGAATGACATTCTCGATGTTGTTGAAGACGAGCTGACCCGTTGGGTTATTATCCTCGTCGAAGTAGTTAACAACACCGTTTTCGTCATTCTCGGGATCGAACACAACTTCAAGGCTACCACCTTCAGGCGCAGAGCCTGTCAGATCGAGGGTATCAAAGTCGTCACCTCCCTCGGAGCCATCAACGACGTCGCCCGCGTCTACATCCTCGAACGTGTCACGGTCATTGCCACCTGTCATGGTGTCATCACCCGCACCGCCAAGGAACAGATCCTCGCCCGAGCCGCCAGTCAGGACATCGTCGCCCTCACCGCCGTCCAGCGTGTCATCGCCAAGCGCACCCCCGAGCGTGTCGTCACCAGCGTCGCCGCTTAGTGAATCGTCGCCCTGACCACCGTCGAGCAGGTCGTCGTCATCACCACCGTGCAAAGAGTCGTCGCCAACCCCGCCGCGCAGAGTGTCTTCGCCGATCCCGCCTTCGAGCGTGTCATTGTCGCCGCCTCCATCAAGGCTGTCGTCTCCAATACCGCCAACCAGCGTGTCGTCGCCCAAACCGCCTTGGAGGGTATCATTGCCCTCGTCGCCGCTCAGCTCATCGTCATCGCCGCCGCCGTCGAGCAGGTCGTCGCCCTCGCCGCCGTGGATCGTGTCGAAGCCAGTGTTGCCACGCAGCGTGTCGTCACCCGCATCCCCTTCGAGCGTGTCATCACCTGACCCACCTTCAAGGCTGTCGTTGTCGTCACCGCCGCTGAGCGTGTCGTCGCCTGCACCGCCGAGGATCGTATCTTCGCCCTCGTCACCGCGCAGATCGTCGTCACCCACACCGCCGTCGATTTCATCGTCGCCCGTGCCGCCAGAGACATCGTCGTCGCCAGCTCCCGCAACAACCGTATCATTGCCAGCACCCGCAATGATGATGTCATCCTCGGGCTCTTCACCCGGCAAGAAGCCATCGCCACCGTCAACAACATCACCGTCGGGGTCTTGGTCGAAGGTATCGTCGATCAGATCGTCGCCATCGGTACCGATAACGATACCGTCGATGACTAGAACGCTGACAGTGCCGGGCGTTTCGCCCCCGTTCCCGTCCGATGCCACATATGTGATCTCGGCAGGCCCGTTAAAGCCTGGGTTGGGTGTGAAGGTAATGGTGCCGTCGTCGTTGATCTCGACATCGCCATCTGGGCTTGCTGCACTCGTTACCGTGAGCGGGTCGCCGTCTGGGTCACTGTCATTGGCCAGCACGTCGATGATAACGGGCGTGTCCTGATTGGTTTCGGCCACGTCATCCTCAGTTACAGGCACATCGTTGACAGGTGTGACCGTGACCGCGACCGTTGCCGTATCCTCATTCCCGTCCGGATCGCAGATCGTGTAGGTGATTGTTGTATCACCGTTGAAATCCGGAGTCGGCGTGAACTGGATCGTGCCATCGTCGTTGATCACAACCTCCCCGTCAGGCGAAGATGCCTCCTTGATCTCAAGAGGATCGAGGTTCGGGTCGGTATCGTTGGCCAACACTGGAATGGTCACAGTACCGTCTTCTGGGACCTCCGCCACATCATCCACCGCATCAGGTGCCTCGGCAGGATCGGTCACGTTGACGAAGAGGACAGCAGGATCGGTCAACTCACCGTCAGAGACAGTATAGTTGACTTGCGCCTCACCCGTGAAACCATCGTTCGGAGTGAATGTCAGCGTGCCATCATCGTTGATCACAACCTCGCCATCAGGGCTGGAGGCCGAGAAGATGCTGAGCGGATCGCCTTCCGGATCACTATCGTTGTCCAGAACCGAGACGGTAACAGGTGTGCCGATATCGGTGTCTGCCGCGTCATCTTCGGCCAGCGGGCCATCGTTGACAGGGTTCACCGTGACATCAACAGTTGCTTCATCCGTGCCACCGTTGCCGTCCGTGATCGTATAGGTGATCGTGGTCGGCCCGTTGAAGTCGGGGTTTGGCGTGAACTCGATCGTTCCGTCGTCATTGATCGTAACCTCGCCGTCAGGCGATGTGGCCTCAATCACTTCGAGCGGATCACCATCGGGGTCGCTGTCGTTGACCAGAACGTCGATGACGACAGGTGTGTCCTCATCCGTCTCTGCGGTGTCGTCCGCTGCCACTGGGAGCGCGGAGTCTTCACCGACCGAGACTTTGGCAACCGCGTCAGCCGTCTCACCATTACCGTCCGAGATGGTATAGGCGATTTCAGCGTCACCGGTGAAGCCATCGTTCGGCGTGAAGGTGATGGTGCCGTCGTCGTTGATCTCGACCGTGCCGTCTGGCGATGTCGCCGCCGTCACTGTCAGATCGTCGCCGTCCGGATCGCTATCGTTTGCCAGCACATCAATGGTCACAGGTGTGTCCAGATCGGTTGCGACACAATCGTCCTCGGCCACTGGTGCATCGTTCACGTTCTCAACGTCGACAAAGACGCGCGCGTCGTCAAAGCCGCCGTTGCCGTCCGTTACGGTGTAATCGATCACCGCCTCACCGAAGAAGTCCTCGTTCGGAGTAAAGGTCAGTGTGCCGTCGTCGTTGATCACAACCGTTCCATCATCCGAGGTCGCCTCGGTGATCGTGAGCGGATCATCCTCTGGATCAGTATCGTTCACCAGAACGTCGATGGTAACAGGCGTCTCTTCCACGGTTTCAGCCGTGTCATCGACCGCAACGGGCGCAAAGCCTTCCGCGTCCTCGGGCACTTCGACAAACAGAACCGCAGGGTCCGTAAGCTCGCCATCGGAAACGGTGTAGTTGACCTGCGCGTCGCCTGTGAAGCCTTCATTGGGCGTGAAGGTCAGCGTGCCGTCGTCGTTGATCACGACTTCGCCATCCGGGCTGGAGGCAAAGACCACCTCGAGCGGATCGCCTTCCGGATCGCTGTCGTTGTCCAGAACCGAGACCGTAACCGGCGTGCCCTGAGGCGTGATCGCATTGTCATCTTCGGCAAGTGGGCCGTCGTTGACAGGATTCACAGTCACATCAACCGTCGCCGTATCCTCACCACCGTTTCCGTCGGTGATGGTGTAAGTGATTGTGGTTGGACCGTTAAAGTCAGGGTTTGGCGTGAACTCGATCGTTCCGTCGTCGTTGATCGTAACCTCACCGTCAGGTGATGTAGCGTCAATCACTTCGAGCGGATCACCATCAGGATCAGTGTCGTTGCCCAGCACGTCGATGGTGACAGGCGTGTCCTCATCGGTCTCCGCCGTGTCATCCGCGGCGACAGGTGGCTCTGTCTCCTCGCCTACAGATACTTTGGCAACCGCCTCAGCCGTCTCGCCGTTTCCATCAGTAATGGTATAGGCGATTTCAGCATCGCCTGTGAAACCATCGTTCGGAGTGAACGTCAGCGTGCCATCATCGTTGATCACAACCTCGCCATCAGGGCTGGTGGCTTCAGTCACCGTCAGATCATCACCATCTGGATCAGAATCGTTTGCCAGGACAGGAATGTCGACAGGTGTATCCAGCTCTGTCGCCACACAATCATCCACCGCAACAGGCGCGTCGTTTACGTTCTCGACCGTGACGAAGACGCGGGCATCGTCGATGCCGCCGTTGCCGTCGGTGATGGTGTAGTCGATCACCGCTTCGCCAAAGAAGTCGGGGTTGGGCGTGAACTCCAGCGTGCCGTCGTCGTTGATCGTGACCGTGCCGTCCTCGGACGTGGCCTCGGTCACTGTCAGCGGATCGCCGTCGGGGTCCGTGTCGTTGCCGAGCACGTCGATGGTGACAGGTGTCTCCTCCAGCGTCTCGTCAAAGTCGTCCACCGCAACGGGCGAGAAGCCTTCGGGCGCGTCCGCAACAAGAACCGTGACCTCGGCTGTGTCAAACAGCTCACCATCGGTGAGCGTGTAGCTGATGGTCGCCTCGCCCTCGAACCCGTCAGCGGGTGTAAAGGTCAGCGTGCCGTCGTCGTTGATCTCGACCGTGCCGTCGGGCGATGTCGCCTCGGTCACCGTCAGATCGTCGCCGTCCACGTCAGAATCGTTGCCCAGAACGTCGATGATAACAGGCGTCTCGAACGGCGTCTCATCCGCATCGTCCACCGCAACTGGCGCGTCGTTCACAGGGTTAACCGTGACCACGACTTCCGCCGTGTCCTCGTTCCCGTCAGGGTCCGTGATCGTGTAGGTGATCGTGGTCTCGCCGTTGAAGTCCGGCGCAGGCGTGAACTCAAGCGTGCCGTCGTCGTTGATCACAACGTCACCGTCAGGCGACGTCGCCTCGATCACTTCCAGCGGATCAAGGTTCGGATCCGTGTCGTTCGCCAGAACCGGAATTGTCAGAGGCGTGTCCTCATCCGTCTCGGCCACGTCATCAACCGCCTCGGGTGTCTGGTCGGGGTCGGAGACCACAACCGTCACAACCGCAGGATCGGTCAGCTCGCCGTCGGAGATCGTGTAGTTGATCTGCGCATCGCCTGTGAAGCCGTCGTTCGGTGTGAAGGTCAGCGTGCCGTCGTCGTTGATGACGACTTCGCCATCCGGGCTGGAGGCAAAGACCACCTCGAGCGGATCGCCCTCGGGATCAGAGTCGTTGTCCAGAACGGGGATCGTCACTGCCGTGTTGATCGGTGTCTCGGCCGCGTCGTCTTCGGCCAGCGGGCCGTCGTTGACGGGGTTCACCGTGACCAGCACTTCGGCCGTGTCTTCATTGCCGGTGCCGTCGGTGATCGTGTAGGTGATCACGGCCTCGCCGTTGAAGTCGGGGTTCGGCGTGAACTCCAATGTGCCGTCGTCGTTGATCGTGACGGTGCCATCGGGGCTGGTTGCCTCGATTACAGTCAGATCGTCGCCGTCGGGATCGGTGTCATTGCCCAGAACGTCGATGGTGACAGGTGTGTCCTCATCCGTCTCGGCTGCGTCATCCGTGGCCACGGGCGGATCGGTCACAGGACCAACCGTCACAGTCACCTGCGCCGCGTCTTCCAGACCTTCCTCGTCTTCAATCGTATAGTCGATCGTCGCCTCACCCGTGAAGTCGGGGTTCGGCGTGAAGGTGATCGTGCCGTCGTCGTTGATCTCGACGGTGCCGTCGGGCGAAGTCGCCTCGGTCACTGTCAGATCATCGCCGTCCACGTCGCTGTCGTTGTCCAGCACGGAGATGGTCACAGGCGTGTCCTCTTCTGTGGCGTCCACATCGTCCACTGCAACAGGCGCGTCGTTTACGTTCTCGACCGTGACGAAGACGCGGGCATCGTCGA